>CP053446.1:2155000-3355000 GCA_013285405.1 Ignavibacteriota bacterium | reverse complement strand
GGTATATCAGTGTTTCCCGGTTTTCTGAAACAACTTTGGATGAACTTAATAAAGCTTTGAATGATCTGAAACAAAAGGGAATGAACAAGCTGATTCTTGATCTGAGAGGAAATCCAGGCGGATATCTCAGTCAGGCAGTTGAAATGGCTGATTTGTTTATCGATGGAGAAAAGAAAATAGTTTACACTGAAGGAAGAAGAAAAGATGCTGATGAAGAATATTTTGCTTCAAAGAAATCGCCTTATGAAAATATTCCACTTATTGTATTGATAAATCATGGTTCAGCAAGTGCTAGCGAAATTGTATCGGGAGCAATTCAGGACTGGGACAGAGGTTTAATAGTTGGTGAAACTTCTTTCGGTAAAGGATTAGTTCAACGTCAGTTTACACTTCCGGATAATTCTGCAATTCGTCTTACTATTTCAAAATATTTTACTCCGTCCGGCAGATCAATTCAGAGAGATTATAAAGACAAAAAGAAGTATGAAGAATACTACGACAATATGGAGGATACAGTCACTGCTGAAATAGATAATCTTAATCACGATGTTGAACAGGATACTTCCAAACCGATCTATAAAACCAATAAAGGAAGAACTGTTTACGGAGGTGGCGGAATAACACCTGATTATATTTTAAAGACAGAAAGAATAACTGATTACACAAGTAATCTGCTCAGGAAAAACATCTTTTATCAATACATTTTAAAATTTATTGAATCAAATGGAAAAGCAATAAGATCCAAATATGGTGAAGACCTGAACAGATTTGTTGCTGAATTTAATTTCTCAAACGAAGAAATAAATAATTTTATTTCTTTCGCTTCATCAAAAGATGTAAAGTTCGATCAGGAACAATTTAAAACAGATAAAGAATATATTTCCACCAGACTTAAAGCACAGCTTGCAAGAAACTTTTGGAAGAATGATGGCTGGTATTCGGTCATGCTTACAACCGATAACCAGTTAGAAAAAGCCCTGGGTTTGTTTGACGAAGCAAAGCAAATTGCTGATCTGAAATGAAAATTTTTATAATCATTTTCTTAATAATCGATTTGTCAGTTTTTGCAGGTGCCCAGACAGATCACTATGAAAATAATCAGCATAATTCACGATCAACAGAAAATATTTTTATTGGAGAAGACTTAACCTACATAGTTAAATATGCTTTCTTCAATCTGGGCGAAATAAGATTTAAGGTTCTTGAAAAAACCACAATAGATAATACTCCGGTTTATAAAACCATTGCTTACATAAATTCGTATCCTGATCTGCCATTTGTAAGCATACATCAGATTTATGAAAGTTATATTGACTCAACCCTTTTTCCATTAAGGTTCTTTGCGAAGATTTTTAATGAGGATACCGTTTTTGTAGAATATAATTTTCTCGATCAAAAAAAAGTTCAAATGAAAAAGGGCAAAGTTGGAGCTTCGAGGCTTTGGTTAGATTCGGTAGCATCTGTTGAACATCGGACACAGGATGGACTGTCAATTTTATTTTTTGCAAGAATGAATTTTGGAGAAGAGAGATCCGTTTCAGTTCCATGTTTTATAAATGAAAAAGAGGAAAAAGCTGTTATTAACTTTTACACCGAAAATGAACCAATCTCAATCGACGCTGTTGATTATGAGATTGATTGTCGGTTTTTAGATGGCTACACAGATTTTGTCAGCGTATATGGTCTAACCGGAGATTTTCAAGGATGGTTTAGTAATGATTCTTTTTCAGTTCCGATAAAGGCAACATTGAATGTAATAATTGGAAGTATTAAGCTTGAATTAATTAAATGGAATAAAAATTTATGGAATCCTCCGTCATTCAAAAATTAGAAGGTGAAGTAAAAATATTTCCCTATAAAAAAATGTTTCCCAAAATTGGCGAGAATGTATTTCTTGCTTCTGGTGTAAAAATTATTGGTGATGTTACTCTCGGAAAAAATTCTACGGTTTGGTACAACACTGTTATCCGTGGTGATGTCCACTATATAAAAATTGGAGAAAGCACTAATATTCAGGATTGCTCTATGCTCCATGTAACAAATGGAAAATATCCATTGAATATTGGTAATAAAGTAACGATTGGTCATTCCGTTTCTTTACATGGCTGCACTCTTCATGATTTATGCTTGATTGGAATTGGAGCAATAGTACTCGACGGTGCAGTAGTTGAATCAAATACAATTGTTGCAGCCGGTGCACTTGTCAAACAAAATTTTATTGTTCCATCAGGAAAGTTGGTTGCGGGCGTGCCTGCAAAAGTAATTCGTGATTTGACAAAAGACGAAATTGAGAATATTGAAGCAGGCGCTCATCGTTATGTTGAATATGCCCGAATTACAGCAGAATCATTAAAGTCTGATCTTTAAAGGATTTAGCTTGATAAAAAATTTACGCGTTTATTCTGAAGATATATATGTAAATAAGAGGGCGATCCATTCACTGATATCAGATATAAAACAGGATTATGATTTTGCTATTAAATCTCTTTCAATAAGTTTCATTAAATCTGATGAACTGCTGGAAATAAACCGAAAGTTCTTAGGTCACAATTATGAAACTGATGTTATTACTTTTAACTATTCTAACCAGAAAAAAATAATTGACGGCGAAATTTTAATCTCATTCGAAGAAGCAAAACTAAATTCAAAAAAATACAATGTTGCTTTCGGTCGGGAACTTAATAGATTAGTTATCCATGGTTTACTGCATTTGCTTGATTTTGATGATAAAAATATAGAAAGTAAAAAAATTATGAAAAAAGAAGAAAATAAGTTGGTAAATAGATATAATTTTACTTTATTCGCAGGTAAGTAATGGAAAGTCTTTGGTGAACTTGAATTTGGTTACTAAATCATTTTTTTCAACCACAGATTAAACAATTACCAGTTGATACCTCACAGTAAAATATTTTTTCCGAAACATTCATTTATTCCCGGTGCAGTTCACCGAACTGAAATAAAATTTTCGTTGACATCTATTAATAAAGCAATTAGTTAATGAATATTGATCAGATAATTGATGCTTACATAATTTATCTCAGAAACATAAGACGTTATTCGCAAAATACTGTAAAGTCTTATAAAACTGATTTAATGAGTTTTGTAAATTTTTGCAGCCAAAATAAAAAAGTGGATGTCGCATTGATAAATGAAAGATTCATCAAATCTTATCTTATGAACTTAAGTGAGCAGCAAATGGAAAAGACTTCAATTGTTCGTAAACTCTCTTCACTTCGGGGATTATTTAGATTTGCATATAAAGAGGAATTGATAAAGTATAATCCTGCATCGCAGTTAAAAAATCCAAAAACATTAAAGAAACTTCCTGAAATTGCTTCAGTTGAAAACATTTCCAAAACGTTTGAACTTTTAAACGACTCGGATGAGAATCCGGAATTAATTAAAGTAATTTTTGAATTATTATATGGATGTTCGCTTCGCGTTTCAGAAGTATGTAACTTGAAAGTAGGTGATGTGGATTTACAAAAAGGATTGATCAGGGTTTTCGGTAAGGGTTCTAAAATAAGAATAGTACCGATAGGAGATAAATCAAAAATAAACCTATCTGAATATTTGAACTCATTTCCTCCGGAGAATTATTCAGAGCCATTCATTAAAAATAAAAACGGAAAAAAATTATACGAAAAATTTGTTTATAGAATCGTAAACAAATATTTGAGTAAAGTTACAGATATAAAGAAAAAAAGTCCGCATATTTTGCGTCACAGCTCTGCAACTCACATGCTTGATAGAGGCGCAGATCTGAGAGCAGTTAAAGAAATACTTGGACATGAAAATTTAAAAACAACTCAAATTTATACTCATGTAAGTATTGAAAGACTCAAACAATCATATAAAAAATCTCATCCAAAATCTTAGGAGTAAATCATGAACATCACAATAACCGCACGCAAGTTTAAGGCAAGAGAAACTTTAAAAGATCATATTAAGGATGAACTAAAATCTTTATTGAAATACAATGATGGTATAATAAGTGCAGATGTAATACTTAGTTTTCAGAATAATCACGACAGCGTTAAGAAAGCAGAGATAAGTTTACAGATTCCCGGACACATATTAATTGCAAAAAATGAATCAGATGAATTTATAAAAGCAGTCAGTGGAGCTTCTGAAAAATTATCACGTCAACTTAAAACTTTAAAATCAAAAAGAAAAAGCAGAGCTAAATGACAATTGTAACAGACAAATCAATTTCCAGAAAGGAATCGATTACCGTAGATTTCTTTTACAGTAATGCCAGGAAAATCGGGAAGCTGGAATTACTTTCTGAAAATCCTGATCTTGAACGAAAAATTTCTGATCAAAATGTTCACAGACCAGGGTTGGCACTCGCTGGCTTTGTTGATTTGTTCACATATAATCGTGTGCAGATTTTTGGAAATACAGAAGTCAGGTATCTGAATAAATTATCAACAGAAGAACAGGAAAAAGCATTAGGAACAATTTTCCAATTTAACATTCCTTGTATCATACTAACGAATAATAATAAACCAATTCCTGTACTTCTGGATTTTGCTAAGAAAAAAGGTGTCGCGGTATTTTCTACTCCTTTTCCAACCACTAAGTTGGTTTATTTAATCAGTGATTTTCTTGACGATCAGTTTTCTGAAAGAATAACAATCCATGGATCATTTGTTGATGTTTACGGAGTTGGAATTTGCTTCGTCGGTAAATCCGGGGTAGGGAAGAGTGAAGTTGCATTAGATCTAATTGAAAGAGGTCACAGACTTGTCGCCGACGACGTCATAATTTTGACTAAAAAGGGCGAAAATATTTTAATTGGTTCAGGGACTGACCTCGCGAAACACTATATGGAAATAAGAGGTCTTGGCATTATTGATGTTGAACGAATCTTTGGTATCAGAGCTATACGTTATCAAAAACGGCTTGAGATTTTAGTCGAACTCGAAGTTTGGGATGATAAAGCTCATTACACCAGAACCGGATTAGAGGAGAAAACATTAAACATTGGAGATATTGAAATCCTTCACATAAAATTGCCAATATTGCCCGGAAAAAATATCACCGTTATTTCAGAAGTAATAGCATTAAATTATCTTCTCAAACACTATGGATATGATGCAGCCGAAATGTTTAAAAGACGGCTTTCTGAACGGATTTCAAATAAAAGTTTGAAAACCCAGAGGTCCACAGATTATTTTGAACATGACTTCGAATAATTTCTTTGTAGTCTTGTATCAATTACACTAAATTATTATTTTTGCGCACCGTTGTATGAATAAATTATTTTACTTTTCAAAAGCAAGTTTGAAATACATTGAAATCAAGAATTTCAAGCTTAAACTATTTACGGTTCTCTTAGTTCTATCACTTTTTTTTGCAGCATTTTTTATTATTACTTCTTATCTATTTGATCTTGGAAAAAATCCTGATCAAACGATTGCATCATTAAAAAATGAAAACGCTGTACTTAAAAAAGAAATTGAGAGAATATCCGAATCCTACAAAAAAATAGTAGCTGATGTTGAAGATATTTCTGCTTTGAATTCAGAGTTAAGAATTTCTGCTAACTTAGAACCTATTTCAGATGAAATAAAACAGCTTGGTGTCGGTGGTAGTGAAAATTATTTTTCTTCCACTTTTAATATCCGTGATTTAGATATAAATAATCTTATAAAATCTGTTGATAAAATGATTAATGAAGTTCAATTTGAAAAAAGCCAAACAACAGAGATAGCTGAGAAACTTCGTTTAAATGAAAAATTACACAAGTGCATACCAGCCATTATTCCTACTCAGGGTAATTATTCAATAGACGGATTCGGAATGAGAAGACATCCGATTTTAGGGGTTAGAAAGTTCCATCATGGTATTGATATTAATTGTAATTATGGAACAGAGGTCCGATCACCCGGAGATGGAAAGGTGATTGTTGTTGAGAGACAAGCTGGATTTGGATTAGTTGTTGAAGTAGATCACGGTTTCGGTTATAAAACAATTTTCGCTCATCTTTCCAAAGCGGAAGTTAAAATTGGTGAAAAAGTTAAAAGGGGACAATTAATTGCCAGATCGGGAAATTCAGGACTTTCTACCGGCCCGCATTTGCATTATGAAGTTTATCACGATGGAATTTCATTAGATCCAACTAACTTTTTCTTTGATGATTTAACATTTTTTGATTTAGACACTTCAACTATATCTCTAACGGAAAAATAAAATATGATCTGGACGGTTGAATTAGCTGCGTATCTTGATGACGCCCCCTGGCCTGCTACAAAAGAAGAACTTATTGAATATGCTGACAGGATTGGTGCGCCATATGAAGTTATTGAAAATTTAAAAGAACTTGAAGATAGCGATGAACCTTACGAAACTATAGAAGATATCTGGCCGGATTATCCGACTGATGAGGATTTCTTTTACAATGAAGACGAATTTTAATCGGTGCACAACGCACCTGAAGAATGCATTCCACGATTGACTCTATCCCGGGACAAAAGAGAGTCAGGGCTACTCTAAATAATTTTTTACAATCAGAATCAATTCCACACGCATTTTTGTTTACAGGTTTAGATGGAACCGGTAAAGTAAATGCTGCAATCCAATTTGCTAAAGCAATTGTTACAAATCAGAAAAATATAGATGCCGAAAAAGCATTACGCTCTGTTGAATTACTTCAGGAACCTTACATAAAATTAATTTTTCCATTACCGCGCGGAAAGAATGAAACGGATTCAAGTTCACCAACTGAAAAACTTTCTCAGGATGATTTAGAATCAATAAGAGAACAAATAATCAGCAAATCTGAAAATCCATTTCATAAAATTTCAGTTGAAAAAGCAAACTCAATAAAGATCAATAGTATCAGAGATATTAAAAGATTCCTGTTGATGCAGTATGATGAAATCGGTTATCGGTTCATTATTATTACTGATGCACATTTGATGAGCGACGAAGCACAAAATGCACTTCTAAAAAGTTTGGAGGAGCCTCCGGATAAAGTTATTTTCTTTCTGATTACATCGTTTGTAAACAGATTAAGACCGACCATTTTATCACGTTGTTGGAAAATAGGATTTGATCCATTAAAGGAGAACGAACTGGTTTTTATTCTTCAAAAATATTTTAAAATTGATGAGAAGACTGCAATTGAAACTGCACCATTCGCGATGGGATCAGTGCAAACTGCATTGCATTTGATAAATCTGGATACACATAATCTTAAGGAGAAAACGGTCTCTATTCTTCGATATTCTTTTGGCAGAAAATACAATTCTGCCTTCAATGAGCTTAATTCTATTTTGACAGATAATCATTCAGAAAACTACACCATAATTATTTCAATGATTATTATATGGTTAAATGATATTCAAAAGCATAGATTAGATATTAATAAATATTTTTTTAATGATCATATAGAAACGCTTGAGAAATTTAATAGTAAATTTCCCGATGTGGATATCAATGCGTTAACTACCCGGCTTGACAACTTATCTAAACTTCCAAAAAGCAATATCAATCCGTCACTACTTTCAGCAATTCTTTTATTTGAGTTATCTTCGATTGTTCTGAACAGATAACTTAGACCAAAGTAACCTGAATCTTTGAAAATATTTCGTTAATTTTAACAAGATATTATTCAAATAATCGAAAGACAAAATGAAAAAAGTAGTAATCACCTCTGCCAGGAGAACTCCAATTGGCTCTTTTAATGGATCATTATCTTCTTTATCAGCCAGTCAACTTGGGAGTATTGCAATCAAAGCGATTTTAGACGAATCAAAAATTTCTACAGATATTATAGATGAAGTTATTTTGGGAAACGTTCTAACTGCTGGAATTGGTCAGGCACCGGCGAGACAAGCTGCAATCTTCGCGGGATTATCCGAAAAAACAGAATGCATGACAATTAACAAAGTATGCGGAAGCGGATTAAAAGCTGTTATGCTCGCAGCACAAGCTATTCAAACTGGAAATGCTGAAATAATTATTGCTGGTGGTCAAGAAAGCATGAGTAATGCACCGTATATTCTTGATAAAGCCAGAAATGGATATCGGCTTGGTAATGGAGAAATAATCGATTCTCTTGTGAAGGATGGTCTGTGGGATGTGTATAACAATGTTCATATGGGTAATTGTGCTGAGGCTTGTGCAAAAGAATTTAAATTTACGAGAGAGGCACTCGATGAGTTTACTATTAACTCCTACCAAAAAGCTCTTGATGCACAAAAGAATGGAAGATTTAAAGATGAAATAATAGAAGTTAAAGTTAAATCTGGCAGGGAAGATGTTCTTGTAAACATTGATGAAGAACCAAGTAAAGTGAGATTCGATAAAATTCCTTCACTTAAACCAGTATTTGACAAGAACGGTGTTGTGACTGCTGCAAATTCTTCAAGTATTAATGATGGATCCGCAGCATTATTAGTTATGAGTGAAGATAAAGCAAATCAACTTGGACTGATTCCTTTAGTAGAAATAATCGACCAGTCATCAGCAGCAAAAGCACCGATACAATTTACCACGGCTCCAACAGATTCTATAAATAAAGTTCTTAAAAAGGCAAACTTAAAGATTACCGACATTGACCTCTTTGAAATCAACGAAGCTTTTTCAGTTGTTTCTTTAGCAAATAATAAATTACTTGGACTGGACGGCAGCAATGTAAATGTTAATGGTGGAGCAGTTGCTCTTGGACACCCGATCGGAGCCAGTGGAGCAAGAGTGTTAGTTACTCTTATTCATGAAATGAAGAAAAGAAAATCAAAATATGGTTTGGCTTCATTATGTATTGGTGGTGGTGAGGCAGCTTCATTAATTGTTAAAAATTTTAATTAGAAGAGGAATAAATGATTATTAATAAAGTTGCTGTAATTGGTGGGGGAACAATGGGCAATGGAATTGCTCATGTATTCGCACTGCATAATTTTGAAGTCAGTCTTGTAGAGATGAATGATGAATTAGCAAGCAGGGCAATCGATACAATTTCGAAGAACCTTGATAGACAGGTAAAGAAAGAAATCATAAAAGAGGATGATAAAAAAAAGGTATTGTCTAAAATCACAAAAATAGTTGGCTTAGATAATGTCGATAAAGAAATGGATCTCATTATAGAAGCCGTATTTGAAGATAAATCTGCAAAGCTATCAATTTTCAATAAGTTAAATAATCTAGTTAAATCAGATTGTATTTTTGCATCTAACACTTCATCAATTTCAATTACTGAACTTTCAACATCAAACAGACCTGATAAATTTATTGGCATGCACTTCATGAATCCTGTTCCGATGATGAAACTTGTAGAAATAATTCGCGGTTACTCCACAAGTGATGAGACATTTAATTCAATAAAATTACTTTCAGAAAAACTTGGTAAGGTTCCTGTTGAAGTATTTGACTATCCAGGGTTTGTTTCAAACAGAATACTGATGCCAATGATAAACGAAGCTATATTTGCTCTTATGGAAGGAGTTGCTTCGGCAGAAGATATAGATACGGTAATGAAACTTGGGATGAATCACCCGATGGGTCCGCTCACATTAGCTGATTTTATCGGATTAGATGTATGTCTTGCAATTATGGAAGTTACTTTATAATGGTTATAATGATTCAAAGTATAGACCGTGTCCATTACTAAAGAAAATGGTAGCAGCCAAAAAATTAGGAAGAAAAACTGGAGAAGGTTTCTTTAAGTATGATAAGTAATCATCGAAGAAGGTTTTGAATCCTAATGATAAAAATAATTCTGTGAAATACTATTTATGGCAGCGAAAATTCGTGAATTCTTCAAAGGTAAATTTCGAAATTTATCCTTGCCCGATTATCTCAGTTTTACTATCTACTCATTACTGATTGGAATAGTCGCTGGTTTATCAGCAGTATTTTTTCACAATTCAATAGATTTCTTTAACGGATTATTTTTTGAGCAGACAGCTGAAGGATTGTTTTTTCTTGGTGCAGGTGCCGTAATAGTTCTGCCTGCTATTGGAATGCTCATACAGGCTTTAATGATAAAAATAGCACCTGTAATTGCTCAGAAAAAAGGAGTGCCTGAAGTTGTTAAATCAGTAGCTCTCCGTGGCGGATACATACCATTAAAAACTACAATATTTCATTTCTTAGCTCCCGTAATATGTATCGGTTCAGGAGGAACGGTTGGACCAGAAGGACCGGCGGCTCAATTAGGCGGTGGTGTATCAAGCAAGATTTGTCAATTATTGGGTCTTTCAGATGTAAGAAGAAGAGTTTTCACAGCGGCTGGTTCGGGTGCAGCTATTGCCGCAATTTTTAACACTCCGCTTGGTGGTGTTTTCTTTGCAATTGAACTTATATTGTTAAATGATTTTAGTGCACCAACTCTGTCTGCAATAATCCTTGCTGCTGTATCTGCCAGTACAATATCGAGAGAATTACTTGGTGGTGAGTCTGTCATTGTATTTTCTTCCACTGATGCAGGCAGCTATCACTATCTTTATATGTATATGGTTCTCGGAATAATCGGAGGACTCTTCTCTGTACTTTTTCTCAGATATTCGAATTTAACAAATTATTTTTTTAAGAAAATTCTTTTTCCACGTCTTATCCCTCAGTGGTTGATAATGATAATTGTTGGTCTGATTATGGGAATTTCGGGATATTATTATAAAGATATATTTGGAATCGGATATTCGGGTATAAATAATATAATTGCAGGAAAAGTTCTTTGGAAAGTTGTCCTTGTCCTGTTCGCATTAAAATTTCTTCTTGTTCCTTTAATCATAAACTCAGGTGGATTTGGTGGAATGTTTGCACCTTCATTATTTATGGGTGCTTGTATTGGTTTTCTGTTTGCAACCGGAGCAAATTATTTTCTAGGTATGAATCTCGACACAACAACATATATCCTTGTTGGAATGGGAACTATGCTTGGTGGGATCAACACAATCCCGATAACAGCAATACTTATGATTTTTGAGATGACTCAAGAATACAGTTTTATGTTACCTCTCATGCTTGCGGTTATTGTGAGCACTATTATCAGCAGACTTGTTCAAAAGAAATCATTTCATCTTCGTCATCTTGAAGAACAAGGATATCAGGTTAATGAGGGGCGCGAACGAAATATTTTAAAATCAATTCTGATCAGGGATCTGGAACTAAAACCCTTAAATTCAATAAAAGAAACAACCAGGCTGCCAGATCTGATTAATAAACTTATTAAAGGTCCAGGTAGTTCTTTATATGTGATTAATGATGAAAACAGGATTACAGGTGTCATTACTGAAGTTGAACTCAAAAATATAATGACAGAATATGAAAACGTTAAAGATTTCATTGTAGCAACGGATATTGCAAACCCAAATCTTGTATTTCTTGCTCCTGAAGATAATCTTGATTATGTATTAAGATTGTTTAGTAAAGTCAATGCTGATAGTTTGCCAGTGATAAATGACGACGATGAAAATAAGATACTAGGAGCTGTTAGCAGATCTGAAATTCTGGAGATATACAATCTTGAAACATTGAAGGCTAATCTCGCTGAAGGATTATCAGAAGATATAAAATCAATTCGTGAAATTGGAACATCATCAGTAGCAACTGGCTATTCAATAACAGAAAAAATAGTGTTGCCCGAGATGATTGGTAAAAGTCTAAGAGAACTAAAGATACGATCTATATTTGGTCTGGAAGTATTAATGATTAAACATTCAAATGAGTTGTTTGATGATACTGAAATTGAAGAAACTATCATCAGTGCTGAGCCTGACTATAAATTAAAAGTAGGAGATAAGCTTGTTATTTTTGGAAAAGATGAAAATATCAAAGCATTCAAGAAAGAGTAGAATATTTGTCCGATAATGTATATTATGTAAACTCATATTTACCTTTTACTTACTGCCAGACAAAATTTAATCATAATACTTCATTCAATAAATACACATCCCTGTTTCGCTCTGATTATTCAAAGTAATTAAATTGACAACCAAATGTGGGCTTACATTTTATTCTAGAATCAAATATTCTAAAGCACTGGATATCGCAGTTCTATAACAGAATAAATTTAATTGTGGTGATTAGTTTTGAAAAGTGCGTCAACAAAGATTGTTGGATCAAAAGTTTGAAGATCATCAATTTTTTCTCCAACACCAATATATCTGACTGGTACTTTATTCGAATCACAAATTTGAAAGATTGTTCCGCCTTTAGCTGTTCCATCAAGTTTTGTGATAATGAGTCCGGTTAAGTTGATAACTTTTGCAAACTCATTTGCTTGTGAGATAGTATTTTGACCAAGATTTGCGTCAAGAACGAGAAATGTTTCATTGGGAGCACCAGGAAGACTTTTTGATATAGCATTTTTAATTTTGCTCAACTCATTCATCAAATTGACCTTGCTCTGAAGTCTTCCTGCAGTATCAATTAAAACAATATCATAGCTTTCACGAACCGCTCTTTTAACAGTTTCGAAAGCAACAGAAGAGGGATCTGAACCGATATCAAGTTTAACGATATCAACTCCTGCTCGCCGAGCCCATATATCAAGTTGTTCATTTGCTGCTGCTCTGAATGTATCGGCAGCACCAACAATAACTTTATTACCTGCTTGTCTAAAATTATTAGCGAGTTTGCCGATCGTTGTAGTCTTCCCTACTCCATTGATTCCGACTATAAGAATCACAAATGGTTTGGAGTCAATTGTTTTTGAAGAAGTATTATTGTGATCAGTTACGATTTGAAGCAACTCAACTTTAAGCAAATTCAAAATGTTTGAAAAAGTTCGGTCGTTTTCTGTTTTAAGATTGATTCTGAGATTTGTAATTATTTTTTCTGAAAGTTCAGCGCCCATATCAGCGGTGATAAGTATTTCCTCGAGCTCATCTAAAGTATTATCATCAATTACAGCTTTACCCGAAAATGTTTCGGTGATTCGGTTTACAAGTTTTTCCCTGGTTTTATTTAAACCCTCTTTAAGACGTGTAATATTAATATTATTAAAAAATTTCATTAAGTCATTTTGTTTAAGGATTTTATAGCTTTTATTACATAGTTAATAAAGGATATAAAAATTAAGAGGATACTCAAATAATATAAAATTAAATATGGCAAGCTCTGTCTATCAACATTTAATAATATCATTAAGAGTGTAAATGATATAGCAAGTACTGTGGCTTTACCAAGATAATCTGATGGTAACACTTTCCCCAACTTTTTTGAAACTATTAAACCACCAATTAGAATCAAAAAGTCTCTCGCCACAATCAAATAGAAATAATATTCCGGAATATCTCCAATGAGAAATAAATTGAATACTACAAAAACGACCAGCACTTTATCTGCAAGCGGATCTATAATTTTTCCAAATTCAGTTATCTGATTAAGCTTCCGGGCAAGGTATCCATCAAGTATGTCAGTGATTGCAGCAAAGATTCCTATTGCTGCGACAGTATAACGCGATGTCTTATCAAAATTGCTAAATGCTATCCAGGCTGGAATTACTAAAAGCAGTCTAAGAAAACTTAATGAGTTTGAAGCATTGAAAATCTTATTTCTGCTCATATCATTTTATCACTGCAAATTTACCGAGTTTTTCTTCCTGTTCATTCTTTGATTCATCAAGCATTACAACTCTGTAAACATATATTCCGGAAGAAAGTGTATTCCCGTTCAAATCTTTTAATTCAAATGTAACTCCACCATTACCATCTGCTTCTTCAATTTCTCCAATACGATTTCCATCAATTGTCCAGATAGTAATATGAGCATACTTTGGCAGATTTGCAAAAGTTAATGATTCCCCGCTCTCCGGATGCACAGGATTCGGATATACATAAACGTTTGACAAATCACTTGCGAAAGTAGAAAGCACTATGTAACTACCAGCACCTTCATTTATTTTCAAGCTTCCTGTAGATGGAGATGAAAATATATCTTTTACTCTCAACACATATTCCCTGCCGATTGATCCAACAGGTTTCTGTCCGTTCAAATTGATATTGATTATTTTTTTATCAGTTGCATCAACCTTAACTGAAGAAGCTTTATTATACGGTTCGAAGAAATAATTATTAACATCGGTAGCGCTTTGTTCATCAACTTCAAGGTTAAATATAACTCTGATGTTATACGCATCTACTATTTTGAATGAACTGATAAAAAATTCCGGATTGACTATTACCGAATCCATATTAAATGAAATAGTTGATGGCTCAATTGATGACCCATACAGATCACGTAGTCCTGATACTTCCAGTACATTTATGCCAACAGGAATTACATCTCTGAATGTAAGCAGATATGAGTACTGACTTGCCGGTGAAATAGAATTTGGAAAAACATTACCATTTAGTTTGAATGCCTGCAGATTTTCAATTGTGTTGCTCATCTTTTCCGAAAAATTTACTGTTACGGCTTTACTGCTCGAAACGATGGCAGAAATTACTTCTCCCGGCTTGTGGCTGTACACTTTAATAACCCTTGATAAATTTGAATATGGATCAGGCTTTGATAGATCGAATGACTGTATTGCGTAATAGTAGTTTGTGTTTTGCGTAAGATTAAAGTTGACATATTGAGTTGTGGCAATAGTGGAATCAATTAATTCCAGATTATCAGCAGACAATCCACGGTAAATGTAATATTGGTCCACACTTCCCAGCCAGGACAGAAAAATGCTGCTTGAATCGATACTAAAACCTTCAACATTATTAGGAATAGGAGGCTGGTTTGGTAAACTAAATTCATAGAATTTTGCACCATCGATATAATTGTACAAAACTTCCGGAGTACCATTACCATTTAAATCACCTTTAAATACACTAAATGTATTAATATTTTCCTCAAAATAAATAAACTTATCACCAGTAATATCTTTCTTCATTATATATGCATAAGGAAAGATATTAAGCACCAATTCATCGATTCCATCATTGTCAACATCAATAAATCCCAAAGATTGATAAGCTTCATTGAATAGTCCGCTAAATTCAGCGGATTGATCCATAAAGACTTTAGAAGTGATAATTTCAAAAGAATTATTCTTGTATGTAAGAATGAGCAGCAGAAAATTTGGAGCAATTGAATTTGTATTATAAAGAATCGCAAAATCTTGAGTTCCATCTCCATCATAATCGCCTACATCAAATACATTACTCTGATTTATTCTTAATCCTTGAGTAATAAAACTATCTATTTTTGCCAAATATCCTGATCCGTCCATTTCGTATCCTTTTAAATCGGCATCTGCATCCATAAACCAAACCTCTTTTCGCAGATCACCATCAGTATCTGTAGTAATAAGGTTACCCGTAGTTGCATTATTAAATGGAAAATTTCCTTCCAAATTGTCATTAAATTTTTTATAAAATGATTGAACACTATCAACTGAAAGGTCGCTTTTTATTGTCCATAAGATGTAATATCTATTATCATCACTTTGTGTTATTAATTCATACTGCTCATCGCCAGTCAAATTTTCAATAATTATTGGATAATAAATCCTACTCCCATTAAAGGCTGTCGTTAAATTGAATGTATTTGGTTGTTCTTGTTCGTCAATATTTACTTTAGGATATAAAATACTTACGAAATCTTTTTTCCCGTTATTATTAAAGTCACCAAATAATCTTGGGATTTTATTCTTTATTGAGTCTATTTTATTGAATGAGTCATTATCAAGAACATACAATCCAAAATAAGCATCTCGTGAAGCATAAAATTGTTGAAAGAAAATTTCATTGTAATTCTCCGAGAGAAAACTTACAGGTCTACTAAAAACATAACCTGCTGGAAGTGTAAAACTCATTTCTGTAGGCATAACTATTTCCGGCAGTGGAGATGTTACCCAGACAAAATATGACAAATTGTTTAAAGTATCTAAGACTGTATTTTTTAATCCTGCAAGATTTTCAGCTTCATAATAAACTTCGTAAACTGTATTGGGCTCAGCTAATTCCTTCGGGATAAATCCATAATGCAGTTGCTTAACAAATTGATTATTTGTGTTAAATCCATCTAGTGTAATAAAATTAAAATCACCCATTCCATATTTCCTATAAAACATTCTTACTACAGACCGTTGGCTCGTATAAATTTCAGCTTGAATTGTTGACCTATCTCCATAGTAAATAGGTCCATCTCCAACTATAATAACCTCTGGTGGAGTCCTCTGTATATAAAAATTGACTCTTTCTTCAAGCGTTCTACCGTTTGTTAATTGAACAACCAGTCTTAAACAATAAACACTGTCTGGTAAATTTGAAAGAGTAAGTGAGTAAATATCCTGATCAGAAAACTGATTACTTCCCTGATTGATTAGAGACGTCCAATTCGTTGGATTAAATCCATAGCCATAATAAAGACTATAATATGAGAACAATGGTGAAAGAACTGTCGCATTTATTTTTAAGGAATCATCTAGAATCGCAAAATCCTGGTAAGGATGATTGAACTTAATTATAGAAGGGGCAAGCGTTGTTAATGCTCGGTGCGTATTTAACCTTCCAGCGCCGCTTTCTATATCCCAACCTGGTTCCATTATATCATCTGTTGTAGATTTAATAATTTGCTTAACTTCTTCATTAGTAAAACTTTCTAAGGAAAGAATTAATGCAGCAGTTGCCGCAACATGAGGAGTTGCAGCTGATGTACCGCTGACCAGGGCATATTTATTATCTTTTGCTGTACTCATTATTAGTGTACCTGGGGCAACTAAATCCAAAGTTGAACCATAGTTCGAATTTGTTGCAATGAAATCATACACTGTAGAATTACCTACACAAATTACTTCCGAATATCCTGATGGATAATGTGGATCAGTTGATGGAGGTGTACTATTCCCTGAACTTCCAACAAGTACTATATTTTTTGAATAAGCATATCTAATCACATCTCTGAGAACATATGAGAAAGAATAATCACCAAAGCTCATATTCAGAACTTTAACCTTCATCTGAACAGCATAAAGGATCGCTGCTGCAACATCATCTTCTTCACCATATCCACCCGGATCGAATGCTCGCAGGTTCACAAGTTTAATATTTGGAGCGACGCCAGCAATCCCGGTGTAATTATTTGTTTCGGCTCCTGCAATTCCCGAAATGTTAGTTCCATGACCATATTCATCGAATGGATCGTTATCCCAATTGAGATAATCACCACCTGTGGAATCGAATGGAAAACCTACACGATCTGTAAAATCCCAACCACGATAATCATCAACAAATCCATTGTTATCGTCATCAATTCCATTCGTTTCTTTGCCATTACCAGTCTCACCCGGATTCTGCCAGATTTTGTTTTTGAGGTCGGGATGGTAATAATCAATTCCCGTATCAATGATACCAAGTAGAACTGTATCAGATCCGGTTGTTACATCCCATGCGTCAAATGCCTGAATTTTCTCCAATGCCCACTGCTGTGATAATAAGCTATCATTTGGTACAAAATCAATTTTATAGTTGACCGATTTTTGTACATACTCAATTGTCGGGTCAAGATTTTTTAGTTGAAGAAATTGTGATTCATCAACATCATCAGTGAATGTAATCTTTATTATTCTTCCTATTACTTCGTCAGCCTTTGCTATTCCTTTAGCAAGATGATCAACCGACTTAGTTTCAGATTGCAATCTCAACTGAATCCCTGCCGGAACAAACTGATCCTGCTGAACTTTTTGCTCAACTTCAGCTAATGAAACATCTGATTTATACTTGATAAAATATGTACTCTGTGCTGATGTGAAATGAGAAATGGATGTTAGCAGAATTATCAGAAAAAACAGACTAAATCTCATATATTTCCTTTTTGAATTTGTGATCAACAACTGTAGGATATTTTCCGGAGAAACAAGCATAACAGAAATTATCTTTTCCTGCTTCTGAAACTGCTTCGAGCATTTCATCAATTGTCAGATATTCAAGTGTATCTACTCCAAGATATTTGCCGATTTCTTGAATATCCGAGTTATAATTATGTGCGATTAACTCCTCTTTGCTTGGGAAATCCATTCCATAATAACAAGGATGAGTTATTGGAGAAGATGAAATTCTAAGATGAATAGATTTTGGATTTGCATCACGAATTAATTTAACGAGTTGTTTTGAAGTAGTTCCACGAACAATTGAGTCATCAATCAGCACAACAGTTCTTCCTTCAAGAACCCCTTTAACTGTGTTGAATTTAATTTTAACACCAATTTCCCTGTTAGCCTGTCCCGGTTGAATAAATGTTCTGCCGATATAGTGACTTCGGATTAAACCAATTTCCAATCTGCAATTAACACCGAGTTTCTCCAGTTCTGTTTGATAACCTAAAGCTGTTGTATTTGAACTATCCGGCACACTAATAACAATAACTTTATTATCATCTTCATTATAGACGGGATGGTTCCTGGCAAGTACTTTACCAAGTCTTCTTCTCATTTTATCTACATTGTGACCGAAGATGAAACTATCCGGACGTGAGAAATAAATGAACTCGAAAATACAATGTTTTTGAGGTGCGATTGAAGTATGAATGTTGTATGATTTTATTTCTCTTGTTTGAATCACTTCGTCATCAATAACCACGATTTCGCCGGGCAAAACTTCCCGAATAAACTCTGCACTAATCAGATCGAATGCACAGGTTTCTGAAGTTACAATAAACGCATTATTCAGTTTTCCAATTACAAGAGGTCTGAATCCATTTGGATCTCTGGCTGCAACAAGCTTATCATCAGTCATAATCACAAGACTGAACGCACCTTCTATTTTTTGGAGTGCTTCTTTTATCTGATCAATTTGATCATTCAATTTACTGCGTGCAATTAAATGAAGTATAACTTCGGTGTCACTTGTAGTTTGAAATATAGAGCCTTCGTTTACTAATTCTTCACGAATTTCCCTAGCATTAGTAAGATTTCCGTTATGTGCAACTGCAAGATTGCCAAGTCTGTAATTGACAATGAAAGGTTGTATATTTTTTATTGATTGAGCTGAACCCGTCGTTGAGTAGCGGTTATGACCAATTGCAACATCACCTTTGAGTTTGTGCTGAAAAATTTCCTGATCAACAAAAACTTCCGTGACAAGACCTTCACCTTTATGTACAGAAAATACCTCATGATTTTTTTGATTGGTGCTTTTTGTTACTATACCACACGCTTCCTGACCTCTATGCTGCAACGCGTGTAAACCATAGTAAGTTTCAAGTGAAGCATTTTGTGAACCATAGATTCCAAATACTCCACAATTGCAGGTTGGTTTTTCTCTTTGGATGCTAAATTGCATAACGAAAAATATGAAGGTTAATAGAAAATTATAGGTCAAATTTAGGTATACCATCTGAATAATCAGAATAGACGATTAGCAAAACTTAATTTAAAAAATAGAATTTAAGAATATGGTTTCTAATTAGAAGACAATAAAACGGACATTGAAAAATGTTTATTATTTCCAGAGTTAATTTTAAAAAAGAAAAACTCAACCTTTAGTTGAGCGATCTTGAGTCGGAACGGGGGGATTTTGCCGAAGGCATTCCTTCGGAAGAACCCACGACCACCTGAATCCCATTCAAATGAAATTATAAAAAATATATTATTAATAAATTTTGTGAGAATGTTCTGATAAGATTTTGTTTTTGTCGGAACGGGGGGATTTGAACCCCCGACCACCTGAACCCCATTCAGGTACGCTACCGGGCTGCGCCACGTTCCGTATTAAATTTTCTGTAACAAATATTTTAAGATTTCTTTAATCTCCTTAAGGTCCTCTTTTACTGAAATATTATCCATCACAATTTCAACTTCTGGTTTAATATCTTCAATTATTTTTTTCTCTTTTACCTCAACGATTGGTTTCTTATCCTGTTCATAATTTTCAAGGATTTTTTTTGCACCTTCAATAGTATATTTTTTCTCTCTCAAAAGTTCTTTGATGTAAAGGATTAAGCGGATATCCTTATTTGTATATATTCTGTTGCCTGCTCTGTTTTTTTGTGGAGTTAACTGTTCAAATTCAGTTTCCCAATATCTCAACACGTACTGTTCGATATCTGTGATTTTGCTTACTTCACTGATTGAGTAGTATAACTTTTTTATTGAAAGGTCTCGCATAGTTTTTATAAAATTCTTGATAGAAACTTAAGAAATCCTTGTTAATATATCAAAATTTAAGTCGAGTTTGTAACTATTAACTTTAATTATATCAGTTAACTCTTTTCATACCATTGATTGTTACAAATTCAGTCAGAACAGAATAGGAGTTTTATGACACAAAGTTTATCTATTTATTACTTTGCTGTTATTTTCTCAAGAAGGAAAACTGCTGCAAGATAACCCTTTTCTCTAAAACCGCTTATGTAACCATTACAACTTGAAGCAGTTAGCATAACATTCCTAAAGTTTTCGCGGGAAGCAATATTCGATAAATGGACCTCAATTTTAGGAACTGAACAAAGTTCGAGAGCATCTTTGATCGCAACTGAAGTATGTGAGAAACCACCGGGATTAATCACTAATCCATCAAATGTTGAATCAGCAGATTGGATTCTTTCAATTAATTCGCCCTCGTGATTGCTTTGAAAAAACTCGAACTGATGTTTTGGATATGCTGTCTTTACAATTTTTTCGATTTCGGTTAATGAGATATTTCCATATATGTCTGCTGGACGTTTTTCCATGAGATTTAAGTTAGGACCATTTATAATTATAATTCTCATACTGAACCTGACATTTCTTCTATTACTTCTCTTAGTCGTGGTGAAAGATAAATTTCTTCGACGCCTAATTCCTTTAATGCTGTCGAGAGTATCATAACTTTTCTCTGAAGGTTGGTCATTTTATTAATTACAATGACTTTCTTATCGTTAATAATACAATATCCACCCTTAAAGTCTCCCTTTTCAAACCTGATACTTGCTCCAAGCTGGTCTGCAACCGATTTTAATTCCTGCAATATTTCTTCAAATTCTTTTTCTTTAATTTTCATTCGATGTCTTTTTTGTGAATGGTTGAAATACTAAAAAGTATGGTATCGATAAATAACTAAACAATAGTATAATCGGAAAGCTGCTTAACATAGTAACCCTTTTCGTTATTAATTGCAATATTAGTTCTGATGTAAACTGGTCATTCATAAATAAAATAAAGAGTTTATAATCAATCAGTAAAAGAATAAATTCAAATGGTAAAGTTAAGTAAATGATCATTGCAATAATGAATAGCCAACCGTTCTCTTTTAATTTAATTTTTGAGAATACCAAAAATAATGTGAATGAAACTATCATAATTAAATAAGAAAAGATAGTTAAGTTTACTAAAGGATACGTTGTTTGAAAAATAGATGAGATATTACTATCCGTGACATAACTTTTTAATTTGAGTTCGGTAGCCTCAAACATTTGGTAGGTTGTGAGCAACCTGGAGATATATGCTCCAAACCAAATACTTCCTGAAGTAAGTGAAATATATGCAAAGATTTTTGTAAGTATTTTTTCTTTTTTCATTTAATTTATCCAATCTTTAATTTAAATTTAAAAAAAATATATGACTATTGCTTCTATCGATATTGGTACAAATACAGTTATACTTTTGATCGCAGAAGTCAATACTGTGACAAAAAGTATTGTACCGGTATTTAATGATTATAATATGCCCAGAATCGGTCGGGGAATCAAACAAAATGGTAAAATAAGTTCAGAGAGTATCTCTAACTTATTAGCAGTTTTGAGGAAATACAAAAGTATTATTAATAAGTTTAATTGTGGAAGAATAATTGTCTCCGGAACAAATGTATTCAGGATAGCTTCTAACTCGTCAGAAATTATCGAAACCATTCGTAAAGAATGTGGGATGGAATTAATAGTAATAGATGGAAATGAAGAAGCAGAGTATGCATATCTTGGAGCTACTTCAGCATTAAAGACTATTGGCAGAACGACAGTAATCGATATCGGCGGGAGCAGTACTGAAATCATAACGGGTGATACCACAAAAATTTTGTCTAAAGTCAGTTTACAACTCGGTTCAGTTACTGCGACGGAAGAATTTCTTAAATCCTCACCTCCCACAATAAATGAAATAGAATCTTTAAACAGTTCAGCTACAAATCATTTTCGAACTTATAACAATTCATTAGTTTCATCACAGATAATTGCGGTAGCGGGAACGGCAACAACATTAGCATGTATGCATCTTGGACTAAAAGAGTTTGATGAAGATTTGGTTGATAACTTTACTCTAAAAAAAGATGATTTAATTCACATGATTTCAGAAATCAGTAAACTTGATTCAACTGGTATTCTTAACAAGTATGGGACGATAATGCAAGGGCGTGAAGACATAATCCTGGCAGGAGCGATTATACTTGAACAATTTTTGAAATATTATAAAATCGAAAATTTGTCGGTTAGTACTCGAGGTATTAGATACGGTGCAATCGTTAAAAATATTTTTTATAAAACTACGGATTGACGTTTTGACTATTCGTGTCCTTTTGCCTGATGAAATTTATTCCTTTAATCTTCTGACTGTAAATAATCCGGATAAACGAGTTCCTATTACAAGAATGTAAGAAGTTAATGAAGAAATCATCACGAGTATTTGTTTAGAATATTTCTAAAAGTACTCAGGAAATAATCAATGTTGTCTTTTGTTGCAATAAGTGGTGGTAAAATCCTGATTACTTTGTCATTTGTACAATTAACCAATATTCCATTTTTCAAAAACTCATCAACAATATTTAAACAGGAATCTTTCAATTCCACACCGAGCATGAATCCAATTCCCCTAACTTCATTTATAATTGATTGAAAGTTCGTTGAGATTGATACTAATTCTGATTTGAAATAATTTCCCAATTTTTCCACTTGATCAACCAATCCATTTTCAAAAACTATTTCGGTAACAGCCAACCCAGCAGCGCACGCAACCGGATTGCCCCCGAAAGTACTTCCATGATCACCAGGTTGAAATGCCTCTGAATATTTTTTGTTAATAATCATAGCACCCAGAGGTAATCCTCCTCCAATTGCTTTAGCTAAAACAATTATATCGGGCTCTATATTGTAATGATTAAATGAAAAACGCTTACCGGTTCGACCTATTCCAGTTTGAATCTCATCAGCGACCAGTATGAAACCAAATATTTTTCTTAGTTCATCTAACTGTTGAACGAATTGTGCTGAAGCAGTATAAATTCCTGCTTCTCCCTGAACAAACTCTATAAAAACTGCTGCAGTATTAGCATCTATTGAGTTTTTAATTTCATCAATGTCATTAAAATTTAATCGAACAATATTTGGAACTAACGGCTCAAATTGTTTTTTATATTTTTCTTTTCCACTAATACTCAATGCGCCATAAGTTCTTCCATGAAATGCATTTGAAAATGCAATTATTCTTTTTTGAGGTCCGGATACTTTTCTTACCAGTTTCAGTGAAGCTTCAATTGCTTCTGTTCCGCTGTTTGTGAAAAATACTTTTGATAATCCTGAATACTTGACTAATTTTTCAGCAAGTTGGATCTGGGGCGTACTGATATAATAGTTAGAAATGTGCAGATATTTATTTAGCTGATCCTCTATTGAACTAATTACTTTTTTATTTCCGTAACCAAGGGCATTCACAGCAAGACCAGAAAAAAAATCAAGATATTTCCTGCCATCTTTTGAAAATAAATAAACACCCTCGCCGTGTGTAATTTCTATAGGCAATCTTTTATAGGTGTGAACAATATATTCTTCATCTCTGTTAAAGGAATTATCGGTTGATGACATAATTTAAATTGTAAATATGATAACTGAACAAAAGTATATTAAAACCCAGAACAAAACAACGAAACTAATCGTAACAACAGTGCTGAGGATAAGATTGTGTGAGTGAACTTTGAAAGCTAAGAAAGTGAGAAATATATTCCATAATATTAATGCTAATTCCATTACAAGAAACAGATATGCTATGCTGCCTTTTATTAAGAAAGGTGATGGATTAATTGAGAACAAGTAATCACCAAAGATCACCAACTCAAGAGGAAATAAAATTATTAGTCCAAAAACAAATGGAATTTGAGAATAGATAATTAAAGAAATAATATCCGCAAATCTGAAATGAACACTCTGAAAAATACATAGTGATTTATAAGCAAAAGTGAATACAATAAAAAAAATTAGTACAGAGACCAGAACGATCAGATAACTGAAAAACAATTCTAATGTTGTTTGAAATTCTCCAACGCTGACCATTGAAAGGAAACGACTGTTGATTAAAACTTTTGCAGAGATGAAAAGAAGAATAAAAAAAATAAAATTTTTATGCTCCGCATAAATGATATTTCTGAAAGCCTTTGAAGGATTATCAATTAATTTTATAATAATTGACCACAGATCAATATTATAGATTTTGTCCCGCAGATAATATCCACATTTATTGCATGTTACATTATAGAAAGCATTATCGGACTTGCAATGAGGACAAGTAATTGAGTTTTTCATCTACAGGTTTTTAAGTTCAGAAATAAAGTCTGAAATTTAATCTTGAAGATCCTGTGATAAGATCTTCATCTACGTTGAAATCATACAAATGAGCATCGACATAAGCATCAACCAGATTTAGCAGATATAACAACGCCAGATAAATTGCAAAATTATCACGTTGATCTCTGTAAAAATCTCTGTATTGCAAATAATTTTGATTTCCGGTTTCAATAAACAAATCTTTATAATCTTTATAAAGATTATTGTTATGAACCCAACCAGAAATAAATAAAGCGCCAACACCCCAGATGACCGGTATTTTCCAGTATGATTCATTATAAAATTGACCGAATCCAGGAATTACAGCACTTCGCAGAACAGCACCCCATGGTGATTTTTGCAAAACAAATCCGGTATCGGAAGGAGGGTTTGTATCGGTGATTTCCTGACTGTGAGTTATCGTGGAAAAAATAACCAGTACAAAAAATATACTAATTATAATTCTTGGTAATAATTTCAAAGAGTTCAATTAAACGCTCGAATTCATCTTTTGAATAGTACTCTAAAGTTATTTCGCCGGTACCGTCTTTTCTCTGAACACATTTAACCTTTGTTCCAAAAATTACGCGCAGTTTATCTTCCACATCACGTAAATTTGGAGTGTAGAAAGTAGCTTTCACATCATCATTTGTTTGAGTCTTATTTATTTTTCTGGTGCCACCTTCATTCAATTCTCGGACAAGCCGTTCAACTTTTCTTACAGATAGATTTTTACTGAGAATATTATCGAGCAATTGAAGCTGAAGTGGCTCATTGTCAAGATTGATTAATGCTCTTGCGTGTCCGGATGTAATTTTATCCTGAGCCAACGCGTCCTGAATTTTTTGTGGAAGTTTCAATAACCTGATAGTATTTGCAACAGTCGTTCTGTCTTTACCAACTCTCTCAGCAATTTGTTCCTGAGTAAGATGACATTCATCCATCAATCTTTTGTAAGCAGTGCCAACCTCAATAGCATTTAACTTTTCTCGTTGAATATTTTCAATCAAAGCAAGCGCCAGCATTAATTCGTCAGAATCAACATCAATGATGTATGCTGGTATTTCCTTGAATCCAATCTCTTTGCAAGCCTGAAGTCTTCTCTCACCAGAGATTAACTGATATTTATGATCAGGTGTTCTCCTTACTGTAATCGGCTGGATCAAACCATTTGTAAGTATTGATTTTTTAAGTTCATCAAGCGATACAGGATCAATATTGAAACGAGGCTGATATGGATTTCTTGATACAAACTCAACAGCAATTTTTGCAAGGACATCAATCTGTTTACCATCGTCGTCCTTAACTCTTGATAAGTCAACATTTTGCTCAGTATTTTTAATATATTCCTGAGGCTTGATCAAAGCATCTAATCCTCTGCCTAAACCTGTTTTCATTTTACTCATTTCCTACAGTATTTATAGATTTTGAATTTCTTTCAATAACTTCAACAGCAAGCGCCATATAATTTTGCGCACCGGTTGATACAGCGTCATAGTGTATGATTGGTTTTCCAAAACTTGGAGCCTCAGATATTCTAACATTTCGGTTAATGACCGTATTATAAACTTTCTCACCAAAATATTTTCTCACTTCATCTGCAACCTGATGCGAAAGTCTTAATCGGGTATCAAACATTGTAAGCAGAACGCCTTCAATTGTTAATTTACTATTGTAATATTGTTTGACAATATTGATAGTGTTTAAGAGTTGACCTAAACCTTCGAGCGCAAAATATTCACACTGGACAGGAATCAATACTGAATCTGCAGCAGTAAGCGCATTGAGTGTTAACAGACCAAGCGAAGGCGGACAATCAATTAAAATATAATCATATCTCTCCGAAATTTCCTGCAGAGATTCTTTAAGTATTGTTTCTCTTTTTGGTAATTCAACCATTTCAATTTCTGCACCAACAAGGTTAATATTTGAAGGAAGTAAATCAAGAAACGGCATAAATGATTCTATTATCGCATCTTTTATGTTTTCATTGCCGACAAGCACTTCATAAACGGAGGGACTATGTTTTACCACACTAAGTCCGGAGGATGAATTAGATTGTGGATCAATATCAATCAAAAGTGTTTTCATTTCTGCAGCAGCAAGAAGTGAAGATAAATTGATAGCGGTGGTAGTTTTACCTACTCCTCCTTTTTGATTTGCTATGGCTATTATTTTAGTCATTAAATTATTTATTTACTATCCAGTTTAGTTATAATTCTATTTCTTCTCCAAACTTAAGTACTTTCACCTGGTGACCTTTAGATTCACATAATTTTTTGAACTCATTTGGATCCGCAATGATAACCGGAAAAGTGTTATAATGTATTGGCACAGCAAATTTTGGTGAAACAAATTCAACTGCTTTAACTGCATCCGTAATTCCCATCGTAAAATTATCTCCAATCGGCAGAAGCATATAATCAATTGGGGTCATCTCACCTATCAGTTTCATATCATAAAATAATCCGGTATCGCCGGTATGATAAACATTTTTTCCGTCAACTGATATAATAACTCCGGCAGGTTCTCCGGCATAATGGTTATCCGGAGTTAATGAACCATGGTGAGCTATAGTAAATTTAACTTTTCCAAAATCAAAATTATGTGCACCACCAATATGCATATTGTGAGCATTAAATCCTTTAGACTTACAATAATTTGCCAGTTCATTAACGCAAATAAATGTAGAGTTACATCTTTTTGCTATCTCGAAACTATCACCAATATGATCACCATGTGCGTGAGTCAGAATTATATAATTTGCGTCAACTTCGTTCTGTTTTACAGGTGACGTTGGATTTCCTGATAAAAACGGATCTATTAAAATTTTCGTACCGACAGATGTGGTCAGTTGAAAAGCTGAATGTGAAAAATATCTTAATTTCATTTTATCACTCCATTCTTTTATAATACAAAAACGTTTATCCTGTCATTGACAAAAATAACTTAGAAAAATTTTGTTTTCGACTATAAAATTAATTCATTGTTTAAGATAATAGAACCCTTAAAAAACCGATTATCGCCTGCAAAGGTTTCATTTTGCTCTTTTCCTTTCCGTAGATAGTTGGAACATCAACAAAGCCTATCCTGAATCCTTTTTTTGCAGCTTGGATAATCATTTCACTCTCTGCTTCAAATCCTGGGCTATTGGTTCGGACATTTTTTAATACTTCGGATCGGAATGCCCGGAAACCACATTGACTATCCACTATTTTTTGTTTTGTTTTAAATGAAAGCAAAACTGAAGTTAACTTATTACTCAACTTTCTTTGAACAGGCATACCAGTTAAATTTTTTAATCGGTTTCCAATAACGATATCATACGTCTCCAAACTGCTTATCAGATGCGGGATGTATTTTGGTTCGTGCTGAAGATCTGCATCAAGAGTAATTATTATTTTCATCCCTCTTTCAAGTGCTGCTTCAAATCCTGCATTCAATGCTTTTCCTTTTCCGTAATTCCTGTCAAGATTTATAAAATGAATTTTATTTTCATTCTGTTCATAAGCCCAGCCATCAATAGAACCATCGTTTACAGCGATAATAGAGTCAACATAATTCAATGTATCATTTAAAATAATTGTCAAAGTCTCTTTTTCATTATAAAAAGGAATGACTGCACATATCAGACTGGAATTATTTCTTATGACCTTTGAATTGTTCAAATAATGATTTCCAGCCTTTTGGAGTTGGTGCCACAAAAGATTCTTTTAACTTTTTCTTGAGTGAATCTTTTGAAAGACCTGTTGTTAAAATACCATTCTCAGCCACTGCAATTCCACCGGTTTCCTCCGAGACAATTACACTTATGACATCAGCTTGTTCACTTATACCTAATCCTGCTCTGTGCCGCATACCAAGATTTTCTCCATCAACTTGTGTGGTTGTAGATAAAGGCAGAGTACATCTGGCAGCTTCAACAATATTGCCTTTTACAATCACAGCTCCATCGTGTAATGAAGATTTTGGGAAGAAAATAGAAGTAATTAATGATTTACTGAGTCGGGCACTTAAAATTTCACCTGATTCAATATACGTTCTGATTCCGGTTTCTCTGATAATTACGATCAACGCTCCATATTGTCTCTGAGAAAGTTCAAATGCTGCATCGGCAATGATCTCAGCGGATTCACCAATATCATGCTTACTGAATATTTTTATTATAGGATTTCTGGCGAGTATTACCAGCAGACGTCTGATTTCCGGTTGAAACAAAATAACGAATGCAATCACCCAGATGTCAGTAATGAGTTTCAAAAGCCAGTTAAGAGCTTTTAATTGAATTGCCTGTGCTGCAAATGAAATGATTAAAATAATTATTAGTCCAATAAAAATCTGAGCAGCGATTGTTCCTCTGAGCAGGACATATAATTTATAAACAATAAAACCCACGATCAGGATATCAATCAGATCTAAAAGAGTAAATGTTAAAAATCCGATTTTGAAAAGTTCTATCATTGATAGTCTGTAAGTGAATTATAAAGTTTACAAGTTTGAACAGCTTGAACAAAATTATGAGTTCGTATTACTCTGGCTCCTTTTGTTAAAAGCATCGCATTTAAAGCATTGGAAGCATCATCCCGGTTTTCAATACTTAAATTAAGGATGTTCCCAATAAAAGATTTTCTAGAAACACCAATTAAAATAGGAAATCCCAATGACTTAAAGTCTTCAAGCCTGCTTAAAAGTTTAAGATTATCTTCAATTCTTTTTCCAAAGCCAATACCAGGATCAATAAAAATTTGTTTTATTCCATGCTTCACCGCAATTTCAATTTGTCCGGAAAGAAAGTCATAAATCTCAGTGATTACATTTTCATAGCTGGGCGAAACCTGCATTGTTTTAGGTTTACCTTTGATATGCATTATTACCATTGATGCATCAAAATCCTTTATGATATTGAAGATATTTGGATCAAATGTTCCTGCGCTAATATCATTAACTATCTTTGCACCGCTTTCAAGAGCTTTTCGTGCAACGTTTGAACGTACTGTATCAACTGAAATAATTGTTTCCGGTTTTTCTAATATTATTCTTTCAATCAAAGGAATAACCCGCTGTAATTCTTCCTGCTCTTCAATTGGAATAGATCCCGGTCTTGTAGATTCTCCGCCAATATCAATAATATCCACGCCTTCCTCTACCATTCGCGATGCAAGTTGAAGTGCTTCTTTCTTTTTGAAGAATTTTCCTCCATCAGAAAATGAATCAGGAGTGACGTTGAGAACACCCATGGAATATGAATATTTAAAATCAAATACTTTTTTACCGATTTGATATTTGATCATTGAAGACTTTTCATAATTCTTAATCGGATTAAGTAAATCTGATTTTATAACTTCAGTTAATTTCATATTATTGATACTATTTCGGATATCGTGAAATGAACCTGTGATCAAAAAATTATTTCCTGATTGAAATATGTTTGATCCATTACTATCACTAAAAATGTAAAATAATTCTGACGGAATATTCCTTAGTTCAAGCCCATAAAATCCATTAAAACGCAAAAGAGAATAATTAAACTTGTCCCTGTATTTGTTAAAAGAATTAATGTACGAAAGATTTATTAATTGAGAGATCAATTATGTGTAACTTAAATTGATACCTGGAAGGATTCAGTGTAACATTTATTTAATAAGATTCCTTAATTCGGCAGTCGAAGCCGTAATATTATCAGAATGAAATATTGCAGAACCAGCAACAAAAATATCAGCCCCGGCTTTCTTTGCTTTTACTATAGTTTTTGAATTAACACCGCCATCAATCTCAATTAAAAAATTTGCATTAAGTTTTGATCTGAGAATTACAGCCTCTTCAATTCTTCTGATTGAATTTGGAATAAATTCCTGTCCTCCGAATCCCGGATTAACTGTCATAATGAGTAGCAGATCAATATATTCAGCAATGTCTGTCAAAGCAGACACAGGAGTTGCAGGATTTATTACAACACCAGCTTTACATCCAAGTTCTTTTATTCGATTTACAGTTCTGTTAAGATGAACAACTTCTTCAACGTGCACCGATATATAATTTGCACCTGCTTCAGCAAAAGCTTCCAAATATTTATCCGGATTTTCAATCATTAAGTGGACATCAACCGGAAGCTTAGTGGTTTTTCTAACAGCTTTTACTATTACAGGTCCGATTGTAATATTCGGAACAAAATGACCATCCATCACATCACAATGAATCCAATCTGCTCCACCCATTTCAGTCATACGAATTTGCTGCGATAAATTTGAGAAATCTGCAGAGAGTATTGAAGGAGCTAAGTAAGTCATATTAATCATTCTCCTCATTAGGAATATTGGTATCTGCGGGTTTTGTAACAAAAAGGTCAACGGCATTTCCGGGATTTACAGAATTACCACTGCTTGGATATTGATCAAGTATAGTGTTAGGCAGCAGAGTTGCAGAGGGTTGATAATTTATCTTTCCTATAATCAATGAACTATCAGCAAGAATCTTTTTTGCTTCTGTAAGAGATTTACCAATCAGATCAGGGACAATAATCGTTCCACCACCTGTACCTGCACTAATTGAAACACCAACAAAGTCACCTTGTTTGAGTAATGTTCCCTCTTCAAACTGTTGATCAAAAATCATATCCTGAGGCTGGCTGGAAGGAATTCTTTCAATTCTTCCTAATTTTAGACCCAAACGTTCAAGTGCAAACTTTGCATCGAGAAGTGATTTACCTTTTAACAGAGGTACCGATATAGTTTTATCACCACCACTAACAAACAAATAAATTGTTCTTCCTTCTTTCACAACAGCACCGGGATCAGGTTTTTGCAGAAAAATTTCCCCAACTTTTGATTGAAGACCATAAGATGTATCACTGATTACAGGTTCAAATCCTTTTTCTTCAAGTACACGAATTCCTTCAGTAACCTGCATTCCGATTACTTCCGGGACGGTTGTTTCAGGAGAACTCACAACCCACGGCATTATAAAATTATCCAGAACGATAATAAATAATATTAAGCCTATAAAACCGTAAAGTATTTTTTTTAACAGAGAATTTCGAAGGAAATTTTTCATAAATCAAATATATCAATTGCAGTTTTCTTATACAATTAACGATGTAATAGAAGTATGGATGATTGACTGTATGGTTGTATGGATTATGAATTTAATTTTGTTTTTGCCATCCGGCATACTTTTATTTGTTGAGACGATTATAATATGAATTTAAATGCACAGAAATTATTTCTTTCTTAACAGGTTAATCATTGAGGCAAATGATCTTTTAAAAGGATTAAATATTGCACAAATATTTTCGCAGGAAAAAGGTACGCTCATCATTCATTGCAGGAATAAAAGTAATGAGAAATTTGTTGAGATATGTGTTGTCCCCGGCAGCCCTTATTTAACTATAAAAAATACTTTTTCGAGAGCAAAGAAAAACACGATAGACTTTTTTAACCAGTCTGTTGATGAAAAGATTCATTCGCTTGAAATTGCTGTTGATGACAGGATTATAAAATTCAATCTCGAACATTCAGAAATCTATTTTGCAATCAGGGGAAAATTTACAAACGTTTTTTTTTCAAATAATGAAGTCTTCATCCCATTCAAAACTATCGGACAAGCTGAACTTTCCGTTATTCATGATGAATTTCTGAATAAAAAGTTTTCAGAAGATTGGAACGCAATCAATCTGCATCTTGTTGTTGAGACAAATTATCTTGATCACATCAGGAAAAAATATCCGGTGCTTGGAACTGATATAATCAAAGAAGTAAAATCACGATCTAATGATAATTCAAATCTAAAACTTGAAAACATATTGAAAGGAGTCCTAGAAGAGATCAGGATATCCAGCCCTTGTGTATTTGCAGATGAAAGCGCTCAGGAAATAAAACTCGGTTTTGAGAATTTTAAAAGCATACCATTTACAGAAAAGTTTTTGTTCAAAAATGTAATTGAGGCACAGAATTTTCTTCTTTCAAAAAAATATTATGTTGATTCAAGATCAGAGCGTTTGAAGCTAATCAAACAATCTCTTGATAGAGAAATAAATAAAATTTCTAACAGGCTTAATAGTCTTAACGGAATTCTGGAAAGAGGAAGCAAGGAAGCTGAATACAACCAAAACGGAAATCTTCTGCTGACTAATATCAGCAAGATCAAAGCAGGAATGAACAATATTACTGTTGATAATATTTTCGGTGATGACATTAAAATTCAGATTGCACTTAATCCAAAGCTTTCACCTCAAAAAAATATTGATTACTACTTCGAAAAATCAAAATCAGAAAGAACGTTGATTGCAAAAACTCAAGAACTTGTGAAAAAATTAAAAAGTGAATTCAACTATCTTAAAAATCTGAATGAGTCTGTTAATCAAATTCAATCAGTTAAAGAACTGGAAGAAGTAATGAAAAAACTAAGGATAAAATCCGTACAAGAAAAAGAAGCTAAAGATGATTTGAGCTTGAGGTTCAAACACTATGTGATTGAAGGAAAATATGATCTTTATGTCGGCAAAGACAGTAAGAACAACGATCTTTTAACAACAAAGTTTGCAAAGCAAAACGATTATTGGTTCCATGCAAGAGGTGCTTCAGGTTCACACGCAGTTTTGAGAATTCATAACACAAAAGAACCTGTTCCGAAAAGTGTATTAAAAAAATCTGCTTCGATTGCTGCTTTTCACAGCAAGGCAAAGACGGCAGGAATAGTTCCGGTTGCTTTTACTTTTAAAAAATACGTAGTGAAGAAAAAAGGAGATCCGGTTGGAACTGTTCATTTATTAAGAGAAGATGTATTGTTAGTAAAGCCTGAGATTCCTGCTGGATGTGAGTACGTCTCTTCACAAGATTAATAATTGAAATATTTTAATTGTCTCAGTTAAACTTATGACGCAAAATATTTACGGATTATCTCCATTAAGTAAATAATCATTAATCGCTGAAGCAGCTTTTCTTCCTGCACCCATAGCAAGAATAACGGTTGCACCACCGGTTACAATATCACCGCCTGCAAAAACACCTTTCTTCGATGTCTTCATTGTGTTTTCATCAACAATGATATTTCCCCACTTATTATACTGCAAGTCGGGAGTTGTTTTTTGAATGATAGGATTTGAACCATTGCCAATTGAAATTACAGCCATATCAATCGGGAGAATATATTCCGAGCCTTGAATCGGAATTGGTCTTCTTCTTCCGGAAGAATCGGGTTCACCAAGTTCCATTTTTTGAATCTTTACAGATTTGAGCCAGCCCCTTTCATCACCAATAAATTCAAGAGGATTTGAAAGTAAAATAAATTCTATCCCTTCTTCTTTTGCATGATGAATTTCTTCTTCACGTGCAGGCATTTCAACATCTGATCTTCTGTAAATGATATATGCATTCTTTGCACCAAGACGTTTTGAAATTCTTACTGTATCCATTGCAGTATTACCACCGCCAAACACTGCAACGTTTTTATCTTTACAATTGAAAACAGGAGTATCAAATTCAGGAAAGCGGTACGCTTTCATCAGGTTAACTCTTGTTAAAAATTCATTTGAAGAATAAACACCGTTAAGATTTTCACCAGGAATATTCAGGAAGTATGGAAGTCCGGCACCAACTGCAATAAAAACAGCGTCATAACCATCTTGAGAGGTCGAAGTCGGAGACGAAGCCCCTTTTTTCATAAGCTCATCAACGGTATCCGTTAAACCAATAACTTCATTAGTTCTAAATTCAACACCGAGTTTGCTGAGTGATTCTATTTCAGCTTTAACAATTGATTTTGGTAAACGGAATTCCGGAATTCCATAAATCAACACACCACCAAGTTCGTGAAGGGCTTCAAACACAGTTACGTCGTGTCCCATTTGTATTAAATCGCCTGCACAGCTCAAACCGGCTGGACCGCTTCCAACAATTGCAACTTTCTTCCCGGTTTTAGGTTTTGGTGATGGAACCCGAATACCAACTGTCTCTCTTTCGTAATCTGCAACAAATCTTTCTAATCTTCCAATTGCAACGGGCTCATTCTTTTTTCCAACAACACATTTGATCTCACACTGTTCTTCCTGCGGGCAAACTCTTCCACAAATTGCAGGAAGTAAATTATCTTCTTTCATTTTTGACGCAGCACCTAAAAAATCACCATCAGCAACTAAAGCAATAAACTCATTTATCTTCACACCAACCGGACAACCTTCAATACAAGTTGGTTTTGGACATTGAATACAACGAAGTGCTTCCATCTTTGCAAGTTCTTCTGTAAATCCAAGATTTACTTCAGAAAAATTAGCTCTTCTTTGAACAGGATCTTGTTCGGGCATTACCTGTCTTGGAATTTTCATTCTTTCTTTGTTAGAAATTTTTTCTGACATATTTAACTTTCAATTAATAAGTTAGAATATCATTAGGCTGAAGTTTGTTTAAATTACATTCGTGCCCTTCAATTGAAACTTTCTCTTCCATCAAGTATGATTGATTTCTTGTCATCAAAGTTTTGAAATCAACTTTGTGTGCATCGAATTCCGGTCCATCAACACATACAAAAACAGTTTTATTATCAACTGTTGCACGACATCCACCGCACATTCCTGTGCCATCAACCATTATCGGGTTTAAGCTTACAACAGTCTGAATTCCCTTCTCTCTTGTAACATCTGCAACTGCTTTCATCATCGGTATTGGTCCGATTGCAAGAACGAAATCAATTTTTCTTTGAGCGATTAATTCTTTCAACTGATCAGTTACAAAACCGTGTTTACCATAACTTCCATCATCAGTGGTTACAAAAACTTCATCACAAACTTTTTTCATTTCATCTTCAAGAATCACAAACTCTTTTGTTCTTCCTCCGATGATTGAAATAGTATGATTACCGGCTTGTTTTAAAGCAACGGCTGTCGGATATACAATTGCAGTTCCAACTCCACCACCGATACTAACTGCAGTACCATAATTTTCTATGTGCGAAGCTTTGCCAAGTGGTCCTACAACATCTTTAAGATAATTTCCGGTCTGAAGTGAGTTTAATTCGTTAGTTGTTTTACCAATACCCTGCACGATAATATCAATCGTTCCTTTTTCAGAATCGGAATCAGCAATAGTTAAAGGAATTCTTTCTCCAAAATCATCTATTCTGATAATTACAAACTGTCCGGCTTTTCTCTTATGAGCAATCTTTGGTGCTTCAATTGTAAATCTTTTAATGTTAGGCGCAATAAATGTTGCAGATAAAATTTTATACATAATGAGTTTTTATAATTGTCCTGAGTTGAATCACATTCCCACAAAATATGCCAGAAGTTTAAAATGTTGAGTCGATATTGAATGGAATGTGTCAATCTTTTTTAGTTCAATTATTAGCTTTTTATTCTGAACTGAACGGAGATAGAACTGATGGTTGACAATAATTCTTATTTATAGAAAATGAATTATTGAAATGGAGAAATGATTGAGGTCGTGAAGTAAGATAAAAATTGTTGGTAGGTTAGCAATTTAAAATTCTTCACCACCTTCAAAATTGCCGCTATCCTCTCCCCTGCCTTCCCGTTTAGGTTTATAGTTGTTGAATGTATATCGAAGATTTAATGTCAATGCCGGAGTGTGCATATTAAAATAATTATAATTGTACAGGTTGGGTACCTTCCGAAGAAAATTCTCTTTTAGCAGTTCCAAAAACATCTCTTACTTGTAAAGTTATCGCGAGAATATTTGAGATAATTTCTTGTCTTATAGAAAGATCAGAACTGAAAAATTCCTCCCATCGCCCTTGCGAAGAAACTGTTGGACTGTTGTAATTCAAATTAAACTGTACTTGGGTCGAGCTCCAGAGCTTGAAAGTATTATTCATTCTTGTCTGCCAGTTGAAACTTTCGTTTGAAAATGGCTCGTTCAATATACTTCCTTCAACACGATAATTATAAAGATTCCCCATCAGGTTAACATTCCAGAAACTGAATGGATCGAATATCACCATTACTTCACTGCCGAGTGAATAATCTTCACCAACATTGCTGAACGTTGTTAAAGTTACATTGTCTTCTATTGCCGTCCGCACCCATTCGATTTTATTTGTTGTCTTCCTGAAATATAGTTCGATGGAAAGATTAACACTTCCAAGAATCGACTGAAGACCTGTTTCATAGGAATCAATAAATTCTGGTAACAAGTTGGGATTACCAACCCTAACATTGTTTGCATCAACCCAGGTTGGAAATGGTTCGAGTGCCCAACCTCCCGGTCGGTTAATTCTTCGTGAATAACTTGCCATGATTGTTGACACTGGTGTAATTTTATATGAAGTGTGAATACTCGGGAAGTAATCAACCTGATCGATATTGAAAGTCTGACTCATCAAAGGAACTTCAATATTCCTGTAAGTATATTCAACTCTCAATCCAAGTTGATAATTTAAAACCCATAACATATCGGAATACATTGAGTATAGTGAATGCTGACTTTCATTGTACTTTGTAAGATTACTGAACTGAGCCTGAAGTTCATATTGATTGGTGGAGGGATTGTATTCATAAAGATCGTTGCTCTCATCCGATAATTCAATTTCTCCCTGATAACCTGCTTCAAATTTACTCACCTCAGAAAATGGTAAAGTATAATCTAACTTTCCTCTGAAATCTGTGGATGGACCATTCTCGGTTGTTTTTTTCCCGCTTAGTTGATTAACGTTATCAAACTCTGCAGTAGTTGTTAACTCATCTGATGACTGTTTGCTAAAAAGCAATTCAGCTATTAATTGATGACCGGGTAAATCAAATGTCCGGGTATAATTTGAATTTAATGAATAGTAAGTTCCTTCGCGTGTCCTATCGTTAATTCCTTTGTAATGAAAATCAGCAGAATCTGATGAAGCAAATTCAGTAAAATTATCAGTGGAATTAAATCCACCTTCTCTTTTTCCACCACGAACTCCAAATGTAAGGAGATCGTAATCGCTTAAATTAAACTCGATACCTGCTCTGCCTTCAAAAGAAATTCTTCTTCTTTCGATTTCACCAATTGAGTTTATTGTTGATGTGCCGTTCTCGAGATAATAAATATTATTCTGTGTTTGATCACCAGGGAAATTCCTTTGATTAAAATCGAGCCCAGCATTTGCTTTGAAACCATTCTGGTAGTTGATTAAAAAATTTCCACCGTAAGTATCATACATTCCAGCATTTGCATTAAAGATACCATTCAACTCCTGACCTAAATTCTTTTTCATAATAATATTAATTATTCCAGCAGTTCCTTCAGCATCATATTTAGCTGTTGGATTCGTGATTATTTCAATTTGCTGAATGGACGAAGCAGAAATCTGTTGAAGGGCATCCTGTGCATCCATCAAAGATGGTCTTCCATCAATTAAAACAGTAAAGTTTTGACTTCCGCGCAAACTAACATTTCCTTCGACATCCACCTGAACCGAAGGAACATTTGCAAGAACATCTGCAGCATTTCCGGAGATTACAGTTTGCATCTGATCGGGGTTGATAACTTTTTTGTCGATTTCATAAGTAACCGGAGATCTGTCTCCCTGAACGACAACATCAGATAAATTTATTGCTGTTGGATGAATAAGAATATCACCGAGATTTATATTTGGTGAAGATGGATTTACTGATACTTCAATTGTTTCAGTATCGTATCCGATGAACCTGACTTCGACTTTAAATTTACCAGGTTTGTTTAGTGTAATGTTGAACACGCCATCACTATTTGTTACTCCACCGGTCACCATCGATGAATCACGTAAAGAGAAAATGATAATGTTCGCATATTCAATTGCGTGCTTCGTTGATGAGTCAAACACTTTACCAAAAATAGAACCTCCGGAAAAATTACCCTGACCTTGTTGAGCAATCACCTGAGTTACAACAACTAAACAGACACAAATAATCCTAAAAAAAATATTCATATAAAATTTTATCTTGATTGTATCAATATCATTAGACAAAAAATATGGCACAAAAAGTTTAATAATCAGATATGTTTATCAAATATAGAAATCAACGGATAGAATTTGTAGTGGAATAAATTTTACCTCGTTATTTAATCCAATACTCGTGGCAGATTTTTACAGCTTCATTAAGGAGATTTTTTTCGACGAGCAGAGAAATTCTGAATGATGTTGTGTTTATTCCGTAATAATTAATTGCTTTGGAATCCAGCAGTTTCATTGTCTCAATCAATGCATCGTTGTTTCGGCTGAAACCTTCGCCAATTATCGAAATTGCTGCAAAGTTTTCATTGATGTAAATACCATCTCTTAACTTTTCTTCGAGACTCTCTTTGACTTTTTCCCAATTGTACAGACTGCTTGTTGAGATGATAAACGAACATTTGTATCCTTTATCACCAGAAATACCTGATACCTGAAATTCTTTAATTGGGATCTGATTCTTTTCAAGAAAGTCCAGCACAACATAGATTTTATCTGCGTCGTGAACAAAAACGCGAACGATATCTTTTTCATAAACTACAGCTAAAACGCTTGACAGTTCTTTTCTGGAAACATCTTTTATAATTGTTTCTTTACCTGGTTTAAACGTATCACGTGCAAACAAAGTAATTTTTGCCTCTTTAGCAAATTGAACAGCCTGAGCATTCAATACTTTGGCACCTGCTTCCGCCATTTCCTGAATTTGCTGATAAGAAATTTCGGGAAGATGTTTTGCATTTGCTACAATATTCGGATCAGTTGTATAAACACCATCAACATCAGAATATATTTCACATCTTTCTGCATTTAATGCAGCAGCTAATGCAACTGCTGAAGTATCCGAACCCCCTCTTCCTAATGTCGTTATGTCGCGTTTGTAACTGACGCCCTGGAAACCACCGATTACAACAACTTTACCTTTATCAATTTCATCCAGAACTCTGATCGGGCGAACTTCAATTACTCTTGCATCATTATGACGGTCATTAGTTATTATTCCGGCTTGTGAACCTGTTAAAGAAATTGATTCAATTCCTTCTTCATGAAGTGCAATACAAAGTAAAGCCATGGAAGTTCGTTCGCCAGTACTTAACAGCATATCCATTTCTCTTCGTGGAGGATCAGGCGAAATTGCTTTTGCCATTTCGATAAGCTGGTTTGTAGTTTTTCCCATTGCTGAAACTACAACAACAACATCAATCTGCTGCTTCCTGACTGCAGCAATCATCGAAGCAATCTTTTTCAGTTTGTCAACATCAGAAACACTGCTTCCACCATATTTTTGAACGATTAATTTCATTTTTATTTATGACGAACTTGCTTCACTTTCATATTTAGCATTCCTGGGAAGATTCCGAAACAAGTTCGGAATAAAATTCTTATCATACATTTTCCATCAACCATCTTCCATCTACAGCTTCCTCAACTCTTCCATTAGCTGAGTCTTAGCTTTAGTTTTATCATCAACTTTTTTTAATAATTTTGCTGGTACTCCGGCAACAACTGTATTTGGTTCAACATTTTTAACAACGATCGAACCAGCAGCAACTACTGCACCTCTACCAACTTTTACACCTTCCAGCACGACTGCGTTCGCACCAATCAAAACATCATCTTCTATTATTACAGGATCAGCACTCGGCGGCTCAATCACTCCGGCTAAAACTGTTCCTGCACCGATGTGACAATTCTTACCAACAATTGCTCTTCCACCAATTACAACATTCATATCTATCATTGTTCTTTCACCGATTACTGCACCAATATTCAACACAGCTCCCATCATTATGACGCAGTGATCACCAATCTCCACCATATCTCTGATAATCGCTCCGGGTTCGATTCTGCAATTGTATTTTGAAAGATCAGCCATTGGAATTGCCGAATTTCTTCTATCAATTTCAATCTTAAATTTAGTAATGAATTGTTTGTTACTTTCATAAAATTTTTCGAAATCGGAATATTCGCAGAATAGAATTCCAGAAACCGATGAACCATAATAATCTAATTCACCAAAATTAATTTTACCAAGTTCACCCTGAAGATAAACCTTTGCCGGTGTTTTCTTTTTTGCGTCTGATATTGTTCTTATGATTTCATGTGAATCCATAATAAATCCTATTGATAATAATGAAGACAAATAGAACGCAGATTTTACAGATTAATTATGACCGGCACAGATCATAAACAATCAAAATAATCAGTGTTCCATTGATATATTTCCAAACACTACATCAGTAAACGAATAAAAACCGTTCTTTTTTTTCAAAGCAAACTCTGCAGATTTTAATATTCCTTCTGCAAATGTTCGTCTTGATAAAGCTCTATGTTGAATGGAAACCACTTCTCCAAGTCCGGCAAAATTTACTGTGTGATCGCCCGGAACATTTCCTAATCTGTGTGAAGTAGTATTCACTTCTCTGCCTTTGAAAATGCTTTGGATCATTTTTGCTGTTCCTGAAGGTTTATCTTTTTTAAAACGATGGTGTGTTTCGGAAATTTCAATATCCCAGTCTGGTAATTTTTCATAAGCGATTTTTGCAAGCTCAAGTAGAATCTGGATACCTAACGAAAAATTATAACTTTGAATTACTGGTTTTAGTTTTGAATATTCTTTTAAATACGATAATTGTTTTTCCGATAATCCTGTTGTTGCAATAATAAGAGGCACATTAAAATCTTTTGTGAAATCCATCATTTTATCAAATGCCTCCGGAAGAGAACAGTCGATTAAAACCTCAGGATTTGTTTGCTTCCAATCTCCCTGCAAATCAAATGAAAAAACCAGATCATTATTTTTTTCTGCAAATACAGAAATGACTTCTTTACCAAGTTTTCCGGAAGCGCCAACTAAACCATATTTCATTTTATAACCTCATTTTACTGATGATAATCTTTTCATTTCTTTATCAAGAAGTTCCTCAACTTTTAGGGATGCTTTTATCAAAGGAAGTCTTACTACATTTTCACAAAGTCCCAGTTTGCTCATTACAAATTTTACAGGTGATGGACTTGTTTCAATAAACAGAGCATTCATCATAGCAAAATATTTATTGTTCAAAGTTTGCGCCTCTCTTAATTTGCCATTCAACATTGCTTCAGTAATTTTTTTCATTTCTGAAGGATAGGGATTTGAGAAAACAGAAATTACTCCATCACCACCTGAAGCCATTATAGATAACGTTTGATCATCATTACCGGAAAGTACAGACAGCGAATCTGGTTTTATCGAAATCAGGTGAGCAATTTGTGAAATGTTTCCGCTCGCCTCTTTAATCGCCACAACATTTTTGCATTCCTTATGAATACGTACGGCAGTCTCCGGAAGAATATTCATTCCGGTTCTTGATGGAACATTGTATAGAATAATAGGAAGCTTTGTTCTTTCAGAAATATATTTATAATGTTCAACAAGACTCTCCTGTGTGCCTTTGTTATAGTAAGGATTTACAATCAAGACTCCATCGGCTCTAAGTTCTTCCGCTTGTTTATTAAGCTCGATTACTTTTTTAGTATTGTTAGTGCCGGTTCCAACGATAACAGGAATTCTTCTCTTTACTTCCTCAACAACATTTTCTACTAATATTTTTTTCTCGTCAGATTCGATAACCGGTGACTCACCTGTCGTACCGAGCACAACCAAAGCATCAACTCCACCACGAAGTTGTTGGTCAACAATTTTTCTAAGCGATTCTATATCAATGGAAGTATCCTTCCTGAATGGTGTGATTAAAGCCGTACCTGTTCCTTTAAACATCTATCTCCTTATTTTTTATTTTCTGATTGATTCGTCCAAACAGAGTTTAGACTACTTTCAAAAATAAAAAAAATTATTAAGATTGTTTAGAGGAGATTATTGATGTGGGAAATAATATTGACCTTTTGGAGACGAGGACATAGTTTCAAATCGTTGGCAAGAGTGGCTCATCAAGCCTCCACAAATAATTCTAAGATTCCAATGCGTCTCAGAATTGCAATAATATCTTCGTGATGAGCACTTATTTACTCTTGCCTGATTGGTCATATTCCCAAGATGTATGCCAGTGAAAATTGAATTTTGTAATTGGAATTATTTATAAAAGTCTTCATCAGTTTACAATATGAGAAAGTGTTAAATATTTTTATTAGAATGATGCATTTGCTTTTAATAGGTTCATAATGAATTATTGAATTTAAGTTTTACTTGAGATGAGAATCCAACGATTAAATACATCTTAAACTTCAAAAATTTTAGATTATATTTGCAGTGAAAGTATCAATTGTTAATGATACATTTTTAACCGGAAAGTCATCGTTCACCCGTAGCTCAACTGAATAGAGCATCTGACGGAGTTTATCCCGACTACAAACGGGAGATCAGAAGGTTATACAAAAAATAATTAATTGCACCCGTAGCTCAATTGGATAGAGCATCTGACGGAGTTTATCCCGATTACAAACGGGAGATCAGAAGGTTATACAAAAAATAATTAATTGCACCCGTAGCTCAACTGGATAGAGCATCTGACGGAGTTTATCCCGATTACAAACGGGAGATCAGAAGGTTATACAAAAAATAATTAATTGCACCCGTAGCTCAACTGGATAGAGCATCTGACGGAGTTTATCCCGATTACAAACGGGAGATCAGAAAGTTATACAAAAAATAATTAATTGCACCCGTAGCTCAACTGGATAGAGCATCTGACGGAGTTTATCCCGACTACAAACGGGAGATCAGAAGGTTATACAAAAAATAATTAATTGCACCCGTAGCTCAACTGGATAGAGCATCTGACTACGGATCAGAAGGTTTGGGGTTCGAATCCCTACGGGTGTACTACTTTTTTTAATGTGCGTAACTAACAAGGGGTTGATGAGGCAAGTTATAACTAACAACGTGATTGTAATCATTATTTATTTTTGACATGCTTATTAGATAACGGTAATTTTTGTTTTTATTACATTTCAATGAGTTTTGATAAAAAGTAAATATCATTAAATAATATTACCTCAATTTTAATTTTCATTATGGGCATAAGTAGAAATATTCTTCTTTGGGCTTCACGAAATGAATGGTTGAAAAATCGTGTTCCAAAGATGAACTTTGCGCAAAAGGCAGTGAAACGTTTTATGCCTGGTGAATCGGTTGAAGATGCGATTCTTGCAACACGAGAACTTCTCAAAAACAACATACCAACAACATTTACTCATCTTGGTGAAAATATAACAAATATCAAAGAAGCTGAGTTAAACACCCAACATTATCTCGACCTGCTCGAAAAGATAAATAACGAAAAACTTGATGTAGAAGTTTCGCTTAAGCTGACTCACATTGGACTTGATCTTTCCTTCAATAAAACTATTGAGTTATTTTCAAATATCGCCGAGAAAGCCGGCAAACTTAACAATAATGTTTTTATCGACATCGAAGATAGCAGCTATGCTGATAAAACGATAGAATTTTACAAACAAATAAAGCAAAAATACAACAATGTAGGACTCTGTCTGCAAGCATATTTGTACAGAACCATGGACGATCTACGATCAATGTCTGAAATAAAACCATGGATAAGATTGGTAAAGGGTGCTTACAAAGAACCCGCTTCAGTCGTATTCAAAAAACTAAATCAGGTTAATGAAAACTATATTAAGCTATCAAAATTTCTATTAAAGCAGATTCAGGAAAAAGAGATTAGAGCCGCTTTTGCTACACATGATCTAATTATTCAGGAGCACATTAAAAATGAAAGCGAAAAGATTGGTCTGCCTAAAGAGAAACTGGAGTTTCAAATGTTATATGGAATAAAATCCAGTGCTCAATACAAACTAGCACAGGATGGATATAAAATCAGGACTTTAATCAGTTATGGAAATCACTGGTATCCATGGTATATGCGTAGATTAGCTGAACGACCTGCAAACGTTTGGTTTATATTAAAAAATATGTTTAATAAATAATCTAAATAATAAAATACAATAAGTTATGGCTGATTTATTAAAAGGAATCTATCCCCCACTAACAACACCGTTTGAGAGTGAAGAAGTATCGTACGAAAAGTTTATTGGGAATATATTAAAGTATGAAAAGAAGATGCTTGCTGGTTATGTTCTATTTGGCTCAAATGGAGAGAGTGCATTTCTAACTGCTGAAGAAAAGCTTCAATTAATTCGAAGTGCCAGAAAGCAAACTAACAGAATATTAATAGCAGGAACTGGACTTGATTCAATTAAGGAAACAATCACACTGACTAATGATGCTGCGGAAGCGGGAGCAAACTTTGCTTTAATTATTACACCTTCATTTTTCAAAACAGAAATGAAACATCATACTTTACTAAATTATTATACCAAAGTTGCTGATAGCGTAATGATTCCTGTTATCCTCTACAATGTTCCAAAATTTACAACTGTAAATCTTGAAGTTGAAACTGTAATTGAATTATCATCTCATCCTAATATTATTGCATTAAAAGATAGCACTGAAATACCTTCAAGAATTTCTGAGATATCAGCAAATGTATCGCCTGATTTTAGAATGATTGTTGGAACTGCTTCTGTTCTTTACACAGCACTTCTCAGTGGTGCTTCGGCTGGGATTCTTGCATTGGCAAATATCGCTCCCGACGAATGTATTCAAATCTTTAACCTTATACGTGAAAGGAATTTTGAAAAAGCACTTGAAATTCAAAACAGAATGATTCCTGTAAATAAGGCAGTTACAGCAAAATATGGTGTCGCTGGTCTGAAAGCTGCGATGGATTTAGTTGGTTATTTTGGTGGGCTTCCGCGCTTGCCTTTGGAACCGTTGAGTGAAGCTCAACTAATCGAATTAAAAATTATTCTCAAAAAAGCAGCTTTAATTGAATAAAAAATTAATATGAACTCCTTTACACCACCAGATAGAATTTTATTAGGACCAGGTCCATCTAATGTTCATCCAAGAGTATTAGAAGCAATGTCAAGAAATACTATTGGTCATCTTGATCCAAAATTCATTGAACTGATGGATGAAATTAAACAACTTCTCAAGTATTCTTTCCAAACAAAAAATGATGTTACTTTTGCCGTATCAGGTCCAGGCTCAGTCGGGATGGAAACATGTCTTGTTAATCTGATTGAACCAAAAACTAAAGTATTAGTCTGCATTAATGGAGTTTTTGGCGGAAGAATGAAAAGCATTGTTGAACGATGTAAAGCCGAACCGATTGTTTTAAGTTTTCCGTGGGGTAAATCAATTGATCCTCAAACTTTTGAAGACACATTGAAAAAAAATAAAGGAATAAATCTTTGCTCATTTGTCCATGCCGAAACTTCCACCGGAGCTAAAAGCAATATTAAAGTGTTAACAGAAATTTCACATAAGTACAATTGTGTTGTAGTTGCTGATACTGTTACATCACTCGGTGGCATTCCTGTATTGATTGATGAATGGAATATAGATGCAACTTATTCTGGTTCGCAGAAATGTTTGTCGTGTCCACCTGGTCTTTCACCTGTAACTTTTAATGAAAAGGCTGTTGAACTTGTTAAGAATCGAAAAACTCCGGTGCAGAGCTGGTTCATGGATTTGAATTTAATTTTAGGTTATTGGAGTGGAAGTAACAAAAGAACTTATCACCACACTGCACCAATTAATTCTCTTTATGCTTTACACGAAGCTCTCTTAATTCTTAAAGAAGAAGGAATAGAAAATTCATGGAAGCGTCATGAAATTAACGGTAAAGAATTGATCAGCGAACTGGAAAAAATCGGTTTATCAGCTTTCGTCGATAAAAATGAAAGATTGCCACAGCTAACAACAATAGCCGTTCCGGATGGTGTCAACGAAGCAAATGTACGCATGTCACTTCTGAATGATTACAACATAGAAATTGGTGCAGGATTAGGAGAACTATCCGGTAAAGTCTGGCGAATCGGATTAATGGGTTATTCTTCAAATAAAAAAAATATTGACGCATTACTAACTGCACTGAAAGAAATATTATCTAATTGAAATCAAATTTACTTCTACTTTTAACTGCGGTCATTTGGGGATTCGCGTTTGTAGCACAACGCGCCGGAATGGAATTTCTAGGACCGTTCACATTTAACACCGCAAGATTTGCACTTGGAAGTCTTTCATTAATTCCACTCCTGCTTATCAATCGAAGCAAACAAATTAAAACAAAAAGTTTTCAATCATTTGCTGACAAGAAGATTTTTATTGGAGGATTAATATCAGGAACCGTTCTTTTTCTTGGTGCAGCCTTTCAACAGTACGGATTGGTTTATACCGAAGCAGGCAAAGCTGGTTTCATCACTGGTTTTTATATTATCCTTGTTCCAATTTTAGGACTTTTTATCGGGCAGAAAACTTCGTTGATGACGTGGGTTGGTGCTTTAGTAGCAATTTTTGGTTTGTATTTGCTAAGTGTTACCGAATCACTTATGATTAATATTGGTGACATACTTGTATTGATCGGAGCTTTTTTTTGGGCAATTCAAATTCTTGTAATCGGACATTACTCAAAAAGAATCGAATCCTTCAAGCTTGCGTTCTATCAATTCACTGTTTGTGCTTTGCTAAGTTGGCTTGCCGCACTGTTCACTGAGTCAACTGAATTTCAAAACATACTAAAAGCATATCTTCCGATATTATATGCCGGAATCTTTTCTGTTGGAATAGCATTTACAATTCAGGTAATCGCTCAAAAAGAAGCTCATCCTGCAAATGCTGCAATCATTATGAGCCTGGAAGCTGTATTTGCTTTAATCGGAGGCTGGCTGCTGCTTGATGAATCAATTCCTTTGAGAGGATTATTTGGCTGTGTTTTAATGATGCTTGGAATGATTCTTTCTCAACTTTATCTTTTCGGAAAGAAAAAAGAAATTTATTCAACTTAATAATCAGATGAGCTTATAATGAAAATAATTAAGCTTTCTGTAACTGTTCTGGGGATAGTACTACTTTGCTTTTCCCTTCTCTACTCGCAGAATGATTTAAAGAAAAATCTGGAATCTCTCCCGGGAATTCTGAATGTAGAAATAATTCAACCCGATTCAGAATATAATGAAGCATATAAAATATTTATCGAGCAACCGATTGACCATAATCATCCTGAAGGAAAAAAGTTCAGACAGAAATTTTATTTGTCACATAAAGATGTTTCGTTGCCGATGGTGATTGAACTTGATGGATACAACATTGATTACAACAGAGAAAATGAACTATCATCAATATTAAAATGCAATAAGATTGTAGTCGAACATCGTTATTTCGGTGAATCGAAACCTGATTCACTCGACTGGAATTATCTGACAATTGAACAAGCTGCTAATGATCATCATAAAATAATTGAAACGCTAAAAAAAATTTATGACAAACAATGGATCACAACCGGAATAAGCAAAGGTGGTCAGACAACATATATCCATAAATATTATTTTCCTGATGATGCTGATGCTTCAGTCTGCTATGTAGCACCATTGAATCTTGCACCAGAAGATCCACGCATTTATCATTTCCTCGACAATGTTGGAACAAAAGAGTGTAGAGATAAAATGGTTGCATTCCAAAGAGAGGTTTTGAAACGAGAAGATGAACTAATCCCGATGTTTATCGAGGATACAAAAATGTCGGGTTATAATTATTCAATCGGTGACTACGAATTCATTTTTGAATATGTAGTACTTGAGTATGGATTTGCGTTCTGGCAATGGCAGTACACAAAGTGTTCACAAATTCCTGACACAACAGCATCAAACGATGATTTATTTGAGCATCTGAAAACAGGATCTTCATTCAGTTATTTTTCTGATCAGGAAATTGAGTCCAATCTTCCTTTCATTTATCAGGCTTACACTCAGATGGGTTACTACGGTTACGATATTTCAAATTTTAAAGACTTATTAAAAGAAGTTAAAGAACCGACGAGCAGAATATTTTTACCAGACTATATGAAACCTGTTTATGATTGCTGCATAATGCAGGAAATTAATACATGGATTCAGAAACACGGAAATAATATGATTTTTATTTATGGTGAAATTGATTCCTGGTCAGCAACAGCTGTTGAGTTGACTGGTGAAACTAATGCAATCAAGATGGTTAAACCCGGTGGTAATCATCGAACAAGAATAAAAAGTTTTAATGAAAAGGATCAGGAATATATTATTAACACAATCGAAGATTGGATTGGGTATGAAGTACCGGAATAAAAAAGCTAGGTAAAACCTGACTTCAATTCTTTATAATTTTTATATTATTTAAATGCATCCTAGTATTAATTTTCACATCATCCCAAATCCATTGATGATTTATGTTAGCCGGTGAAAAGGTTTTATGATCCCTTTGCTGTAAGTACTTCCCGCTTTTGAACGCTTCAAATTTCATTGATTTTCGATGTTTTCCCTTAATTATAAAAGTCTATAATTAAATATATGCTGTTTCCTTTAATTATAAAAAATTATGATTAAACTAGTTTTATTATTAGACCAAAGACCTATCTCCTCCGTTACAACTCCGCACGCAGCATTGGATTCCTGACCAATTGCCACGAGCTTTAGCTCGTGGATTATATAATATAGAAAATATTTATCGGCTTTAGCCAAATTGTTTGGGCTAAAGCCCGGTTAGTTTTGGATTTTTTCTTTTATCCCGAGTTGAAACTCGGGGCTATTGTATTAAACCAGTTTCCCCTCAAATACTTTTCTTAAAATACTCCGATTTAATAATTCCAATTTAGACAGATAATTATCTATCCCTTTTTCAAGATTGTTTGGTTCGGACAATCGCATTTTTATTTCTGAAATGATTTGAGTGGTAATGGACTTAAGTCGATAGTGTAATATTTTTTATGGAACAGTCTAAGACTGTCCCATAAAATTTTTTTTTATTTAAATGTATCTGCTGAATTTATTATTGTTACATTCTTTACATTCAATTTAAAATCTTCTGTTGCTTCATCTTCTTTCAGAACCTCTTCCGGTAATCCAGCTTTCACAATATTTGAATAACTCATCGGTGATGGTAAATTTTCTTTCAGACTTTTTGCGAGTGGTTCAGCTTCACTTACATCAGTAACTATAGTGATTTTCATATTTTCAATCTGAAAATATTTATTGATTGCATTATTCACATCATCGAGTGTCAGTTCAGACAGAAGTCCGGACAGTTCTTCAATGTAATTTTCCCTTCCATAAAATTTCGAATCCATAAGATATCCAAGCTGCTGTTCGGGTGATTTTATGTAGAGCCTGATATAACTTTTCAGAAAAGCTCTTGTTGCCTCAAAATCTTCCTGACTCAATCCATTTTTTATCATCTTATCCATTTCTCTCAAAGCCATCCGAAGTGCAAAATGTGCGTGACCAATTTCAACACTATCTAATTCGGGATATTGCATCCTTAATTGTTTTGCAATCTGAACAGGTCTAATCCAGATTGAAAAATAATTTGAATGTCTTGGAACACCGGAAGGTGGTACCATATTTCCACCGCCGTTATGATACCATTCGATGTAAGAATAATCACCGTAATTCATAGACCGCTCTTCACGAATCACCTGATAAAGCTTAGCATAAGATTTTCTATGTTCGCCGAGATATGAATTAGCTACCATCAACGCTGCAAAATCATCATTGGCTCTGGTTATATCCAAAGGATAGCCAGTGAAAATTGCGGAACCAAAAGCTCCATCTTTAGAAATGATTTCTACATCAATTCCATCGGGCATTTTGATCTTCGGTACCTCAGGAATAACAGGTTTTATATCAGGAAGATTTGCAATATCATTTTTAATTTTCTCAAGTAAAGATTCGGGATAACTGCCTGCAATACCGATCATAAGATTATTTTTTGTGAAGAAATTTTTATAATGATTTTTTACATCATCAAGTGTAATTGCTCCAACCGAAGCTGTTTTTCCTTCAACCATATGCTGGTAGTTTGTTCCTCTGAAAAGAAAATCTTCCAGAGCTTTTTTGCTGTATTCTTCATCTGATGAAGCACGTATCACCTGGTCAACATAAGCCTGCTGGTTTTTCTTCACACGATCGAAATCCGCCTGGCTTAGAGAAGGATTTGTAATTAATCCAATCATAATCGGATAAAATTCTTCAATCCAATCTTTATGAAAAAGAAAAGTGAACGTAACAACTTCTTTATCAACCAAAGAAAAATAATCTGCTGCCATAGGATAAATTTTATCCTGAATATCACTATAAGTTAAATTACCGGTTCCACCTTGCGTGATAAGCTGAGCTGTCGTATAGGTTAATCCTTCTTTTCCTGCCGCATCAGTAACTGATCCGTTCGTGAACATAAATTTTACAACTATCTTGGAAGAATTCGGTTGTTTTAATTCAACAATCTGTTGAGCCATAATAAATCCACTAATTAAAATTGAAATTATTAACGCTTTCATTATTCAACACCTCCTTTTTCATCATCTGAAATGGTAGCTATTGTTAAACCACTATCTTTAAAATATTTTTCGGCAACCATCTTCACATCGGACTCTGTTACTGTATCATAGAGCGAATAGAATCGGTTTAATGATTCAGGATCTCCAGTCAGATAAATAAACCTGCACAGTGAGTTGGCAATCACATCAGGATTATCAATACTCATTGCAAAGCTGTATTTCAGATTTGATTTGGTCTTATCCAAAAGTTCCTTGCTGACACCATTTTCTTTGATATTATTTATCGCTTTTACGATTTCATTTTTAACATACTGAAAATCATTTTTGTCTATAAATGACGCCTGAATGTTTATCAGGTACGGATCACGTGTAGCCATCGCTCCTCCGCCAAGAAATCTGAGTTTTTGTTCCTCGACAACAAGCTTTTTATATAAATCTGAATTTTGTGAAAATAGAATTGTTGTAAGAACTTCAAGTGCTGCCATATCAATTTTTGAATCACTAAATGCAGGACCTTTATAGTTTAAACTCATAAAAGGTGGAATCGATCCATCCTGAAGATGTACATTCCGTTCCGCTTTTTGTTCAGGTTCTGCCGGAACATCAGCAGTATAATTTCCCGTTTCCCACATACCAAAATATTTTTCTGCAAGTTCGTTAACTTTTTCTTCTTTAACATCACCAACAACAACTATTGTCGAATATTCTGGTCTGTAATACCTTTTAAAGAATTGGAGTGAATACGCATACTGATTGGGCATATCTACAATATCATTAAAAAATCCCATCGTTGTATGTTTGTAAGTATGAGCATCAAATGCAGTGTTTAGTAAACTTTCATAAAGGCGCTGATAAGGATTAGCAAAGTTTTTTGTGTATTCACCTTTAACAGCACCTGCTTCAACTTTAAAATCGTGTTCAGAATAATTGAGATTCATAAATCTGTCTGATTCCAGTTCAAACATTTCTTCAAGATAATCTGCATTACCAGTCATGTGATAAATTGTTCTGTCCAACGAAGTATTTGCATTCGCTCCGGCACCTGTGCTTTTTAAAACTTCATTATATTTTTCACGCGGATATTTATCAGTTCCTCTGAACATCATATGTTCAAAAAAATGAGCGAAGCCGGTAACTCCCTGTTCAATTTCGTTCCTGGATCCAACCCGAACAACAATATAGAATGCTGCTAATCCCGGGCTATCGAAAGGAACGGTAACAACATTTAATCCGTTTGCCAGTTTATGCTGATAGATTGGATAAGGCAGAATTTTGTTATCGCTTGCTATTAAATCAGTAAGCATAAACAACATCAATCCTATCATCAATAATAAATTTAGTCTGCACACATTTAACTCCTTGATTTATTTTCGAATAGTTATTTTGATTTTTAATGACAAATTTAATTCATTAGTCAGGTTGAGCCAAGAGAGAAACCTGTATTATTCTAAAAATACTATAAATTCTAAATGATTCTACGCAGTTTCCGAAAATTTACTTTATTTAACCACTTCCCTTTTTCAATTTCATTTTCTATTTTAATGTTGTGATGGAAATTTAATTGTTATTACATTTGAGTTATTATAAAAAGTAAAGTAATAACTTAAACTATTTCAACAGATCAGGATAACCTGAATGTTTATCATTTCGATAATGACTTAAAACAATTAAAATATTGCTATGAGAAATTTTGAAGTTACATTAACCTTTAAACCATTAGTCGTTAATAAGGTTGTCAGCAGTTCTGTTTTAATAAACAAGCAAAGAGTTGTTGAAATTTCACTCGATGATCAAGTTTGTATTTCTCCTGAAGAATTTTGTGAAGCGGTAATAAACATAAAGGAACGACCGGATGTTGTCAGACTGAATATTGTTGAAAGATTTACTTCAACAGAAAAACCGCTCTACTGGATAAAAGAAAATTACGGCAGGATATATTTCCATAATGGAGTACCAATTGTTCTGAATAAGAACTAATGTTATCTCAAAAGCTGAGTTTTAAAATTTCCTTTCACCTTTTTTGATACAATTCTCATTTTAAATTCCAATTAGATACAACAATTATTAGCTATCAGCAATATTTCAAAGATTATCTCTGTTTCTCAGAATATTTATCATGGCATAAACGTTGAAAATTTAGTCGTTAAAAATGGAGGGCAATCCAATGGCAGTTTATCTTTTAGCCGGAATAATTTTAGGCGGACTTTTATTGTTTATAATTATTTCAATCCGGGGAATTAAAAAATCCAAATCTGATACTGAAAAGATGTTCAAGTAAATAAAGTCTGCATTTAATGATTTCGAGTGGAGAGGGCGTTAATTAGGAGATCGCAAAAAAGTGGTCTCCTTTTTTTATTTAAAACTTATTAGCCGATAAATCAAAAAACATAATCTGTTTTAATTCATACCCAAAAATGCATCTTGAATAAATAAAATTGATTTTTTCTTTAGAGCAAGTATCATCGATAGCAATTTATTGTAATTACAATTTCGCATCTTTATTTTTACTTAGTAATTCTTGCGCCTGTAGCTCAACTGGATAGAGCATCAGACTTCGGATCTGAGGGTTGTGGGTTCGAATCCTACCGGGCGTACTTCATTTTGAGTAAGTAGTAAAAAGTAATCAGTAATTAGTAGAGACTTCTGAAAAATTCTAATTTGTCAAATTGAACGACCTGCCTGCCGGCAAGGCAGGAGTGAAATATCTGGTTTTTAAATTAAAAAATCCGGCAGTTGCCGGATTCAGAGTGACACACTCATAATAATTCAGAAGTCTCAGTATTAATAATTACTGAGGATTAAAAGATTTAATTATAATTTATTACCCACTACTTACTAATTACTATCTTATAGCAACCAAGATGATTTTCGACGAAGAAAAATATCGGTTTATGTTTGCAGCTTTACAGGAAGCTGAAAAAGCATTTGAAGAGAATGAAGTACCTGTTGGTGCCGTTGTTGTAAAAAATAATAAAATAATCGGTCGCGGATATAACCAGGTTGAAAAATTAAAAGATGCTACCGCTCACGCTGAAATGATAGCTTTAACTTCGGCATCAAACCATATCGGTAACTGGAGGTTAAATGATTGTTCAATCTATGTTACTTTGGAGCCATGTATAATGTGTACCGGGGCATTGCTCGCATCAAGAGTAAATGAATTATTTTTTTCGACATTTGATCCAAAGTTTGGCGCCTGCGGAAGTGTTTACAATCTTGCCGAAGATGGTAAAACCAACCACAAAATAAAAGTATTTTCAGGTATTTACTCAGAGGAAAGTAAAAAACTGCTTGAGGAGTTCTTCAATCAATTAAAAAATAAAAACTCTCTCAAATTTTCACCGCCATCAGCTTGAGACTGCATTTTAATTTCTATAATTTGCAATAAAAAAAATATTCTTTATGCGACTACTTCTATTTGGGGCACCTGGTGTTGGAAAAGGAACACAGGCAAAATTACTTTCCGTCAAATTTGATATTCCACATATTTCAACGGGTGAGATGTTAAGACAGGCAGTTAAAGATCAAACTGATCTCGGTAAGAAGGCTGATGAAATTATGAGCAGAGGTGATCTTGTTCCTGATGAAATAATGATTGGCATCATCAAGGATAGATTAAACGCAAAAGATTGTATCAATGGTTTTATTCTGGATGGATTTCCAAGAACAATAAATCAGGCTGTGGAGCTTGATAAACTTCTTGAAGCAATGAATATTAATGATATCAGACTTATTAATATTGTTGCTGATGAAGAAGAACTCGTTAAGCGATTGAATAACAGAAGAGCGTGTAAAGTTTGCGGACAAATATTTACTCTGGCAGAAATTGAAAATGCTAATTCCTGTCCGAAATGTAATTCAAAGGATAGCTTTTATCTTCGCGACGACGACAAGGAAGAAGTCATACGCAAACGTCTTAACGTATTCAAGCAAAATACAGAGCCGGTGTTAAAGCATTATCAAAAGCAGGGAAAAGTAATTTCTATAAATGGACTCGGAAGTGTGGAAGGTGTTAATCAGGAATTAATGGGTCATCTGTCAAGCTAATTTATTGCTGAAGTTCTGACTTAGGTTTGATTACAGCCTTTAATGCTCTGCCATCTTCAAGTTTTATAACTCTCTCATTAGCTTTTTTAACAATCTCATAATTATGAGTAGCGACAAGTACTGATGTTCCCCGCTTATTTATTTTTTTAAGAAGAGCTAAAATTTCAGATGAAGTGTCGGGGTCAAGATTTCCTGTTGGTTCGTCTGCCAGAATTAGTACGGGATCATTAATGATGGCGCGGGCAATTGCTATTCGTTGTTGTTCACCTCCAGAAAGCTCACCTGGTTTATTTAATCTTTTATGTGACAGTCCCACTTCAGTAAGAACCTCATTTATCTTTCTCTTAGCATCTGTCGATGGAACACCCGTTACTTTTAACACATAGGCAAGGTTCTGATAAACATTCCGATCAGGCAGCAGTTTAAAATCCTGAAAAATTACACCAATTTTTCTTCGCAGCAAAGGAATTTGATAAGGCTTTATTGTTTGCGAATCAAACTCAGCTATTCTGACTGTACCAGTCAAAGGAAATAAATTCATATATATCAACTGCATCAATGTGCTTTTACCTATACCACTTTTGCCAATTACAAAAACGAACTCACCATAATCAAGTTCCAAATTCAGATTGGTGAATACAGGTTGATTCTTATAGTGAAACTCTACATTGTCGAAAGAAAGCATCATTAGTTTATTTTCCTCATAACAAATTGTGCGCGTTGGGATTTCCTTTTAACATCATCAAAAGTAAAACAATCGTAACAAGCATCGATGGACAACCCGGCTTTATCTGCTAACTTAAAGAAAGTATCAATCTTGTAAATTTTCTCTTTGTGAACTTCATGAAATTCATTTCCAAATTCGTCTGTTATGTAAAAATGATTTGAATGAATTCTTTTTTGCTTGTTATACTTACTTTTGCGCTGGAAAGTGTATCCATTAGATTGACCTTCTATTGTTTTACCTATAACAAAATCCAGACTATTATTTTCAAGACTCACATCAAAAGTAAAAACACCGTTTCTTTTAAGCAATCTAAATATTTCTGTAAATAATTTGTAAAGGGATCTTAGTTTCAGAATGTAATTAACACAATCAAAGCTGGAGAAGATAAAATCATATTTTGATTTAAAAGGGAGTGCCGTCATATCGCAGCAAACTTTTATGAAATTATTTTTATTTGCTGAGTTGAGCATTGCAAAGGAAATATCAGATGCGATATAATTTTTATAGCTGGCGAAAATAAATTCAGCTATTTTACAACTACCTGCCCCAAGTTCAAGGATTTTTGCATCTTTGTTAATATAGTTATCAGCAATTGCTGATATGTAATTCGACCAGCTTTCATAATCCAATTTTTTCATCAAGGTATCAAAAATGACCGATACCTTATCATAAGGTTTAACCTTCATCCGTTATTGATCTTCTTTCTATTCCGCAAAATGAACTTAGCATAATTATATGCTTCAATCATACTTGATTCATCTGCAATTCCGTGTCCTGCAATATCATAAGCCGTCCCATGGTCAGGCGATGTTCTGATAATCGGAAGTCCTGCGGAATAGTTTACTCCTCTGCCTGAATTTATATATTTAAATGGAATTAAAACCTGATCGTGATAGAGACCAAAGACTAAATCATAATCTTTAAATCTTCTGCCTGCAAAGAAAGCGTCTGAAGAAAATGTTCCTTCAATAATTCCCTTAAAATGTTTGTGATTGATTACAGGCTCAATGACTTTTTTTTCCTCATCACCAATAATTCCGTTTTCACCGGCATGAGGATTCAATCCAAGTAATGCAATTCTCGGTTTTTTAATTCCAAGATCAAACTTTAGCATTTTAATAACTGTATCTAATTTTGAGGTAAGTAACTTCTTGTTAATCGAGCTTGACACATCTTTAACAGGAATGTGGATTGAATAAAGTCCTACTCTAAGCTCTCCGGATAAAAATGTCATAACAAAATTTTTAACCTTACACCAATCTGCATACATTTCAGTTTGACCGGGATATTTAATACCAGCCATTCTCAGAGCAGTTTTTGAAACAGGAGCAGTTATAACCGCATCAGCTAATTTCTTTTTTAGTAAATCGAAAGAAGTTTTTAATGCTGAATATGCTGCTTTCCCTGAATCAATTGTTGGTCTGCCATATTTTTGTTTTCCGGATTTAAAATCAAGAACACTTATTATATCATCAGTATGATTGACGGAAGTTATTCCCCTGATTATTTTATATTCAAATGTTGGTTCAACTATTCTGGATGTGAGATTAAATATTTTTTCAGGAATTATTAGTGTGTACTTATCAGTATTCTTTTTTGAAGAGAGTTTGTTGATGGTCTTGATTAATATCTCTGGTCCGATACCGTTAATATCACCGCATGTAAAAACAAATCTTCCCATTAATTCTCAGACAAATTAAAATTTCCTTTTCCATCTTTATCAATAAAGGAAAATATTCGATCTGGTTTTGCATAAGTCCAGGTTTCAACAATTTGTCCCATAGAATTTGAAGATCGTTCAATTTTTTCAGGATGACCAAATTTGATATAAACTACACCTCTGTCAGTCTTTGCGCCATTGATCTTTCCTATACCTTTGAATTCCTTTATTGCATAATCAATACGTTTATAGTACTCGGACATAACTTCATTAAAAACAGTTTCTGGTGTGGGATCATATTTCTTCCAGTACTCAGAAAGAACATTTGGATAATCAGAAGTACTTTCTTGAAGCAATGTGTAAATAATAGAATCAGACGCAATAAAACTAAGATTTTCTATTGCTTTTTCAGGATCCATCAGCGAGAATGGTTTATTGAACCATACAATTTGAGAACGAAATTCTTCATCAATAGATTTTTCTTCATTTACTACTGTTAATACTACTTCACCCTCAGAAAGATTTTTATTAACATCGTGCAAAATAAAATTCTTAAGCAGCAAATTCGCTTGATTTTTCGTGACTGATATTTGTTCCTCACATTTATTAATTCCAGGCGGTAAAATGTAAAACTCATTTAATTCTGTTGAGATGATCTCTTCTTCGTTGTTTTCAATTGAAATTGTAAGCTGCGATACGGATGTATCACGAACAGGAATGATTAAATGATATGTCTCACTGCTAAATGGAATCTTTCCGCCTGCATTAGTCAATTCGAAAGATTTTTGTTCCTCACAAATTAACTCATTCGTTTTAATAACTAAAGGATGAAGCACAACTTTATCCTCCTCCAAAATTAATTCAACAGGTTTCAGAGGCAATTCACCAGATGAATTTTTATCAGAAATGAAAGCAGCAACTTTGTACTCACCGGGTTTTACTTTGAAACTCAGAAAATTCTGGAGAAATAAATTATTATCATTAGTCGAATCAAAATTATTTACGGAAACTTTGCTGTCTTTAATATCTCTTGTAACCAACCTGGAATCATCATCCAGTATTTCGACTATAATTCGAAACCCTGCAATGAATGAATTATCGTTCCGTTCAAATACGAGAAGACGGTAAGGAACTTTAAAAGTGTAGTAAACGGAGAATTCTCCATCAACCCTCGGAAATGAGATTATTTCGGATCGAAAAGGCATGATTGGTACAACAGGAGGATTATCGGGTTCTGTTTGCCCGAATAAGCTAAGTGTAGTAAGGATGAGTCCTGCTAAAAATTTTTTCACTTTTTTAGATGAAAAATATAAATGGCTGGATTACAAACAAGGTAAAATTCGTTACAATTAATCGTTGAACTTTAACTGTCAGTTGTTCATATTGTTCAGGAAATCTTTATTGTTCTTCGTTCCTCTTATTTTATCAAGTAAAAATTCCATTGCTTCAACCGGACTAAAATCACTGAGTATTTTTCTAAGAATCCAGATTTTACCTAAATCATCTTCTTTCATTAATAAATCTTCCCTTCTTGTTCCAGAACGGTTTACATCAATTGCAGGAAATATTCTTCTGTCACTCAAATCACGATTGAGAACAAGTTCCATATTACCAGTTCCTTTAAATTCTTCGAAAATAACATCATCCATTCTGCTTCCTGTATCGATTAGAGCAGTTGCAATAATAGTCAAGCTTCCGCCATCCTCAGTATTTCTTGCAGCACCAAAAAATCTTTTTGGTTTATGGAGTGCGTTTGAATCCACACCACCTGATAATATTCTTCCGCTGTGAGGAACAACAATGTTGTGAGCTCTTGCTAAACGTGTAATACTATCGAGAAGAATTACCACGTGTTCGTTTGCCTCTACCATTCTTTTAGCTTTCTCAATTACCATATCAGCAACCTGAACGTGTCGGTCAGCAGGTTCGTCAAAAGTTGAACTGATAACCTCACCTTGAACAGATCTTTCCATATCTGTTACTTCTTCAGGTCTTTCATCAATCAGCAAAACGATTAATTTTATTTCAGGATGATTACGAGTAATCGAGTTAGCAATTTTCTGAAGCAAAACAGTTTTACCGCTTTTTGGTGGTGATACAATTAAACCTCTCTGACCTTTACCAATCGGAGCGAGCATATCCATCACTCTCATTGAATATTCGCCAGGTGCAGATTCAAGATTAATTTTTTTCGTGGGATAAACCGGGACAAGATTATCGAATAAAGTTCTTTCACGAATATTTTCCGGTGCTAGTCCGTTTACAGCTTCGACACGCAGAAGTGCAAAAAATCTTTCACCTTCTTTTGGAGGTCTTACCTGTCCACTTACAAAATCTCCTGTCCTCAAGCTGAACTTTTTAATCTGCGAGGGAGAAACATAAATATCGTCGGGAGATGGCAGGTAATTGTAGTCCGAAGAACGAAGGAATCCATAACCATCAGGAAGAACTTCCAGCACGCCTTTCGAAAATGTTAAACCATCCTTTGAAGTTTGAGCTTCCAGAATTTTGAAGATGAGTTCCTGTTTACGAAGATCGCTGTAGCCGGGAATATTTAATTCTTTGGCAATTTCATTTAGTTCTACGATCTTCTTCGATTTGAGTTCGGATATATCCATTGGCATTTTTTTTATCCTGAATTATTGTTTGTCAGATGAAGGTATAGTTATTTAACATAAAATTTTACTGGTTCTCTGCCAGTCTGTGAATTCGGGGAAATAATTATTACTTATAACAATTTGTATTTTACTTGATAGGTTTTTGCGGCTCACCGAAACATAAACCTTAAATTTGTAAATGTCAAGCATTCATCCCTGTAATTGTTGCTTAATTTCACCCAGTAAATACATACTCCCCAGCACAACCAGGCAGTCATTGGATTCTCTTTTTGTAAATTCTTTTATAAAAACTGCCGGCTGTTTGAGTATTCTGCAATTGATGTTTAACCGTTTACATATTTCAAAAACTTCATCAGGCTTGGCTGCCCGATCATATTGGATTTCAGATAATAATATTTCATCAAAGTACATCCCAAGCTTCTTTATCATCTCTTCAATTGCTTTATCTTTCATTACTCCAAATATTACTAGTCTTTTTTGGTAATTTGTATATTCAGTAGAAAACTCACTAAGGAAGTTTTCAACTCCTTCAGGATTATGAGCTGAATCAAAAATTATCCTTGGTAACTCATTATATATTTCATATCTGCCAGTCAGACCTGTATTTGTGGAAACATTTTGGATACCGGCAATAAACTTTTTTTCATCAAACATTGAAAATGATTCTGCAACAGTTAACACGGCAAGTGCAGCATTTATTTTTTGATAATGACCTCTCAATGGTGGATTAATTTCAATTAATGTATTACTAGGGAGTCTGACACTTGTTTTATTTCCATCTATTAAAAATTTCTTTACAGGGAAATGTGGAACTTCAATTTCTTTACATTTTTGATTTATAACATTCTCAGCTTCCGGGTTTAACAACCCGGTAAATACTTTTGAATTCTTCTTAATAATTGCAGCTTTTTCAGATGTAATTTGATTTATAGTGGTTCCCAAAACATTGGTATGTTCCAGACTGATGGAAGTAATTACAACTGCCAAACGATTTTGTGAATCCAGCCCGCCCGGTAAAACATTTGTTGAATCAAGTCTTCCGCCAAGTCCTGTTTCGATTACACAATAATCTGTTCTCATCGCATTGAAATATTGAAAAGCCATTGCCGTTGTCACTTCAAAAAAAGTAAGTTGATGTTCATCAATATATTTTTCGTGAGTTGAAAAGAAATCAGCTACAAACTCATCTTCAATTTGATTTCCGTTAATAACAATGCGTTCATTAAACTTTACAAAATGTGGTGAAGTGTACAAACCAATCCTAAAACCAAACTCCTGAAGAATACTTGCAATAAATGAAGATGTACTGCCTTTTCCATTTGAACCGGCGACGTGAATAGTTTTTAAATTATTCTGTGGGTTACCAAGATAATTCAGGAAACCAATTGTATTATCAAGCCCAAGTTTTATACCGAAAGTATGAAGAGAAAAGAGTTTCTTCAGTGAAGCTTCGATATCCATCAAATTATAATTTATATGATGCAATTAGATCTGTGATTTTCTTAATTCCATTGTTGATGCAAAATTCTTCGAGTTGATTGACAATTTTACCCGGTGCAGTTGGATCAATAAAATTTAGTGTACCTATTTGTACAGCTGTAGAGCCTGCAATTATAAACTCAATTACGTCTTTCCAATCCATAATCCCACCGACACCAATTATAGGAATTTTAACTTGTCTCGATATTTCCAGCACTTTTGCAATTGCAATAGGTTTTATTGCCGGACCTGATAATCCACCTGTAATGTTATGGATTTTTGGTTTGCGAGTAAGAATATTGAATGATGCGCCAACAAGAGTATTAATTGCGGAAACAGCATCGGCTCCGTTTTCTTTTGCAGCCTGTGCAAATTCAAAAATATAAGATACATTTGGCGAAAGTTTTATGATAAGTGGTTTATTAGTTACTGCTCTGACTTTTTCAGTTATAGCTGCTACTGCTTTTAGATTATTTCCAAAAGACAAACCACCATCTTTTACGTTTGGGCACGAAACATTTATTTCAAATGCTTTGATAGTTTCTTCTGTGGTGAGAATTTTTGTACACTCAACGTACTCCTCGATCGTACTTGCAGCAATATTACATATCAAAGGAACATTGTAATTTTTAAGGAATGGGATTTTTTCTTTTATAAAAACTTCAACCCCAACATTTGCAAGTCCAATTGCATTCAACATACCTGAAGGAGTTTCAACTATTCTTTGCGGCGGATTTCCTTTTCTTGGTTTCAGGCTTAATGATTTTGTTACAATACCACCAAGCATATTCAAATCTGTAAATTCAGATATTTCATTACCGTAACCGGCAGTCCCCGAAGCAAGCATAATGGGATTTCGTAAAGTTAGCGATCCAATATTTACAGATAAATCTACGCTGCTCATATCACCACATCCTTAATATTAAAAACGGGTCCATCCGTACATACAAGCAAATATTTATCAGATTGTTTGGTTGATTCAATAGGACAACCCTGACAAATTCCAAAACCGCATGCCATTGCACATTCGGTTGATACTTCACACTCGAAGTTGTACTTAAGACAAAACTCTTTTAATGCTCTAAGCATCGCATTCGGTCCGCAACCAAATACTTTTATTCTGTCATTCTGCAAAATTGGTAAATTCTGTTCAAGCAATTGGATAACGTTACCTTTTACACCCAGACTTCCATCGTCAGATGCAATTTTTTCATTCTTCAGATTATAAGTTATAACATCGTGTCTTGATCTTCCACCAACAAATGAAAGAATTTTTTTCTTTCCATCTAACATCCGTGTTACATAAGGAAAAGGTGCAGCTCCCAATCCGCCAGCTACAATCACGGCTGTGTTGTAATTTCCTTCAAGATTAAAACCATTTCCAAGTGGTCCGAGAATATCCAGATCGCTGCCGATTGGTTTGTGTGCAAGCATATTAGTTCCTTCTCCTGTAATGTTGAACATCAGATACAAATGGTCTCCTTCAACATCGCAAACACTAAAAGGTCTTCGCAGAAGTGGTGAAGTTCGGTTGGTCACCCTGATATTCAAAAACTGACCAGGTTTAATAACTGCTGCAAGCTCAGGAGAAAAAACTTTAAGGAGAAAAATCTGAGGATTTATTTCCAGGATTTCTTCAAGAGGTGAATTTATGATGAACAATTTAATTGATTTTGAGTAATTGATAGTTGAGTAATTTTAAGAAGTGCCTTTTGCTGATAAAACATCATTATCTGAATTTAAATATCTATTTGGCTTATGAAAATTAGGGCTTCATTCACTTATTTCAAAATTATTTGATTGGTTACTCTTCTGAGAAGAAGAATCATTTTCAATCCTGGATATTTTATCGAGTCTGTGCTGATGTCTGCCACCCTCAAATTTAGTGACAAGCCATTCATCAATGATTAATTTTATTGACTCTTCACCAAGAGCTTTTACACCAACAACAATAATGTTTGCGTTGTTATGTGCGCGTGCACTTCTTGCGCTGAATGTATTGTAGCAGGTTGCTGCTCTGATTCCTTTTATCTTATTTGCCGTGATAGAGGATGGAATTCCAGTTGCATCGATTAAAATTCCAAAATCATTCTCACCTTTCGATACACTTACTGCTACGATTTTTGCATAATCAGGATAATCACAGGATTGTTCATTGAATGTACCTGCATCTGTAATTTCATAATTTTTATCTGCCAGATACTTTATCAAAATATTTTTTAGTTTGAATCCTGTATGATCACTTCCGAAAATTACTTTTTTCCGCAGTGTGGGAAATACGCTGGCTAATTTTTGCGAACTATTATCGTGTAATACTTCTTTTTCTACCACGGTAAATTTGGAAGATTTGATACGGTCAGCAGCGAGAGGAGTAATAATTGTATTCTTTGTTTTTTGTAAAACTTTGATCCCCTGCTTTTCAAGTTCTATGATATCTCTTTCAGTTACCAGTATTTTCATTTGAATTAAAGCTGTTCGTCAAGTTTATTCAATTTAAGATAGTCGATAATATTTTTTACATCCTGAGCTTTATCTCTTTTGCAAATAAGCAGAGCATTGTTTGTGTTGATCACAATAATATTATCTAATCCGATTACTGCAGTAAATTTATCAGGCGAGTAGATGTACGAATCCAAAGCCATATCGGTGTAAATAGTTCCAACTTTAACATTTCCATCAGGATCTTTTTCGCTTAAATCATAAACAGCATCCCAGCTACCGACATCGCTCCAATAGAAATTACCTTTGACCAGAAAAACTTTATCAGATTTCTCCATGATTCCATAATCAATCGAAATACTTTTCAGATGACCGTAAATGTCTGACAGAGTATTCTGGAAATCCGGTTTGTCCAGATTGTCTTCCATTTTTACCAATCCCTCATATAGATCGGGCATTAAATTTTTAAACTCATTAAGGATAGTATTTATTTTCCAGATGAACATTCCACTATTCCAGAAAAAATCTCCGCTCTTTATAAAATTAACAGCAGTAGAATAATTTGGTTTTTCTGCAAATGTTAAAACTTTGAAAACATTATTCTTAGCTGAGTCTTCATCAATCTGGATATAACCATAGCCTGTCTCAGGTTTTGTTGGCTGAATTCCAATAGTTAACAACGCATTATTATCAAAAGAAAATTGTGCTGCAGTTTTTAATGTATTTATAAAATTTTCATTGTCTCTGATAATATGATCGGCTGGCATTACAAAAGTAACCGCATCAGGTGATCTTCTTTTAATAATTACGGAAGCCAGTCCGATACAAGCTGCGGTATTTCTTCCAAAAGGTTCAAGTATAATATTTTCAGGAGGAACTTCGGGAAGTTGTTCGAGAATACCAGGTTTTTGTGTTTCATTAGTTACTATCAATATATTTTCACGCGGGACAAGTCCGTTTAATCTCCTAAATGTTTCCTGAATCATTGTCTTTTCACCAACAATTTTCAGAAGTTGTTTTGGACTTTTCTTCTTACTTCTTGGCCAGAATCGTGCTCCAATACCACCAGCCATTATTACTGAATATAATTCCATTAAATTATTTCCTAAAAATTTTGCTGAAAATATTTATTGCCGAACTCCTCAGCCCTGTTCAGGTATCCGGTGATATCAACATCTTTTCTCTTTACTACAGCCACAATAACAATAAGGCATGCGCGAAGTGATTCCACAATTGTTTTATCCACAATAAGATTGCCTTTTGAGATTGCATCGAATGACCGGGCAATTAGATTATGCATCTGTGATAAGACTTTAAATCCCTGTTGAGAGGAAAGTTCTGCGTGTTCAGTCATCAATTCCGAAGTATGTTTTAATTCCTGATCACTAACATTTCCAGAAGGAATTTTTTTGAGAATGTCATCCAGTGATTTGATCGGACTAAGAATCTTTTTCTCAAAATCCAATGTTGTGTAGGTAATCTTTGGTTGAACCTCAGATGACTTTTCATCCGTGATTGATAATCCTTTGTCAAATAATTCTTGAGATAAATTACTCCGATCAACCAGTTCAATATCAAGTGCAGATTGTTGTGTATTATTCATCTTCAAAAATGCATCTTTAAAAATATTGGGTGTTACATTTTCAAGAAACTGATTAAGATCCCTGATCAGATATCTGCTGTGTTCACGAAACTGTTCCGAAATTTTAATAAAATCCACTTTACCCTGAGTGAGAAAAGTATGAATTTCACTCAACCTGATTGCCAGCTTTGAAAGTTCGGTAGTCTTTTTCATTAATAACAATTCAGCACCAATATCCTCAGCATTGATTATCGTTTCACGTAATAAACCAACAACTTCAATTTGCTGGGCATTCAGTCTAAGATTGTTTGCGGCAGTTGTAATGCTTTGGATAAGATAAACTTTTACTAATTCCATTTAGCCTTTATAGTTTTCTGGTAATCGTGAAATATTTGAATCGATCGGAAGCAAAAATAGTTAATTATCATAAAAGAATTATCTTGAAAATACAAAAATCTCATGTTTATAAATCACAATCCGATTTTTGTTTTATCATTTTCTTGACATTACTTGATAGTAGTGTTAATTTTCAGTAACAAATTTCAAAAAATAATGCTAACAGAATTCGGTAAGGTATTCGTCTTCATTTTAACAGCAGCACTTTTCGTTGTTGTTGCTATCTATGTTTCCCGTCTTCTCCGACCAAAGCGACCCACTTTTGAAAAACTGACAACTTATGAATGTGGTGAAAATCCTGAAGGTTCACCTTGGGTTAAATTCAACATTCGCTTTTATGTAGTAGCTCTCATCTTTTTAATATTTGATGTTGAAGTCGTTTTATTAATTCCCTGGGCTTTGGTTTTTAAGGAGATTGGAATAGTCGGATATTTAATTGGTGCTATCTTCCTGCTTCTTTTAGCAGTTGGAATGGCTTACGAATGGAAAAAAGGGGACCTTGAATGGGCAAGACCTAAAATCAAAGAACCAACCCTCGAAATAATTAAATCAACAGAAATTAAAAAAGAAGAATTTAAGACAGCAATCTGAATATGGGATTACTAGATCAGGAATTTACGGATGGTAATATAGTGATTGCGAAAGCTGAGGATCTTTTCAATTGGGCAAGACTATCCTCACTTTGGCAAGTCGGTTTTGGTTTAGCCTGCTGTGCGATCGAAATGATGGCAACTTCGGCTTCACACTATGATTTTGACAGATTTGGAGTAATACCACGTCCATCACCAAGACAATCTGATGTAATAATTATTTCCGGAACTGTAACACTTAAAATGGCTATTCGTGTTAAAAGATTATATGAGCAAATGCCGGATCCAAAATACGTTATTTCTATGGGAAGCTGTGCAAACTGCGGTGGTCCTTATTGGGAACACGGTTATCATGTATTAAAAGGCGTTGACAGAGTAATTCCCGTTGACGTTTATGTTCCCGGCTGTCCTCCACGACCTGAAGCATTATTAGAAGGGTTATTAAAGCTTCAGGAAAAAATTAGAAATGAATCTATTGTTAAGACAAGTAAGTCCGCCATCGTCGGAAAGAGTGCATGAAAACTGCTGAAGAAATATTCAATCAATTAAAAGAAAAATTTGGGTCATCAGTCATTGAACTCAAGACTGATAAACCAGTTGAACCTTTTGTGATTGTAAATCCACTTGAAGTTGATAAGATATGTTTATTCCTCAAAGATGAAAAGGATCTGCAATTTGATTCATTGATGAATCTTTCTGGAGTTGATGATGCAAATGGTACAAAAGAAAAAGATGATAAAGGTTTAGAAACTATTAAAGGCGGAACTCTAAGTGTTTACTATCATACAGAATCCACAAAATTAAAACATAAGCTTACTATCAAAGCTTCAACTGACAGAGAAAAACCAGAAGTCGTATCTGTTACTGAAGTTTGGAAAGGTGCAGACTGGCACGAGCGAGAAGCTTATGATATGTACGGAATTATTTTTCTAAATCATCCCGACTTAAGAAGAATTTTAATGCCTTATGATTGGGAATTTGGTTATCCATTAAGGAAAGATTACAAGAATCCTGAGTTTTATCAGGGGATGAAAGTTCCTTATTAGTATTGAGATGCGAGTATTGAGTATTGAGATAATTTTAACTGTATTTTAATATTAAGTTGAGGACATTATTCAAATTGCTAAAAAAATATTATGCATAATTATAAAGAATTGAAAGTCTGGCAAAAAGCAAGGGAGTTAGTGAAGTTCACTTATCAACTCACTAAAAAATTTCCAAAAGAAGAAATTTATTCTTTGATATCACAAGTTAGACGAGCAGTTGTTTCGATTCCATTCAATATTGCTGAAGGTGCCGGTCATTCTTCTAAAAAAGAATTTTCAAGATTTTTAGAGATTGCTTATGCATCAACTTGTGAACTTGATACACAGATAATTTTATCGTTCGACTTGGAATTTATTAATCAAACTGAATTAAACGATTCAACTAATTACATCAAAGAATTACAAAAAATATTGAACGGTTTAATAAAATCGCTAAAAAAATAATGTCTCAATACTCAATACAAAATACTAAAGACTCAAAACTAAAAACCGAAGAAATGGTATTGAATATGGGACCTCAGCACCCGTCAACCCACGGTGTGTTAAGGCTTGAGCTTCAGCTTGATGGAGAAATCATAAAAGATGTTGTTCCTCATATTGGTTATCTTCACAGATGTTTTGAGAAACACTGCGAAGCTATGACTTATCCACAGGTAATTCCTTACACTGACAGAATGGATTATTTAGCCTCGATGTATAATGAATTCGGATACGCTGTTGCAATGGAAAGATTGTTGAAGATTGAAGTCCCGGAAAGAGTTGATTATATAAGAGTGATTATGGGTGAACTTCAAAGAATTGCATCTCACTTAGTTGCAATCGGTACTTACGGTGCAGACATTGGAGCATTCACACCTTTCCTCTTTTGTTTCAGAGATCGCGAAAGAATTCTTCATCTTTTTGAAATTACTTGCGGTGCAAGACTTCTATATAATTATATCTGGATTGGCGGACTTTCTCATGACATACATCCGGATTTTATCAGACTTACAAAAGAATTTATAAAAGATTTCAGACCAAACGTAAAAGAGTTGAACGAACTTCTTTCCTATAACAGAATTTTTATTGAAAGAACTGCAAATGTTGGTGTTCTTCCATTGGAAACAGCTATCAATTATGGAGTAAGCGGACCAAATCTTCGCGCCAGCGGAATGAAGTGGGACTTAAGAAAAGATGATCCTTATTCTGTCTATCACAAATTTGATTATGATATTCCGGTTGGAACAGGTGAAAAAGGAAAAGTTGGCGATTGCTGGGATCGATATTACGTTCGTGTTTTGGAGATGGAAGAAAGTCTGAAAATAATTGAGCAGGCTATCGAACAAATTCCTGATGGTGATGTATCCTCTGCAATTCCAAAAAGAATTAAACCACCTGAAGGACAGATTTATGCAAGAGTTGAAAACCCGCGTGGTGAATTAGGTTATTTTATTATTAGTGATGGCTCGTTAAATCCTGCAAGAGTAAAAGCCAGAGCACCTTCATTTGTTACAATGCAGGTGTTTCCTGAACTATGTAAAGGTTTTATGGTTGCCGATGTTGTGGCAATTCTCGGAAGCATCGATATTGTTTTAGGAGAAATTGACAGATGATGTACGAGAAAAAGTTATTTACACTTTTAGCCTTTGTTTCGCTTCTTCTAAGTTCCTGCGATATAACTGAAACACCACCGGACATTCCATCTATTCCAACTACAGAAGTTGAGGGCCCTGGCGGTCCAGCTTACTTGTATGGTTTTATTAATGATTATGTCCATCCCTTAATATCTGTAAGTAATACTAACATTTACATTATGAATCATCAAGATTACAGTGATACAATCTTATCTGTTTTTGTGAACTCTACTGACGCTAGTTTCAAAATCACAAATATGCCTGAAGGTGTATTCGATATAATATTTATAAATGATAAATACTTATGTGCGAAACTCGGGAAGCTAACATTAAAACCTACAGGAAATAGTTTTTATTATCCTAATAGTGGCGGATATTTAATTGACTCAACAATATATATAACCAGCATCGCTGATTCTGTTGGAAGACCAGATGCACCACAATTTGGATTACAGGGGTATGGGCCATCAATAGGGGTCTATTTGAAGTCGGAAACACCTGATAGCATTGGTTGGGAAATCGTACAAAATTCAGGATGCGATACATTGAGAGTTTGGAGATATAATGATCCTGTATTTGATCCCTATGAGAATGATGTTTACTATCTTCATTGTCATAGTATAAATAATGTGCGAAACATGTTAATCTATTTTAATACGAGAAGTGAAATTCTTATCGCAAGTCCAGTCTTTATAGTAATTGACCACTAATTAACATTTTAAGAAATCAATAGGAGAAAAAAATGAAAACTTTACTGAACAAACAATTGAGTTTAATTGTTTTGATTTTTATTTCATTTAACTTTTTTATTGTTGAAGCACAAATGTTAAAAGTCGAGATGGAAGAAATATCGGTTAATTCACCTTTGATAATTAAAGGTATAGTTTCCAAGAAATGGTCTGAATATGATACAAATGGTAAGGATATTATAACAATTGTAGAGTTTAATGTAATCGAAACAATCAAAGGAACTTCTTCAGAAAAACAAAGAGTAGTAGTCCCTGGAGGTATTATTGGTGATGTTGGGATGATGGTATCGCACACACCACAATTTGATCTTGGTGAAGAATCAATAGTTTTTATCACGAATGATTACAAAGGAAGACAAACAGTTACCGAATGGATACAAGGCAATTTCGAAATAATTAATAACAAGATATTTTATGAAGGTGATGAAATAGATGCAAATGGTTTTATTTTAGGATTAAAGAACTTCATTCAAAAAGGTGAGCAAGGCAAAATTGAGATAAATTATAAGTCCCCAAACAACGGACCTAATTCACCTGAATCGGTGCCATCTGTTTCAAGTATTACTCCAAATATTGGTCCTGCTTTAAGACCATTTGCAATTAATCCAAATGATCCATTTAATCCAGGTGAAAGAGGGACAATAATTGACATCTATGGTTCAAATTTTGGCACTACTCAAGGCACAAGTGTTGTTAGATTTTATGAAAGCGGAAGCATTCCCGTAGATGCTCAATATGTTTTATTATGGAGTGATACACATATTCAGTGTAAAATACCTGGTGGTCAATATACACTTGCGGGTAAATTTCCTCATACCAGTAGCGGTCTTATTTATGTTATTACTTCTGGAGGAACTAGTAATGGTGAACAATTTAACGTGACATTCTCAACACCAAATAAAAAATTTCTCGATCCACAAATAACTTTTTACGTTAATCAAAACGGCACGCCCGACACTGAAGATGAATTTACTGAGATCCAAAATTCAATTCAAAATTGGAATATTGTGGGTCATTCAAATCTTTCTTTTGTATATGGAGGAACAACTACCAGAACACCTCAAAGTTCTGATAACTATAATGATTTTGGATGGATTGAAAGCAACTGGCCTTATGCTTCTTCAGCAATCGGAGTAAATATTTGGGGTTTTAATCCGAATCCATGGTTAAATGAAATATTTGAATCCGATATTTATTTTAATGGTGTATCTTATCAATGGACAACTACAAGTCAAACTGGTAGAATGGACGTACAAAACATTGCAACTCATGAATTAGGCCATGCATTAAACTTACATGATTTGTATGGTAATACTGATGGTGAAAAAACAATGTATGGTTATAGTAGTACGAACGAAACGAAAAAGAGAACGCTTGAAACAGATGATATTTCAGGAGTTGTGTACCTATATCCGGATCCTTTTTCACTAACGCTTAAAAATAATTTTGAATTTGACACAGAAAATAATGGCCAGGTAGATATAAAAAACTTAATTCAATCAACTAACAATATTCCATATAATTCACCTATTAATAAAATCGTTTACTGGGGCAATAGCTTTGAATTAACAGCTTACAATCCAATCAGCGTCAATGGGAAGTTGTATAATTATGCTGGCTGGAGTGATAATTTATTAGTGCCCAATCCACGAACGATCACACCAATTAACAATGAGACATATATCGCGCTTTACAAATACCCTCACCATTCTAATACTACGACTGCTTATCAAAATCCCGGGCAGAGAAGATTTATCAAAACAAACAGTGGTCACTTGCATATTGTTTATGAGAGTATGAACAAAGTTTGGTATGAAAGAAGTACGAACAGCGGACAGACCTGGGAAATAATGAATGGTGGCAAACCAATCTATGGTGGAATTGCAACTCATCCATCAATAGATTTTTATCCAGGCACTAATGATATAATTATTGTATATAATAGAGATGAATCTGTGATAGCCGCACAATATTATGAAAATGGTGTATTTAAATGTGAATCAATAGTTGCAGATAATTCTATATGGGGTCAAGTAACTCCGGATTCAAAACCAGTAATTGCCTGGACATACACAAGATTAATGGTTGCCTGGAATGCTTCGGGTGAAATTTTTTATAGTCTTGGTCAAAAAGTTACTATTTCAAATCCACCCTATCCACCCTACTACGACTTTTATTGGTATTTCGATCCTCGCACCATTTCAAATCCATTTGAAGCGTTCAGAAATAATCCAACAATCGGAACTTCTAAACTTCAATTAAATAGTTTTTGGTTAGCTTGGGACAGAGATCAGACATTTATTGAATTTGCAAATTTAGTTCCGATAAATGGTGCAAGTGATATCCAGCAATCACAACTTTTAGCGTATGGTCAGGCAGGTTTTTCTAAAAACGAGCAACCATCAATAAGTGTTATGCCTAATAATGATTACCGTATTAGCTGGTTCGGTGAAAATTATTTAGATGGAATAGGTCAAAAGCAAGTTGTTACTTACTTCAACTATCAGTTTTATATTTTCGGCACAAATGTAAGCAGCCACAGTATGAGAACTACAGATGATGGGAAAGCAATCATTGCTTATGGCGACCAGAGTGGTACGAGAAATAAGTTCAGACAGGTTTGGTATTGGGGTTCAGAAAAAAATCTTGGGACAACAGGTAAGCAAACTCACCTGAGTAATGGTTCAAGTACAAATAATATGTACGCAATGTCATTCCAGAATACAACATTGCCTTACAGCTTTACAATGTCTGCCAGTCTTGGAAGTCTTCAAAAAGTAACAGAAATACCAATAGCCTGTGGTAGGAAGGGTATCGTAATAGGTGACAGCGCTGAGTTTTATTTCACATTAGGGGACGTAAATCTTAATGGCAACATAATTGATTTTATTCCAACCGGAATAAATCCAGATTTCACAAACCTTGATACGTTGAATTACTACCTGAGCACTCAGAAATTTAATGTTACGAATTCTTCACAGTTTGATTTTTCCATAGAATATGGTGTATCTGATTCATTAAATGCAGTTCAAAGCCTTGCAGAGAATGAGTTTGTGAAATTCAAACTTCAACTCATAAATGCAAATACAAATAATGTGATCGGTGAATACACTGTTGTAACATTTACAAAGCAGAACGTCATTCCGTATTATGGAGAATCGTTTTCAATAAACACAAACGGAATAGGAAATAAAAAAGTAAGAGTTCGTATTGTAGTTGAAGAAAACATTGGAGGTGAGTATGCAATGGCAAATATATCTGCTGAGGAAAATGTTTTACCAAAGCAAAATCAAAATGTTATTTCATATTCAGGTTCAGAAGTGGTGACAGAATATGCTTTGGAACAGAATTATCCTAATCCATTTAACGCAACAACTACAATAAAGTATCAAATACCAATATCAGGAAATGTCGCTATCAAAGTATATGATATTCTGGGAAATGAAGTAGCTACACTTGTTGATGAATTTAAAGAAGTTGGGAAGTTCGAAGTGAGCTTTGATGCAAGTAAACTTGCCAGCAGTGTATATATTTACCGATTGAATGTGAATGATTATGTTAATGTTAAAAAAATGATTTTAGTAAAATAATTATGCTTCACTACTTCAAATTATTCTCTTTAATTAGTGTAGATACTTTTCTTTCTACATTATCTGTTCTTGGAAATCTTTGCAGCGTTGATATTGTTTTAGGAGAAATCGACAGATGATGTACGAATGGTTATTTAATCTTACCGGAAGTGAAATTCTTGCAATGTTCATTGTTAGTCTGTTGCCTTTATTTGTTTTTATTTTGCCTTTTGCCCTGGCTGCAGTTTTAGCTGAAAGAAAAGTTTCTGCTCATATGCAGGATCGTTTGGGACCAATGCGTACAGGTTACCACGGAATTCTCCAGACTGTTGCTGACATAATAAAACTTTTACAAAAAGAAGATTTAGTTGCAAGGGACACTGATAAAACTCTCTTCAACTTTGCACCTTTGTTAGTGTTTATGGGAAGTTACGGAGCTTTTGCTGTAATTCCCTTCTCAGGATTTTTCATAGGTTCAAAAATAGATCTTGGAATTATTTTCATTGTTGGAATAACCGGACTTGTTGTTGCAGGTATTCTGATGGCAGGCTGGGCATCAAATAATAAATATTCACTGCTTGGTGCAATGCGTTCTGCAGCGCAGATTATTAGTTATGAAATTCCAACTCTGCTCATAATTTTAACAATTGTCATAATCAGTGGAACTCTTAGTTTTTATGATTTAAGCGAAATGCAAACAGCATATTTCTGGAATTGGTACATTTTCGGCGGTCCCGAATTCGGTATTCAGAAAATATTATTACTTCCATTAATGATTATGGGATGCTTGATAATTTACACAAGCACACTCGCAGAAGTTAACAGAACACCTTTTGATATTCCTGAAGCAGAATCAGAATTAGTGTCAGGTTATCACACAGAATACTCAGGAATGAAATTCGCAATGTTCTTCCTTGCTGAGTACGCAAATATGTTTGCTGTATCTGCAATTGTTGCAATTATGTTCTTTGGCGGATATCAATCCCCATTCGGATATCTCGGTAACACACTTGGCTGGACCTGGTTAGTTCCGATTGAACAATTTTTTTGGTTCACAGCAAAAGGATTATTCTTTGTCTTCGTTCAAATGTGGTTAAGATGGACATTACCAAGATTCAGAGTTGATCAGCTAATGGCATTCTGCTGGAAATATTTAATTCCAATTTCTTTTGTAATTCTTTTATTAGTTGGATTGATAGTATTGATTTAATATGAAAAATTATTTTTACAATTTCTGGCAAGGTTTATACACGATTCTTATCGGAATGAAAGTAACATTACGTCACGTTTTCATTCCTGCAGTAACAATTCAGTATCCATCGGTAAAACCACAACTACCGGAAAGAGAACGTAACAGACTTTATGTTAATATGGATGACTGTATCGGCTGTGATCAATGTGCTCGTGCTTGTCCGGTAAATTGTATTGAAATTGAAACAGTTAAATCTATTCCGGGAGAAGATCTCGGAACAACATCAAACGGTAAAAAGAAAGCTCTCTGGGTTACGACATTCAATATAGATTTTGCTAAATGCTGTTACTGTCAGTTGTGTGTATTCCCCTGCCCTACTGAATGTATTTATATGACTGATACTTATGAATTTTCAGAATTCCAGAGAGAAAACCTTGTTTATGATTTTGTGACTCTTCTTCCTGAAGAAAGAATCCAGAAGAAAAAGAATTACGAAGAATTACAAGCAAAGAAAGAAACCGTCAAAGCCGGAGAAAAAATTGCAGTAGTTCAAGCTAACAAACCAGTAGAAGCTAAACAGGATAACAAAGAGGAAAATAAATTATGAAAAAAATATTATTTATTTATTTGTTAACAATGGTTTTTATAACTGCTTATGCTCAAGAATCATCATCAAAAAGACTTGGCTTTGGAATTTATGGAGGGATACAATTGCCTGATGATGTTAACTTAGATACAGGACCTTGGTTTGGTGCTTTCGTTAATTTTCCAACAGGATTGGGCTGGAGTTTACAGCTTGAATATAATCTCTGGAAATCTAATGAAAATGGGGCTGATAAAACTGTAACTTTGTCTGAATTTCCATTATTAGTAGCACACAAATGGGATATAGATAATGTCTATATACAATTGCTCTTCGGCCCTGGTATTGCAAATGTATCATCCGAAAATTCAATTTACGGCGAGAACTCGGATTTTTCACTTTCATTTGATGTTGCACTAAAAGTTGGTTTAGTAATTACAAAAAACGCTGATGGATTTATCCAGTTAAGAAAACAATTGACAGGCTCTCCGAATTTCGGCGGAGGATTGCCTGCATATAGTTCTTGGTTAGTTGGATTAGGTATTCAGTATAGTTTAAACTAAGTAATAAGAGTATTTAATTTTATTTTTAAGACGGTTTAGTATCACTCTGGGTTTAAAAATTATAACTTCAATAAATATGTAGAAAGATACCACATCATGAAAAATATTTTTTTAAACATTGCTATTTTGCTAAATATCGTTATTGGCTCAACAATTGAAAATTATGCACATGAGCAAAGGACACATCAATATATTGTTAGAGAAGCTTACGCATTACTAACACAATACCTTAGACGTAATATTCCTATAATGCAAGCAGCTTTAGGATTTAACGAAGATGGTGGCTTTGTTAGTCATTGGCCGGGGGAAAATGGAAATCCATGGATTGAGGGTAAGATTGTTGCTGGAGCGTTTAGAGAGGATGAAGAGGATGTAATGTATGGCTATGGTGATGGAATCGGTGATCTTTCAAGGATGGCATGGGCAAGCATTACGCACTTTTGGAACGCAGATTACGGTGACGAGTATCTAAGTCATTTAAATGCTCCATTTGATGGCTACTATCCTAATGCATTAATGAAGCTGAGAAAATATGTTAGTGGAGATTGGGAAATCAAAAATTACTTGGCACTTGTCTGGGGATTACCTAATGGTAATGGTGTACCTTGTGCAACCCAGTGGGCAAACTTACATTTAACATATAACTCCCTATCCGATATGTATCAAAATAAAAAAATTTATGTGACTGCAGTTGAATTTTTTGGTAGTGGAACAGTCTACTACAATCCACCTCGATTATTGACAAATACTAATCTTCAAAACATCTCCGTTGAGTACCTTGCTAACACATTAACTTGGGAAATACTTGGTAGGATGTGTCATTTACTTGCAGACATGTCTGTCCCGGCACATGTTCATTGTGATGTTCATTGGCCTGATACTGATCCTTATGAGAATGCAATGGCGTACGGCACTTTAGCAACATATTGGAATGCAACACGTGTTTGGAATATATTTGGTAATATTATGGATCCATTAAATAAACCTGATCCATTACGTTACTTGATGTATGATCAAAATCAATATGCAGATCATTTTGGGAGTAGAGATTTTAGTGGTGATGATGTCATATCTCCTCCACCTTATATGATACCTTATTATCCTTATAATATTCAACCAACCAATTTAACTGGCGCGACCTTAACTGAAACAGAAAAAATAAATATTAGAGATAATACATTCCCTCATGTAATAAGAGCTACAGCAGGTTTACTTTATTGGTTTGCTAATGAGGTAGGAATTATTCCACCACCTCCGCCTCCGTTAAGTGTTACAATTTCAGGACCGACAAACGCTCAAAAATATACTACAAGTAATTTTACTTCGACTGTCGTTGGTTCTTGGGGTAGCGTTACATATCAATGGGAACAAATGTATCCTTGTTGTGGCGACGACCTTGGTAATTGTGGCACTTATTTAATAAGAGGAAATGGTTCGACATTAACTTTATATAATAATTCGGCCTTCCATTACTACTTAAAATTGACCGTTTGGAATGGGAATCAAAGTGTGGTTGACTATCATCATGTAACCGTTGAAACTTGCGCACCAGGAGGTGGTGGAGGTAGTTGTCCAACACTTGCATACGATGTCAGCGGTGAAATAACAGATGATAATCCTTTACTCATTAAATCACCAAGCAATCCAGGATTAGATGTAACCGATTACTATCTTGCACAAAATGTTATAACACCAATTGGTAATCAAATAAACCTACGTGTACACGAACCGCAGACAGAACATACGTGGCTGGATTATGCAGAACTTATTGTAACCAGAGTAAGAAGAGATGAGTTGGTGGCTGTAAACGATGATGGAGAGATAATAAACTATAAAGAGTCAACTGCACCAGTATCTGTGATGCTTAACGGCGAAACAGATATTACTGATATTCTTACTTCAATGGATTCAATTGATATATCACTAGTGGAAGGAGATGTTTTGACAGTTATGAGAAATTCACTTACACCTGAAGATGAAGACGATGAGGATGTTGTATTAGGTGGAGAAGTACCGATTAAAGATCAGGAATCAATCACATTAAAAGTAGCAAAACAAAAAGATGGTGATGAAAGTTTAGATAGTAAAGATAGCGATAACCCACCATTTGGTGGATTATTTTTCAGACCAAATAGAAGTGTTATTGCAAAAAGTTTGAGAAATGTTCCACCAGGAAATCTTGAAATAGAAATCAATAGAGATCTCGTGCTTGATTATCTGGCTATTGTTATAAATATAAGAACTGCACGGACAAGAACACTTAATTTAATTGGTGCGATTCACAATCAGCAGGGCAACGTAAATAATCTTTTGGGCAGTATAGATCAGAATTATGCGGAAATATTACCGGGAGAATCGATTGATTTCACATTTCAATTTGATAATGTGCCAACTGAAAGAATAGCATATGTCATTAAAACAGTGGGAAGATATGAAACAGATACAACCTTTGCATTTAATAAATTAACAAGTACAGACGAGGAAGTTTTAATTCCGAAGGAGAACAAACTGTTTGATAATTATCCGAATCCATTTAATCCAACCACACAAATCAAATATTCGGTAAAAGAAAATGGATTAGTGACTCTGAAAGTTTACGATGTATTAGGAAAAGAAGTTGCAGTACTTGTTAATGAAGATAAGTTAGTAGGTGAATACACAGTTACATTTGAAGCGGAAAATCTTTCAAGCGGAATTTATTTTTACACATTAGTGGCGAAAGAATTTCAGCAAACTAAGAAAATGATTTTAGTTAAATAAAATGAACATTTACGATATCATATTTTATTTATTTGCGGCAGTCACATTGCTTTCAGCATTTTTTGTAGTGACGACAAGAAATATTGTTCGTGCTGCTTTCTTTTTACTATTTACTTTTTTTGGTGTATCAGGGATTTATGTTTTGCTCGGTGCTGATTTTGTTGCAATCGTTCAGTTGATTGTTTATGTAGGCGGAATTTTGATACTACTGATTTTCGGAGTGATGATCACAAATAAAATAACCAGTGTAGATATTAAAACAGGAACAGTCCAAACATTACCAGCGGCAATTGGAGTTGGATTATTCACAGGAATTATTGGCGCAGTAATATTTAATACAGATTGGTTTATTTCTAAATCTGAAATACCAGAATCAACTTTATCTACTTTGGGTAATATGCTCTTGAATGAATACGTTTTAGTTTTTGAACTGCTTGGAATTTTACTCTTGGTTGCACTGATCGGTGCAGCATCAATGGCGAGGAAGTGAAAGTCAACAGCATGATTGTATGGTTGTATGAATGTATGAATAGATTTTTAAAAATACTGAAATCAATTTTTAATTTTTCATTTTTAATTTTTAATTCTTAAATGGAAGTAACTTTAACACATTTTTTAGTAGTCAGCACGCTTTTATTCTGTCTTGGAATTTATGGCATCGTAACAAGGAAGAATGCAATTATGGTTCTTATGGGAATTGAATTAATTCTCAATGCATCAAACATCAATTTCGTTGCTTTTTCAAGATTTGGAAATTTTGGCTTACAAGGACAGTTGTTCGCACTTTTTGTAATTGTCCTCGCTGCCGCTGAAGCTGCAATCGCTCTGGCTATTGTGTTAAATGTTTATAAAACTTTTGTAAATGTAAATGTCGATGAAATCGACGAACTCCGGGATTAATAAATGAGTGAAAATTTCTTAACACAACTTTCAGTTATCGTACTCTTTTTACCGCTTCTCGGTTTTGTAGTTACATTACTGCTCGGCAAGAAAGTTCCGAAAATATTTTTCTTTGAAATATTAGTTATGTTCTCCGGACTTGTTCTTGCTTTTGTTCTTCTCATTGGAAAACTAACTTCCTTCCCTGATGCACGAATAGTTTCGGAGTTTAAATGGATTGATATGGGCAGCGTTCCTATTATCGGTTCAATCAATATTTATCTCGGAGTGCTGATTGACGATATCAGCGCATTGATGATTGTTGTCGTTTACATAGTTAGTTTCCTTGTTCATTTCTTCTCAATCGATTATATGAAAGATGACATTCGATACAACAGATACTTTGCTTATTTAGGTCTGTTTACATTTTCAATGTCAGGTATCGTTCTCACTCACAATATGCTGATGATGTTTATGTTTTGGGAACTCGTTGGTCTTTCTTCTTATCTGTTGATAGGATTCTGGTTTGAAAAAAAATCTGCTTCAGATGCTGGAAAGAAAGCATTTATCGTAAACAGGATTGGTGATCTTGGAATGCTCTCAAGTTTGCTAATTCTATTTTTTACTTATAACACTTTTTCATTCGAACAAATATTTGGTGAAATTGCAAAAGGTAATCTTCCATTCAACAGTGGATTCTGGCTTACGGTAACGGGCGTTTTAATTTTCTGTGGCGCAGTTGGAAAGTCAGCACAATTCCCCTTACACGTTTGGCTTCCTGATGCAATGGAAGGTCCGACACCGGTCAGTGCGTTAATTCATGCTGCAACAATGGTTGCTGCCGGCGTTTATCTTGTTGTAAGAGTTTTTGGAATACTCACTGCTGATGCAATGCTGATTATTGCGACCATTGGTGCATTATCTGCATTCATTCCTGCAACAATCGCTTTAACTCAAAATGATATCAAACGGGTTTTAGCGTACTCAACAGTTTCGCAGTTAGGTTATATGATAATGGCACTCGGAGTAGGTGCTTACAAATTTGCATTCTTCCATTTGATTACTCACGCATTCTTCAAAGCGTGTCTCTTTCTTGGTTCTGGTTCTGTTATTCATGCTATGCATCACGAACAGGATATCAGGAATATGGGCGGACTCAGAAAGAAAATGCCAATTACGTACGCAACATTTTTAATATCTTCATTAGCAGTTTCAGGCATTCCTCTCACTTCAGGTTTCTTAAGTAAAGATGGAATTCTTTCAGGTGCTTTTGCTTTTGGAGACTTGACAGGACATTGGTTGTTTGTGATTGTAGGATTGTTAGTTGCAATGTTGACTGCATTTTATATGTTCAGACTTGTGATAATTACATTCCACGGTGAACCGAGAGATCAACACAAATTTGATCACGCACACGAATCAAAATTTGTGATGGCAATGCCGTTAGTTGTCCTTTCATTACTTTCATTATTCTTCTGGTACACACCAAATCCAATGAGTCCTGATGCAGGTTGGTTTTATTCTAAATGGATTAAGGCTCCGGTGATTTACACTCCGGAAAATGTTCGGTGGGATTTTATGAAATCTGATGAAGCTGCATTGTCAAATTCCTCTGAAGAACACGAGATTATGTACTCAAAAACATATTATGATGCATTACATCACGCACACGGAACAGCAGTTATTCTATCACTGCTTGTTGCAGTAGCAGGAATACTTCTTGCTTTCTCAATTTATCAATGGAAGAAGATAAATGCTGATAATCTTGCAGAAAGATTTAAACCACTTTACAAATTTTCTTACAACAAGTGGTACTTCGATGAACTTTATCATAAAACATTTATTGCAGGAACATTAGGGCTGAGCTGGCTAGTTGCCTGGTTTGACCGTGTAATAGTTGATGGAATTGTTGACGGCAGTGCAACTGTTACTAAGGTTTTCTCAAATTTTATAGGAAAGTTTGATAATGTCGTTGTTGATGGTCTTGTAAATCTGATGGCATGGATTAGTGCAATGATAGGACTGATGTTTAGAAAAGTCCAGACAGGTAAAGTACAGACATATATAATAATGGTAATTTTTTCAATCGTGATATTGTTGTTTTTATTTAAATCATTTTAGAAAAATTTGTAGCTCAGTTCTCTCCCGAAGGGATTCCTTTGGAAAAGTCCTGAGTTTGTAAAATTAAATTCTCGGTTCAGGAGAACTGAGATACGAAAAAAAAATTGAAAATACATAGGTAGATAAATGAATTTTCCAATACTAACATTTCTAACATTTATTCCGGTTCTCGGAATGGTGATAATTCTCTTCCTGAAGAAAGAGAATGTAGCTGCAATCAAATACACAGCATTGCTTGCAACCGGTGTGCAGGTTGTTCTTGCTATTGTGTTAATGAACAACTACAATTACTCGCTCGGAGGTATTAACGATGCAAACACATTTCAGTTTGTTGAAAAATTCCGATGGATCGAGATTTCAGATTTCCCGTGGATCGGAACAATAAAAATTGATTACTTTTTAGGTGCTGATGGATTAAGTACTCCATTAATACTTTTAACTGCAATTGTCACGTTCATCGCAACTTTATCTTCCTGGACTATCGATCGTCAACTCAAAGGTTATTTCGCTCTGTTCCTTTTACTCGATACTGGAATGATGGGCGTATTTGTTTCTCTGGATTTCTTTTTGTTCTTCATCTTCTGGGAAATTATGCTTCTGCCAATGTATTTCTTAATTGGAATCTGGGGAGGTCCGAGAAGAGAATACGCAGCAATCAAGTTCTTCCTCTACACTTTGTTTGGCAGCATTTTTATTTTACTTGTGATGATCGGACTTTATTTCAGTACAACCGAAACACTTGCCGATGGTTCAAAAGTATTTACTTTCAACATTCTTGAAATGATGAATACGGCTAATTACACTGTCGATGGAATTTTATCTCCGCTTAATCCGAACAACTGGCGATTCATTGCGTTCGTTGCTTTGTTCGCAGGATTTGCAATTAAAATTCCTATGTTCCCTTTTCATACCTGGCTGCCTGATGCACACGTTGAAGCTCCAACACCAATCAGCGTTATACTGGCAGGTGTTCTCCTGAAAATGGGAACTTATGGAATACTCAGATTCAATTATCCAATTTTCCCTGAGTTGACAAAAGATCTTGCATGGTACATTGGATTATTTGGAATGATAAATATTATTTATGGTGCTCTTGCTGCGATGGCACAAAGAGATTTCAAAAAGCTGATTGCTTACTCTTCAGTTTCTCATATGGGTTACTGCTTGCTTGGAATGGCTGCACTGAACACGATGGGTATTTCCGGTGCGATACTTCAAATGTTCAATCACGGAACTATTACTGCAATGCTCTTCTTGATTGTTGGAGTGCTTTACGATAGAACTCACACAAGAAATCTCGATGACTTTGGAGGAATGGCTACTCAAATGCCGATTTACACAGGCTTTGTTACGGTTGCATTCTTTGCCGCAATTGGTCTTCCTGGTTTAAGCGGATTCATTTCTGAAATTTTTGTATTCCTTGGTGCATTCAGTCATGACGTTATTAGAATTATCACTATCGTTTCAACTCTTGGAATACTTTTAGGTGCTGGCTATATGTTATGGACAATGCAGAGAGTTTATCTCGGAACTTTAAAAGAAAAATGGAATGCACTCAAAGATCTTGATGGAAGAGAATACGCAATGTTCATTCCGTTAACATTGATAATAATTTTCCTCGGTGTGTATCCTTCTGCTATGCTCGATATAATGAATTCTTCAGTTAATTCTATGGTTAAGTTTATGCAGGACTCACAATCATTCTTTAGCTCAATAAGTGGATTATAAGAAAAGTGAACATTGAAAATCTAACAACAAGTCTTCAGCTTATTAAACCAGAGATTGCTCTTTCAATCCTGCTGGTAGTAGTTGTCCTTTTTGATCTGATATTTGATAAGAGGAAAAATATACTTCCCTATATTTTAATAATCGGGTTGCTGGTTATTGCTTACTATGTTGTTGAACAATTCAATATGAACAGCTTTGCATTCAGATATGATTTAACAAGTGTCGGAATGCTTGCAGTTGATTCATTCGCGGCATTCTTCAAATTGATTGTAATTCTTTCAACAATATTTGTTGTGATGTTTTCAGTTACATCAAATGAAATAATTAAGAATCCTGACCGGCATGGTGAATACTATACTTTAATTCTTGGAATGGTTCTCGGAATGTTCCTTGTTTCATCAGCAACGGATTTAATTCTCATCTACCTCTCAATTGAATTGATGTCGCTTTCTTCCTACGTACTCTCTGGTTATCTTAAAACAGTTGAAAGAAGTTCAGAAGCTTCGTTGAAATATGTCATCTACGGAAGTGTCGCTTCAGGAATAATGTTGTTTGGCATTTCAATTCTTTACGGACTTACTGGCACAACCAATCTTTACGAAATGAATGCTCTTCTTCAACACACTGGTACTGGAGGATTTACATTCATATTTGCAGGCATAATGGTTCTTAGTGGAATTGGATTTAAAATTTCTATAGCACCATTTCATTTCTGGACTCCGGATGTTTATGAAGGAGCTCCGATTGCAATTACAGCATATCTTTCAGTTGCAAGTAAAGCTGCTGGATTCGCGTTGCTCATTAGATTTCTCAAAGTAACTTTCTTCCAGAATATTTCTCCCGATGGAAGCTGGATAATGTTAAATATTATTGACTGGCAAAGAATTTTAATTGCTCTTGCAATCCTGACGATGACACTTGGAAACTTTGCTGCACTGTGGCAGGATAATATTAAACGAATGCTCGCATACTCAAGTATCGCACACGCTGGATATTTACTTCTTGCAGTTGCAATTTTCTCAAACGATGGTGTGATTGCTGTTCTCGTTTATTTTGCAATTTATCTTTTTATGAATCTCGGTGCTTTCTTTGTCGTTATGCTGATTGCAAACAAAATCGGAAGTGAAGAAATGGATGACTATAAAGGAATGGGATCATCAACTGCATTTCTTGGAATTGCTTTATCAATTTTCTTACTATCATTAGCTGGTTTACCACCGACTGGCGGATTCATTGGTAAACTTTACATTTTCATTGCACTGATAAATGCTGATATGATTGTTGTTGCATTCATCACTTTGTTAAACACAGTTGTTGCATACTACTACTACGTTCGTGTTTTGAAAAATCTTTATCTTGTTAGAACTGAAACATCGCACGAAAAAATTCAGGTTAGTTTTGGTAATGTGATTGTAGTTCTCCTTCTGCTTATTCCTGTTTTTGTATTTGGTGTTTACTTCACTCCGATTGTAAATCTTGCAAAAACCTCCGCTGCGATATTAGGGTTTTAATGACTTATGCTGAACTTGTTTCAGTATCTTTCTGTCATTTGAAATATGGATTAGATTTCAATGCCAACTCTATATCGTCCCTACCGGGACTTTGAAAACCCCGACGTATTATTAATGCTAGAAATATTTAATCCCTCACGGGATTATAATTACCTAAAACTAATATCACCAATCCTAGTTTGTCCCGTTAGGGACATAATACCTATAAAAAATAATCCAGAAATATCAAAAAGTCCCAGAGGGACGAAATAGTCCCTCTCGTCTTTCTCAAAATAATTTTTTAAGTTTCTATTAGTTATAATTTTTAATGAGGCGTAAAATGCGAATCCTTAAAATATTTCTTCTGGTTTTCATTCTTTCTATTACTATATCTGCACAGTGGTATCAGCAAAATAGCGGAACTACTGACAATCTTTACAGTGTTTATTTTGTCAATGAACTAGTTGATTGGGCAACAACTTATCAAGTAATTTACAAAACAACGGATGGTGGGCAGAGTTGGCAATATCAGTATACACAAAACCCAGTCTTTCAAATATTCTTTCATAGTGAAAATGTTGGATGGATATCTACTTGGCTTACTGGCCCTGCCATTTTAGAAACTACCGATGGGGGAAATACTTGGGTAGAAATATATTCGGTTATGGGTTCGTACGAATTTATACATGATTTCGAATTTATAAGCCCAGATATAGGTTGGATAGTTGGAGAAGAAACAATACGTTCAATTAAAGATGGTATTACAGAATTTCCTGTTTTATTTAAAGAAACAACAAATGGAGGACTTACTTGGTTGGATAAAAATTTTCCACCAAATTATTGGGGAAGACTAGTTCAAATTGATGCTATTGATTATATGAATTTGATTGTTGCTGGAGACGACACCCTTTTTAAAACTTCAGATGGAGGAAACAACTGGCAACAAGTACCATTACCACAAAATTTTCAACCTACGGATCTTGATTTTATTAATACTCATCTTGGGTGGGTTTATGGACCCAATGCTTTGTTTAAAACAACCAATGGTGGTGTCAACTGGGAACTACAAGCTCAGCCAGTTTATAACTTTCAATTCATTACATCACAAATTGGGTGGTACACGTACGGTAATCAAATTTATAACTCTACAAATGGTGGCTCATCTTGGACACTTCAAAATTCTAATACTAATAACACACTAAATGATATTTTCTTCATAAACACCAATAATGGTTGGGCAGTTGGTCAAAATGGAACGATTCTTTATACTCCAAATGGTGGCATTCCAGTAGAACTTATTTCATTCACATCAGAAGTTTTAGAAAATGAGGTGGAATTAACCTGGTCAACGGCAACAGAAACAAACAACTCTGGATTTGAGATTCTTTGCTCAACCGAAAATGAAGATTGGAATAAAATGGGATTTGTTCCCGGACAGGGAACAACAACAGAAACTCAGCATTACTGTTTTACGGATAACGATGTTAAACCGGGCAAGTATCAATACAGACTAAAACAAATAGATTATGATGGCACTTTTGAATATTCACAAATTGTAGAAGTTGTTATTCCATTTGTTAATGAGTTCTCACTCTCCCAAAACTACCCCAACCCATTTAATCCGTCAACAAAAATAAAATATGAAATACCGGCCTCCCTAAATCCCTCCAAAGGAGGGACTTTAGTGCAATTAATAGTTTATGATATTTTAGGAAGAGAAATAGCAGTTCTGGTTAATGAGGAAAAACATCCTGGTAATTATGAAATAGAATTTGATGGCAGTAATCTTTCAAGTGGTATATATCTTTATAGATTAACTGCCGGAGGATTCAGCGCTACAAAGAAATTAGTTTTGTTAAAATGAAATAAAAACACTCATCCACCCTCTCCTTCGGAGGGGGACGGGGTGAGGCCTCCGACTTGCATTTAAACACCACAATCCATAGTTTATATCAGACCAAAATAGTCTTTTATGTATGCTAAAACTATCAAAAAAAACAGAATATGCGTTGATGGCAGCCAAATATATGGCTCTGAAAAACCATTCAGGTTACTCAACAGCAAAAGAGATTTCAGAGAAATATCAAATACCTTATCCTCTGGTTGCAAAGGTTTTGCAGAATCTTGTTAAGTGTGAAATAGCATTTTCTGCGAAAGGAACAAACGGTGGATTTTCACTCGCTAAAAAAGCTGAGAAAATTTCTTTGATAGATATTATCAAAGCAGTTGAAACAAATTTTAAAATAGTTGATTGTATGCAAGCAAACAGTTCATCAGCAGATTGCGAACATTATAGTTGCTGCAAAATAAAAGATCCGCTTGCAGAAGTGCAGAAGAAAATAGATAAAGTTTTTACAGAGACTACGATTGCTCATATTCTATAAGAGAACTAAATTTCATAAATTATAAATAATATTTGAAAGGGATGAATGTCAGATAAGTATCAAAATAATCTCGAATTGTTAAAAAGAAATGATGAAGAATTATTGAATTACCTGAAAGCTAAGTTTCCAATCTTTCACAATTCTAATTTATTCTTTCGCGATTTTCAATATGGAATAAGAAGTTTCTTGGAAAAGAAAGAAATAAAAGCAAGCTACCAGATGGCAGAAAAGCTCGCTGAAGATATGGCAAAACATTACGAGGATAAAAATCTTTTTGTAAAAATAAATCATCAGTCATGGAAGATTAACAAACAGGAATTCGTAACTGCTGCGCCCGGTGATCCTTTTTAACAATTTCTAAAATTAAGAGTCAAATTATGACAGATTTAAATATTAATTCCGAAATAAAAGTAACAGAAAAAGCAAGAAACGAAATCCTGCGTATTATGCAGTCGAACAACATTCCTGAGAATTACGGATTGAGAGTAGGTGTAAAAGGCGGTGGATGTTCCGGATTAACGTACACTTTAAATTTTGATGGAGTTGAAAAACCAGGTGACACAATAATCGAATCTGAAAGAATTAAATTATTTATTGATGGCAAAAGTCTTTTTTATCTGATGGGGACACAACTTGATTTTAGCGATGGATTGAACGGAAGAGGATTTGTTTTCAACAACCCGAACGCAGCAAAAACTTGCGGCTGCGGTGAATCGTTTGGAGTTTAATCAATCATATAATGAAAGGATGCTATGAACCGAAGAAAATTTCTCTACTCTGTTGCAGCAATAAGCACAGTTTCTGCAATGGAACCATTTTCAAAAAATTTAAAATATATTTCTAACAATTTCGAAAGGAGTAAAAATATTATGGCAAAATTTGAATTGCCTCCCTTGCCTTACAGCTACGATGCATTAGAACCATACATTGATAAAATGACAATGGAAATTCATCACGACAAACATCATGCTGCTTATGTAAATAATCTCAATAAAGCTGTTGAAGGAACTGAGATGGCATCTAAATCTCTTGATGATCTTATAACAAATATTTCCAAATATCCCGCTGCTGTTAGAAACAATGGCGGTGGACATTGGAACCATTCTCTATTCTGGACTTTGATGAAACAAAATGGCGGTGGTGAGCCAACCGGACTTCTTTCCGATGCAATCAAATCGTCGTTTGGATCATTTGGTGAATTTAAAACTCAGTTTAGTAACGCCGGCGCAACCAGATTCGGATCGGGCTGGGCGTGGCTAGTTAAACAGAATGGAAAACTCGCTATTGGTTCTACACCAAATCAGGATAATCCCTTGATGGATATTGCTGATTTTAAAGGAACACCAATACTTGGTCTGGATGTTTGGGAACACGCATACTACCTGAAATATCAGAATAAAAGAGCAGAATATATCGAGAACTGGTGGAATGTTGTAAACTGGGCTGAAGCATCTAAACGATTCAGCGAGGCTAAGTAATTTAAATTATTTCAATGGAAGCAGTCACATTGATTGCTTCCGGTTTAAAACAGGGAGAAGTTAATATGCAGATACCAATATTCCCTCTTGCATCAGTAGTCTTTCCGAATTCAAGATATCCCCTCCATATATTTGAGGAAAGATACAAAACGCTGATCAACAAGTGTCTATTGCATAAAACGGGATTTGGAATCGTACCACGTATTGGAGAAAATATTTCTGAGATTGGTGTTTACGTTGAGATTGCGGATGTGATAAAAATCTATGAATCGGGTGAGTTGGATATAGTTGTGGTTGGAAGATGGCGTTTTAAGAGATTAAATCTTCTCATGCATCCTGATGGATATTATTTGAGTGATGTGAATAAGATAACTGAAACGGAATCCGATACTGAATTGAACTACAATTTATTCTTTGCATTGAAGCAAAGAGTGCAGGAGATGTTACGTCTTGCAAACTTTGATGCTGGAAAAGGTTTTTGGGAAGCTTTAGAAAAGGCACATTTGAAATCATTTAAAATTGCTGAGAAATCGGGTTTGTCAATTCTGCAGCAGCAAGAACTTCTCACTCTTCAAAACGAAAATAAGAGACTCAGTTATCTTCTTGAACACTTTGAAAAGCTGGAAGAAAAATTAGAAGCAAATAGAGTAATTAGAGAAATTATTCTGGGGGATGGATTTCTGAATTAATTTTTTGCTGAACGAATCAGACCAAAGATCCTGATACTCAATTTCCGGAATACATCTTAACTGCATTTAATCGGTTCAAAGCTCTATTCAACGCAGATTTTGCGCGAGCTTCATCAATATCAGCATCCATTTTTTTTCGCAGTCTTTCCTCTGCCCTTTTCCTTGCTTGTTCAGCCCGGTCAACATCAATATCACTGATTTTTTCAATCGAATCAGCCAGAACTAAAATCTGATTTTGATTTACTTCTACTGTTCCACCGGAAGTTGTATAAAAAGAATCAGCAGAATTCTTTTTAACTTTTATCACACCAACTTCAAATGAACTAAGCAATGGTGCGTGGTCTTTCAGAATTTGAAAACTTCCAAGTGTTCCAGGAATTGTAACAGATTCAATATAATCATTAAATACAGGTTTTTCAGGAGTAATTATTTCAAGATTCAGTATAGCCATTATTTCATCTTATTTGCTTTTTCAACTGCTTCTTCTATTGTACCCACATAAAGGAAAGCTCCTTCCGGTAAATCGTCGTATTTCCCGTCAATGATTCCTTTAAATCCGCGAATTGTATCTTCAAGTTTAACGTATTTTCCAGCAAAGCCTGTGAACTGTTCAGCTACGTGGAAAGGTTGACTTAAAAATCTCTGTATTCTTCTTGCACGTCGTACGATAGTTTTATCTTCATCAGATAGTTCATCCATTCCAAGAATGTTAATGATATCCTGAAGATCTTTGTAGTGTTGAAGAATTTCTTTGCATCGTCTTGCTACATCATAATGTTCCTGCCCGAGAATTCCCGGTTCAAGAATTCTGGATGTAGAATCAAGTGGATCGACAGCAGGATAGATACCAAGTTCAGAAATTTGACGACTTAATACAGTTGTTGCATCAAGGTGAGCAAATGCTGCAGCCGGAGCCGGATCGGTTAAATCATCTGCCGGAACATAAATTGCCTGAACAGATGTAATTGATCCTTTATCTGTTGAAGTAATTCTTTCCTGGAGTGCCCCCATTTCAGTTGCAAGATTGGGCTGATAACCAACTGCTGACGGCATTCTTCCTAACAATGCGCTAACTTCTGAACCAGCTTGTGTAAATCTGAAAATGTTATCAATGAATAAAAGTACATCTCTTCCCTCTTCATCACGGAAATATTCTGCTACAGTTAAACCGGTTAAACCTACTCTTAATCTTGCACCGGGAGGTTCATTCATCTGACCAAAAACAAGAGCGGTTTTGCTTAAAACTCCTGACTCTTTCATTTCCATCCAGAGATCATTTCCTTCACGTGTTCTTTCACCAACACCTGAGAAAACTGAATAACCGCCATGCTGTGAAGCAATATTATGAATTAATTCCTGTATGATAACAGTTTTACCAACTCCAGCACCGCCGAACAATCCGGTCTTTCCACCTTTTGTGTATGGTTCGATCAAATCGATAACTTTTATTCCTGTTTCAAACATTTCTGAATTTGTAGATAGATTCTTAAATGCAGGAGCAGGTCGGTGGATAGGATATGATTTCTGTGTTTTGATTTCACCCAAACCATCAATTGGTTTTCCAATAACATTGATTAATCTTCCTAAAGTTTCAGGACCGACAGGTATTGATAAAGGACCGCCGGTATCAAATGCATCCATACCTCTTACCAATCCATCAGTTGAATCCATCGCAACGGCTCTTACCCTATCTTCACCAAGATGCTGCTGTATTTCTGCAATCAAATCATCTTTTACGCCTTCTGTAGTTGTGCGAGGTATTCTTATTGCAGTGTAAATATCCGGAAGATGACCTTCCTCAAATTCCACATCGACAACTGGTCCAATTACCTGTATTATTTTTCCTTTGATTTCTGACATTATTATCCCTGAAAAGTTTTAAGAAAATTGAATTGTAAAATTAAAGTTGATACGGAACTTAAACAAATAATACAGGCATAAAAATGATATGTGAATTATTATTAGAGACTTCTGAAAAATTCTAATTTGTCATATTGAACGACCTGCCTGCCGGCAAGGCAGGAGTGAAATATCTGGTTTTTAAATTAAAATGAGACTCTTCAGAGTGACACATTCATAATAATTCAGAAGTCTCTATTAATCTGTTTTATTTCTTAATAAAGATTGAATAAATATATCCCAATAATTACCGTACCTGATATCTTAATCACTCTTCATTAATTGAGGATTATTTGAGTAAAATCAGCTTTTTAGATTGTATAAAATCCTGCGTCTTAATCTGGTAAAAATAGACGCCACTCGACAGACCTGAAGCGTTAAATTTTATTTCATAAATTCCCGCAAGCTTTTCTTCATTGAGCAATGTAACGACTTCACTTCCTAAAATATCATAAACCTTGAGTTCAACCTTCTGTCGCGATGGAATCTGAAAACGGATTGTCGTAATTGGATTAAATGGGTTTGGATAGTTTTGGTATAATAAAAAACTACTCGGAACCGAAAACTCATCTTCAATACTAGAAATCAAAATTGAATCAAGACCACCGGCTTCGTAATATCTAGCAGCAAATTCCTGTAAATAGAAATTCGCAACTCTGTCATTCTGAACAATGATTGTATTTTCATCATTGCTGTTTTCCGCAGAAGATGACCAATTATGTGAACCTGTAATTACTGTTGCGGGGTATCCATAAGGTTCAGCATCAACAATAGCATATTTATGATGCAATAGCCCATCGGAAAAACCTTTCAACCGGATATCCACTCCGTTTGATTGAAGGTAACTGAACTGCGAACCTGTATCGGTATTGTTGCTGAGAATTAATCTTGTTTTCTTCCCGTCATTTTTAATTACGATTACTGTATCGGCTAAATCGCGTCTTGTAATTGTCATAACAGCTCCATTGATAGATTTTTGAGCTTTACCTAAAGTCTTTCCGATTTTGGAATTTGTAAAGTCACTTGGGCTAAAATAACTTTGAATTCTGTTTCCATTAATCTTAAAAATATGCGGTGTATTATTATACTTTCTTGAACTAAATCTGGAGAACTGAGCATTTGGAACTTCATTATTACTTCCCCACATCTCGTTGAATTCAACTGTGTAGGCGCCAGCGAGTGCAACATCCTGAATTTCAATCAGATTTTGCCGATCATTATTAGTCCCCGGATCTGTCGGATTCCACGATCCGGTCATTACCCAAACGCTGTCAGGCGAACCACCGCGATAATCAATTATAAAAAATTTATTATGTTGTAAACCATTGCCATCATTATTACCAAAGCGATCATTTATGTACGGAATTCCGTTATTAATTAATGATTGGTAAGATGTTGAATTCCGGGTATCATATTCTCCGATTATTCTAACTTTAACACCGCGATTTTTTGCGTTGATGATTGCAGTCGCCAGATTATCTCCTACTGAACCACTCAAACTATAAAGTGCAGCATCAACAGATCGTTTTGCATTATTTATTCTTTCGACAGCCTTGCTTAGAAAATCAACATTTTGATTTGCGTTTACACCAGATGATACCCCAAAATAAACATTCTTATTGAAGTAAACATTTATTTCACCGGTTGTCGGGAAATCCGAACTTGTACTTGAAATAATGTTGCCGGAAAAACTTGTATCTGAATTTGCAACAGAGAAAGCTTGTAAATTGTAAATAGTTGCAGTCAGTAATCCGCTAACAGTAATGCTGTGATTAGTTCTTAAGCTGTCATCAATTTGGATAATACCGAGTTCATAGTTTGGAGTAAGTCCATATCGAACACGTGAAGTTCCAGGATTTATTGTTTTCCAATCCAGCGTAATTGAACCGGGCGTCAAATCGGATTCTTCGGGAAATTCTTCAAACAAAGGACCACTGGAAATAATGTCAGTTAACATTCTTGGCATCACCTGATAACCACCAATAAATGGCAGAGAGGTTTTATATTGACTAAGAACTCCAACTATATCAAACCTTCCGGCAGGAGCAACACTACCAATTATATTGGTACCATTATCAATCCTGATTTGCACAGTATCAGCAGAATTGGAACTAGTCAGCATGTAATTTTTATAAGCCCAGTTAGAAACAGGTGTTCCGTTTAATTCCGTTACGAGTACATTATTTAGTCTTACAAATCGTCCTTCAAAATTTTCCAAACCACCTTGTCCATCATGCGCAAGATCAAACGGAGTTGCTAAAATTGGTTCAACTGTATTTCCTGTACTGATAATCTGATGCAACAAAGGAAATTCTAATTGATTCAAACCGTTGAACTGAGTTATTGTCCCGGAGACCAGAACTTCATCTCCTATTTGCACAGAATCAGAAAAACTTGAACCGAAAATTGAAATGCCTGCACTATTATCCTGAATATAACTTGGGCTGCCAAACTGATTTGCAACAACTACAATTCCTCTTATCGAAACAAGGTTTCCGTAATAAACAGCAACACCTGATGTATCATTTTCTTTTGCTTGTGCAATTGGAATAGGATCACCGTACACTGTGAGTATCGGTGAAGGATTTACGTCATCAACAACAGAACCCATTCCCGATTGAAATTTAAATTTATACTTACCAGTGAATGTGGGTGTAGTTACATCCTGAATAGTGATTACAACAGAATCATTTTGAAAAATTACATTTGAAAAACTGATTGTATCTGATTCGACCGTTATAGAAGCTGTGAAATTTTCAATCGAAATCTGAGCAGGATTTTGTGACCACGAAAATCCAACAGGAAAAATAATTTTCAGAGCATCAATATTGTACAGAATATCTCTTTTATACATAAACTTTAAGTTAACTACAGAACTTCCAGAAGCAACTAATGGCTCAAGATATACTATTCCTGAGCCTTCAGGTTTTGTTCTTAATGAGAGTATCCATGCAATATTGGTTGATGTATTACCAGCACCCATTGTTGCAGTTCCGTTCATTGCCCAGTTAGAAGCCACTAATATTTCTGGCAGGCTATCTTCCTTGAAATAGACTGAAGTATTGCTTGGAGATGTTCCGGATAAATGTACTTTCGGTTGTGGTAAGCTATTTTGATTTGCTGCACCCCAGGAAACACCAAAGACATGAGTCTGCGAAGTGTTTCTGATTTGCACAGCCTCCGAACTTCCGGCAATTAAAAATACATTACCGGAAAAATAAATTGCGTTGTTTGATTTAATTACCAGCAAATAATCGCTTGGGTCAAAATCTTCACTGAAAGCATTTTCCGGTCTTGCTATAATAATGATCGTACCTTTTTGAAGATTGCTCCAAAGATTGTTATTCGAAAAAACTAACGGCGCTTGTGCAGAACCACCACTGCTGAAATCTCTGATATCCCAGTTTCTCAGATCCAGACTGTCTTCCAAAACAAGCAGTTCAATCCATTCATCATTTGCAACCGAGTTGTATAATTCATTGATTACAATTGGCTGGCTGAATAAATATGGTACAATCAAAAGCAGCAAAAGAAATATTAATTTTTTCATAGAAGGTATTTAGAATATTAGTTACTTAATTATTGTTAACTTTTTTGATATGTTATTTTCAGAAGTTGATAGCCGATAGATATATACACCACTTGGTAGTTCACCCGAATTAAATTCTACAGTATAATTTCCGGGAGATTTTTCCTCATTGATTAGCCGGGCTACTTCTCTTCCCAAAATATCAAAGACTGCAAGATTGACAAATTGATTTTCACCTGATCTATTTGCAGGAATTGTGAAAGATATTTTAGTTGATGGGTTGAATGGATTAGGATAATTCTGATATAGATTAAAAGATAATGTTGATGGATCTTGTTCATTCTCTACGTCGTTGACGACACCAAAATTAAATTCGGCTACTACTGGCAAATGGTCAGAAACTTTATGCAATGCGAATGCAATTTCTTCTGAAATTGGATACGGAGGATTAACAATTTGTTGATTAAAATGCTGCCCATCATTACCATAAGCCCAATAAGTTCCTTCTGCATAATCAACACCACCAGGACTCTTTAATGACTGAGAAACAAGTATAAAGTCAAATCTATCATCCAATCCACCTGTTGACCCTCCATCAGGCAACTGTAATGTTCTGGTGGATTGAGTATGTAAATCTGAAAATTGAGATGCGTCATGCCAATTTCCTGGTCTGTTCACAGGATCGAGAAAATAACCTGGATTTGCCTGATCCAATAATCTCAAATACGCTGGTTCCGACCATCGATAAAGGTTAAAATCACCTACTACTATAAAATTTGTGCCGGGTGAAAGTTGATCAGTATATATTCTTAACCGTGCAGCTTCCTGTTCTCTGGTAGTTTCATCTGCAGGAGTATTCCCTGCTTTAAAATGAGCGATGTAAACAATAAAAATATCCTGAGTAAACTTATGTTGAATTACATACCTTGTAATATATCTTGGTGTATTTGTAATAATATCAGCGGTCAACAACGTTAAAATTGAATCTTTGTAATAAAGCGCATTATCAGTATCAGGTCCATCAAAGAAGGTCGCGGCTTTAAATTTACTTCCCAAAACATTATTAAGAAACGAGTTCACACCAAATTGAGATAATATTTCCTGAACAGCAACTATATCCGGTGCGGCTTCGTCAAAAATGAGTTCAAACAATGAATCTTTTTCGCTTGAAAAATTTGGATAGTTGAGAATATTATAAGTCAATACTTTTACTCTTTCCTGAGGAAAAGATATAACTGTCAGAAATGCGAGTAAAAGCAATAAAAGTTTTATTACATTTTTCATTAAACGCTCATTATTGTTCTGTTGATAAAATGAATCTTAGTATTCTGTTATTACCTGTGTCGGCAACATAAAGTGTTTTATCGAAGAACGCAACTCCATGAGGTTCATTAAAGGAATCAGAACCGAAAGTTCCAAATGATTGAAGTTCATCCCCAAAGGAATTAAACTTGTAAATGCTGTCTCTACCCGCATCTGCAATAAAAATGTTTAAACTTCTATCAACCGCACTTCCTTCGGGTCTTTGGAATTTATTTGGTATCATGAATGAAACCGAGTTAGGAGAAAAATTACTCAGATATCTTTGATCAACAGGTGTAATTACATATTCAAACCACTGAGATTTAAAACTATTCTCGCCTGTCAATGTTACGATCATATCAATAGTCTGATCATTGAATGATGTAAGCGAGCTTATATTGTATGCTGAAACCACACCCTGACCTAATGGATCAATGTTTGGAACTCTTCCAATAAGAGTGTCCTCATTGCTTGGGATACCCAGTAATTTTTTCGGACTGAAGATTAAAATTGAATTATCTGGATCAACAAAACTTGTATTGTTTGGACCTTTCCTAGCAATATAAAAAACATTGTTATAGAAAGCACAGGTTCCAGTGTATTCGACCAAAGGTCTATTCAGATCAGCAGTTCGAGGAAGTAACTTTTTAACCGGTGCAGTATTTAATTGGTGCGATGAAGCAACCAAATCAAATTTATAGACAGCACTAAAAGTTTGACTTTGACCGCCCACCAAAGTATCAAACTGTGCACATACAATCAGATTGAGTCTGTAATCCTGAGCAAGAGCAACCGGATGTTTTATTGATCTTGCTCCTAAAATATCACCATTAAGATTCATCATAACGATGCGATCATTATCGGTATCTGCAACATAGATAAACGGTTCTCGTCCAACCATCACATCCTGTGGTCTGTTGAATCCATCCCAAACAGGTTTTATTTGAACATAAACCGTATCTCCTCCTATATTAATATTTCCATTTCCGGTATCAATGTCTGTGAGATCAAACTTCTCCGCACAACTTGTGAAGAAACTTATAAGTGCATATAATAGAATGAGTTTATATTTTTTTTGAAAATTCATTATAGTCCAAGCATAATTGAAAATCTATGAGCTGAACCTAATCTCTGGAAATTCGTAAAAGCATAATCAAGTGTGAACTCAGCAATACTAAGAGGTACATTTAATCCGAGCCCGAAAGAATAATTTTGCTCATCAACATTAAATTTATAACCACCCCGAAGGAAGAACATTTTCTGCCATGCATACTCTGCTCCCAAAACAATGTTTTCGCTGTTGTCATTCGGATGATTAAGTTGAATTGATGTTGTTATTCTGTGTTCTTCAGTTTCATAAGGCTCAAACGCAAAACCAACTCTGAATATTGTCGGTGGTGCAAAAGACTGCCATTCAGAATTTGTTCTGTTCCCGATTAAAACAACATCACCATCAGGCGCCAGTTCAGCACCAAAATTAGATACCGTTACCGCAAATCGTGTTGAACCAAGACCTGTTCTATAAAACGTACCCAAATCTATCATCACTCCGCGCATTTTTAATTTATCAAGAGTTTCTTCAACATACTTAACAGTTCCGCCAAAACTAAATTGATCAGTCATTCTCCTGGCATAAGACAGCGATATTGCGATATCAGTAAAACTAAAATATTCACCGGTTCCAAAAGGTGCAAACTCAGTTGTCACTGGCATATCATCCATTGTAACCGCAGTTAGAGAAGCGCCAAACGAATTTTCACTATCCAAATGATATACAGCGCCAATAAAATCATGATTGATATCAGCAACCCAGATATTATGCGAAATAATTAATTGATTTTTATTAAACTGTGCTAAACCTGCAGGATTCCAGTAAAGAGCCGAGGCATCATCTGAAATTGCAATAAATGATTCACCGAGAGCTGCTGCCCTACCTCCAACTCCAATTTTTAAAAATTGTGCTGTTGAAATTCCCGCTCGCTGATCTCCAAGAACTGGAAAAAGTTGTGAAAACATAACATCCGTCATAATTATGAATATGAGCGATATGTAAAACAAATTTTTCATTTAGAAAGTAAAAGTCACTCCAAATTTCAGATTACGCTTTGATAAATATCTTGCCGGATTGAGAGGATAAGGTGTAATTGGAGCCTGCAAATCCGGATATCGCGGATCATTCCAACTGCCAGGAACATCGTCGCCATATTCGTATGCTCTTCCGGTTACTGGATTTATTATTGTTGAATTTCTATTGTCAAGCAGATTATTAACTTCCAGGAATACTGAAAAGCTTAATCCGCTGAGATCAAAATATTTTTCAAAGTTCAGATCAACATAAAACCAGTCATCTCCAATTTCTGTGTAGCGTTCACCACGCACGTACTCATATTCTTTTCTACCCTGATTATCAATTGATCCTGTAAATACTGCAGGTGTATATCTTTTTCCTGACTGATAAAATGTTCTGATGTACATACTCCAGTTATCAATTATTCCCTCAGCGAATCCAAAACTACCTTCCTCAGCAAAGAAGTTGATAGATAATGATGCTGTAATTGGTCTATCCCATGATAAATACTCTTCACGGATTGATTCTTCTAAATCACCACGAGCGATAAGAACACCTTCTTCAGCAGAAGAACTTTTACCAGTAACAATTGAATATGCAAATGAAGCCTGACCATTAAACCATCTGCCAATTCTTTTTCTGAATTCAACTTCCAATCCTCTTGAACGTGCATAATCTGTATTTACATAAGTAATAAAACTTTCAGCAGCAAAACGTGCAGAAGTTATCCTGGCAGACCTTGTGCTAACGTAATCATAAATATCTTTGTAATAGGCTGTTACTGTAAGAACATCGTCCGGAGTGAATTGTGTTTTCAAACCTAATTCATAAGCTACTGTGGTTTCAGGATTAAGATTTGGATTGCCAAATTTCTGAAAAGATGATTGTGCACTAACGGGATTTAATTTTGCATAAACAAATTGAGGCTTTGGCCATTTGCTAAAATGTCCGTACGAAAAGAAAAGCGTTTGGAAATCAGATACAGGATGTGAAATTCCTAATCGCGGACTCAATCTTGCTTTAAATCTTCTATCACTAAACCATCCATAAGTATCCTCATAATATGCATCCCTGATCTGATCGGGAATTGTGATAACATTAGTGTCAGCAACAGCATCATCAACATATTTTCCGGGGAACCAATAATCAAGACGAAGCCCAAAATTTAAGATCATACCACCGAAGTTTATATTATCCTGTGCGTAGAAAGCACCAAGTGCCGGATAAACTGTGTAGATATCGTTATTCAATCCAAGCTCACCAATCCAGGGTTTGTAAATATCTACTACCTGCATTTCCTGGAACTGCATATTAAACCCGGTTTTGAATTTATTCATTTCATCGAAGAAACTTGTTAAGTCACCTCTCAATGAAAACTCTTCGAGAAAATGATCATGCCAGGTAAATGGATTTCCAACATCCCAGAATCCATCACCGGGGATAACTCCTATTGTATCAAATTCTTCATTATAGTATTCAATAGGAAAGTTTACAATATCCTTTGGTTCGTTATACAAATTATAATAGAGACCGTTAGCATCACCTCTAAGATTTGTGAAAAAGTAATTTGCTTTAAATTCATAGTAAGTTCTGGAATTCAACGTGTGGGTTGTAGTAAAACTATGATAGATATTGTTATGCGTAAAAGTATTCGCATTATCTAAAAGATTTTGAAATGTAAATTGATAACCGGGTGATGGTTCTACATACTCAAGATTCGATTGTAGCGATTGTGAGTTTTGATTAATGTTAACGGATTGATTAAATGAATAATTGAATTTCAAAGTTGGTGAGTACAGGTAAGATAATTTTGCAAGCCAGAACCAGCTATTTTCTTCACGCGGTGCATATCTGCTTCCACCGAATGTTGATGAGATGAGTTGATCAGCAGTAGATTTATAATATCCTTGAGTAATACCATCACTGATTCCGCCATAAAAGTTAGTGAAGAATGTAAATTCGCCGGGAATGTTTAAACCCACCACTGGCAGCAAAAAAGAGGTTATCGGTTCAGGTCCGCTAAAGTTGGCTTCAAGAACATCAATGTTAAAAACATGATCGGAAGATGTATTACCAAAATTATCGCGTTTATAAGTTAGTGATCCGCTATATTTTTCACTCCCCTCTTTTGTTTTTACGTTAACTATTCCTGATGTTGCCTGACCATATTCAGCATTAAATCCGCCGGTAATAACCTCAACTTCTTCAATTGAAGAAGCACTTAACTGAAGTCCAAAACCTGTCCCAGCTATCGGATCCTGAACAGAAACACCATCGAGCAGAAAAGCATTTTCATAAGTTCTTCCGCCGCGAATATGAACTTCATTTGAATTGTTAACAACTACTCCTGCTTGCTGCGAAACTATATTCTGAACATTCTCAACAATAAGCTGATCTATCTCTTCCTTCGATATTGTTCTTTTACTTTGTGTTTCTTCTACATCCATTAAAGGCTTTTCACCAATCACGACGATATCTTGTTCAAGTGTTAATACTGTTTCTTCAAGTTTAACATCCATTCTGGTAGCTTTATTCGTTTCGATTTTAGTTCCTGTGTACTGATAAGTTTTGTAACCAATCAATGAAATATCAACATTGTAAATTCCAACCGGAATGTTTGTGATGCTGAAGTTTCCGTTTAAATCGGTCGCAGCACCGAAGTATGTGCCTTTTAAAATAATATTTACACCGGGTAGAGTTTCGCCGGTTGCTGCATCAGTAACATTTCCTGTTAGAGTTCCCGTTTGCTGGGCTGCAAGAGTAAAAGTATATAAAAAGAATAGCAGTAAAGTTTTCTTCATCTTGTTATTCCAAAATCAACGAAAAAAACTTTTTGAAGAAGCGCTTTAACATTTCCACTTCCATTACATTTATCAAGCGGCAGAGCGATAAAAAATTCAGTCAAGCCAATATTTGTAAATCCGGCAAACCCCGGCAATTCACCATTCAGATAATAATAAATAGGATTAGCAACAAGTTCATTCAGATAAAACGATTTAACGCGAAATACATTTATTGTGAGCTTTAAATTTGGATACAATGGGTCTGTAGTATCTGAGACAACATTAGTTCCGGGCAAAAGCGAAACTTTTAATCCAATACTATCTGAAATAATCGGAATAAAATTTTGCAGTTCAACAGGATCAACAGTTTGAGGAAATTGCATTGAGAAAGCAACTTTACCTCCTTGACTCAAATATTTCTGTGTGGAGAATGAAGCTAAATCAATAGAAGGATTATTGTCAGTGTACCAGAACAGGTAATCGAATAATTTTATAGTTTCAAGAAATGTTACATTTTTAAAAGGAGGTTCCTGTGTTACAATATCATAAGTATCATAACTGCCAGTCAAATTAAGACTGTCAAACATAGCAGAATAAAAAGTTGCGGCATTGTCTATCGTTGCATAATCATCAATAACAAGAAAATTACTTACAGGTTTTTTTACATACCAATAATCATTTGGATCATTTCCGGGAAGTTTAATGAACCTGGATTTTGCACCCGAGATATCTTCAGCCTGAACATAAAAATAATTCAAGTCATTAAATAACAGCCCCGGCAGTTTTTCCGGATTAATATTATTCTCCTGCCCTTCGATTAATATTTCCATTAACGGATTCTGGGAAGTAAACTCATTAGTTCTCATTGTTATTGTTCTGACTCTTCCATCGAGAGAAATGATATTAGCGGGATTTAAAGTATCGTTTAGTGCAATGTTAATTTTTAGTATTGATTCAACACCATCAATATCATCGGCGATCCAGCCGAAAGACATTACAGGAAAAGAAGTATCAGGAAGAAAACTTAGTTCGTTCCATTGTATTGTCGGTGCAGAATTTTTTAACGGGAATAAAAATTCCGCCGGCGTTGCATCAATCAAACCAATGTCATAATATTTTTCATTATTGTCCCAAATACCATTGCCATTTTTATCAATGAATGGTTCAGGACCGAAATTGATTCCATTCTGAAAAATCTGATTATCATATTTTCCATTTCCCTCAGCATCGGCAGCAGAAACATTAAATCTGAACGTTGTATCGTTTGCACCAATCTTGAGTGAAAATAAACTATCATTACCTGCTGTGAACTGCCATGGTTCATCGTTCCATTTGAAATAAAATCCTCTTATTATTCCATCAGGGTCATCTCCCCACCAGCTTACTAACAATCTTGTTTGCTGCGGAATGATTACACTATCCGGATACAACGATACACTTGTTTCGGGAGCCTGATTTTTATTTTTAACTCCTACGATTTCCTCTTTGCAGGAAATCATAAACAAAGAAACAATTGCAAGAAATATTATCAGTAAAAGATTTTTATCAGACATTTTTAATTATTCAAGAGGACGAACCCTCTCCGGTTGAAGAGGGTTCTTCCATATCTTATTTTATCAGCATCATCTTTTTAACATCAACAAAATTCCGTCCGTTATCTTCTGATGAAGAAGCAATCAATCTGTAAAAATAAATTCCGGATGGAAGATCGCTGGCGTCGAATGTAAGATTATAATTGCCAACTGGTTGAACCTGGTTATCAACAAGAATTTTAATCTCCTGACCAAGAATATTGAAAACACTCAATCTCACATTCGATTCAAATGGAAGTGAGAAATTAATTCTTGTAGCAGGATTGAATGGATTAGGATAATTTTGTGAAAGCTGATACTCATCCGGAATAGTACCTTCATTTTCTACACTTACCGGATCGTATCCGATGAAATCATCGTTATTTCTTGGAACAAGTTTGTAATTACCAAAAGAGTAATACAGGATACCCTGAAGTGCATCGAAAGTGCTTCCGGTTTTTACATAATAAAGTCTTGTAGGATCTGAAAGATTATGATAATCATGATTACCGTCCTCAAGTTCAACTCTTGTATCACCGCTGCCATCACTCACGTACATTTCACCAAAGTTGCTTGGGAAGTCTGCATTTTCATTAGTAACAGTCACATTATTATATCGGATAAGTACACTTTCCCACTGTTCTTTTTGAACTTGTCCGAATCCACCGGTTCCAATTGTTACAGTTTCCAAGACTTCAGGAGTTGGAAGCGGCTCGCCTGAAGAAAGTATCTGAACATTTGTGATACTGTCAATTCTTGTAACATTAAATGTTGGTGTAATTGATTCATCCCAAACGAGACCATCAACTGATACGAGTTGACCCTTTTGGAATCCACGAATCGTACTGCCATTTGTACCTCTTGTTCCAACCTGAATTCCACTCCATGGACCCTGACCGTTTTGCATATAAATTCTTAATGCATAGGTTGGTGTACAATCATTTGTATCAGCGGTAACTACACCAGTCAATTGAAGCCGGTATCCATTATATCCACTAACATCGGTACCGAAAGGATTATACTGTACATCCTGAATTTCTACACCCCTGTTTAGCACAAGATAGAAATAGTAAGGATTTGTAATGTTCGATGGTAATGTGGAAGTATTTCCTTGATTATCTTTTGACCAGATGTAATAATCAACCAAAGCTGAGTCACTATTTACTCCCGGAATTGTACCTGAATAACTGCTACCGCTTCCAGGTGTCATATTAACAGCAGAATAATTTCCACCATCAACACGATAATAAAGTCTTACTGAGTCAACACTTCCATCATCTGTAACATTTGCAGTTAATGTAACTGCCTGATTAGTTAAAACAACGGCTGGATTTCTTTTAAGCTTGCTAATTGCAGGAGGTGTTACAGCAATTTCCATATCGTTTGGATACATAGGACCAATATAATATCCAGTCGTTCTGGTTTGTATTACTCCTCTGATATAACTTAAAACTGTTCCGTCCACAGGCACCTGATAAGTTGTTAATCCTGTAAGTCTGTGAGATCGCAGCGTGAAATAACCAGATTGATCGAACATAAACATATAATTGCCCTGTCCATCATTTATTCTGAATGTTCCAGTACTTGTATTTCTATCGCTTGTAGTTACATTTCTGATAACAACATATTGACCTTCATATTTTTCAGCTAAAGGATTTTGTACTCCGCCAGACATAAAATCTGAAATATCAAGTTCAATAGGGTCCGGTCTTTTAGGTAGTTGTTGAATTATGCTGACTGGTGTCACCGGGTTAATCAGAACTTCACCCTGTGTAGTTGTATTAAATTCATTAACAGTTAAGGTTATTTCAACTACCTGAGCAGTATCTATTAAATCAAAAAATGTTCCCTGGTATTGGGATGATGTATCCATCTGCAGAACATTAATTCCGTCAAATTCATTATACACTTGTCCATCCGGATCGTAAAGATAAGTAACCCATCTTGCACCAGACCACATAATTGGTCTCCTGTCAGTTTGCGGGTTAACTAAAGGGCTAACCATTACTATTCCCCGAACTTTTACCTGCTGTCCATTCAAAGGTGAGGGCTGATCACCGGTGTTTAACAACGTAGAATCAGGTATATATTGAATATCCTCAATTGTAACAAGAGCTTGTGCAAACAAGTCACTAGTGATGTATGCCATCATCATCACAAGAAAAAATATGAATGTTTTCATTTTTTACTCCTTTTATTTGATTACTAAAAATTTTCCCGTTTTTATATCACCGCTATTATTGTTTTTAACAGTGAATAAGTACATCCCTGTTGCAATTGCCTGTTCATTATCTGTTAACAGATCCCAGGCATGTTCGCCTCCTGCAAATTTTTGCTTACCATCAGGTGCATAAGTTTCAAACCATCTTACTTCCGAACTATTACTTGATGAAGTATGATCAATTCGTTTTACGACATCGCCTGAAAGAGTATAAATCGTAATCTGACAATCGGAAGGAAGATTAAAGAAATATATTTTCCGTAATCGCTCAGAACTTCCATCCCAGATTGCATTTCCATAATAAGGATTTGGGTAAACACCGATTTGTATATCCGGATCGTCAGTAGAAGGAGTTCCGGGAAGTACTCTTTGAAAATTTGCTAACGGTGATGATTCGAGTATATCGAGATTATTTTCAGGATCACCTTCATCAAATGCACTTACTGAGAATAAATACTGCCAGCCGTTTAGCAGATTGTTCAAAGTATATTTGTAATAGTATTGAATTGTATCACCCGGAAAAGTAATTGGTTCAGGCAGTTCAACAAAATCAAAACCTGTATCAAATGAAACACCGTTACCAGCACTATCAAATTGAGCAAGTGTTACTAATGAATTAAATATATCCTGTCCACCCTGTGTAAGGTCAAATCCCGCTTGAGTTCTGTAAATTTTATATCCTTCAAAATCCTGTTTGCCTGATATCGGATCAATAGATAATTCAGCTCGTTTATCCCAGTAAATTTCAACTTCACGATCCTTTGGAATTACTTTGACTACAGGAACAACCGGAGGTGCTGGCAGAATATAACGAGTTATTTTTCCGTTAGAATCAAGATCTTCTCCAGGATCAAGAATTCCATTTCTGTTTTTATCTTCACCGAAGTAAGCACGTAACGCCCAATCTGCATTTATATATAAATTTGTTTTTTGTTCTTCTGTATCGAGGTTTGCAGGATCAGGACCAAATTTTTTAGCGCACACTATTGCAAATACAACATTTATTGAATCACCAGGTTCAATTGTCGGGAAGTGACCGTTTGTAATAAGAATTGATCTATTGGAAGGTGTTTTTATTTGCTGTGGTGTGATACCATCTTTCCATCGACTAGTTCCGCTGAAATAACCTCTCAGTTTTCCATAACGATCAAAATCATTCTGAGGTGCAAAAAAATCGGGATCATCTACATTCCTAAATTGCCAGGTAACAAAATTGACTGAAGGTATTGAATCAATTAATCCAACTGGAAATTTCTCAGGTAATTTTGGATCTGATCCACAATGAAGAACCCCGATATAGCTATCACTAAATCCAAGATCACCGGCAGCATCAAATTCATAAGCCATTTTAATTGAATCATTATAACCATCACCACCCTTGTTGAAAAATGCGCTGCCTGATGGTCTGCCTGTTATATTTGTATTACGAACGACCGCATCTGTCCACATTCCAACAAATACGCTATCAATATTTCTATTACTGACGTTTTTAATCCAGTAATTAAATATTACAAAGAAGTTAGCGAATGGAAAATTCCAGGCATACGTTTCCTGATGCACAGCAATTCCAAGTGGATTGTGATCAATGATTGGTTCGCCATTTAGAAAAACTCTGCTGGTATCTGAATAATCCATCAGAAAATCCTGGTGAGAAATTGCAGCGGGGCTAAAAAATCTGGAATCAAATAGCGATGATCTTTCCTTTACACGACTGCCAGCAATATTCGTGAATTCAAATCCTCCTCCTCTTGCTGAAACTGAAGCCGCATCAACTGCTCCAGTAGTTACAAAAGGACCACCAACACCTCTTATAAAACCACCAACATAAAGTCCGCCATCAAAGAGATGCTCTATTCCACTTCCGATCGGATACTGACAGCTTGGCTGTTCTGGCCAAAGAACGAAACCGTGTCCATAAGTACCAAAATTTGTAACTGTGATTCCAATATTACCAATATTGGTGTACTTGCTGTTATCATCGTCAAGGATTTTGGGGAAGTACTTTTCTTCATCACCGGGGTTTGTGGTGAAGGCACAAAGAAGTATGGACAGATAAATTATCCGGTAACGAAGTTTCATTTGATAAAAAGTAAAAAAAGTCTTTAATAATCCGAATGGTTTATAAACACGGAGTCAAAATACACAAAAAATAAATCTTAGTAAATAATGGAATTGTTAAATTTTAAAGAGATGAAACAGACAATTTATTTTAAAAGTATCATCTTCCTGGACTGTGAAAACCCCCGAGAGGTTAGTTTATAAAGATAAATGCCTGATGATGAACTATTATCAGCAGAGAATACAACCTCATACTCTCCCGCAGATTTCTCTTCATTAACAAGAGTTGCGATTTCATTTCCGAGAATATCATATACCTTCAATGTTACGTAACTACCTATCGATAATTGATATCTTATAACAGTTGTAGGGTTGAACGGATTCGGAAAATTCTGGGAAAGAATAAAACCGTCCGGAGAATTAACTTCTGTGATCACACCACTTGAACTTCCGGGAAAGTAAAATTCAAGCATTCTGTCAATCGATGCCCGCCACAAACCCCAGCTGTGTCCTTCAGGTCTTTCAAGCCAATTGAGTTGATAGTTTGCACCAAGCAAATAATCTCTGAAATCTCTCATATTAGTGTAAAGACTTTCATAAGTTCCCCAGATTGCACACCAGTCGATGTCTTTAACCGGACCATTAATAATCAGATTGTATGCTTCATAATTATTTGGCCAGAATGCACCTGAATGCAATCCACATAATCCAAATACTTCAGGATGATTATAGCTGATGAGTGCAGAAATATTTCCTCCGAAAGAATCGCCGAGAACTAATCTCTCTTTTGGATCAACTTTAGTATGATAATTTGCATCGATGTATGGCACAAGTTCATTTATAAAAAATAATCTGTATTGATTTCGAAGTGAACCTGCATATTCTTCATTGCGATTATTTGGTTTTACAAACACAGCAATTACAGGTTGAATTTTTGAGCTGTCAAGAAGATTATCAATTACATTTACTGCTTTGCCAAGACTAATATATTCTGATCCATCCTGAAAATAAACTGTTGGATAAGTTGTAGAAGATAAAGAATCATATCCTGGTGGTAAATAAATATTAAGTTGATAGTTAGTCCCCACGATCGAACTGAAAATAGTTTTTGAAATTACTGTTCCGTGTTGAATTGAAGGATTATAATTTATTTCCCACGGTTGAACGTATAACGGCATTGAAAGTTCTGAGTTGGGACCAAACCCTCCCTGGCAAGTATTTGGATTTTCGGGATCTAGAATCCAAAAACTACCACTATTGTTTACAATAAAGAATTTATAATCAAGTCTCGCGTCAAGTTCAAAATTTTCTGAACGATACCAGAAATTTGTTTCACTTAGTTTTGTCATTGGCCAGGCGGAAGCACTCCATCCATTAAAATCTCCCGGAACAGAAACGGAGCTTGGATTACCCTGATAAATAAAATTGGCAGTTGAATCTTCTATGAAAGGAATTCCTTGTGTTCTTGCATAAGTCATAAAACTGTCAACCGCAGCTTGCTTTAGAGACGGGTCACCAAGTGAATTCACATAATCAATAAATTGCTGGAACTGTGATTGGCTGTAGGTTAAAGCTGAAAGAATAAAGTAAAATGTAATAAGAAATTTTTTCATAGATATATTTCAAAATATTTTTAAATTCAATGAAGTAAAAATCACAAATCTTATTCCGGCTGAATGAAACGGTTTTATTTGTACTTAAACTAAAATACTTCTCTTGCGTGTCGATCTGCGTGGTACGAACTTCGTACCAATGGTGATGATTCAACAACTTTGAAACCCATTTTCAACCCTTCTTCTTTATACATCCTGAATTCATCAGGAGGAACAAACCGATCTACAGGTAAATGCAGTTTTGTCGGTTGAAGGTATTGACCGATAGTCATAATCTCACATCCGTGTTGAAGCAGATCATTCATAATTTCCAAAACTTCTTCTGTTCTCTCACCGATACCAACCATGATTCCGCTTTTAGTTTTTAATCTGCGAAATTTTCCTGCAAAACGGGATCCTGCTTCGCGGGAAAACCATTCAATCAAATTTAAACTTCTATCATACTTCGCTTGGGGACGAACTGCGTGATATAATCTTTTTACAGTTTCAAGATTATGATTCAAAATATCAGGTGGAAATTGCATTATAGTTTCAAATGCTTTTTCATCACCTTTAAAATCCGGAATAAGAATTTCAACGGTACAATCAGGTTTTTCTTCCCTTAAAAGTCTGACACATTCCTTAAAAATAAACGAACCGCCATCTTCGAGTTCATCTCTGTTAACCGAAGTTATTACTGCGTGTTTTAAATTAAGCTGCTTGATTGCTTCAACAACTCTTCTTGGCTCATCTAAATCAAGTTCAGTTGGCAAACCAAGTTTAACGTTACAGAATCCACAGCTTCTTGTGCAAGTGTCTCCAAGAATCATAAAAGTTGCAGTTCGATGATTCCAGCATTCAGCAATGTTCGGACATTTTGCTTCCTCACAAACAGTGTTTAGTTTCTTCTCACGCATTATACTGCGCACATCAGAATAATTATCACCTGTGGGAAGTTTAACCTTCAACCAATCAGGTCTTTTTCCTAAAGGAATTTTTTCTTTTTCTATTTGCTCTATAAAAGCTTTTTGATGTTTATTAATTACACTCATAAATTTTCCTATTGTCATCAAGAATCCGGCGATTGCCGAATGAAGTGATCTCGCTGAGTATTAAAAATTCTCTGAATCAAAATTCTCTAATGTTTCTTTAAGATGTTTCATGAACATACCACCTAACATACCATCGATTAACCTGTGATCGTGTGATAAAGTTAACGCCAATACCGGTCTGATGGCAATTGAATCCGAACCATCCACGTTTACAACTATCGGTTTTTTAATTACAGCGCCCACACCAAGTATTGCAACTTCAGGCTGATTGATTATGGGTGTTCCGAAAATAGTACCAAATACACCATAATTTGTGATTGAAAAAGTTCCGCCAGAAATATCATCAGGAGTTAATTTTTTATTTCTTGACCGGAATGCTAAATCATTCACAGCTTTTGCTAATCCAATCAGGTTTAACTGTTCAGCGCTTTTGATATTCGGAACAATTAATCCTGTTGGTTGTATTGCGACTGCGATTCCAAGATTAACAAAATTTTTCTGAAGTATAGTGTTTCCATCAATAGTAGAATTGACAAGTGGATAAGCTTTCAATGCTTTAACGCAAGCCTGAGCGATGAAAGCCATGTAAGTCAATTTAATTCCATATTGCTTCTGGAATTCATCTTTATATTCCTGTATATAATTGTGAATACGCATCATATCAACCTCTAACATTGCAGAGACATGAACAGAAGTATCACGGCTTGCAACCATATGATCCATTATCTTTTGCCGGATATTATCCATTGGAATTCTTTCCACACCAGAACCAGATGAAAAAGTTTTGACTTCTGAAGGAATAAATGACGGGGCGGGTGCTGCTTTTCTCTCAATTTTTTCTTCAACTGGTTTCGATGAAACTTTTTGCCTGCTTCTGTTTTCAATGTAAGATAAAATATCCTTTTTCGTTACTCTGCTATCCAATCCAGTTCCTGATATTTTTCGGAGTTCATCGAAGCTGACATTTTCTTTCTGTGCAATACTTAAAACAAGCGGTGAATAAAACTGACTTCCCTCACCCTTTGATTTTTCTTTTTCGACTGAAATAGTTTTAGAAAAATTATCGTGCATCGAGACTGGCTGTGGTATTTCAATTTTCTTTTCAGTGATGGTTTCCTTTTTTGCAGAAATGATTGTTCCGGCACCCGTACTTATTTTTGCAACTATAGTTCCGACAGCAACAGTTTCTTGTTCACCAATTAAAACTTCCGCAAGTGTTCCTTCAACAGGTGATGGAATTTCGGTATCAACTTTGTCAGTGCTGATTTCAAAAATAGTCTCGTCTTTCTTTATGTGATCACCAACTTTTTTAAACCACTTTATAATCGTTCCTTCCATCACCGATTCACCCATCTTCGGCATTTCAATTGCAAACAGATCTCCTGCTGGAACAGCAGTCTCAATAACTTTTTCTTCAACAGGCTTTTTAATTTCAGTGACTTGTTGTTCTTCGACTTTCTTCACTTCAATTTCAGGTTTTGCACTAACATCAGAAGAACTTCCACCATTAATAATAGCAACAACAGTTCCGACTTCAACTGTTTCACCTTCTTTATATTTTATTTCTGTCAAAACACCTGCAACTGGTGATGGAATTTCTGTATCAACTTTATCTGTACTGATTTCAAAAATAATTTCATCCATCTTTACAGAATCACCGACCTTTTTGTGCCATTTTATAATTGTTCCTTCACTAACGCTTTCACCCATTTTGGGCATGATTATTTCCATGTTCAAACTCCCTCGAGGCAAAGGATAATGCGAAGACCTGAAACATTTTTATTCATCTGTCTATCCTGCTTTCTTTTCTAATGAAATTTTAATGCTGTTAATTCATTTACTATTTTAGTTGTGTCGGTAATGATTTCATCAAGTGCATTTTTTTCTCGAATATAACCCAGCTTAAATGAAGCAAAACTCTGGCTCATTGGTTCGTATCCACTTCCACGTGATATTTTATAAAATCTTGTTTTGTCACGAGGTTCAAATCTTCCAAATCCTTCGGAAAAATTATGAGAAATAGAATTTACTGCACGACGCATATCACTTATCAATCCAAATCTTTCGTCAGATGGAAAAGATTTTGTAATTACATAGATTTTAAGAAGCAAATCAATTGACTTCTTCCAAACTGACATATTTGTAAAATTCGGATATTCCATTTCAAATCTCTTCGCCTTGGGCTCAGCCTTTGTCTAATATTCTATTAACTCTTTAATACCGTTATATATCTGAGTTCTGGATGGCAGAACAACATTTTCCAAAACCGGTGCATAGGGAATGTGAGTATCTTTTGCTGCAATCCGTTTGACCGGTCCATCCAAATACTGAAAACAATTATCAGAAATTCGCGCAGCTATCTCGCCACCAAAACCTCCTGTTAAAGTATCTTCGTGTATAACAATTACTTTATTCGTTTTCTTAACTGATCTGAAAATAGTTTCTTCATCAAGCGGAATTATTGTTCTGATATCAATCACTTCAACAGAATAACCGGATTCTTCTTCCAATTTTTTTGCTGCAAGAACTGAATCCCACATTGAAACTCCGTAAGAAACAACTGTAATATCGTTTCCTTCTTTTACAACTTTTGCTTTCCCAAAAGGAATCAGATAATCATCATCAGGTTCAGGAAAAATTGCTGAACTCTGACGATATAACCCTTTATGCTCACAGAATAAAACAGGGTCATTTATTCTACAAGCAGTTTTTAGTAACCCTTTTGCATCTGCTGCGTTACTCGGAAAAGCGATATAAATTCCCGGAACGTGTGCATAAATTGATTCGATGTTTTGACTATGGCAAAGTCCGCCATGAATATATCCGCCAACAGCAACACGAACAACTACAGGTGTTGACCACGCATTGTTTGAACGATAACGCATAGCAGCAGTTTCATTTTTCATTTGCATAAATGCAGGCCAGATGTAATCGCCAAATTGAATTTCAACGACAGGTTTTAATCCAGCTAACGCCATTCCATTTGCAACACCAAGAATACTTGCTTCTGCAAGTGGTGAGTTGAATACCCTATCATCGCCAAAAGTTGTTGATAATCCTTTTGTTGCTGTAAACACACCGCCTTTTAAATCAGCGATATCTTCACCGAAAATGTACATATCTTTATTACGTTTCATCTCCTCGTGGAGAGCATGATTTATTGCATCCACCATCACGATCTTTTCACCAGATGGATTGCTTTTCTCATAATCCAGAGATTCTTTCAGCCCGCTTTCGTCAAAAACATATTTTGCTGCATCACGTGGATCAGGGTCATTTGCCTGATATGCTTTATCAGCAGCTTTTTCTATTTCCTCATTTATTTCTTTCCAGAGATTCTGATATTCATTTTCATTCAACAAACCTTCAGCTTTAAGTTGAGCAGCAAATTTTTCTATCGGATCATTTTGTTTATCCTTTTCCAGTTCTTCTTTCGTTCTGTATTTTTTCTGATCGTCAGAAGATGAATGTGATTGCAGCCTGACAACTTCTGCTTCAATTAGTGCAGGACCTTTTCCGCTTTTTATGTAACTGATCGCTTCCTGAATTTTTTTGTAAGATTCGAAAAAATTTGTTCCATCAATTTTTTTTCGATGCAGAGTGTAAAATCCTCCCATCATCTCAGCTACTGAACCATCCTTGCCTGCCGTTTGATGTTCAACAGGAACAGAAATAGCATACCGGTTATTCTGAATTACAAAAAGGACAGGTAATTTTTCTCTGCTCGCCCAGTTTACTGCTTCATGAAACTCACCCTGGCTTGTTGTTCCTTCGCCGCTGCTGACGTAAGAAACATTTTTAATTCCTTTTCTTTTTGAAGCCATTGCTGTTCCAACTGCTTGCAAAAACTGTGTACCGGTTGGACTTGATTGAGATGGAAGCTGAGCATTTATCATTCCCCAATGAACCGGAAGCTGTCTTCCACCGCTCGCAGGATCATTCGCTTTTGCAAAAGTTCCCAGAAATACTTCTTCAGGAGTCAGACCAGCCATCAATACTGTTCCAAGATCTCTGTAGTACGGAAACAACCAATCTTTTTTTGGATCGAGATGCAAACCAATTGCCATCTGAACAGCTTCGTGTCCTTCAGCAGCAATATGAAAAAATGATTTCCCTTGTTTTAGAATTCGCATTGCTTTTGCATCAATAGATCTTGAACGGATCATCATAGTTAGGATTTCAATTAGCTGTTTTTTCTCAAATCCCATAATATTTTTATTTGGATTTATTTTTGTCCCTTTGCCATTAGTTGGTTTTTCTTTGGTATCACTTTTTTTTCCGGATTCGATTACTTGGTTTAAATTTTTCTTTGCCATTGAAAAACTCTTCTAATTTGTGAGACTAAATTTTGTTTGAAATAGTTCCTGCTTCTTCAAAGAAGCAAGCTCATCATAACTGAATAAGTCAAAGAAGTTTTTAAGAATTTTTTCTTTCACTTCAGCGACTGATATTTCTTTTCCTAATTCTTTTTTTAGCGATGTAACCGATTTATCCTGAATACCACAGGGAATTATTCCATTAAATAAATTCAAATCAGTGTTAACATTGAAAGCAAATCCGTGCATTGTTACCCATCTGCTGACTTTAATTCCGATAGCTGCGATTTTTCTGTCCGCTAACCAAACTCCAGTATGCTTTTCATTTCTTTCACAATCCAGACCAAATTCACTGCAGGTTTTTATAATCACCTCTTCAAGTGCTCTCAAATATTTGTGAGTGTCATTGTGCCACCTATTTAAATCAATTATCGGATAACCGACAATTTGTCCCGGACCGTGATAAGTGATATCACCACCACGATCAATATCGTAAACTGAAATCTGGTTTTCCCTCAAATAATTTTCGGAACCAACAAGATTTTCTTTATGCGCTGTTTTACCCAGTGTATAAGTATTCGGATGCTCAAGCAGAAAAATAAAATCTTCAACTTCGTTTGAAACTCTTTTTGTATGAATTTCATGCTGCAAGTCCCATGCTTCTTTATAATCAATAAATCCCAAATCGCAGTATGTTAGAATTTTATTCTTCATCTTCCATTTTCGATTTAACATCATCCATTAAATATGAATTGCTTCTCCATAAGCCTGAGCAGCGGCTTCCATTATTGATTCTGATAAAGTTGGATGTGCGTGAATAGTTTTGATTATGGATTCACCTGTTGCTTCGAGTGAACGGGCTAAAGTTACTTCTGCAATCATCTCAGTAGCTTCACTACCAATAATATGAGCCCCGAGAATTTCACCATACTTAGCATCAAATATCATTTTTACAAAACCTTCTCGTTCACCAATCGCGAAAGCTTTTCCACTCGCCATAAACGGAAATTTTCCAACTTTGATTTCGTATCCTTTTTCTTTTGCTTTTGCTTCCGTTAATCCTACACTGGCAACTTGCGGCTGGCAATAAGTACCGCCGGGAATATTATCATAATCAATTGGAGGATTGTGTAATCCCTTAATATGCTCAACGCAATGAATTCCTTCTGCTGAAGCAACGTGTGCTAACCATGGTGGACCAATTACATCACCGATTGCAAAAAGTCCAGGAAGATTCGTTTCATAAGTTTCTTTGTTTACTTTGATATGATTTTTCTCAATTTGAATTCCGAGTTCTTCAAGTCCGATTCCCTCAACATTTCCAACCACTCCAATTGCGTTCAATACTTTTTCAGCAGACAGGATTTTCTTCTCTCCATTTACATTAACAGTTACATTAACTTTATTTCCTTTCACTTCAGCTTTTTCAACTGTTGCACTTGTCAGAATCTCAATACCTCTTTTCTTAAAATTCTTTTCAAGAGCAATTGAAACTTCTTCATCTTCAATTGGGAGAATATGCTTGAGCATTTCAATTACCGTAACTTTTGTTCCGAGTGCCGAATAAAAATAAGCAAATTCAATTCCTATTGCTCCGGCGCCAATTACAATTAATTCTTTTGGAAGAGTTTCAAGTATCATCGCTTCTGTACTTGTAATGATGTTTTTTCTGTCAACAGGGATCGCTGAAATATTTCGTGGTCTCGCACCAGTAGCAATAATTATTTTATCAGCAGAAATTGTTTCAATTATTTTTCCCTTATCATCTAAGATATCGATTGTATTCTTTGAAGAAAGTTTTCCGAATCCTCTTATTCTATCCACTTTATTTTTTTTGATGAGCAGTTCAACATTTTTTGAGATTCGGTCTGATACATCTCTGCTTCGTTTAATTATCTTATTAAAATCGAAATTGAGACCGGTAGTTTTAATTCCAAAGTCATCACCGTGATTTTTAATCTGGTCATAAATCTCAGCATTTTTAAGAAGCGATTTGGTAGGAATGCACCCCCAATTAAGGCAAATTCCACCAAGATTATCTTTATCAATCACAACTGTCTTAAATCCAAGTTGACCCGCACGGATAGCAGCTACATAACCACCTGGACCACCTCCTAAAACTGCGATATTGAAATGTTTTTGCATAAATTGTGTAATTAGTTAATATACTTTTTTGGCAAATATAGGCACACAAGTATATAAATGAAAATCAAATACAATTAATTTTGACTTCCAAGTCGGGTTTTGAGAAATGCTTTCAGGTTTTTACAGACAGAACTAAATAACCATATTTGTTTCGCTAAAATTTTATGATAAACACTGAACAAAATACTCAGGCTTCAAAATCGATTACAAGCAATGAACAACTTAGTGTATTAAGAATCACTGCTCTCTGGGCTTTTAGTGAATCTGCGTTTGGTGGAATATTGCATGCGCTGAAAATTCCATTCAGAGGAATATTTATTGCATCTGCTGCAGTTCTTTTTATTTCTTTGATAGCTTTGTTTTCGAAAAACAATAAAGACGTCCTGAAAGCAACACTGATAGTAGTATTGATCAAAGCTGTAGTTAGTCCTCACTCTCCTCTCACTGCGTATTTAGCAGTTTCTCTCCAGGGTGTGTTGGGATTTTTGTTTTTCTCAACAAAAAAGTTTTACAAATTATCGACTTTGTTACTCGGATTATTAGTTCTCTTTTTATCCGGATTGCAAAAAATAATTATTCTTACCATTCTTTTTGGTAATACACTTTGGGAATCACTAAATCTTTTTATAGAACAAGTGTCGTCAGAATTTTTAGGGATAACTAATCCTGACATTAACTATGGATATTTTTTAGTTGGAATTTATTTGTCGCTTCATGTAGCTGCCGGATTGTTTATTGGAATTTATGCCGGAAAACTTCCAAACAAAATCGATTACTACAAAAAAGTAGTACCAACTTTGATTGAGAATAACATTATTGAGGATATTCCGAAGAAAGGAAGTAGAAAAAAGAAGAATTGGTTTTTACGACCTACCGGGATTTTCATCATTCTTCTTTCCGCAGGTGTAATCGTATTATCATATTCCTCCGATGAACTCGAAAATAATGCGGCTGTGTCTGTAATTTTTATGCTTGTGAGAGCTCTGATGATTACTTTTATCTGGTATTATTTGCTGGCACCATTTTTTAAAAAGCTTTTTCAAAAATTTGCTGCAAAGAGGAAGAGCGTTTACTCAAAAGAAATTGAAGAAATAATGTCTATGTTTCCGCAGTTCAAAAAGATTGTAAATTTTTGCTGGAAAAATTCGAAGAATAAAAAAGGACTTAAACGCATTCGTTATTTTCTATCAACATCATTTTATTATTTGTTACTAAGTAAATAATAAAAAAAGATTTTCTAATTTTTTTTATTTCTTTGCATAAAAAATCCCCAGGTATTTAACTTATCATCAATTTTAGCTTGACCATTTAATTGAAACCCAAAGTGAAGATAAAAATTTACATTCGTTTCAACTTCTGTGTTGAGACTCAGACCTGTGCTTGTTGGATGTTCTGAGACTAATTTTTCAACTTCATCAATTAACTTACGAGCATAACCTTTTCCCTGGTAAGCATTTCTCACTCCGATCATATTCAAGTGATGATGTGGTTCTTTTGGAAGTAGATTAGATGCAATAAGCCCATACTTTTCATATCGAACTTTTTCTTCTGCACCGATTTCTTCCCAGAGTTTATCTCGCAGTTTGATTAATTCCGGTGGTGAAGAAATTTCTCCAGGTAAGGTTACAGTAGCAGTAGCAAGGAGTAGGTTGGTTGAATTATATATGCCAAGTAAAGGTTCATTTCTAATTGCTCTTGCAGAAACAAAAAATGTAATCAGTTTTCGAAGCCGTTCATCGTAATCTTCTTTTTCGCCAAGAACATATTTCATTACAGGGTAATTATAGAATGATTCGCAGAAAACATCTGTGACTTCGGAGAAGTTTTCATTGGAGAGGTTTACAACACTCATTATTTTTTTCTATTTATTCATTAAATACAAGAAATTATTTGCAAAACCAAAAAGGGCATCGTAGTGATGCCCTTTCTAAGTTAGAGGTTTGAGATTCTTCGTCCCGATTTCATCGGAACTCAGAATGACTCAAGCATTAATTATTTCAAATCGAAACGGTCAAGATTCATTACTTTATTCCATGCTGCGACAAAATCCTTAACGAATTTTCCTTTTGCATCATCCTGTGCATAGACTTCAGCAAGTGCTCGAAGTTGTGAGTTCGATCCGAATATTAAATCTACTCGTGTTGCCGTCCATTTGAGTTCGTTTGTTTTACGATCTCTTCCTTCAAATGTATCACCTTTTTCTGAGGTTGGGTGCCACTTGGTTCCCATATCAAGCAAATTAACAAAGAAATCGTTAGTGAGTTTACCAACCCGGTTTGTAAACACTCCATGATTGGAACCACCGTAGTTTCCACCAAGTACACGTAATCCACCAACAAGCACTGTCATCTCCGGTGCACTTAGAGTAAGAAGCTGCGATTTATCAACAAGCATTTCTTCTGCTGATATTGAGTAAGCTTTCTTCTGATAATTACGGAATCCATCTGCTTCAGGTTCTAATAATGTGAATGATTCTACATCAGTCTGAGCTTGTGATGAATCCATTCTTCCAGGCGTAAAAGGAACTTCTATTTTCGAGCCCGCAGCCTTAGCTGCTGATTCAATTGCAGCACATCCACCAAGAACAATCAGATCAGCCAGAGAAACTTTTTTACCATCTTTACGATTGTTAAATTCTTTTTGAATTCCTTTCAATACTTTAAGGACTTTTTCAAGTTGTGTTGGCTGATTGACTTCCCAATCCTTTTGTGGTTCTAAACGAATTCGGGCACCGTTTGCACCTCCGCGAAAATCAGAACCACGAAAAGTAGATGCTGACGACCACGCAGTATAAACTAATTCTGCAATTGAAAGTCTGGAATCTAAAATCTTCTTCTTAAGATTTGCGATTTCTGTTTTACCAATCAGTTTATGATTAACTGCGGGAATCGGATCCTGCCAGATAAGATTTTCTTTTGGAACTTCAGGTCCGAGGTAACGGGCTTTCGGTCCCATATCTCTGTGAGTAAGTTTAAACCATGCTCTTGCAAATGCATCTGCAAAAGCTTTTGGATCTTTATGGAATCGCCTTGAGATAGGTTCAAATACCGGATCAAAACGTAACGCCATATCTGCAGTTGTCATCGTGGGAGGATATTTCTTTGATGGATCATGAGCGTCAGGTATCATGTGTTCCGGTTTAACATCCTTCGCCTGCCATTGCCAAGCACCAGCCGGACTTTTAACTTTCTCCCACTCATATCCAAAGAGCATATCGAAGTAACCATTATCCCATTTTGTAGGATTAGGTTTCCATGCACCTTCCAAACCACTTGTTGTTTGGTGAATGCCTTTTCCTGATTTGAATTTGTTTATCCATCCCAAACCTTGTTCTTCAATAGGTGCAGCTTCCGGTTCACGACCCACTAATTTTGGATCACCGGCACCATGCATTTTACCAAATGTATGTCCACCTGCTGTAAGTGCTGCAGTTTCTTCAGCATCCATAGCCATGCGTTTGAACGTTTCGCGCACATCACGACCTGAAGCTACCGGATCGGGATTTCCATTCGGACCTTCGGGATTTACATAAATAAGTCCCATCTGAACGGCAGCTAATGGATTTTCAAGTTCACGGTCACCGCTGTAACGTTTATCACCAAGCCATGTATCTTCTTTTCCCCAATAGATATCCTCTTCTGGCTGCCAAATGTCTTCGCGTCCACCACCAAAGCCAAAAGTTTTAAATCCCATTGATTCCATCGCACAATTACCGGCTAAGATAAGCAGATCAGCCCAGGAAATTTTGTTTCCATATTTCTGTTTGATCGGCCAAAGAAGTCTTCGCGCTTTATCGAGGTTAGCATTATCAGGCCAGCTATTTACCGGAGCAAAACGTTGATTACCAGTTCCACCACCGCCGCGTCCGTCAGCGGTTCGGTAAGTGCCAGCACTATGCCATGCCATTCGAATAAACAAACCACCATAATGACCCCAATCTGCGGGCCACCAATCCTGTGAGTCAGTCATCAACGAATACAAATCTTTTTTAAGTGCTTTGTAATCAATCTTGCTGAATTCTTTTGCATAGTCAAATTTAGGACCCAACGGGTTTGATGCCGGATGGTGCTGGTGAAGTATTCCAAGATTTAATTGGTTTGGCCACCACTCTTTATTTGATGTACCTCTTCCGAATGAAGTTCTTCCGGTTACCGGGCATTTACTTTCATCACTCATATTAATTCTCCTGATGTTTTAAAGGTTAATAGATTATTCAATTAATTTTATTTCTTAAAAGTTCCGATTATCTGAAGTTTAACATCTTTCACTTTGAAGTTCGGGATTTTCTTTTTCTTAAAATATTCTTCAATCATATCATTCAACTGATCATCAAAGAAATCCTCTATGCGTTCGGTATCCTCACAATACAAATGATGATGATGATCGAGTATAGCATCATACCTCATCACATCTTTTTCTGTCTTTACTTTTTTGACCAATCCTTTTTCAACAAATGTTTCGAGAGTTTTGTAGATGGTACCAACTGCAATGTTCGGATGATTCTTAATTACATATTCTTTTATTTTATCAGCAGTGGGATGATTCTTTAAATTGTTCAATGCTTCAAGAACAGCAATTCTTTGAGGGGTAACTTTTAAATTGCTGTCTTTTAAATGAATGTCGTGTTTTATTTTTGTCATAAATAAAAATTATTAGATAGGAATTATTCTTATCTAAAAATAAAATTTTATTTATAGAATTTCAAGTTTGAAATCTTGTATCAGCAATTACTGCTTTTGAACTTATTTTTTACCAACGGGAAACCTGGAATAAATTCAGGATACACTTTTAACAGCCCTCTCTTTTCTTTTTCTTTGGCTTGCTGACATTTGACTGTGTATTTCCTTTCGGAGTTGGCAGATTGACTTTTATTTCAGAAACCTGTGTTGAATCTGACTGTGCTGATCCGCCAAAGTATTTACTCATCTCCTTTACTTTTTCAAATTGAACTATCATTTCCTTAGATGTATTAACATCAAGCTTAAACTCCCTTAAAATTATTTGATTTCAGGATGAACCAAGCCTGAGCTGCATTAACATCATCATCAGCATAGAGTATTATTTTTTGATTACGTAATAGTTCAGATTCTGGTAATTGTATTAACGGAATGCTGATAGCTGTGGGAATATAATACTGATTGAATGTTTCTTCATCTCTGACATCAACTAAAGTGAAATCCGATCTGCCTTTTATAATCCAATCAGCGAGTTCGAGTGATCTTATTTTATCAGAATTATTAACAGTCGAAAGAGCGACATCTTTCATATTCACTTTCACATGCGATCCGGAATATGGACTCCCTGCGAATAAAGCAATGATACCAAAGGTTAATGCAGTGAACGCAAGTTTTTTCTGAGTATTCATATTGATGAAAAATTTTTTCATAAACTGTTCTCCGGATTTTTATCTGCAAATTTTTTCTCTGCCCATTCAGCGGCTGCAAATGCACCAAGCGCCATCGCAACTACGAAAAATACTACAACACCATAAGGCAAATTAAAATATTGCGGTAGTGTTAAACTTCCCATATTTGTTGAGTAATAAAAATTCTCGATCAAAGGAAAGATTTCACCAAAAACAAATATTCCGGCAATCACTCCAAACACAAACATAAAACCATCAAGTCTTCCGGTGGCAGCAGAAACAAGTGAAGTTCCGGGACAATAACCACCAATGATAAAACCTAAACCAAGAATAAATCCACCAATCACTTGAGGAAGAATAAAGGTTTCGCTGACGTAAACAAGTGACAGATCCATAAATCCTATAACTGAAAGAAAATAAACTCCCAGCATTGCAGTTACGATTGCAGTGAACATCACTTTGAGTACGCGCATATTTGAAAAGTAAAACTGCGCAGCGAGAAGTCTTGCATTACCGAATCCACCACGTTCGAGTGCGAAACCAAAACCAATACCGATGATGAAAGCGAGAATTAGACTTACATCAAAATTAAAATATTCGAATTTGAAAAATGGTGCATTCATGTCCACTGTCTCCTCAAGAAATATGCTGCAGAATATCCACCGGCAAAAACCATCATCATAAATGCCCAGCTACCAAGATTAAGAATTGCACCACCGGATAAAGCCTGACCACTGGTACATCCACGAGCAAGCTTTGCACCGATTCCCATCAATCCACCACCGATAAATGCAAATATTAATCTTTTAGTTGCGGGAATATGTGGACCTTTTTCGATTCCCTTTCTAACTCTTCCTGCAAGTGAACCTGAAATAAATCCACCGGCAATAACTCCAATTACTTCAAAGACAAGCCAATCTTTGAAAGGACTCGTTACTCCGTCGCCAAGATATTCGCTGAAAAATTCATTGTCCTGTGCATGCTCGGGAGCTACTTTGTTAATTCCAACAGATACTAACGTTGTAAGAGCACCTGATGCACCCAATCCTCTGCCCATTATTACATACGCAGCGAGCAATACAAGACCAAGTCCCACGCCAACGAGATATGGATTTGAATAAGGTTGAGATTTTGTCACGACTTTTTCTTCTTCCTTCTCAAAGATGTGTGTTAATTTTTTTACAAGAGTTGTCATAAAAATTTATCTCCGTTATTTAAAATGTGCATTAAACCAATGACTGTATTGTCCGGCTTCGACTATTATGAATCTTAATATCAATCCACCGATGATTACCATTATCGGTGCGATCGGTGTGTGTTTAATTTTATGATTGACTGCAAGAAGTTGTATTCCGAGCGGGATTACTATTCCAAGTGCAATAACAAAAACCCAGAATGCAGGCGCATAAATTCCAGTAAGTAATAGTTGAGCAGCTTCGATATGAGGACGTGCAGAAGACATCAGACCAAGAAACAGCATCACGAAAATGAATAACTCAACTACAAGAAATCCATTATCCGCTTTTGCCAGCAATTCACTTTCAGCTCTGTTCTTTGCTATAAGATGAACGTAAGCAGCAGCAGTTGAAAGTCCTGACACAAGAAATAAAACCCAAAGCAGTGAAGTATTCCACAAAGGACGTGAACCCATAGTGCTGAGTAAAACACCAGTGTATGCACCGAGCATCATTCCAAGTATCATATTCAATATTCCAATATTTTTTATAAAGAACTGATGAGTTTGCAATTTCCCTGCAATATCGCTTAGCTTTGAAAACCTTCGTGTCATCCATGAAGGCGGTCGAATAAGAATATTTGCAATCAAAGCAGGATAAACTAAAATCAGAATCCAGGCGCCCCACGACATCGGTGAAGTAATTTGAAATGTTGTGTACAATCTCCAAACGTATTGTTTGTGTGCAAGATCAAGAAACAAAGAAAACATACCAATTGAAAGAAGTACAAAACTTGTTAATGGAATTGAGTAGCAGGAACAATTACTCTCTTTGTGTCTCCCGCTGAATAAAAAATATCCTGCAATGATCATCATTCCAGCAACCATTCCACCAAGGAATAAATAAACAGGAATTTCCCAGCCCCACATTGTCATCCAGGGATCTACATCAGGATTATGTCTTGTCGTGAATATTTCGTGCATTGTATGTGCTCAGATTAAATAAAAAATATTCGGTTGAGTTCCGGCATCAGGAATTAAAGTATGATATTTTCTTGCATTCAAAAGTTTGCTCACTTCACTGTTAGGATCTTCAAGATCACCAAAATACATACAGTATGTTGGACACACATCAACACAAGCCGGATTCTTTCCCTGTTCAACTCTGTGAATGCAGAATGTACATTTATCAGCATATCCATCAGGATGAATGAAGCGCGCATCGTACGGACAAGCTTCAACACAAGCTTTGCAGCCGATACACTTTTCGTGTGTTACAAGAACAACACCACCAGCATCGTGAATGTGACTTGCGCCAGTCGGACAGCACGAAACACAAGGAGTTTCTGAACAATGATTACATCTTTCAGTTCTGATTTCCATATTGATTTCAGGAAATTTTCCGAATGATTCTGTAATGATCCAATCCCTGTTGTAACCTTCGGGAACATTATTTTCAGTTTTGCAAGCAACTACACAATCGTTACAGCCAACGCACTTTCTTGTATCGATTACCATTCCATATCGCGGCATCTTACACCACCATCTCAAAAGTTACAAAGTTCTCGTTCATTGCAGTCCCTCCCATCAATGGATCAATTTTGTACTGCGTGATAAGTTCTGCATCGCTCGCACCTTTTTTGTAAGTGCTCTTTAGTTGTCTTGATTTCTGACCAAATCCATGAACCATATAAACACAATCTGCTCTGATTCTCTCAGTTGGTTTTACTTTTATTTCGTCAGATATAATTCCATCATAATTTTTAAGTTTGATTTTATCTCCTTGCTTCAATCCATATTGTTCCGCAATATCAGCATTTATCCAGATTTCATTTTCTATCATCATATCACGATGCAAAGGATTTGATTGAGTCTTGCTGAAAGTATGCACTGGTGCTCTTCCATAAAGAAGTCTGAAAAATCCGACAGGTGGTTCAGGATGTTTTGTAAACTTTGGAACCGGATCAAAACCGGCTTCGGCAAGTTGAGCGGAATAAAATTCTATCTTTCCTGAAGGAGTATAAAATTCCGGTTCAACACCATCTTCAAAGTATATTGGCTGCTCCGGAACTTTGATGATTCCTTTTTCTTTCAACTCTTCAAGCGAATGACCGGCAAGTTTTAATCGTGTATCAAGATATTCTTCAATATTGTTCCAGGCGAAAAAGGAATTCAGCCCAAGTTTCTCACCAAGCTTTTTTGCAATCCACCAATTTGGTTTCTGATCATCTGGTGCTTCAACAACCGGCTGACGGATTCCAACAAATCCTTCTTTGAAAGGCGAAGTATTTAAGTCATCATATCTTTCAAGATAAACTGACTCAGGAAGAACAACATCTGCCCATCCTGCAATTTCACTTGGTACAACATCAACAACAACCATCAAATCGAGATTTTGGATTGCCTGAATAGTTTCTTTTTGGTTTGGTAACGCCTGTAAAAGATTTGTTCCATAGATTATCCATCCTTTTATCGGATATGGCTTGCCTGTTATTGTTGCTTCACGTATGCCATTTGAAATCTGTTCACCTTCTGTAAATGGAAATTTATTTCCAGGATTATCTGCCGGTTCTTTCTTTAATTCCGGGTAATCCGGATATGGATATTTAGGAATTTCAAAACTGTACGGAACATAAAATCCACCTTTTCTTCCCCAGCTTCCGAGCAGTGCATTAAGTAATGCAATGGCACGACTTCTTTGTGCATCATCACCATACCAGGTTACGTGTCTTCCCGGATGAATAAGAGTTGCAGGTTTGTATCTAGCCATTTCTCTTGCTGTTTCTCTGATAGCATCAGGATCAATTCCTGTTTCAATGTATGCCCATTCAGGAGTGTAATGCGAAATTTCTGCCGCAAAATTTTCAAATCCAAATCCGTACTTGTTCACATAATCAACATCATAGAGTTTTTCATTCACAATTACACTCATCCACGCAAGAAGAAGAGCCAGATCTGTTCCGGGTTTAATCGATAAATAATATTTTGCTTTACCTGCAGCGACCGAAAATCTTGGATCGACAACAATTATTGATGCACCTTTTTCAACTGCTCTTGAAAATTCCTGCACTTGTGTATTGTGCATATTTTCACCAAGATGAGAACCGATCAGTACAAGGCATCTGGCATTTTGAATATCTGTTCTTTCAGGTGATCCTACTATATCACCAAAAGTAAGTGAAAATCCAGTTTCTCTTGGTCCACGACATTGAGCAAATGATGGAGCACTTTCGTTCGGACTTCCGAAAGCATGCATTAAGTGCTTTAAGAAAGTTCCACCTATTCCATGGCTGAATAAAGCCAAAGCTTCCGGTCCATATTCAAATTTTATCCTGTTCATTTTTTCAGCGATGTAATCAATGGCTTCACTCCAGGTAACTGCAACCCACTTTTCTTCACCGCGTAAACTTTTTCTTATCAAAGGAGTTTTTAATCTTTCTGGGTCATAGTGTGCACCAACTCCACCTGTTCCTCTTGGACATAATCTTCCGTTACTCAAAGGGTCATCGGGATGCCCTTCGACTTTCCAAAGTTTTCCATCTTTTACGTATGCCATGACACCGCATTTCCAAAAACATAAATCGCAGTAAGTTGAAATTTTCCTTATACCTTTTTCGTTTCCTTTATTAATCTTATTAGAAGCAGTAACAAAAGTTTTTGCTGTACTGGCTAGTACTGCAGCAGTCGCTATCGTTGCACTTGAAATTTTCAGGAATCGTCTTCTCGATAACGAATTCATTCTCTTCCCATCAATTTATTTCGAATAAAATTTTTAATGCTTTCACATTCACCATAATCTTTGTACACTGAACAGTTTCGGCAATCTTTCGATGCACAAACTGTTGCTTCTCCCTTCATTGACCAGCAAGGTCCTGAGTGTGTCAGGTATGCACTGCACCTGCTTCTATCTTCTTTGCTGCAGCTTATTATTTCCCAGCATGGCATCATCGAATAAATAGTCTTTATTCCACTGATGCTTATTTTGGAATCATTGATTGCTGACCTGATACATTCGATTCGTTTGATATCTGATTGAGAATAAAGTCGATGACTTGATGACTTTTTGAAAGGAATAATTAAATTTTCTTTTTCATACATTCTGAGAGTATGAACAGATATGTTCAGCAGTTTTGCCGCTGTCCTGATCGGGTAAATCGGTTCGTTATTGGTTATTTCCATATCAAAATAGCAACTTATTTAAAGTTGATATTTATAAATATCAACTTTGCTGCCACACCAAAAATTCTTATTGCAACAACTTTTTAGAAGAGTGAAATTCATTTTTTTCATATACAAGAAAAATCAAATGCACATTTCTAAATTTTTGGAATGATTAGCACAAGAAACTATTTAACGCAAGAAAGAGATAATTTGACTTTATAATTTTATTGGAGATAAGTTTAACTGATAGGTTTGAAAATCATTCTTACAACTTTTGGAACGGATTCTTTTTCATAGTTGAAGACTGTGATATTATCCGGCACGTTTAGAATTCAAACTCTATAATACATAAATTAAATTGATTTGAAACTTTATAGAATCTGATTCATCAAACGTTAAAAATAATTATTGATCTCAATACGAAATATATTCCATGTCATACGAAGTAAAAGATTTTCAAAAAAATGTGCTGGAAAAAAGTTATGAGAAACCAGTACTTGTAGATTTTTGGGCTGAATGGTGTCAACCGTGCAGATTGATTGGTCCAATTCTGGAAAAACTTGCTGATGAAAACAAATCTGATTGGGAACTTGTCAAAGTTGATACTGATAATAATCAGGAAATTGCTTTAAGATATGGTGTTCGTGGAATTCCAAATGTTAAACTTTTCAGGAATGGTGAAGTGATAAATGAATTCACAGGCGCACTTCCGGAATCTGCTATTAAGGATTGGCTGAAGAAATCAATTCCAAGCAAATTTGCTGAACAGATAGAACACGCAAAAATTTTGCTCAAAAATGGAAACGGTTCCGATGCAAAACTTATTTTGGAAGATGTGCTGAAAGGAGATGTGAATAATGGTGAAGTTAAGGTACTGCTCGCTAAAATACTTCTATTTGAAGATCAGAAAGAAGCATTAAGACTTGTTCAAAATATTGATGGCAATTTGAGTAACATTGAACTTGCAGAATCAATCAGATTCATTGCAGAGTTACTGAAGTGTGATACAAAAACACTTCCAGTTTCAGAAGTAAAAGAAAAATATATAACTGCAATTGATTGTATTAGAAGGAAAGATTTTGATTCAGCTCTGGAAAAATTTATTGATGTAATCCGGAATGACAGAAACTATGATGATGATGGAGCCAGAAGAGCTTGTATCGCAATTTTCAAATTTCTTGGTGAAGATCATGAAATAACTATTAAACACAGGCGAGATTTTGGCAGCGCACTTTATGTCTAAAATTTCCTGTAATGATAAAATTGTTCAAGAGATTGCGGATTAGCCAATGCATCTTTATTGTCAATTTCTTCACCATTGAGAATTTTTGAAACTGCTATCTCAACTTTTTTTCCGCTGATGGTTCTTGGTATTTCTTTTACTGCAAATATTTCAGATGGAACATGTCTCGGCGTAGCTTTTGATTTTAGTTCAGATTTTATTTTTTCTATTAAAGTATGATCAAGTTCAATTCCTTCATTCAATGTAACGAACAAAATCACCTTTTCATCTCCATTCCATTTTTTACCAACAGCCAGACTATCATGAACCTCATCTATTTCTTCAACTATTCTGTAAATTTCTGCTGTTCCAATTCTCACTCCACCCGGATTCAATGTTGCATCTGATCTGCCATAAACTTTTATTCCGTTGTTTTCAGTTATTTCTATGTAATCACCATGTGTCCAGATTCCAGGATACTTTTCAAAATATGCTTTTTTATATTTCTCACCAGTATCATCTTCCCAAAAGTAAACCGGCATTGAAGGAAATGGTTCTTTACAAACCAATTCTCCTTTTTTACCAACAACCGATTCTCCGTTCTCATCGAATGCTTCCACTTTCATTCCCAGACCTTTACACTGAATTTCACCTGAATAAACCGGAAGTATTGGATTACCGAGCATGAAACAAGAAATAATATCTGTTCCACCTGAAATAGATGAAAGCTGCAAATCTGATTTTACATTTTTATATGCCCATTCAAATGTTTCTTCAGGAAGTGGTGAACCTGTTGAAAGAATGGTATTAAGTTTTTCAAGTTTAAACTTTTCTTTCGGAATAAAATCAGATTTTGTAAATGTTGAGAGATACTTCGGAGATGTACCAAATACTGTAATTTTGTGTTGTTCAATTTTTTCCCAGAGTATTTCTATCTTCGGATGAATTGGACTTCCATCATATAAAAAGATAGTTGCTCCCACTTGTAAGGAACTCACAAGCCAGTTCCACATCATCCATCCACAGGTTGTATAATACATGATCACATCACTTCTCTTTAAATTTGTATGTAGGAGAAGTTCTTTAAAATGTTGAAGTAAAGTACCACCAGCACCGTGAACCATACACTTGGGAAGTCCTGTAGTACCCGACGAATACATTATATAAACCGGATGATTGAAGGGCAGTTGTTCAAAATTGATTTGATTTGAATTCTTTATAAGTAATTGTTTAAAATTCAACCAATTAAACTGATTAATTTCATTATTATTCTGGCTTGCTGATGCAATTCTAAGTTCCTGAAACCTTGATATCCAAATAATCTTTTCAATAGCAGGAAGAAGTTGAACAATCTTTTCCACTTTTGTTCTGGAGTTGATGATCTTCCCATTGTATTGGTACTCTTCAATTGCAAATAATAATTTTGGTTTCACCTGACCAAAACGATCAATGACTCCCTGTATTCCGAAATCCGGGGAGCATGATGTCCATATTGCACCAAGACTCGTTGCTGCCAGCATTGCAATGATTGTTTCAGGAATGTTTGTAACAAAACCAGCAATTGTATCACCTTTTTTAACACCTAATTTCTTCAATCCAAAACTGCAAGCTGTTACCAATTCATTAAGTTCTCTATACGTGAGCTTGATATCAGGCTGATCTTCCCTGCTGCTGATTAAAGCAATGTGATCATCATTAAATCTTAAAAGATTTTCAGCAAAATTAAATTCGGAGCCTTCAAACCATTTTGCACCGGGCATAATTCTTTTATCTAGAACTCTTTCGTACGATTTTGAATGTATTATCCCGCTGAATTTCCAAATAGATTCCCAGAATATTTCAATTTCAGTTACTGACCATTTGTGTAAAGCAGAATAATCGGAGAATGTAAGTCCATGCTCCTGTTCAAGGAATGTAAAATATTTTGTAAAGTTTGAATTCCTGATTCTATCTTCTGAAGGAATCCAAAGTGGTTTTGATGAACTCATAATATTAAAAAACTCACTGGTTAGGTGAGTTAAGTTACTGCCTGATATTATTTTTGTTTATTTGATTATCCCTGCGTAAAGTGCTGCTTTCCATGCAGCATCTATATCATTATTTGCTAAAGCAGCTTTGGCAGATAATTCAAGAAGTTCCTTTTGTTTTTCTTTAATTAGTAAGGCTGCTTTTAACATTTTTTTATAGTCGTTCAATTTTTGGTATCTTAAAAACGCTTCATAACCTTCTTCAAATGCTTCAACTTTTTCTCCATCTATTTTAAGAATAAACGATTCAACCTCTTCTGACGTCGGGATCGATTCTATATTTCCAAATTTTCCAAGATCATTTGCAGAATATATTTCAGACTTTTTGATATGTTCTGGTATCTGATCAATTCCGATGCATTTTTTATTTCCAGGCTGTTTAATGCTAAACAGATCGGAACCGGCTCTTGAATAAAAATCTCCAGACATCCTGGCAACAAGGTCAATTTTGACTGGATCGATAATTCCATTCGTAAACAAATCTTCAGCAACATGGAACTTAAGCACTTCACAAATTGCCATGTTAGCAGATGCACCACCGTTTCCAAAACTTTTTAACTCTAGCAGCTTACATTCCATTTGAAAAGGAGATTCTTTAACTCGCTTCGGTTTCACGATATCAGAATTAACTGGTGTTAATCCTGATTTTATGAACTCGTCAGTATTCGGTGGGTACTCGGTTGATGCAAGACTAACTTGTTCAATCATCGAATAAGTGACGGATTGAACTACACATTCTTTAATCTCAGTAAGATTATAATAAGTGTCTTTTAAAGTAGCATCTCTTCCTCGTCGTGATGGAGAAAATGCCACTATCGGAGGATTCGCACCGAATGCATTGAAAAAAGAAAATGGAGTTAGATTATTAATTCCATCTTTGGAAATTGTCGATACGAGTGCAATTGGTCTCGGCGCAACTCCGCCAAGAAGTAATCTGTGAACTTCGGGTACAGATAAATCTTTTGGTTCGTAATGAAGCATCAGGAAATTTTCTTTTTCTTTGTCAGAATTGACCTGTTTTTCTTTGTTTTTTGGATTGTGTTTTTGAGAACGCCAAGCCCTGTTATTTCCAATTCAATTTCATCGTCATCTTGAAGCCAAATTGGTTTAAAGTCTTTTCCCTTTTCTTTAGCTTCGATTGCCCAGGTTCCATTTAATTCAAGATAACATCCAGTTCCAACTGTTCCAGAACCAATTACATCACCAGGATACAATCGAACACCATAAGAAGCTCTTTCTATTATTTCTGCAAACGTCCAGTTCATATCTTTCATATTTCCATCGGAAATTTGCTTACCGTTGTGCTTGGCTCTCATCCGCAGATCGTATTTATTTCCAAACTCGGTTAATATTTTATAAGGTTCCAGTTCATCTGGTGTTACAAGCCAAGGACCGATACTGGTTGCAAAGTCTTTCCCTTTTGCCGGACCAAGATTTAACTTCATTTCCTCCATTTGTAAAACTCGTGCAGAGAAGTCATTCATAATTGTGTAACCTGCAATGTATTCGTCAGCTTCTGATGATGAGATATTCTTTCCTTCTTTCCCAATAACTATTGCTGCTTCCAGTTCAAAATCTAATTGTCGAAGATGATCATCTTCTACTCTTATCTCACCTTCCCCAAAAATCGCATTATGATTAGTAAAATAAAAAACAGGATATTGATCGAACTCAGGAATCATCTCAACACCGCGATTTCTTCTGGCTGTCTGAACGTGTTGACGAAATGCATATCCATCTCTGCAAGAAGCAGGATTTGGGATTGGTGCAAGTAATTTCAAATTAGTACCATCAACAAATGAAGTTATCTTTCCTTCTTTAATTGCTTGTTCAACCTGTCGTGCCATTTTCATAAATTCATCACCACCACGAAGAAATCTTCTCATTCGATTTGGTAATTCAAATCCCATTCCGGCAGCACACTCCTGCAGATTATATATTTTTCCATCAACAAATAATCCAAGTCTATCTTTTTTCTTTGTAGTGTATGATACGAGTTTCATAAGTATAAGGTAATATGGTATAGGTTATAAGGTATATTATATAATTTTTGATTTAACAAAATTTATAAATCCATTTAAAATAATTTTGGTTTCTTCAATTAATTTTTCACCTTCAAGTTTCAATTCGATTTGAATATATTTTAAATCAAAGCAACTTAATAAATGATCTTTTAATTCATGCAATGAGCCCTTGATATTCTGTAAAACTGAATACCTTCCTGATAATGATATCGTCCATATCCTTCTGAAATATTAGAAGTAGTGCTCACAGATGCTTTTCTAATTTGAGAATCTAAATTATATCTTTCTTCCTTCGGCATAAAGGAAGAACCTTATCGTAAAAAATAATTTTACTTCACGACACTTCTTCCAGGCTTCTAATGTTGTGAAGTCTTTCTTATTATTATAAAATTCAATAGGTTCATTCACTGCATTATCGTATTCATTCAATATATATGCTTTTTTATTGTCAAGCATTATTTCCCAATCTAAAATTCCTCACACTTTATTTCCTTATAGCTTATTTCCCTATACTTATCAACCCTTCTCAAGCCAGGACTGACTATACTTTTCTGCCATTGTTTCTTTAACATTTTTTGTTACATGCAATGGTTGAAATGTGTCTATCATAACTGCATATTCATCAGTTTCTTTTTTGCCGATTGATGCTTCTGTTTTTCCTGGTTGCGGTCCGTGTGGAATTCCCATTGGATGTAGAGTAATTGATCCTTTCTTAATTCCCTTCCTCGACATAAAGTTTCCATGCACATAATAAAGCACTTCATCGCTGTCAACATTTGAATGATAATACGGTGCAGGAATTGCATCCGGATGAAAATCATAAAGTCTTGGTACAAAGTTACAAATGACAAAATGCTCAGTTGTGAATACGAGATGAATCGGCGGAGGAAGATGAATCTTGCCAACTTTAGGAGCATACTCCTTTATATTGAAAGTATATGGATAAAGAAATCCATCCCATCCAACAACATCGTACGGATGATGAGGTACTAAATAATTAAAAAATTTGTTTCTGACTTTTAACACTATTTCAAATTTCCCTTTTTTATCAACTGGTTCCATGAATTCCGGAACTTTGAAATCACGTTCATAGTATGGCGCATCCTCTGTGAGTTGTCCATATTCATTTCTGAAATGTTTTGGAATATCGAAAGGAGTAGATGATTCGATTATGAATAATTTCGCCTTCTTATAATTTTTGAATTTGACCTGATACGTAGTCCCTTTTGGGATTACAATATAATCCCACTCCTGGAAAGGTAGTCGTCCGTACTCCGAAAGTAAATCGCCGGTTCCCTGGTGAACAAAAAGAATTTCGTGAGCGTAACTATTCCTGAAAAACACATCAGTATCTTCAGTTGGATTTGCAGTTGAGAGAACACAGTTATCATTCTTCAGAAATTCATTCCTCGATGTAAGAAAGTTTCCTTCTGTTTTTTTATTGTCAGTAAAGAAATGATAATATTGTAATGGTGCGTCAGGCCAATCTATTGCTTTGCCTGGTTTCATCGCTGTAATTTTTTCAACCTGCGGCGGCATATAAAGATGATATTTATTTGAATAAATTCCTGAAAAACCTTTAGTGCTGAAAAGTTCTTCCCTGTATAGCGATTTACCATCTTCTTTATAAAAAGTGACGTGTCTTTTTGGCGGGACTTTCCCTACTTTAACATAAAACGGCATTTAATACCTCCAAAATAATTTTTTGTGATCATACATTCATACAAACATACTATCATACGAAAAGAAGCAAAGCTGAATTACTGTATGAATGTATGCTTTTATTTTTTATCCAGACTTCCTCTCATTGCCTGATCTCTTTCAATAGATTCAAACAAAGCCTGGAAGTTGCCCTGTCCAAATCCTTGAGCACCTTTTCTTCTTTGAATTATTTCATAGAAAAAAGTTGGTCTGTCACCAATTGGTTTTGTGAACAACTGAAGTAAGTAACCTTTTCCTTCAATGTCACAAAGAATTCCGTGATGCTTTAATTCATTTATATCCTCGGTTACGTCGAATCCTCTTTCCTTCAAAGTATCATAATATGTATCAGGAACGGAAAGAAATTCCATTCCGTTTTTTCTCATCGCTGCAATAGTTTTGATAATATCATTTGTAATAACAGCTACGTGCTGAATTCCTGAACCAAGATATTCATCAATGTATTCTTCTATCTGAGATTTTTTCAATCCTTCATAAGGTTCGTTGATAGGATTTTTAACTGCAGGACCTTCAGTTGATCTGACAACTTTCGAAAGCAGTGCTGAATATTGAGTTGAAATATCACCGGGACCAAAATCAATAAACGTTTCAAAGTTGAGAGTTTTATTAAGATAATTTACCCACAAATCCATTTCATTTACACGAACATTTCCAACTATATGATCAATAGCCTGCAGACCAGTATCTTCAGTTACAATTTCAATTTTCTGAAACGGTTTCCCATAACCGGGTTTAAATATTCCTTTATAATTTTCTCTGTTCACAAAAACAATTTCTGCATCATCATATAACTTCAAAGCTGCTTCTTCCACATAACCATTTTCATTTTCAGTTTTGATTGGTTCCCATGCAGGAATTGCTCCATTCTTAATTGCTCCATCAAATGCTTTTTGAACATCTTTGACTTTTAATGACCATCTTTTAACTCCATCACCATGTCGTTCAACAAAAGTGTGAATTTGATATTGACTTGGATTGATTGCAGAAGTGACGACTATCCTCAGATTATTTTGTTCGAGATAATAAGATACTTTTCCTTTCACTCCTGTTTCAGGTCCTGAATAACCAACGATCTTCATCCCCATTGCTTTTGCATGCCAGTAAGCCCACATTTTTGCTGAGCCAACGTAAAACTCAACATAATCATATCCCAGCAAACCTAATTGTTCTGCCATTTTTAAACTCCTGATAAATTTAATAGAAGTGGAAATTTTATTTCAAATTTAAGCGATTTATCCTTTACAGCAAAACAAAGATAAGAAGAAATAAACTTTCACAAAATAAAAAATTCAACTACCTAAATCGAATCAAGTAATAGAAACCTGCTGACATTTACCGAATCACTTTTCTCAAGATTTTTGTACTTGTATTTACATTCCAGTAATAAAGGACAGATCGAGCAAATCGGTTTGGATGACTTGCAGATTGCTCTTCCAAGATTAATAAGATTCGTATGAAACTGATGAGCAATTCCATCCGGTAAATGTTTATTAATGATCTCGAATGTTTTTGCTGGAGATGAAGTTTTAACGATACCAATCCTGTTCAATGTTCGATGAACGTGCGTATCAACAGGACAAATATTTCTATCAAGTGAAAAAAGCAAAACACAACTTGCTGTCTTCACTCCAATCCCTTTTATTGAAGTTAATTCATCCAAAATATTTTCATCGCTCATCTCAGTAATATAGCCCAAATCAATTTTACCGTTCCGTTTCTTTAGTGTTTTAAGAAAACTCAGTATTGCAGATGATTTCTGTTTTCCCAATCCGGCAACTCTGATAACTTTTTCTAATTCGGATTTCGTAAGCTCAGCAACTTCACTCCAGCTTTTATATTTCTTTTTTAAATTCTGATAAGCCTGATATGAATTTTTATCATTGGTGTTTTGAGAAAGCACTGTTGCAATTAGAGTATTGATGGGATCAGGAAGTTTCTTTGATCTTTTAGGGATTCCGAAGTGTTTTACCAGCAGTTTATTTATCTTTTTTATTTTGTCTTTCAATACCACATAAAATTTATTTATTACTTCGCTAAAGTTAAATTCGATTATTCAATTACCAAATATTTATCTTTACACATTCTTTAGAATATTTTTTAAATAACAGAGGTAAATTAATGGCTACGTTGATGAGCAGCATTTCCGGCATACGGGGAATTGTGGGTAATGGTTTGGATCCGGAAATAATTATTAAATACACTAAAGCTTATGCTGAATTCATCGGTTCGGGAAAAGTTGTTATTGGACGAGATGCAAGAATTACAGGTGAGATGGTAAATCAAATTACTACCGGAACTTTATTGGCAAAAGGTATTGATGTTGTTGATATTGGCATCTGCCCCACTCCGACAGTTCAGTTCAATGTAAAAAAACTTAAAGCTCAAGGTGGGATTGCAATTTCAGCAAGTCACAATCCGAATGAATGGAATGCATTAAAATTGTTAAACGGCACCGGGCAATTTCTTTCACCGGCAGAATATGTTCAAATGCAAAAGTTTTTAGCTGATGGTCAATCAAATTATAAATCGTGGGACAAAATTGGGAAGTGGACGGAATATTCTAAAGGAATTCAAAATCACATCGATGCCATTTTCGATTTGGGAATAATTTATGTCGAGGAGATAAGAAAGAAACGATTCAAAGTCTTGGTTGATTGTGTCAATGGCGCCGGAGCTTACATACTTCCCGATTTCTTAAAAGAATTTGGTTGTGAAGTCATCGAGATGAATTGTGAGAAGACAGGTATTTTTCCAAGAACTCCGGAACCTCTTCCTGAAAATCTAATAGAGACAATGAAAAGAGTTAAATCTGCAAAAGTTGATTTCGGAATTGTTGTTGATCCTGATGTTGATAGATTGGTTTTAATTTCAGATAAAGGCGAACCATTCATTGAAGAAAATACAATTACACAAATAGTTCAATTCATTCTTTCAAGAAAAAAAGGAAATGTAGTTGTTAATCTTTCCACAACTCGTGCGGTTGATGATATAGCTGCAAAATACGGATGTTCAGTATTTCGTTCACCAGTTGGTGAAGCAAATGTCGTCAAGAAAATGAAAGAAGTTAATGCTGTAATCGGTGGTGAAGGAAGTGGTGGAATTATTTTCCCCGAATTGCATTATGGCAGAGATGCTTTGGTTGGAATTGCTCTGACACTTCAATATCTGTCAGATTACGGAAAATCAATTTCTGAATTAAAGAAAGAACTTCCGCAATATTTCATCGTTAAAAAGAAAATTGAAGTAACCAAAAATCCGGATGAAGTAATCAGTAAATTGACTGATAACTTTTCAAATCAAAAAATTAATACTGAAGATGGATTACGAGTTGATTTTGATGATCATTGGGTGCATTTCAGGAAATCGAACACTGAACCGATTGTTCGTATAATTGTCGAGGCGAAGTCAGAGTCAAAGGCGGAAGGATTGTCTAAAAAATATTTTAATGATATTACCAAACTATCAAGTAAAATTTAATTTGGACTATTTAAGCTATTGATTCGTAATACTAAAATCAGACTGAAAGATTGTTTCACTTCGTTCGCAATGACGTTAGAATAACTTTTCTCTTTTCTGAATGTAACGAAGTAATGCTTTATCGTAGGGATCAGATGTTTCAATCAGGTTGTAATCAATATTCGAGTTTAGACATTCCGATTTAATTTTATTTGTGAATTCATTCATAGCTTCGCGATATGCTTTTTGAATCTGATATGGCTGCGTCGTTAATTCATCTCCTGTCTCTAAATCTTTAAAGATTGCATCCTTCCCAAAAGCAAAAGTTTTTTCCATCGGGTCTAATATCTGAAAGACGATCACCTCATTTTTTTTATAGCTGAAATGCTTCAGAGCTTTGAGGACAGAATTTATATCATCAAAAAAATCTGATATTATAACAACGAGTCCTCTTCGTTTTAACTTTTCAGCGCCTTCACTCAAACTTTCGGCTGTGTTTGTTTTTTCTGATGGAATGACATTGATCAGACTTTTTAAAATCTCCTGAAGATAGGCTCTGGAAGATTTAGGAGGTAAAAATTTATTTATCTTTTCTGAATACAATGTCAATCCAACAGCATCCTGCTGATGAATCATTAAATAGCTTAATGCCGCAGCAAGCGTAATTGAATAATTGAGCTTGGAAATATTTTTTTCAGAACTATAAGCCATTGAATTACTTGTATCAAGAAAAATATAGCTTCTGAGGTTTGTCTCTTCCTCGTACTGTTTTATAAAATACTTTTCAGTTTTACCAAAAACTTTCCAGTCAACATCTTTTAAATTATCTCCCTGCATATAAGCGCGATGTTCCGAAAATTCAACACTGAAACCATGGTATGGACTTTTGTGCAGCCCAACCATAAATCCTTCGACAACTAATCTTGCTTTTAATTCAAGTGAGTTAAGTTTAGAGATGAAGGATGGATGAAGATAATTCTTAAAGTCCTGAACTGGTTTATCCATTATTTTTCTTTCGCCATATTCTTCATAAGAATTTCTTCAGGAGAGAGACCCATATTATCAAGTTCAGCTTGTGCTGAGGCTGCAAGTTCATCATTTGGATATTCCACAAGAAACTGTTTGTATAATTTTGTAGCTTCATCATAGTTTTGAAGTTCGTTTGCGTTGATGAATCCTGCCATAAATAATCCTGAAGGCGCGAAAGTGCTTTTTGGATAATCTGAATGCAGTTTCTTAAAGAGTTCAATTGCTTTTTCGAGATTTTCTTTTTCAGAAAGACTTTTTATTAATTTGTTCTGATACAAACCAGCGAGTTGAGATAAAGCTTCGGGGGCTAATTCACTATCAGAATGGTCATTTACTATTTCTTCGAAAGCAATGACAGCTTCGGGGATTTTATCCAGCTTTAGATTTTGCTGTGCTTCATCGAAGAGTTCTTTATCTGATTTCTTGGAAGAGCAGCCAATGATGAAAAATAATGAAAGTAAAACGATAAACGATTTCATTTTATGCCCATTTTATTATTGAATCTGGGTAAAATTATGATTTTAGAATTCAACAAACAATGAATGATTTTTGCATAAAAAAAGCCAGCTTGTATTTCAAAGCTGGCTTCTTAATTATACTATTAAACCAAAATTATTTGGTTAATATCATCTTCTTCATATCTATAAAATTGCTTCCGTCAACTCCGGTTGCTTCTATTCTGTACAGGTAAACTCCTGAATTCAGTGAGGAAGCATCGAAATCAACACTGTGTCCACCAGCAACGAGGTTGCCGTTTACAAGAGATGCAATTTCCTGACCAAGTACATCAAATACTGTCAAGTTAACTTTTGAATCAACTGCCAGTCTGAATGAAATCTTTGTGCTTGGGTTGAATGGGTTTGGATAGTTCTGATCCAAAGCAAATTCAACTGGTGCTGGAACATCAACTTCAACAATACTTGAATACTCAAAAGTTCCATTGAAGTCAACTTGTTTAAGTCTGTAGGAGTATGTTCCAACATTAACGGTTCTGTCACTATAGCTATATGTCTGTGTTTCGGTTGTTGTTCCGTGACCTTCAACAAAACCGATTGTTATGAATTCACTGCCATTACTTCTTTGAACTTCAAATCCCTGATTATTTGTTTCTGTAGCAGTTGTCCACTGTAATTCAGCAACTCCAACATTTGCAGATGCTGTAAATGAAGATAATTCAACTGGAATTGTACCACCATATAGTGCAAAAGATTGATCTGTACCAGCAGCTTGTATACAGGTTTGAATATTACCCCAGGCAGAACAAGCAGTTGCAAAACCACCACCTGGATTTTGCCATGCTGCTACACTCGGATACGAACCACCGACTTGGTTCCAATACCATTGTCCGGCAGGAGTGAAATCCATTCTGCACTGAACAGAAACCCAATACACACCTGGAGTCAACACAGCGGGAGTTGCAAGTGTTATTGTAAATAAATCCGTTCCATTAAATACGAAAGCTTGACTTAATCCCGTATATACTAAAGTACCAGGTAATCCACTACTATTACTGTAAAAATAAACATTAAAACCGGCAGCGGGACCACTAGCACTATATTGACCTGATACAACTACCTGATCTATCGACCATCCCGGTGCTGGAACCGTAAAATCATCTGCAGCTTGACAATCGAATGCATCGTTAGCTGCTTCAAAATCTTGCGAAGCATATCCATTTGTTGTACCACCGGTGGTTTGATCATACAATAATGCCATACTGCCATCAACTTGCTGAGGAAAGAAATTGGATTTATGATGCAAGTTAATTTGAGCTAAACTGTTCGTTACAAAAAACGAAAAAATAAGAAATAGGATTGAAAAGAATTTAGACATGAGGTCTCCTTAATTGGTGAATAGATTTGTTGATTAAAAAAAACCCTATAAACCTGTTGGAAATATAAAAATAATATTTAATAATCAAAATTTTTATATAAAATAAAAAAGCCAGCCTGTATTTCAAAGCTGGCTTTATAAAAAGAAATTATTAAACCAATTTTACTTAGTTAATATCATCTTCTTAACATCTACGAAATTGCTTCCGTCAACTCCTGTAGCTTCTATTCTGTATAGATAAACTCCTGAGTTTAATGATGAAGCATCGAAGTCAACACTGTGTCCACCAGCAACTAAGTTGCCGTTTACAAGTGATGTAACTTCCTGACCAAGAATGTCGAATACTTTCAAACTTACTTTTGAATCAACTGCAAGTCTGAATGCAATCTTTGTGCTTGGGTTGAATGGGTTTGGATAATTCTGATCCAAAGCAAATTCAGCAGGTACAGCTACTTCAACTTCAACAACATTTGAATACTCGAATGTTCCATCGAAGTCAACTTGTTTTAATCTGTAACTATATGAACCTGTTCCTACTGTTTTGTCTGTGTATGAATATGCATTAGTTTGAGTTGTTGTTCCGTGTCCTTCAACGAATGCGATTGTTTCGAATTCACCGCCGGCACTTCTTTGAACTTCAAATCCACGATTGTTTGTTTCAGTAGCTGTTATCCAGTTTAATTCAACAGCACCCAAATTTGCAGTTGCTGTAAATGAAGTTAACTCAACTGGAATTGGATCTGATCCATAAATGCAGATATTGTCAACAGCCCACCACCAATCCCATCCTGGCTGAACTGATTTAAATCTGATCATAAAATTACTGAGTGCAACTAATGTACTCATATCTCGTATTTCGTGAGTATTTCTAACGTCAACCTGATCAAATGTTAATACGTTTAACCACGTTGTTCCACCATCAACACTCACATCAACATAAGCAAAATCTGCATTATCAATTGCCTGCCAGTCATTGTCAAATTCCAGCCAAACAGTTTGATAAATACTTGCATCAATTGCATTTGTTAAAGTTGCTGTGGTTAATACAGTAGTTCCGCTTCCGCAATCATCGGCATCGGCAGCAAATACACCGCCTGTTGCAGTTGGTGGAAGTGTGTAAGTGTTCGGATAAGGAGGTGTGAAAATTTCCCATACACAAGTTCCGCCGTCATTTGTTATAGTCCAATTTCCTGTACCTGATTCGAAAGCATCACAAAACAGATTTACAATATTTGGATCTGGTATCGTAGTAAATGTCCAGGTTGGACCGGCTGTTCCGCAAGTATCATTTTTACATATAACATACCAGCCATAGTCAGTCAGATAGTCCAATGGTTCAACAGAAGTTAAAGGGTACGACGAAAGAGCCGCACCAGTATAAATCTGAGCTAAATTTCCAACTTCACCAAACCAAACTTCTACTTGTGTTGTTCCAGCAGAATTTGTCCAGCTTAATGTATTACCACTAATTGGAATATCAATTGCACCATTTGCAGGTGTTGGATTTGTTGGTGCGGTAACTGGACATGGAGGACCACTATTTCCAAATATCATAAATGGCATTCCTTGTGGAAATGTACCATCTAATGCTGCGCCCCACACTCCAGCTAAATTCTGCAAAGCATCGCCTGTAGTTGTTTGACCAACAATTGAAATCGGTGGAGCCCAAGGACCAGAAGCTAATGAACCACCATATTGCCATTGTAACCAATAAGTGCCTGCGGTCAGTACTAAAGCAGGTGAAAATTGAATCACAACCCTCATTATTGGACGGTTACTAGCCAATAGATCTGTATCAATGGACCGATAAATATTAGTCCAGCTTGTTGAACTTAAACGGTTAGTTGTCATATCACCGTAAATCACAGAGCCGCCTCCATTTGGCGGACCATTCCAAATCTGGAGTCGAACATCATTTATAGTTGAGGTAGTAGTGGAACCAGTTTGATAAGTGAAAAACTGAATTTCATCAATCGCCCAATCAGCACCAGCAATTGTAAAATCATCAGCCATAGAATTGTTCGCGCTAATTTGAGCACCGAATCCATAAACTGTCAATGATATTGCAGTTTGGAGTGCACTTGCATCTGCTCCACCAAAGCCGCCTCCCGGATGAGTAGTCAAAGGACCATTATCATAAAGAAGAACAAGGTCGCCAACATAAGGCGTTGGAACATTTTGACCATCGGGAGTTTTTTCTTTTGGTACTGGACCAAAGTATGAATCCTTATCACTACCCGCTAAAGATTGAGCGATAAGAATACCCGAGAAAGAAAAAGAGAAAAGAAGTGCAAAAACATAAGTATAAATTTGTTTAAGCATAAATCCTCCAAGTTATTTGTTGATAGATATATTGATTAAAGTATGCACTTACAACTATAGAAAACCCAGACATTTTTTTCCTGGAGTTAATCAATAATTATTTAGTGAATCTATAATTAACGCTTTCTGAATCAAAATATAAACAACTTATCAAAAGTCCTTTATACAATAATAAATTTTGAGCATTAATTCAAGAAGTGTAGCCAGATTATTTTAAAATTTTTGGATTATCAAAAAAAAAGCCAGCTTGTATTTCAAAGCTGGCTTCTTAATTATACTATTAAACCAAAATTATTTGGTTAATATCATCTTCTTAACATCTACGAAATTGCTTCCGTCAACTCCTGTAGCTTCTATTCTGTATAGATAAACTCCTGAGTTTAATGATGAAGCATCGAAGTCAACACTGTGTCCACCTGCAACTAGATTTCCGTTTACAAGTGAAGCAACTTCTTGTCCTAATACATCAAATACTTTCAAGCTGACTTTTGAATCAACTGCAAGTCTGAATGCTATCTTTGTACTTGGGTTGAATGGATTCGGATAGTTCTGATCCAGCGCAAATTCTGCAGGTGCTGGAACATTAACTTCAACGATACTTGAGTAAGTTGTTGTTCCATCAAAGTCAACCTGTTTTAGTCTATAGCTGTATGAACCAACAGCAACACTTCTGTCACTGTAAGTATAAGCCTGAACTTCTGTTGTTGTTCCGTGTCCTTCAACGAATCCGATTGTTTCGAATTCACCGCCAGCACTTCTTTGAACCTCAAATCCCTGGTTGTTAGTTTCTGTTGCTGTGAACCATCTTAATTCTACAACACCAAAATCTGCTGATGCTGTGAATGATGTCAATTCAACCGGCAAAATCCAATCCAGACACATATTATCCCAGGCTATTGCATCAATGTTAAAGGAATATCCATTATAACTGATTTCAATCTGAGCATTTGAAGCACCGGAAACTGGTGTTGTAAAACTACCTGATTGAACTACCGGTCCAACGTTGCCTGTCGGGTCTGTCACAGTAAATAGTGGAGTGGAAGTAGCACCGCCATCATAAGTTATTGATACCGTTACCACACCGCTTGGGTTTGCATACCAGTCAAGGAAGAAATTGAATGAATAGTTGGTCGGCCAATTATCCAGTAATGGAATTGGAACCGATCTTATTGTTGACACTCCTGTAAATGATGGAGACCAAGACATATATAATTCTGGTGCTGTTCCACCTGCGAGCGCTGTGTTACTTGCTGACCAGTTTGTCATACCCATTGGACCAACAACAGTCCAGTTTTGCAAGTTAGCAAAAGCATCACACCATTCGCTTAAATTTGGATCTGGTATGGTTGTAAATGCCCAGGTAGGACCAAAAGTGCTACAAGTATCATTTTTATCAATTACTTTCCAATTATAAGTTGTCATATAATCTAATTGACCTGGAATTGCCCAGCTTGTGATTGGTGCACCAGAATAAACAGTGGTCATTGATCCGGATTCACCGAACTGTAATTCAACTTGCGTTGTTCCAGCGCCATTTGTCCAGCTAATATTAGCAAGATTTATACTAACATTAGTAGCCCCATTTATTGGATTTGGATTATCAGGCGCTCCAACAGGACAAGGAGGACCACAAGTTGCTATTTCATAAATGAAAATATTATCAGGTGTTCCCTGCAATAATCCACCGATTGTAAACGTTCCTGCCTGCCAATCACACATTGAGAATAAACCGCCAGCTATACCAGAAGCAGTTGGAAATTGTAGTGTAACATCGTGTGTAACACCAGTCGCTGTTCCTGTCGATATGTTAAATTGATGAATTAGCTGAGCAGTACCTGCACCGCCGCCCTGATCAAATATCCAGAGAAACGGACCGCCTGGACTTACGTTATCATAAGCAGCACCATACTGACCTGCCAGACTTGTTGTGAAAGAAGTAATCGTGGTTCCCGTACGGCTAACCAAAGTTGCCGGGTCACTCCAATTTCCACACCAGAATGCATCTGATACTTCATCATAAGCTATAAAGCGAACACCTACAGGTGACGGAATGGTACCAATCAAAGTCTTTGTTGTGAAATCCATCATGTAAATTGTATTTGCTGCAGCACCTCCATACATATATTGTCCATCAAAAGCAAGATCTCGTAAACCGGTAACACCCGGTATTGAAAATTCTTCAATGAGAGTAGTGCCAGTTGCATCATATTTATGAATTAAGTTTGAACCCCATCTTGTAGAATACAGATAAGTTCCATCCCATTCAGCACCAGCATTACCTGCTGCACCGGATAATGCGGTAACATCAAATCCTAGGAGCAGATCCCATATTGCTTCCTGATTACGATCTATGGGATGCTTCTGTAGATTTGGTGATTGCTCAAACTGATTATCACCTACCGGTTGTGCCATAACGGTAAGACACCAGCTAACAACAGAAAGGACAATTAACGATTTGAAAATATACCTCATGAGTACACCCTCCAATTAATTATAAATTTAGTGAATTAGGTAGAAAATTATGTAAGTTTTTATTTCGCCCATTTTTCAACATAGTGTTAGCATAGAACATTTTGGATTTAAATGTTGAATTATCTTTAATAATATTACACATTATTAATATTTAAATCAAGATTGCCACAAAATTTCTTAAGCAATAATTAGCTGCAAAAAAAAAGCCAGCTCATATTTCAAAGCTGGCTTCTTAATTATACTATTAAACCAAAATTATTTGGTTAATATCATCTTCTTAACATCTACGAAATTGCTTCCGTCAACTCCTGTAGCTTCTATTCTGTATAGATAAACTCCTGAGTTTAATGATGAAGCATCGAAGTCAACACTGTGTCCACCTGCAACTAGATTTCCGTTTACAAGCGAAGCAACTTCTTGTCCTAATACATCAAATACTTTCAAGCTGACTTTTGAATCAACTGCAAGTCTGAATGCTATCTTTGTACTTGGGTTGAATGGATTCGGATAGTTCTGATCCAGTGCAAATTCTGCAGGTGCTGGAACATTAACTTCAACGATATTTGAGTAGGTTGTTGTTCCATCAAAGTCAACCTGTTTTAGTCTATAGCTGTATGAACCAACAGCTACACTTCTGTCACTATAGGTATATGCCTGAACTTCTGTTGTTGTTCCGTGTCCTTCTACGAATCCGATTGTTTCGAATTCACCGCCAGCACTTCTCTGAACCTCAAATCCCTGGTTGTTAGTTTCTGTTGCTGTGAACCATCTTAATTCTACAACACCAAAATCTGCTGATGCTGTGAATGATGTCAATTCAACCGGAACAATCCAATCCAGACACATATTATCCCAGGCTATTGCATCTATATTAAATGAATATCCATTATAACTGATTTCAATCTGAGCATTTGAAGCACCGGAAACTGGTGTTGTAAAACTACCTGATTGAACTACCGGTCCTACGTTACCAGTTGGATCAGTCAATGTATAAAGCGGAGTAGATGTTGCACCGCCATCATAAGTTATTGATACCGTTACCACACCGCTTGGGTTTGCATAGAAGTCAAGGAAGAAGTTAAATGAATAATTGGTGAGCCAGTTATTTAATAACGGTATTGGAACTGATCTGATCAATGAGACACCTGTAAATGATGGAGACCAAGACATATAGAGTTCAGGTGCTGTTCCACCTGCGAGTGCTGTGTTATTTGCTGACCAGTTTGTCATACCCATTGGACCAACCACAGTCCAGTTTTGCAGGTTCGCAAAATCATCACACCATTCGTTTAGGTTTGGATCGGTCATAGTTGAGAATGACCAACCTGGACCTTGCGATCCACAATTAGCATCTTTACATACAATATACCATATATAGGTAGTTCCATATACAAGAGTTCCGAGCGGATAGGAGGTAATTGCAGGTCCATCATAAACTTTGGTAATATTTCCTGAAGGTCCGAACCAAACTTCAACGTTTACAGTTCCAGTTCCATTAGTCCAACCTAATGTAATACCAGTGAGTCCTAAACCAGTTGTTCCATTTGCAGGAGTTGGATTTGATGGCGTACCTATCGGACAAGGTGGACCATACTGAGTATCTAAAGCAAAAGGTGCAACTTGTTGTAATCCCCAATCTGTAAGTAATGTTGTGGCACCAGTCACCTGATCCATCGTTCTTAACTGACCGGTGAATGTACCATTATTAAATGAGCTAAGATATAATGTATTTGTTTCCATGTCGTAGCTCATACCCTGACCAAAGTTTGAATCGAAGCCAAGTGGACCCAAAAGTGTAGCAACACCATTTGTCGGGTTGATTGTATAAGATGCATCAGTTACAAGGTCATAAGCATAACAAACTCCAGCAGCAGTAAAGGCAAGATCAATGAACAAACTACCTGATACACCCATACTGCCAATTAAAGTTGCGGTTAATGTAGCGGGATTAAAACCGTAAAAATTTAAACCAGAAATCAGATAATACTGACCATTAGCAGGATTAAAAGTAATACCGTTTGGCTGATCACCGGATGTACCGGTTATGTTACCGAGTAAAGTAATAACACCGGTTGAGGGATTAAATTCGTATAAAATAGGTGCAATGTCTATCGCATAATAAACACCATTGCCGCCTTTAACCATAGATGCACCAAAAGTTGGAAATGTAAACGTGTTTAATGTAGTGAATGGAGTACCTGCTGGTATAGGCATCGAAAGAGTTGAAGTAGATTGTGATTCGTAACCATATGCAATCGAAGCAGGATTATCAAGTGTGTTGATAATCGTGTGTGTTTTTTCGATTTTCATAAACGGAATCGGTCCATTCGATTGCTGTTCATTCTGTGCAAATGCATTCATAAATGCAAATGTCAGTAACAGCGAGAAAAGTAAACGAAATGATATTCTCATGATGAGTTTCTCCTGAGATAAGTTGAAGATATGTTAGTTAGTTTATGTAACAAGAATTTATATTTATCTATAAAACTTTTAACAATCTAATTATTTCGAAAGGGAGTTTCTAATATTTATTTATACACACAAAATTTATTAATCAAAGATTAGCAATTTTTAGCATTCAAAGCAAATTTATTTAATATTATCTTTTTAAAGTAGAGTTGAAATATCTTGCTTTCAATTACCTTACCAAACAATTATTAACCTTACTTATTGATATTATTATTTTTTGCAAGCGACTCCTCCTCCATTTTTTTCTTATAGTTTGCAAGCTTTTTTTGTATGTCAGAATTGACGAGTCCTAAAATGTTCAATGCAAGTATTGCAGCATTCTTCGCTCCGTTGATAGCAACAGTTGCAACAGGAATTCCGGGTGGCATTTGAACAATAGATAATAGTGAATCCATTCCCTCCAATGATTTTCCTTTTATCGGAACTCCGATTACAGGCAAGATTGTTTGTGCAGCAGTAACTCCCGGCAGATGTGCAGCACCACCAGCAGCAGCGATAATTACTTTAAGTCCTCTTTCAACAGCTGATTTCGAATATTCAGCATGCTGAACAGGAGTACGATGAGCAGAAAGAATTTTAACTTCATATCCAACTTCAAATTCCTTAAGGACCTTTACTGCATCTTCCATTACAGGAAGGTCTGAATCGCTTCCCATTATTATTCCCACTTCAATTTTATTGGAACTCATTTCACATCTCCAAAAATGACAAAAAATATTTACCAGTTAATTAAATTGATATGTTCTCCATCCGATCTAAGTAATATCGCTTTTTGCAAATCAGTTCGAAGTACGGATGAGCCTGAATACAGTAACCTTTCCATAATCTCAGGTACTGGGTGTCCAAATTTATTTTTAAATCCTGCACTTATCAAACTGATATTAGGGGAAATATATTTTAAAAAATTTTCTGACGTACTGGTTTTGCTTCCATGATGCCCAACTTTCAGGACATCCGAATCCAAAAAATTCTTGTAAGTCTCTGAATAGAATCTTTCTGCTGTTTTTTCAATATCACCGGTGAAAAGAAAACTGTTTTTACCATAGACAAGTTTGAATATTCCGCTTTGATTATTTGTTGACTCGCCTGTGACATTTTTAATTTCATCATTGTTCAGCCAGTAAAGTACTGCATCACCAATAATATTCTTTTCCTGCCGGAAGTATTTAATCGGAATATTTTTGTTTCTGACAAATTCTTCAAACCTGACATCTTTACTGATTGATGTATCAATTTCTGGTTTAAGAATTTCTTTTATCTTATCATCGAGAATAAGTGATACAAAACCACCATAATGATCGGAATCAATGTGAGTAACAATTCCATAATCAATCTTTTTGATACCAAGATAATTCAACAAAGGAATAATTACTCTTTCACCGTTATCAAAAGTGATTGTTGTATTGCCTGCATCTATCAAAGCTGTTTGACCATTTGGAAACTTTATCAAAAAAGAATCTCCCTGACCAACATCTATCATTAGTACGCTTAAATAACCTTTCGGCAGTAATTCTGAATTATCAATTGCAGAGAAAGTAAACATACTTGCAGTAACAAGAATGAACAAAATTAATTTTGAACGGACAGTTTCAAACTGAACGATATAAATTAAAAAGACGGTAAGCAAAACGTAAAAGATAATTAAATCCAATAGCGAATAATTAGTAACAGATATGTACGAATAGCTTAAATCACCGGAATACTTTATTATGTCCAGCGTCAATTCTGAAATGAGGCTCGTCGCCTGACCTAAATAAAAGGCAGCGAATGGAACAAAAATCGCAAATAATAAAGTAGCTATTGCTGCAGCTATAATTACTCCAATTGCAGGAACTACCAACAGGTTGGCGAAAATTCCAACAACAGAGAATTTGTTAAAATATAAAAGTGTGAATGGTAAAGTCCCGATCTGTGCACTTATTGAGACTCCCAGAAATGTTAAAATATATTTTATAAATTTGTTTTGAATGTTCCAACCATCAATAAATTGATTTAAGTATGGAAGTATAATTGCTATTGCTAATACGGCAGCAAACGAAAGTTGAAAACCTGGGTTATAAAGTTCATTCGGATTAATTACCAGTATAAATAACGCTGCTATCGAAATAGAATTGAAAATATTTGTTGATCTGTTCGATAAAAATGCCAGGATAAAAACGATTGACATCACAGTTGCTCTGAATACGGAAGGCGGGATGCCTGTAAGCAACATATAAAACAACAAACCGACAATAGTAAGAACGGATCGAACAATAAAATTCATCCTGCCAAATAGAAAAAGAAAAATCAGAACTATATAACCAACGTGTAATCCGGATACAGAAAGAACATGAACAACTCCGGTATTTATGAATTGGTTCTTAGTCTGATATTTAATGTCTCCCCTATCAGCAAGCAGTAAACCACGAAGCAAAGCAGCAGTTTCAGGAGAGTTGTATTTTTTTATCTGATTATCAATTGATTTTCTAACCTGATGAATTGCATTACCGAAAGCAGATGCAGATATGTTAATGATTGAAACAGAATTGATATCATTGATGAGAACGATTCCAAGAATATTTTTTGATTTCAGATAAGCATCATAGTCAAACTCACCAGGATTTCTTTTCTCTCTGCCTTTGTAGTAATATCCATTTAGTTTAACTGTTTGACCGGGTTTAAGTTCATCATAAAGAGTGAATAATGATTCATTATCTATTTTTACTTTGCAGAGAATTTTGACGTCATCCCTAATAAAAAATTCTTCTGAATAAATTGAATCTGCTGAGATATAGAAAAGTAATTCATTATTCCTGATCAGATCAATATTATCAATTTTACCAATAACTATTGTGTTTTTTACTTTATCAATTCGTGATATTTCCGGATTAATGATTATTTCATTTTCTTTAGCAATTAGATTTCCAATGGATAAAATTATAATTCCGGTTAGAAATGAAATCGTTAGCGAGTAAATTGGGAAATGGTTGAACCTTCTGCGAAGTAAAAGCAAAAGAATGACTAGAATGACTATGAGTGCTGCGGCTATCAAACTTATCTGGAATAATTTTGCAGAGAATATTCCGATTATAAAAAGTATCGTCAACCTTATTACAGGATAATCTTTCATTTACAAAATTTAATAATTGCTTTTTTGAATTGAGTTAAATCTTTTACTGACTCTGCAATTTTTTTGGCAGATTTTCCAGCTGTAATTGCAAGAGCAGGATTTCTTGTATGTGTTTTTACAGATAAATCCTCAAGATTTCCATGATCTGAGCAGATAATCAGCGTCATTTTTTTTGAATCGACTTCATTCAGTAGAGTAAATAAAAATTCATCGAGTTCTGAAAATATTTTTTCAAATTCAGCCGCAAGCCTTAAATGACCAAGATGATCACTCAAATAATATTCGTATAAAGTAAATTTATAGTTATGTGCGATATTAAGAAGTCTTCTGGCAGCGGATTCAGGTTTTATCACTTTCAATTTGTATCCAAGACGTTGATTCCATCTTTCATTTGTAAGTTCGGCTGTCAATGCTTTTCCTGCTCTGACATCGCTGACACGATTTAATTTAATTCCAGCTAATTTGCACGTCATAGTAGTTACGCTTAAACGGGTTCTTCCGGATTTAACATAATCAAAAAATGCTTTTGGATAAGCATTTGCAAAATAACTGCTGTTATAATTATCTCTGAAATATACCAGTAAACTTTTCTTCTCAAGAACATGGAATGTAGAGGAATATGGATAAGGTCCAAAATGTTTTCCAACATATTCAGGCGCATTGAATCCGCAGAATAATGAAGCTTGTCCAGTTCCACTTTGTGGTAATCCTTCGACACCAAGAGTTGCATCTGTCGGAAAAATGAATTGTGTACCGTTTGAAATTGTTTGATTCTCAAGTGAAGGGATATCACCAAAAATTTTTTCAAATGTTCTGAAACCATATTTGAAGAACGGATTGAACTGAAAATCTTTTTTACCAATACCAATACCATCGAGAAAAACCATTAACACATTATTCATTTATTTCGTATTTTATTTTGATTCAACAATAACAGTGACAGGACCGTAATTTATTAACTCAATATCCATCATTGCACCAAAGACACCTGTTTTTACTTTTTCAGGATCCAAATTTTCTTTCAATCGCTGAATAAATTTTTCATACAAAGGAATTGCCTCATCCGGTTTTGCTGCGTCAGTAAAACCCGGTCTGTTTCCTTTTGCAGTTTCTCCATAAAGTGTGAATTGTGAAATAATCAAAACTTCTCCATCAACATCTTTCAATGATTTATTCATTTTGTCTTCAGCATCTTCAAATATTCTAAGGTTAACACACTTATCAGCAATAAAATTTACATCAGTCAATGTATCGCCGGATTTGATACCAAGAAGAATTAAAATCCCTTTACCAATTTCCTGGTGATAATTTTGTTCGTGTATTATAACTGATGCAGATTTGACTCGTTGAATTACAGCTTTCATTTAAACTCTCCGAATACTATTCTTTCAATATTCTGATAATCTTTAATAACCTCAATCTTGCTGAAATTATTTTTTGTCATTATACTTTTAACATCATCACATTGTCCATGAGATATTTCAAAAAAAAGTTTCCCGCCTTTTTTAATATTGCCAGAAACCTTTTCTGAAATAATCCTGTAAAAAGTTAATCCATCCGATTCATCTGTTACGGCTAAACGCGGTTCGAAGTCCATAATTTCTTTTTGCAGTGATGAATAACTTTGCAGTGAAACATACGGCGGATTTGAAACAACCAAATCAAACATAGAAAATCTTAACAGGTCATCGGTTAAAATATTATGTCTGATAAAACTAATTCTTTCAGCAACACCCAATTTTTGGGAATTTTCTTTTGCAAGATTCAAAGCCGCATCGCTTATATCTGTGGTTATAATTTGTGCCTGCTTTAAATGATAAGCAAGACTAATTGCTATATTTCCACTGCCGCATCCGATTTCAAGTATATTCAATTGTTCTTTATCGGATAATTCCTTTATAATTTTTTCAACAAGTAATTCTGTTTCAGGTCTTGGAATAAGTACTGATGGAGTTACTTTAAATACTAATCCATAAAATTCTACAGTTCCAATAATATATTGAAGCGGTTCATAACTTGCTCTTCTTTTAATAAGCCCTCTGTAAATATTAAGTTCGGGTTCAGTTAAAGGTCTGTCAAAAGCAAGATATAAGTCGAGCCTTTTGCAGCCAATAATATGAGCAAGCAATAGTTCAGCATTTATTCTTGGCGAATCAATCTTTTTCTTGTCGAGATATTCTGTGGATAATCTAATTGCTTCTAGTACGGTAATCATCAACTGTTTTAATAAATGGTCGGTTAATTTATTAAAAGCTTTGGTCTAATCGGTAAGGAATAAATACAATATGAGTCCAAAATTTATCTGCATAGCGACAAAGGAAACACCGCTAATTACATCATACTTTTCTGTTTGCTCTTGCAATGCCGGATCACCGGTAATTTGATACTCCTCAAATGTCTTATCGGCTTCCAGTTTGAAATAAGCTGTAGTTGCGCCAAGAGCAATTAAAGTTCCGGCAAGAATTTTAGATAAAGTTGAACCATAAAAACTTTCAGTTTTATAATCACCAATAAATTTCAACTCAGGTTTGATACCGTCAGCTAATTCATTTCTTGTTATAGTTAAATCTGAATAGCTTGGCTTTTTAAGAAGCAAATCCTGAAAATTACCTTCCATAAAAAGTGGTGTGAATCCCAGCAATGAATCAGATTCATAAACATAAACGTTTTGTGGATCTGAATCTAACAGCAATTGCGGATTAAAACGATATGATATAGTAACGGAATCACAATCCTTAATATTCAGAGAATCTTTTATAATCTGAGTATTCCAGATTTTAGAATTTTCCGTCAAAGCAAACGAGTAAGTACCGGGTTTAAGTTCAAGAATAAAATTGTTTCCATTTAATTTTAAAGTATCATTTAAAAATAATTCAGCTTCTTCATCATTAGTGCTAATCGTGACGATTGACTTGCAATCCTGCCCAAATACCAATGATGCAATCGAAAGAGAAATCAGCAAACTATTTATTAGCAAATTCGTACGCACGAATTACTCCGTCATCAAAACCTATGAATAGAATATTATTGTGAATTACTGGTGATAATTTTGCTCTACCTTCAAGTGAAATGGTATTTAAAACACTTCCATCAAACTTATCAAGCAAGTGAACAGCAAAAAGCACATTCGGCAGAATGATCATATTTTCTGTAATCAATGGAGTTGAATTCAGTATCCCTTTGAAATTTACTTTCCAGTTTTCTTTTCCGGTTGATCTGTTAATTGAATAGAAATCGCCATTAAGATTACCAATAAAAAGATTCTGTTCATCAATTGCAGGTTCCATTTTTATTTTGAATCTCGTATCAAACTGCCAAATAATTTCACCGTCACGAACATTAATTGCATAAATAAAACCGTTGTCATTTCCTGCATAAACAATACTATCCTGAACTGTGATTCCTGAGAAAAAATGTCCGCCAATTTTTTTCACATAAACAGAATCACCGGAATCTGAATTCAACCCAATCAGTTCACCTTTATCATTTCCGAAAATGAATAAGTTATTTGTTAACGCCGGTGAACTTCTTGTTGGAACGCGTGTATGAGTTTCCCAAATTATTTTTCCGGCTGAATTGAGCCTGTAAGCAATTCCAACTTCAGTAGTAAAAAGAATGTCATCATCAAGTGCAATCATTTGAGTAACTACTCTTCCCGGAAGTTCGATTTCATCCAGTTCTTTTCCCTGACTGTAATCATAAATTATTATTTCAGTGAGGTTTTCTTTATCCAGTGCAACAGGAAAAATTACTTTACTTCGGTATGGTATCGGTGTCGAATAAATACTTCCGTAACTATATTTCAGCGAACCAATCTTATCTCCTGTTTCCGCATCGAAACAAAAAACTCTTCCTGATAGATCATTTATGAATACGAGATTATCATAGACTGAAACTGATGAATTTGGAAAACTGCCATAAGTTTCTGATTCCCATATTAGGTTTAATGAATCAGAAGTATTAATTGGGATATAAAATTCTCTGGAAGGAATTTTCCCAAACATCCTGAACGGATCTTCATCATACTTCGTTGAATACTTAATGACTGATCTTGCACAGCCGGTAATCAAGAGAATGATAATCAGCAAATATATTTTATACTTTAAAAATCCCATCCGAAAAAGAATTGATAAAATAAACCATCCTGAAATCTTGTGAAATTATTTTCTATCTTTTTACCCATATCATAGCGAAGCGTCAGCATTCCGAATAGATTAAATCTGAATCCGAATCCAACCGACCCGATTGTATAATTAAAATTGTCATTCCAGACTCCTCCCATATCATAAAATATTGCACCACGTATTCCGGGGAATCCAAGATTAAAGAACGGGAATCTGATGCCAAGCTGATCAATTAATGGGAATCTGAACTCAAGAGAAGTAAGCCAGATTTTTTCGCTCCGGATACTAAATCTTGGCCAGCCTCTTAAGTCCCAGCTTCCGCCAACAAAATATAATCGCGCTTCCTTGCCTTCATTGTAAAATATTGCTGCTCTGAATGCAAGAAGAGTTGTTAATGCAAAACGTTGGTAATAACGGTAATCACCAATAATAGAAAAATAATTTACATTGCTATATTTGATATCAGTTGTAAATCCAAGATAAGTTAATGCACGAATTCCATCCACTGGTCCTGTTGGTCCCCAAAGTGAGTTATCCATCACCCAACCGATAGTATTTGTTACAAGTACGGCTTTTCTTTCGATGACTTCGGGGATAACTTCTTTGTTTGAATTTCTGAGTGTAACCGTAGCTTCCAGACGCTGGAATTTTGAAATTGGATAACTTAAAAGAAATGAACCGCCAAAACTTCTTTCATAATAATATTCATCCGGATCAGAATAATCATAAACCGGTCCACTTAGGTGAAAAATTCCGTAGCCATAATTTATTCTTTCTGCAAAGTTTACTTTCTGAAGTATCACATTAAAACTATTCAGTATTTCACTCGTCACGGAAGCATTATTATAAATCATAAAAATATATCTGTCATCACCCAAAAGATCACTTAATGAAAAAACAGCACCACCACGAGTTCCGAAAATCGGATCGGTAGCAACAACACCTTGCGCAAAATCCAGCGAATATTCTTTTTCATATTCAGCTTTCTTTTTTTCTGTAGGCAGCTTCAATGACTTCGCCTGCCAGATTTCTAATGGTTTGTCAGGATTCATTTGAAAAGAATAAAGAGAATCTTCTTTTGTATCTTTTTTACTGAATACAAATAAACCGAATGAGAATTTTTCAAATCCTGAAAATGTAATGTAATTGGAATCAATATAAACGGGATTGAAAACGCTCGAAATAAATTCAGAAATTTTATTTACACTGTTTGAATAATCTCCGTCAACTATCGGAATTTCATAAAGATTTCTTACACCGTTATAATCTGAAGTAAATAACAACAAGTCTTTTTCCGGAGAAAGGATTGGAGCCTGGCAGTTAGCATTAAGATAAGTTATATACTGAATTTCATAATTATTCAGATTTACTGAAAATAAATTTTGTTTTCCTTCAAATTCACCTCCTGTCCGGTCTGAAGAAAAAATAATCTGTTGATCATCAAGCCCGAAACAGGGATCCTGATCATTGTAATAATCATTTGTAATTCTGAAGAGTTTATCAGACTGAAGATCATAAATATAAACGTCACTGAAACCTTTTCTGTCAACTGCACTAAAAACAATTCTGCTGCCATCATTGGAAAATTTTGGTGACGTAATAAAAAGTAACTCATCATTCTGAAAAGTTTTAACAATCCGGTTTTCATAAACCGAAAAAAAATGGATTACGTCAGTTCCACCTTTTTTATTGTTAAAGACAAGCAGTCCGTCATCTGAAATATCTATAGCTGACTGGAATAAATGGAATGATTCCAGTTCCTCAGTTTGTTCTCCGCGAAGAATTAATTCAGGTGAATCTATTTGAATATATTCAGGAGATAATTCAATTCTGTAAATCGAGGAATACCCATCTAGGTTTGCGAGGTAGTAAAGATAATGTCTGTTCTGTAACTTGAAGTAAACTGGTGTAAAATTAAAACCTCTCTTTGTTACTTTATGCGAACCAAATTCTGTGGGATAGCTTGATTTCATTAATGGATAATATTTTTTTCTGAGCCAATAGTTCCATTCTGCATCAATCTGCTCGAAAGATTCTTTGAATGTTGTCTCAATTACCTGATTAAAATTTGAATACATCCAGAAATTATCAATAAGCATTCCGATTCTTTCTTCTCCGTATTTTTCAGCAGCAAACTCAAGAAAATTTTGTCCTTCTTTGTACATAAGAAAAGATCCGTAGATACTGAATATATTATCGAGGTTCACGAAATAATTGTTAAGAACTGCATCTCTCATTAGCATTTCTGCCTGAGCATCCCATTCGGTTGAATAAAATTCAGCAAGTCCTTCCACAAACCAAAGCGGCGGCATTTTGTTTGTCGGTATGCGATGATCTTTCAAAATCCTGTAAACTTTGTTAGTCATAAAAACGTGAACAATCTCATGCCTGATTACGTGTCTGAAATCTTTCAAAGAACCTGTGCTTGGTAAAACAACTCGTCCTTTCAGGAATTCAAAAAAACCTCCGACACCTTCAGGAATAAGACCGGGTGTAATGTTCGTCTGTTGAAAATCAATTGAAGTGTTATAAAAAATAAGCGGGATTCTGCGGGTAACAAGATGATTCATCCGGATTTTCAACTCGTCATATATTTCCTCAGCGTAATTTGCTCCAATCTCTGCAACATATCCCATCTCACCATAGTAGTAAATATCGAAATGATCAGTTCGAAGAATTTTCCAATCGAATTCTTCGTACTGGATTTTATTCCGCCCAAAATAAAAAAATTGGGCGTATGCAAAATCACAAAGAAATAATAATTTGATGCATAAAAGCAAAAATATTTTCTTAATGATGGAAGAGAGAGTAAGCATAATACCGGATAAAATTTATTTTTGATGATTTAAACATCCGGGTCGTAAAACTTAAGTGAGGCGCTGTTTCATCCTGTGAATAAAATCAATTTCTGATGGATCATATCCGCGCAAAACCGATGCGTAAAAAGATATCCAATCGATTAAAAAAATCAAATCCATTATTCGCACCTTTTTATTTTCTTCATTGCTCATCAATGAAAGAACCTCAATTTTTTGCTGATTGAGTATTTCTTTAAGTATTTCAAACCGTTTCTGGTTCTGAGGATGATACTCATTATCCAGCAGGTAAATAACTTTTGTATTGAATTGTTTTTCCTTGAATGACTCCCAACCAATAATTTCATTATGATTCATTTCAGGTAAATTGTGATAGAATGCATGCATTTTTGAGTTCTCATTAAGTTGAGATTTCATCCTGTATCCTGTTGATGAAAGAAACTCAGATGAATAGATGACGGGAATGAAACCGATAATCTGCTCTGCAAAATACATTGCTGTACTATCCTTTGAAGAGTATTCGAGACCTTTTCGTTTCCATAAATCAATTATCGTTTGAATGTTTTTTGATTCATCAACAATTGAAAGCACATACATTATTTTTAAAAGAGAAAAGAAACCTGCACCGAGAGCAAATCTTGGTTGAAAACCTCCTCTTAATTTTACAACAGGTATTTTGTTCTGCTCAGCTATCTCACCAATCTTTCCGCCTGAAGTTATTGCTGCAATTTTTGCTTTTTTCTTTAAAGCCTGATTGAAGCAAGATACAGTTTCTTCAGTGTTACCAGAATATGACGAAATAATAACCAGACAGTTCTCATCAACGTATGAAGGGAGTGAATATCCCCTGACAACCTGAAATGGAAGTTTTAATTCATCCGCAACATAATCAACAAATAAATCACCACTGATTGCTGAACCTCCGAGCCCGCAATAAACTATCGAGGAAAACTTATACTTTACTAATTGTTCTAAATTAATTTTTGAATCCCAGGCATCAATTAATTGCTTATAAGAATCCTGAAGAACTTGATACTGATTTTGCGTATCAAAGGTTTTAATAAAATCTGTTGAGTGCATCTAAATAATTTGTCTTGTTCTTGTGATATTATTTTTCTTAAAGAATTTTTCGATAGTAGCTTTCACATCCTCTTCACTGTGCATTTTTAAACATTCGGTTACAAGTCTCTTAGCCTTTTTATATTCACAACTTCTGATAATTCTTTTTGCATAAGGAATAGTTGGTGTTGACATACTCAAACTATCCAGACCTAATCCTAAAAGTAGCGGCATTGCGAGCGTATCTGCTGCAAGTTCGCCGCAGAGGCTTACCGGTTTTTTTGACTTTTTAGTTTCATCGATGATATGTTTCAGAGTGCTGATTACAGCAGGACTAAACTCCTGATAAAGGTCTGCAACAAGATCGTTACCTCTGTCAACTGCCATTAAATATTGAACGAGATCATTAGTTCCAATACTGACAAAATCAACTTCTCTGGACAATTCTCTTGCCATTACTGCTGCAGAAGGAACTTCGATCATAATTCCAACTTTGATATCTTCATCAAACTTTATTTTTTCGGAAAGCAGTTCACTTTTACATTCTTCAATTATCCGTTTTGCTTCACTGATTTCTTTTAAAGTGCTCACCATAGGAATCATTATCCTGACATTTTTATTCAAACTAGATTTAAGTATTGCACGTATTTGAGTTTTAAATAATGCCGGATTTTCAAGAAGTAATCTTATTCCTCTCAAGCCAAGGAATGGATTTGGTTCTTCAAAATCAAGGAATCGAAATTTGTCACCACCAATATCAAAAACACGGATTGTAATTGAAGACGGATAAATACGCGAAGCTAATTTTGAATATATTATTGTCTGCTCATCTTCATTTGGAAATTCGCCAAGCTCGTGTAAAATTTGTTCTGTGCGATAAAGCCCAATACCATTAGCTCCGCTGGTTACAACCATATCAATTTCACCTGACACATCTACATTGGCAAATAATTTTATTTCTCTTCCATCTTTTGTGATAGCCTTCTCGTCTTTAAGTTCTTCTAATTCGTGCTGCAGTTCGAGAAGCCGTTTTCTTTTATTGACGAAAAATTCTTTCTGCTCTTCAGTAGGATTTACGATAACGTATCCATAAAACCCATCAACAACAATTTCGTCATTATCTTTTATTTGAGCAGTAGCGTTGTGAGTTCCAACTACAGCGGGAATGTTAAGAGATCGAGAAATAATAGCAGCATGAGAAGTTAAACCACCATGATCAGTAATGAACGCCAGAACTTTATTTCTTGTTAGTAGAATGGTGTCAGCAGGTGTGAGCGATTCACTAACAACAATTACATTATGCTCAATTTTAGATTCCCATCTTTTTTTCTGAAGATTTCTCACGATCCGTTGTTTAATATCTTCGATATCCAGTGCTCTTTCCTTCATATAAGATTCGTGTGAGAGAATCATCTTGTTCTGATATTTTGATATTTCATCATCAACAATGAATTCAGGAGATTTTTTTTCCTTTTCAATCCTTCCGATAATTTCATCCAATAATATTGGATCATCGAGAATCATTAATTGAGCTTCAAAAATTGCTGCACGAACTTCATCCATCTTTTCGCGAGCAAAAACAAAAACCTTGTTAAGTTCTTTCTTCGATTTTGCAATTGCATCGACGAGATCATTCTTCGCTTTTTCAATATCATCGATATCTGCTTTGTTTATCTGAAGTTTCTCTTTTGTGTAGAGATAAGCTTCACCAATAATAATTCCGGGCGCCGCAGCTAAACCGGAAATTTTATTTTCAGCCTGACGATAAATATCTTTAAATGATTTCAAAGTTCGTCGAATCCCCTTTCAAAATATTCAGTTATTTCTTTTGCTGCCTGATCTTCGTCCTCACCGTTAAAATTTAGAATAAGTTCTGCGCCCTCCTCTGCTGCAAGAGTCATCACGCCAATTATGCTTTTACCATTTATGCTCATTCCATCGCGTGAAATGTAGAACTCACTTTTGTATTTTGAAGCCATCTTTACTATAGTAGCTGCAGGTCGTGTGTGTAAACCTGCCTTATTAATTATTTTTATTTTCTTTTCTATCATCAGCTTGTTCTATGAATTAAAGAATCAGCCAGCCATTTAAATATTTTTTTATTCTTGTCATCCAGTAAATTTATTGAGCGTAACGCTTTCTGCGTATAATTGAAAATTTCTTTTCTGGCTGCATCCTGAACACCAAGTTTTTCATATAACAATTTATAAGTAATAACCTGATTTCTCCGAATACCTTTTCGTTCAATAACTTTAAGCAGCTTTTTCCTGTCTTCGCCTTTGGACTTTTCAAGTGCTTCCAGAAATAAAAATGTTTTTTTACCCTCGACAAGATCGCCACCGATTGTTTTACCAAATTTTTTTTCATCCGCTGAAATATCAAGTAAATCATCCTGAATCTGAAATGCAATTCCCAGATTCAACCCATAATTTCCTAAAGCTTTAACCTGTGAACTTGTCCCACCACCTAATAATGCACCAATTTTACAGCACATTTCAGCCATTGCAGCAGTTTTCTTTTTTATCATATCAATATATTCAGATGACGATACGTTTCGTCTTAACTCAAAATCAGTATCGAGACTTTGTCCTTCACAAACTTCAATCAAGCCATGTGTAAATGCCCCGATTACTTCATTCGCATTCCCGTTACAATCTTTTAGAAGGTATTCATAAGCAATTGACAGCAAACTGTCACCGGTTAAAATAGCAGTATTGTAATCATATTTTTTATGTAAAGTTAAACGTCCTCTTCTCTTATCAGCATTATCCATAATATCATCGTGAACGAGTGTAAAATTGTGGAGCATCTCAACTGCTGCTGCTGCGTTGTAAGCATTGTTGAACTTTCCACCAACTGCTTTAGCAGACAGTAAAACAAGCAGAGGTCTTAATCGTTTTCCACCACTGTTCAAAATATAAGAACCAGGTTCATAAAGCGATGCTGGTTTTCTATTTCTTAATGCGCCGGAAAGTATTTTATTAATTTTTTCCCTCTCAAGCTCATATATCCTGATATAATTATTTTTTCTTTTCAAACTAATTGATCTTTTCTCAATAATTTATTTTTTCTTAAATCTTTAATTGTGTGTGAGCCGGTCAAAAACATAATTTTTCTGATATCATCGAACCAATCAACAACCAACTTCTTTACACCTTCAATACCATTTGAATCAAGTTGTTTTAAAATTAATCTGGCAGAAGCAACGTAGTCAGCACCAAGTGCAAACGCTTTTGCCGCATCAATAGCCGAATTTATTCCACCTGAACCAATCAATATAAACCTGAATTCTTTTTTGAGTTTAGAATTTTCACGTAAACAAAAAGAAGTTGGCAATCCCCAATCCCAAAAATAATCATTCACAACTGATTTATTTCTTAGCATTTCAATTGCAGCCCAGCTTGTTCCGCCAGCACCTGCGACATCAATCCCATGAACTCCTGTTTCAAGAAGGACTTTTGATGCTGTCCCGGAAATTCCTGCACCAACTTCCTTCACAACTACGGGAATATTAATTGCTTTGATAAATTTTTTTAAACATTTAATCAATCCTTTGAAGTTCGGAGTTCCTTCCTGCTGCAATAATTCCTGTAACGGGTTTAGATGAATCACGAATGCATCTGCTTCAATTAAATCTATAAGCATCTGAACAGAGGAATATGATTTTAATCTTACCAGTTCAGCAGCACCAAGATTGCCAAGCACCGGAACCGACTTAGCATTTTTTCTAATAACAGAATAAGTATTCCGATAATTTTTATCTTCGAGTGCCTGTCTTTGACTACCGACACCAATTGGTATTTTTAATTCTTCTGCGGCGATTGCAAGTTCTGCATTTATGTTTTCAGCTTCTTCTGTTCCACCTGTCATACAAGAAATAATGAAAGGATAATTAATCTTTTTTTTGAAGAATTTTGTTTCGAATGAAATTTTATTGAGTTCAACCTCGGTAGCGGCATTATGAATAAATTCATAGAGCTCAAAACCATTCGTTTTAGTTTTGAAGGATACATCAGCCGTTAAGCTAAGTTCGAGATGTTCTTTTTTTCGCCGGGTAGTATAATCAGTCATTAAATTGATACTCAACTTGAAAACGAATAATTCTGCATCTACAAATTATTAAAAATTACGCTCAATTACTTTTTAAGCTCTATTAATTAAAGTTTACAAATTCTTCCTGCGTAAGATAAATCCGGCTTACTTTTATTTCTCCCTGAACAGCATTTGTCAGGATCACCTCGTCAGCTTTAACCAAATCAGCCACGTTAATTTCTTGTTCCAAAACTTCCGGATGATTTTGTATAAAATAATTTCTGTAAATGCCAGGCAGTGCACCAGAATTTAATGGTGGAGTCAGCCAGGTTTTACCAAGTCTGATAAACAAATTAGTCCGACTACCCTCAACAACTTTATCCTGTTCATTCAGAAAAAGAACTTCATGAAATTTTCTATGAATGCATCTGTCATATTCATCATCATATAATTTCCGGTTTGTAGTCTTAAAATACCTGAACCTATCTTCAGAATGTATTTCCTTTTCAGAAAAAATAACCCTGATACTTTTGGGCACTTTTACCACATCAGATATTTCTGATCTAAACTGACCCCATTTATTCAAAAATAATTTGATCTTTTTGTGTTGATAAGGATCAATTGATTTTATCAGTTCAACTAAAAATTTTCTCATTCTCTTTTCACGAAACTTAAATAGAAAATAATCTGCAGCAGACTTCATTCTTGCAATATGATCATTAAGAAACTTAATTGAACCATTCTCTAATCTCATCGTTTCAAATATTTCAAAATAATCGAGTGGTTCGGTTAAAAACTTACTCTTTAGCAGAACTTCTTCAAATTCGTTTTTAGCATCACTCTCCCAGACAATACCTGAACCTAATCCCATAACGCCATCACCCGATTTTTTTTCGATTGTGATAGTTCTGATCGCAACATTCATCTTTATCTCTTCAGGAGTTATTAGACCAATTGCGCCAGTATAAATTCCACGTTCTGATTTTTCAATTTCTTTTATAATTTCCATCGTCCGGATTTTTGGAGCACCTGTTACCGATCCACACGGAAAAATATTCATGATAACATCATCGAGTTTTGCGTTTTTCTTCAACTTACCATCAATTTTACTAATCATCTGAAACAGTGATTCGTATTTTTCAATTCTGAAAAGTTCCGTTGTTTTAATACTTCCATAATTAGAAATTTTTCCAAGATCATTCCGGATAAGATCTACAATCATCACATTTTCGGAAAGATTTTTTTCGCTATTCTTTAGTTCATTTTCAATCTTTTCATCAATTGTATGATTAAAACCACGTCTGGATGTACCTTTCATCGGTTGTGATTCTATTTTTCTTCTTTTTACTCTGAAAAAAAGTTCCGGTGAAAGTGATAGAATAATATTCTTATCATTATTTATAAATGCGGTATAGTGAGCGGATTGGTTGAAAATTAATTTTTGTAAGAATGCTGTGTATGACCCCTTGAATTCAAATTTTCCTTTAATTGTGTAATTAACCTGGTAAGTATCCCCTTCTTTAATGAAGTGTTTTATTTTTTTAATATCATCAACAAATTCATTTTCAGTTCTGTTTAATCGAAAGTCTGATATCGAATAATTATCTTTTTGTTTATCATCAAATTCGATTTTTGATGATTTGATTCGCAGGACATCCTTTTTATCAAAGAAATAAAACTGAATTAATTTTTTTTGATCGCGGGGTAAAAACCGATTTAATTTTTTTTCAAATAAAAATCCTGCTTCGTAATTAATCGAGCCCCAGCCAAAGCATCCTTTATCAATTAATTTTTGAATCAGTTTAAAGGAAGAATTAAACTCATTTTGGTTCACTATTGAAATAAACTCAATTGGTTTTATCAGCAGATATGAATTAGCTTTTTTATAAACTGAAGGAGTGTAAAAGAAAGCTGAGTAAGGATTATCTTCAACTGCCTTTATTATATAATTGAAATTCATATTATTTTTTCAACACAAATAAAATTAAATACTATCCATCATTGATTGAGAAATTTGTATGCAAAAACCAAAACTAACCTTCTGGCAAATATGGAATATGAGCTTTGGATTCCTCGGAATACAATTTGGTTTCGCCCTTCAGAATGCAAATGTAAGCAGAATCTTTGAAACTTTAGGAGCGAGTATTGATAACATTCCGATTCTATGGATAGCTGCTCCTGTTACTGGATTAATTGTCCAGCCAATAATCGGTCATATGAGTGATAAGACCTGGAATAAACTTGGAAGAAGACGACCGTATTTTTTAGTAGGAGCGATTTTAGCATCACTTGCAATTATAGCAATGCCGAATTCTCCTGTTCTTTGGATTGCTGCAGGAATGCTTTGGATAATGGATGCGTCAATAAATATTTCTATGGAACCTTTTCGTGCTTTTGTTGGCGATATGCTTCCATCAGAACAAAGAACTGCCGGATTTGCCATGCAAAGTTTTTTTATTGGAACCGGAGCTGTTATTGCTTCTGCTCTTCCTTATATGATGACGAATTGGTTTGGTATTTCAAATATTGCACCTGCAGGACAGATTCCCGACTCTGTAAAATTCTCTTTTTATTTTGGTGCGATCGTTTTCTTTCTTGCTGTAGCCTGGACTGTTTTCAGTACAAAGGAATATTCACCCGATGAACTAAAGAAATTTTCTGAAGACGACGGAAATATTGCAATAAGCAAAAACCAAACTGAAGTTTTAGGATCTGGATCGAAATTTTTAAAGGTTGGTGTCATCTGGCTGTTATCGGGAATTATTATTACCATTATAATCGCATTAAGTGTAAATGAAATTGATTACGGTTTGTATGTTTTGTTTGTAGGAGGTGCTGTATTCGGTTTAATGCAAATCATTGCAGGCTATCTTGTTAAAAATGACAAAACAGAAAACGGTTTCGTAGTGGTGCTTAATGATCTGTACAATATGCCTAAAACAATGAAGCAGCTTGCAGTAGTTCAATTCTTTTCATGGTTTGCATTATTTGCTATGTGGATCTACACAACTCCGGCAGTAACCCATCACATTTATGGTGCAACGGATCCAACAACAGAATTGTATAACGAAGGTGCAGATTGGGTCGGTGTGTTGATGTCGGTTTACAATGGATTTGCCGCTGTGATGGCTTTTGTTCTTGTATGGCTGGCGAAATTGACAAGCCGTAAAACTGTACACATGATCAGTCTCGTTATCGGAGGTATTGGCTTAGCATCATTTTATCTTATCAAAGATCCCGATATTCTTTTACTATCTGAATTGGGAATCGGACTTGCCTGGGCATCAATACTTGCAATGCCGTATGCAATCCTAACAGGTTCACTGCCCTCAGAAAAAATGGGAGTTTACATGGGAATCTTTAATTTTTTTATTGTCATCCCACAAATAACTGCTGCAAGTATATTAGGATTTTTTGTAAGGAGCATTGTTCATGGCGAAGCAATTTATGCTTTGGTATTAGGCGGTGTTTCAATGATTATTGCCGGACTATTAGTGATGTTTGTTGAAGATGTGGATGCATTAAAAAATTAGCTCATCTTCCAAGACTTAAGAATAGAATTGCTATCATTCCGCTGGTAAGAGCTAAAACTCCCCATCGGTTCAACTTTTCTTTCCAGATTATAAATGCCATTACAGTTGTGAGAAGAATTATTCCCACATTCATTATCGGAAATACAATGATAGCAGGAAGCAGTGCTAAGGCACTGAGAAGAAAAACAGTTGTTAGTACATTCGGAACACCCAAAGTCAAACCAAGTAAAGCGGTATTTCGTTTAATTTTTATTCTTTTAATGATTATATAAATTGAAGTATAAAGAAATGCTGATAAAAAAATAAATAATATGAAATAAGGTTCTTCATTTTCGTGACGCCATACTTTGAAAAACTTAAGTGCAAAATCATTCAGACCTATTCCAATAAAAACAGCAATCAGGTAAAAGTATTTTATTGATCCTTCACCATCTTTGTGACCGCGTTTTACTGAAAGGTAAAAAATGATAAACGTGATAATCGTAAATACAAAACCAAATACATATAGGTTATTTGGAGTTTCATCAAAAAAAATTATGGAAAATATAATTGGTATGATTACTGATAATCTTGAACTTGTAATAGCTAACCCGGTACCGGCAAATTTTATTGCATAAGCCAAAATGAAGAAAGTAATAACAAATAAAGATCCGAGTGCTGCACCGTAAAGAAGTGTTTGAAGTGAAAAATTACTTTGATCATTAATCAACAATAAAACCAAAGCTATGACTGCGGCTGTAAGATAATTGCCGGTTAGTAATACAATAAGCTCACCTTTCTGTGTTTCATTATGTTTCAGGATCAAAGCAATGCTTGTCGAACAAACGATCGTCAGAACCAGGTGGTGCATTCAATCCAATTAATAGTTATTAGTTTTAGAAATTTTATTCAATTGATTTAAGATTACCTGATGATAAATCCAACGTTCCTGCACTACTAGTTTTAACCCAATACCCCTTACCGGGTTTTAATATATTAGAAACTACGTAACCATTATTGTATTCATAAAATGCACTTAAAATTATTCCTGGTGGAGTTGAGATAATGTTTGATGTTAATACTTCAGCATCAAATGGTCCAATCAGATTCCAACCAGTTGTTACTTGAACCGGAACCGAAGTTCTGGTTCCACAGACTTGTATGTTTAAAGGATTGTTATATTTGACCCAATAGGCAACTCCATTATTAAGTGTATCTGCCACATAATAGCTATTATTATATCCATATACACTTGATTCTGAGTTAGGAAAAATGTTTGAAGCAGACATATCGTTACTGAGAAATGGAACGGATACAAGATTCCAACCTGATTTAATAACAATATTCTGACAACCTGTTGATGAGTTAAATTTGTAAATATTGCCATCGAATGAAGTAATATAAAGTTCTTTGAATTCATCTTCACCGAAGGATGTTATTAATCCTGATGCAGTTAAAAGTAATTCGTTCGTTGCCGGATTTATTCCATCATAACTCAGAGCCCAAACTTTTCGTGACACATAATCTGCATAGATATATTTGCCTGTAAGTTCAGACATACTTGGTCCTCTGTAAACATATCCGCCGGTAATAGAATAACCCAAACTGTGGCTATATTCCCAGATAGGAAAAGTATATTCCGGATAATTACAACCAGTCATATTATAAGTATGGTTACCTTCGTAGCAACGCCAGCCATAGTTTTTACCATTCTCAATTATATCAATTTCTTCCCACGAGCCCTGTCCAACTTCTCCAGCCCATAACTTGCCTGTTGTATTATCAAAACTGCAACGCCACGGATTTCTCAATCCCCAGGCAAAAATTTCTTTTTTAATCTGTGTGTTTGTACTGTCAACAAAAGGATTTGTTGCAGGAATTGAGTATGGATTGCCAGTATTTATATCTATACGAAGAATTTTCCCTAGTAAAGTATTTATCCTTTGACCATTATTATTTGGATCCCCACCGGAACCGCCATCACCTGTAGAAATGTATAGATAGCCATCATTTGGTCCAAAACCAACCCACCCGCCATTGTGATTTTGGAAAGGTTGACTGAATGTTAAAATCTGATATTCACTATTTTTATCAGCGGAATCCGGATTACTCGTAACCTGAAACCTAGCAACAATCGTACGCAATGGATCCTCTGCAGTATAGTTGACATAAAAATATCCATTTGTTTCATAGTCAGGATGGAATACTAAACCAAGCAATCCCATTTCACCACCAGATGCTACTCTATCTGTTATGTTCAAAAAAACTTTTGCCGATGAAACACCAGGATTATTAGAAAACACTTTGATAATTCCATCCTGCTCGACAACAAAAATCCGGTTTGTTCCATCACCTGCATTTGTTAAGAATAGCGGGCTTGAGAAACTCAGATTTGGAAATGCTTCCTGTAATTGATATTGACCGAAAATTGTGCTTGTTGTTGATAAGCAAAATATTATAGAAGTTACCATCAACTTGAATATTAATCTGTTTAATTTCCATAGCATAGCTGTTCACCAATATTTGTGAGTTAAGCGTGATTTATTTTGGTAAGGTATAAAGTTGTTTCAGCACAGAAAATCCTTCAACACCCTCAAACAAAGATAAAATATTTAAGGTAATTTTAAAATTCTAAATTCTGTAAAAACAGCAAGAAAAACATTAAATGAATGAATTAAAGCTGAAGAATGGCTATGATTCAAAATTCTGTAGTTATTAACCAGAACTTGATTCAACAAGAAAATCCCAATGAATAGGTTCTCATTTTATTTTAGAATACATATTTGAGATTCCGATGCTAATCTTATCATAACAGAATGATCTTTATGCGAGAAACTTAAAAGTCAACTGCCCTATTCTTGATTTTATTATTTCAACATTAACATAGTTTTTGTCTCTCTGAAATCACCAGCTTTAAATTCATAAAAATAAATTCCGCTTGCATATTTAGGTGCATCGAAATTAACTGAGTAAACGCCACTGTTTTTTTCTTCATCTACTAAAGTTGTGATTTCATTGCCAAGCAGATCATAAATCTTTAAACTTACATAACTTTTAGTTGGTATTTGAAAACTGATGACTGTAACAGGATTAAATGGATTCGGATAATTCTGAAATAGTATGTAATCATCCGGATAATTTATCTCAACTTCTATAGTATTTGAGTGGTTGAAACTACCATCAAAATCAATTTGCTTCAATCTGTATTGAACTTTTCCTTCGGGAGTTTCTTTATCAATGAAATTATAATTTTTTGGTTCGGTAGTTGTCCCGTTTCCTTCCACATAACCAATTCTTTCCCAATTCTGAGCAAGAGAATTTTCTGAAATTAATCTTTCGATTTCAAAACCACGATTATTAGTTTCAGTGGAAGTAGTCCAGTTTAGAATAACTTCATTATTATTTACGACAGCTTCAAAAGTTGTTAGTTCTACCGGGATAACTGGTTGACCAAGTTGACCCGACGGATTGATATCCTGTGCATAAATTCCGCTTGCATCAAATCTTTTATCACCCCAAACTAATTTGCAATTCTTGTAAACATCCATCGCAGTTTCCATCTGAAGTTTTTCCTGCGTTGCATTTGAAAGTGTTACAAAATTTCCAGACCAGATAAAACCACCTGTAGTATCACAAGCAAAACCCATAGTCATTGAATTTAAACCGGATGCCTGGCTGTCCAGATAAAAAATATAAATTTGATTATTACCCATATGTGAAGACAGATCACTAATTGATTTTGTATTTGGAGCACTTAATGGTACGAAAACCATGCCAGTATTTCCCCAAATTCTATTTCCACTTGGTGAAAATTTCTGTCCGCAAATTCCATTTTGATTTTGATTTGGTTCTGTTTCTATCCAGAACAAATAAGTTTCCTGTGTAGCCGAATTGTAAGCTACCTGTGGCGAAAATTTATTTCGCTCTGCAGCAAGCGATCCTTCTGCACCATTAGCCGGAAAATATAAATTACCTGCAGATGAAATATGTTGTATGAAAGAACTTGATAAATTGTTCATTGCTCTTCCATCATACCAGGCAATCAGTGCTCCATTATTTCCATCGGATTCAACTTCAGGAACCTGGAAGAATGCCATCTGACCATTATCCTGAATCATAACTCCAGTACTTCCCCAAACCAATTGACCATTTAAATCTAACTTGTGAGCTCTTATCCGAACCTGAGGTGGAAAACCGCCGGTTTGAACTGTATGCACCAAAATCACCTGATCATTATCAGACTTAACTACAGCCGGATAACTGTAATCTTCAGTTCCGCTCTGAATAAGAATGGGAGTGGTTCCCCAGAGCTTTTGACCAGTAGCTGATAATTTTTGCAAAGCAATTTTTTGAGAACCATCAGAACTAATCCAGGCAAAAACAAAATTACCGTCACTTGTTTCTGTTACAACTGGTGATGGCTGAAAATTATCTCCGGTTGAAATATCAACACCATTAGCTCCCCAAAGAAAATTTCCTGTGGGACTTATCATATAAGCAAATGGTTTTAATAATCCACCTGACCTGATATCACTGAACACTATTACCGCATTATCATTCTGGTCACAAATTAAATCATAATCTGTTATCCACGTGTCCTGAGGATTATTGCTGATTAGTAATCCATCAGCAGCCCATTGTTTGTAACCAAGTGCGTCAAGTCTTTGCAAATAAACATTGTATGAACCGGACCTGGTATCAAACCAGGAAATATAACAGCCACCATCGGAAGTCATTGCAATTTTTGCAAGTGCTTGTTCACCAGCTACATCACAGATTTTAAGATTGGTATTTGGGTCAGTTGACCATTGTGCGAAGGAAGTATTTATCAGTAAAGCAATTGTCAATAAAAATAGTGTTTTCATAAAATCACCAATTTGTTTAAATAAAAATGATACAATTATTCTTTCAACTTTTAGAGTTCCTGACTAAATGATAGATGAAATAAAGTTCCCGATCCATGTGCTTTCCGACCGTAGAAATCAATAAAGTAAGTTGTGTCCTCAATTCTCGGATAAAAATTCCTTCCTGAACCTGTTGTGGGAAGATAATATGTAACCGGATTTCCTGACTGATCTTCATAACTGAATAATTGTGAGTTGAATGTATTTTTTTCAGTTGTATCTCTAACAGTACTTACAGGTCTTTTGATAATTATACTATCAAGCAAAACATCCTGATTAAGTGTATAGTTAAACTTTACGCTATCACCACCATAGGAGATTGTATAATTTAAAGTGATATTTACAGATGGAAGTGCATCTGATAAAATAATCTCTTTTGTAGTAGTCAGGTTTTCTACAACATTTGCGGAGAAGAATGCAGTATCATAGTACTGTAACAATAAAAAAAGATCATAAACTCCCGGATTAAGATCAACAAGACTGTCGGGCGTATTTTTTCCTGTATCATTCCCCATCAAGAAAATCCTTGCCCCAGGAGGAATTGATTTAACAACTAATTTACCTTTTTTGTCTTTTGGATCGGTGGGGCCATCATCCGAACAGCCAATGATAAATAAACAAACGCTTACGATACAGAGAAGTGTAATTGATTTCATAAAGTATCACCCGGAAATAATTTATACTGCAAACTAAAGAAAAATATTCTTCTAAATCAAAAAGAATTTCATTGTAATTGATTACAACTAATTCGTACGATTCAATTCAGCCGGATATTTACAGTATTTGTAATCAGAAAAATAATTTTAATTTGCCGGAATATGAGATTTTTTTTCTTTTACCATCAGCCACAGAATAGCTGAAATAGCTAATGTTGTTCCACTAATTATGAAGATCAGATTTTTATCCGAAGCTTCTTTAATAAAATAGCCTAAAACTAAACTAACGATTAATTGTGGAAGGACAACGGATAAATTAAATATTCCCATAAAGAATCCCATTTTAGTTTGATCAACTTTTTCTGACATAATTGCAAAAGGTAAACTAACTATTGCTGCCCATCCGATTCCACAAACAGCCATGAGCGCATAAAGAATGATTGAGGACTTTCCGATGAATACAATTCCAAAATAGCCAACTGCCATTATCGCAACACAAATCAGATGGGTTTTTACCCTTCCAATTTTTTCAGTGATTGGTTCGAGTACAAATGCGGGAAGCAGAAATCCAACTGCATTTAAAACAAGAAAGGAAATTGCGATGATCTGCCCTGTTTCGGTTTCGCTGGCAGGATTTAATTTTTGCTGTATGTATGCAATAATGTAAACGAACATCGTTTGCACTCCGATCCACGAAAAACCATGTGCAAAATATAATTTAAATAATTCTCCCCAGTCGGTTACCTTATTTTTCAATTCAGCTACTGCGTTTTCTTTTTTGGAATCAGTCAGTTCCATACTTTCTTTAATGAAGAAAGGTGGAATTAATGAAAAGCCGAGTACTATAATTGCACCAAGATAAATCAAAAAATAATTACCAAAAATTGCTCCGATAGCATAAGCCATCACGCCCCAGAATCCTGAAATTGTTTGCATCCATGTATAACCTTTCGTTCGTGGAATTCCATCCGGAGTTATATCGGCGATTATAGAACGAGTTGGATTGAAGCTGATATTTATTGCAAGATCAAGAGTCAGCGCAACGACTATTGCCACAGCGAGAATACTTCCTATCCCGAGAAAATCATTTATCGCCCCGATGTTGGGTAAAGCAATTATCATAATAGCTGCGAGCGTTCCGCCAATTAAGATAAATGGTCGGCGTCTTCCACCCCAGAACCAAACTTTATCACTGATCAATCCGATTATTACCTGACCAAATATCCCTGCAAGCGGTCCTGCAGCCCACACAATTCCAATCTCGTGAATGTCCAATCCGTATTGTGAATTCAGAATCCAGCTAAGTACAGCAATCTGAATTGAGAGTGCAAATCCCATCGCTGTAGCTGGTAAAGCAAGCAAAGCATAAAACGTATTGGTAAGTTTTTTCTGGATTTCGAGCATATTATTTCCTTATTAAAAATATTTCAGCACTCATTTTGTTTATTAAAAATCTATCAACAGCTTTCAGATTGATTTCTGTATTCGATTTTAGATTAACTATTTCATTTGCTTCGGGCAAAAACTTTTTTAATTGTAAAGATTCAAATGAAAAATCTTCTCCACGAGCATTGATCACAACCATTGTCATTTCATCATCATAACTTTTTATTAAAATATATATATCATCGAATGGATATATGTGTCTTAATTTCCCTTTTGATAACGATGGATATTGATTTCTTAAATGGAATAAATCTTTCACATAATAAAAAATGTCATTTTCATATTCTGTCCTTCCATTGTCTAAAAACGCATTCTGAAAATCGTCAGAAAAACCTCCTGGAAATGGTTGTCTTAATTCTCCGTGCTTTGTTCCTCCTTCAATACCTATCTCGGTTCCATAAAAAATCTGCGGGATACCACGCGTAAAAAGAATGAGGTTCAAAGCAATTTTAAATTTATCAACGTTTCCTTTTGCAAGAAGCATTGCACGATCAACATCGTGATTGTCAACGAAAACGAGGAGATTATCCGGATCAGAATAAACGATATCCTGTGCTATCGTTTCATAAACTTTATATATAGATTCTTTACCGCTGAGGAAATCACGGATGGCATCCGTCAAAGCAAAATCTGTTACAGTCGGAAGATTCGAATCAAAATTCACTAATCGTACCGGTGATTTAGACTGATACCCTGATATTATTGCAGGCACTCCCTGCCATATTTCTCCTACAATATTAAAGTTGGGATATTCTGTTAAAATTGTTTTAGCCAAATCAGCTAAATATTTTTGATCACTGTATGGATATGTATCTTCTCTTATTCCATCAATTCCAGCAAATTCAATCCACCATAATGTATTTTGAATAAGATAATTTTTCAGGAATGGATTTCTTTGATTCAAATCAGGCATGTAATCAGTGAACCAACCCTGTTGATTCATCTTAACTATTGTTGAATCTCCATGAATATCGAGAAAAGCCATCTTATCGTGCGAAGCTTTGATGAAATTTTCCGGTGTCCCATTGTACCAATCGTGCATTGGAAGATTTTTAACCCAGTAATGATTTATTCCAATATGGTTGCTGACATGATCAAGGATAATTTTTAATCCCTGATTATGAGCCTCTTCAACTAATTTTTTATAGAGTTCGTTACTACCAAAACGTGGATCAATTTTATAAAAATCTGTTGCAGCATATCCGTGATAACTCATATACATATTATTTTCTAGCATTGGTGTAATCCATAAGACAGTTACACCAAGATCCTTCAAATATTTTAGTTTGGAAATAATTCCCTCAATATCACCGCCTTTTCTACCGTCTAAATCCTCTGAAGTAAATTGGTCAAGTGAATCACCTATTGTGTTATTGTTTGGATTACCATCACAAAACCTATCAGTAAAAATTAAATAAATAATGTCTTCATTACTAAAACCGTTGTGCTCGTCATCGCTGTGTTTTCTATCAAGGATTGGAAATGATATTTCTTTTTCACTGATGCCATTGCTAAAAACAAAGTTATAATTTCCAGCCTGCAGATCTTTGGGAATGATTACATCAATAAATATGTACGATTTATTTTCAGTTGGAAAAGAATTCAGAATTTTTAATCTGCTATCATCACTTTTCACCTCAACATTTTCGAAGTTATTTCCATAGACAATAAGTTGCAGAGTATCCCATTTCATCCCGACCCACCAATTGGGAGGTTCAATTTTTGTGATTGAAAAATCTTGTGAGAAGCCGAAATGACTTATGAATAATAAAATTAGTAAAGTTTTGCGAGTAAGTTGGTTTAACAAATTTGACACTTTTGAAAATACAAATCGGAGGTTAAAATAGCCAAAGACCTGTAATTTTGAAAGACTTTTTTACTATTTGGTGCTTCTGTCAGTAAAGGTATTTTAATCAAATGTTAAATCTTAAATCACACCTGAGGCATAATTCTTGTGCTAAAACAGTTTTGATTCGAGAATTATTTTAAGGGAAAACATATGATGCACTTTATTAAAATCTTTCCAATTCTACTTGCAATAGTTGCAGTCGGATTGATAGTCTCCTGTGAAGACGAAAATTCATTGAATCCTGGAAATCAGGCACCAACAATTCCACCTCAATCAAGTATGATAATTAACTTCGATGATTTTCCTGATACATCATCACTTAGCAAGCTCGATTTTTCGCAGTTGACTAATAGAAATTGGGGATGGGCTGCTCACAATATCGTATTTTGGAATTCGGTTTTGACTTTAACGTTTGCGATACCTGTTGCTGCATTTGCAGAATCATTTAATCACCAGCCAGTCAAGCAGCCTGATGGCAGTTGGTTGTGGCAGTACAGTGTAACTCAGCAGGAACCAATCTACACAGCTAAACTTTATGGTAAAACAGTTGCAGAAGGTGTCGAATGGAAAATGCTGATAACAAAGGAAGGTGAGTACACAGATTTTGAATGGTTCACAGGTTTTTCTAATCTTCCGCTAACAGAAGGAACCTGGACTTTGAATAAGGATCCTAATTCACCATCACCATTTTTGTTTATAGAATGGCATCGCAACGTCCAGGAAGAAACAGCTAACGTGAAATATTCACTAATAACTCCAACTTCTCCGGCTGACAGCAGTTTTATTTTCTACGGAAAAACAAATGAAGTTCTTTTCAATAGATTCTATCAAATCTACAATGCTGAAAACAATAATCTGATCGATATTAACTGGAACTATGAACAATATTTCGGAAGAGTGAAAGATGCAATTTACTTTGAAGATGAAAACTGGCATTGCTGGGATGAAAAACTTGATGATCAGGATTGCAGTGAGTAATTCAAATATTTGAATTTGAGTAAGAAGGCAGTCAGGGTGGCTGCCTTTTTTTTCAGGTTAAAATTCTTCCCTAAAATTATTTTCCTCCCTTGCATTTAACTTCATTTAAAGTGATTTTTGCGTTTGATTTTTCAATCGAAACATCCTACAATTTATAGAATGAAAACAAACGACGCAGAAAAAAATATAACAGTTAACCGTAAAGCAACTCACGAATATTTTATCCTTCAGACATTTGAAGCTGGAATTGCTTTGGTCGGGACAGAGGTCAAATCACTTCGTCAGGGTAAAGCAAATATGGTTGATGGTTATGCTAAAATTGAAAACGGAGAAGTTTGGCTTGTCAACGTTAATATCAGCGAATACACTCAGGGAAATATTAATAATCACGATCCACGAAGAGATAGAAAACTTTTACTCAACCGAAGTGAAATAAGAAAACTCATTGGCAAAACGAGAGAAAAAGGATTAACTTTGGTGCCGTTAAGATTGTATTTTAAAAATGGTAAAGTCAAAGTTGAATTAGCCCTTGCAAAAGGTAAAAAGGTCTATGATAAACGCCACGCTATTGCCAAAAAAGATTTCCAGAGAGAACAGGAAAGAAGAATAAAGTATTGACCGAAAGTAATTCATCGTATGGTTGTATGGATGTATGGATGTATGAAAGAATGAGTTTAAGAAATTAATAAATATATGCATTAATTATTTGGAATGAAGGAAGAATTAAAAAGTTTATCTGAACAGAATAAAAATATCAACAGAGGGTATAGAGAACTTAATGTTTGGAAGGAAGCTGTTGAGCTTTTCTATTTTGTTAGAGAAAAGTTAAAAACACTCGATAATCTTTCCTTTAAAATTAATGCTCAGGTTGAAGATTCTATCTTTTCTGTTCAATCTAATATTGCTGAAGGTTATTGTAGAAGATCAATTAAAGAAAATATTCAATACTTAGCCATTTCACTGTCTTCATTGGGTGAGAATTATTCTCAAATTTTTACTTTGACAAATTCAAATGATATAGATATTGATTGGTTCAAAGAATACGATAAAAAACATTATTCATTAGAGAATAAACTTATAAAACTAAATCAATCGTATATTTCTAAAATGAAGTCAAAAGAAGAGTGGAAGAACGATTATATATTAAGAGAAATAATAGAAAATTATAATCTAAAATGAAACATACATTCATACAATCATTCAATCATACAATCATACATGCATACATTCATTCATACAGTCCTGCTCAAGTTTATTGACATACAAATATTTTATTCCATAAATCAAATTCTAGTTTGTAGTGAGTAATAAAAGAACTTTTCCACCAATATCCGAACAGATGGACCTCATCAAAAGAGGTGTCAGTGAAATTATTCCCGAAGAAGAATTAATTAAAAAGCTAGAACGTTCTTCTAAGGAAGGAATACCACTGAACATCAAACTTGGCTGCGATCCTTCAAGACCTGATTTGCATATTGGACATTCAGTCGTTTTAAGAAAGCTTGCACAGTTTCAAACACTCGGACATCAGGCAATATTAATTATTGGTGATTTCACAGGAATGATTGGTGATCCATCTGGTCGTAATGCGACTCGTCCATCACTCACTTTAAAAGAAACAAGAGAACACGGTCAATCTTATTTTCAGCAGGCATCAAAAATTCTTGATGCAAAGAAAACAAAAATAGTTTATAACTCTGAATGGCTCGGTAAAATGAGTTTTGAAGATGTCATTAAACTCGCCGCAAAATATACAGTAGCACGAATGCTCGAACGTGATGATTTCACTAAACGATACAAAGCAGGTGAACCAATAAGCATTCACGAACTTCTCTATCCTCTTGCACAAGCGATGGATTCAGTTGCAATCAAAAGTGATGTTGAACTTGGCGGAACTGATCAGAAATTTAATTTACTGGTTGGCAGAGATATTCAAAGAGAACACGGACAGGAACCACAAATTATTTTAACAATGCCTTTGCTGGTTGGAACAGATGGTGTCGAGAAAATGAGCAAGTCTTATGATAATTACATCGGTATTTCAGAATCACCAAAAGAAATATTTGGAAAAACTTTATCTATTCCTGATAGCTTGATTTATACATATTTTGAACTCGCAACTGATATATCAACTCCAGAACTATTATCAATCAAGCATCAGCTTGAAGATTCTAATTTTAATCCGCGTGATATTAAAAGAAAACTTGCAAGAACTTTGGTAAGAATGTACCACAACGAAGAGTCAGCTATTCAGGCTCAGGAAGAGTTCGATAGAATCTTTATAAAAAAAGAAATTCCGGATGAAGTTGAAGAATTTAAGATTGAGAACAATAATTCAGAAATCAATATATTAGACCTGATTCTCAAAGTAAATTTTGCTCCATCAAGAGGCGAAGCAAGAAGATTGGTAACTCAAGGTGGCGTTTCAATTGAAAATAAAAAAATAACCGATGCAAATTTTAATATTATACTAACTGAAGGTATGGTGCTGAAAGTTGGTAAAAGAAAATTCATAAAATTCATCAAGTAAAAAACGGAGGGAACTAAATTGTATTTACCCACAAAAATATTCTTCACAAAAGGTGTCGGCAGAAGTAAAGAATATCTTACTTCATTTGAACTTGCATTAAGAAGTGCACGGATAGAGATTTGTAATCTCGTAACGGTAAGCAGCATATATCCTGTAAACTGCAAGAGAATAACTCTCGAAGAAGGTTTGAAAGAAATTCAGCCAGGACAAATAGTTCATTGTGTCATGGCTCGTAATTCAACAAATGAACCTAACAGATTGATTGCATCTTCAATCGGAGTGGCTGTTCCTGCTGATAAAAGTGCTTATGGTTATTTATCAGAACACCATCCATTCGGTCAGACAGAAAAAATTTGCGGTGAATACGCTGAGGATCTTGCTGCAACAATGCTTGCATCAACTCTTGGTATTGAATTTAATTCTGATACTGATTGGAATGAACGTGAAGATCTCTACAAAATGTCCGGAAAGATTGTTAAGACTTTCAATATTACTCAATCTGCTGAAGGTGATAAGAATGGTCTCTGGACAACTGTTTTAGCATCTGCAATTCTTCTTCCTTAATAAAAATATTGCTTAGTGGAACGTGAATTAATAGACTGGATTGTTTTTTGGGCAATCGTTGCCGTACTGTTTTTTATTGATCTTTATTTAAGTGAACATCGTTCCGGAAAAGTTTCTTTAAAATCCAGTCTGATCTGGAGCACAATCTGGACTATCGCAGCCGGTCTCTTTAACGTATTTATTTATTATGATCTTGGTCAGGAACGAGCCATTGAGTTCCTGACAGGTTACATAATTGAACGAACTCTCTCCTTCGATAATCTCTTTGTTTTTCTTCTCATCTTTGAAGTGATGAAGATTAAGCCTGAAAACCAACCACACGTTTTGAAATGGGGAATATTAAGTGCGATTGTTTTCAGAATAATATTCATTGTTGCGGGAGTTGGTTTAGTAAATTTATTTGAACCGATAATTTATGTTTTCGGAGCTATTCTGTTGTACGCTGCATATAAAATGGCATTCGGTAGTGATCAGAAAATTGACGTAGAGCATAATTGGCTTATTCGGATCGCAAAGAAGTATTTGAGTCTTGATACTGGTTATGAAGGAAAGAAATTTTTTATTACAAAGAATGGGAAAAAATATGCGACAACAATTTTCTTAACTTTCCTTTTAATTGAATCTTCCGATATAGTATTTGCTGTGGATTCTATTCCTGCAATTATTGCAATAACAAAAGATACATTCATCATTATCTCATCAAACATATTTGCAATACTCGGGCTTCGTGCACTTTACTTTGCCCTTGCAGTATTGAATGAACTTTTTGCTTATTTGAAATACGGTGTTGCATTAATTTTATTTTATGTGGGTGTGAAAATGTTGACTGCCGAATTCTTTCACGTGCCGACTGAGTATTCGCTGACAATTATTCTCTTGATACTAACTATTTCAATTGTTCTATCCTTAACGCACAAAAAGAAAAAATTTAAGGAATAAATTGATCTAAAAGATTTATTTTTTTAGGAAAATACCAAAAACGTGAATTCCTAAAGCAAAAGCCAACCCAACCAGCATTGGCTCAACTTCATTTATAACAGGAATGGAAGAAAATTCATTTCTTAAAAAATACCAACCCGTACTTACAACAATTGCAGTAATCATTTCTAATAAAATTATTTTCTTATCAATTCTCAGTATTGAATAATATGCACTCACAACCGGAAAAATTATTCCGGGAATAAAAAGTGAACCGATCGTGTACCAGATTTGGATTACTGATGGAATGAAGTACGCGAGAAGAATAGCAATTATTCCGGAGATGATAAGTCCAACAACAGTGTAAGTTTTAAGTTTTGATTCATCCGGCTTCGTCCTGAGTAGCGGGACTACGCCGCGATAAATAAAATCTCTTCCGATGGTTGTTCCGCTCAGAAATAAAAAACTCACTTGTGTTGAAATTATTGTTGCAAATAGTGCTGCATAAAAAATTCCCTTTATTCCATCAGGTAAAACCTTTTCAGCAAATAACGGAAATGACAGAACAGGATTTTCAAGATTCGGTAGAATTGCTTTTGCAAATAATCCTGTTGTTGTGGTTAAAAAATCAAAAAGTGCAAAGAAAAAAATTGAAATGATTATCCCCCACTTTGCAATGTTTCCTGTTTTTGCTGCGTAGCATCGTTGGTGAAATCCCGGATCAGCAAATGTCCAAAGCGCAATTAAGAACCAGACAATCAGGAAAGTTGATGACATTCCACCTGTTATTTTCAAATGATTTTCAGGAAGTGATGATGAAAGAAAATCAATAGTTCCGAATTTCATTCCTGAGTAAACAACAACAAGTATAAATCCGCCAAACATCACAAAGAATTGAAATACATCCACATAAACATTCGATCGGAATCCTCCTCTAACTAAATATACAAGTGAAAGTATCATTGAGATTAATAATGATGGAAGTAAATCGATTTTAAATATTAACGAGAACAAACTTCCGGTCATTAATAAGTATGGTGCAGGCGAAACAAGAATGAATACAATAATAGCTGAAATCAAGCCGACATTCTTTCCATACATTTGTGAAAGTTTATCGGGAATTGTGAAGAGAGATGCTTCACGAATTTTTTTAGCAAAGAAGATTGCAAACAGAAAAGCAAAAATATAATACGGAAATCCTTGTGTGAACCAGCTTACCAATCCATAACGATATGAAAATTCACCGACACCAAGAATTCCGCCATACCATGTAGATACATTTATAGCGATGAAAAGAAATAATCCAATGCTTCTGTTTGAAAGAAGATAATCAGATGCATCGGTTTTAGTTTTTCTGCCGGAATAAAATCCAATGAACAGAAGTATTGAGAAGAATGAGAGAATAATAAGAACATCAACAAAACTAAAAGAGATCATGCTTCATCATTGTATTAACATCACGGATTACAAATACAATCCCATCCGTGATATTTAATTTTATAATTCTTTTTTTCGCAACATTGCTTGTGCTTTCTTTTACACCGAATGCCAGTGTGCTATTTTTCAATTCATACTTCAGACCAACTGAGGTGATTTTAGTCTTTTGAGATATACCGTAAATAGAAATGGTTTCACCTGGATGTGTTTTAAGATTTACATTTCTTTCAAAAGGTTTAAGGAATGAATTTTCAGCAACAAGAGAAATATTTATTTGAGGAAAGAATTTCAGCACTATCCCAAGATTACAAAAAGTGTGATCGAGTCTGTTTCCTGTTGCACCAAGAAGCAGTACATCATCAAATTTATTTTTGATGGCATACTTTAAACATTTTTCAACATCAGTATCGTTTTGTCTTTTCAACCGGATAATATTAGCAGAGTTTCTGAATCTCTTCAATGCTTCGTCAGAAATTGAGTCAAGATCTCCAATAATGAAATCGGGATCGAGTTGCATTTTTAAAGCTGAGTTTGCACCACCATCAGCACAGATTAATGTTTGATAACCGAGTTTCTGAAAATACCGGAATATTTTTTTCTTTGGTGGTTTACCGTTAGCGAGTATGATGCATTTTTTCATATTGGTTTTTCTTAATGTCATTCCGAACCTGCTTACAGCAGGCAAGCTTGTTTCGGAATCTCAAATCCGTTTAACATTATTTTAAGAAGCTGAAACAAGTTCAGCTTAGACATTCCTGAAAAAAAGGTGTTTAAGCTTTTCTTTGGTGGCTTGCCATTAGCGAGTATGATGCATTTTTTCATATGTATTATTTTTTTTGTCATTCTGAGCGAAGCGAAGAATCTCAGAGATTCTTCGGTTATTTCACTCCCTCAGAATGACAGGATGAATTACAGTCCCACCTGTATTCCAGCAAGCCAGTTTCTTTCGGCTGCAGGAAAAAATTCTTTGCCAATTGCATTTGCTGAGTAAAGTTCATCGAATAAATTATTTATTTGCCCGAATATTTTCCAGGGTGTCAATGTATTGAATAAATAAAATTCATAGCTCGCAAAAATATCTGAAACAAAATATCCATTGTTCAGGTTATCAGAATATTCAACAAAACCAGGAAAGTAAGTTAAATAATTATCCAGACGTTCATCATAATTATCAGAATAAAAATCACCAACATATTTACCAGTATATCGTAAGTAAAATCCTGATTGCTGAAATGTGATTCCAAAGTTTGTAAGAAAATCTGGGAAACCCGTAATTCGATTGCCACTCAAGTCAACAAAATTTGTTGAATCCAAAAAATACTTTCCTTCCTCGATTGTATTTTTACTTAATGAAACATTTCCGAATAGTTCAACTTTATCATCAAATAATTTCAGTATTCCTGAAAGTTCAGCACCAAGATGAACTGTGCGATCAACGTTTCCTGTGGTTGGTTGACCAAATCTATCAACCTGACCATCTTTAACAATTTCGTTATTAAACAACATATAGAAAAGATTAAGTGTAATTGAATAATTATCTTCAATTATAGAAGCACCAAGTTCAAAATCATTCATTGTTTCCGACTGCACTAATGGTTCATCAAAATTGTATGAACCATCGGAGTTTAATTTAAATTGAGGAACTTCTCCTCCGCTTGATTCAGCAGCGTCATAATATTCTTTTAATCTTGGTTCACGGGAAACTCTTGCAAAAGAAAAATAAATATTTAATGGCTGAATCGGTTTATAATTAATTCCAATACGAGGATTAAAAAATAAATCACTGACAGTAAAATCAGTCCCAACGTATTCTTCATTGTATAATCTGTATTTGTGATATGCTAGTTGAAGTTCGCCTAACAGATTCCATTTATTATCAAGCTGATAAGATTCATTCACAAATAAACTATAAATATTCTTTTCGCCTTCATAAGAATAATATTGATATTCAGGAGAAACTCCGGGCGGAAGATTATCAGCGTAACCAATACTTCCCCAATGAATTGAATTATGTTTTCTGAATTCAGCACCAAAAAGTAATATTCCATTTTTATGCTGCAGACTAAATCTTGGCATCCAACCATATTGTTTATTATTGACCTGAGCATGAATCAAAGCATTTGTCGGAACATAACTTGTGTCAAATCCATTTTCATTCAATCTAAAATAATCATCGTAATAAATTGACCAGGAACCATCATAATCAAAAGAACCATCACCCAAAACTAAAAAAAGAGCCGAATTCATTTTTACTTTTTCTGATATTTGCCAATCGTTCAATAGCTCGAAGTGAGGTTGAGAAAAATTTTCAATTTCTTCCGGTCTTCGCTGAACTGTGTAAGTGTATGAGGAAGAATCCGCTTCCCAATAAGAATAATTTTTTCTTCTCAATTTTTTATCTTTTACAGCAAACTTCGCTATACCAGTATATGCAAGCCCATCTGCAATAGGTCCTCCATAAAAATTAAGTTGAGTTGTTACTTTTTTATCGTAACGTACTGCCGATAAAAAATAACTTCTGAAATTTACCCACGACTGTTCTTTATAACCCGAACTGAGAATTTGTCCAAGCTTGGCATAAAAGGAATATTTTTTATCAATCAGTCCGCTGGAAAGTGCAACAGTATATTTTCTGGTAACATAAGAACCATACGATGTTGAAAGTTCCAGTTTTGGCTTGTTCGAAAAATTTGAAGTAATAATATTTATCGATCCACCGATTGCAGGATATCCAAAAACTCCTGAACCTGCGCCTCTTTGTACCTGAATTAATTCTGTACTTGCAAGAAGATCAGGAAAATCCAGCCAATAAACATTATGATCTTCAGGATCATTTTGCGGAATACCATTTACTGAAACAGCAATTCTTCTCTGATCAAATCCTCTAATACTTAAATAGTTGTATCCAATACTATTTCCGCTTTCAGAATAAAATGTGGTTGAAGGAAGTTCACTCAGATATTTTGGGATATCATAAACTGTATAAGTTTTCTCAATCTCTTTTCCTTTAATCTGATCGAATGCGAGTGGTGTAATTCCTTTCCTGCCAATTGCAGCCTCAACAAAAACGGTTTGGGAAGAAATAACTTGCTGATTGAGATGGAATGTATAAAATATTTTTTTATCTGTTGGTTGATCAACAGTAAATTTCAACAATGAAGATAAAGTGATAACTCCGGTTTCATAACCTATCGCCGATACTAACAAAGTATCTGTATTTTCAACGCGGTTAGTTAAAGTAAATAATCCCGCACTATCGGTAAATGTTCCGACACCAGGTTTTGAAGAGACACTGATATTTACATTTTCTAACGGTAGCTCAGTTTCTGCATCTACAACTTTTCCTGAGAAAGAAATTTGCTGTGCTGAAACACAGACTGATATAAACCACAAAAGAATGATTAAGATTTTCATATTCTGTTTCCTTTAAAACAAAAAAGCCGTTTGAAACAACGGCTAAAATCTTTTTCGATCTTCTGCAAATATTAAGTTAGCCCGTTTTCCTACGCTGGCATTATCCAGATCAGGTGTTAGGGTATTATCTCAGTCATCCCATTTATCCGGCTTTTAACGGATCGGCTTGGAATAACACCCCTAACGGCTCTGTAAAAAATAAAAAGAACTAATTATGCTTACAATAAATTTAATCAATCAAAGCTACGAAATCAACCAACTTTTAATTTCTGACCAACAATAATTTTACTGCTTGAAAGATGATTCAATGTTTTTATTTTCTGAACTGATGTGTTATACATAATCGCAATTGAATAAAGCGTCTCTCCATTTTCAACAATATGATAGTCGTCATTCTTTGATTTTGTTTTAACATCTGTCGAGTTAGGAATTTTTATTTCCTGTCCTGCAATTATTTTATTACCGCTGATATTGTTCAACTTTTGCAAGCTGGAAATCGTAACTCGATAATTATCTGCAATCCCACTGAGAGTTTCACCTTTCTTAACTTTATGAATTTTAGCTTCATTTGATTTCTGAGTAATCTTCGGAGTTGTATCCTTCTGATGATTACCAGTAGAATAAATTATCAGATTTTTTCCTGCAACTATTTTACTGCTATTCAAATTATTCCATCTTTTAATCTCATCAACAGATACACCATATAATGCTGAGATTCCGATGATTGTCTCACCAGATTGAATTTGATGAGTAATTGATTCACCATTAAGTTCATTTTTAGAAGAAATAATTTCTTTCTCAGTTTTAGGTGATGAATCAGAGTAAATCTTTAAAGTGGTTCCGGCAATAATTTTATCGCTGTTTAAATTATTCCACTCACGAATGCTTGATGACGAAACTTTATATTCCTCTGCAATTTGTCCGATAGTTTCACCACTTTTAATTTTATGATAATTTACATTTTCAGATTCAGAACTTGTAGATTCAACGAGGGATTCGGAAGTTTCATTGGAGAAAATCTTCAAAGTTTTTCCTGCTATTATATTATTACTTTTCAGGTTATTCCAATTCTTTATCTCCGAAACCGAAATGTGATATCTTTCTGCTATCTCACTTATCGTATCACCTTTTTTTACTTTATAATAGTAAACATTGCCCTTAGTATTTTTTGATGTCAGATCAGAACTAATCGGCGCATAATCTTTATCAGTATAAATTTTTAATTTTTTACCCGCAACAATTTTATTGGAACTTAAATTATTCCACTCTTTTATAGCGGCAATACTTACACCATATTGAGTTGCGATAAGACCCAGATTTTCACCTCTGCTTATTTTATGATATACATAAGAAGATTTGGTGGTCTCGGTATAATTTTCTGGAGCTTTCTCCTCGATCTCAGTACTTTTATCCAAACTAGCATAATACTCTTGTCTATCCTGAGGGACATAAATCGTTAACTGCTGACCAACTCTGATAGATGAAGTGTATGGTATATTATTCCAGTTTCTTACGTCGCTGACTCTTGAACTAAATAAATCAGCGATACCTAATAAACTATCATCCTTCTTGACACGATAATTTACAGCAACAAATCCTTCTGGAATGATAGCCTCAATAGTTCCTATCAATTCTTTTTCTTCCACAAGAGATTCTGAGATTAAGGATTCATTCTGACTACTATCTTCACCAGATAAAGAAACATCTACAATGCTTTCATCAGAATTTGTTATCTCACTATCTCCATTTAAAGAAAGGTACGGCGATACATATTCCTGATCTGTATTATTTCCATTATCCTGTGCAACAGTAACATCTGTATTGTATGAATAGTCATTTTCATTTGGATTGACCAGAACAGGTATCCTCAACGGCACGCCAACATATAATTTTGATTTAGTTGAAATATTATTTGCATCAGCGAGTTCATAAATAGATACTCCATATTTCTTGGAGATTTTACTGAGTGTTTCGCCTTTCCTGACCTCGTGAACAAGAAATGTTCTTCTTGCAGTTTCAGGTATGTTCTGCATCTGCGCTGAAAATTGTTCTAACGATCCTTTGGGAATTTTAAGTGGATATCCGCCAGGAAAATCAGGTGGCGTACTGAGTTGAGTAAGTTCCGGATTCATATCCTGAAGTGTTTCAAGATCAGTTCCAGCCACTGTTGCAAGATATCCCAAATCAACAGCACCGGGCACGTTATATGTTTGAAATTCATGAGGTCTGTGGAAGTTTATATTGCTGAAACCGTATGCAACCGGATCCATTGCAATCAGGCAAACTGCGATGTATTGTGGGACATAATTTCTTGTTTCTTTTGGAAGATACTTTCTCATCGACCAGAAATCATTAGCTCCGGATTTTTGTATCGCCCGCCTTACGCGTCCTTCACCGCAGTTATAAGCTGCAAGAGCGAGATACCAATCACCTAATGATGTGTATAAATCTTTCAAATGTCTTGCTGCAGCAGTAGTTGATTTTACAGGATCTCTTCTCTCATCGAAATAAAAATTTCCATCCAATCCATAAAGATTTCCGGTGGATTTTATGAATTGCCATAAACCGACAGCTCTTGCCCACGATCGAGCAGTCGGATTCAATCCGCTTTCCATCATACTTAAATAGATAAGTTGTTTAGGCACGCCTTCAGTTGCAAATATATTTGACATCATTGGAAAATATTTGCCTGATCTCTCCAGCCATAATTGCATAGATTTTTCACCCTTACCGGTAAAGTAGGTAAGATATTGTTCAACGTATCCATTTACTTCAAGCGGAATATCTGCCGGAATAATTTCTCTCTCGTCATTAATATTTTCAGACAACTCGATTTCAGGAACGTAACCCTTCATCCATTCTTCAAGTGCTGCAAGCGATACACCAGGAGGAAGTTCCTGCAATCCATCTACATAAGATTTATAATCCTCAATTATTGACGTTTCGAGTTCTATGTAAGCGTCATTATTATCAACACCAGGATAATAACTAAGGTTATTAATTATTCTAAGTGCCGATTCATAACTCTGGACAGCTTCTTCAATTTGATTTGCTTTTTGTTTTTCAAGCGCGGTTAAATAGAATTGTCTGGCTTGTTCAAGCATTTCTACAACAACATTACCTTTGTTGTTGAGTGCATCATCCTTTTTTTGGGTAATCTCGTCACTTCCACTACATGAATACAGAAATGCAATCAGCGAAAGTATAATTGGTAACTTTAGTAAGTTAAGCCTCATATGTTCTCTCTGGTTTAAATTTAAGTTTGACAAATTTAGCGGTTAATATATCCTTTATCAAGTGGAAAATCAAATGTTTTCTATAACTCTTCCTACAACAAATGGTTATCTGTTATAAAGGAATATTCCCGTGCTTCTTCTTTGGATTTGTATCAACTTTTGTGCGAAGTAAATTAAATGCGTTTATCAGCCTTTGTTTAGTCTCATTGGGAACTATTACATCATCAACGTAACCTCTCTCGGCAGTTATGTAAGGATTAGCAAATTTTTCTATATACTCAGATAATTTTTTTTCAATCTCCGCTTCAGGATCAGATGCTTTAGAAATTTCCTTCTTAAATATAATTTCAACTGCACCCTTTGGTCCCATAACTGCAATTTCCGCTGAAGGCCAGGCGAAATTAAAATCACCACGGATATGTTTAGAATTCATTACATCATACGCACCTCCATAAGCTTTTCGTATGATAACTGTTACTTTAGGAACTGTTGCTTCGGAAAAAGCAAACAACAGTTTTGCGCCGTGCCGAATAATACCATTCCACTCTTGTTCTGTACCGGGTAAGAAGCCAGGAACATCTTCGAGTACAAGCATCGGAATATTAAATGCGTCACAAAATCTCACAAAGCGAGCAGCTTTGGTTGAAGCGTTGATATCCAGTACTCCGGCTAAAACTTCAGGCTGATTTGCAATAACACCGATTGACATTCCTCCAATTCTACAAAAGCCACAGATAATATTCTCAGCATAATATTGGTGAACTTCGAGAAATTCCTGATCGTCGGCGAGCAAAAAAATTATCTGTTTCATATTATATGGTTTGTTAGGATTATCAGGAATTATATCATCAAGTTTTGATTCAGCACTAAGTTTATTTTGATCATAGGATTTTTCAGGACTTTTATCTCTATAATTCAATGGAAGATAACTAACTAACTTTCTCACATTAAGTAAAGTTTCAATTTCATTCTCGAATATAAAATGAGCCACTCCGCTTTTACTTGCGTGTGTTTCAGCACCACCGAGGTCCTCGAAGGTTACATCTTCGTGCGTGACGGTTTTAACAACATTTGGTCCGGTTACAAACATGTAACTTGTTTGCTTCACCATAAAAACAAAATCAGTAATTGCCGGTGAGTAAACAGCACCACCTGCACATGGACCGAGTATTACTGAAATCTGAGGAACAACACCTGAAGCAAGTGTGTTCAGCAGAAATATATCTGCGTAACCACCAAGACTGACAACTCCTTCCTGAATTCGTGCACCACCAGAATCGTTTAATCCAATAATAGGTATTCCGGCTTTCATCGCCATCTTCATCACTTTTACAATCTTCTCGGCGTGTGCTTCAGAAAGAGAACCACCAAACACAGTAAAATCTTGGCTAAATAATGCAATCTGTCTTCCATCAATTTTTGCGAAACCAGTAACAACACCATCCCCCGGATAATGCTGATTATCGAGACCAAAATCTTTTGCGCGGTGCTTGACAAACATATCAACTTCTTCGAAACTGCCTTCGTCAACTAATAATTCAATTCGTTCACGAGCAGTTAGCTTACCTTTTTCGTGCTGGCTTTTTATCCTGTCTTCACCACCACCAAGTCTTGCTTCATCTTTTAATTTTAATAGCTTATCTATTTTTGCTTTCATATCACGCACCGTTGAAAAGTTTAAAAATTCTTTTAGTTATACAAGAAATGGATTATTTTGTTTTTCATATCCGATTGTACTTGGTTCACCGTGACCCGGATAAATTATAACATCATCCGGCAACAAAAATAATTTTTCGTGAATTGAATTGAGTAAAGTTTCATAGTTTCCACCCCATAAATCAGTTCTACCGATGCTTTCTTTAAATAATACATCACCGGTAACACAGATTTTTTCTTCCCCGATGTAAATACAAAATTCCCCGGGTGTATGTCCCGGTGTAAACAGAAATTGAAGTTTCGATTCACCAATCATAATTTCTGTTTGTTCAGTTATCAGTTTATCTGGTATTGGAGGTTGATCAATATCAAGATCAAACATTTGAGCCTGATGCTGTGCGTTATCCAGTAATGGCAAATCAAGTTCAGGTGCATAGTAAACAGGATTAAACTTTTCCTTTACAAAGCTGCATCCGAGGATGTGATCAATGTGACAATGTGTGTTGATGAGATACTTGATTCGTAAATCCTTTGATGAAATAAAACTTAACAGTTCGTTCTCTTCAGTCGAAGACGAAGTTCCCGGATCGACAATTGCAGCATCACGAGACTCGTCATCCCAAATGATAATCGTATTTTCAGAAAACATGTTGAATGTAAATAATTTTATTTTAAGCATTTATTTCCTGAATCCCGTTTTTACTCTTTGGAGATATTTTCTTTTGTATGATTTAAAATTATCAAAAGTCTCTTCAATAGAATCACCGCCAAACTTCATAAGAAAATGTTTTGCAATTACCCATGCAAGAATACTCTCAGCAATAACAGAACAGGCTGGTACTGCAATAAAATCACTTCGCTCGTAGCGCGATTTGACTTTCTTCAACGTACTCAGATCAATAGTATTGAGTGGTTTTGCAAGAGTTGAAATTGGTTTCATTGCAGTCCTTACCAGAATTGGGAGTCCTGTAGAAATTCCACCTTCAATTCCGCCGGCAAAATTTGTCTTCCTTTCGATTTTTTTTTCTTTCACGATTATTTCATCATGAACCTGTGAACCGGATAACTGAGAGCTTTCAAAACCATTTCCGATTTCCACAGCTTTAACAGCATTTACTGACATAATATTAAACGCAATATCTGCATCGAGTTTTCTGTCATAATGCATAAAACTTCCTAAGCCAGGTGGAATACCTGTTGCAACTGTTATAAAAGTACCACCGAGTGTATCGCCTTTTTTCTTAATTGATTTTATTTTTTTTATGATTTTATTTTCCTGCGAATTGTCCAAAACTCTTACTGAACTTTTATCAGCTTTTGCAGAAACCATTGCAGCAGATTTCAATAAAGGAAATTTATTTTGAAGTAATTTGGTGTAATAATCAGTTGCTGAGTAAATACTGCCAATACTCTCGACGCAACTACCAATAAAAATTCCAAAGTGTTCAAGAAATTTCCGCGCAACTGAACCTGCTGCTACTCTTGCTGCTGTTTCTCTCGCACTGGATCGTTCAATAGAATTTCTTATATCACTAAAATTATATTTTGTTACACTAACCAAATCCGCATGCCCGGGGCGTGGAATTGTAATTTTATCAATATGACCTTTTTGTGTTTCCGTATTCATTATCTCCTGCCAATTGATCCAGTCTTTGTTCTCAATTAAAAACGAAATTGGTGAGCCCAATGTTTTTCCAAATCTAACACCGCTTAATATTTGTACTGTATCTGATTCAATTTTCATTCTTGAACCTCTTCCATAACCGGACTGTCTTCGTTTAAGTTGAAGATTTATATAGTCAGAAGAAATTGATATGTTGGAAGGAAATCCTTCAACAATAGTTATTAGTGCTTTTCCGTGTGATTCACCAGCAGTAAGAAATCTTATCATTAAATTATTAATTTTAGTTTATAAACAAATATAAAAAAAAACGTCCCGATAAAAATTGGGACGTTTTGCGTAGATTCATTCGATTCAAATATTATTCTGGAATTTCGATACCAACAAATCTGTTATTTCCATCCTTATCTACTACTTTAATCAATAGTGCACTTCCTTTTTTTTCATCAACTATTCTTCTGAAATCATTTACATTATTTACTTTCTCTTTGTTAGCTTCAGTAATAATCAATCCTGCAAACAAACGCTGATCTTCGGCTTTACTGAATGGTTTAACATTGGTAATCAAAATACCGTTATCAAGTTTAAACTCGGTCTTGTCATTATTAGTTAAATTCTTAACCGTCAAACCAATGTTATCAAATGTTGCAGTGCCTGAGCCGGAATTATCTTTTTCCATAGAATCATCTTTGTTGGATATAGGTTCGGTTTTCGAATCCTCATCACGGGCTTTAAGTGTTACCTTCCTCTCAAGAGTTTCACCATTTCTATAAATTTTAAGTTTTACAGTGGTACCTGCTGTAAGAGCTGCAACATAACTTTGCAGTTCATTAGGTTTGTTTACTTCACGACCATCTATATCAAGAATAATATCTCCAGCTCTGAGATCAGATTTTGAAGCTGCACCATCTTCAACAATTCCCTGAATAATAATTCCTTTAGGTTTATCCATCCCCAATGATTTTGCGAGTGCATCATCAACTTCACCAATGTTAATACCTATATAACCTCTGCTGACTTTTCCGTGAGCAATTAAATCCTGTGATACTGCTTTTGCAAGGTTAATAGGAATAGCAAACCCATAACCGATGTACGTTCCACCACCGCCGGAAGCAATTGCAGAATTAATTCCGATCACAGCGCCTGACAGGTCAACAAGCGCTCCACCACTATTTCCCGGATTGATTGCTGCATCTGTTTGAATAAAATTTTCAACTCCATAACTATCACGGATCAATCCAAGCTGCCCGCGACCTATTGCACTAACAATTCCAGCCGTGACAGTTGAGCTCAATGATAATGGATTTCCAATTGCCATCACCCATTGACCAACTTTCAAGTTTTCTGAATTTCCCAAAAATGCAACTGGTAAATTGCTTGCATCAATTTTAACTACCGCAAGGTCGGTTAGCGGATCAGTTCCTACAATAGTTGCATCAAACTGTCTTTTATCAGAAAGACCGACAGTTACTTTACTTGCATTTTCAACTACGTGATTATTTGTGACGATGTAACCATCCTGAGAAATGATTATTCCGCTGCCAGAACCTCGTTGTTCTTTTGGCATATCTTTAAATGGAAAGAAAAACCAATCGCTGTGTGGGTTTTCTCTTTCAGAAACGACGGTGATTTGAACGATTGCTGGAGTAACTTTTGCAGCTACTTCAATAAAAGCCTGACTAAAAGAGGAAGCATCAGCATCCAATTTTACAGGTGGTTCATTTGCACCAAGATTTATATCTGCGAGTCCGGGTCTGACTAATCCGAATCCAGAAACAAGTATTGCACCGAATAATATTCCTATGAATAATAGCGTAAGTGCACCTACAATTCCTTTTGTTTTCATTTTATCTCCCAATGTATTTTCCTTAGTTAAATTGTCCTGATTATTTCAGGATAGTAAAATTATGGCGATACTACCTCTCGTTAAACAAATTTATTGAACTTAATCCTTTGAAATCCGATAAATGATATTTCAGATGTCTTTCCATAAAAGTTATAGCTTTATGTCTGACTGAATTACTGAAACTATCTACAGATTCATTGTACTTTAGACATTTCAGATATGTCAAAAGTTCCGAATTTATATCATAAATTTCAACCACTGTTCTTTTGCATTCACCGCATATCAATCCTTTATCAAAATTGTAATACAAATTTCCCTTAAACTCAGTTTTACCACAGATAGCACAGGAATTTAACTGGATTTCGTAGCCTGCTTCTTTAAGCATAAAATAAAAGAATCTACCAAAACTGATTTCAGGATTTTCTTCGCCTGCGTCCATTCGGGAGAGAATTCTGACTGTACCTCTGAAAATTTTCTTGTTTATCTCAGAATCAGCAAGCATATATTTTACAAGTTCGATTACTGCGAGCGCATATTTGATTTTTTCAATATCACTTTTGATTTTATGATAATATTCAATCAAATCTGCCTGTGATAATAATTGAATTTCTCTTGATTCTTTTTTGTAGAAAACAATCGAGATGTAGTTTAACGGGTCAACAATTTTCCCGTACTTTGATTTTGGAGATCTCGCTCCTTTAACTATCAAACTTATTTTACCGTAATCTTCAGTAAACATTGAAACAATACTGCTTGAGTCGCCATAGTTCATCTTACTTAAAACTACAGCTTCAGTTTTAAGGATTTCGCTCATTGCATGAAGTTATAAGGAAAAGTAAATAATCCTTCTTCAGTTATAATTCCTGAAATAAGATGAGCCTGAGTTACATCAAACGCAGGTGTGAACGCTTCAAATTGTTCAGAAGTAATTAATGTATCGCCAAAATAAAGGAGTTCCTTTTTATTTCTGTACTCAATCACAATTTCTTGTCCGGAAGAAATTTTTTTATCAATCGTTGTAGAAGGAGCAGCTATATAAAAAGGAATATTATGATAATTTGCCAGGATTGCCAGATTATAAGTTCCAATTTTATTTGCTGAATCACCGTTGAGTGCAATCCTGTCAGCGCCTGTGATTACAAGATCAACTTTTCCCTGCTTCATAAGTTCTGCAGCAGATGAATCAGTCTGCATTGTAAATGGAATTCCACTTCTTCTCAGTTCAAAGCTTGTGAGCCGTAAACCTTGCAGAAGTGGACGTGTTTCATCTGCAAAAACATGATTTACCAATCCATTTTCAAAAGCAGTTTTTATAATTCCGAAAGCTGTACCCAATTCCACCTGTAGCAAGCTTACCAGTGTTGCAATGAGTAAGCACATTAGATTTGCGTTTGAACAGACTCAAACCATTTCTACCAATACGTAAACAATATTCTTCGTCTCTTTTGTGAATTTCAATTGCTTTTGATTTTAAAATTTCATACGCTGAAGTTTTATCGGTAATGCTTTCGAATGTTTCCTTCATCTCATCCAATGCCTGAAATAAATTAACTGCTGTTGGGCGTGTCTCAGCCAAACGTTTATAAGCAGAGTTGAATTTACTTTCAATTTCAGATTTGACATTCTTTATCGAAAGTGCCAGTGCATAAGCAGCAGAAATTCCGATTAATGGTGCACCTCGAACTTCCAGCTTCTCAATCGCTTTTGCAATTCGATTGTAATCATCAGTTTCAATATAATTTTCTTCGAGTGGAAGTTTTGTCTGATCGAGAAAAATCAGTTTATCATTTTCTCCATAGGAGTCCTTCTGGACAAGCTTGATAGAAAAGTATTCAGTTGGTTTCATTAAAGTTGGATATTTTCTTGAATTCTCTGAACCGATCCTGAATTTTTAGGTATGATAAATTTTCCAATCCATTTGTGCTAAACTGTTCAACACAAAAGGAAGCCATTGTGCTGCCGTATATTATTGCTCTTTTAATATTTTCAGAATTAAGTTCACGTTTATGATGTAAATACCCGATGAACCCACCGGCGAATGTATCACCTGCGCCTGTGGGATCTAAAATCATTTCCATTGGATATGCCGGTGCAGAAAAAATAGTATCTTCAGTGAACAGCATTGCACCGTGTTCACCTTTTTTAATAATTAAAATTTCGGGACCCATTTGACGAATTTGTTTGGCGGCTTTTATCAGGTTTGGTTCTTCGGTCAGCATTCTGGCTTCTGAATCATTCAGAATAAAAACTGTAACCCGTTTTAATAATTTTAACAGGTCGTTCTTCATTGTATTTATCCAAAGGTTCATAGTATCACAAACCACAAACTGCGGATCTGAAACCTGGTCAAGAACTTTCATCTGTAAAATTGGGTCAATATTTCCAAGACAGATGTATTTTGCTTTTCTGAATTTTTCAGGGATTATTGGATTGAAATTTTGAAATGCATTTAGCTCAGTAAATAATGTATCGCGAAAATTCAGATCGTAATGATACTTTCCTCCCCAGCGGAAAGTTTTTTCTCCCTCGATTATCTGTAATCCTTCAAGCCCAATATTGTGCTGCTCAAGCATCTCAATATATTTTTTGGGAAAATCATTCCCCACAACACCGATTAACTCGACCGGAGCGGAAAAATAACTTGCAGCAAGTGAAATGTATGTAGCTGAACCTCCAAGAGCGTCATCTATTTTGTCAAACGGAGTTTCAACGGAGTCCAATGCAACAGAACCAACAACGAGTAAACTCAAATCAATTTCCTTGAAAACAATTAAAAAATTTATTCAAAAATAATTAAAAGTAGCCTGAGTGCACAATTATTTGAATTACTAAATAACAAAATTCGAATCTCAAATAAATTTAAATTTCCAATCATCAATATTCAATCTCTACTTAAATTGTTATTTAAATATTGACACTTGAATATTATTTGAAATCTGATGCTTGAAATTAGCTATTTCTTAAATTTTTATTTCAACAAAATGAAGGAAACTCTTTTCACTCAGAAAATAATCTTCAATAATCTGTACTGCTTTACGCTGTCCTTCCCACGCAAGCAGCTTTTGCGCTGTTGATTTATCAACCCACTGATATTCTGTGTGTTCAGAACTTAATTTTATTTTGTCTGATTCAACTCTTGCTGCAAACACAGGAATCAGACAAATATTTTCACCTATGGGTTCGTAGAAAGAATTAACTGTTGGTGCAACCCAAAACTGAACAGGAGTTAAACCCGTTTCTTCTTTTATTTCTCTCAAAGCAGTCTGATATGCTTTTTCATTGGATTTTATTTTGCCTGTTACCATCTGCCACAAACCGGGGTATGGCTGTCCTTCAGATCTTTTCAATAATAAAAACTCTATTCCGTTTTTTGATTCACGAAAAATATGTGCTTCAATCAGATTTGAAATTAGTTTCATATTCTTTTTCCCTGCTTAACAACTTTTAAAAATCACTTTACATCCATTGTTCATTATAAATTATAAATTAAAAATTATAAATTAAAAATACGCTCTCGCTTCAGCTCTCGCTGTGTGAACAGTTCTGCTTTCACCTTGTAAGCGACCATCATATCCAATAGTAGTTTGTAAGAATGATGCGATTCGATAATCAAAATTTAATCGCCAGTAATAATTTTTTCCAATTTGATTGCCATTCAACATTTCAAACGGGATAATATTTTCCATTGTATTTACTATCAACTCAGTTCGTTCAATTTCAATTCGCAATCTTCCTGTTTGTGCAATTGAAAGGTTAAATCTGCCTGATTGTGAATTCAAATCAATTACTGTTGGTAATTCAGGAAAATTATCTTCACTTTTTCCGACTTTAATCTTCAACCCGACTTCCACAGTTCCAATTGGTCTGTATGAAAAATCTGTTGTTATACTATTATCAGAAATCTGTCTGTTTCTGGTTGAAGGCATAGGAGCAGAAACATTATCAGTAAGATTTATAAAATCAGTTTGATTGCTAACTTCTTTAATCATTCTGAATCTTATCCTCAAACTTCTTTCTCTGTTATAACCGTTTTCCACACCTGTATTAAATTCGCTCATTGCCAACCTTTGCGAATATCTGAACCTGAAAGAAAGGTCCTGTCTGTTTTCATTTATAAAAATATCCTGCTGGAAAAAGTTTGCTCCGCGGATTGTTACACCTTCCTGCTGATAGAAATTAAGCTGAAGTAAATAAATTTTTGAAAGATCACTTTCACGGGTAATCTCCTCAATCCTCCAGGAAGTTTCTGTGGATAATGGTTCGAGAACGGTTCCAATGAAAGTACTTTTATCAAAAATATCTGCATATTGAATTTTCCATCTGGTATTTGTCTTTAAATTGATAACCGGAAAAAGTTCGTCTGTCGGAAAAGTTACAAGAACATAATCACCATCAAAAAGAGTTGGTTCAAATTCATTATCATCAGCAATTCCATTGTTATTCAGATCACCGAGATATTTGTAATTGCCTGTTCCCTGCTCAACACGAACAAATATTTTTTCAAGTCTTGCCTGTTTTTCAGTTGATACTTCATAATACAAATCTCCGTTAAGTATCTTTTCCCAGAAAGTAAATTTTGATTGAGACCTGATCAGCAATTGTTCACTGTCCAAAAAACCTGATTGCTTATAAGTTTCAGAATAATTTTTATTTCTGATAGTAAGATTTAATGTAGTCGATACTTCTTCAATTCCTCTGTAAGTAAGATCATAAATCTGCGCTCTTGCAATTGATTCCTTTGTCATATTTCCACCCATCGGCAGATAATCATCGCGGCGTGAATATTTTGCCGTGAAGCTGAGTCCTTCAATCTCAAGCAGCTGGAGATATGGATTAAGTTCATAATACTCAAGACTCCCTGAAATGAGTGAATCTTTATTTGCACCATATCCCTTTTTATTCTCAGCAAGATAATTGAAACCCGGTTTGATAAGATTCCAGAAAACATAATGAGCATCACCGGAGTGCCGCCACCAATCGGTGGTGTTATTTTGATTTTTTGTATCAACAAAATCCAGATTATAAAAAATATTATAATTAGTCTGGTCAGAAAACCTTATTGCATTGTTGTATCTATTGGATTGAAATAAGTCTCCTCTTTTAAGAAATCCTGCTAATGAAGAAATACTTAACTGTTCAATTGGAATAAGATTTAACCGGGCTTCTCTGAATTGTTCATCTTCCTGTGTTGATGAACCTGAGGTGTTATAGGTTCTGTCAAATTCAACTTCATTGAATCTGTCAGTCGAAGTAAATTTTTTATTGATGAATCTTTCTCTATATGAAAAACCAGCTTTGCCAAGATTTAATGAACCGAGACTTATGTTCGACGGAATAACTTTGAGTGAAACATTTGCGGCGTAACCATAATTATCTCCATCATCAAGAGTTGAAAATCTGTTTTTATCCCATAGACTTCCTGCATATTCCAAATCAAGCTGAACATTTTCAAAAGGATTTATTGTAGTAGTCAAATTTCCTAATTGCTTAATCTGCGGAAGAGGAAGAAAAATTACAGGTAAGTAACCTCCCTGCTTAATTCCAACAAAACGAAACTTACCAAGAGCTTCACGAACGTAATCACCGTTTCCTTCGCCAACATAACTGAATGAAACTATAAATAATGAAAGTGAATCGCCCGGATTATAGAGGTAATAAACAAAAGTTTCATTATTAATTAAAGTATCAATTGCCTGGTAAATACCTTTTCTATTACCGAGAGAGTCAAGCGGCGCAAGTATTACTCCTGATTTAATTGCTTTCAGTGGATCATCACCAGCTTCTGTTAGTATTCGTCTATCATCTTCTGACAGGGCAAAATCAATCGGTGCATCCTGATCATCACCTTCCTGCAAATATTGGAATGCAACTTTCATTTTGTCATTAATAAATAATGATTGTCCGCCGGTACCGAAAAAATTTCTGGAATATTTCCGATCAGTATATTCAAAATCAACTGCAATCCTGCTTGCGTTTGTAATTAATCTTTTCGGAGTGAAAGTTATTGTAGCGTTTGAGTATTCAATTATGTAATCATTATTTTCACCGCGGATCATTTCAATTCCATCAAGAAAAACTTTTTCAGTTCCTGCAAGTATAACGATATCCTTCTCTCCGTTTAAACCAGTTAAATTATATGGACCCTGAACTTCATCTGTTCCGTTGAAATTAATTGAATTAAATTTTCCCCGCTGTCCTGCAACTGCAACATAACCCTGATGAGGATTGAAGTTCACCGTTCCCATCAATCCCTGAAGCTTGCGGTTTATAACACCGAACTCACCATTCCTGTTTGTCAAATTATAATCACCAAAAGTTCCTGTCGCATTTTTATGTTTTATCTGGATGAAAACATTATCAACTTCTTCAAGTCGCTCGGTATTCCCTTCCGGTTGAATCGGAGTGTTCTGGTCAGTTAATGCAGCAACTATTTCAATATCTTCAGTAATATTTCCTGAAAGTTGTAATCTTAATCCGCTGTTGAGAGAAAAATCTTTTGTTGTTCCGACAGTAAAACCTCTTATCAACGTTCCGCTTTTTTGTAAGCCCGGACCAAAAATATCTTCAGGAGTAAATCCTCCGGTTTCAGTCTGAACAACCTGTAAAGTATCGCCGCGTTTTTCGTCATACTTGAGTACTAACGATCTTTTCTTGTATTCTTTTTTCAAACCGATTCTTATTGTTTCGTAAGTAACTATCAAAGTATCGAAAATAGAATATGGCAGTGTGTCGGATAAAGTAAACGTAGCCGTTGAATATGAAAAATTATAATCGGTGAATCTTTCAAGAATGTGATTGCGTAATTCTATCATTTCAGAGAATGGAATAATCGAAACGCTTGAAATATTATAAAGGTTATCAAAATTAATCGGAATTGTATCAGTAACCGTATGAGTAGCATACTGATTCTGAGCTAATACTTCAGCTAAAGAAGGAATTAAAAGAAATAATATTACGATGTGAAGAATGCTTAATTTCAATAACGAAACAAGGATTTTGTTTTTGAAATGTAAATTTAAGCAGTGCCTTTATCAAGTCCATAAAGGGTGTATGGATGGAATAGTCTGAACTGATATTTGTGTATCTGTCCACTTAAAAAAAACTCTCTAATCTTTCTTAAAAAGACAGTGACTTAATGCCAATAAATCGTTTAATTACAGAATTCTGTCAGAAAGTTGATGATAAGTCATCACAATTAGCAAGCCCTTCTCTTGGTAAGAGAAAGGTTGGGTTGAGTTCCAAATAATTTAAGCAGTGCCTTTATCAAGTCCATAAAGGGTGTATAGATGGAATAGTCTGAACTGATATTTGTGTATCTGTCCACTTAAAAAAAACTCTCTAATCTTTCTTAAAAAGACAGAGACTTAATGCCAATAAATCGTTTAATTACAGAATTCTGTCAGAAAGTTGATGATAAGTCATCACAATTAGCAAGCCCTTCTCTTGGCAAGAGAAGGGTTGGGTTGAGTTCCAAATAATTTAAGCAGTGCTTTTATCAAGTCCATAAAGGGTGTATTGATGGAATAGTCTGAACTGATATTTGTGTATCTGTCCACTTAAAAAAGCTTTCTAATCTTTCTTAAAAAGACAGAGACTTAATGCCAATAAATCGTTTAATTACAGAATTCTGTCAGAAAGTTGATGATAAGTCATCACAATTAGCAAGCCCTTCTCTTGGCAAGAGAAGGGTTGGGTTGAGTTCCAAATAATTTAAGCAGTGCCTTTATCAAGTCCATATTGAAAGAATGGACTTAAAATAACCAGTATAGAGCAATTAAACCGATTGATTTTTCAAACTGTAAATATTAAGTTTGAATCAAGTAATTACTTATTCGGGGATTAAATGCCTGCGCTAAAACTTCTGGATAAAGTTAGAACTGAACTTCGTTCAAAGCATTACAGCATAAAAACGGAAAAAGCTTATACAAACTGGATCAAGCGGTTTGTGTTTTTCCATAATAAACGTCATCCAAATGAAATGGGTGCTGAGGAGATAAAATCGTTTATTAATAACCTGGCCACAGATCATCACGTCTCGAGTGCGACTCAGAACCAAGCCCTGCAGGGAATACTTTTTCTTTATAAAAATATTTTAAATAAAAATGTAGGCTGGATTGAAGAAATTAAGTTTACACACCGAAAGAAACACTTACCTGTTGTGCTTTCAAAAGAGGAGGTTAAAAAAATATTCGAAAATTTGGAAGGTATCGCACTGATGATTTCCAAACTGCTCTATGGTGCAGGTTTAAGATTAGGTGAATGTTTAAGTTTAAGAGTAAAAGACATCGATCTTGATTTGATGACAATTTCTGTTAGGGATGGCAAAGGTGAGAAAGACAGAATTACTGTACTGCCAGACAAGCTTGTTACCGACTTTAGAACTCATTTAAACAAAGTCAAAAATCTATTCAAGAAAGATTTGGCTGGGCAAAAAATAGAAGCTCCATTACCGTATGCACTTGCAAAAAAATATCCGAATGCTGGTAAAGAGCTTGCCTGGCAATATATATTCCCGGCAAAAAGTCCTGTTTATAATTCGGAGTTAAGAAAATATTTCAGAGTACATTTGCATCCAAGTACATTTCAAAAAGATTTTAAAGCAGCCGTTCGGAAATCAGGAGTTGCAAAGCAAGCTTCACCACATACTTTAAGACACAGCTTTGCTACACATCTTCTGCAAAACGGTTATGATATCAGAACTGTACAGGAATTGCTGGGGCATAATTCAGTGAAGACAACGATGATATATACTCACGTGTTGAATAGAGGCATTGGAGTTAGAAGCCCATTGGATTAAAAGTTGATAGATGAGAAAAACTTTCGGGAATATATTCCTGAAAGAACCCGGTAATTGCATTTTTAAGTATAAGCATTAAAATAAGTTAGAAGAAAAAAATAATAAATAATGTGGTCGGTAGATTAGAAAATAATTCTTAAATAACAACCGGATTGAGGACCACCAATTCGGTATAAGTAATAGTTAGCTGCTTAATGTAATTCTAATATTTTTTCTACTGATTTCAAGGGAAAAATATAAAATTCAAAATGAGAAATAATAGAAGTCATATTGATTTTAAGGATCCTCACTTCAACTTATTTTATTCTTACTCTATCGGTGGCAAAAGAAAAAATAATTCAGAAGATTCGCTTGATGAATTAACATTAAAGGATAAAAAACAATTCGAAGTTTTGGAGGATAATTTAACTCGCGCATTTTTAATCACTCTAAAATCATTTCAAAACAATATTATTAAATATTTTAACCTACTTTTTAAAGAAAATTCTATACGGATAGATAAATCAAAGAATATTTACTTTGATTTACAAAATATTGACAAACAACTTTCTGAGAAAATAAAAGATAAAAAAACAAAAAAAATTTTACTAGTTATTTCAAACATTAAGCCTGAGATTACAAAAAAAGATTTAATAAAATCAGTAGCAGAGAATAAATCTAAAGGCAGCAGACCCGACGGCTGGCTAATTCTTGATGATTGGGCAATTATGATTGAATCGAAAATAAAACATAATAAAGTTGATACCAATCAGCTAAAGCGACATATAGAGAAACACTTTAACATAACTAAAGATAATATTAATGAAAATTTTTGGTTAGTTACTAAAAGTTGGAAACAGATTATAGATTCAATGAATGAAAATAATTTTGTTGATACTATCCATAATGATAATCCAATGAGAAAATATTTTATTAAGGATTTTAAAGAGGTTTTAATGAAAACTGGACAAAATCTTGATTTATCATTTATAACTAGTGGAAAAGGTTATAACCGAATAGATGCTAGGCAACAATTCAAAATACTACTTATCAGACTCGATGAAAAAATCAAGGATACTCATCCTTACTTATATAGATCAGGACGCCCTTTAGCTGATTATATTTGGGATTTTTATGGTTGGTCTGATAAAGGAAAGGCTCAATACAATCCACATTATTCGATTTATTTTGATTTTGATGGAGCAGGTATATCCTTAACTACTAGAAATCTCTCGTCAAAAAAGAATCAGATGGAGAAAATATTAGAAAACAAGGAATTCAATAATGTTTTTAAAAAAGTATTGACTTTAGATAAGATTCAACGTTCAAGATATTTTTTACAATTAGTTAATTACAAATTAATGGATTGGAAAAAAGGGCAACAAAAGGGGAAAACATTTGAGACATTTAAATTTGAACTTAATTTTTCTGAATTAAATCAAGAGCAAACTAATATAACTGAAATTAAAAATCAGTTTAACCAACTGAAAAAATATGCTAAACAATTTGAATTTGGTATCAGGATTTTATACCCTTATGGAAAAATCAAGACTGGTGATGAAGAATTAATGAGAGGACAAAATAAAAATTTATTTGATAATGAAGATAAACTCATTGAAATGTACATAGATTTCATTAACGATACCTCAACAATCTATAGAGACTTACTAACTTCAAAAACAAAGGGATAACTTTATATGAAAATAATTACTTCAAAAATCCTTTTTGTAATATATTTTTTCTTTTTGTTTTCAATTCAACTCTCAGCCCAGACATGCGATTGGTGGATGCAGATATTAGCTGAACGAGAATTAGAAATAAAAAAGATTGAAGCTGATCAAAGTGGAAACTTGTATTTATTATTGTTTTATTCAGGCACAGTAAAACTGGATCAAAATTCAAACATTTTAGATTCAGGTTCTGGATATGTTGTTGCATCATATAACTCCAAAGGCAACCTTAGATGGCATATTGAAGGAAATTATTTGGAACCTTTGCTTGATTTTTCTATTGATAGTGTAGGAAATTTATTTTTATTAACTCTAACGGATGATGATAATCAAACTGCTGGACATATATACAAAATAAACAACGATGGGGAAATCATAAATCATGCAGATTTTGGAGTTGTAAAAAAGGAAAAACATTTAATGACATCAAAAGTACTAGTTCCAAGTGGAATCGTTGTTGATAATAGTAACAACATTTATATAGCTGGGGGTTTTCAAGGTGAAGCAACATTTTCAAATAAAAAATTCAGCAGTTACAAAAGAATAAGCACTTTTGGTGATGAATTACCAAGTATGGATGTTTTTCTGATTAAGTATTCCAAAGATTTAAAAAAACAATTATGGGTAAAAACGGCTGGTGCAAGCAATTATGATTGTGCAAAATTTATTTCAGTGGGAAGTGATGATAACGTTTTTGTTGGAGGAATCTTTACAAAGGAAATTACGTTTGAAAATAAAAATATGGAAAGTGTTTGGCTAGGTGATGAATATCCAGATGTTTTCATTGCCGATTATAATACTAATGGAGAATTTCAATGGGTTAATAAGGCGGGCGGCAGATCTGAGAATCAAATAGTTGGCTTGAAAACAGATAACGATAATAATGCTTATATAACTGTAACCAGTCTTCCTGGGAATAATGTTGAAATAGCAACCGACAAGTTTAAAGAAACTAGTGGTGGCTATTATTTAGCTAAATTTAATATTAAGGGGGTACTTGAATGGTCAACTAGAACAGATCAAATTAACAGATTTAACATTTATAAAAATAAAATTTATTTATTGTCAAACGGAACTATTTTTAGATATGACCCGACTACTGAGGTTCAATTTTTTAATAACCTAGAATTGAAAATTAATAAGCTTGAGTGGTTACGAAGTAATGGCAACAGTAAAGGATATTTTAATGATTTCACAATTGGACCGAACGAAGAAATCTTTTTAGCTGGAAATTCAGATATTGCAATACAGGAATGCAATATAAATATTGAAAAGAAAGCTAATGCTAATATTTTTGTTATAAAATTAATCCCTCCGTACAATGAAGGTTCCTCTGAAGATGAAGAATGGTATCAAGGAACATCCGATTTAGGTCTTAAATCAAATCCTCGCAACTTCAAAAATCCAACTATGGTAAATAGTTTGGAAAACTTATATAAAAGAATATTGGAAAAACATGGTTCAACTTCTTTAGGTTGGAGAATTGATAAATCTGCATATTATTATGTCTATATAGATAAAAAAGGTGAGGTCATTAAGGTGGAACCCAGGAGTACTAATCCTTCAGTATATAGCGGTAAACTTGAAAAAATAATCAAACAAGAGATAAAAAGTTCATCTTTTAAACCTGGGAATATAAGAGGTGAACCAAGAAACAGTGTGTATATGCTTCTCTTAACTTTTAAATTCTAATTAACTTTTAACTTCAAGAAATAAAAGGAAAACAAATGAAAACGTCAACCCTACTTTTAACGCTAACGCTATTGATTGGTTGCGGTGCTAACAGAGAATATGATGGTGAATACCAATATGCTGACGCAAAATTAATAGTTAAGAATGGAGAGTTTGAATTCTTTGACATTGAAAGTGAGGTAGTAGGTACTACAACAGGAAGTCTGGGTAATGTATACCAGCAAAGAGCGCACCACAAGGTTTATGGAAAAGGAACATTTGAAATCAAACGTGTTGATCAACAGTTCATTGATCAATTTGATGAATACGATAAAGACTACTATAAAGACAACCTTAAAATAGGTAATCCAATTCTTATTTTCACTTATGAAGGGATGCAACCTACTTATGGACTTAATTGGCTGATAATTGGAAAAGAAAATTTGGGTGATAATCTGAATTATTGGGATAAGAAAAAATAATGAATTAATTTTATCATTTACTTTGTTAGGATGCACTCTTATTCAAAGTTGTAACAGTACTCCAGAAACAGTAGAAGAATTAAAAGATTACTTAGTCGATTATGATTGGGAATTAAACAATGAAGATTACAATTATGAGGAAACTTATCGCTTATATTTTGATGACGATTTTACTTGTACAATGATATATCCGGATGAGAATAATTGGAGAAGTTTAGATACTGTAAAAAGTGAATATTCAATTATCAAAGCAGAAATAATATACATGGATGCGTATGGAGATTTGGAACCTACGGAACCTGTATTAATTATTATTGCGCCAGAGTTGGGGTTTTTTGATACACGAAAATTAAACTAAAGTCGTCATAGAAGAGCTTTATATTTTGATAGTAAAAATGAAACACTGTGTCAGTTTTTTCAACCTCGAAGAAGTTATGATAGAAATAAACAAGGCCCAATTGGTCCAAAAATATATTATTCTTATTTGAGAAAATTTAAAAAATAAATGAAGTTAATATACTATACGCAGCTAACCAGCCAATCAACCCGACCGCCTTTTCGCATTCGGCAGTTTTAATATTTTTGGCTTGGTAGTTCCGTAACAAGTTTGTTGTTCAATGTTGTTCTGCTAATTAACATTGCTGCAAACTGCACTTGCAAAGAAAGTTAAGTGCAGTTTGCCAAATCTTTGGTTTTGTCTTTTTAACTAAGCCGGTTGTTATGGGCGGCGGGTTATCGGCAACGTCGTTAGGTAGTTTTATTTATTGATTGGAGGTAAATATGAAATCAAAATTTTATTTCATCGCATTCCTTCTTTTATTCTTTATTGGATGTGAAGACGAACAACAAACTGTATCTGGTGAAGGAACTATTAGCTATTTTTCTCTTGAAGGTGGTTTTTATGGAATAATAACTGATTCAAACGAACACTTTTTACCTGAAAACCTTAATCCCAATTTTCAGAAAGATAGTCTTAGAATTCTTTTTGAAGGTTACATAACTGATAAAATGACAATTCAACAATGGGGTCGAACTATTGTTATTACTAAAATTAAAAGTTTACAATAAAAATATTGCACTACCTAACCAGCGCCTCAACCCGACCGCTGTTTTGGTTTGGCGGATTTATAATTTTTGAAATTGTGTTTTAGTTATAGTTTGTTGTTCTAAGTGTTCGTTCTAATTAATTAACTTACAAACTGTACTTGCTGATGCAAGTTAAGTGCAGTTTGTTTAATCATTGGCATTTGTGCTTTACTTGGCTTCCCGGTTATTGGCGGCGGGTTAGGCGCAACGTCGTTAGGCAGAAAAATAAATAATGATAAAACCTTCAAGACAAAGTAAACTACGGAATCAAAAAATTGGAACTATCCTTTTAGAAGGTCCAGAATGGATTAATTCGCCAGCGAGGTTTGCAAACTCTGGATGGTTAGACCCAATTTATAGTTTGGTCAATCAACCAATGGGAATTCGTAGAAATGCTTTTTCGTATTCAGTGTTTGTTGATAATACTATAAATAGACATAAAAATTTCCTTCAGCCATTAGTCCGTTATGCTGAATGGAATAGAGAAATTGAATATAAATCAAATCGTGTTCGAAAATGGCCAATAATAAAAATCATTCAACACGTTTTGAATAAAAAAGAATCCAAAAGGGTAAATGAATTATTATTCCTCATAGACGAATCTTTTTCAAAAATTAATTTCTTAAAAGCTGGATTAATTACAGATAGAGGTGAACCAGATAATTGTTGGCCAGATGACGAAAGTAAAATAACGTTTAACTCACTACAGGTTAAAAGATGGAATTATTGCCAGCGTATTGAATTTGGAATCGGAGAAAATACAGAACTAAATCCAGTAATCTTAGAAATGAACCAAAGCTTAGCTAACTATATCAAAAAGTTATGTGTGAATGATACTACTAAAAATTATCGAGAATGTTATTCAAGTAATCTTAAAGAAATAAAATATAAAACTGATTATTGGTATTATCGTCCAAAGGTTACTGGCTAACCAGCGCCTCAACCCGACCGCCATTTTAGTTAGGCGGATTTGAGATTTTCGAAATTGTGTTTTTGTTTGGCATTTTGTTCTATGTGTTCTTAATTAATTAACGTTTTTACAAACTGCATTTACTGATGCAAGTTAAACGCAGTTTGTTAAATATTTGGCTTTTGTTCTTTACTTGTCTTCCTTGTTATTGGCGGCGGGTTAGGCGCAAAGGTGTTATACAAAAAACATTATGGAAGAAGTAAAACCTAAATCAATTAAAACAGTTGGGATAATAATTATAGGATTATCAATATTCAGTAATGGACTTGGTAGCCTTGCGCTAAGTTCAGGTGGGTTCTTTGAACAGAATTCACCCTTAACTGATCCACGGACAGGGCTAGATTATTCAGGATATTATTTGTTCTTCAATTATATGTTAAAATTTGGTTTGGCGATGGTACTATTTGGTTTGCTGTTTCTGGTTGGAGGAATTTTCCTAACAAAATACAAAAATTGGGCAAGAGTTTCATTAATTGCCTTATCGTCAATTTTTATTCTAGGACAGATATTAATTTTAATTATAGTTATCAAACTGGTTTTTAATAAGAGCATATACTTTTTATTCAGTATAGGAATTATAGTTGCGATAGTATTTTTTATCGCAATATCTATTTCATTAGTTATATTCTTAAATAAAAAACAAATCAAAGGGCATTTTGTATAACCTCTTTAATAAGTAAAAAGTCAATAGGCACAGAAAATAAATAGTTATCCGGCTCGAGACAGTTAAATAAAAAATTAAGTTCTTTGAAAAACTGATTTACAATGTTTCTTACTTTCCCGTAAAACGGGATCCCGCAAAAGCGGGAAAACAACTATTCTGCCTTAATATCAAAAAGGCTATTGTAGCCAAACCTTCCCGAAACAAGTTCGGGACAGGCATTTTGGGAATTACTCATTCTTTAGTGGAAGAGCGTATAACAAGAAATCCTATTATTAAAGAGGATGATTTATTTCGTTAGTTGGGTTAAGTTAGATATTGAAAATAATTAAAGTGTTTAATAAAAAAATAAACACACTGGAAATCTTTAACTAAAAATAATTACGGTGTTGTGTTTTAACATAACGCGTCGTTAGGTTTACTATGAAGTATATAAAAATATTATTTATAGCAGTTACCTTTTTTACGATTCATAGTTGTAAAGAAAGAATTACTGAGCCAGATATTTCACAACTTAATTATGAAATTGTTTTCAATTCCAATCGCGATGGGAATTTTGAAATATATGTTATGAATGCAGATGGAAGTAATCAAACAAGATTAACAAACAATAATGTGAAGGACTGGTTTCCCAAATGGTCGCCCGATGGGGAAAGAATTGCTTATCTCTCCGAAGTAAATGGGAAGAATCAATTATTTGTTATGAATAAAGATGGCTCTAATCAAAAACAGATATCTTTTGATTTAAATATTTATAATGGGTATGAATGGATTGAATGGTCACCGGACGGGGCAAAAATATTGATTCAAGTATTTTCAGAACAAAATATCAGACAAATCTATATTATAAATGCAGATGGTTCTAACCAAGCATTATTAATTGAAGGAAATTATCCAAATTGGGTAGAACAAAATAAGATAATATTTGGTGGGGATGGAATTTGCTCTATAAATTCTGATGGAAGTAATTTAATTCAAATAACAGATGGAACTATATTTGACTTCTGTCCAGTTGTCTCACCTCATTATGATAAAATAATCTTCAGATCATTTCGAGATAATGATAGTGGTAAAGCTTCGCTCCATATAATGAATTTAGATGGGAGCGATATAAAAGAACTGAGCAAAAAAGATCCAATCATAAAATCTTCATTTTCGCCGATCAATACCGATATTTTGTTTGTTGCACCTGAAACTGTCCTCGGATTTTATGATAAAATATTCAGAGTAAATATAAATACGAATAATGAAGAATTGATTATTGATTTAGGCTCTGCTCAATCGACACCAGTTTATTCTTCGGATGGAAATAAAATAGTATTCTCCACCTTTACAAATGATGGAAGAGCTGATATTTATATAAAAAATTTATCTAATGGAAGTATTACCAAATTAACTAATTATCAAGGTGTCTTTCCAATCAATGATTATCCTGATTGGAATCCAAAGAAGTAATAAATGCTAAAAAGTAAACCTAACCTCTTTAATAAGTAAAAAGTCAATAGGCACATAAAATAAATAGTTATCCGGCTCGAGACGGTTAAATTAAAAATTAAGTTCTTTGAAAAACTGATCTACAACTATTCTGCCTTAATATCAAAATGGCTATGGCAGCCATACTTTCCCGAAACAAGTTCGGGACAGGCATTTAGGGACTTACTCATTCTTTAGTGGAAGAGCGTATAACGACTTGTCCCGCTATACGGGAGGATATCCTATTATTAAAGAGGATGATTTATTTCGTTGATTGGGTTAAGTTAGATATTGAAATTAATTAAAGTGTTTAATAAAAAAATAAACACACCGGAAATCTTTGAATAAAAATATTTACGGTGTTGTGTTTTAACATAACACGCCGTTATACTTCTATTCAATTTCAATTACACATCTTGTTTACTAAATGGTTATTTTTGGAAAAAATGAAAAAATAAGGTAAAGATGCAATTAGAGATATTTGATGTAAAAAAAAATATAGATGATTATTCTGCAGAAAGTTATACTGGTATTTATGGAGTTCATAAATATTGGTCAAAAAAGCCATATAATATAATTCGTCATTTCATTGAAAAATATTCTCAAGTAGAAGAAATAGTTTTAGATCCATTTTGTGGTTCTGGAATTTCTATCATTGAATCCATACTAAGTAATCGAAAGGCAGTAGGTTTTGATATAAACCCTTCTGCAATTTTTATAACTAAGCAAATGTTAAATAAAATATCTACTTCAAAACTTTATGAATCATATTTGAAAATTGAATCAAAAGTTAAAGATGATATTAACTCTCTATACGTTATTGAAAGAGAAAATAAAAAATATTTAGCTACACATTTCATTTGGGAAGAAAACAAGCTAACTGAAATTTGGTACCAAAACGGCTCAAATAAGAATATTACAAATCCAACTGAAGGTGATATTAGTTTTATCAGTCAATTCAATTACGATAAAATCAATTATTACTATCCACAAAATGATTTTTTTCATAATCCACGAATAAATGCTTATGGTGGTAAAAAAATTTACGAGTTATTCACACCACGCAATTTATTTGCTTTATCTATGTTGATGAATGCTATCGAACAAGAAGATGATCCCGAAATAAGAAATATATTAAAATTCTGTTTTACATCTTCTGTTGGACAAGCTAGCAAAATGGTTTTTGTCGTAAAAAATAGGGGCAAATATAAAGGGCAATCAAACGAAACAAGAAAAGAAGTTGGAAGTTGGGTCATTGGTTACTGGACACCAAAAGAAAATTTTGAAATAAATGTTTGGAACTGCTTTAATAATAAATTTCAAAAAATTCTAAAAGCAAAGAAACAACAAGAAAAAAGTGATTATGAAATAAAAGAAGTTAATAGCATTACTTCACTAAGCAATAATGATAAAAACCTTTATTTGAGGAATTTACCAGCTCAGAAAGCTTTAGAGGAAATACCGGATAATTCCATTGACTATATTATAACTGACCCACCACACGGTAACAGAATTCCTTATTTAGAATTAAGTATGCTGTGGAATAGTTGGCTAAAAATGGATGTGGATTATGAAAATGAAATAGTAATAAGTGAATCCAAAGAAAGGAAAAAGAATTTAGAGAATTACAATAGTCTGTTAAATAAAGTTTTTCAAGAAATCTACAGAGTTTTGAAATATGAAAAGTATTTTTCACTAATGTTCAATTCACTTGATGATAACACTTGGATAAATGTTATCTCAGAACTGCACTCACTTAATTTTCAACTGCACAAAGTCGAAACCTTAGACTATTCCGCAAATTCAGTTGTTCAAGATACAAGAGGCAAAGGATTAAAAACGGATTTTATTCTAACATTTATAAAAAAGAAAAATCACTTAAATCATCCATTGAATATAATAATTCCCCCAAAAGAAGAAATTTTAAGCTTAGTAGATGGTTTATCAATAAAAGGTAGTAAATCTCTTCAACATTATCAGATATTTAATCAGCTATTTAAATTTTATCTAAACCAAAATAAGTTTTTCAAAATATCTGAGGCAGTAAAAATCATAGATCAATTACATTCAAATAATAAAAATTAGGAATTCACTTAATGAGAGAAATTTTCCAATTATTGACCCGTGCATATAAAAACAATGATTTCCCAACAATTCTTGAACATCAATATGGTTATTATTTTTTATTATTACGCTCAATGTCACGCTCCGATTTGTTAAAAGAACTTGCAGAATTAGCTGGTATTGACACTACTGAAATAGCTGCGCGAGAATTGTTTAGACATCTTTTTTGTCAAAACATAGATATTGAAGTAATACAGACTTTTATTCAGCAAGTCTATGATAGGGAAAGAGAAGAAAGAATAGGTAATGAAGATTTTCTATATACACAATTGTATCGCTTACAAGTTTTTGACTGGGGTGGTTTTTATCAAAATGCTGTTGAACAAACTTTAGTTAATAATTACATTAAAAAGATAAGAGACTACAATCAGTTAAATACTGCTATCGAAAATGACATAAGTCCAAGATTACGTGGTTATATTCTTTGTTCTTGGTATAATCATTGGTCTTCAATTTTGATTGAAGATATGTTTAGGGATCATCCTGATATTACCCCATCTATAGGTCTAGTAAAAAAAGTTGACTTTTTTTGGCATAACTTTCCATTCGATTTGAAAGTAACCTACTTCCCTGATGGATTTATGAAATTAAAAAGACAGCAACTTGGTTTGCGCCCCGAACTTACTGAACTTAAATCTTTTGCCCGTCGAAACAATATCCCATTTGATAGAAACGCAAAAAATAATGAACAGTTTCAAGAACTATTAACGAGAATAACTGAATTCCCGGGTGAAGAATCACAAAATTTTATGGAAGAATTTCACCGAATTCGAAGAGAAATAATAAATGATACAATTCAAAATCCGAGAGAGTTAATTATTTGGTTGTATCAAGAACAAGGACCGCGACGATTTGATTCGGCGAATAGATTTTTCCTTATCTTGATTGATTTACAGAATCTTGAAAATAGTTGGAAACTTAAAAGAAATAGAGAACTCTTATCAGAAGGTATTACAAATTATTTAAATGAAAACAGAGAGATTGATTTTAACAACTTAAGAATAACTTTTAATTGGGAAGAAGAAGAATATAATACCTTTGCAACCACACTGTTTTTAGTTCGAAATCAAGAATAATAAAGAAGAAGTATAACATCTTTAATAAGTAAAAAGTCAATAGGCACAGAAAATAAATAGTTATCCGGCTCGAGACAGTTAAATTAAAAATTAAGTTCTTTGAGAAACTGATCTACAATGATTCTTACTTTCCCTAAAACGGGATCCCGCAAAAGCGGGAAAACAACTATTCTGCCTTAATATCAAAAAGGCTATGGCAACCAAACCTTCCCGAAACAAGTTCGGGACAGGCATTTAGGAACTTACTCATTCTTTAGTGGAAGAGCGTATAACGATTTGTCCCGCTATACGGGAGGATATCCTATTATTAAAGAGGATGATTTATTTCGTTAGTTGGGTTAAGTTAAATATTGAAATTAATTAAAGTGTTTAATAAAAAATAAACGCTACGGGAAATCTTTAAATAAAAATATTTACGGTGTTGTGTTTTAACATAATAGCCGTTAGTTGCCAAAATTATAAGGATAAATTTTATGAAAAAAACGGGAGTGGTTTTAATTCTTATAATATTTTTTATTGGTTGTGGGTCATCGGTTTTAGATACTTATGATTCAGATCCTCCAAGTATAACGTACAGCCTACCAGTTGAGTCTTACGTAAAACTTACATTAGAAAATTCATATGATACTATTGTTTTTACCATCGTAGATACTCAACAATCTGCGGGAGTACACTCAGTTACTGTTAATACCGTGGGTCTTGCAGAGGGATTTTACTTTTATAATCTCACAGCAAGAGGCGTAAATGATAATACATTTTTTGAAGCCACAAGAAGGTTGATATTAATTAAAAAATGAAAAAGTATATATTACAAATCGTTTCCATAATTCTAATCTTTTTTTCATGCTCCATTGCACAAAGTCAGATCAAACTTTCACCTAGTGTTGGAATATTTATTTACAATTCCGAGAATCCGCTGAAGATAACGGATGATAGTAATTTCCTTTTAAATTATGGTATTGAAGCAAGTTATTTAAATCAGACTCTTTTTAATTACAATATTCAATTAGACTACTCATACATTTATGCTTCCAATAATGGAGCATTGGAATTTGTAAGAACAAGTGGTTTTGATATTGGCACTTCTTACGTTGATGCTTCTTTATCTTTCCACACATTAGATGTTCTTCTTAAAAACAAATTAAGTGAAAAAATATTTTATGGCATTGGTCCTTCCTTTTCAATTGTGAATAGATCTATCGTTTATAATAAAGAAAGTTTTGAAGATAGATTAGCTTCTTTTAATATTGGATTAAGTGGAACGATAGATATGATAACTCCAATAAGTGATAACTCAACTAAGTGGTATTTTTACTACGGGATAAAACTAAGATATTTGTACGGATTATTTTACGATGAGAAAGGAAGAGATTTATCAAATTATAATCAACATTTTTTAACTTTAAATTTACTTATAGGTCTAAGTTATAGTTTTTAAGCAACTAACCTCTTTAATAAGTACAAAGTCAATAGGCACAGAAAACAAATAGTTATCCAGCTCGAGACAGTTAAATAAAAAATTAAGTTCTTTGAAAAACTGATCTACAATGTTTCTTACTTTCCCGTAGAACGGGATCCCGCAAAAGCGGAAAAACAACTATTCTGCCTTAATATCAAAAAGGCTATGGCAGCCAAACCTTCCCGAAACAAGTTCGGGACAGGCATTTTGGGAATTACTCATTCTTTAGTGGAAGAGCGTATAACGACTTGTCCCGCTATACGGGAGGATATCCTATTATTAAAGAGGATAATTTATTTCGTTAGTTGGGTTAAGTTAGATATTGAAATTAATTAAAGTGTTTAATAAAAAAATAAACGCTACAGGAAATCTTTAACTAAAAATATTTACGGTGTTGTGTTTTAACATAACACGCTTATAACGCATAAAAGTCAGAGGTTATTATGGCTCTTAATCCAAATGATGATATGAGAGATAAAATTTTAAGATTTTTATATGAACGTCATAAACAATCACGTGGAATTGCAAAAATACCTATCGGTATTCGTGATTTACAAAGTGAAATGAAAAGTAGACATTCAATGACTCAACAAGATGTTTCATCAAATCTGGATTACTTAGTCCAAGTTGATTGGGTAAGAGAAGTAGTAAAAGAACGTTCTATTACAACTAAAACCGGAATGGAAATGAGCCAAGAACAAATTAAATACAAGATTTCCGATATAGGAATTAATCATTTAGAAGCCGGAACACTTTTTAAAAGTATTGAAAATTCTCACAATATTAATATTACAAACGTTCAAGGAGTCACAATAATTGGAGATGGAAATATTGTAAATAATGAGTACACTGACTTATCGAGACTTTTAGATGTGCTTGAAAAAGAAATTGAATCTAGCGACAGATTAGATGACACTCAAAAATTGGATGTTTCCGGTGACATTTCAACCATAAGAACACAAATAGCAAAAAAGAATCCAAACAAAAATATAATTTCTTCAGTTTGGGAATCTCTTAAGGTCTTGGCAACACTAGCGGGTGCAACCGATGCTGTAACAAAAATTGGTGTAATTATCAGTCGCTTATTTTAAGCTAGAAAAATAAAAATCGACTAAATTTTTGCTGAATACTGATTTATACTTTGATATATTTATGATATGAATAAGGAAAATATTTTCACATATAATTTTACTTATAAGTTGTTCGATAATGATATCGAATTATTGCCGTCGGTTACCGAATTATTCGAATTAGAACTTGCATTTCTAGAATACAACTCTCTTCAAACCAAGGATTTAATTAATAGAGCCGCTTACATTAAATCAATTAAGGGAAATTCTACAATTCATTTTAAAACAAATACTTTCAAACCATCTTTTGAAATATTATCCAGATCGAGTAAAACAAAAAGTTATTTTGAGAATGGTGCATTTTCTACCGGCTACGCAACACACTCTTTATTTCCATATCGCGGTAAATTCCATCCACAACTAATAAAAAGTTTATTAAATATTATTGGCGTAAAAAAGGGAGAATTAGTTTTAGACCCAATGTGCGGAAGTGGAACTACTAACATTGAAGCAGCACTCCTTGGTATAAATTCCATTGCTGTTGATATAAGCCCATTTTGTAGGCTAATGACCAAAACGAAATTTGAATCCATTAAGGCAAAAAACACCGAATTACAGCAACTAATAAAAAAAGAAGAAAAGTTGTTTAACTTTTTTTCAGCTAAGAAAAAGTATGACTCTAAAAAAAATATCCAGCTATTTGAAAGTGAGCCAAATTATTACCTCACTTTATTAGCATTCCTTGACTCTATGGGATATTTCAATAGGACAAAAAGTTCGTCTCATAAAGAATTATTTAGTAGAGTTCTTGAACGTTATATTTATACTGTTTTGAATTATTTAGAAAATCCATTTTATGATAAAGAAAACTTAGGGAATGTAATCATTTCTAAAGATTCAACGGCAATGGATTTAAAATTGGAAGAGAATACATTTGATGGAATCATTACATCTCCACCTTATTCGTTCGCAATTGACTATGCTAGCAACGATAAAGATCAACTTGAATACTTGGGACTAGACGTGGAAAAGCTAAAAGAAAAAATGATCGGATTGAGAGGAAAGAATAAAACAGAAAGGCTTGAAAATTATTTCGAGGATATGAGAACTGTATGTGTTGAAATTGCAAGAGTATTAAAACCTGATAAATATGCTGTAATAATTATTGGCTCAAATACAAATCAGACTGGCGGAATACAACTAGAAGATAAAATAATAAACTTTTGTGAGAGAGCTAATCTAAAACTTGTTAAAAGTATTGTTAAACCTATCAAAGGCTTGCGAAATACTATGAAGGATGAATATGTTCTCTTTTTTAAAAAAATTGTTTAAGAGGCATTTGATGAAGTCAACTGATGAAAAATTTAAAAAAGTAATCGACAAAAACACATTCTATTTTTACAATAAAGAGTTTGAAGAAAGTTATGAAGGTTATGTTAATTCGATCAAAGAACTACTTCTAAATTTAAAGAACGAAATTGAGCTTAACGGACTTAAAAAAGAATTCTTTGAAAAATTAATATTGGAAAAAGAAAACGGATTACGCGCTTTACTTGCTTTGACTGGTTTTTCAAACGAAAACTTAAAACGCATTACGACATTAATCAGAGTGGTTGACGATGCAGAATTAAATAGAATATTGCTCAAAGACAGATGGTTCAAAAAAGAAAATATTTCCGATGATGGAATAGCTGAATGGTCTGACTCAAAAATTACTGCGATGATAAAAACAGAAAAATATTTCAGACAAGGAATAGTAAATCTATTTTTTGAAGGGGCTACAATTCCTTTTTTGGCAAAAACATTACCTTTATTTGAATTGAAAAAGCTTAGCATTTCTAAATTACAATATCAAATTCCCGACTTAATCGATACGTTAATCAGATATAAAGAAAAGGGTTCATACTCCGGCAAAAAGGAAAATAATCCCGAAACTGTTATTGAAAATTTATTAGAGGAATTCAAAGTAACTTTTGAAAGAGGTGATCTTTCTGAATTAATTACAAATGCACCTGATTCAAAAAGAACGATGGACTTTATTATTCCAAATAAGAAAAATCCACTGCTTATTATTGAAAGTTCATATTTAGTAACAACATCCTCTGGGCAAGGTGATAAATCAAAAACAGAAATTTCGATTGATGCTTTACTCAAACAGCACTATCCAAAATCTAAATTTATTGGTTTTGTTGATGGAATTGGTTGGTATGTCAGAAAGGGTGATTTAAAAAGAATGGTTTCGGCATACGAAGATGTTTTTACTTTTCACGAAGATGAATTACGAAGATTTAAAGAACTGCTAAAGGATACGATAAAATAATTATGGAAAAATTTATAAATAAAATTCTAAATGGAGATTCGCTAGAATTATTCAAAGATATTCCAGATAATTCAATTGATATCACATTTGCAGACCCTCCTTTTAATTTGAAGAAAAAGTACAATGGTTATAAAGATTCTTTGGAGTTCAAAGAGTACCTGAATTGGTGTGAGGTGTGGATAAAAGAGATGGTGAGAGTTACAAAGCCTACTGGAGCTATTTTTCTACACAATATACCAAAATGGTTAACCTACTATTCATCTATCTTAAATAAATATGCAACTTTCCGACATTGGATTTCTTGGGATGCGCCAACCGCACCGATGGGTAAATCTTTACAACCATCGCATTACGGAATCTTATATTATGTAAAAGATATTAAGCAATCCAAATTTTATGAATTAAGATACCCCCACAAACGTTGTCGAAAATGTGGTTATCTTCTAAAGGATTATGGAGGAAAGAAAGAAGGATTGCATTCATTTGGACCATTACTTTCCGATGTATGGACTGATATTCATAGAATAAAACATAATAAATACAGAGACGAACATCCGTGTCAATTACCAATTCATCTATTGGAGAGAATTATTTTAATGAGCACAGATGAATCAGATGTTGTTCTGGATCCATTTATGGGTACTGGGACAACGGCGATTGCGTCGAAACGACTCGGAAGAAAATTTATAGGATTTGAATTAGATAATAAATATGTAACTATAGCAAACAATAAGCTTAAATACGAGCAACCAAATTCAAAACTTGGCGATTACTGGATTAGTTTTTTCTTAAAAGATATTGTTTCTCTCCGAGACATAGATTGGGAAGGATTATCCAAATATTATTTACTCCCTCAAAATAACCGCGAAATTGATCACACACAAATTGAGTTTATAGATAAGAAAAAAATCTTAAAGCACTTTGATTTTGTCATCAATGGAAATGGAAAAATTAAACAAGATTCAATGCAATTAGAATTTTGTAATTGTCCATAAATTAGAAATGCGTTATAACCAGCCGCTCAACACGGACAGCGTTTTCAGTGCGGCAGTTGTGTAATTATATTGTTGTGTTACAAAGTTAAGTTGCTCTTTAAGGTAGGTTGTTCTAAGAAACATTTTTTATAAATAAAAGTAGTTGCAACTATTCGGCATTCTTGTTCTGGGCTGCCGGTTAGCGGCAAGTCGTTATGTGCTTAATGAAAAAGGAGTAATAAAATGAAAAATTGTTTTTTACTTTTTATAGCCTTGTATTTGATGACATCTCATCAATTCTTCTCACAAATAAGTGATTATTCTCCAACTTACGGACCGACTAAAGTTTCAATCCCGAATTCTAATTCAAGTGTAATTATTCCAGATAGTTTCCTTTTTCTTGAAAGTTACGATGCAAATCAATTAATGAGAGAAATTGGAAATTCGGGAATGGATATTTCTGGTTTGGTTATGCCTTCTTCTGAAGATGCGGATTGGTTTGTTTATTTCAAATTTAATGACTTAGGATATTTTAAAATGGGAGACGTCCAAGAAGAACTAGAGGATATTGATATTCTAGAAGAAATAAAAAAGAATACGGAAGAACAAAATAAAAAAAGAATTTCCTCTGGTTTCTCATCAATTGATGTAATAGGTTATGTTGAAAAACTTTATTTAAATAAATCCAACCAAACATTAAACTTTTCTATTGAATCAATACAAGAAGGCCTTTCTATGGTAGAGCATCGCTCATTATATTTTGGGAGAAAAGGACTATTATTGAGTGGTTTTGTATGTAGCAAAGAAAAATATGAAAATATTAAAAATGCATCTTATCCAATTCGCTCAACAGTAAATTTTGATAATAATTATCGTTATGCTGATTTTAATCCCGATATTGATAAGTATGCAGCAGTTGGGATAGGAACGGTGTTGGTTGGCCGTCAAGTAGCAAAAAGTGGATGGTTTACAAAACTTGTAAAAAGTCTAGGAAAAGCAATTTGGGCATTTATCGTAGGAATTTTTGCTGCTATTTGGGGATTCATTAAAAAGATTTTCGGGAAAAAAAATTCGAAGATAGATGAACCTTTAATTACAACAACGCAGAATAAAAATGATACCAGCATATAACCTCTTTAATAAGTAAAAAGTCAATAGGCACAGAAAATAAATAGTTATCCGGCTCGAGACAGTTAAATTAAAAATTAAGTTCTTTGAAAAACTGATTTACAATGATTCTTACTTTCCCGTAAAACGGGATCCCGCAAAAGCGGAAAAACAACTATTCTGCCTTAATATCAAAAAGGCTATGGCAGCCAAACCTTCCCGAAACAAGTTCGGGACAGGCATTTTGGGAATTACTCATTCTTTAGTGGAAGAGCGTATAACGACTTGTCCCGCTATACGGGAGGATATCCTATTATTAAAGAGGATAATTTATTTCGTTGATTGGATTAAGTTAGATATTGAAAATAATTAAAGTGTTTAATAAAAAAATAAACACACAGGAAATCTTAAATTAAAAATAATTACGGTGTTGTGTTTTAACATAACACGTCGTTATAAAGCATAAATAAAATGAAAAGTTCAATCAAATTTACAATAGTAATCTTCTTTACTTTTATTATTCTTTCTTGCAATGAAGATAATAGAATTGGACCTTGTGTTCATACTTACAAAGAACCAATATTAAATATTACTTCTCTTCGTGATACAGCTAATTATAATCATCCTAGATTTATAATTCTCCGTGAATTAAAGATTAATGGTTCAAAAGAATATGGAGCATATCCATTGATGGAATCCTACGGAATTGTAGGCAACGATAGTATCTATTATTGCAATATTCCATTTGGTTTTGGAGTAGAAGAAGGTAAGTATGAATTTATAATCGAAGCTGAAGGATTCCAACCAAAACAAATAACAATTGAAAATGTTAGTTATTCTGTATTTGATGGCGGTTGTCCTTCATATAATGATGGAGGCAAAAGAGTTGAGTTAATTATTAATTAACAAATCTATTTAATAAAATTGCTTCATAACCTCTTTAATAAGTAAAAAGTCAATAGGCACAGAAAATAAATAGTTATCCGGCTCGAGACAGTTAAATAAAAAATTAAGTTCTTTGAAAAACTGATCTACAATGTTTCTTACTTTCCCGTAAAACGGGATCCCGCAAAAGCGGGAAAACAACTATTCTGCCTTAATATCAAAAAGGCTATGGCAGCCTCTTTAATAAGTAAAAAGTCAATAGATTATAAAAAGATAGTCTAACAGGTATCTCAAATAAGTTCTATGTTTCACTCATACCTCAATGCGTCAATCGGATCAAGGTTTGCAGCTTTGTAAGTTGAATATGTTCAAAGCATAAGTCCCATGTTTACACACATTGAGATACCGATAATTATGCACTCATAAGGGATTGCCATTTGAGCAATTAAGAAGCTTCCAGCAAAATAGCCGACAAGGATACTAAGAGTAATACCAAAGATTATTCTCATTAAACAAGAGAAATCGAAAATCCTTTAAGAGATTACCTCAGCCAAATAATATAAATCAATCCGCCTGAGAGAGACCAAATAAATCTCAGAGAACTAATTTTAGAATAGTCTTGAATTTAATAACGCAAAGCGTTATTATAAGAACGTATGATAAATAGTTTTTCTGATAAATCAACTGAAGATTTATTCAATAGAAAATTTGTTAGGCATTTGCCTCCGAAAATTCAAAGGTTGGCTTATAGAAAGCTTCTACTTATTGATGGTGCAGAAAAACTCAATGATTTAAAAATTCCACCTGGTAACAGACTTGAAAAATTATCTGGTGATTTAGTCGGTAAATATAGTATTCGAATAAATGACCAATTGAGAATAGTTTTCAGTTGGAAAGAAAATAACGCCTACGAAGTTGAAATTATAGATTATCATAAAGGATAAAATATTATGAATAAAAAAATAGAACCAATACATCCCGGTGAAATATTACTTGAAGAATTTCTGATTCCAATGGAAATTAGTCAATATCGATTAGCACAGGATATAAGTGTTCCTGCCAGAAGAATAAACGAAATTGTTCTTGGCAAAAGGGCGATAACTGCTGATACAGCGTTAAGATTATCGGAATATTTCGGATTATCAGAACGATTTTGGCTGAACTTACAGATAAGATATAATTTGGAAGTAGAAAAAGATAGATTGAAAGACCGACTCAAAAGAGAAATAAAAAAATTTGAAAAAGTGAGTTAGTACAGTGTAACCGCTGAAAAAAAGTAAGAAATCCACTACAGACGAGCAAGCAATCGGTTATAAAAATATAATGGGCTAGAAATTCTAATAGTTCTATGTTTCACTCATACCTCAATGCTTCAATCGGATCAAGGTTTGCAGCTTTGTAAGCAGGATAAGTTCCGAATATTAGTCCAACAATAACACACATTGTAATACCGATAATCACCCAATCATAGGGAATTGCCATTTGTGCGTTCAGGAAACTTCCGAAGAAATTTCCTATACCGATACCAAGGGCAATTCCGACTAATCCACCAACGATACAAAGTATTACAGCTTCAATCAGAAATTGAATTAATATACTCGACTTTTTTGCGCCGATGGCTTTTCGAATCCCAATCTCGCGGGTTCTTTCAGTAACCGATACAAGCATAATATTCATAATACCAACACCTGCAGCAATCAATGCAACAAGTGAAACAGCAAGTGCACCAATTTTAATCGGACCACTAATAGTGTTAAACTGTGTAATCATTGATTCGTTGCTGAAAATATAAAAATCATCCGGCTGACCAGCTTGCACTTTTCTTATTTTTCTGAAATGCCCAATTGCTGCTTCGATAACATCGTTATAAGATTCTTTATTTGGTGAAGTAACTGTTATGTTTACACTACGACCGTACTTTCCATAAATAGATTGCCAGGTAGTTATCGGCATAACGATATAATTATCTCTGCTTTCACCAAACATTGCAGGCTGCTTCTGAAGTACACCAATAACTTTCAATGGCTGGTTATCAACTCTAACAGTTTGTCCAACCGGATTTAGGTTGGGAAATAATTTATCTACGATCTCAGGTCCAAGCAGGCAAACATTAGCAGAGTATTCAACATCGTTCTCTCTTAAATCTCTTCCATAATCAACATTCCAATCATTCGTTCGCAAAGCATCAACTGTTGCACCGGCTACACTAATGTTCGGATTTGTTTCGATGTTGCCAAACTTTACAACTTTCCCGAACTGCCATTGTTCTGCGCCAACATATTGTGCTGATGTCAGCACTTCTTTTAAACGCATTGCCTCTTCAATCGTAATATCTTTCCTATTTCTGTCACTTCTGTTGTGACCGGGTCCCTGCATCGGTTCATGTTTTTGTATCTGGAAAGTATTTTTGTTCAGCATTGCCAGACCATCTTCAATGCTGCTTTGAAGCATTGTGATAATCGTCATAATAACTATGATAGAAAAAATTCCAACAACAACACCAAGAATTGTAAGTGTAGTTCTAAGTTTGTTATTAATGATTGATTGAACAGCAATATTAAATAATTGACTGATATTCATTTATTCATACCTCAATGATTCTACGGGATCTAATTTCGATGCTTGATATGCAGGAGCAAAGCCGGATAATATTCCGGTCAATGCTGAAACACCGATTGCAATTATTACTGCATCTATCTGGATTGATGTGGGAAAATATTGATTAAGAGCCATGCTTCCCAAAATTGCTGCTATTAGTCCTGCAATTCCACCCAGTAAACAGATAGCAGATGACTCCAATAAAAATTGAGTTAGAATTGTTCTTCTCTTTGCACCGATGGCTTTGCGGATACCGATTTCTTTTGTTCTTTCACGGACAGAAACGAACATAATATTCATTATTCCAATTGCACCTACGAATAATGATAATCCCGTTATTATCAAACCAGCAATCTGAATTACACCAACAACTGAATTGTATTCAGCCATCAAACCTTCCTGCTGGTTGATTGAGAAGTCATTTTCTTCATTGTACTTTAATCCTCTTACTTTACGCATAACACCTTCAGCTTCAGATTTCGTTTCTTCAAGCATTGCAGGATTTGGAGCACGAACATTAAAGGTAACCGTACCTCTGTGTTCAGCAATAAAATTTTTAAATATCGTACCGATAGGAATAAATACCTGATTATCCGGATTGAACGGACCAAGAATAAAACTTCCCTGTTCAGTAAGGATACCAACAACTTTGAAGTTTGCATTTCCGATTTTAATTGTTTTGTCCAAACCATCGCCACGCGGAAAAAGTTTTTTGGCGATTTCACTTCCGATTACTGCAACCTGTCGTGAAGCATTACTTTCGACATCATTATAAAATCTGCCCTGATCAAAAGTGAAGTTTGTAGTCTTCACATAGTCAGCATTTGATCCTGTAAGAAAAACACCATCAACTCTCTTTTCACCAAATTTTATTGTTTGCTGAGAATTTATTACGGGTGCAACGGCAAGAGGAAGCTTTGCTAATGATTTAAATTGTTCATAATCTGCCATCGTAATACTTTTTCGATTGCGCAGCTTCCACCATTCTTCATTTGAGAACCATGCCCATTTATCAATGTATAAAACATCTGAACCAAGTGCACTGATACCATTCTGGAAGGAATTATCAATTCCTTTTATAGCGGTTGACATCAGGACAACGACAGTAATTCCAATGAATATACCCAACATAGTTAATGAAGTTCTCACCTTGTTCGCTTGCAGAGCCCTTAAAGCAATTTTCATTCCCTCTTTAAATTCAAATAGTATGTATCTCATATAATTAAAACCACTAAAATTATATTTCTACATGTGAATTAATTTTTTGTGGGATGTATCTGTTTTGTACTTTCTCATCCTTCTCCACCAAACCATCTTTTAGCCTTATTATCCGCGCAGCATGTTCTGCAATATATTCTTCGTGCGTTACAAGAATTATAGTATTGCCTTTCTGCTGTATCTCGTTAAACAAATTCATTATTTCTTCACCGGTTTTTGAATCAAGATTACCGGTTGGTTCGTCTGCAAGAATAATTGAAGGATTAGTTACCAGAGCTCTTGCGATAGCAACTCTTTGTCTCTGTCCGCCCGAAAGTTCGTTTGGTTTGTGATGAACTCTGTCTGCCAGTCCAACATCAACTAAAGCTTTATAAGCCTTCTCTCTTCTTTCACTATAAGAAACTCCGGCATAAATTAATGGTAGCTCTACGTTGTGTAACGCATCTGATCTTGGAAGAAGATTGAATGTTTGAAAGACAAATCCTATTTCCTTATTCCTGATTCTTGCAAGCTCATTATCATTCATTTCACTTACATTAACACCGTTAAACTCATATTTACCTGAAGTTGGTGTATCGAGACATCCAAGCATATTCATCAAAGTTGATTTGCCGGAACCTGATGGACCCATAATAGCTACATATTCATTCTTATCAATCCTGAGTGTAACATCACGAAGCGCTCGAACTTCCTCCAACCCAACCTGATATATTTTCGCTATATGTTCTATGTTAATGATATTCATATTATTTCCCGGAGTAGTTAGTTTTCTTCTTCGGCAACCATTTCCTGATTACTTTGACCGCCTTTTTTATCTTCGACTCTAACAATGGAACCATTTTCTAATTCCCGTGAAATAGCACGATAGCTGCCGGAGATTACAACTTCACCATCTTTTAAGCCGCTTTTTATTTCGATGAAATTATCATCACTGATACCTGTTTCGACAGCAACCATTTTTGCTTTTCCATTGTCAGCAAGAAAAACAACTTCTTTTGGTTTCTTCATCATTGATTTTTGAGTTTCGCCATCTTTAGTCTTCTCAACCTTTGTTGAATCATTATCCTCCGGCACATTTGTTCTCGCAGTAACGCTTTGAATCGGCACACTTATTACGTCTTTAACTGTTTCAGTTTCAATATCTGCATTGCATGACATTCCCGGACGAAGATTAGGATCGAGATCCATCAGGTTTATCTTAACAGAAAAATTCACAACCTGTTCCTGAGTTCCGAATCCAGTGGCTTTTGCACTGTTACCTATTTCAACAACTACTCCATGAAATATTCTATCACCAAAAGCATCCACTTTCACATTTGCGGTATCTCCAACGGAAACGAGAACGACATCATTCTCATCAACATCAACAACAGCCTGCATTTTATTCAGATCAGCAACCGTCATAATATCAGTTCCCTGACTAAAACCACTACCGAGAACTCTTTCTGCAAGTTCAACATTTAGCTGAGTAACAATACCATCTATCGGAGAATAAATTGTAGTTTTATAAAGTATATCAAGAACTTCTCTCAATTGTGCTTTACTTTGAAGAACATTTGCAGATGCTGCATCATACGATGCTTTAGAAGTAAGATAATTTGTTTCCGCTGTTTCATATTCTGATTGGCTCGCAAGTCCTTTGCTGTGAAGTTCTTTAACACGATCATATTCAAGCTTTACTCTTTTCAATTCAGCATCACTCATCTGTAAAGATGCTTCGGATGATTTCAGATTAGCTTCGAGTCTGTCTTTCTGCGCCATATACTGATCACCTTTTATCTTGATTAAAAGCTGACCTTTCCTTACAACATCACCTTCTTTAACAGGCAAGCTGATAATTTCACCAGTTACTTCAGGTGTAATCACGACTTTAAATTCCGGATCAATCGTTCCGGTAGCTGTTACAGTTTGAGTAATACTTCTCTTTGAAACTTTTTCTGTTTGCACCAGGATAATATTTTCCTTGCTGCCACCCGTTAAAGCAACAATAACGAGGATGAGAACGAGAAGACCAAGTCCCCCAAAAATGAAAAGTTTCTTCTTTGATTTTTTTCTTGTGCCGTTTGCCATTCTTTTTATCTCCTAAGAAAGTCTATTGTTGTTCATAAATTTTATAATCCAGTATTCCGAGGTAATATCTCATTTGCTGACTCAGCACTATATAAGCAAACTGTGCGTTCAAAAGACTTGTGAGTGCATCAGTATAGCGTGAATTAACGATTAAAACATCGAGCAGTTTGCCAGATCCCAATGAATATTTTTCTTCCTCAATCTTCAAGTTTTCTCTGGCGGCTGCAATGTTTTTTTCACTTACACCCAATCCTTTTTGAGCAGCCTGTAAATTCAGGAAGGTTGTTTTTATCTGTCGTTTTATATCTCTTTCAAGATCACTCTTTTCAACTTCACTTATTTTTGATTGTACTTCTGCGAGCTGCACTCTGTTAGTAACGGACCAGCCTGAGAATAACGGAATGTTCAGGCTTAATCCAAATCCGAGAGTTTTTGATTGATCAATCGTTGACAGATTATCAGTATAAAGCGAATAGTTTCCATTTGCTGTTAAACTTGGCCAGTGACCGGATTCTGCAATTGTTACTCCTTCCTTTGAGCTTTCAAAATTCAGGACTGCACTCTGGTAATCAAAACGTTTATTCAAAGCCTGAGTAACAAGTTCTGTAATATTTTCATAATCATTCAACAGATCAGAATTCAGAATTTCTGTTTCAGCAGAAGTTAGTGTATCTGAAAAAACAAATTCCTGTAAGATATCTTCACCAAGATAGAATAATAAATCCTTCTTAGAAATTTCAAGCTGGTTTTCAGTTTTTATCAATTCAAGTTCTGCATTACCTTTTGCAACTTCCTGTTGATAAACATCCGCAAGTGTAGCAGCTCCGAGTCTGTTTCTCTCTTTTATGGTTTCAAGATTTTTTTCGTTCCATTTCAAATCAGCTTTCTTAACACGAAGTAACTGTTCAGCATAAACCACGTCATAGTAAAGTGACATTGTCTGAAAAACTATATCCTGCTTTACTCTTTCAAGTGAGTATTGAGCAGATTGCAATTCATTTTCAGTCTTTGAAAGCTGTGCAAAATTTGCTAAGCCATCGAATAGAGTCCAATCAGTATAAACTGAACCTCTGTAATTTCTGGAAGTTGAAGTAGTGCTTACTCTTGGTACAGGAATTCCATTAATCACAACCGTACCAACACCTTTAACATCTGATCGAGACCAATCCCAGCCTGCATTTAATCCAAGCGAAGGTAAAAAATTTCCATACGCTGCCTGAACGCTGGATTCATATCCTTCAATCTGACTTGTGCTGATTAATAATTGTGAATTTTTATGAAGTGCTATGCCAATTGCTTTTTCAAGTGTCAGTTTTTCCTGACTTAATGAAAAACCAGTTATAAAAAATGAAAGATAGATTATTAGAATATATCGCATCCTTATCTCCGATTTATATTTTTCCCTGATTGATATTTTAGACAGTTAGATAACATGCAATGTTACATTTTTTTACTCTATGAATAAAACCCATTGTAAAAATATTAAAGTTAGACGTGTACTTATGTGATTAACGTTATAAATGGTAGTATTATTATTTATTCGGTCAATATAGAAGAATAATTAAAATCAAGCAGATCGAGAATCGGTACTATCCTCACGCTTGAATAGCTGAGAAGATTTACAGTATATTAGTCACAACAAATTTAAGGTAATAAAAGTGCAAGCTATTTTAAACTTTTTCTCCAAGACTGTTGCAGTTTTTCTTGTGCTCGCAATTACGATGCTTTCTTCGGAAACATGGGCACAAAGTAATTTAAGAATCTTTGATGTTCCCGGAGGTGGTAACAACGGAACAAATCAGACTGATGAAGGTAGTAACAATTCCACCATTTATATAGTTGGAGGACTTGTAATTGCCGGAATACTTGCGTATGCACTATTCTTTAAAGAAAAGAAAGCAGACACTGATACAACTGCGAGTTTGTCTTCACCTTCTGATTATTCAAATATCTCCCGGTTTGATTCATTTGAAGAAGAATTTCAGACAGCGAAGGAAGAGATTCCGGTTGATATATTTCTGGGTGTAAATAATGATAAAGCAATTTTGAATAATAAAATCTATCAACTGGGATTAAGAGTAAAATTCTGATTGATCAGTTTTAAAGAAAATCTTCTTTAATCTTTAAAAGATATTCATAGGCTTCTTCATAATTGTTAGCTATGATTCCATCGAGGATTGCTTCTTCGATTGCGGTTTTTATTTCACCAACTTTCTTTGATGGTTTTATTTTACAAACCTGCATGATTACTTCACCACTAACCGGAGATTGAAAAGCCCGCAATTTATCCTTTTCCTGAACTTCAAGCACTTTCTTCATTACTATCTCATAATTCTGCAGATACCTTTCGACCTTTTCAGGATTTTTACTCGTGATATCCGCTCTGCACAACGTAATTAAATCTTCCAGGTTTTCATCAGCAGCAACAACCAATCTTCGAATCGCTGAGTCGGTAACATCATCTTTCACAAGTGCTATTGGACGCAAATGTAATCTAATTAATTTTTCTATATACTCGAGCTTATTAAACGGCAGTTTCATTCTTTTAAAAATTGATCTCATCATTCGTGCGCCGATTTCTTCGTGACCGTGAAATGTCCAGCCAATTCCTTCAACAAACTTTTTTGTTTTTGGTTTTGCAATGTCATGAACCAATGCAGAAAATCGCAGCCAGACATCATCGGTTCTGAGAGAAATATTGTCCACAACTTCAAGGGTATGATAGAATACATCTTTATGATGATAATCTTTTCTTTGCTCAACACCAATCATCACTGAAATTTCAGGAAATATAACTTCCATAACTTTCGATTGCTGTAATAAATTTAATCCGATTGAAGGTTTTGGAGATTTTAAAATTTTCAGGAACTCATCAGTCTTTCTTTCCTGTGAAACTATTTCAAGACGTTCGCGAAATTCCTCAGCAGCCTGCATCACTGAATCATCCACTATAAAATTCAATTGCGAAGCAAAACGGAATGCGCGTAAAATGCGGAGCGGATCGTCATCGAAAGTAATTTTAGGATCGATTGGCGTCCTGATAATTTTATTTTCAATATCACTCAGTCCATTGAACTGATCAATCACATCACCAAAATTATCTTTCATTATAGATACAGCAAGCGTGTTAATTGTAAAATCACGCCGGGAAATATCATCCAGAAAAGTTCCATCGGTTACTTCAGGTTTTCTGCTCGATCGCTTATAAGATTCTTTTCTCGCAGCAACAAACTCAAAATTAATTCCATCATATACAAAGTGTGCAGTTCCGAAAGTTCTGTACACAACAATATCTTTGATACCAAGCTGGTTCGCGAAGGTTTGAGCATAGGTCATTACATCGCCAATAATAAGAAAATCAATATCCTTGCATTCTTTTTTTAAAATTAAGTCTCTGACAAAACCACCAACAATGAAAGTCTTTACATTCATTTTCCCGGTTAGTTCAGCTGCTTGTTGAAGGAAATTATATTTTTTTATTTCTTCGCTGACGTTCATAGGATTAATTTAATTCAATTCAATTCAAATTTAGTTTGATCAAGAATTAATTTTGCATTTCTGACAAACCATTCTGTTTTTTTATATTGCTCGGCAGTAAGTTTCAGAAGGTTTTCATTAGCTTTATACCTGAAAGCAAATCCAGCCATTTTTCTTGAGTTAGCATAATCAAAATTATTCAGCATATATTCTGAAAGTTCTAATATTGCATAGCTGCTAATCTCGTCCTTTACTTCAAAATCATTTTTAAAGAAGAATATAAAATTCCTGTAACTTTCTTTTAGAGAATAACTCAAATCAATCATCAATGGTATGGAAGAATAGTTGTACGTTTTTGCATTAAGTTCTTTAAGGATTGAGTATTTATCATAATCACTTCCGGAAACGTATGCTTCAATTTTACTTTTATCAATCAAAGCTAAACGTGTATCTGCAAGCAACTTTAATCTCCTCTCTGGATATCCATCGGATACAGATTTGTAAATCTTAAAAGCATCGGCTTCTTTTGATTCCTTAACATATAAATCAGCCAGACGAATTTTCAAATTGTATTCACTGCTTGTGCCTTCGAAAGTATCAAGATATTTTTCGAAAAGATTTACTGCCTGAGATACAGAATCTCTTTCCTCATAGATTTCGGAAAGACCTGCGATAGCACTATAACTTTCGGTTTTAGAAAGTATGTTCCTAAAAATGCTCTCTGCACAATCATAATTTTTGAGTAAGAAATATTCCCAGCCTTCCTGTAATGTTGAAGCGACGTATCTTGGACAAACTTTACTAATTAATGGTTTACGTCCAAAATAATAATTAGCTTTATTTGCATTAGCTTCAATCGCTGATGTGTCAAGATATGATTCAAAATTATTAATTGCAGTTTCTAGATTTTCTCCGAATGCCGGATAAAAATCATTTGTTGCATAGAAAGATTTTACTTTTTCAATACCATATTCATCGACTAAATATTTTATAAATGAACCTGAATAAATATATGACAGGCTTGAAACACTATTGAAAAAACTAAAGTCAGTAAACACATCACTAAGATTAATCCTGTAATGATTTTTATATGCAAGAGCAGCCATAAAATTGATGCTATTGTCATCATAAAATCCATCAGCAGCCTCAGCCATTCCTTCAATTAAAGCAGGATTAAAATCTGCTGCAAGTTTAAACAAACCTGTACCGAAAGCTGCAGTGAAACAATGTGCGATTTCGTGTTTAAGTGTGCTCTCCCATGTATCTGCAGAGATATAAATACTGTTCAGCCATGGTTTTGCAACGTCAGCCGAACCAGCACCAAAAAGTTTTTTCTTTTGTTTACTATCATAAAATATGTAAGAAGAAATTTTTGTTTCCGGTTTTTCCAGAAAAAATTCAGATAATCTGGAATAATAATACTCCTGGTTTAATACGATTAGTTTTAGTTCATCCTTTTCAATTCTTTTATCAACTTGAATTATGAAGTGCTCTGATTCGATCCGGTTCGAAAGTGTGTTTTGCAGATTAGAGTTTGTTGTTGTATATCCTAACGCAGGTGAAATAAAAAAGTAAAATAAACCGGTGATGATAATTGTAATAATTAAGAATGAAAATTTTTTATTGAATGTATATTCTTTTTTTAACCAACGAATAAAATAATTTAGTATCGGAAGAAAAAAGATTAGACTAATTATTCGATACAAAATCAACTTAAAATCAACACTAATTCCCTCATCATAGATTGTCCCGGGGAAATAGGAAAACAACGGGTTGTAAAGATAAACTTGTGGATTGAAATATATTTCTAAAACTGCGATAAACAATATCAGCAAATAAAGAAACAGAAATACAATGATTCTAAACTTCGTAACAAAATGAAAACTAAATGCACCAATCGCACTGCCAATTATCACTGATGGACAAGTAATGACAAGATAAAACATCAGTCCATCCCAAAATGAACAAAATCCAAATATTATTGAATTAACAACTGAAATTAAGAAAGGAATAAAAAGCATCCATAACCAGGCACCAAAAAGTTTGCTTGTATAAAAATATTTTTTCTCTTTTGCTACAGATTTGAAAATTGAAATCGTGTAGATACCTGAAAGAAATGATAACAGTAATGAATTAATCGCTGAGAACTCATAACCAAAAACATTTGTAAGTGGTAATGTCAGAAGAAATACATTTATAATTCCAATAACGAAAAGATAAACGAAAAGGTAGTTGTTTTTTTTAAATAATCCTGAAACCATAAAAAATTAATATTCTTTGCTTTCAACTCTTTGAATATCGGCTCCGAGGAATTTTAACTTTTCTTCTATTCTCTGATAACCTCTGTCAAGATGATAAACTCTCAAAACATCAGTAGTGCCTTCAGCAATAAGTCCGGCAAGGACAAGAGTTGCACTTGCACGAAGATCAGTTGACATGACTTTTGCACCTTTTAATTTTTTAACCCCTGTAACTATCGCTGTATTATTGTCCAGAACAATTTGTGCACCAAGTCTGTTCAATTCAGGAACATGTTTGAACCTGTCAAAATAAATTGAATCGGTAACAGTTGAAACTCCGTTCACAATAGACATCAGACTTGTCCACTGTGCCTGCATATCTGTCGGAAACCCCGGATAAATAGATGTGGTTACTGAAACAGGTTTGAGCTCAATATTCCTGCAATCAATTGAAATCTGATCCGGACTCCTTTTAATCTCGCATCCGGTATCTTCAAGTTTCAACAATACTGCATCCAAATATTCAGAAGATGTACTTGTCAGGTTAATATTGCTTTTCGTGATCGCTGCTGCAATTAATAATGTACCGGTTTCAATTCTATCAGGTATTGTGATAATATTTGCAGGATGCAATTCATCAACACCTTCGATCTCAATTTTATTTGTTCCAACTCCATTAATTTTTGAACCCATTTGAACAAGAAATTCAGCAAGTTGTGTTATTTCAGGTTCAATCGCTGCATTGTTAATAAGAGTCGTTCCTTTTGCTAATGCAGCAGCCATCATTGCATTTCCGGTGGCACCGACAGATGACACATCAAAATTAATTTTAGCTCCATTCAGTTTTTTTGCTTCAGCAATTATGTATCCGTCTTTTAAATCAATATTGGCTCCTAATTTTTTCATCGCTTCAATATGAAGATCCACCGGTCTTGGACCCCACGCACAACCACCAGGTAAAGAAACCGTAGCTTTTCCAAATTTTGCTAATAAAGGTCCGAGCACATAAATAGAAGCACGCATTTTTTTTACGTGTTCATAAGGTGCAGTGAAGTCATTTATTCCTGAAGTATCTAATTCAAGTATTTCATTTTTAAAAGAGATTTCAACTCCCAGATGCTTCAACAGTTTTGACATCGTGTAAACATCATTCAATTCAGGTGTGTTTTTAAGAATAGATTTTCCTGATGCAAGAATTGATGCAGGCATTAAAGCGAGCGAACTGTTTTTAGATCCGCTTACTTTAACACTTCCAGAAAGTTTTCGTCCACCTTTTATTACAAATTTATCCATACAAGCTTTATAAATATTTGAATTGTTTCTGCAAAATTACTTATAAAATATTGCAATGATACAGGTTCAGTTTATAATATGATGAGCCCGTAACTATTATGTAGAATATGTTATGAAGCACAAACAGAATTGATATACAAATCATCTGACAGTATATTTGTAGCCAATTTTTAAAGAATTACAAAGAAAAATAACAAATCTGCGAGAATGGCGGAATTTGGCAGACGCGCTAGACTTAGGATCTAGTACCGAAAGGTGTCGGGGTTCGAGTCCCCGTTCTCGCACCAATTCAAATTTAAAAACCAGAGGTTAATTTGGAGTTTAAGGTTAATGATATATCCCAATCAGAACGTGAAGTTGAAGTCATTTTAAATTATGATGAAATTAAAACTGATATTGATGCTGAAGTAAAAAAACAAGCCGGTAAACTGCAAGTGCCGGGTTTTCGTAAGGGTAAAGTACCGATGTACATTATTAAGCAAAGATTCGGTGATGCTCTTGAATATGAAGCTTCTGAAAAAGTTGCAAATTCAAAATTCTGGGAGATTGCAAAGGACAAAGATCTCAAACCGATTGGTCAGCCGGTTATGACTGATATTCACTTTCATCCAGAGAAAGAATTTAAGTTCAAGGTTAAGTATGAAGTCATCCCTGAAATTGAAGTTAAAGATTATACTGATCAGATTATTGAAGTACCTGATATTAAAGTCAAACCAGAAGAAATTGACAAAGAGATTGAACATATTCTGCGAGTAAACAGCACACAGGAAGATGCAGATTTAATTGGTGATGATAATAATTTTGTTTTGGATGTCGAACTTGTCAGACTTGGTGAAGATGGTCAACCTGCTGCAGACTCAAAACCAGAGAAAATGCAGATTGATCTTTCAAATGAAAACGTTCATTCGGATATAAAAGAAAATTCAAAAGGAAAGAAAGTCGGAGAGAAATTTAAGTTTCATTTCCACGATGAAAGAATGGTCCCAAATAAAGATGGGCAGGAAGAAAAAGTTGTTGAACATTTTGACTATGAAGTTCTGATCCTTGGTATTAAAAAAATAATCTTTCCTGAGTTGAATGAAGAACTGATTAAAAAAGTAACAAAAGATAAAATCTCAACTGAAGCAGTACTTCGATCTGAAATGGAAAAGGATATTCAGAGTTACTATGATCAAAAAGCTGAAGATTATATCCGAAGCCGATTAATCGGATTGATATTATCAAAGAATGAATTTACTCCGCCTTCATTTATGGTTGAAAGTATTCTCGATGAAATGGTAAAGAGCGAAGAAGACAGACTTAAAAAACAAGGAATGAAAAAAGTAGATACAAAATATTTGAGAGAATATCTTCAACCGTCAGCACTTAATGAAGTAAAATGGTTTCATTTAAAAAATGAGATTCTAAAAAAAGAAAAAATAGAAGTAACAGATAAAGAGCTTGAAGAACTTGCGGCAAAAGATGCAGAAAAAACCGGCTTATCTGTTGAGAAGCTGATCAATTACTACAAATCATCAAACCAGATTCAACGAATGATTGATAAAAAGCTTTTAGATTTCTTTAAAGAAAAAAATGAAATTAAAAAAGTAGATCCGGAACAACTTGCAAAGAAACAGAAAGAGGAAAAACAATGAAAGACAAAATAGAAATTTTTAACCAGCTTGTACCTTATGTGATCGAACAAACCGGTCGTGGTGAAAGAGGAATGGATATTTATTCCAGACTTCTCCGCGAAAGAATTATTTTTATCGGAATGCCGATAGATGATCACGTTGCAAGCCTGACTATTGCACAATTAATATTTCTTGAAGCTGAAGATTCTCAAAAGGATATTAATCTTTACATAAATAGTCCCGGTGGAAGTGTAACAGCAGGAATGGCAATCTACGATACAATGCGTTACATAAAACCCGAAGTTGCAACAATTTGTGTTGGAATGGCTGCAAGCATGGCTGCAATATTACTTGCTGGCGGTGCAGAGGGAAAACGTTCAGCGCTCCCACATTCAAAAATCATGATTCATCAACCGTGGATTGGTGGATTGCAGGGACAAACGACAGATATTGAAATTCATGCTAAGGAAATGCTTAAAACCAGGGATTCGCTTTACAATATTTTATCAAAGCACACTGGTAAATCAGTTGAACAAATTACAAAAGATTGTGACAGAGATTATTTTCTGACTTCGGAAGAAGCAAAAGAATATAAACTGATCGATAACGTTTTAGAAACTCGCATAGCTGCGGAAAAAAAATAATTTATGGGGGAAAATCTTCCCCCATTCACCTTTCTTTCTCAATAAATAATATTCTTGTTTTAACATCAAGTTTAATTTATTTTCAAATCGAAATTATTCAGAACTAATATTTCTTAATTTTTAATTTATATAATATGATTGGTCACAGATTTACAGATTTCATTCCTGATAACAGAGGTAATGGTAACTTTGATGATTTACTCAAAGTATTTCTTCAGCTTGTTACAATTACTTCCGGTGATGTTTCTGAAGCTTTAAACTGGATGAACGAACTTGACAGACAATATAACCTTACCGGTGAAGAATACGGAATGGGTGACTTTATTGATGAATTAAAAGATCGTGGCTACATAAAAGAAAATGAAGATGGAAAAACTATTTCCCTGACAGCAAAAAGTGAGATGACAATTCGAAGACAATCCCTCGAAGAAATTTTTGGTAAGTTGAAAAAAACGGCAAGAGGAAATCATCGGACTCCATTTTCTGGTCATGGTGATGAATTAACTTCAGACAGAAGAGAATACAGCTTCGGTGATACTCTGGAACAAATTGACATGACAGATTCAATCAGGAATGCTCAGATCAATCACGGAATTGAGGACTTCCAATTAACTGAGAAAGATCTTGAAATTGAAGAACGAGATTACAAAGCTCTGACTTCAACTGTTTTGATGATAGATGTATCCCATTCAATGATTCTTTATGGCGAAGACAGAATTACACCTGCAAAAAAAGTTGCAATGGCTTTATCTGAACTGATCACTACGAAATATCCAAAAGATACACTTGATATAATTGCTTTCGGAAATGATGCCTGGCCGATTGAAATAAAGGATTTAGCCTATCTACAAGTCGGTCCATTTCACACAAACACAGTTGCTGGATTGCAATTAGCTCACGATATACTTCGCAGAAGAAAGACAAATAACAAACAAATATTTATGATTACTGATGGCAAACCAACATGTCTGAAAATCGGTGCAAAATATTATCAAAATAGTTTTGGATTAGACAGAAAAATCATCAACAAAACACTTGATCAGGCAGCTATATGCAGAAAACATAATATAGCAATTACAACATTTATGATTGCGCGTGATCCTTATCTGCAGCAGTTCGTACGAGAATTCACAAAAATCAATAATGGCAGAGCTTATTACAGCAACTTGACAGGTCTTGGCGACTTTTTATTTGAAGATTATATACGAAACAGACGAAAGAGAGTAAGGTAAAATTATAGTATGAAATTAAATTCGATTAAAACGCTTGGTGAATTAAAGCAAAACGGTTATAAATCAAAATCTATAAAAGATGAATTAAGGGATAACCTGATAAAATTCTTAAAAGAAAATAAAAATCCTTTTGAGGGAATAATTGGTTTTGATGATACGGTAATTCCGGATCTTCAGACAGCAGTTCTTTCACGACATGATATTTTATTTTTAGGATTGAGAGGACAAGCAAAAACAAAAATTGCCCGTCTGATGATAAATCTACTTGATGAATTTATCCCTGTCGTAAAAGGGTCAGAGTTGAATGATGATCCGTTGAATCCTATTTCAGTTTATGCAAAGGAAATTTTAACAAAAGACGGAGATGGTACCAGGATAGATTGGATGCATCGTTTCGAACGTTATACAGAAAAACTTGCAACACCTGATGTATCAGTAGCAGATCTGATTGGTGATGTAGATCCGATAAAAGCTGCAGCACTCAAACTTCACTATTCCGATGAGAGAGTAATTCACTTTGGATTAATTCCCAGATCACACAGAGAAATTTTTGTAATCAATGAACTGCCGGATTTGCAGGCAAGGATTCAGGTTTCGCTTTTTAATATTCTCCAGGAAAGCGATATTCAGATTCGTGGATTTAAAGTAAGGCTGCCATTGGATATTCAATTTATCTTCACAGCAAATCCGGAAGATTATACAAACAGAGGATCAATTGTAACTCCGTTAAAAGATAGAATTGACAGCCAGATTCTTACTCATTATCCGAAGAGTATTGAAATTTCTAAAATGATAACTCAACAAGAAGCAAAACTGACAGAAGACCAAAAGCAAAAAATATATCCTGATGAAATATTACTTGATCTGGTAGAACAAGTTGCATTCGAAGCACGCGGAAGCGAATACGTAGATTCAAAGAGTGGTGTTTCTGCAAGACTTTCAATTTCCGCTTTTGAAAATCTAATCAGCACTGCTGAAAGAAGAAGAATTCTGAACCAGGAAAAAGAAACGCATTTACGCATAAGTGATCTTTTTGGTGTGATTCCATCAATCACTGGTAAAATTGAGCTTGTATATGAAGGTGAACAGGAAGGTCCTGCGAAGGTTGCGCAGATTCTAATAGCTAAAGCAATAAGAAATAATTTCTCTAAATATTTTCCAGCTCCTGAAAGTTTAAAAAAAACTCAGCAGCCAAATCCATATCAGCCAATTATTGACTGGTTTAAAAAAGGAAACAAAGCAGACTTGATGATGAATCTGCCGGACAAAGATTATGAGATTCTGCTTCATAAAATTCCACAGCTTGAAAATGTTGTTAAAAAATATCAGCCATCAGTGAACGGAAATTCAAGACTTTTGTTAATGGAGTTTTTTCTATTTGGGTTGTCAGAATATTCATTACTAAGCAGAACTAAAATCGAAGATGGTATTCAGTTCAGTGATATGCTTAGCTCAATGTTCACAATGCCAGAAGCAGAAGATTTTGATGATGAAGATGATGAATCTCAGTACAAGTTTTGATCACTAATTGTCATTCCAGAACTCTGTCGCAATCGAAGTTTCCGGAATCTTAATCTGGTATTATATTTTAAAATAGTCTGATAGATTTGACGGTTAAAATAAGATCCTGAAACCTGTCTGCCGACAGGCAGGCAAGTTCAGTATGACTTTGTGATCTTTCTACCCTTCAACGATTTGATTATATTTCGATTGAATTTTATTTATCATCATTTACTTACTTGAAGAAAAAAATTATTCTCATTGGTCCTGCCTATCCCTACAGAGGTGGAAATGCACTCTTCATTACACACGCTTATGAATCCTTAAAGAATCAATTCGATGTAAAGATTTATAATTATAAACTTCTTTATCCATCACTCCTTTTTCCAGGAACGACACAGTTTGACCAAAGCAAAGAACAGGTATTCAAGGTTCCAAGCGAAAGAATTATCAATTCAATAAATCCATTCAACTGGTTAAAAGTTGCTGGCTTACTTAAAAAGGAAAACGCAGACTTAGTTGTTTTTGATTGGTGGCATCCTTTTTTTGGATTATGTCATGGAGCAATCTCATTTCTTATCAAGAAGAAGTATAAAAATAAAATTTTATTCATCACTGAAAATGTTGTTTCCCACGAAGCAAATGCAATTGATAAGTTACTAACAAAGATTGGTTTGACTTCTGCATCAAAGTTTCTGGCACTTTCAGGTATAGTTGAAAAAGAAGTTCAGCAATTTTCCAAGGGAAAGAAAGTTTACAGGTCTGAATTGCCTGTTTATAATTGCTATAAACAACGTGATTTAACAGATCAAAAAGGAATAAAAAAGGAATTCGGTTTTGAAGATGATTCAATTGTTTTATTATTCTTTGGGTATGTTAGAAAATACAAAGGTCTGGATATTCTTATCGAAGCATTCCCGAAAATCCTTTCTTCAAATCCTAAAGCACGGCTTCTGATTGTTGGTGAGTTTTATGATAATCCAAAAGAATATTTTGAGTTGATTAAAAAGCTGAAGATTGAAAATAAAGTTAAGGTGATAAATCAGTTTGTTCCCAACGAATCAGTTGCCAAATACTATCAAGCTGCTGATGTTGTAATTCTTCCCTATCGTAGTGCAACTCAAAGTGGGATTCTGAATGTGGCTTATGGATTTAATAAACCCGTTATTGTGACTGATGTCGGCGGATTAGCGGAATTTGTAGATGAGGGTAATACAGGATTTGTTGTTCAACCGAACTCACCCGAAGCAATTACAGGTGGAGTTCAAAAATTTCTTTCTGTAAAAGAAAAAGTGGATTTTACTACCCACATAAATGAAAGAAACAGGAAGAACAGTTTTAACCAGTTGCCGGAAGTGTTTGAAAAAATTTTAGAAGACAATATATAAGAATCTGTATAGTTTTTGCTTCTAAATTATTTTTAGCCTGAAGCAGGGATACAATATATTGTGTCCCTGCTGCAATAATTTTTATTTCAACAAGACCATTTTACGTGTATGTATATATTCACCTGCTTTCAATTGGTAGAAATATACTCCATTGGCTATCTCAGGTCTGGAGACCTGAGCTACGTTGAATTCTATCTCATATTTGCCTGCTGGTCTATATTCGTTTACTAATGTTGCAACTTCATTCCCTAACACATCATACACTTTTAATGTTTGCCAACTGCCTACTGCAGACTGCCAACTAATTTTTGTGCTCGGGTTGAAGGGGTTGGGATAGTTTTGATTGAGTGCAAAATCTCTCAAACCTTCTTCGCTTTCTACTGAAGGAAAATAAAATGCTTCAGTTCCGGTTTCCCAAAACCCAATTGCAAAACCGTTCCCTGGTCTTTGACTATTAAAAAACGAAACGCCTGGTATTGAATCATTGAAGAAAACAAACGTTCCTTGTTCCTGCCAGTTAGGTGAGTAAATATTAATCCGACTTGCACAGATCGGATACATTTCCGAATTATTATATCGAGCAGCAACAGCGGGATTTCCACCTGCAATTTCTACCCCACCATTATAACTGAATGCAACATAAAGATCAGTATAGTAAACTGCTGCTGAATTAGGCCCACCATCACCTGGAAAGATATTATATGGTGTATTTCCACTCCCTGTAAATTCTGGTCCGGTCCAAACAACAATAACTCTTATTCCATCTGAAGAAACCATAACTGAAGGAAACGCATTACCGATAGCAGGATATGGATAATAATCAATAATTGAATGACCGAACCCATCATCTGGTGCTTCCAGTTCGGTAGAAGTCACTGCAACCCATTCTCTATAATTACTATTCCAATAGAGAACAGGAAATACTTCGGTTGTGTCGGTTGCTCCAGGCAAAATTCCTTCACCATATCCGTTGAATACAACATGAGTGACTCCATTATCGTCAACGATTGCATTACATTGACCAAAATTTGTAAAGTACGGTGCGTAATTTCTGTTTGATATTTGTCCATACTCAGGGTTTGAACCAGAACCTCTGGCTATAACTTCTCCCTGCCAGGTAGCACCAAAATCAGTTGAATAATATCTGTAAACGATATCTGGATTCCCGCTCAAGTAAGCACCCTCAAAAGTTCCGACAATTGATAAATATTTACCATCAAAGGAAGATTGAATAGGCAGTTCTGACGGAGAATTTGAAGGAACTCCAAAATTCGGATCACCAGCACCAATAGTAGTTAACAAGTCGAAGGTTGTACCTAAATCAGTTGAAGTATAAAGTTTCAGATCACTTGTGGAAAGCCATAGTGTTCCATCATTTGAATAATGAAATGAAGGTGTGTTAAAACTTCCTGAGGTAGTAAAGTAATCAATCTGTAATGTATTATTATCCACTAAAGCCCAATTTAGTTGATTTGTATTAGATGAAAGCACTAAAATTTTTTGAGCAAATACTCCTTCTGAACAATACTGTAGCGATAAAGCACCACCGCTTGTCGAATCAAATAAAATAATCGAATTAACAGAACCAAATTTTACGTACGAAAAAATTACTTTACTGAGTCCTGCAGTATTTAGTTTTTGCGTTCCAATCATCACCGGATCATCTCTTTCTCCATTCCCATCAAAATCTACCAGGTCAAATGTTCTTAAAGCAGAATTATTATATAAATAATCATATCCGGTCTGAAGCATTTCATAACCTTGTAAATGATATTGTGTATAAACTGGAAATGCAATAATTAAAAAAAATAGAAAAGATATTATAAGAATGTATTTCGTCTTCATATTCATCTCCCGTATTAATTGAAGAAACCTGTCTAACATTAACTAAAAAAAGTTAAAAAAACAATTGAAGTAATTTGTTGATCTTTGGAAAGATTATTGAAAAAAAAAGAGCGAGCCAAAAGCTCGCCCTATAAATACTTAATTTAGGCTCCGGATCACTTTAACAAAACCATTTTCTTCGTTTGAACCAAATTACCTGATTTTAGTTGATAGAAGTAAACACCACTCGTTAATGATGAAGCATCAAATTTGACTTCATACAACCCGGCAGGTTTTTGTTCATCAACCAGAGACATTACTTCGTTTCCAAGAATATCAAAAACTTTCAAACTTACTATTCCTGGCTCAGCAATCCGGAATGAAATTTTTGTACTCGGGTTGAATGGATTCGGATAGTTTTGAGCAAGATAAAATGATTCCGGTAAAGAATTATTATTATCATCAACTGAGGTCGGATTATTTACTGTATAAGCTAAAGCTCTGACATCCTGGAAACCGGTATCTCCAAGAAGAGTTCCAAGCCCTGTGCTTGTGTCAATTATAATTATCCTTCCATTTTCTGTTGGAGAACCAATTACTCCGAAAAGAACTCCTGCTTCATCAAAAGCAAGATCATTAGTAGGAACATTGAAATCAGTTTCACCTATCAGTATTGCAGCACCAGTAGTAAGATCAATCTTGTAAATTTTGTCTTTCTGACCAATTGCAACTTTCGATGAAGCCCACAACTCATTTGTAAGAGGATTAAAAGCGAGTGACATCAACTGAATGCTTGCTGTTGTAACTTGGGTATAAACTCCTGTATTAACATCAACAGTATAAATTCCACCGGCTTGTGTTCCTGCGTAAACAGTTCCATTTGTATCGCAAGCAACTGCAACGAGGAAACCTAAATTAAGTGTGTGAATTATGTAAGCATCACCCCCAGTTGCATTTATTTTAACGAGATCGCTTTCAGTAGTACCTGGAATAACCCCATATATAGTATTTGTTACCGGATCAATCGTTGCAGTGTTTATCGATGGAAAATTGGAAGGACCGATTTCGGTACCTAATCCTGTTGCCCTATCAATCCAGAACGTTTTGCCAGTGTCAGCGGCACTTGAAACAGCATATAGAATGTCCGACACAGCAGGATTGATTTCAAAACCTCTACCTTTCAATCTGAATCCTGGGAAATCCGGGTCGTTACTTGTGAAACTTATTAATTCATCATACACTATTGGGTTTGCCGGATCAAATTCAAAATCAAGGTCTACACTATCATATGGGGCTAAAGTGTATGGCAAAGATAGATTGGTTAGTAATGAAAATGGACCAACGGGAGAATTGATCGCACTGATAACAAGGTCTGCCTGACCATAATTTGTAAGTATTACCGTTTTAGTTGATGGTGTAGCACCAACCTGGGCATTACCGAAATCAACGTTGAATGATTCAGCATAAGCGTGAGCACCCGGAAATGCAGCCATTAAAATCCTGCCAACATACGTTCCCCAGGTATTTGTTGAACGAACATATTCCGTAAATGTCCAGACATCATACTCATTGACTGGATCGAGATAAATTCCCATATAATCACCCCACCTGTTTCGACCGGAACCAAAATCAACTACATAATTTCCAAGTCCTGGCTGCAAAATTAAGCTTGGATTCAACCCCGGTGGATCTGCAGCATATTTGGAAGATACAAATGCACCGACATACTCTGTTGTTGCTGACCGACTGAAAGTAACGAGAATATTATGATCTTTGTCAATAGCGAGTGCTGGGTACAAATAGTAATAACCTATCATTCCCAGTTCTGCTTGTTCAGAAATTGAAGCATTGCTTAAATCTACTTTGTAATATCTTACGCTTGAGTATGAAGCATTTGTTGTATTTGCAATTGAATGAGCAGCATACAAATAATTATCTCTTACAATAGGTGAATGACGATGTTTGCTTCCACCACTCTCTATTCCGGTGCCGCCACCAAGCTGCTGCGCAAGAGGTGCATTACCATAAGAATTAACGACAAGAGTTTTTCCTCTTAATCTTGGAGTTGGGGAAGTTGGATTTAACAATTTATACATAATAGTATATACACCGCCATTTTGTAGTGTATTAAAGAAATATCCACCCTGACCTGGTGTATAACATATTGCTGGTTCTAACACATCAGGTTTATCTGAAGGTACATTTGGTCGTCCAATACTCCATAGATCAACAAAAGGCAAAACGCCGCCGTTACTCGCATACAAAACTGACTTATCAAGAATTCTTATTTTGTTATATTGATAATATCCTGCCCAACTAAATGAGCGTGAATTTATGTAAATGGCTTGGTCATCGTAACCGATCTGGGGGAAATCTCCCCAGGTACCTGAATTAGCTGTTCCGTTTAGTTTAGCATCCATTTTATACATATACCAGGTTCCAAATGGATCTGCATTATCTGAATAACTAATAATAAACCAACCTTGTTGCGATGGGCTATCCTGCCAATCCCAGAGCATAAACCATCTGTTAGCATAATGGTCATAAATAATTTGAGGATCAAAAGCACCGGATCCTATTACGGGTGAAATCCATGAATCCGCATTAACACTTGCTAACAAATTTCCTTGCTTGTCCCAAACTCTGAAAGCACTGTTTACACAAGCGATAACGTGATCAGGTCCAACCGCCATAATTGGATCAGGAGGTATGGAATTTGTCATCGCTATGCCATCCCATTTATCCAATATAACTGTCTGCGCTGTAGTTCCTTTATTGACACTTTTAATCAACTTATCTTCGGTGTAAACATAGGGAGGTAAATTACTCGGATCGTAATTTTCTAAATTTCCGTTTATAGATGGACCCTCAAGGTCTTTAATTTCAATTGGATCACCGGATATTGGTTCATCAAATGTCATCGGATTAAGTGTAACAGTTACTCCGGAGGGAACATTTCCTGCTGCAGGGCCCAAATAATAAACTGAATCGAGTTGAGCAAATGAAGCAGCGGAAAGGCAAACGATAAATAGAAGTGTTAGTATAAAATTATTTTTCATATCTCTATCCTTCAATTATTTGTTGTAAAATTTTTGCGAAGTTAAGTATTATGATATTAGGATACAATTATAATATTTCAATATATAAAAATAATTATTTTTCATCAGGATAAGCGAAGAGTATATCTCCTTGAACTGTTTACTTTCAAAAAACTTCGGGAACAATATTCTAACACAATTTGTTCGATCAGGAAATAAGTTTGTCAATTGAAACGAAAAACACAACACTTAATGCAAAATAATTAATTGATCTGAAGTTAAGTCTAAATTCCGAAAAATCATTTGATTCAGCAAGCAATCCAAATGCTCTCCAGGTAAGAAGCATTCCGCTTATGAATAATGCAATATCAATCCAGAGCTGAGTAACGATTCCGAACAGCGGAATCATTAATCCGGTGACAACAGTTGAGATAATCCAGATAAAAGTTATTCTTGAAAGCTGCGCTTTATTGAATAACATTGAAAGTGTAGGAAACCCTGCGCGTTTGTAATCATCATCCATTACCAAAAGTAAAAGCCAGAAATGAGGTATCTGCCAGATGAAGAAGAAGAATGCTATTATGATCATCTGTGGGTCGCTCATTGAACCACCAGCAGCAACCCAGCCAATTACCGGTGGAATTGCACCAACGAATGAACCAGGAATTATAGCAAATGGTGTTTTCCTTTTTAGTAATGTATAAAAAAAATTATACCATACCAGGTTTAACAGCCCAAGAGAAAGAACCAGAAAATCCGTAAAAACAATCAGGATAACTGAGCCGATAATCACAAGCCCTGTTGAAACAATCAAAACATTTACTGGTGAAATCCTGCCTGATGGAATGGGTCTTTTATTTGTACGATTCATTTTTGAATCAAAATCTTTTTCTTGATAGTGATTCAATGCTGCGGAACCAAATGCGAGTAAAAGTACACCTATAAGAACTGGAATAATTCTAATATCAATCTGACTACTTGCAGCAATATAACCAAATGCTGTTGTTAACATTACAAATAGTGTAATCCTAATTTTAGTCAATTCAAAGAATATTTTAAGTGTATTTTTCAAATTGTTTTACTTCGGGAGTTCCTAGTTTGTCAATTGTTCCATCAGTTTGAGATCTTCATCGCTCATTCCATACATCCAGTTTTTAAAATCAACTTCATTTAATACAACTATTGTGGAAGCCATATAAGAATGATTCAGACCGCAGTATTCTGCACAAGCTATATGATATTCACCAGGTTTGTTTGCGACAAACCAGGCAATTCTTTCCTGATTCGGGTAAACATCTTTTTTAATTCTGAATGCTGGAACAAAGAAAGCATGACTAACATCGGTAGAATGTAAAATCAATTTTACTGGTATGTCAACCGGTACGTAAAGAGTATCTGTTTTTTTTCCGTCTTCATACTCAAAACTCCATTTCCACATTTGCGCTGTAACCTTAACCGGCATTGCATTTTCCGGGACATTAACGGTTTCTAAATAATTCTCCCATCCAAACCAAAACATTATCAGTACGAGTATTGTTGGAATTGCTGTCCATGTGATCTCAAGTGCAACATTACCATGAATATTCGTACCTCTCGGATTTTTTTTTCGGCTGTATTTAAATACGAACACCAACATCAGAACTGTAATCAGTGTAAGAAAGAACACGCATACAATGAGTACCACAAGGAATGTTGTGTCAAATGAATTTACAAAATTAGATAGACCATCAAACATACTTTGAATACCCTTACTGGAATGAATAATCAGAGAATAATAATACAAACGAAATTCCCAGAAAGAACAGAGCAACAATTACGAAAATTGCAAATACTTTTGTTTCGCTTCTGAGATGCATAAAGATTGAAAGCACCAGGTATGCTTTAACAGATGCAATTATGAGGGCTGTCGCAACTGTAAACCTACCTATATTCATTCCGGCTATTGCGACCGTAATTGCAGTAAGAGCCATAAGTGCCAGCCAAACGATGATATATGTGCTGTAGCTGTGTGACTGCTGATGAGGTTTGTCGTGAGTCTGCATTTATTTTCCTTATGTAATAAGATAGAATAGTGGGAAAAGGAATATCCAAATAATATCTACAAGGTGCCAATACAATCCCGCATTTTCAAGTCTCACATAGCTGTCTTTTGTGATCACACCTTTTTTAGTTTGTCTGGTCATCACCGCAATCAGGAACATTCCAACAACAACGTGAATACCATGTAAACCGGTCATCACGTAGTATAGTCCGAAAAATAAAATCTCACCCGAACTCTTTGAAAGCAGAATTTCACTTCCCGGATAAATTCCGTGATGGAACTTTGCACTCCATTCAAAATATTTATTTATTAAAAAGAATAGTGCGAGGATTATCGTCAATATCTGCAGTAACACTGATAAATTTTTCTGATCTCTTTGAATAGCAACTATGGATAAAGCAATCGTCAGACTGCTTGTAAGCAGTATCGCAGTATTAAATGTGCCGAGGATAGTATTGAGTTCCTTTGCGGCAAGGTGAAACTGATCAGCATGGTCAAACCTGTAAACAGAATACAAGAGAAACATTCCGCCAAAAAGCAAAAGCTCAGTAAACAAGAACAACCACATCCCCATTCTGGAAGCTACATCATCCCGATGAATATGAGTTTCTGTTATATGTTCAGTTGAATTCAATTAGCCACCTCTTTTTCCAGGCTTAGTTCATTTAATTTGTACTGGTAAGGATCGGTTTTAATTACAGGAATCCGATGAAAATTTTCGTGAATTGGTGGTGTTTCAATTTGCCATTCTAATGTTTCTCCACCCCAGATATTTTTTTCGGTAACAATTTGACCTTTGATTTTAGAACGATACATATTGTAAATCATCAACAATAACCCTGCAACTAAAATCCAGGATCCAACTGTTGAAATAACATGATAGCTTTGAAATTCAGGAAGATAATCGTAGTATCTTCTTGGCATTCCGAGCCATCCCATAATAAACATCGGGAAGTATAAAAAATTGAAACCCACAAACAACAACCAGAAATATATTTTTGATAATTTCTTGTTATACATTCTGCCAAACATTTTAGGAAACCAGTAGTGTAATGCAGCAAAGAAACCAAAACCTGTTCCACCAAACATTACATAGTGAAAGTGAGCAACAATGAAAGAAGTATCATGAACCTGTATATCTATTGAGAGGATTCCCTGCATAACACCTGTTAATCCTCCAATTGTAAATAGAAATATAAATGCTAGAACGAAAAGCATTGGAGTTTCAACAAGAATTGATCCTTTGTATAAAGTAGCAACCCAATTGAAAACTTTTATTGCACTTGGGATGGCTACCAGCATAGTAAGCAATGAAAAAATAAACTGACCAGTATTGCTCATTCCAACTGTAAACATATGATGAGCCCAAACCAGTGATCCAAGAAGTGCTATTGCAACACTTGAAAATGCGATAAACTTGTAACCAAAAATTGTTCTTCGTGCAAATACCGGAATTATTTCTGAAACCATTCCCATCGCCGGTAATATCATTATATAAACTGCTGGATGTGAATAGATCCAAAATAAATGTTGAAACAGAACCGGATCACCACCCAATGCCGGATCAAAAATTCCAACACCCAGCCATCTTTCAATAGCTACAAGAAGCAAAGTGATACCTATGATAGGAGTAGCTAATACCTGAACCCATGCTGTAGAATAAATTGACCAGATTGAAAGCGGCATTTTGAACCAGGTCATTCCAGGTGCTCTCATACGATGAACAGTAGTTACAAAATTCAATCCGGTTAAAATTGAAGAGAACCCTAGAATAAAAGCAGCAATTAGTGTGAAAATTACATTAGTATTAGTTCTGACTGAATACGGAATATAAAATGTCCAGCCTGTATCAGCAGGACCGCCGGGTAGCAAGATTGATATTATTGCCAGCAACCCTCCGATTGCATACATATACCATGACATCAAATTTATTCTGGGAAATGCAACGTCTTTCGCACCAATAAGAATTGGAAGCATAAAATTTCCGAAAACAGCAGGAATACCGGGAATTACAAAAAGGAATATCATGATAACTCCATGAAGGGTAAAAATGGAGTTATATGTTTGTGCATCCATAATCGTTCGTCCGGGAGCAATTAATTCGAGCCTCATTAAAAATCCGAATGTAGCTCCTGCAAGGAAAAAAATAGAAAGAGAAATTAAATACAGAATTCCGATTCGTTTATGGTCGGTGGAAAGTATCCATCCCAAAATACCAGTATGCTTCCCTTTATATTCGAGATAACTTGGTTCGTGTCCGTTTGTTTTTATAGCTGCAGAATCACCTGCCATAGTATATCACCTTGTTTTAATAATTTCTTTCTTTGATTTCAATCTGATAGTAACGAAAAAAATTCCGGCAAATAATAAAATCGCAGCACCAAAAATCCTTGTAAAACTTAATGTATATTTCTGTCCTTCTGTTTCATAGCTGAAACAAAATCTCAGAAATCTTGCGATCGTTGGAGATACTTTACTTTCACCAGTTTCAATAACTGCCATTTTAAAATCGAACGGTAAAATACCATAACCACGACTTTCTGTATAACCTGGGAATAAGTATCTGCATATTTTTCCATCTTTATCTATGAAGATTAAAGTTCCAGCATGTCTTAACTCTTTATCCTCGCGCTTAAAATAAAACCCGGCAGCATCGGTCATAGTTTTAATATTTTCAATTGAGCCTGTTAAAAATCTCCAGCTATCAGGTGAGATTTCTTTATCGAATCCGGATAACATTTCTTTCTTTTTGACTGAGGCTTTTTCGGGGTTTTCAAATTCATCAATACTGATTGAAATAACATTGTAATCATAACCCGGTTCAAGATCAGATTTGTTCATCACATTTGCTAATTCAAACATAAGCGGATTGCAAATCCCCGGACAGTTGTAATAAACGAAAGTTAAAATTGTTGGTCCGGTAATTAGTTCTGATAAAATTACCTGGTTTCCATTCTCATCATTGAACATTACTTCCAGAGGAATATTTTTCCCAAGCTGTTCATCAACACCAATTTCAATCTGATTGTTTGAAAAGATGGCTTGGGTCAGTACAGCAATTAAAAATATACCTATATGAAATTTCATAAGTGTTACTATAAAATTTTGCTTAAGTAATTAAACAAAGCAATTCTGTCATTATTGGAAAGTTCGAGTGCTCTTGTGTTAAATCCATTTTCGTTAACATTTAGATTTAAATAATTCATAAAAGATACATCACTGCTTTTCCAGCTTTCTGAATTGATCAGTGAAGATAGCGCAAGTTTTTCATTACTGACAACTTCACTAAAGATAGCGGCGGGATAATCAGATTTGTCAGCTTCCAGTGTCTTGATTGCTTTGTTAAGTTTTTCAATTTTATCTGAATTTTCAGAAGTAAGAATATTCATTGCGGTGCTGACAGGAATCTGTGCAGGAATTTTTACTCCGGCAGATAAATTATATAATGAGTTCAATGCAGCTAAATCATCATCAGTATCAACAGGAGGATTTGTCATAAATTGCTGTCTGATGTAATGAGCAAGCGAAATCCTATCTTCCGGAGTAAGGAAATTATATGAGATCATAGCACTACCCTTAATTCCCTCTTCAAGAGTTGTATAAATTCCGGAAATTGTTCTACCGTTTATCCAGCCATCAGGGCTTGTAAAATTTCTTGGGGCAGGATTCATTCCAACAGAAGCAGGACCACCACCGGCGCCAGTTTCGTTATGACAGGTTGCACAAGTATTTGTGTAAAGTTCTTTTCCTTTTGCAAGTAATTCAGGTGTTGGTTCTTTCATTTTAAAAATATCTACCGGAGGAACCGTTTTCGCCTGAACAACCGGAAGATCAGATACGATTATTGTATCAGGTATAAATGCTGAATTTTTGTTTAAGGCAATGTTCCCTTCATTTGCAACATAATATATTCCGATGGCAACAATTATCACCAAAATATAAGGATAAAGAATTCCGAAGATAGTTCCGGGATTTTCTTTTACAGTCTTCGAAAAATTTGATATTATTTTTTTTAATTTGTCCATAAAATCTTATAGATGAAAATCTAATCCTCTTTGCAATTTTGGGTCACCGATGGGAATAAGATTTTCTTTTTTTGCTTTCATATTGAAGACCAGAATTATTATTCCAACAACAGCAATTGGGAATACAAGATCTATCCAGCTAAAAGAATAACCTGCTGATAGTTCATTCACTTCAGGCATCACAAACCAGAAAAGGTCATAAAGATGAGCGAACAATAACCAGACAGAGATAAACTTTAATGTTTTAGGGTTCATCTTGGATGGCTGAGAAACAAGAGCTATGTAAGGAACAACAAAATGAATAAGAATTAATCCAATCGAGAATATAGACCAACTCCCTTCCCACCTTTGCATAAACCAAAAAGTTTCTTCTGGTAAATCTGCATACCAGATTAACATGTATTGTGAAAAAGCTATATAGCCCCAGAAGTTTATGAATGCAAATAATAATGCACCAAGACTATACAAATGATCGTTTGTTAAAGCAGGATGGAGATAACCATTTTCTTTTAATAAAACTGTTGTTAAGGTTACAGCAGCGAGTGCAGCTATTACTACACCAGAAAAAAAGTAAACGCCAATCATTGTTGAGAACCAGTGAGGTTCAATACTCATCAACCAATCAATAGCTGAAATGGTAATCGTAACTGCAAAAATTGGAATGAAGATAGCTGATAATCTGAGATTTTTTGTTGTTAGTTTTTGATCTCTGGTAGTATCCTGTTTCTTTGAATTCTTCACTATGAAAAAATAAAAAAGTGACCAGATCCCAATAAGAGCAAATACTCTGACTATGAAAAACGTTACATTTAAATAAGAAGATTTACCTTGTAAAATTTTATCTTCGGCAACAGCTTCCGGATGCGACCAGTGAAAGAGTTCCCCAACATTGAATAACAAAGGAATTACCAGCACTGCAAGAATCGGAATAATTGCTGCAAAAAATTCCACTACTCTTCTGATTGGTACACTCCAATCAGCTCCGGAAGTATAATCCAGAGCAATCAGAAACAAAGCACCAACACCAATGCTGATCAAAAAAGTGAATGCAATAAGGTAATTAAAAACAGCCCTGGAATGATCGACAAAAAATGCAACCACACCTAGAACTACTCCTAAGGCAAGCAAACCCATTCCTAATTTTGAAATGCTTGCAGGTAAATCTTTTCTCTGATATATGTAATCGTTAGTATGCATTTCAGATTTACTCCGCTTTAACCAGTTTAAGATCTTCGTCAGTAGCATTCTTTGCTCTCTGAAGAGCTCGTATGTAATTAACTATTGCCCATCTTTCTTGTCTATTCACTTGTGAAGCATAAGATGGCATAATATTTTGACCATTAGTAATAATATGATATATCATACCGTCAGGAAAACTTCTTACACGATCGGAATGTAATGTTGGCGGATTAGGAAACTGACCTGCTAATCTGCTGTCTCCATCACCAAAATTTCCGTGGCAAGGACTACAGTAGGTTAAAAATTTTCGTTTACCGAGGCTCAGATTTTCTTCGGTTGGAAAATAAGGATTAGACAGTACTTGAACCGGATTCGTCTCACCCTCAAATGGATAAGGTATAAATCCTTTAGCCACAGTTCCTTCTACCGGGAGTCTCATTGATCTGCCATCAGAAAAGAAATCAGTAGTACGTTGTGGAATTAATTTTGCCTGACTCTCCATCCAGTTGAAAGGCTGCAGGTACATTAATTTATTCAAAGTTATATAAGTGCCTAATGAAACTACTACAGCAACTCCAATTAAAAACATGATAAATCTTAATTCAAAAACGGGATAATTTTCTTTCTCCGGGAAATAAATTATTTCTGTGGAAAGTGGTTTAAGATTCTTAAGAAACTCAAGTGTGTTTTTTTCATCAAACTTTGGATCAATAGCTTCAATAACAATTCCGAAATGATCACGCGAAACTTTCTTCATATACACTGTGTCGTGCAAAGCATGAACATTCCGTGGTAATCCAAAGAAGAAAGCAAACATTGCAACAACCGTTGAAACTGTTGCTAAAATTACCGTTACTTCAAATGTAATCGGTATAAATGCGGGAAGAGAAAAATATGGTTTACCTCCAATAATCATTGGATAATCAACTGACATTGTCCACCACATCATTAATAAAGCAACAACAATTCCAGATAGACCGCTAATTAATGTTACTATACCCAACATTGATGGTTTCAATTTCATAGCTTTTTCAATACCATGAATAGGATAAGAAGAGTTGACATCCCACTTTGTAAACCCCGCGTTAGCAACTTTTTTTGCAGCAGATGTAATTGCATTCGGATCATTAAACAACGCAGTAACCCCGTATATCCTCTTCTCAGCCATGATCTTCTCCTCGATGATGTGTGGGCTGAGCATTGTCTGCGACTGCTTTTATTTCGGCAATTGAAACCACAGGTAATGTTTTTGTGAACAGAATTACAAGTGTAAAGAATAATCCAAAGCTTCCAGATAATATACCAAGATCAACGAGTGTTGGAGTAAACATACCCCAGCTTGCTGGCAGAAAATCTCTGTGTAATGAAGTAACAACAATAACAAATCTTTCGAACCACATACCCACATTGACAAGGAGTACAATTACCATCATTACCGGAATTGATCTTCTGAATTTTCTTACCCAAAACAATTGCGGGAAAATCACATTACAACTTATCATTGTCCAATATGCCCAGGTATATGGACCGAACGCTCGATTGATAAAGACAAATTGTTCCACCTGTACACCACTGTACCACGCTGTAAAATATTCCATTCCATAAGAATAGCCAACCATTAACCCTGTAGCAACAATTACTTTATTCATTTTCTCCAGATGATCAATGGTAATAATATTCTGAAGGTCAAAAATCTTTCTAACTAAAACCAGAACTGTTACAACCATTGCGAAGCCTGAAAATATTGCACCTGCTACGAAATAAGGTGGAAATATTGTTGTGTGCCAGCCCGGAAGTATGGAAACAGCAAAATCGAAACTTACGATTGTGTGAACAGAGAGAACCAGCGGAGTGGCAAATCCTGCAAGAATAACATAAGCTTTTTCATAATGGATCCAGTGTCTTGAAGAATGTCTCCATCCTAAACTAAAAACTGAGTAAATAGTTTTTTTAAATTTTGATGTGGTTCTATCACGCAGTGTTGCAAAGTCAGGAATCAATCCGGTGTACCAAAATACAAGTGAAACTGTAAAGTAAACGGATACGGCAAAGACGTCCCATATAAGCGGAGAAGTAAAATTAACCCACAAACTATGTTGGTTCGGGTACGGAAATAAATATCCAGCAAGCCACGGACGACCAGTATGGATAACTGGAAAAAGTGCAGCGCATATAACTGCAAAAATCGTCATTGCTTCTGCGAAACGAGCAATGCCTGTTCTCCATCTTTGTCTGAGTAAAAATAGAATAGCAGAAATTAAAGTTCCTGCGTGACCAATACCAACCCAGAAAACGAAATTTACAATACCAAATCCCCAACTGACTGGCTGGTTATTTCCCCACATCCCAATACCATAATAAAATGTATATAAAAGACATATAATGCCAATTAATAACACGGATCCTGAAATAGAGATCGCTATATAAAACTTCTTATCTGGTTTTGTATCAAGTGGTTTTGCAATCAGTTCTTCTATTTCAACAATAGAAAGACGACCAGCAACTAAAGGAGCTTCAACTGAATAATCTGTACTCACTAAGCTATCTCCCGATCCTTATTCTTAAGTTTTGCAATGTAGGTAACATTTGGTCTGATGTTTAAATCTTCAAGTACATAAAAACCAAGTTCGTGATTTCTGTAATTATTAAATTTATCTTCAACATCATTAATATCGCCAAAATGAATTGCATTAGTAGTGCAAGCATCCTGGCAAGCTGTAGTAACATCTGATCCTTTTAATTTTCGATTTTCTCTTATCGCATCTGCTCTTGCTTCGCTGATTCTTTGAATACAGAAAGTACACTTCTCCATTACTCCTCTTGAACGAACAGTTACTTCCGGATTCATCAACAATGCAAATACTGGTGATTCCTGAAATCCATCCCTAAAACGATCACGGAAATTGAAATAATTAAATCTTCGAACTTTATAAGGGCAGTTGTTTGAGCAGTATCTCGTACCGACACATCTGTTATAAACCATTTGATTCAAACCATCAGGACTGTGTGTTGTTGCAACTACGGGGCAGACATTTTCACAAGGCGCATGATCACAATGCTGGCAAAGCATTACCTGATTGTTAACATTCGGGTCTTCATGTGTTCCTGAATAATATCTGTCAATTCTTATCCAGTGCATTTCTCTTCCTTTATCAACCTGTTCTTTTCCTACAACAGGAATATTATTTTCAACATTGCAAGCCATAATACATTCGCCGCAGCCAAGGCATCTGTTCATGTCAATTGACATTCCCCATTTCACACCTTTATAATCATAAAACGGGTTAACACTTTCAAGCTCATGTTTTTCTGCATTCTGAAAGATATCAGGATTGTTAAGATACTCCTGAACTGTTGCCTCTTTTATTATTCCTCTCTTTGCAGGTAAATCTTTTGTATGACCTTCATTGAAAGCATAAACAGTTTGTGATGTAGCCAGATTATATGTGTCTGATAATTTTTCAACTTTGACATCTGAATATAGCCAGGGAGATAATCCGCCAACAGAAGCAAGGAGTAAGTTTGCATTAAATCCTATTCCTGTTCCTACAGTGCCGCTAATTTTCCGACCGTAGCCTGTTTCAATTGTTATAGAATTATCAGATGCACCGGGTTGAATAAATACCGGTAAAGTCAAAGAATTATTTCCAGCAGTAACTTGAACCATATCATTACTCTTTAAACCCAGGTCTATTGCTGTATTTGGTGAAATAGCAGCATAATTATCCCAGACGATTTTAGAAACCGGATGCGGTAACTCCTGAAGCCAGCCATTATTTGCAAACCTGCCATCCCGAACTGCATAACTCTCTTTCACAAATAAGGAAAAATTATTTGAAGCTTGATATGGTTTTATTCCGGTTACAGATGCTGAATTAAATTTGATACCTGTCTCAGCCTGATCTTTCGAATAAACTATACCATCATGAAGTGCGTTATACCAGAATCTTTTGAACTCCAAACTTAAACCGAGTTGAGAATAAATATTTTTTTCCCAATTGCTCATTAAATACTGGTGATAACTTGATTCATTAAAATCTGAAGTATTTGAAATCCAATTTAAAAGTATTGCCTCAGTCTGTCTTGTATCATAGAGAGGAGCGATTACCGGCTGCTGTAATGAATAAAATCCTGTCCGTGTTTTTGCATCTCCCCAGCTTTCAAGCTGATTATTAATCGGAAGTATAAAATTGGATAGTTCAGTTGTCTCGTTCTCCAGTTCAACAAGACTTATAACAGTACCAACTTTGGCTAATGCATCTGAGTATTTCAAATCCACTGGTAAGTTATAAACCGGATTTACATCAATATGTATCGCAACTGCTACTTCCCCTGCTTTCATTTTCGCAGTCAGATTTTTTATTTCTTCAGCAGATGATAATGGCAGAACTGAAACAGGTGCAGATTCAAAATTATAAAGCGATTCATTGCCGAGAACATTATTTAATAAATTCACAGCAAGATGAACATTTTGTGGAAGATGGTCACCTGCATAGATAATTGATTTGCCTTTGTTCTTTAATAAATCAGTTACCAGTAAATTTAAAGTATCAATACTCAGATTATTTTCTTTCGCAAAATTTTCCAAGCTTGTTCCACTGACGTTAAGAGGAATACCGGCACCTTTCTTATTCAAAGCATCAATTAAACTCAATACGAAATTTAGTTGTAAATCGGGACGAAGTCTTAATCTGTAATCTGCCGTCATTCCAGTCAAAGACATATTACCTTCAAAAACATACAGACGATTAAATTTTTTGTTCAATACATCTCTTTTTTCAGCAAACAGTCTGTTGTTTTCAATCCTGTTGTATATTTCACCAAGAAGATCACCATCTAAAGAAAGTATGATTTCAGCTTCATTCCATTTGATTGACGGAAATACACCCGAACCACCTGTCCCGTTTTCGGGATAACTTTTTTGCCAGGCAGAATTTCTTACAGAATTATCAAACTGTTCGTATGAATAAATTTTTGCAGATGGATATTTGGATACAAAATCATCAAGTACACGTTTGGCAGTAGGTGAAAAGATTTTGCGGGTAATGATAGCTATTTCCCTGCTGCCAGCATTCATTAAATCAAAAACAATTTCATCTGTTGCTTCTTTCCATTTATACTCGCTAAAATTACCATCAAGTTTCTTTTTTGGGCTTTTTAACCTATCAGGATCGTAAAGATTCATTATGCTTGCCTGACCCTGTGCACATATCTTTCCTTTTGAAACCGGATGATCAGGATTACCGTCAATTTTAATTGGTCTGCCTTCGCGGGTTTTGATTAATGTTCCGCACGCATTTGCACATACATTGCACGTTGATGCATAGTAGTTAGCTTTTCCAAGCGTTATTTCTTCAGGCTTTTTATTATAAGGAATGATTTCGCCCTTATCTCTGTAATCAGAACAAGCTGTTCCGGCAAGTGCAGCGGATGCGCCCAATAATGCAAGAAATTTTCTTCTTGAAATTGAAGACATTCCGTTTGTATCAATACCTTCTGAAACGCCTTCCTTAAATTCATCCTGATGTGCTTTAATGAAATCAGGGTGCTTATAAAGTTCTTCGAATGATTGCCAGTAACTTATCTGTTCACCAGATGCGTTTGAATCAGTTTTATTTATTCCAATTAATTCGTCAGCCATTCTTCTTTCCTGATTTTTCTCTCATAACTGCATCCGGATTGATTTTTACATTTGCAGTGTTTTTTAGTGATGATGTTTTCTTTGAAAAGAAAATATTTAAAGGATTTGCCTTAATAAAAGCGGCACCAATCAAACTCGTAGAAAACAATGCAACAAATTTTTTTCTATTCATAAAAATAAATTATCTATGACAAGCCCAGCAGTAATCCGGGCCGAAGTTTATATTTTTTAGATCAGGTAATCTTTCGTGAGCATTCCGATGACAATCCAGACAACTACTCATCGTAAATGATTGAACCTGACCCACTTTTTCTGTTTGTCTTATCTCGCCGTGACAGGCAACGCAATCTATTCCTTTATTCACATGAACGCTATGATTGAAATAAGCGTAATCAGGAACTTTATGAATCCGTTTCCATCTGAGTGGTTTACCTTCATTATAGTATTCAGTAAGTTTAATAATGTCAGGTCTGTCTTTTCTCGCTATACTATGACAATTCATACAAGTTGCAATTGGAGGAACCATTGCGTGCCTTGATTTTTCAACTCCAATATGACAATACTGGCAATCAATTTGCATTGTTCCGGCATGAAGCTTGTGAGAATAATTAATTGGTTGATCGGGTGTATAACCAACACCATCTCTTTCAGAGCGTGACGCAAAATAAGTCAGTGCGAACGCCATTAAGATCACGAAAATAGTTACCGGTAATCGGTTTCTGAGAATATAATCGAGGTAAGATTTTTTCATAGCCTACCTTTTTGACATTCCCGTTGAAACACGCTTCGGGAAAAATACATTATCACTGTTGAGTAAAACCCTAAAAGCAAGATTAACAAAATATTCCGAAATTAGTTTTGAAAAAATAGAAGCGCGGATGCTTTATTTATCAACCACATCTGGTTGGACAATATTTCAATTTTTGGTGTGTTAAAATCTTAATTTTATTTATTTAAAGCAAATTTTTTTAATTATTTTTATTTATCATTATTTGGCTAAACACATCTACAAACATTACGCAATTAACTTTAACAGATTGTAAACAATAATTGCAGCAATGATCATCAATATAAAATAAAAAATAATCCTTCTGATCATAGATTTATTAAGAATGAAATTAGCTTTCCATCCACGCCATCCGCATTTTTTACATCTGTAGAGTTCGTACCACGTTAAATATTTTATCATCCTCTCACGAAAAGTACGCGCTCTTGAATTTCGTAATTCCCCTGTATTCTTGCAAACTGGACATATTGAATATCGCTTTTTCACTGACCTAGATCAAATGCTCAACTAATATTAAAAAATATTCGAATAATCGCTAATAAAATAATCCCGGCAAATACTTTTTTTATTAATAAGTTTGATGAAACCAAAGCGAGCCGCACACCAAAAAATGAACCTATTATAGCTCCAATACCCAGAGGAATTGCAGCAGCAAGAACAATAAAACCAAGAGTTCCAACAGTAGTAGCCGAATTTGCACTCTGAAATAAGTAAGAAATTGTTGAAGAAATCATCGTGACCGCTGCAATGACCGAAGAAGTTCCAACAGCTTTTCTTGGCTCCACTAAAAATAAGTTCATTAATGCAGGAAGATAAATAATTCCTCCTCCAAGACCTATGAACGCCGAAAATATTCCAACGCATAATCCCAGTGGGATATAATATCTTTCATTTAAAGGATTTTTAAGAACGAGCCATTTCCGTTTGTTCGATTCAAACAACATACTTACTAAAACAACAAACAATACAGTAGCGAAAATTATTTCAAGCGTTTTGGACTCAACTTTGACAACGAAGAATGGTGTGATTGATGCAGTAATCAGTGCCCCGATCGAAATTAATACAGCTGGTTTTCTAAAATAATTTTTTGCTCTTATGTGAAGAATTGCTGAATTGGAAACGGCGATAGCTCCAGTGAAAAGTGATGTCCCGATTGTAAAATAAGCGAGTGAAGATTCCTGAATACCAAACAGAGGTAAAGTGAAATAAAGTAACGGAACAAAAACCAAACCTCCACCGATACCCAGCATTCCAATTAAAATTCCTGAAAAGAATCCGGACACCAGAAAAAGCAGGGATGATGTTAATTCATTCAACGAACATTTAGCAATTTATTATATATCACTTTATCTGAAAGTACGTCCAGTGCAGTACGAAGCTGAACATCAGAATTCAATTGTTCTTTTATCCGACCTTCAATCCCAAGATAGCGTGCAGCAAGTTCTGATTTGATCTCTCTCAGGATTTCGTTTTTATAGATTTGCATTTCTTTTTCATACAATCCGGCGAGTTCTGATTTGATCTTTAGCAGTTCAGATTTAATCTCATCCTTATCATCAGCACTTTTAATTAAGTTATCAATTTCCACTTCCGTTTGAGAAGTATATTTAAACTCTTCAAGATTCAGGTACTCTCTGAATTCATTATATAATTTTTGGTCATCTAATTTTGAATATTCAATTTTCGGATTGTTGAAAAAATAATTATTTGCAAACTTAAAAAATAATCCCTTTGCAAGAAGGCTTTTTGTCAATTCACCATTAACTTTAAATTCCACAGTTGTGTCCGGAGTAATTCCTCCTTTAGAGTAAACTTCTCTTTTATTATCTGTAAAGAATTTACTCTCCGATTCGTGAGTTGTTGATTTGATAATTTCACTGCCATCAGAATAATCAATCCGCTGGATACATCTTCCGCTTGGTGTGTAATATTTAGCAGTTGTTATTTTAAGTGAGGTATTGTAACTGAGCGGCGTTATAGTTTGAACTAATCCTTTCCCGAATGATTTAGTCCCCAGTATTACAGCTCTGTCATGATCCTGGAGTGCACCTGCAACAATCTCTGCTGCTGAAGCGCTTCCTCCATTAATAAGTACGACCATATCAACATTACCAGCAATTAACGGTTCTTCAACTGAGTAATATTTTTTCACGCTTGCTTCATCACGACCTTTGGTTGAAACAACCAGTAAATCACGGGCAAGAAATTTATCACAGACATCTACAGCAATATCGAGCAAACCACCCGGATTCCCGCGTAAATCCAAAACAATTGAATGAATTGGTTTCTTTTCCTGTAGTTCTTTAATAGTCTTCTTAATTTCGTCACTCGCAGCTCTGTTGAAGTTAGATAACTTTATATAAACATCATTGCTATTCTCCGGAAAAAATCCTGAGTAAGTAACATTCTTCACGAGGACTTCTTCACGCACAAGATTGAAAATTATTGTATCGCTCATCTCATTTCTTACAACAGTCAATTCGATAGTTGTTCCGGGTTCTCCTTTTACAAGTGAAGATATATCGTCAATGTTTTCTGGTGTTATGCTGGTTCCCGCTGCTTCAATGATCACATCGCCAATCTGAATTCCCTGACGTTGAGCTGCATATCCATCCATCACTTCAACCACAGTTACTTCTTCACCGCGAAGTCCTATAGAAATTCCAACACCGCCGTATTTGCCATTTGTTATCAGATCGATATCTTCAATTTTCTTTTCATCAATAAATATTGTGTATGGATCCAATGATGAAAGCATTCCCTGAATTCCTGCTCTTAAAAATTTTTCAGGGTCAACTTCATCTACGTAATTAAAAGCAACTTCTTTATAAACTCTACCTAATAAATCCAGATTTTTAGCAATTTCAAGATAGATATCACTTCTACCCGGGTAGAAACCAACAGCTACAATAAATATCAACATTACAACTGCAATTAATAAAAACTTTTTCTTCAAGACTTAATTCACCTCCGGTCTATTAATTCTAATTCTGAAATAATCTGATTTTGTATGGTTTCAATTGTCTGAGTTCCATCAATAATTTTAAATCTTTCTTCACTCCGTGCGATTTCCAGGTAACCACTTCTGACACGATTATAAAATTCAATATCAGCAACTTCTATTCGGTCAAGTTTTACTTTACTTTTCTTTTTCTTTCGTTCATTTGCAATACCAACAGGTATATCAATGAATAAAGTTAAATCCGGAATTGTATCGCCAATCGCCAATTCATGAATTTTCATTACTGTTTCTAATGGAATTCCTCTGCCAAATCCCTGGTAAGCAGTTGAACTATCATGAAACCTGTCCGAAATTACATAAATGCCTTTTTGAAGGTAAGGTCTAATTTTTTCCCGTACTAACTGTGCACGACTTGCCGAAAATAAAAAAAGTTCAGCTTCTGCAAACATTTTGTCATTTTTATTATCAAGAAGGATTTTTCTTACTTTTTCAGAAATTTCAGTACCTCCCGGTTCCCTGAGTATTTCAACTTTTTTATTGTTATCAATCAAATAGTCTTTTAACAGTTCTATTTGAGTTGATTTACCCGAAAAATCTATACCTTCAAAAGAGATAAACATATAATTTTATTTTGTTTTGATTAAAATTTAATTGTGTTAATATAGATAAACTTTATTCTCAATTAAAATCTGAGACTGAAGTAGAAAGTCAGAAAGATCTGATTATATATCGTAATCTGCCCGGCTTGGTATATTGAAGAGTAACATTTTTTGGTAATGATAATTCAGGCTCCACACTTCCCAGAGTATCTTTTACAAGATCCTGATAATTCACATAGCAGCTTAATTGCTCAGGTTTCAACCTGCCAAGTATTTCGATTCCACCTCTGATTTGAATTTCAATTTTATTTGGGAGTAATACAACTTCTTTTCCCGGCGGAAGATCAATTACTTCGACCGAAATGTTTTCAAATTGTTTATCAACAATTCGTTGGACATCAAGTTTTGCTTCAACAACATTAGAGCTATAACCAAATCCTTGCATCCTGTTGAGTGGAACTTCTGTTTCTATTCTTGTGTCAAGCAAAGTCAATGTTTTGATTTCGGTATTAATACCTTTTAATTTTTTCAAATAGCTTAATGGTCCGCTTACAATTACTGAATCCGGTACGAATTTAATATCTGTTGCCAAACCATAACCGGGTTTAAAATCAAGTTCCAGCCCAGATACTACAGGTAATTTCCTTTTAATGATTCTCTCAACAAAAAACTTTATTGAATCGGGATGCAGCTTGATTATATCTACATCGGAAAAAAGAGATCGGTTTGTCTCAAGATATTTTTCGAGATCAATATTGTATTCACCACTGTCCTTATTTAATGATACAACGAATTCAGTTTCCGGACCAACATTAATGGAGACGAGTTTCCAGCCTTGACCCCGAATTCTGACATTTATTTTTTTCGGTAATGGTGAACCGGTTGTATAACCTGGTGGAAGATTTATTAGTGCAAGTTTAACATCAGCGTTGGTATAGTAATAATCCGAAAGTGATATTGACCCCCACAAGATTGCTGCAAAGATTAAAGAAGCAATAAAAATATTAATTTTTTTTCTCACGATTCGATACCATTAATGGAGCTAACTTCAGAAAAAGAGAAAACTGATAAAACTACCTTTGGAGAGCTTTGAAGAAGTCCAGTAATTCGCCTCGATTTGCGCGTGAAATTTCTCTGCCTTTAATGGGAAACTCTTCAAAATCTCTGGCGAATCTTCTAAGCTGATGAACATTCATCACTTCAAGTTCTGACATAGTAAATTTTTGTTCACTCTTTGACTTACGTGATTTTGTTTTTATCGTCTTGGAAAAACCACCAAGAGCTTCTTCTTTCAATTTTTCAATTGTGGAAGAAGTAGTAGTCCGCGTAACCGGTGAAACTTTTTCAAAAACTTCCTCTTCAACAGTTACTCTAAGTTTACGTTCTTTCTTTGGTTTCTCAGTTACAAAAGTCTTTTCAATTGGATAAGAATTTTTATTCTTAACAGAGGGAATTCCGTCAACAATTTCTCCTACCTGATCATCTGGTCTGGGAATTATATGAGTTGAGACTATATCACCGATTCTTTTAGCGGCAGCGGCTCCGGCATCAACAGCTGATTTAACTGCGGCTGTCTCGCCTACAACTAAAATGGTAACCAGACCACCTTCCACTTTTTCTTTTCCGATCAGAGTTACCCGAGCTGCTTTTACCATAGCATCAGCGGCTTCAATTGAAGCCACCAAGCCACGGGTCTCTACCATACCCAAAGCTTGATCAGCCATAAGATTTTCTACTTAGATTTCTTCGGGAGAATTATTTCAACATCAGCATGAGGTCGAGGAATAACATGAACTGAAACTAATTCACCAACCCTTTGCGCTGCTGCAGCACCTGCATCAGTAGCTGCTTTAACTGCTCCCACATCTCCTCTAACCATTACAGTTACATAACCGCCACCAATAGTTTCCTTTCCGATTAACTCAACTTTTGCGGCTTTAACCATTGCGTCTGCGGCTTCGATGGAACCTACTAATCCTTTTGTTTCCACCATTCCGAGTGCATCAAGTGACAATGCTGACATAGAATGCTCCCAATTAATTGATTTATGGCTGAAAAAATAGTTTTTTCAAATGATAATGTCAAACTTATTTAAAGATAATTTTTCAATTAACACATGTAGGTCGAATGACCTGATAAAAGTTGTCAAAAGTAATCAGCTTTTTGTTGAATTAAGATACTCCTGCAATATGATTGCGGCTGCATGCATATCTAATAAATTTTTCTTTCTCCGGGAAGATTTTTTTGTAACTGATTCATTCACTTTCTCCTGCGCAATCACAGATGAAAATTCTTCATTCCAAAAAATTATCTCAACTTGTATTGCAGCTTCTATTTCTTTTTTAAATAAGTGAATTTTTTCTGATAGTAATTGAGATGACTTAAATCTTCCTGATGGGAGACCGAGAACTATCTTTATAATATTTTTTTCTTTAATTATCAGTAATAATTTTTGAAGTGATTGATTGTCGTTCACCAGTGTGTTGAATGGAGTAGCAAATATCTTGAGTGGATCACTTATTGCGATGCCAATTCTTTTTTCACCATAATCGATTCCCATTACTCTTGATTCAGGATTGAGCTGCTCCAAATTACTGGCTACCTTCAAATCTTTCTGCTTTGTACAGACCACGAAGTTTTTTTAATCTGTCAATCAGATTATTCAGGTGCTCCAGATTATTTACGTAAACCATAACCGAACCTTCGAAAGTTGAATCATTTGTGTTGATGTTAATCGATTTAATATTAGTGTTTTTATACGACACAATCGTGTGAGCGATTTCATTTAAAATTCCAGGACTATCTTCACCTCTGAGAGCTAATCCTGCTACAAACATCGTCCCATCATTTCCAGGCCAATCAACTGCAACAAGTTTATCACTATCAACTTTGGAAAGATTTATAAGATTACTGCAGGTCTTCCGATGAATTTTTACCCCTTCACCGATCGTAACATATCCAATAACCGGATCGCCTGGAATCGGATTGCAGCATTTAGCATAAGAGTACAATATACCCGAAGATTTACCATCGACTAAAATTCCGCCTGCATCTTTCCTTGCAATAGCAGCAAACTGATCAAAGGCTAAACTCTTTTCCTGTTCTTCGCTGACTTTATCACCAGTATCGCTCAAAACTTTATCAATATTTACATTGCCCTGAGCAATCGCCTGATAAAACTGTGAGTTATTATCAAACTTGAATTTCCTTGCGATTTTGGAAACTTCACTTGTTGAAAAAGCAAGTTTCAATTTCTTTAGTTTCTTACTCCAGATTTCTCTTCCAGTTTTAGCAATCTTCTCTTCTTCTTTATTCATCCATTTTCGGATAGCAGATTTTGCTTTTTGAGTTTTTACAAACTTGAGCCAGTTTTTATTTGGATGCTGATTTTTTGAAGTGATGATTTCAATCTGATCACCACTATGCAGAGGTGTATCGAGCGGTACAATTTTACCATTTATTTTAGCACCGATACATTGGTAACCAACGTTACTGTGAATTTCAAATGCAAAATCAACAGGAGTTGAGTCAATCGGAAGTCTTCTTAATTCTCCTTTTGGTGTGAATACATAAATTTCATCCTGATAAAGATTCAGTTTAAAATCTTCTAAAATTTCCTTACGGGTTTCATCTTTACCAGCGCCTTCAAAAATATCTCTGATCCAGTTAAGCCAATTTTCAAGATCTTTATCAGTTGTTGTTTTATCCTCTTTGTATTTCCAGTGTGCAGCAAGACCACGTTCTGCTATTTCGTGCATCTTCTTTGTTCTGATTTGAACTTCAACCAATCTTCCTTCAGGTCCGATAACTGTAGTGTGGATAGATTGATAGTTGTTATTCTTCGGGATAGAAATATAATCCTTGAATCTGTCGGGGACGGGCAGATACATTTGGTTAACAATACCAAGCGTAGTATAACATTCATTTGTGTTTTCTGTATCAAGAATAATTCGCAAAGCAAATAAATCATAGATTTCCTCGAAGGGTTTATTTCGCTTCATCATCTTTCGATAAATACTATAGAAGTGTTTAGGTCTTCCTCCCATTTCATATTTCAATTTATATTCATCGAGCTTTTTTCTGATTGGATCAGAAAATCTTTTTATATAAGCTTCTCTTTCTTTCCGTGTACTTTTAACTTTTCCGACAAGTTCTTCATAAGTATCTCGATTTAAATATTTAAATGACAGATCTTCCAGTTCCCATTTAACTCTTGCAAGACCAAACCGATGAGCAAACGGTGCGTAAATTTCAAGTGTTTCCTGAGCAATGCGTTTCTGTTTATCAGGACTTACGAATTCGAGAGTACGCATATTGTGAAGCCGGTCAGCAAATTTCACGAGGATAACCCTTACATCCTTCACCATCGAAAGAAGCATCTTCCGGTAATTTTCTGCTTTTGTAATATCCTGACCTTTGAAAATTCCGCTGATCTTTGTAACTCCATCAACAATCTCGGTAACTTCTTCGCCGAATTCCTTTCTCATCAGGTTCAGATCAAAATCTGTATCTTCAACTACATCATGGAGCAGAGTTGCAACGACAGTAATATCATCAAGAGGGAATTCTTCAACAACTATCATTGCGACTTCATAAGGATGGTAAAAGTATGGTTCACCGGAAGCTCTGAGATCGTGCTTATGAGCCTCAAGTGCGAACTTGAATGCTTTTGTTATCAGACCTTCATCAACCCTTGGCAGGTTTTTATGGCAAACAGAAAGAAGATCCTCCAACATTTTCTGAGAGTCTGGTTTATCTTTACTCATTATATATAAAATAAATCACTCAACTTTTCAACAATAATTTACTTTATTTTATTCATTTGTTAAAGTCAGGATGTATTGAGGGAAAAAACTAGTTACTTTTACTCAGTTCTTTCTTCAATGATTTAACTCTTTCAATTCTCTCACCAAGTTCACTATCATCTTCCTGAGGTAAATTTTTGATGGACAAAATCTCTTCGCAATATTTAAGTGCATTTTTCCGATCGCCTATCTTTGCATATTGCTGAGCAATCAGATGCTTAAGTGTAATTATGTTTTTATTATTATTTGTTACAGATGATGGATATGATACCAGAATTTCCTTATACAATTGAATTGCCATTGAAGGATTCTTCTCTTCGTATGCTCTTGCAAGTCCCCATTTAAAAGTCCTTGAATCAGGAAATTCTTTTAATGCTTTTTCAGCAACACTGATAGCATCATTATATCGTTCCTGATCAATATAAATCCAAATTAATGAATTCATTGCCAGGTAAGTATTATAAGTTGCTGAATCTGTGGCAATTACCAGGAGATCAATACCTGTATTTTTTGTATCGCTTGCAAATGGGAGCCAATCCATGAATTCCATTTTTCTGCTTTTCCAATATTCAAAAGTTCCGATGGCTATGTATGCTTCAAAAAAATTTTGTTTGATAGTTAATATTTTTTCAAATTCGGATATAGAACTTACTCCTGATGAAAGTGCTGATAACCAGCTGCCATTTATTGCTTCAAAATAAGAGATATAACCCTCCGCGAGAGCATAAAAGTATCTGTACCAAATGTTCGATTGATCTTTCTTCAATAGCTTTTCAGCCTGATCTTTCGCACTCTCAAGTTTATTAAGTATAAACTCTTCATCAAATTCTTTAGCATAGTCGTAAGTTTCAGCTATTTTATTTGCAGCAAGATAAATTTTTCCCAGAGGTAGATTTGGATAATCATTATTCAACTTGTTGAAAATTTTTTCGGCAGAATCGTAATGCTGGTTGACAATCTGATTTATACCGGAACGCAATAGCGAATCAATAACTTTATCCGGATAAACCTGCGCAGAAGTATTAATAGAAATCAGGAATGTAATAAAGAATAAAAATATTTTATAGCGTACCAAACGTGCGGTCTCCTGCATCACCCAATCCCGGAAGTATGAATCCTTTTTTGTTTAACTGACGATCAAGTACGGATGTAAATATTATCAAATCCTGATGTTCCTTTAGAAGTTTATCTACCCCTTCCGGTGCAGCAATCAAGCAGGCAAATACAATATTTTTAGCACCTCGTTTTTTCAGATAATTAATTGCAGCAGATGCGCTTCCACCTGTAGCAAGCATTGGATCGAGCAAAATCACTTCCGAGTTTTTTAGATTCTTTGGTGTTTTAAGATAATAACTATTTGGTTGAAGAGTTGTTTCATTTCTTTCTAATCCAACATGACCAAGTTTTGCATTCGGAATTAACTGTAGAAAACCTTCAACCATTCCGAGACCTGCACGAAGCACGGGAATTAAGACAATGTCCTGCTGTAATTTATAACCAATAGTTTTTTCGAGAGGAGTTTCAACTTTTACTTCTTTAAGAGAAAAAGAATTGCTGATCTCAACAGCCATAATATTAGAAATTCTCGTCACTGCTGCTCTGAATATTTCAGCATTTGTTTTCTTATCACGTAAAATAGTCACATCTTTTTTTACCAATGGATGCTGAATGATGATAAGATTTTTGAAAGTTGATTTCATTTTCAATACGTAACCTATTTATAATTGAGTAAATTTTTTACCGAGTAAACTTAGAATATTTACAAACGGAGAAAGCGGTGGTGTATAATTATAATTAATTTTTGAAAGAATAGATGCCGGAGCCTTCAATTTTATTAATGCCGATATCAGGTCAGCATAACCAGAAACTTCCCTGCCACCAAAAAATGATGCACCTAAAATTCGTTTATTCTGTTTATCAACAACCAATTTACCAATTACAAATTCACTTTCGGGCATAACATCAACCAGGTTTTTCGTTTTAATAAAAGAAGTTTCAAACTCGAATCCGGATTTGGTCGCTTCACCTGAAGTTAATCCAACCTGAACAAAATATTTATTAAATATTTTCACACTAATATTATTAATGATTGGATCATACTTTACATTTCCACCTGCAGCATTCTCTCCTGCAATACGACCCAAACTATAAGCATGAGTTGCGAGTGGAATATAATCCGGTTTATCAGTAACTGCATTTAAAACTTCAACATTATCACCAGCAGCAAAAATAAAACGGTCCGATGTTTTTAAATATTGATCAACTTTGATTGCTCCGGACTTTCCTATTTCAAGTTTTACAGATTGTGTTAAAAAATTCTCCGGCTCAAAACCGATAGTCATCAAAACCAAATCTGTTTCAATGAACTTTTCACCAATTCGTACTGCTACAAGCTTATCTTCAGTAATAACCGGTTCGATCTCTTCAATATTACTAAAGAATTCAACTCTGTTCTGAGTCAATATATTTTGGATTTCATCACTAAACTCTTTATCTGCAATCGGAAATGGTTTTGCTTCTTTTTCGAAAATTTTAAGTTTGATATTTCGTTTTACTAAAGCTTCTGTTGCTTCCAAACCAATAAATCCTGAACCGATAATTGCAGCTTTTCCAACTTTATTTAGTCTGATATATTCATCTAATCTTCTCAAATCATTTACATTTTTGAGATTAAAAATATTTTTTATATGCGTATCAAAGTCGGGTAATGTTTTGGCTTTTGAACCTGTGCAGAGTATAAGCTTATCATAATCCTGTTTGATTATTTTATTTTCAATTAAGTCTTTTACGATGATTATTTTCTTTTTAGTATCAATTTCTTCGACAAAATGTTTTATAAATACTTTAACATTTTTTTCTCTCTGAAATGTTGAAGGGTTGAAGTAGATAATTTTATTAATATTTTCTATTTCACCAGACAGCACATAAGGCATTTCACAAGTTCCTGTCGAAATGAATTCATTTCCTTCGTACAAAATTACTTCAGCGTTTGGATTGAATCGTTTTGCTTTTGCAGCGGCAGCAGGACCAGCAGCATTTCCACCAACAACAATTATTTTTACAGGTCGTTTCATTTATTCCTGCGTTGATGATTTTGATTTAAAGCTAAGTGTCATCGGAACTCCTTTAAATCCCCAACGACTTCGAATCAACTTTTCGAGGAAGCGTTTGTAATTATCTCCGACGTGTTTTGGATAGTTGCAAAAGAATGCAAAGATGGGATAATGCTCACCAATCTGGGTAATGTATTTTATTTTAACTTCTTTACCCGATGGTGTTGTGTGAGGCGGTGATTTTTCAATTTCAGACAGAAGAAATTCATTCAGTGCTTTAGTAGCTATTTTCTTTTTCCGTTCTCCGCTAACCTGCTTACTGAGCTCAATAAGTTTAAAGATTCTTTGTTTCGTAAGTGCAGAGATAAAAATTATTTCCGCATAATCGATAGCACCCATTTTTTGATGAAGTAATTTTTCGTACATCGCTGAAGTGTTGGAATCTTTTTCAACAAGATCCCATTTATTTATTGCAATGATCAATCCTTTCCTCCAGCGAACAACTTCATCAATAATTTTTTGATCCTGCTTTTCTAAACCAATTACTGAATCGATCATTACAACTGCAACATCACACTCACCAATAGCTTTTAATGTTCTTATATTAGAATAAAATTCAATACTTTCCTGAACTTTTTTCTTTTTACGAAGTCCTGCTGTATCAATCAAAACTATTTCTTCACCGTAATATTTCAGGATCGTATCAATACTATCGCGGGTTGTTCCGGGAATATCTGTCACTATACTTCTTTCTTCGCCAAGTAGTGAATTTACGAGTGATGATTTTCCGACGTTTGGTCTTCCGACAATTGCAATTTTAAGTCTTGGATCTTCTTCAGGTTTTTCCTGTTCAGAAAAGCCATCGGTTACATCTTCAAGTAAATCACCAAGATTTCTTCCGCTTAACGCGGATACCGGATAAATTTTCTTGACACCGAGTTTATAAAATTCTGATGCAGCAGCATCAAAGCCCGGTGCATCTGCTTTATTAACAAGCAAAAAAAACTCACGACCGGAAGTGCGAAGCATTGTCATTATTTCTTTATCGGTTGGAAGGATACCGTCGCGAACATCAACAACAAATATAATACTATCAGCTTCACTAATTGCAATTTCAACCTGTTCACGGATTGCAGTTTCAAAAACGTCTTCACTTTCAGGCACATAACCACCAGTATCAATTACCTGGAATTTTTTACCAGCCCAATCCGCTTCTCCATAAATTCTGTCTCGAGTAACACCACTTACATTGTCAACAATCGCATCTCTTTTTCCAACAAGTCTGTTGAAGAGTGTAGATTTTCCGACGTTCGGTCTTCCGACTATTACAACTAAAGGTGTTTTCATATATTCTAGTTAATAAAAAAGTCCCGAGAAACTCGGGACTTAAATATAAATATTTGGGACGGAAGATTACTTCAACAATATCATCTTCTTTGTGTCAATATAATTCCCTGCCTGCAAACGATAGAAATATACACCGCTTGGTAATGTAGAATTTACAATGAATAATTTTGAATGAGAACCGGTGTTCTGAAATTCATCATCAATTAATGTTGCGACTTCCTCACCAAGTGAGTTGAATATTTTAAGTGAAACATTTACTGCATCAGGTAATTGATATTTGATTGTAGTGCCTGGATTGAATGGATTCGGATAATTTTGCATCAACTCAAATCCATCTACAGTTACCAACTCATCCGGGTTAATATCCGTACTTATTGGTTCATATCTTACTATAAAATTTCCACCAAATCCCGACGGTAAATGAAGTACACGATTGACCGGGTCATAATCAGTATATACTTGTCCATCAAGTAAAATTTCAGAAATTTTCAATGCATCATTATTAATAGCAATCGGAGTTAAATTAATATCTCTATCGGTTGTTAACGAATAAAATTTGTAGTGAAGTATTGACGGTTGAAAATGATAAAGAAGTTTTCCATACAGATAAGTGTAATATCCGGTTTCAATCGAATGATAGCCAGCTTTACCGGAATTTCCTTTTGCTTCATTCCAAGCAAAACCGCCGCGGCGTTTCCTGTTCTCATAAACCTCACCGTTCTGATGGTCAACAAAAAATTGCATAAAAAAGTTTATGGTTTCATCTGCCATTTGGAGATACCAGTTTTCACCGGTTTGATTATACATTTGTAATCCTGCAACAACAGCTTGTTCCATTTGCCACCATGCTTTTGCAGAATCCTGCAATCCCCAAAGCAGCATTTCACCGGTGATACGATTAAAATCTTTATATGGTCCGCCATATTCGTGGTCATAACCATTTTGCCATACATCGTTGATCATATATTCAGCAGCACTCATATTGCTTGTATCAGGAAATAATTGATTGATTCTTGCGAGACACCATCCGGCTTTTAAAACGTGACCCATAATTGTCATTGTTGCGCTATTATCCCAGTTCCAGTCAGAATCGAACTCCTCTACAAATCCAATAGCCTGCTGTGGCATACTTGCAGCAAATCTGATTTTTATTTCTTCAGCAATTTCAAGAAGTCTTTCTTTGTAACTTTCTTCTTCTGTCATCAAGTACAGATATAGAAGATGTGTTGTAATTGCATCGACAGTTGCATTGAAACTTTTATTCCAGGCTGTTGAGTTTGTATAATTCGTTTGATCAAAATAGCCTTCAAGACCAGGTCTTTCGTCCCAATAAAAATTTTCAAGATGCTGATAACCTTTCATCAACCAGCTCCAGGCGGTTGTGTCTCCTGTTGCTTCGTAATAAGCAGCAATTCCAAGTAGAGCATAATGCTGATAAAAAGCAGTTTTGTTTGCAGTTTGATTAATTGGATTTCCATTTACATCAAGTTCCTGAAACCATCCTCCATACGTTTCATCCCAGGCGCGAAGATACATCCAGTCCAATGCAATCTTTGCGTAATGAAGATAAGTTGTATCACCTGTCAGCATATATGCACGAGTCATTCCATACGCATTGCGTGACTGAGTGAGCATATTTTTATTCGTACCCCACTGTGTAATTACATTTCCAAATTTATCTATGTTTGTGAAGAATCCACCAATTGAATTATCCCACGTTTGAATCCAGAAATTGGCACAACTATCTGTGTAACCAATCGCCAGATCAGGATTAATCAGATAAGGTGAAGTAGGATTATATTGTGCAAATGTTATTGTGTTAAGTATTAAAGTAAGAGTTAGTAAATATTTTTTCATAGGTCATAATAAAATTTTGTTACGCAAAAGTAATGATTTAAAATATGAAGGGCGAGTCAATGACCCGCCCTTCGTAAATTTTTCATTTAATTAAATTTAAAAACTAAACTTCATGTTCAATGTAGGTATGAGTTCAGTTCCAGTTGCTGTATTGATTGGTTCAACTCTAAAGTTTACAGCCAAATTATTATTAAATCTCGTCGCACCCCATACAGCTTCGGCAGCACTCAAGAGATGATTGATGTAAATTCCAATAACTGCAGTTGATGAGGTATTGTAATAATCGTTTGCCTGCCCACGCAAACCTGAGTAGTAATCAAAATTTGGAGAAATCTGGGAATTATTTGCTCCACCTGTGTAATCATTCCAACCGCCGGCATATTGATGATACTTTCCAATCATTTCGTAGTACTGCTGCTCTCCGTGAGGTGGAAGATTATGTGAACCTGTTTCTGCGGCATTTAACTCAGCCCAGTTTATTCGTTCCCATGGCGGAAGATTCGGATCATTACTAATTATAATTCTGTTCAACAATTCCGGGTCATTGTTATATTCAAATTCAACAAGCCATTCAGCATAGCGCACGACACTCCAGTTGTGATCTGGATTATTATAATCATCGGCATAATTTTCGAAAAATTCAGTTTGATCATCGCCTTTATTATCATAAGTAATTGCAGTTGTAATTAAAGCTGCTTCAACTGCAACAAATATTCCTGCAATCCACCAGTCTTCATTGTAAACTTGTCCGGCACCCGGAATTATCGCAGACAATACACCAGAAAGCACGGGAGATTTTTTTGACGGGAGATCATCCGCCATCGGGTTTCTGTTTAATTCGATATAGTTACTTGAAATAATTTTCGAATCTGCAAACAAGCTGCCTGTCAATTCAATTTTATTGTCCGGGTTTTCCTGTCCAAACACAAAAGCTGAAATCATAAGAAATAGAAAAAGTAAAAATATTTTTGTCGTTTTCATCGTGGTTACCTTAAACGATTTGGATTTGTAAAAGCTGTTTTCGAATTAACAATATCAAACCCGAAAAGAATTCCACCATAAAATCTCCATTCTTTGCCATAAGTTGCAACACCCTGTTCAACGACCTTATCAAATTTATCAAAGCCATAAGAAGCATTAAAGAAAATAGCAGTCGGGAAAAGATAATAAGAGTTCATATCGAGTCTGATCTCAGCACCGGCGCCTTTTTTAAAATCAGAAAATGATGTGAAGTTTCCAGTCCACGCATTTCCATAATCAAAGTGGAATGAGAGAAATATTTTATCAAAATAGAGGAAGCTCAATTTATAATCAATATTTCGCCATAACGGGAAGCGATAAGTGAAATTAACCCAGGCAATTTCATTTCCGCTTATTGAGTAAAAAGGATAAGCTTTCATTCCTATCAAACCGCCGAGATAAAAATCAAAAAAGTCAGGAACAGCAGGACCGAGAATTGTTCCACCAACCAGACGTGTTGTAAGTGTGTGATCTCCCCAAAGTTGTGAATAAAGACTTCCGTCAAACAAAATGCGATGGAAATTATAATCATTGTAACTTGGTACAAGTAATCCATCTTCAATTACATATTCACCTTCATCATTAAACTCATTCCATTCATAATCATAAATTATATCCAGTGACATTCCAACAGGATTGATATCAGTATCACGTGTAGGTTTAAGTGCTTCAAAATTATAACTTACTCTGAAATCTCTCCCAATGAAATAAGTATCATCTGAAGTTGGGTATAGAATTGGTTCACCGTCAGTTGGAATTATGAAGCTAGCTAGTGTTGCAGTGTAACGACTGAAAATAAATCTGAGCTCAAGATCGTTATAACGATTAATTATCTGATGTCTTGCAGCAAAATCAAATTCAAGCAGATTGTAAGTAACTTCAGTCGGAATTATCTGATCGTAGGAAACATTTCCATTCACGGTATCGGCACCGAACAGAACATCCACATCAGATTTTCTGCTGACACTGTAAAGTTCTGCGGAAAGTTCCGGTCTTAATCCAATAAGACTTAATAATGGAAGTTTATTTTTATATTCAAAGATGAAGAACAAATCACGTTCCCACACTGCATTTATATCTGCACCTGCAAAGATTGAGTAACGGTTCAGCATATCATTTGACGCAACATAAACGCCGGGTTTTATTCTCTGCCAGAAACTGTTTTCAGTGTTGTAATTATCAAATCTGATATATGGGAAGAAGCTTAATGTTGAAAATGCGCCGCTGTATTTTGTTTCCACATACTCAGGTGTTTCATAATCATTAAAGTTCTTTAAGGAGTCAACATTAAACTTTCCTATATCGCCATTTGGTTTTGATAAATCGAGCGGAGGATTTTTTCTCCATACATAAGAGTTACCTTCCACAACATCTATTTGCTCATCATTATCAATTAAGAAAATTTTATATCCTGAAGAAGTATAGCCTGCATAAGTGATTTTGCCATTTTCATCAATAGCTGGCATAAAAGCGCCGCCAAGAACATTCGTCAACTGTTTCTTTTCTTTAGTTGAACCATTTAATGAATAGATATTAAAGATACCGGTTTCGTCGGATGCATAAATAATATTTCCATTCTTATCGAATGTTGGATTCCTTTCATCTTTATTCGTCTGGATGACGAATTCAAAATCGCTGCCATCAACATCTACTTTTGCAATGTCCCTTGTCTGATGATATGAATAATCAAATATGATAAATGAATCATCATTTGAAAATTTCGGATTATAAACTTGCTCACCATTACTAAATTCAGTAAGAGCTTTGAAGTTTTTACCATCTATATCAATAATTCCAAGATTGGTAGTTCCGTCTTTCTGAAATAAAAATGTAATTTTCTTACCATCACCTGAAACATCCGGCTGGTTTGCACGAAGGTTTTCCGTTAACCTTGTTTCCTCATCTTCATCAACATCATAAATAAAAATATCGTGAACATTGTACCAGTTTGGATTGTCTTCTGTAATCCTTGAGTAAAGAATTTTATTTGTACCGGGAATCCAACTGTAAGTTGAACGGACTCCCACTACTAAACTTTTTTCTGTCTTTGTTTCCAAATCATATTCATAAATTGAAGAAGGACTGAAATAATCAGATGACTTGTTTGATATGTAGTAAATCTTTTTTCCATCTTTGCTGAATGTCGGATAAAAGTTCCCGAATCCTTTATCAGCAATCATCTCTCCTTCAACTAAGTTTGTTCTGATTTTCTCAACCCGCTGTGAGTAATCTTTTTCAAGAAAACTTTTCCACTCGTTATAAATTTCATTTCCATTTTTACCAAGAACGTCTTCAAAAGCTGCATCAATTGTAAAGTTACCGAGCTTGCCGAGCTTTTCCGATATTTCTCTTAACTTATCTTCACCATACTGCTGGGCAATGTATCGTGTCAGTGCAAAACCTGAATTGTAAACTGATTCGTTGCCAAGACTTGTTTTACCGAATACACCCATTTCGTTCCAGGTCAGCATATTTCCATCGAGAACATAGCTGCGTAAAATCATATCGCGGTGAGAATCCCAGTTATCATAATCAAATTCCTGCCGCATATATTGTGCAGTTCCTTCAGCGAACCAGGCAGGTACATTCACTGAAGCAATTGGATAAGAAATTACATAGTTCGGATAGCCGTAAAGAATGTCTGGTCTTCTTTCTTCCTGATAATTTAATAATTGAAGAAAGACCGCAGGGACTGAACGTGAAAGTTTCATCGCTGATTGTATCTGAACAAGATGTGTGAATTCGTGTGATATTACATTACGAAGCCAGTTGTGAGTTCCGCGAAGATCAAAATCAAGTGCGCTTGTCCAGATTTCAATTTTATTATCGAAAAAATATGTTGCACCGTTTGAGTAGTCATCAAGATCTTTAATCACATAATGCACTTTATCAGGTTCGTAATCGTACAAAGAGCAAATCGGATCCCAGACTTCATCCGCAATCTTGGCTACGACTTTTGCCGTTCGTTCTGCTCCGTTGTGATAGTGGACTTCAACATGTTTGCCTTTGATTGTAAACCAATCGAGTTCAGGATGAAATTCTGTGAACTGGGCGAATGTTCCACCAAGAGTAAATAAGCTGATTAAAAAAGTTAATATTAAAAATTGTTTCATTTGATTTGAAAGATTGGATAGTCATTCATTGTCATTAATAGTCATTTGTTGTCAATTCAATATTTTACATTCTAAACTTTCAAACAAAGAATGACAGCGAAGCAAATGACAACTAAATGACGCAATGTTATTTTACGACCGCTATCTTTATAACTGCTTCTTCTGTTTTCCCGCAATCACACGCTGCTTCAATTCTTGCGAGGTAAACTCCGCTTTGAATATCTCCAACATTCCAAACAGTTTCGTTATCCATTCCACCTTGAGCATCATCATTCAGTTCTGCGACAAAGTCTCCTGCAAGATCGAAAATCTTTATGTTAATCTTTGAATCTTCAGAAACATAGTAACGGATGTTTGTTGTTCCTTCATAAACCGGATTTGGATAATTATATGCTCTGCTTGATGGAAAGAATTCATTTATCCTGTTAGTGTTCTCCGCTGCATCCACGAATGATGTATTTTGTGGATTGCCATATTCTTCTGACCAGTAAAGCTTGCCTTCAACAGAACTGATTGACCATGCTGAAAGAACATTCTGATCATTTAAAACTAAAAGATTAGTTTTACCATTTGCATTATATAAAACAGGAGTTACTGAAACACTGCCACCACACGATATAGGAAATCCCGGAACAACCTTACCTGTTCCACCATCTATTGCAAATATTCTTCCATCTTTAGTTACAGAAATAATTTCTGATTTGCTGTCACCTTCAAAATCTGCTGTAAGCGGAGTTCCAACAAAGCCAATTCCTTCGGGATCAGTGAAAGGAAAGTTATCTGCAATTGCACCAGTTAAATTATAAACTTCAATATTATTTACATTATTAAGAGCGATATAGTTTGTGCCGTCCTGCTTTAGATCAGTAAGTGCAAATGAATGGATTGTATCAGAACCCGGGATGGAAAATTCCGCAACAGCGGCTCCGGACTCAATTGTATAAAATTTATTACCTGTTACCAGAACTATGGATGAATTGATTCCTGATTGGTTTTTTGTCGTCGCAATTCTAAATGGTAATTCTGATGTAAATGAATAGGTATATCCTTGATTATCATAAAACAGAGTAAGAGATGATGGTGGGCTACTTACTAATTTTGATTCGGTGATAAAAGCGAAATAATCACCAGATGCTGAAATTTGCTTAATGATATTCGTTGTGTCAATTTTAAATGAATCGATCAAATTAGGATTGCCAGCAGCTTCATCATAAAACAATATTTTACCATTGCCCGTACCAATTGTTAAACGTCCAACTCCTTGTCCATCAATAAAAACTAATGAAGGTGAGGTTATTAATTCCTGAATATCCTTAACCAGCAATTCAAACGTACCTGAAATTGAAGTTCGAATATTTAACAAATTTTTATTCACACCATAAGAACGTTGAATATTGTTTTTGACGTTACCGGACATTTTAAATTCAGAGAACGCACTTACTTCGCTTGTAGTTAAACTCTCATCAATTACTTTCAGATCAGAATTAACTAAAGCATAGTAATTAGTTAACCCAAAATCATCAGTCAAAACTGATAATCCATTTGCTTCCCCATCAGTCATTAAATCAAGTGTAAATAAAGGCTTCACGACAGAATCGCCAAACTCAATTCTGAAACTCATCCGATTATCAATTTCAGAAAAATCTTTAATTGTAATTAAACTGTTTGCACCGGTGTTTGTTAAAGTGTTTGGTCTGGTATCTTTTGCAAAACGGTTTTGAAATAATTCAGAAGGATTATCTTCAAACCAGAAGTCATCTTCTGTTCCTTCACCGATAACTTCATCTCCGAAAATTGTATAAAATCTCTCACCGATATCCTGAACACCATCAGCCTCTTCAACATCAACTCCACGTCTGTTTTTATCTGTGTTGACTTTATTCTCAGCAATTTTTTCGTTAATCACATTCTCATCAATATGCCAGATGACAATTCCGTTTCCGGGAACCGCCCAGTCAAACTCATCAACATCAATTATAACTCCTGAGAGTGAATCAACATCAAAGCTGCGGTAACCTGTTGTGTCATTAGGAAAAGATTTGTTGCGGAATACATCACCGATCACATAACTAATTATTGATCCGTTGTCGTTTGCGTCACGAATACGATTTTCAATTAAATAATATTCAGAAGAGTTTAGAGGAACTTTAAGAATGACTGTATCACTAATTGAAGAAGCAAGATTTGTAACGAGACTAACATCAGCATTTTGAATTTCCATAGTTACCGGTTCAATCCAGCCCATTCTTATTTTTTCCCAAGGAGATGGTTCGGGAGGATATGTTCCAAGAAAAGCAAAAATGCTTTGTCCATCCATCAACCCAAATCTACCTATTGCGCTTAAACCGGTTTCAGTATCAAATAAATCCGGTAAACCGAAATGACTTCCAATGCTTGCACAAATCAAACCATTAATTGTAATTTCAAAAAGAAATGTCCCGCTGATTGTTTGAAGTTCCCTGCTTTCAGTTTCAGGAATAATCATGCTGTTTTTAATATTGAAATTACCGTTTGAAACCGGAATACCTTCAAATTCATTTCCATAAATTTCTTTAAAAGCATTTTCGCTCAAATACAAAGATGGAAGATCTCTTTCATTTCCAATACTTCCGGGAAGCGAAATATCTCTTCCAACACCTGCGTGAAAAATCAGAAACACATCGTATTCACTAAAATTAAATCCGGGATAGATTTGATCAGCTTTCGTCCACGCCTCAACTGCAAAATTTGCGATGTTTGTAAAATCATCGGAACCGGGAGCTGGTGAATAATTCCGCATTCGATCAGTAACAGAAAAAGTATCTGTCAGGACTTCGTATTGTATGTTCAGTTTTCCTTTAGAAACTTTTTCAAAATAATTTTTTGCAAAAAGGAGATGCGATTCAAAATATTTTTTATCGTGTGGAAGTGGATCGAGAATATCGCTACCATAATTCTGTGAGTATATACTGCCGAACTTTCCATTACCAGAAGTTGTTCCATCAGCATCTTGCTGGAAACTAACCATAATGGCAAGAATCTTTAATGTATCATCTGCTGTAACAATATTCTGACTTGCTGCGGGAAAAGGATTGATCTTTCCAACAAAAGATTGGGCAGATAACCTGCCCAATTCAAATATTACGAGAAGAGAGAGAAGTAAATATTTCATAAGAAAATTTTAGATGCCCCTTGGAAATCCTCTCTGTGGTTCCGGAGCTGCTCCCCAGCCAATTAAAATCGTAAATCTTAATGTTCCATCCAGTGGATGGTTTTCTTCAATTGAACTTATGTAGCTGAAATCAAATCCATAAATATCATATCTTAAACCCGCGCCAAATGTCATAAACTTTCTGTTTCCATGTGCAGGGTCTTCATAGAAGAAACCGCTTCTTAATGCAAATAGAAAATCACCCGGCGTTCCATACCAATATTCTAATCCCATTGATGTAACAACGTCTTTTATCTCTTCACTCATCGTATTATCACCCCAGGAAGTAATTATTCCAGTGTAAAATTCCTCTGATGATGTTGAATCTCTGCTGACAAGTAATTTGCTGAAATCAAGAGTATAGACTAAGGAATTAAATTCATCTCTTAACAATTGGAATGCGAATCCCAATCTGAAGTTAGTTGGAATTGGATCAGATTGTTTAGCATCAATGTATGTTATCTTTGGACCAAGATTGCTCAGGTTAGCACCAATACTCAATCGGTTTTCAAGTTCCCATCCGAAAATATTCAAATACTCCGGACGCCACATTCCAGCAACGTCGAAACTAACAGATGTTGCAACACCGCTGCCTTCTTCCTCACCGGTCGGCTGATCAGAAAGCCTGCTGTGGATTATTCTGAAATTAAAACCAATACCCCAATCACTTCCAAGCTTGGTAGCGTATCCAAGTGTAAGTGCTGCGTCGTATGCACTGAAAGTTCCAACTGGTTCAGGTCCACCTTCAAGAGTTCTGACGAATTCACCAAAATTCATATAAGTAACACTTGCAGTTACATTACCACTCAATTCTTCCAGATAGGTTCTGAAAGTCAGGTAATCATAAAACAAATCCAGATTAAACTGAGGCAGCCAGTTACTGTGCGTAATTGATACTTCTGTACCAGACAGAAATGCAACGCCTGCCGGGTTCCAAAATATTGCGGCTGAGTTATCGGCTAAACCTGTTCCTGATTCACCAAGCGCACCAAATCTTGAATCAGGTGATAAAAGTAAAAATGGAACGGCAGCTTCACCCTGTGCAAAACTTTTTTGCGGAACAGCCAGCATAGCAAGCCCAATCATCAGGAAAGGCACTAATACCTTCATTTTGTTTTTCCTCCAAGAAATTATTTGTTCGTCTGTATTTAACATTATCGTTCCTCTTAAGGTTTGAAATATATAAAAATTATTTCGATTAAAAATACTTAAATATTGCACACTTATTTGATAACCGCCAGCTTACCAAGGACACTCTGGGTGAACTCTCCGTCAACAGTTTTTACAATCAGCTTATATAAATATGTTCCATTACCAAGCTGGTCTCCATCATCATCCCTGCCATCCCAATCAACTTTAACAAATTTTTGATCTATATTTTTTTCTTCAACTTGTTTTATCAATCTGCCAGCAATTGTGTAAACATTTATCTTCACATCAACCGGCTGGGTAAGATTATGCTGAAAAGTAAAAGTCGTATTTGAAGAAAATGGATTTGGATAATTATACACATCGCGAATAACCAAATCATTTGAAGAAACAACTGTAAAAAAGCCTTCTTCATTTGAAAAATTATTAAACACGTCCCATGCTTTTACTTCAATCGTATAATCACCGTCAGACATTTTATTAAATTGATAATTTATTTCACCTTGTTTACCACCGGCATCAAGTTCGCCAATGAAGTAATCCGTAAAATCAATCGGATTTCCTTCGTCTTCGTTCAAAATGCCTTCCAGTTTGTGCCCAACTCCCGTGCCAGTAGTATTTAAGCCAGTCTCATCAGAAAGCTTAACAATCAGGTTTGGATCGGAATCAACAAGGTAAGAACTTACATAATTTGCGTTATCAAAGAATATTTCGATTTCAGGACCATCACCATCGTTAACCGTTGTTGAATCAGTTCCGCCGACAATAATTTTATTTGTAAATGCTAAACCATCTGATTCAGGGTCAAAGAAATAAAAAATAATTTTACCTTTCTTATTTTCGTATGAAATATCTTTCGGTACCACAAACTCTGTTTCAAAAGTACCATTAGTAACGGATACTCTTCCACGAAAAATAACGCCGCCTTGTACCAGCATTGAATAGTTAATTTCTTCAAGATATTTGGTTCTTTCGGAATCAAATACTGTCAGAAGTCCTTCACCATTATACTCAGTCCATTTGGATCCATCCGGTTTAAGGATTGTTCCTGCAATTTTTGTATTACTAAGTGCTCTGATCTGTACATCAGAAATTAACGGCTGCCCATTAATTGAATCAATATTACCTGAATATTGAGGAACATTTAATCTTAGCGTTGGATCTCCGAGCAAGTGAAATTTCTGAGAATTGACAGTATTATAAATTTGTTTAGTTTTAAATACAGAAATACCGAGAGGAACACTAAGATTCATAGTGTCTCTTTGAAGATTAAGCAAATTTTTCATCAGCTCGTAATTCAAATCATGGTTCTGTCCTGAAAAAACTAACCTTGTAGAATTAAATGTAGCAATTGATCCTGCATTTTTAAGAAATAGTATTTCTTCAGCACCACTTTGAAAATTTGGAATATCATAATAACCAAAGTCACAAGTAGCAGCGCAAAGGAAAAAATATTTATCATTTGTAAGCTGAGGAATTATTACTGATCTTTCAAGAATGTATTCGTGCGCCCAAACATCAGGATTTCCATGACCAATATAATTAATCAACAAAGTTCCCTGATTCATAATTTTTAATATGTCAGCATTAGCCAGCGGTTTTCTTCTTCCATTGCCTGTGATTACAACAGGGTAATCTGCGACGTAAATCTTCTTTAAATCGAAAGACGGTGGTATATAAATATTTGCAAGTGTTTCTGATGGACGTGTATGTTCATATCCTTCATATGCGGTAGATGTATATCCATCATCAGCAACTAAAGTAATCAGATTACGCCATACTCCACGTTCAGTATTCGTTTCGTAGTGAATGATTTTATCTATGTAGGTGTTTGCTTCATTCACGTTTCTGACGGTTAACCGACCAAATGCAATATCGGGTTTTGTATCTTCTCCGTCAATCCTTGCAAAGAAATCGTCAGTACAGTATGAGTCTTTACCATAAATCATCTGTAATGATTCCTCAGTCTCCCAGGGCACTACATAGTTATCGCCAAACCCTTCAACATTTTTATAATCATATGTGCCTTTTCCCATTAATAAAAAATATTCTGGTTTGATTTGCCAGTTTTCATAAGCATATTTTATAAAATCTCTGACAGCCGAAACATCCTGCAACCCGCCTGAGAATTCGTTGTAGATTTGTTCAATATCAACCACGATAGTAGAAATTGGAATTTTGGATTCATTCTCACGATACGTTTTAAGCCTATTCGCAGCATCCAGAAAATTTTTGTGAGAGATAATAATGAATTTCGCACCATCAGTAATCCCAATTAAATTTGAATTCGCCTCAGAAGAAGGATTAACCGGGTCCAAATAGTTATCATTACCAACTGCTATATATTTTCTGATCGCGTCAGCATTTTCAGCTACTTGAAATCTGAAATCTCCACCGCTTGGAAAGCCAGGTTTTGGGCTAACTTCAGCAACGTTACTAAAATCTGTCACATCAAATAACTTAATATTAGAGGATGGAAACCCACTTAAATAATATTCAACAACAGCAGTTGAATCTTTCGAAAAAAATATCAGATTATTACTGACCGGCTTCAGTTCTTTCTCATACGTGATTTCAAAATAGTCCAGGTAACCAATTGACGTAACAGAGGAAGAATTTAACGTAAACCGAAGAACACTTCGATTATCAGGAAGTTGCCCGTTAAAAGTTGCACTTCTGACATGTGCAATTCCAACAGTATATCCTGTTGTATAACCCGGTAAATTTCCGGAAAAAATATTGTTTGAGTTTTCTTCCAAAGTAAGATTAAATGCCGAAGTTGTTGCATTTATAAATCTGAATGTATAGTTAATTGGATTTGAAGCAAGCCTGTAATCCAATTTATTCATATAAGTTCTGGTTGAAATTGATTGCGAAAAATCATCGCCCATAAATTGTCTGCCGGATTTGGCTAAATTTATTTTATCAACTTCATAATCCGCAAAAGCTACAGTGGAAGTTTGGATTACATCCTGTGAAGTGTTAAGACTTGTTTTATTCTGAATCCGTTTTCCATTCACTCCACCTGCAGTTATCCAAAAATAATTTTTATCAGAGAACTGATGATTATACCTTACAATTGTGCTGCTAACGGAATCATAATCTCTGAACTTTGTTCCTCTTCCATAAAATAAAATATAGTCACTGTCATCAAAATTTCCATCATTCTCTCCAACTACAACTATTGCATTTTCGATTAAATCAATAGTGCGAGGTGTGGTTACTTTTTCGGAGAGTACTTTTCCACCGTTATTATAGATTTTAATAGTACGCGGATCAATTGTTGAAACATTAAAACCAAATGATTGCAATCTTGATTTGTCAATTCTGTAAATTCCTTCAGTTGGTGCTTCAAACTTTACCCATTGACCTGTTGAAAGAACACTGTTATTTACCTTTGACAAATTTTTATTTTGTTTGATCCAATATTTTGCAGCATCGTAATTGATAACAGAATATTTCAGGATTTCATCTTCAGTCTTCTTACCGTTTGTCTGACCATTTCCATAATTAATTTGAATTACTATTTTTGAATATAACCGGATTGAACTACTGTTAACATCAAATTTAACAGGTAGAAATCTTATGGTCTGAACTTGCAGTCCCCGTGCAATTCCAAAATCTCCGAACGAAGCAATTTCAGGGAAATCAGAATAATTATAGTATTCAGGTGAAACTTCGTATTTGACTACATCAAGAAAGTTATCTTTTTCATAAGTAGCTGCTGGTAAAATTTTTCCACTTATAATTTTGTAAACTGAATTGAGAACCTGAATTGAATTACCAAATTCAGATGGTACACCAATTATTAATCTTCTCTCTGGTATTGCGGGAGTTCCAGGATTCGCAGATTCATCATAATATCCGAAAGCTAAATTTGTATTCCTGAATTCCACATTGTTAATTCTGGTAAGCGATGTATCTAAAAAGTGTGGAGTGTATTCAATGATGATCGAACTTTGATTTGAAGAAATAATTCTGATGTCCTGCTGCGGAAATAATACAGAAGTGAACAACAAAAGAGTTATGAAGATTTTGCTTATCATTGTTAAGTAATCGAAAATTACTCTGTGAATACTTTTTAAGATATTATTTATTTAATCTGACATTCCTTAAGAATATCAATAATGTAGCAAAACCCTGATAAAACTCCTTTGATTTGAACGAAATTTAGTTAACTAATGGATTACCAGTCAAGTCATTTCTTTACTGTAAAATAGCTTTACTTTTTTCAGTATTTCCTCTGAATTAAGGTAAGCAAATGGAAATGTTGATTCAACCCAAACAATATTTTTGTTATTATCGATTAAAACAATCATCCTTTTATTCATATTAAAAAGATTCAATGCACCATATAACTTGCTAATTTTTTTATCGACATCAGCCAGCAGAGGAAATTTAAGTTTCAGTTTTTCAGAGAACAATAAATGTGATTCAACTGAGTCTATGTTGATACCAATTATGTTTATTCCGATTTTCAAAAAATCATCTAAGTTTTTATTGTAATCTCCTAATTGAGTTGAGCAAACCGGAGTATCATCTTTTGGGTAAAATGCCAGTAATATTTTTTTATCAAGATGAGCATATAATTCGAAATCATTTCCTCTCTCATCTTTTAAAATAAAATTAGGTGCAATTTCTCCTGCTCTCATAAACCAAGTATTTCTTTTTTATTTTTCATAGAATTAATACAAAACTGAATATGGTCTTCTAAAGAAATTTCAAGTTCCTGAGCACCTTTGATAATATCATCCCTATTAACCGTTCGGGCAAATGCCTTGTCTTTCATTTTTTTCAACACTGACTTGACTTCAACCTCATCAATTGTTCTCGATGGACGCACATAAGTTACCGCTGTAATAAAACCTGCGAGCTCATCACAGGCAAATAATACTTTTTCGAGTTGAGAAGTTCTCTTTACTCCTGTATAATCTGCATGAGACATGATTGCAATCCTGAATTGATCTGAAAATCCTCTCTCTTTCAATATTTCGTTTCCTTTGAAAGGATGTCCATCCTCCGTTGGATACATTTCATAATCAAAATCGTGCAGCAAAGCTACATTCCCCCAGTAGTCAACATCCTGATTTAATTTTTGAGCATAAGCACGGACACACGTTTCAACTGCGAGTGCATGCTTGATTAAACTTTCACTTTTTGTGAACTCATTAAGAATTTGAAAACAAATATTTCTGTCTCTTTCAATATCAGTCATAAAAATTCCTTCATAATTTTTTGTTTTCAGGATCATAACTGGGACAGAGATCGCCAATTATGCACTCAGTACATTTTGGTCTTCTTGCAATACAAATTTTTCTTCCATGACTCATCAAATAATGTCCTAAACTTATCCATTCCCGAGACGGAAAAATTTCTTTTAATCTTTCCTCAATCTTTTCCGGATTGTCAGAATCAACAAAACCCATCAGATTGGATAATCTTTTAACATGGGTGTCAACAGCAATAGCTGGAATTCCAAATGCATTTCCGGCAACAACAGATGCAGTTTTTCTTCCAACTCCGGGAAGTGAACAAAGTGATTCGAAATCAGCCGGAACTTTGCTATCAAAAATTTCAATTAACATTTTACAACAATTTTTTATGCTTTTAGCTTTTTGATGATAAAAACCTGTTGAAAAAATATCTTTCCCAAGTTCTTCGTTTGAGACTAATAGATAGTCTTCTGGTTTTCTATATGTTTTGAAAAGTGTTTTTGTAACAAGATTTACTCTTGCATCGGTACATTGCGCAGAAAGGATTGTAGAAATTAAAAGTTGAAATGGAGTTTCAAACTCCAGGGCAATTTTTACAAGAGGGTATTCTTTCTTTAATCTTTTAAGAATTTCGGAAGACTGCTGCGAATCAACTTTTAACTTATGTTTTGTTAAACTTCGCATCTTTTATTTTTAATCGCTCCACCGGATTGTTTTTTAATATATGTTCCTGAATAATAGTTTCCACATCATCAACTAAAACTTTACCATACCAAATTTGTTCTGGATAAACAACAACAGTAACTCCATGCTCGCAGGCATCCAGACAACCGGCTGCATTGGCTCGGATTTCAGTACTGAGCCCCAGTTCTTTCAAACGCTTTTTAAATAAATCCCTGACCGCCAGACTGTTCTTGTCGGCACAACATCCTTTAGGATGACCTTCAGGTCTTTTATTCTCACAAATAAAAATGTGTTTTTCAAATCGTTTCATAATTATTACTATTTCCTTAAAAAGTAATTGGGCAAAATACACATCTATTTTTTTCAAAGTAAAAACTAATGGAATTTTGTCAGATGTTATAAAGGATAGAAAGAAGTAGCGCGTGCGGGATTCGAACCCGCGATCTCCGCCTTGAGAGGGCGGCGTCCTAAGCCACTAGACGAACGCGCCGATCTAATTAACAATTAAAAATGAAAAATTTACAATTAAAAAATACGAAACCAATTAAATTTTAATTGTAAATTGTTAATTATACATTATTCATTACTAAGCTGTCCCGCTAGGACTCGAACCTAGACTCTTCTGATCCAGAGTCAGACGTGTTAACCAGTTACACCACGGGACAAAATTTGATTTGTAAATATAGATATGTGTGGTTCCATTTACAACGTAATGCCACAGCAATTTCAAAGACAAATACTTTTTTCCACCAGGTTTAGTTTAATCAATCAGGTGTAAATAAATTTTTTTTAACTCTATTATTCACTAATATTATCACATAAAAATCTATTTTATTTTAAATGAAATTACATATTACATTACTAATTCTGTTATCCGTTGCGGTTTCTTTTCCTCAACAATATCAATTTGAAAGAAGCATCGGGAAATTCGTTAACGCGTCTTCATTCTATATTAATTCCGCAGGATTTATTTACGTATCTGATATAGCAACAGATGAAATTACCGCATTGGATACTGTTGGAAACATACTCAAAAAAATTGGAGGATATGGATGGAGGGAAAGTGCTTTCGATAATCCTGCTGATATTTTTGCTGATGCTTTGAAAGTTTATGTGGCGGATAAAAACAATAACCGCATTCAAAGATTTGATAAGAACTTAAATTTTAACTTTCAAATTTATACTCGTGAAAGTGAAAATGAACAGGAACGTTTTGGATACCCGCTAAGTGCAGTAATGTCAAATCTGGGAGATATATTTATTCTTGATTCTGAAAATTCAAGAATAGTTAAGTTTGATATCTTCGGAAATTTTCTTCAAAATTTTGGCGGTTATGATTATGGAAATTTCGCTCTCGAGAAACCGATTCAACTGGCAGTCTCGATGCAAAATAATATTTTTGTAATTGATGGAAGTGAAATTGTTATTTTCGATCAGTATGGTAACGGGGTTGGCAGAACTTCGAGTGCGGAAGAGTTTGAAAGTATCAGGATAATATTTGATTGGCTAACTGTAACAACTAATGAAAAAATTTTTACTGCAAACCTGAGATCACCGGATATTAGGCTTAACGAAATAATTCTTTCAGGAATTGATGACAAATTAGATTTAGTCTCCGCATTGATTTTTAATAATAAGCTCTACGTTCTGACAAATAAAGAGATAGTAATTTTTTCACGAATGTGAGTCTCTGACTTGAATCTTCAGCTATTTAATAAATCTCCGCAGACTTATCAGGTTTCCAAAATGAATTTTATTTTTTTATGTATTTCTATTCTTTCATTATTGGGAATATGGATTTATGGATTTTTAACACCAGTGTTGCTTGATATTGATAACTCTTTCCTTCAATTTCTATTTGCAAGAACTTACTCGACAATGTGTCATCAGGATTCAGCAAGATGTATCACGATTGGTAATGAACATTTACTTGTATGTGCAAGATGTGCAGGAATTTATTTTGGGGCATTTATAACTTGTCTGATTAATTTATTCCGGAAACCAATTCATATAGATAAAAAGATATTCATATTTATGTCTCTGCCGATGCTTCTTGATATTATTTCTGTTCTGATGGGATTATATCAATATTCAAAAATTGTTGCATCTCTAACAGGATTAATTTTCGGAAGCTTTCTTCTACTACTTATCATTTCAGAATTAGAAGATTATTTATTCATCAAAAAAGTTTTGAAAAATGAATAAAAAGTTTTTATCAGCATTAATTTGTGGTTTTGGTGCAGCAATACCAACTGCCATTCAGTCGATGCAAGGTGTTGCTTGTTGTTTGCTGGTTCCCTTCGCTTCAGGATTTGCTATTTTCATTTACAAAAAATCTCAGCCAGATTTATTAAAAATTAATACAGGTACCGGAATTTTAATCGGAGTTCTGACTGCAATTGTAGCTGCTTTTTTCGCAAGTAGCTTTGACGTAATTATCACTTACATTACCAAGTCAAGTGAAATTATATCCACATTGCCGCAAGCAGAAAAACTTGTAAAGGATCTGAATTTGGGTACGGCTGCCGATGAATCACTAAAAATACTCCATAAAATTACTGAAGATATACATACTAAAGGATTTTCTTTTTATTATACTTTTCTCATTACTATCACAAATTTTATTACGTATCCGATATCCGGTATTATTGGTGGTATTGTTGGAACTGCAATAATAAATAAACGAAACCAAATATTTTAAAATGATTTCAGCCGTAATTTATTCCGCACATTTTCTTTTCTTACTTCTGATTTTTACATGGAAATGGCAGAATGATGGAACCTCAAGTGCTCTACTGAATGTCAGTCTAATTTTAATTCTCTTTGCTGTAGGGTGGTCGATAACCGGAATGATCGCAAAATTTATTATGGAACCGGAAGGATTAGGAATTTATTATGACAGAGATACTTTTTCTCTGACTCTGTTAACAATCGCAGAGTACATCTTTTATAAATTCTATTACAAAAAACCTACTGCAGCCGGTAAGGAAAAATAATAACTGCTGTTTGTTCAACCTGTTTTTGATGAGAACTAAGCGCTTCGAATCTCCACTGCCTTAGTGAATTGATAGCTGCGTTCTCCAATCTTGTATCTGCTTTCATTTTGGGGATGATAGTTCCCACAGTACCATCAGGCAAAATTGTAAACTGTAATTTTATGTTAACTTCTTTTTTAACTCCTTCAGGATATTGAGGCAGGATAAAACTATAAATTTTTCTTGTACCTTTTCCACCCCAATCAATATCAAATCCAAAATCACCCTGTGCATTACTATTATTTCCTTCCTCACCCAAATTTGAGTTTGAAGTCAGGGTTTCAGTATTCTTTTCTGTTTTCTCTTCTGCAATTTCCTTATCATTATTCGCAGGTTTTATTTCGCTTTCATTTTCTGTATTTATTGCAACAGGCAGATCCACCTCTTTTACTTCAGGATTTTTTTCTTTCGATTGCTCCTTCTCATTTGGTTTAGGCACTTCTTTAATAATACTAATATTATTTCCTTGTGCACCAGATGAACCAGATTGACCTTCTATACCAAATGTTAATTCTACATAATCAGAAGGTGTATAATCAAAAGATAAATTAATAAAAAGAAGAAGCAGAAAACCTATTCCATGAAGCACAAATGAAATAGCATAAGATATCCCAGAACGTTTTTTGGAAGACATAGCAGACCTCCTTAAATATTTTCTTTCTCAGTTTCGATTGTAAATTTTCCAATTCCAACAGATTTTGCGGCATCAATAACTTTTATTACCAGGTCAATCTGTACAGTCTTATCAGCCCTGATTATAAGACTCCCTTCCTCCGCTGCACCTTTCAATTCAAGTAGTTTACCTGACAATAACTCAATTGTTGTTTGATCAGCTCCCGCATACACAACACCTGCAGAAGTTATTGTTACAACTAATTTAGTTGCATCCGAAAGCTCGTTTGTTTTTGAACCAGGTAATTTCACCTTTACACCGGTTTGGATTACGAATTGTGATGACAGCAAGAAAAAAATCAGTAACAACAATACCATATCCGTGAGTGAGGCATACGAGAACACGCTTAATGGTTGATTTGATAATTTAAACTTCATAATTCTACCTACATCTCAACTTCAATTTCATCATCAAATTCATTTACCGCTCTGGTTGAATCCTGCATAGTATCCACTACATCGTTTGCGACAGTTTCCATATCTGACACAAATTTGCTGACTGCACTCAGGAAATAGTTATACGCAACGTACGCAGGAATTCCAACGATTAAACCAAATGCTGTAGTTAATAAAGCTTCCCAAATGCCTCCGGCGAGATCTCCGGGATTAGCAGCACCTGCAAGATCCTCAATCCTCATAAATGCCTGAATCATACCGGTAACAGTACCAAGAAATCCAAGCAAAGGAGCTACTCCCGCTACAGTTGCAAGAACTGATAATCCTTTTTCGAGTTTGCTTACTTCCTGTCTGCCTGCATTTTCAATCGCTTCTTTAACTCGTTCGTGACCCATACCAAATTTTTTCAAACCTTTTCTCACCATATTACCAATTGGAGATTTCTCTCTCAGGCAGTATGATGCAGCTCCACTCATATCTTTACTTTTAATAAATCCTCTTATTCTGACGAGGAAGGCAGGTACATTGATTTTAGCTTTACGAAGGATTAAAAATCTATCGATAGCTACTGCTAATGCTACAACAGAGCAGAACAATATTGCCCACATAACCATTCCGCCCTTTAGAAAGATTTCAATTAAATTCATTTCTCTCCAAATATTTATTTTTATTACTTAATATATTTTTGTTGAAATTGTTTAGCAAATTCTTCCGACGTAAAATCACCTACTATTAACTTGTATTCAGGATTTCTTCCTCTCTCTACTGTCTCTACGATTGCATTATATCCTAATTCGAAATATCTGTCTGCTGCACGATTCACATCTTCTTCAGAATTATATGATGCAACATAAACAACATAAAAGTTTTTATACAGGAATATTCTATTTGACTTTTCCACTTTTGGTTCAGCAACAGTATTCTCTTTCTGCTCCACTGGTGGTGGTGTTTTAATTTCTGTGGTTGTTTTGTTCTCCGCTTCTTTATTTTTATCAGATTTATTTTCTGTTTTTAACTCGGTCGTCGTTTCAGTTATACTTTCAGACTTATTCTTTTCGTTTATGACTGATTCATTTTTAGATTCAGAAAAAAGATTCTGATCATAACCGGAAATATCAACTTTTTCATCTGACTTCGGATAAGGATAAGTTACAGCGTACTCGTAATCGCGTTCGATGACATTGCCAGTTGGAGGAGGTTGAATATCCTGTACGATATTAGTGTGTTCTATTCTTCCTGGTTTTTCTTTTATAACATATAAATAAATTACGATTGCTCCAATTACAACTAATGCCATAATCGAAACTATCGGCAGAAAACTTTTTCTTTCACGATAGATTGAATCACGGTTATTTTTTGTTTTCCTGAACGGAAACTTATCGTTCCCTCCTTTTTTATCTCTATAATTATCAGCCTGATAACGAAATGAATCTGTTTTTGATTTGACTTCCGTAAACTTTTTATCTTCTTTATCTTCAACTGATTCTGAAATAGTACTGACGATATATTTCACTGTGTCAATTTCTTCTTCATCAGATTTAGTTGTAGAAAGATGCGAACTGACGGGTTCAAATTCATTTACTTTATCGTGACTATTATTTTTGTTTACCTGAATTCCTTTTTTCTCAGATTCAATACCCTCAATATTTTTGGAGCCGGGTTGAAGCTGTTTTTCTTTGTCTAAAAATTTTGCTCCATAATTCCATGGAAGAGCTTTTTCCGGATTTTCATTTGCATCTTTTTGAATAACTGTTTTTGTCTCTTCAAAATCCTTTTTAGGAACAATTGATTCCTTTGACTCGACAGGTTTAGGATCACTTTTTGTTTCAGCAATTTTTGAAGCAGATGACTTAGATGTTGATTTATTTTTCTGTCCGGTTTTAATTAAAAAATTCAAATCGAATGTAAGCGGAATTATGAGTTCTTCAACTAATTCGTTGTCAAAATCTTTTCTTAATCCGGCAATAATCACCTCTGCTTTTGTTGCAAAGGATTTTATTAATTGATTTCTCTCTGTATGCGGGGCAAAATCACCTGCGGCAAGGCTTTTCTGAAAATCTTTGTCATCAACCCATAATGTTTTCAGATTTGCAATTTTCAGAAAGTGAATGGAGCTAAGATCACTTTTAATTTTTGCCTCATCTGAAAATATAACCAGTTGGATCAAGTATGATTTCGGAATTGGTGAGTCAGGAGATTTCTCAAGTTGAATACGGCAATTTCTTTTATGGAAGAAACCAAGATCGTAAAAATGAAGTAAGTCTCCGGGTTTGAGTTTATTGCTCAACCTGTTTACAAACACTTCAAAAAAGAATGATGAGGATTCAACCGAAACACCACACTTTTGAGCAACTACTTTTACAAGGTCATCTTTGCTTATCATTTTATTTACCTATCACGTGTATTTTTTTGGTTCAAAATTTCTCACTAATAATTTGAAAAATTGTTCCACCATTTTTATTGAATTAGTCAAAGTAATAATTAATTCCTAAAAGTGCATCAATGGGCGCTTCCTGATATCCTTCCCATAGAGTTCTTTTAGTATTAAAAATATTATTTAATTCAAAAAATACACCAAAATTCTCCTGAAATGAATAGTCAACTTTTAAGCTCAAGTCAAAATTACCCGGTAGTTTTCTACTATCGGTATTTTCTATATCCGCATACCTTTCAGAGAAGTAATCAAGCTTTGTTTCTGCTTTCCACTCTGTAGAAAAAACATATCCATAAATTAGTGATGCTTTGAAATTCGGATTGTAAGGGATTTTTCTGGAATCAGAATCCTGAACGTTCAAATAATTTGCGGATCCATAGAAATATCCAAAAGGTCCAAGATGATAAAGCATATTAAGAAAAATATCCCAGCTCGTAGCATCTGTTGTAATTACTTCAAAGTAACCTGAGTTATTTATATTGTTATAATACGGAAGATTATCTGCATCATAAAATTCAATTCCGCCATCTATCTGATAATATCTATCATATTCATACTTGATTGTTGCTCTAATTTTATTCTTCTTTTTAAAAAACACTCGGTTCAAATCCTGCTGGTCATAATAATAATTATTACGCAAAAATTTTCCGGCAGTTAAGTATTCACCAATAGGTGAATATTCAGCAAACAGTATCAGATTTTTTGCAACCTCTGCACTCCCGGAAGCAAAGAGACCATTAAGGTTATCACCTTTGGATGCCGAAAAAGTAATGCCAGCTTCCAACATTACCTTTTTGAAAATTTCTAGTGATGCTGTTGGTCTGAAATAATATCCATCAGTGTTAGCATCGGAAAGAGAGTCAGTGCTCAAGTTCTGATGCTGATACAATCCTGACAGATTAATACTAAATTTAGCAAATCTTAACCTTGTGAATAAATCTACATAAAAAATTGACTCATTAAATTTTTCATCATCTGCATAAGTAAATTCTCCACCGCTTCTGAGATCAAAATTAAATTCTTTCATATACAGATTTTGAATACTTAGAGAAGTGTTTCCAATATTTAAATTTCGTTTGCGTTCAGGATCATTTGAACCAAAAAATTTGAAAATATTTTTTGAATGATCACCGCTTAATTTAAACCTGGTTCCCGGAAGAACGTTAATATCGGTCGGTAAGCTGTAACTGAAATCAAGTCCTCCATGAAGATTTTGTTTATCGCTATTTTCCTGATAAGCCCGCTGATTATACCCGGACACAAATCCGTAGATCATTCCCCCTGTGTAAGGAAATACATAATTTAATCTTCCTGCAGGAAGCTGGTTTAATCCTGCTTTAAATTCAAGAAAACCTTTTCTGAAATTTGCCGAATCAAGTCGTGATAATTCAGACTCAACAGGGTTTGAAATCTCTGCAACTTCCAGAAAGTCAGGTTTATATGCTGGTTTGAGAAAATCATCCGAAACTGTTGAGATATAATCAGGTTTTAGTTTATCAACTTTTCTTACTGAGATTACATCCTTACCAAGAATCACGAAATCAGGCAACTCCACATTTGGATTTTCGCCTTGAGGTAATATTACTGAACAAGAAATTAATAATATGACTAATAAATATTTCATCATTTAAGTTTATTTATTTTTTGTCTTGCTTCTTCACCAAGTTCATTTCCTTTGTGCTTGGTTACAACGACACGATACATTTCTTCAGCCTGTCTTTTATCATTCATCTTCACATAACAATCGCCCATCAATAAGTATGATCGGGAAATCCATGGTTCGTACTGTGAGAAAACAGTTCTAACTCTAACCAACGCTGAAACAGCTTCTGAATATTTACCTTGTTCAAAGAGTGATACTCCGTATTGATATTGTGCTTTTGCGCCAAGATCATCAGTTCTTCGTCCGGCAACATCCAAAAAATTTTTATCAGCTTCATTAAATCTGGAAATCGCCAAATCAATCAGACCCATTTCAATCTTTCCACGATCAGCAAATACTGTTTCCGGGTGATACATCGCCAATTCTTCAAAAGTTGCATAAGCTTTCTGAACATCATCCACTTTTATATATGCTGAACCTTTGAGGAAAAGAACTTCTGGTAATCTAGGTGAATCTTTCAATTTAGATGATGCTCTTTCCAGCACATCAATTCCCGCCTGATAATTACCTTTTGCTTCATACATTTTCCCTAATTCGATAACCGAAACCGCTGCGGATTCTGAACCCGGGTAATTGTCAAATACTTTGCTGAAATAAAAAATAGCTTCATCATCCTGTTTCAGGTTTTGCGAACTTTTTCCTAACCAGTAGTAAGCTTCCGGTACGAAAGAACTTTTTGGGTACTTCACTAAAAATTCCTGGTAACTCAATTTGGCATTTTCATAATCACGCTGACTGTAATAAATTTCTCCCTTCTTAAAGTATATTTGGTCACTGAATTTCAGATTAGGATTTTGACTAACATATCTATCTATCAAATTGATAGCTTCATTCGATCTACCGGCTGCTACATAACTGTATTGCATTCCATTTATTGCATCATACGCATATTCTGATGAAGGATATTTTGCTAAAACATTTCTGTAATTGACGATAGCTGAGTCATATTCTCCAAGATTAAAATAAGCATCACCAATTGAGTAATAGACTGCTGGTGTTAATGAAGATTTTTTATAAATCTGCATTACCATTCTGTAATCATTTATGGCTTCTTCAAACTCTCCTTCCTGGAATCTTATAAATCCAATAGTGAAGAGTGAGCTTTCACCATATTTTGAATCAGGAAATTTTTTTTGAAGATTTCGAAATTCATCTATCGCCGCATTCGACTCACCAGATTTATAAAGTGCCTGTGCATACTGAAAATATGTATAAGGATCATCGGAAGAGAACTTACCAGATTTGAAAACTTCTTTGAAAATTTTACTGGCTGCAGCAAAATTCTTTGAACCAAAATAACTATCGGCTAAACGCAGCTTTGCATCAGTCATTCTGAAATCATCCGGATAATTCTGAATAAACTCAGAAAACAGATATGCAGCATTAGAATAGTTACCAAGATTAAATTGACAATAACCCTTGGAGTAAGTTACCTGTCTGACATATTCGATCTCAGTACTTTTTATATTATTATATCGGGAAAGCGCTTCCTGGTATTTTCCTAATGAATAATAACTTTCAGCCATATAGAAATTAATTTTATCCTGTTCAAAAGCAGGATCGATAGTTTCTGCCTGACGAAAATTTTCAACTGCTTCATTATAATCTCCAAGATGAAAGAGAGAAACACCAAGACCAAGTAGTGCCCGAAGATGAACTTCACTTTCCTCCGAAGAAATCCTTACAGCCGGATCAAAATTTCCGCGTGCTTTTATATAATTCTTATTTTGTAATTCAATCTCGCCTATCATTGTAAATGCTTTTGCTCTGGTCAATGGATCTTCTGACGAAGTTGCATTAGTCAGATATTGTGTTGATTGTTCAAATTTGTTTTGGTCAAAGTAAATCAATCCAATCAGATTCTCCACCAATGTTGTGGATGGATCATCCGGATATTTAACAAGAAAATTCTGGAAGATTGCAAGCGCTTCATTAGTTTGTCCTGCATACCTTTTTGATTCTCCCTTCCAAATAAATGATTTGATTGCAATCGAATCATAACCTTCTGAAAGTGTATTAAAAACCTGATAAGCTTCACCGTATTTTGATTGCTGGAACAAAGACCAGGCTAATCCGTATTGTGAATTTCGATAGATATCTGAGTTTGGAAATCGTTTAATCACTTCAGAATATGTATTCGCAGCATCACTATATTCTTCTACTCTGTAATGTGAATTTGCTAAAAGGTATAATGCTTCAGACAAATTCTCCGTAGGTAGTTTCTGTATATCCGGATTGTTTAGTTCAAGTATCGAGTTATAATAATCTTTCAGATAAAAATAACATACACCAATCCGGACTTGTGCTTCTAAAGCTAAAGAACTATTTGAGTGATAAGTTAAAAGCTGATCATAATATTTCACAGCATTCTGATAATCATGTTTCTTTTCATAAATACTTGCCAACGCATAAATTGAATGATCACGATAACGATTGGCTGATTTATCTTCTATTGCCTGAGTTAAAAATTCAATTGCATCATCCAGTTTACCTTCGGCTGAATAAGATTCTCCAATCCAATACATTGATGAGCCAAGATATTCGCTGTTCGGATATTGATAGATAAGCATAAGATGATTTTTTCTTGAAAGTGCAAAACGATTCAGGTCGTAATAGATCAAACCAAGTTTGAATAGAGATTCTTCTCTGAATTTGGACCAAACTATGCTGTTTACAATGTACTCAAAACCAGATGTCGATTCGTCCTTTTTACCCATTTTCAACAATGAGTTTGCAGCATAAAATCTTGCGACAGAATAAAGTTCATCCTCTACATCATAATCTTTTATAACTTCATCAAATATTTTGTAAGCTTCCGAGTATAACTGATTATTATATGCGTTCATTGCATCATTAAATTTCTCAGTTAAATTCTGAGCAAATAAGGGAAGTCCAAGCAATAAAGTTATTATTGAAATGAAAATTTTGTGCATTTTTTTTGAACTTTGCATCATATTATAAATTCAGACGAAACTCAATTTTTAAGGTTTCACCTTGAAATCACTAATAATTCTAAAATTTCACATATTTTAAAGCTAAATATTAGTTTTATGAAACTTAAAGTCAAGAGAAATAATGAAATACAGGAATTCACTTAAAGATATTGTTTAGAATTTTTCGGTTTCTCACTGAATATAATAAGATAGTCATGGATTTTAAGCAATATTATTTTTAATTTCGAATCATCAAATATGAATCTCAAATAAAATAAGGAGACAATATGAAAGAGAACTACTTTATAATTGTTGTTATACTGATTCTGACTGCATATCCAAACTTTACTAATGCTCAATTAGTAAAAATTGGTGCTGGGGGCGGCTTAACGCAGATCCTTGCACCTGAAAACTCAACAAAAGAAGTATCAGAAGGTGGGCTTGGCTACTCCACTGAATGGAACTTTGGTATTGTAGGTAAAGTGGATTTACCATTGATACCGTTTACGCCAAGAGCTTTTATTCTTTATCATACTTTATCCGGAACCGGTAATGAACCACCGGTATTAACAAAGATATCTGCGGATGAAGGAGAGGTAGAATTCAGTCAATCAATTCTTGAAGCTGGTGCTGGTGTTCAATTTAATTTTATTCCTGCCCCACTCGGATTCGATCCATATCTCGCACTTGATCTTTCGTTTAGCAAATTCGGTGATGCGAAAGCCTCATTCTTTGAACAAGAATTTACAACGGACGGATTCAACAGATTTGGTGCCGGTGTAGGTTTCGGTTCCGAAATCACAATAATTCCAATGATCAATCTTGATTTATATCTGAGTTATAAAATGTTTAATCTGATGGGTAAAGAAGATGGTGAGGAGACTTTAAGTGCAATTACCCTCGATGCATTTGTGATTTTTAATTTCTTATAAAATTTTGAAAAGGGAATGCGATTAGTTCACATTCCCTTTTCAGCTTTAAATCTTTTCAACACACGCAAACCAAAAGCTGACAGATTTTTTTTCCCTAATAAGTCTAAGTTTTTTATAACATCATTAATTTTAATAATTGTTACTTTCGCTCGGAACGCACCGTTAATGTGCGAATATAGTTGATCTTCAAATCTTAAAACAGCAAGAACAGCTACAATACATAATTCGCGTTCTTTAAAAGAGAGACCTTTTCTTCCCATGACTTTTCCGTAACCTTCGAGCACAAGCCATTCGGAAATATCCGGCGAAAAACTTTTAATATTACTAATTAGCTTGTTGTACTTCTGACCATAAACTTTTTTGCAATTTGCAACTCCAATTCTTTTAAAGTGATAAAGATTCATATCACTCATTTTTCTGATTTGCTTGTCAGGATAAACCGATTTTAGAATTTTCAGCGAAACAAGAGCAGAAGGATAACCAGTGAAAAGATAATTTTGTAGAAGTGTTTCATATATTTTCATAAAATTGATATTACGAGATTCAGCCAGATTGATCAACGCTAACAAATCGTTGACTTTTCGAAGCGCGGCTGAGGCAGCTAATGTCGGTAAGATATTTTCAGTTTTTAATTTTTTAAAATCTGTCAATTCAAACTCTTATGAGAAGGATTTACAATAAAAAAAACCCTCTTTGAAAGAGGGTATAGAAAAACAAATTTTATTTCAACAATCCTAGTTCATGCTCAGCATTTTTCTGAAATGCCGGATCAGTTTTGGCTTTTTCAAACATTTCCTTTGCCTTTTGAGTATCTCCTTTTCCTTTGTATGATTTCCCCATATAAAAATATGGTCCGCCTTCAGTTATTTTTGATTTATACTTCAAAGCATTTTCAGCGGCAGCAATAGATTTATCCCATTCACCTCGCGCGGCATATAATTTAGCAAGTGTAAAATAACTTGCGTCATAATTATCATATTCAATTGACTTATTAAGATCATCGATAGCTTTCAGAGTATCACCTTTTGTAATTTCCTCACCACTAAGTTTGAAATAAGTTATAGATAAATTTTTCTTAACGCTTTTATTTGTTTCTTCCTTAGTTGACAGCGTCAGGAATTTTTCAAAATTATTTTTTGCTTCCTGGAAATTTCCTCTGGAAAATTGAACTATACCCAACGCATTATAAGCTGCATCGAAATCATTTTTCAACTTCAGACACTCTTCTAATGAGATTAATGCGCCATCAAGGTCCTGAGCTTTTTTCTGAGCAAGACTTTTTTGAAAATAAATTCTATAGTCCTTTGAAATAGCTAAAGCCTGATCGTAAGATTTAATAGCATCAGCATAGTTTTCGGCTTTTGTCAGGCTGTCACCAGCAAGAAGAAGTTTCTTTGCATCAGCGCTCATTTCCTGCGAATAAAGTGATGAAACAAAAACCAAAAACATTATTGAGCTGATCTGGAGAATCACTCTTAATTTCATCTGTAATTTCCTATTTAGTTATTGAAATTGATTTGAGTGCGGAAGGCGGGACTTGAACCCGCACGCCAATTAAGGCGCTACCCCCTCAAGATAGTGTGTCTACCAAATTCCACCACTTCCGCAAAATTGAGTGGTAAAAATATACGTGTAAGTTTTGAAAATCAACCAGAATCTATTGAAAAAATTTCATCACCTTTTCAATCTTATCCATTATTTTATTCCTGATCAATTGGGGCTCGCCTTTCTTTCATTATCAATCGTCTTACTTCATTTCTAAATTGCTTCTCAAAAATGATGAGTTTAGCAATTTGTTCATAGCTTAATATATCGTTCAAAGAATTTATAAAATCTATTCGATTTTTTTCAATTTGCAATTGGAGATTATTTATCTCAGCAATATTAGTTTTTAATTCATCATTAGTTACAGCACGACCGCTTTTAAATATTGTTTCGAGATAGTCAATGCTTTCGTGTAATTGTTTATGTAATTCCTCCTGCTGCTTTTTATGTTCTGATTTTCTTGAAAAAAATCTTAACGTGGTCTCTTCATCCATTTGAAGAGATTCAATCAGTTTAATTTTTTCAAGCTGTTCAAGTTTTTCTTTTGCCTCATCATCCTTCCATTTCCCTTTTTGCGGAAGTATAATCATTGAAAAAAATAATACAAATAAAATGACTGAACCGATGTTTTTCATTTTGAACCTCATTTTAAAAATCCTGATTTAATAATTCGTTATAAATTTTATTTACTTCATTCATATTTAATCCTGAAATTAATTCGCTATAGTTGAAATCGTAATCTTCTGCCATTTTATCGTCTATTTTAATTTCAGAAGCAAGTAAATACGAGACATTATCGTCTGAAATGTATTCAGAAACTATGTCCGATTCAGTATGATCATCACTCAGATTTTCAAGAACTTCAATTTTTTGTTCCTCGTTCAATGATTGAGCAAACTTTTCAAGATCGTTTGATTGATAATCTGAGTTTAAATAAATATTAAAAATCAGCATTGTGAGAATTGCGACAACAAGCACACCAAAGACATATCCTAAATTTCTTTTTGTCAGTACTCTATTTTGGTTTTCAAAACTATTTCTGAAATCCGGGATTATTGAATCTAAATACTTTTGATTCAATCTGACATTTTTCAAATTATCTGTCGTCTTCTTCAGATGTAAATATTTTTTGACTTCACTCTGTAATTCAGAAGATTTTGATAATTCTTCCTGAAAAAGGCGAAGCTGTTCAGGAGTGAGTTCATTCTCAATAAATTGTAATATTAGTTTATCTCTATCCATTTTTTTCCATCAGTTCCTTCATTTTGCGGAAAGCGTGAAAATAATTTGCTTTTAATGCACCAACTGATCTTCCTGTTATTCCTGAAATTTCCTCATAAGTTAAGTCGTCAAAATTTCTTAATACAAATACTTCTCTTTGTCTGACAGGTAATTTCAATAAGTGTTTTTCCATTTTCGAAAATGTTTCTCTTGTCTCAATGTTTTCAATTATATCCGTATAACCATGATTTTCAAATGAATCATCAGTACTAAACAGAAGTATTTTTTTCAGATTTCTTTTCTTCAGCAAATTTAAACTGCGTGTTGCGGTTATTCTGTAAATCCAAGTGTACACCGCCGAATTGAAATTAAACATATTCAGCTTTTTGTACATCACCATCAAAACCTGCTGAACGATTTCATTAGCATCGTCATGATCACCGAGCATTCTGCGAGCATGCCAGTAAATTCTTTCCTGGTATCTCTTTGCAAGCAGATTAAATGACTTCTCATCTCCAGATAAGAAATCCCGAATGAGCTCCTGGTCATCTTTTTGTGAATTCATCCCTTAAAAACAATTTCTAAATCTTTAGACAATAAAATATTCAATTGAGTTTAAAATATCCTATTTAAACTTTTAGACGAATTTCTTTGTCAAAATGGTAACAATTTCAATCATTAATAAATATGGAGATTAAAAATGAAATTTAGAATTATTGCAGTTATCGTTGTATGTATAATAATTTCTTCGCAGAATATTTTTGCTCAGGAAATGCTGCAAAAAAAACAGCAGTTCCGTGATCAGATTCATAAACAGCTTAACTTAACTGATGATCAGCAAACTAAAATCGATGAACTAAAACTTGCGCATAAAAAAGAGATGATCGATTTAAAAGCAAATCTTGATAAGAAAGAACTTGCTCTGGCAGAACTTAAAAACAAAGGCAATTATTCACGTGAAGATTTTTTAAACAAAATAAATGATGTTATTACAGCACGAAATAAAATTGCAATTTCATTTGCCAATCATCAGATGGATGTCTATGAACAACTTGATGAAAACCAAAAGAAGGAATGGAATAAAATATCCGGAGAATTTGGTGAGCATAGAGAAAAAAGAGTTAATAGAATGATGAAAAATTTTGATGACAAATAACGAGTGTGTCGTCTCTCCCCGATCAGTGCCGGTTTAATTACCGGCTTTTTTTATGCTAAATCTCCTGTAATTGGTCTTAACACAATTTCTTCAGTTACCAGATTATCTTTCTGAAGATATGCTGAAACGATTATCCTCGCTATACTTTCCGGATTCATCATAAGATTACTTTTTTCTTTTCTGATTTCCTGTGACCACATGGAAGTTTCGGTTGCGCCGGGAATCACATTAATTATCCTGATATTGTGTTTGCGAACTTCTTCTCTCAGAGAATTGCTGTAACCAAGTAAACCCATTTTTGAAGCCGCATACACAGAACTTCTCGTGAAGTTCTTTTTCACTACGACAGAAAGTATATTAATAATAGTTCCTGAATCATTTTTAATGAAGGTCGGAAGTACAGATTTAATTGAGTAAATAGAACCGAGCAGATTTGTATTGATAATATCGTTTATTTCATTTACTGAATTATCAGCAGCATGTTTAAATGAAGTTACTCCGGCGTTATTTATCAGACAATTTATTTCAGATTCATTTGCAATTTTTTTAAATGTCTGTTCTACATTAGCAGATGAAGCAACATTACACGGAAATGAAAAAATATTTTCACCGGATTTCCCTGCTTCATCTTTCAATCGCTCTAATTCGTGTACTCTTCTTGCAGAAATAAAAACATTACACCCGATTTTTGCAAATTCCAGCGCAACAGCCTTTCCGATTCCTGAACTTGCACCTGTTATCCAGATCCCATCTTTCTTAAGCATGATTATAAATTTTTGTGACCGATTAAATTTAAGAATTCGGATCTTGTTCGTGGATCTTCTTTAAAATCACCATATACAGCACTTGCAGTTGCTGATGAATTTTGTTTTTCAACTCCTCGCATCATCATACACATATGAAATGCTTCAGAAACAACAGCGACACCTCTTGGCTGCAAATATTTTTCAATAGTGTCAGCAATCTGCTGTGTCATTCTTTCCTGCACCTGAAGTCTTCTGGCAAAAACTTCAACAATGCGTGGGATCTTACTCAGTCCGATTATTTTTCCATCCGGGATATAAGCAACATGAACTTTCCCATAAAAAGGAAGCATATGATGTTCACACAAACTATAGAAATCAATATTTTTCACTAACACCATTGCATCATACTTTTCATTGAAAAGAGCATCGTTCATTACTTCTTCAATATTTTTATTGTAACCTGAAGTAAGGAATTCATAAGCATCAGCCACACGCCGCGGAGTGTCAAGCAATCCTTCGCGTTTCGGATTTTCGCCAATGTTTTCTAATAAGTCACCAATTAACATTTTAACTTTTGAATTATTCACAATTCATTCTCCTTTGTATTCAAAGTAATTATTTTCTGTTTCGTAAAGCTTAACGGAGAAAAGTTTTCCACCGGAAATTTTATCAGCCAACTGATTCCAGATAGCGATTGAAATATTTTCAGACGTAGGAATCAAGCCCTTCATAAAATCAGTATCTATATTCAGATTTTTATGATCAACTTTTGCAATAACAAACTTGTGAACTATTTCTTTCAGTGCTTTGATATCCAGAACAAAACCGGTTTCAGGATTGACCTCACCCAAAACGGTAACTTCCAATATATAATTGTGTCCGTGCCAATTTGGATTGCTGCATTTACCAAAGAGTTTGAAATTTTCTTCATCTGACAGTCCGGGCTTGAACAACCGATGAGCTGCAGCAAAAGTTTCGCGTCTTGTGAGATAAACTTTTTTTCCCATTATAACTCTTTCAATGCTTCCATTACTTCTTTATTGTGTTCATCAACTTTCACTTTCGGGAATATATTGGCGATCCTTCCGTCCGAATTAATAATGAAAGTTGTTCTTTCAATTCCCAGGTATTTTCTGCCGTACATATTTTTTTCTTTCCAGACTCCGTATTCCTGAACCACTTGTTTCTTTTCATCAGCAAGTAAAATAAAAGGAAGCCCGTACTTTTCTGCAAATTTTTTATGAGATTTAACTGAGTCAGTGCTGATTCCGATTATTTCTGCTTTGAGTTTTCCAAATTTCGGAAATTCATCCCTGAAATTACAAGCTTCTTTTGTACAACCAGGAGTGTCATCTTTCGGATAAAAATACAGAACGACTGGTTTACCTTTTAACCCGGAAAGTGAAATCGTTTCTTCATCCTGATTTTTCAATTTAAATGCAGGTGCTTTGTCACCAACTTTTAGTGCCATATTTTTTTTAAACAATTATTGAAAATATATTAATTGAATAGTTCTTTAACAATTTATGAATGAATTTTGTGGATAGCAATTTTGAAGAAGCCACGAATTCACGAATTATAATTTGAGTTAATTAGCGGATTAGCAAAACCAGCATTACAAATCATTGATAAGAAAAATAATCTCTGGTAATATCATTCAATTTAACAAACCATTTTTCTTACACCAACTATCAAATCCTTCTTCAAGTTGTTCAAAAGAATCAATAGCAAAAAGTATTGGCTGCAAATGCCAGACATCATACTGCTGTAAAACGATTTTCTCAGGATCAAATGGTTTTACTTCCACCTTGTCAGAGAGAGAATGCTGCACTTCTTTGTGCGATGAAAGTATGCCAGCACCATAAATTCTTCTTCCTTCAGGATTATTTATCAAACCAAATTCAACCGTAAACCAGTGTAAAGTTTCAAGTTTAACACTATTCTCATCTTTTGCATTAACAGCAGCTTCACCAAATTTTTGATAAAAAGATGCATAACTTTTATTTGTGAGTAATGGCATATGACCAAATATATCATGGAATAAATCCGGCGCTGGAGTATAATCCAGTTCTTCTTTACTACGAATGTAATCTGTTGATGGAAAAACTTTTCTTCTGAGCAATTCGAAAAAATTCTGCGATTGGATTAATCCTGGAACCCTTGCAACTTTCCAGCCGGTAGTTTTATGAAAAATATTACTTAATTCTTTGAGGTATGGAATTTTACTGGGTGAAAGACTTAGCTGTTCTGTTCCTTCCAAATATTCATTGCAGGCTCTGTCCGGAAGAAACTTCATTTGTCTTTCATACAAAAATTTCCAGGTTTCCTGATCAGTGGAAGGATAGTCAGGATATTTTATTTCATTGTGTTCAGGAACTGGACCATCAAGCCATTGTGGAATACAGCGAGGGTCAATTCCTTCCTGAGCTGCTTTTTCGTAAGCAGAAAGATTTTCATTTTTCTGTTCTTTCATTCTTTCATCCTGTGTAAATATTTAGAATAACTTTTACCGAAGTTAAATAATCGCACTTATTAATTCAATCTTAATTAAAGGATATTTACTTCCTCCTGTAAAATAATTCCAAATTTATTTAAAACTTCCTCCTGAATTCTCATTGCGAATTCCAGAACTTCTGAACCGGTTGCTTTCCTGAAATTACAAATTACTAAAGCATGATCTGGTGATGTTCCAACATCGCCAATGCGTTTACCTTTCCAACCACATTTTTCAATTAACCAGCCTGCGGAGATTTTTATTTTTCCTGTCTCAGATGAAAAACCTGCTATATCAGGGTACTCAGATTTAATCTTTTCAAACACCTCAATATTCATCACTGGATTTTTAAAGAAGCTTCCGGCATTTCCAATCTTTTCAGGATCAGGAAGTTTGGTTCTTCTGATTTCTGCAACTGCATTGCTGATATCTTTAATTGATGGATTCTGAATTTTCTGTTTAAATAAGTAATCGCTCAATGCTTTATAGTTTGTGTTTAGCTTTGAATTCTTTGAAAGTTTCATCCTGACAGATGTGATAACAAAAATATTTTTTAATTCTTCTTTGAAAATACTTGAACGATAGGAAAACCTGCAATCAATTTTTGTGAAAGTTTTTTTCTTTCCTGAATTTATGAATACACCACTTAAAGAATCGAAATTATCAGCAAGTTCCTGACCGTAGGCACCGATATTCTGTATTGGTGCCGCACCAATTGTACCTGGAATTAGCGTGAGATTTTCAATGCCACCAAAATTTTTTTCTACACAATATTTTACAAATTCATTCCAGATAACACCGGCATCAGCTTCAACTATAACAGAGTCCATATCTTCTTCAATGATATTTATATTTATTGAAGAGAGTTTAATTACCAATCCATCAAAATCTTTTGTGAAAAGTATATTACTTCCGCTGCCCAGTATTATTTTTTTCTCACTTCTGATTTCAGGTTCAGCAAGTAAATCAATCAATTTATCTTCTGAAAATATTTCAGCGAATAGTTTTGTATTGACATCTACTCCGAATGTATTAAGCTTCTTCAGTGAGTAATTTTTTTGCAGCAACATTTTTTGTATGAATGTTTGTTGATATCTGACAAGCAAATTATCTTTGCACGAACAAATTTAAGAATTCATATTTAATTCTCTACCAACATAATGAAAAGAAAAATCACAGCGCAAAAAAGAATTCACTTTGATCAGTCAGGAGTAATTCCCTACCGAAAGAAAGACGGAAAGACAGAAGTTTTGCTTGTTACTTCAATAAGAAGAAAGAACTGGATAGTGCCCAAAGGATTTATTGAATACAATATGTCACCATTCCAATCTGCAAAGAAAGAAGCATTCGAGGAAGCCGGTGTAAAAGGAAGCAACACAACAAAAATTCTTGGGAGCTATAAAGTAAAGAAAAACGGAAGCGAACTTTTAACAAAAATCTATTCGATGAAAGTTACGAGAGTTTTTAAAGATTATCCCGAAAAAAATCTCCGAAAGAGAAAATGGTTTTCAGTTTATGACGCAGCAAAGAAAGTTGAAATTGCTGAGCTTGCAACGATTATAAGAAGGCTGGGAAGGAATACATTCCGGAGATATGAGCTTTAAAATTCATCGTCTTCATTATTGATCAAGCTATTACACACTTCCTTTATCAAATCATACTCAAACCCTTTTGAGAAGAGAAAAGCAGAAAGTTTATTCCGCAGGTCTTTTGTTTCCAAATTTTTCTTAATCAACTGATCGTATTTTTTTCTAGCGAGTTTCATTGCGTTTTCAAGTTCAGAATTACTTGCGTGCCCTTTCATCATTTCATCAATGAGCTTTGATTCAATTCCACGCTTGAGTAGTTCAGTTTTTACTTTTTTATTGCTCCAGCTTTTCGTCTTAATTTTTTCAGCCACGAATTCACGAATAAATTCATCATCATTTAAATAACCATTTTTCTTTAAATCCTTTATTACTTCATCTATCAGTTTCTGTTCGTGATCTTTGTTCCAGAGTTTTCGCCGCAATTCGGAAGCTGAGTGCATTCTTCTTCCCAGCAGTCGAAATGCTCTTTGCTTAATGTGGAAAAGTTTATTCTGTTCTATTAAAAAAGAAAAGCGATTTTCAGAAATTTCATCACCTTTCTTCAAACCGCTTTTTAAAAATACTTCGAGCGCAAGTATTAAAAATTTTTCATCGTCAAATTGAATTGTTACATCTTGCTTTCCTTTTTTGAGGATATGATTGATAATCATTTTTTATGAGTTTCTGCTATAGCAGGAATGACAATCAATAAGCAGCATTATTTAGTTTTCTTATCTTTCGTTTTCTGTGCGTCATCTACTTCTTTTTTCTTTTCATCACCACTGTTCTTAATCATTCCAAGTTTAATGCGTAGTTCTTTTTCAAGACTGTTTCTTAAATCAGCCATTTCAAGTAACTTTTGTCTGAAACCTTCTCGTCCCTGAAATCTTTCTTCGGCATAACTAAACCATGCACCGCTTTTTTTAACTAATCCCTGATCAACTCCAAGATCGATTAAGTCACCGGTTTTACTTATTCCCTCATTGTAAAGAATATCAAATTCAACCTGCTTGAATGGAGGTGCAACTTTGCTTTTTACAATTTTCACTTTCGTTCTGTTACCAATTACATCTTCACCTTCTTTGATTGCATTTATTCTTCTGATATCAATTCTTACCGAAGCATAAAACTTTAAAGCATTTCCACCTGTTGTAGTTTCAGGATTGCCAAACATAACTCCAATTTTACTTCTTAATTGGTTTACAAATATTACTGAAGTTTTAGATTTTGCAATAGCTGCTGTAAGTTTTCTTAAAGCCTGCGACATCAATCTTGCCTGAACAGCCATTGTTGCATCACCCATTTCACCTTCGATTTCAGAGCGAGGAACAAGTGCGGCTACAGAATCTATTACAATTACATCGAGAGCATTACTTCTGACAAGAGTATCAGCAATTTCAAGAGCTTGTTCACCAAAGTCAGGCTGTGAGATTAGAAGATTTGCAGTATCAACACCAAGCTTCTTTGCGTAGTTAACATCGAGTGCATGTTCAGCATCAATAAAAGCAGCAAGCCCGCCCATCTTCTGTGCTTCAGCAATAACGTGCAGACAGAGTGTAGTTTTTCCGCTCGATTCCGGGCCATAGATTTCGGTTATTCTTCCACGTGGAATTCCGCCAATACCGAGTGCATAATCAAGTGAAAGCGCACCGGTTGGAATTGCTTCAATTTCCTGAACTATTCCATCACCCAATTTCATAATTGAGCCTTTACCATAAGTCTTTTCTATTGATGATATCGCATCTTCAATAATTTTCAATTTTTGTTCTTTATCTGCTGCCATAATTTCCTCCGTTATTTAAGTTCGTAAATTTTTAAAATTTTGTATTCTGATCCGCCGGGTTTAAGTACACTTTGCACCAAAGCAATTTCATCCGATATGAATTTTACAGGACTAAATTTATATTCGTTAAAGCTTTTAATGAAATCTGCACTGACTTTTCTTTTGATTCGCATTAATGTCAGGTGTCCTTTGAATTTCCTGGTTTCAGGTTCAATATTAAACTTCTTTAGTGTTACATTCAATTTATCCACTAAAGAAATTATTGAATCATCAGTATCAAGATTACACCAGAGAATTTTAGGCTCATTAAATCTATAGAAAAAACCAAACTTAGAAATGCTGCAATTGAAGGATGCATAATTTTCTACAAATTGAACCTCATCCGTAATTTGCGGAAGAAGTTCTTCTTTTACCTCACCAATGAATTTTAATGTAAGATGAATTTTATCTTTTTCTTCCCATTTATAATCCAATGAATAATTAACAATACGATTGCAATGATCAGAAACAATAGATTTGACTTCATCAGGAATTAGTAACGCAATGAATAGTCTAATCATCCGAAGAAATTCCGAGAAGTTTTCGTCTTACAAAATCAAGTGCAGCCTGAGCTGTTCGTTCTTTATTCAGTAGTCTCTCTTCTCCAAATTGAAATTTTTTTGCCGTACAAACTTTATCATCACAGTATCCAATAAACACAAGACCAACTGGTTTATTAGTAGAAGCACCGGTTGGACCCATGATTCCAGTTGTTGCTAATCCGATATCTGCACCACTGGTTGATTTAATGCCTTCAGCCATCTGCATTGCAACTTCCATACTTACGGCACCGTGTTCAGCAAGTGTGTCTTCGTTTACTTTTAAGATTTCTACTTTTGCAGCGTTGCTGTAACAGATAACTCCACGTTCAAAATATTTACTGCTTCCACTAACATTTGTCAGCATATTACCAACGAGCCCGCCAGTACATGATTCAGCAGTAGCAATTTTGAATTCTCTCTCAATTAAAAGTCTGCCAACAACAGCTTCAAGCTGTTCGTCACCAACTCCATAAATAAACCTGCCTGCTTTACTTCTTATTCGTTGTTCAATTTCCATCATTTTATTTTGCAATTCTTTTTCATCAGTACCTTCAACAGAAATCCGCAGCTTGACCCCGTATTGATTCGGAAGAAAAGCCAATTTACCGCCGTTCAATAATTCATCAAGATTACCGAAACGTTCGTATAAAGTTGATTCAGGAATTCCCGTAGTAAGAATCATTTTCCTTAAAATTATGCTCTGATCCTGACCAATTTTTTCGTGTAGTTTTGGAATTACATAAGATTGCATCATTGATTCCATTTCGTATGGTACACCTGGCATCACAACATATATTTTTCCATCCTGCTCAATCCATTCTCCCGGTGCTGTTCCGTGACTATTTCTAATAGCATCTGCAATGATTGGAATTTTCGCCTGATCAATATTAGCCGGAGATAACTTTCTTTTTCTTTTATCAAAGAGTGCTTTAATATCTTCCAGCACTTCATTGTTGTCAACAAGTTCTGTTTTAAAAAAATCCACAATTGATTTTCTTGTAACATCATCGTGTGTCGGACCCAAACCACCTGTTATTAAAATCAAATCAGCAACCTCAGAAGCTGATTTTATTTCATTCAGAATTGATAAATTATCGTCGCCGATTACTGAGGTTTTAACAACAGGAATGTTGATATCAAACAACTGTGTGCCAATGAACGCTGCATTGGTATTGAGAGTACTTCCGAGAAGTATTTCATCGCCAATCGTAATTATATAAGCTTTCATTTCAATCAGATAAATTGTTAAAATATGACGAGCAAATATACGACAAGATGCATAATCAATAAGGTGTAAATTCCTGACACAACATCATCGATCATAATGCCAAGTCCGCCATTAAGTCGTTCTAAATTTCTTGCAGGAGGTGGTTTAATGATATCAAGGATTCTCCAAAGCAGGAATGAAACTAAAATCACCCAAAATGTTTTTGGAAGTGCGATAAGCGAAATCCAGGTTCCAACAACTTCATCAATTGTGCATTGTGCAGGGTCTTTCCCATATTTTTTTTCAAATTTCGTCCCGATATAAATTCCATATACAGCCATAAGTATTGCTGCAGGAATGATTATATAAAAATTTTCAAATCCGGGAATAAGATAAATCAGAATTGCCGCAGCACTTCCAACCGTGCCGGAAGCTATCGGAAAGTATCCGGTATAGAATCCTGAACCAATAAATTTTTCAAAAAAATTAATTTTCAAATTTCATCAGCTTGAATATGATGTCCCAGTTTTTTTTGATATACAGAACACCTGAGTGAAATGTAATAACAGTTATTACTAACGCTATGTAGAATACTAATTGTTCATTCAACATCGCCTCAATTAATTTTTCATAATGTGAATTAATTTCAGGAGTAAATTGAGCTACATACAGAATCAATAAATAATATAGAAAAATCATCTGAAGCATTGTCTTCCATTTAGCATAATAGCTTGTAGTAAACTGGTAGTTTTTCATATCAGCAAAAACCCTCAGCAAAGTAACAATCACATCTCGTCCGACAATTATTCCAACCATCCACCACGGGATTAAATCAACAAGAGCAAAACCAACAAACGCAATAGAAGTTAAAATTTTATCAGCAAGAGGATCCCAGAATTTTCCCCAGCTTGTAATGTAATTGAATTTTCTGGCAAGCCAGCCGTCATACCAGTCAGTTAACGCAGCAACAATATAAATTGCCACAGATACTTGCTTCATCCAGATTACATCAGAGAGGAAAAAAAACAAAAATACCGGTGAAAGTATTACTCTTAAAACTGTGAGTTGATTTGGGAGTGTCATTTAAATTCTGACTGTGAGAAATCCTGATTGAAAAACTATCAATTATAATATTTGCTTGTAATTCTAATAAAAAAATTATTAGAAATAAAACTAAACTAAACTTTCACCGGTAAGTTTTTTGTATATCTCAAGATACTTATTGCTTGTTTTTGCAATAATATCATCGGGCAATGGCGGCGGTGGTGGCTTCATATTGAAATTTATGGATAGAAGATAATCTCTTATAAATTGTTTATCATAACTTTCCTGACCTCTGCCCTTCTCATATTTATCAAACGGCCAGAATCTTGAGGAATCAGGTGTTAATACTTCGTCAACTAAAATTACCTGACCGTTCACTTTACCAAACTCAAATTTTGTGTCAGCAATGATTATACCTTTTGTGAGAGCATACTCTGATGCTTTTTTATAAATGTTGATTGTTGCGTTTTTAACAGAACTGAAAGTTTCTTCATCGACAATTTGCATTGCCTGTGCTGCTGAAATATTTTCATCGTGTTGACCAATTTCAGCTTTTGTTGAGGGAGTGAAAATAGGCTCAGGAAATTTTTCCGATTCCTGTAAACCCGGAGGAAGTTTTATTCCGGAAATCTCACCGGTCTTTTTATAATCTTTCCAACCAGAACCTGTTATATATCCGCGAACGATACATTCAATCGGAACTACTTTAGCTTTTTTAATCAGCATTGATCTGTTATTCAGCACATCGGAATATTCTTTGCATTCCTCAGGATATTTATTTACATCAGCAGTTATAAAATGATTTGGAATTATATCCTTTGTAATGTTGAACCAGAACTCAGATATTTTTGTAAGAACCATTCCTTTATACGGAATTCCCTGACTCATAATCACATCAAATGCAGATAACCTGTCAGTTGAAACCAATAATAAAAAATCACCTGTTTCATAAATATCTCTGACTTTACCTCTTGCAAATAATTTTAGTTTTGGGAAATTGGTTTGTAGTATTACTTCTGGTTTCATAAAGTTATTCTTTTAATTTGAAATAAATCCTGTAGTATGCTTTATTAAATAATTTCTTTTAGCTCGAACATCATTTCATCATAACCAAGCAAATTCATAATTGTTCCAATAAATCCTTTGGAATCAATGAATGCTTCCAGTTTAACCAAACCGATTTTTGGAGTCCGCCATTCATAGAACTTTGTATGCGTCCCTCTTTTTTTCTTATGAATATCAATCTGAAATTTAACACACTCAAACTTACCAGCTTCTACCACAATTGTTTCATTTCCAATAACCCTTCCTGATACGTTTATTGTATCAGGATTTGCTTCATCTATATATTCGACACCTTCCCAATTCCAGGTGTCATTTTTCTTTAGTGGAAATGGAAACCGAAGATAAGGCTTGTTGTAAGTAACCGAAGAACTTGAGGAAATGAAAAGAAAAACATCTACATTCTGATCAAGTTTCGTTAAATAAATTGTATCATTTGTAACCTGAACTGTTTGATTAAAATAAAAGTCATCATTCCACAAATCCAAAGTAAAGTTTTTACCGTTCTTCTTAACTGTTGAATATGCTTCGCCCATACTTGAATTATATACAAGTTTCAGTGATGTGTTAATCGGAAAGTATTCAGGACCAATTATATTTTTTTCAGTTGATTTAATTTTAGCACTTTGTTTTGCATTTGACATATCATTCGACGCATTTAGCAGTGGAATAATTGCAATCATTACGGCTATTAGTATGACGTTATTCATTTAAATTTATCTTTCATAGAACGGTGGCAATATGAAAAGTTGGGGATTACGGAGCGATTATCTATCAAGCTACACTGCATTTGTTGCGAGCCACAACCCTTGAATAACCTATTAAATCCCAATTTTTTATATTGCGTGTTATGCCCAGTTTTTTTTCATCTGTTCTTCAATGATTTGTTTAATGTCGTTATTAAAAAGTCCGCAATTTCGTTTTGTTCTGATGTCAAATGTTGTCTGTTTGATTTTAATGATTTTTCAAAAGCAAACTTGAATTCATACCAACCGTCTGTCAAACCGTTAACATTTTTCTGTGCGTCCTTAAACTCATCAATTATCATTACTTTTTTGTCTAATTGTAATAGGGCAATCAACTCGTCAAATATTTTCCAAAAGTCTTGCCAACCTGTCAATTTATAATCTTTCATTTGCAAACTATATTTCAGGTATTCCAGTTTTTAGATAATAGTCATCAACTATTTCGTTCAAACAAATTTCAATAATTGCTTCATCTCTGTTGTCTGCCTTCCAAATAGTTTTTGTCTGCAAACCTATTTGCTTCGCTTTATTCATTCCTTGAGGATAGAACGCTCTTTCAAAATCTGCTGAAATTACAACCGTTAATTTTTCAAGTTTGTCAAGGTCGCAATTATGATTTTTAAAATGTTCAGGCAACCAGTCAAGATAATCGTTTAATAACTTTTTACTCTCTTTTGTAATCGCTTCTTCTGGCTGAATTGTCTTATTAATAAAGTCAAACGTTGCTGTCGGTTTCAATTTAAGGTTGTTCAGATGAATGAGAACATTAATAGCCAACTTTCCACTTTTGGAATAGTCAACACTCTGGAATGAATCCGCAAAGTTGTGAATGGCTGATTTATAGTTCTTAAATTTCATTGTCTATTATAGTCTGTTTATGTCGTTCTAAAATTGGGCATAACAATTTACTGACATTATTATTTGAATTCACTGTTGAACAAATTACAAGTTTAATGATCTTTCTTTGTTAGATAAGCTTCAAAGTAAATATCCTTGTTTAGTAATTGACCCGGATATTCAACAGGAAACAGAAAGAACAGACTTATCCAGAAAGATTTGCTTGCAACCGGATATGATAAAAAATCAAACTTACGACCAAAATTTCTCTTCTTTAAAACGACTAATCCAGTTTTGTCAAAAAAATATTTCAGTGAATGATCATTAAATCCGATTACGTGATATGGAATATCAAACGGTTTGATTTTTTCAGATTCGTTCCTCTTACCAGTCAGTTTGAAAATTAATTTTCTGACACTGTTGAAGAGACAATCTTCATTCGGGACACCAACGTAAATTAATCCTCCCGGTCTCAATAGGGATTTAATTTTTGTAAGATAATCAACAGGATTTAAAACATGTTCAACGACTGAATCAACATAAATAAAATCAAAATAATTTTCCTGCAGATTTGAATCCAGTAAGTTGGATTTTATAAATTTTATTCCAGGATTTTTTGCTTCCTGTAAACGATTGTCAACAATATCAATTCCAGTCGGTTCCCAGCCTCTCCTGTTCGCTTCAAGTAATCCCTTTCCTTCACCAGCTCCGACATCCAGATATTTTATTTTTATCCCATTGTTCTTTAACAGTTTTTGTGTTACGTCAAATCTTTCTGAAAGTTCTTTTTTCCTTCTTTTGATTAATAGATTTGATTGATCTGAAAAATACTCTGAATTATAAAGCTCAGCCCATTGTTTATTGTCAAAAGATATTGGAGGAGTTATATAATAAAGCTGACAATTTGAGCATTGAACAACTTTATAATCTTCATTTACAAATTTTGCTGAAATCGAATTTGTTTTGGGTGAACCAATAACACTTCTCTGAGTTGATTTGCACACAGGACAGCAATCATTCATTTATATACTCCGGTGAAAAATAGACAAAGTAAAGAGGTAAAAAATAAAAAAGAGGCTGTCGGTATCAGCCTCAGTTGCTGTGGGCAGAGACGGAATTGAACCGCCGACACATGGATTTTCAGTCCATTGCTCTACCGACTGAGCTATCTGCCCAAAAATTAGCGAGCAAAAATAAGAATAAAGTTAGTTTTCTCAAAAGATTTATTCTACTGTAACACTCTTGGCAAGATTTCTTGGCTGATCAACATCAAGTCCCTTTTTAACAGCAATGTGATATGCCAGAAGCTGTAAAGGAATTGATGTTAATATCGGTGTCAACATTTCGATTGTACGGGGAATCTTAATAGTATAATCAACAAGTTTGTCAATTTCTCCGTCACCATTATCGGCAACAGCAATAATTCTTCCTCCTCTTGCCCGAACTTCCTGAATATTACTTAATATTTTTTCGTAGGTGGAATCTTTTGGCGCAATAAATACAACAGGCATATCTTCATCGATCAATGCAATTGGACCGTGTTTCATTTCGGCTGCTGGATATCCTTCCGCATGAATGTAAGATATTTCTTTCAATTTTAATGCACCTTCGAGTGCAACCGGAAAATTATATCCTCTTCCTAAATATAAAAAATTATGAGCATCTTTAAATTCATCAGCAATTTTTTCTATCTCATCATTTAAAAGCAGAATTTGTTCTATCTGTTTCGGAATTTCGGATAATGCTTTTGTAATTTTTTTACCTTCAGAAGATGGCAATCCTTTTCTCTTACTGATTAAAAGCGTAATCAGTGCCAGGACTACAAGCTGAGCTGTAAATGCTTTTGTGGACGCAACACCAATCTCTGGTCCTGCGTGTATATAAACTCCGCTCATACTTTCACGAGCAATCGTACTTCCAACAACGTTACAAATCCCAAGTGCCAGCGCTCCTTTGCTTTTTGCTTCTCGTAATGCAGCAAGTGTATCAGCAGTTTCACCGCTTTGTGAGATGAATAGGATTGAATCGTCAGCAGATAGTATTGGATTTCTGTATCTGAATTCGGATGCATACTCAACTTCCACCGGAATTCTTGCGTATTGTTCTATCATATATTCACCAACAAGCGCTGCATGCCAGGAAGTCCCGCAAGCTGAGATCATAATTCTCTTAGAGTTTACTAATCGGTCAATCACATCAGTTAAACCCCCTAATTTTGCTTCACCTTCATCAAGTAATAACCTGCCTCGCATAGAATTTTGAGTTGACTCAGGCTGTTCCATAATTTCTTTTAACATAAAGTGAGGATAACCGCCTTTATCTATCTCATCAATACTCATATTGATTTCGTGAATTTCTTTTTCAATTTTTTTATCGGAAATATTTTTGACCAAATATTTATCACGATAAATTTCAGCAAATTCACCATCATCAAGGTATATGACATTTTTTGTATAAGCTAAAATTGCTGATACATCCGAAGCGATAAAGTTTTCACCTTTTCCAATACCTATTACAAGTGGTGATCCTTTTCTGGCGGCAATAATTTTATCTGGCTCTTTTGAATAAATTACAGCAAGACCATAAGTACCACTAACTTCATTCAATGTCATCTGTACTGATTTACTCAGACTGAATCCTTTTTTAAGAAAGCTGTCAATGAGATGTGCTAAAACTTCAGTATCAGTATCACTCTCGAATTTAAATCCTGATACTATCAGACGATTTTTGAGAGTCTGAAAGTTTTCAATAATTCCATTATGTATGACGAAGAGGGTTTTATCCTGATTTGTATGCGGATGAGCATTCTGTTCATTCGGAATTCCGTGAGTTGCCCAGCGTGTATGACCAATTCCTATATTTGAATCAAGAAAAAGTTCACTAACTTTTTCCTCAAGTAAAGAAACTTTGCCTTTATTTTTAATAATGATTGGTTCATTTTGGTGGATAACTCCAATACCGGCTGAGTCATAACCACGATACTCAAGTCTTTTAAGTCCTTGTATTAAAATCGGTACACAATTCTTATCCCCAATGTATCCAACTATTCCACACATGCTATTTTAAGCCTCCAGTAAGAAATTTCTAATTTGAATAATTTTATACCTCAAGTTTAATAACGAAATTAATTAAAATGAAAGTCTGGGTTCATAAGAAAAATCAAGAATATTTAATTGCCGCCAAGTTACCTGACTTTTGCAAGTTTCTGAGTTATAGTTTTAGTTTTATCAGGAAACTTCGCAATTACTTTGTATAGGTAAACACCATTGCCAATTTCATCGCCATCTTCATCTTTGCCATCCCAGGGAATCTTATTAAAGTTCGTTATCAAATCACTCGGAGTAAGTTTAATATCTCTTATCAATCTGCCTGCAATCGTATAAATCTTAAAGTTTAGTTCATCGGGTTTATCTTTTCCTTTGAGTATAAATGTAAAATGAGTCGAACCGGCAAACGGATTTGGATAATTGTAAACATCTGTTATATCGTTTTCATTGTAAACATAGAATATTATTCTATAAGAAGTGGAATCAAAGAAGTTACCTGATGCATCTTTAGCGAGAACTTCTAAGGTTTGTCTGCCATCAGTAAGAGTTGGTTTCCAGGTTATCACAAACGGAGTTCCAACTCCACCGTATTCGTAGCTCATTTCAGGTTGATAAAACCTTAATGGTTTATTATTGTGTACGATAGTAAAGAAAGTTGTATCAAGGGGAAGAGGACTGTTATCTTCTAATCTGATTACAACTTCAGGTGTGGAGGAAACAATATCATTATCAATAATTTCCTGACCATCAAACCTAACATCAAAAATTGGGCGTACAGAATCTCTTACTACATAAAAATCCTTATCAATCAAATTGTTGAAATAAAAATATTCTCTTTTCTTTTGATCAGCGAGAATACTTATTTTATTTTCAAACAAAAGTTTTTTTGTATCGATAGTGTATTGAACTTTTGCTGACGAACTATCGCCCGGAATATTTACAACCGGCGCGTAGAGCAAACTATCCAGACCATTGAGATAAGAACTTAACTTTAACGAATCAGCCGGAAGTTCACCGAAATTCCTTCCAAAATAATCGAAGGTTATCGGATATCCCTGCAGCAAAGAATCCTGTTGAAAATTTATATCTTCTCTTTCAACGTATGCATCAGAAAGCTGCTGGTAATCTAAATGAACACTTCTAAGTTCCATTGGTTCCGTAGTATTAAAAGTCGAATCTGTCATATCAAATTTCAAACGCAGATACGGATATGAATCAGGATTTATTCCTGCAAGTGAGATTGAATCTGGTAAGTTTACCTGAAGAGTATCCCAATTTTTTGTATTCGAATTCTGTCCTAAAAGATAAGTTGAATATACTCCAGTCAAACTGGGATTATAAAAATCATATTTTAGATTATTCCACCACGCAACCGGACCAACAGTTTGAGTTGTAACATTACCATTCGCATCAACATAATATCCGGCAAACTTCCCAAATTTTGGAGTAATTGTAGTATCCTGTGACCTAAATACTGAAGCGTATATATTATCATGCTGCCAATCATTACACCATGCAAAAAATTTTCTAAAATTCTGAGGATGTGGTTCCATAATTAGCCATTCCTCTTCGAAAATTCCATCGGATAATCTGTGCCTGCGCATATAGTTATTGTAAAAATCACAAGTATAAATTCTATCCCCGTGAACGAAAAATCCAGTAAAACCAGGGAAATAACTTATTCCAAATAATTTTAAATCGGGTTTAGCTAATGACCAGTTATTGGCAGGATCAAATGTCCGAATTGTATACTTTGCTGTCAATTGAGAATCTGCGTATGCAAGATTGTAAACATACTGACCATCCGAACTTAGATATTGAGGTCCGTGTTCAATTCTTGAATCATCCCTGATAAGTCCTGGCGGTATATCTACGGTATCAATTATTTCTGTTGAAACATTAATTCTAACTATTTTGTACGGTTCACCAATCGCTACGTATAAATTTCCATCGCTGTGATATACAATATTATGTAGCACAGAATCTCTGAAATTTGAAAATGATCCATAAAACTGACCCTTATTTGTACCGTTATTCCCGGTACCAACACGATAGATCATGGATTTGCCGTCAGTTAGTTGACTTGCATAAAATGCCATATTAGCAAAATACAGGTATGTTCCATCGGTTGTCATTGTAGAAAGCTGAAGCGTATCAGGAATTTGTGGATTAGGTTCAAATTCATCCAAAAGTGTTTTCTCTTTTGGTCTTGCTGGCAGTGGTGAAGTGTTCAGCACTAATGATTTTTTTTCTTCAGAGTAATTAATATTATACTTTGAAAAAGTTTTTAAAATATTACCGTGAGCATAGTATCCGTTTTTAGGTTCGCTTGTTATTGTAAAACTCTTTGCCGGACTCCAATTACCAAAATCCTGTCCTTCAAATATTCTGGCTCGCCAGAAGTAAACACCCGCAGGAATATTTGGTGAAATCCATTTCACATGGGATTTATTGGGTGTTAACTCGCCGGATGAAAACAGAGGATTTGGAAAAGTTCTTGAAGTATCTATTTCAACGAAGTATTTAAGTTGTTTCGGCAAATAATATCCAATATCAGCAAAATTAAATTCAATCTGATTTGAAGTCGAAACTAGTCCATCAATCGGAGTTAAAATACTTGGTTCATCAATGTTAAATATTAGAAAGTAGGCTACTCCAATATTGTCCGAATGATCATCCTCCAAAATAATTTCCGATTCGTTCACCTTGGCAGTTAAAGTATATTGTCCGCCTTTGTCAGGCACCCAAGGAAAATAAACAGAATCTTTAGCACCGAAGCTTGCTCTTTTTGTACTGCCGATTTGATAAGCTGTATCCGGTAGAGAAGCATAAAGTTCAACAACTACCGAATCATTTGGAAATATACTTCCCCAATTCATAACATTCACTTTTACCTGGATGCTATCACCAATTACCGGATTTTCCGGAATTAAAGAAATATCAGTTGATTTTATTTCAAAATCCGGATATCTCGGTAAAGCAATTTTAAGAACAGGATCGCCAAGGTATGTCAATAAGTTTAATTGAGTTCCGTACAGACCACCGGGAGGTACACGATTTTTGGAATTCATAATCGCTTTGCCAGAGATATAGTTTCTTGATGTAAATATTTCTCCGAAGAGCTCACGGTTAATTGCTGTTCCAACACCCCAATATGTTAAACCTGAACTTCCATAAAATCCAATGCTTCCTTTACCAGGTACTTTGTTGAATTGTTCACCAAATACATCCTGATCATCAAAATGTGCAGTGTAGCAAGTGACGCTAAGAATAAACGGTAATCTTCCTTCGTTTTCAAGTAAGTAAATATCATCGTTTGTAAAAACAAGATCCCACTGATACCCACCACCGTGTCCATAATAATTGACGAGTACAGCACCTTTATTAATCTGTTCCCTGATTTCTGGTCCTTCACCCTGATAAGGTTCATGTTCGGGTTTGCTGGGATATCGGAAAACATAAGTCGCATTGAAACCTTGAGGTATTACATAATTATTCCCAAGAAACAAACTCGCATCATTAAAACCAAACTGAATTTCATCTTGAAGACTTAAACCTGAAGCCAGAAGAAGGACATTTTCTTTCCAAGGTTTGGTTGGATCATCAGGATAGTCTGTTAACTTTTGCAGAAGTATTTCTCCTTCGCCCACTGTTTCAATTGATAAACGTCCTATAGCTAAATCTGGTGCTGCATCAATACCTGAAACAGCAACAATTAAATTATCGCTTGCTGCCAGCCCATAAGTTGGTGTAAAATACGGCATCGAAGGAATGAAACTCGGTCGGCTGCTTGCCAATAGCGCCCTGTAATCATGACTCATATCACCAAGCAAAACTATGTACGATGGCGCTGGTGACTGCCAATTTTCAAAAGCATATTTTATGAATTCTTGTAATGCTTTCGGATCTAAGAATCCAAATGAGAACTCATCATAAATCTGCTGAACATTAACAACTTTAATTCTTGGATTCGGAATACTTTCATCCGGAAAATTTGCTGATCTTAATGCTGCAAGCTGATCTGCAATTCCTGAAAACTTATTATGGGTAATAATAATATAATCAGCCGCATTGGCAGGATTTCTTAAATCGGATGATGCATCAGCTATGATTGAGTCAACGTTTGAGTAGTAATCACTCGCTGCAAGAAAATATTCTGTTGACGCCCTCATTGTATCTACAAATTGCTGATAACTTGCAGGATCAGGTAAGTACATCATTTTATTTTTTGAAGGAATATAAATGCGCATATCACTATCCGAGGGCCAATTGAATATTCCGTAAGCATTAATTCCGTATGCATCATGATTGATAAAATTATAGTACTTACTAAAAGCTGAATTGCCTCTCCAATATTCAAACTCCAACCAATTAATTCTTATTTCATCATCAACTATTGTACATTGATCGCCTCTTACTTCAACATTTAGTTCATTGCCCGGATAAATCGGAATGCTATCAGGTGAAGCATAAAATTTTTTATCGAAAATAACATCCGATTGTCCATCCCAGGAAATACTACCAATTTCCTTATTATTGATTATGATATAAGCTGTATGATCATTTTGACAAAATGAAGTTAAGCTCATTCCTTGCATCGCAACCCTGACTCTGATATATGCAGAATCTGTGTTCCATTGCGGAAAAGATTCAAAATAATGGACAAACCTGTATGATACTTGCTGATTTCTTGATGTAGCTTTATCCCAAAACCAGAAATCTCTTTTATCATCCAGAGCATGACCTAAATTTTCATATATTGAATCTTTTTCAGCATGCAAAGTAGTTAAATTGTTAAAGTATTGACGAGTAAAGTCTGACCAGGCAGGTGTATGATTATAATTTAATCCAGTTGAATCACTTTGATATGAAAACCAGTAAGTATTGGAAAGATTATAAATATTCATTTTACAATACTCAGTAGGTGTAACAGGAAAACCAACGAACTGCATATAGTCACCTGCATTAAAAAGTTGATCTGAATTGTTATCGAATACTTCAATTGGAACTGATACGCCATCATTAAATAGCTCGAGTTTATCAACAGAAGTATTAGAACCTAACTGAACGCCCGACGCTACAAGTTCTTCATAAGTGACTCTGTAAACATCCTTTTTTTTGAGATAAATTTTAAAATAATTTTTATTCGGATTATACCAGTACCCATCTCCCGCCAGCGGAGAATCACTTGAAATAAATTTGCTGCCAAAAGTTTTCGCTTCGTGATAATTAATTGTAGATGACATCAAGAATTCATCTGTCATCACATCATTCAGAGAGACAAAATTTCCCTTGTTCTGAGGGTTGAAATCAATGCGAACCAGAATTTGTGAATTGTAAATTAAATCTCTTGTAACAGGATTGAACTGATAAGGTGAAATTGAGAGAGGTAAAACATTTGCAAAACGAACAACATAAGTTTCTTCAAGCAATGCTGCTGATACCGGGAACAACTCATTTTTCGAATATACCTCTACATTGATTTTATCAAAATCCTGTTTGACGAAGGCAGGATCTTCTTCGGGATAAGGAATGATGAATTTATTTTTTTGTGTTGATTGTTTTGTCTGAAGAATTTTTATTGATGGGTTACTTTCAAATGGAATTCCAATGAGAACATTATAAGCGGGGACCCAGGGATCACCTGGTTTTCTTATTGAATGATCAACTCCTTTTATTTTTTGAAATATTCTTCCTTCAACAACCGTATCAATAACAGAATATGAACTGCCAAAATTAAATTCAACTATGATATAGTCGTTAGCAGACTCAATCACTTTATGCGCTTGTGCATTGGTATTATTACCTATCAAAAGTAAGAGCAAACTAACAAAGAACATGGGGAGTAATTGTTTCATTGGTTCCTCTAAGGTTGAAAATTCAAATGAAACATAGTTCTTTGATTATATCAAGGCAAGTGCAAAAAAAAGACATAATATGTCTGCATTCTAAAATTAATCTTGAAGATGGACATAGCTTAACTCAGAAAACAATTTGTCAGTTGATGATCATTTTGGGTACGTATGAATTGGAGCAGGATTGGTAAAACTGAAATAACCAATAGAAATATTAAGTTTTCATTTCTGTAATTGCTCATAGATTGCAATTAGTTTATTAGCCCAATCATCAATTGATATTTGTAATTGAAAAGTTTCCGACGAAGCTTGACGTAATTTAGAATTTAGTGATTCATCATCAAGAAGAATTTGAAAAGCTGAGGCAAGATCCTTTGCGTCCTGATGCTTTACTAATAAGCCATTTTCTTGATGTGTAATAACTTCCATAATACTTGAAACGGCTGTAGCTATAATTGGTAGTCCATGACTCATAGCCTCCAACAAAACCAGCGGATGTCCTTCAAAGTGAGTTGATAAAACAAATATATCGAAATTGTTATAAACTTCGGCCGGATTTTGTACTATTCCTAAAAAGCGTATACTCGATGAAATACCTAATTCGTTTGCTAAATTTTCCACGCTATTTCTATTTGGTCCATCACCAATGATCCATAATTCGCTCTTCACTCCTGACTTATCTAAAATGCTAAATGCATTTAATAATGTTTCATAATCTTTCTGAGGTCTGAAATTTGCAACTGTTCCAATAACAGGCACTTTCTTTAAACCTAATTTTGATCGATTGCTTTGGAGATTATTTTTAGTAATCCCATTCGGTAAAAAAATAATTTTTTCTGGATCAGTCCATTTATTTTTTGTTAAAAGCTCTGTTATTTCTCTGCTAATAGAAATATGATAATTAATAATTCTACTATCTGTAAAACTAGCCACAATGCGCAATGAAATTCGTTTTAGTTTGTTTTGAAATTTTCTTTGAGGAGTCAGAAATTCATTCAGCACTTTTGGAATGTTGTGCCAATGAAATATTACAGGAATGGTACATTTTTTAAACGAACAGGCTAATGAGAAAGCTAAGGCAAATTTGAAATGCAGATGTAATATATCTATTGAATGAGTTTTACAAATGTTATGAATAATTTTTGAAAATTTAAACACTGACGCACTTTTAATTTCTGGAATAATAATAATCTCCGAATGCAATGATAATTCATTTTGCCATTCACGTCTTTCAGGAAAACCTATGAATAATTTATGTCCATTTAACTTAGATTCTTTTCCAAGTGCCAGAAGAAGTTTCGCGATACCACCGCCAAATTCAGGAGAATAGTTAAGTATGTTTAATATGTTCATACAATAAATTTAATTGGAGATCAGAAAATTGCAATTATAAGAATATTCATATAATAACTTTTTATAAGATTTAATAATTATTAGACGAAGCATTACAAATTCATTATTATAAAAAATAAAGAAGTAATCTATTGAATTGTTATTGTGGAATTCATTTTAAAGAATAACATCACACTGCTAAAATCCCTTTGTATCTCCACGAATCATGTGCCAAATTGTAATGAGGATTATTTGAATATCAAATTTCAGCGACCAGTTCTCGATATACCATAAGTCAAATTTCATTTTTTCTAAAATATGTTGTTTATTTTCTTCCTCACCTGCTACTTCACCTCGTAAACCATTTATTTGCGACCAGCCGGTAAGACCTGGCCGAACATTGTATCTCATCTTCACATCTTTATAGATTTTTTGATAAACTTCGTCAACACCTTTTGTCAATGGTCGTGGTCCTACTACAGACATATCACCTTTCAGCACATTAATAAATTGTGGTAGTTCATCAAGATTGGTTTTTCTCAGCATCTTTCCTATTCTCGTAACTCTTGGATCTTTTTTGACAATTGGTTCAAACTCAACTGAGCTTTTCTTCTGGTAAGTTAATGTCCTGAACTTCATACATTTAAATGGTTTACGTTTCATTCCGAATCTTTCCTGAATAAAAAGTGCTGGACCGGATGAATCTAATCGGATTAGCAATGACATTATTGGCAGGAACCATGAAAGCACGAAGCACGTAACAAGAAATGAAAAAATCATATCAAAAAATCTTTTTATAAACCTTTGTATAAATTCGTTCAGGGGTTCATCCCGAATAGTAATCACTGGCAGATTACTGACTGAACTAATTTGAAACCTTCCTGATAAGAATTTAAAGAAGTCAGGAATAACATGGATTTTCACAGCATTCTTATTGCATATACTTACCATCTCGTCAAGATCAATACCTGAACCAGTATGAAGAGCGATGACCACATCTTCCACATTTTTTTCCTTAATAATTTTATCAAGCTCAGAGAAATCTCCCAACACATCAGCACCAGCAGCATCATTAATAAATCCAACAAATCGATGACCATATTCGGGGTTTTTAGTAATAACGTCTTTAAATCTTTGTCCGATTTTGTTCGCACCAATAATCAACAAATTTCTTATTGATTTACCTTTACTTCTGAGTGTACGCAATGCACTTTTGAAAATAATGCTCCTGATGGTGATGGCAATAAAAACAATAAGTCCGTTTATTACTATGAAATTTCTTGTATAAAGTTCTTGTTTAATGACGAAAAGAAAAAGCACGTTAAATATTGAAATGACTATTGATAACTTAAAAATATTATATATCTGGATTGGGAATGGTCTGATTAAGAATTCTTCATAAAACTCACTTGAGTTTGTATAAAAGAACCAGACAAAATTCAGAATTACTAAAAGTAAATAGGGCTGTTTCTGTTCAAAATTTAGTTCTGATGTATGCGAAATTTGTAAGGCTAACAGAAATGAAAGATTTATAAGAATAAAATCTGTAATAACGCTGGCTACATAAATAGATTTTTTATTTACAATCATCTGCGAAATGGGTTTTAAATACTGAAACCAGTTATCGACTTAAGAACAATTGAATATAATTGATTTACACGAATGATGTTAAAAACTACTTTCAAAACCTAGATAAATTGCTAATTGTTTTAAGTAAAAAAATATTTCCATCACAACTTAACCAAATAATTAATATTTGAGAAAAAGAAAGCTATAAAGCAAATCATCTAAATAATTAATTTGCAACACCTCAATAACAACAAACATTTTTAAATATGTTTGCTGGAAGTAAGAATAACTAAATATTTATATTTCGGATAGAAGTTAACTAAGTTTATATATGTCATCAGATATGTTCATTAACTGCGTCAAGTTGATTCGTGTTTGAATTAAAATGAATGCTCAAGAGAATTTTTAATATTTTTTCTAACTAAGTAATGAACTGGACTTATTCTTACTTAATATACTTAACTTTGTTTATAAACATTACTTAATGCATAATCATAAATTTTGACAAAAAAAATTAAAATTCTTTATGTAATTACAAGCCTTGGGATTGGTGGGGCTGAAAGGTTACTCGTATCTTACCTGAAACTCCTCGATCATAAAAAATATGAATTCAATGTCGTTGCTCTCTGGGAAAAACCCGATGATCTAAAAAAAGAGATAGAAGAATATTGTAAGGTTATGGTTCTTAAGATCAAATCGAGATTTAGTCCGTCCGTAGTTTTTCATTTGGCAAAATTAATAAGACAAACCAAACCGGATATTATTCACTCACATTTATTCCAGGCAAGATTTTATACAGCTTTCGCCCATTTAATTTCTAATTATGGAATTTTAATTACGCATAAACATAATAACGTAAATCCAAAGAAACACAATGTTTTCATACTTCTTGAAATGATAAGCATATTCTTAAGTAAACAAGTAATCGCAATTTCAAACTCAGTCAAAAGCAGCTTATGTAAGTTTGAACTGATTTCATCAAAAAAGATATTTGTGCTTCATAATGCTATTGACTATGAAAAATTTTTCAAAATAGCAGCTTCTAATAAGATTTTGATTGGAAAACCAATAGTAATCGGAACGATTTGCAGGTTAGAACCCCAAAAAGGAATCAACTACTTATTGTTGGCAATGAAAATCATTTTAACTAAGTTTCCTACCGTCCAATTAGAAATAGTTGGAGACGGATCCCTTCTGCAAGAATTAAAGGAACTTACCGGAAAATTAGGGATTAGCAATTCAGTTAAATTTTTTGGTAAATTTGCAGATGTAATTCCATTTTATAGTAGAATGAATATTTTCATTCTTCCTTCTTTGTATGAAGGATTTGGGATTGTACTGCTTGAAGCCATGTCAGCAGGTATTCCCGTGATAGCTACAAATGTGGATGGCATTAGGGAAGTTGTTATTAATGGAGTGAGTGGAATTCTGATTCGCCGAGAAGATCCGGAAGCTATCGCTGATGCAGTTTTTAAAATAATTGAGAATCCTCAAATGGCAGATACATTGGTAGAAGCTGGATTAGAAAGATCTAAATCATTCGATATCAAAGAACATGTTATGAAGCTGGATAATTTTTATTCAAATCTTTTAGGAGCAGAATCTTCGAAATGATAAAGATTCTATATATTCTTGAAGCGACCTCCGGCGGGACTCAAAAACATGTCATCGATATAGCCAAAAAAATAGACCGATCTGAATTTCAAATCGACATAATCTTTTCAACAAAAAGAAATAAGAATTTCGTCCAGGAGAGTAAAGGAATTTTTAATAGAACTTACGGTTTACCAATTAGTAGGAGCGGATCGATTACAGATCTTTCCAATATTTTAAAAATCAGAAGAATCATTAAAGAGAACAAATACAACATTGTTCATTGTCATAGTACCAAAGCCGGTTTTGTCGGAAGGTTAGCTGCATTTTTAAGCCGTCATCCAAATGTTATTTACTCCCCGCATGGTTTTATGTTTTGTGATACCAGAATAAGAGCACGCAGATTGCTTTATCTGAAACTTGAAAAGTATCTCGGTTATATTACAAATAAATTAATAGCAGTTTCAGGTTCGGAAAGAGATTTAGCTTTAGAGCATAAAATTGTACCGAGCAAAAAAGTAATTACGCTTTACAATTCAATTGACCCCGGTGATTATAGTGATCATGTTTATGAGAACAAGGTTTCTGAAAAATTAAAAACAAAAAATTCTGACATAATAATTGGAACAGTTGGCAGGTTATATTATCAGAAAGATCCAATTACATTAATTAAAAGTTTTAAAATAATTAACGAAACTATTCCAAACACTAAATTAGTATTTGTTGGTGATGGTCCGCTTATTACTGACTGTCTGGAGGAGATTCATAAACTTAATCTTCAGAATAAAATTGAACTTGCTGGTTTTCAAAAGAACTCCAAAGATTACTATAGAATTTTTGATTTGTTCGTCCTTTCATCACGTTATGAAGGATTGCCATACGCATTACTTGAAGCAATGATTATGGGAATTCCTGCCGTAGGAACCAATGTTGTTGGTATTAAGGATTTAATAATTCCTGGTGAAACAGGTTATCTTGTTGAAGAGGGAGATTATAAAGGTTTAGCCACAGCAGTTTTAAGTTTACTTGAAAATCCATCACTTCTTACTCTCTTCAGTGAAAATGCAAAACGAATGACTTCAACAAACTTTAATTTTAATGAAGGCATAAAAGAGTATGAACATTTTTATACTGAGCAATGTTTGCGACCCGCATAGGTTTTCAATCTTAGAAAGCTCAACAGCCAGCTAATCTATTTATTAAAAACTCTTATATCTTTTTCTTACAATATAAGTTCAGCAATGGAAGCAAAGCATTATAAACATCTTCCACCGAAAGTAAATTCATACACTGAATTCCAGAACATTGATAAATCATTCCACCAATTAAACAAAATTTTTCATTATTCCTAGCTGAGCATCCAAGCTCCTTTTGCAAAAAAACATTATATTCAAAATTAGTTTTTACATAATCAGGATTTGTAGCTCCAAACAGCGTCAATGATGGTTTGCCAAAAAAACATGCTATATTTACCGGGCCCGAGTCATTGCCTATAAACAATGAAGCATTCTTAATTGATTCAATTAACTCATCAACTGATTTAGTTTGAATCAGATCAATATTCTGATGATCTATTTCGTAAATTAAATCTGTATCAATTTGTCCTTTCTGAACTATAATTCCGACATTAAAATCCTTATTTAGTAGTCTTGCTAATTCAATAATTTTTTTTTTATTCCATTCTTTCTCTTTCCAACCTGCAAAAGGATTTATTAAAATTTTTCCTTCCATATTTATTGAAATATTATTCTTGGTTAAACTGTTCCGCTCAACATTTTCAATCAAAGGTGTAATCGCATCTAAATAGATATCCTTCAATTGTGGTGAATATCTGAACTTGACAAAGTGATCATAGATACATTTAAATTGATCACCATTGATACCTATAATATTATTTGTCCTACTATTAAATATTAATGAGGCAGAAATCATCGAACCTGTTATGTCAATGATGATTGATGGTCGGAAAGAATTTAATTTCCTTCTAAGTTCAGATTTTGCATATCTTTTTCCAAATAAAAAATCATTATGATTTAACTGAATCATTCGAATATCTTTATAAATAAGTTTATATAAAGGAACTGATTCAGGGTAGCAAATTATTATAACTCTGTCTCCAAATTTTTTATATACCTCATTAATTGCAGGTATCGTAAATATTGTATCCCCCAATCTATGAAGTGAGATAATCAGAATATTTTGACTCTTGTACGGAATTAATTTGACAATCATTCTGACACTATAAAAAAGTACTGATAAGATCGAGTGGAAGACAAATCTAAATAAAGAGTTTTGGTTTAACACCGCATTTATAGAAATGTTTTTGCTATTAAACTTCATAAAATTATCAGGTAGTCTAACTTTCCAAAGTTTACGAATTCATTTCAATCTGTGATTGATAAAAATAAATCAGACTACCAAAAATCAGCCAAAAAGGAAGATCGGTCTGAATTCCACCTACATAAAGAAGACCAATACCATTAAAAAAATTTCGAAGTATAATACTACAGCCAGCTGCAAACAAGGCTACAACTAAGTAAAATTTTTCAGCAGATTGCTTTTTATATTTTATGAGAGTTTTGATACCTATTCGTAAATAAATAAACGGCAGTGAGACTGCAGTAATAAAACCGAGAACTCCCATCTCCGTAAAAAAAGTTAAGAAAAAATTATGGGATAAATTTGCTCCATCAGTTACTTCATAAAAATAAATCAATAACTTGCCCCACCAATTATCAAGCATATAAGGAAAATAATTCAGCATTTCGTATTTATATGCACCGGGTCCAACTCCAAAAAGAAAGTTGTCATTAATCATATCAACAGACATTTTCCAGATATAATCTCTTGCACTCACACCGGATTCTATTCTTAGAAAGGTTGTGAGCAAATCATTTAAAGGTTGAATTAGGAAAAAAGAAAGTACAATAGCCGATAATCCAATAAGTAATTGATAAAATCTCTTCTTTTTATTAATGAAAAAAATTATAGCAGTACTAAATATTATCCCAATTAGTGCGGAACGTGACATAGCAAGAATTAGTCCGATGCTAAGATATATCAATATAAAATAATTCAGTTTTTTTACAGAATTTATTTTCGTTAATAAGAGAGTGCTAATAATGAATGGAAAAGAAACCACATAAAAGTTTGTTGATGCTTCTAAGTTGGACATAATTGCAGATACTCTTGGTCTATCTGGTGAAAATATTTCCAGAAGACTCGCCTCACCTTGTGAAAAAGCAAGCAATGAAAAAGTAACCAGAATAAATCCAACAACATAAATTGAATTGAAGTATTGTTTAATATCATTAATAGAATTAATAAGAGAATAAAATACATAAGCAATAATAAATAATGCCATTTGCCGAGCCATTAACCCGATTCCTGCAAATGGATAATCGGACATAACCGCTGAAATAATCATTGTAGAATAATACAGTATCAAAAAATATTTAAGTGATTTTGGAATCTTTGGATAAGATTTAAAATTTAAACCATACTTACTCAGGAAGAAATATCCTAGCAGGCTGAAATCAACAAGATAGACAATCTGTCGCAATGTTCGCCCAACATCACCAACCAGAGTAAATAAAGATACAATAATTATTATAATAAGGAATCTTTTTTCAAAGATTACTGCCAGTATCAACAGAAATAAAACAGGCAATGATAAAAATAAATAATCACTAAGTAGAATCGCAGGAATACTCAATGCAATTGATAATACTAACAATGACTGAATCTCGCGTAATCTATTATCAAATATTTTTACCTTACCATTCAAAGATTAACTCGCAAACAATAAAAATTTTTCGAACAAAATTATTTTTAATTATACTTTAAATAACTCAATGGATTTAATCGACTATAAACTCTTTTCGTAATAATAACCGCATTATGCTTAATTATCAGAGTATTCGTAATGTAAATCATAACAAAAATCAAGACCTTACTTAATTCTGCTGACAATTCATTTCTATTTAAAACATTCGAAATAATTTCTATAACTCCAAAAGAAATAAAACTGTTTAACAAGTGAAATAAGAAATCTTTAATAAAAAGTGACTGGTTTTCTATTTTCAATTTTTTGTTTAGTAGAACATAACTAACTACAAAGAAAAATATAAAACTGATACTTGTACTCAAAGCTAACCCTTCCTGCTGAAATCCAACAAACAAAAAGTTGAGAACAAATTTTAATATCACACCAGATACGGTGATCAGGAGAAGGAGTTTTGCTTGATTTATGCTATAAAATATTTTATTAAATACAGCATATACAGAATAGAATACTAGACTTAATGAATAAAATTTTAATACACCGAAAGTTATTAACGTACTATTTTCAACAAATTTTCCGCGCTCAAAAAATATTTTGATAATGATATCACCAAAAAAGAAAAGTATAAATGCAATAGGCACTAACAAAAAGGTATTCATAGAAATACTTTCGTTGTAAATTTTTTCAATTTCCTGATGAGCTCTATTATTGATTGCTTTAGTTATCACAGGGAAAACTGCAGTTGCCAGAGATATTGAAATAATTGAAACTGGGAGAAACCATATTATTAATCCATAATTGAGTGAGGCGATACCTCCTGATGATATCTGTCCATAAAAATATCTATCAAATATTGCATATAACTGACTCATTGATTCAATAAGTATAATAATTACTATTGATGAGTTTAAGATTGATTTGTAGAAATTATTTCCATCAGAATTAATTAAAGAATCAAAATTCAAATATCTACGTGATTTGATAAGTAGATAGATGAATTGCAGAAATGTACCAACAACATAACCAATTGGTATTACATAAACACCAAACCTGTCAGATAAAAAGAGAAGCAGGATAATAATTGCGATATTAAGAAACAGAATTGAAATTGCAGGATATTTAAACTCATATAAACTTTGCAGTAAAGCTGATAAAACAGAAATAGCTGCTGAGAATGGAATTGTGACTAAAAAGATTTTGAATACAAGTAATGCTGTTTCCCTGCTTGCTGAATCCGCAGACTGCATATAGAAATCAACAATCATTCCACTGGTAAAAAAGAGTAAAAGTGCGAGTATTAATCCTGCCGCTGAAAATAATAGAATTGACTGTTTGAAATAATTTTGTGCGTGTTGTTGATTTGAAGAATTAATCTTTTGAAACTCGGGAATAAAATAATTCTGGCCAATATAGAGCAAGATGGTATTAATAGTTATTGGTAAAACAGCACCAACGAGATAAAGGTCAAATTCTTTTTCCAACCCAAAGTTATTAGCGAAAATTATTTCCCGGATAAAACCAAGACCTCTGCTAATTAATCCGAGCAAAGAAATAAATATTGATGCACCAGCAATAGTCGAAGTAAATTTCTTACTCATATTCGATGACAGTAACTATTCAAATGATTTTATGAAATGAAAATAAAGTCGGAACAATTAAACAAACTTTTTGAAGTACTCAATGGTTTTTTCTAATCCCATTCGCCTGTTGATTTTTGGTTCCCAGCCAAGTATTGTTTTTGCTTTGGTAATATCAGGCTGCCTGACTTTTGGATCATTCACCGGTAAATCTTCGAAAATAATTTTGCTGTTACTTTTAGTCAGCTCAATTATTTCTTTCGCAATATCTATCAAAGGAATTTCTTCGGGATTTCCAATATTCACAGGTTCATTTTCACCGGACATTAGTAATTTGAATAATCCATCAACCTGGTCAGTGATATAACAGAAACTTCTTGTCTGGGATCCATCTCCATAAACAGTAATTGGTTTTCCTGTTAAAGCCTGCATAATAAAATTAGGAATAGCTCTTCCATCATTAACTCTCATTCTTGGTCCGAAAGTGTTAAAAATCCTAACTATTCTTGTGTCAACATTATGATAGCGATGATAAGCCATAACAAGAGCTTCAGAAAATCTTTTAGCTTCATCATAAACACCTCTTGGTCCGATCGGATTTACGTTCCCCCAATACTCTTCTGTTTGTGGATTGATTTCAGGATCTCCATAAACTTCTGAAGTAGAAGCAAGTAAGAATCTTGCACGTTTTTCTTTTGCTAATCCTAATGCTTTATGAGTACCTAAGGATCCAACTTTCAAAGTCTGTATTGGTAATTGTAAATAGTCAACAGGACTTGCAGGAGACGCAAAATGCAGTATATAATCTACATTACCGGGAATAAAAATATAATTAGTAACATCATGCTTTATAAATGAAAAATTTTCATTCCCTGCCAGATGAGCAATATTATCTGTATTACCTGTAATAAGATTATCTACGCAAATGACTTTTAAACCTTCACTAAGTAATTTATCGCATAAATGTGAACCCAGAAATCCAGCGCCACCAGTAACAACTGCTGTTTTCATAATTAATTATCCATTCGATTTTTGAAGATTACAATCTTCTTTTCTTTGATGATGAAAATCAAAGATAGTACAAGTAAAGCAAAAATAGAACCGACCACAGTATTATAAATCAGTCTTGGTGACACCTGCTTTTTCGGAGGAATGGCTTCATCCAGTACATCAATAGTCGGAACATCTCTGTTTTCCTGAATTTTCTCTTTGTAAAATTGCTGCTGCAGAAGAATGTAAACTTCATTTTTGATTTTAACATTGCGCAAAAGTTTTGATAACTGCATTCCTAATTCAGGAACATCACTAAATGCAATAAGGAAATCATCAGAATCAATATCAAATTTTTCATACTCGTTTTGAAGCTGAGTTAACTTTTTCTTTAGTGCTAATAAATTCTTATTGTCAGGTCTTGAATTTGGTTCAAGTAAAGCAATTTCAATTTCAGTATTAACAATTTCTGCTTTTAGTTTTGCTGCGCTTTCAATAGCGGATTCAAGCTGTTCTGGAAGAGAAATAGTTTTGTTTGCCTTTTGGAATTCCATCAGTTTAAATTCTGCCGAATCAAGTTCTGCTTTGGTTTGCAAAAGTTGAGCTTCAATATATTCCCTCGCCCGTTTAGCCCGGTATGATACTTTTTCGCGGTTGATACTGTCTAATGCTTCAACAAACGAATTTGATACCTGAGCAGATAGATTTTTAATTGAATCAATATCCGAAAATATTTTTGGTAAGAAACCTGTGGAAAGATTTACAGCTAATGTAATTATCCCCTCTTTAGACAAATCCAATTGCAAATCTGAATTAATTTTTTTTACGGCATCATATTCAGAATCTTCGCCATAAAACTCGAGCAGATTATTTTTTCTAATGACATATTCAGCAGCAGTTCGACTTTTCAAAATTTGTAAAAATAGCTGCGAATTACCCGGAGAAAATTTTCCTGTTAAAAAATCTCCGACGCCGCTCCCTGAAAGTAATGAACCTATTCCTGACATTTGATCAGATTCGGGTGGTGGGAGAATTGTAACGGGTGCATTATAAGTTACCGGCGAGATAATAAACAGATATAGAAAAATTACAACAGCAGAGCCGATTGTATATTTTACAATTGCTTTCCAATTAATCAATAAAACGTGAATGATGTCGTGTAAAGTCATTGAAATCACCTCGTGGCAACGATTACTGCAGCAGATGCAGCTACTATCGCAGCTAACTGTGCTACAATAGTTAAAGCATCTGTAAAAACATCCCAGAATTTCGGACCCGGCGGATCTTCAGGAACCCAAATGGTATCACCGGCTTCAAGTTTTTCAACATCATCAGCATCTAACCATTCACCTGTGCTTGCTTTGATAATCCGGACATCACCTTCCAAAGCACGCCAGCCAAAACCTCCGGCTAATGAAATATAATCCTGAATTGTGAGTGAAGAATCAAAAACTATTTTCCCGGGGTTAACTAATTGACCTAACATAATAATATAATTTTTCTTTTCAGGAATATTTATAACATCATTTTTATGCAGAAGAATATTTTCAAGTATATCATTCTCTCTGAAAAGCTTTATAAAATCTACAACGACTTTGCCAGAATGCTGCCTCGATTTTGCTTTGAAATAATCATATTCATCTTCAGTCATATCTTCAATTCGCATTAGTTTTAGTCTTTCATATTCCTGATCGGTTTCTTCAACTTCCATCTTTCTTATCACAGAGGCTTCCAATAAAGATGCATCTTGTAAAAACCCACCAGCTTCCTCTATTATTTGCTTTAGTGTTGTTTTGTTTTTGTTGATTTTATACCAACCAGGATATTGAACGTAACCATTAATGACAACATAATGATCTATCAGAAATTCCGGAAGCTTTCTTATGATAACGTGATCTTTATTCTGTAAAAAAACTTCAGTACTAGTTAATTCATCATAAGAATAATAGTTGCTAATCTGAGTTTTACCGTCTTCGAGAAATCTTACAAGTTCAATAGTATCTTTTCGTGCATCAAATAAAAAGCCGCCTGAAAGATTAATTAAGTCTGACACCGTTTCGTTTGGTCTGTATTCATATAGTGCGGGGAACTGAACCTGACCACTTATCCTAATAACCTGATCGACTTTTTGAATGAGAACAACATCGCCTTCAATTAAAATCGGATTATTTGCAAAATCACCATATCTCAAAAAGCTTAACAGATCAAAAGTTTTAGTTTCACCTTCCTTTGGAATTACCTTAATATTTCTGATATCAGAGTCCTGATTTAATTGACCTGAATTAGTTACAAGATCCATCAGTCTTGAATTAGCAGGTAATACGAAAACAGATGGCTTTTTAATATTCCCAACAAGAGAAATTTTTATCATCCGGAAATCAGCCAGGGAAATAAAAATATCTACATTTTTATAATACCTGAGAATGGCTTCTACAATTTTTTCTTTTGCAGTTTTCAGAGTTGCGTTTCTCAGATCAACTCCTCCAACTCTTGGAATGTAAAGCCAACCTTCCTGATCAATTATGAGTGTATTTGCAATTTCAGTTACTCCGCTGATCGATATAAAAATCTTATCACCGGGTCCAACCTGATATTCTTCAGGATTAATAATCCCTTCAGTTGCAATTTTATTTGCAGGTGCTGAAAAGATTTGATTCAAACTATCCTGTACAACCCTTTCAGGATAATCCGGAAGTCGTTGAGCAAACATTTTTAAATTGGATATGCTCATCAAACAAAAAATAATAACAAAAATAAATTTCATTAGAAATTCAAGATGAGTGAAGAATTATGGATAATAAAAATAACCATCAAAAAACATTTGTTAAATTATGAAATAAAATTGCATCATCAAATTTTCAATGAAATTTTCCGGAGGGTTATCATTGAAACAATCAGCACTAACAATGGTCCGGTTAAAAATATGATGGAATAGTAAATGACAATTTTCTGCGTGATTAATATTCCCAATGATTGAATAAACGTAACTTGTCCTTTAAAAAATATAAAAATGAAATAAGTCAGAATACCGGAAATTAAACCGGCTATTATTCCATTGAGTAGAACAGGAATTTTAATTGTAGATAATTTTGCTCCAACCAGCTTCATAGTTTCAAAATCTATTAGCCTTGCATTAATAATTAATTTTATTGTGGCATAGACAAGATATATAGCAATCAAAGAAAACAAAATTGTAAGCAGGAATAAATAAAATTTTACTGATTCAATATATCCAAGCATTTTATAAATAAATCCTTCTCTGAAAATTACTTCATCAACCGATTGAATTCCTGATAGATATTTAATTATAAAGTTTAATGAATCACTGTTTGCATATGAATCTTTTATTCTTACAATGAATGAAGCTGGCAATGGATTATAATCAAGAACTTTTTTAAAGTCTTCACCTGTCTCTTTGATGAATTGTTCTGCAGCCTGGTCTTTACTAATAAATTCAACTGTATCGATAAAAACTTGCTCATTCAGTTCTGCAAGCGTGTTTTCCTGACTTGAAGATGAGGTAGGTTCTTTAAGGAACAAATTAATTTTGATACTTGATTTTAGAATTGAAGAATAATAATCTGATATCTGCAGAGTGAAATAACTGAAAAGAATGAGCAAAACACTTATTGTCAGGCTGAAAGTAGTCAGAATGAAAGAAGATTTTGCAGATTTTACTGAACGAAGAGCCTCTCCAAAATAAAATAACAACATAATTTATTTTCTAATAGTTTTTAGAAATTAGATTCATCTATCCAGCGGTCCATACGCCATTTTTGTGTTTCAGGATCTTTTTTTAAAGAGACATTCACCCGACCATCTATCCTTACAACATCCGTCGGATTGAATGTTATGTTAAGATTAAAACTTCGGACGATATTTGCATCAAGTGAATCAATCGTACTGAGAACAATATTGTTCCAGATCAGATCAAGTCTTTCTGAATTTTGAAACAATCCATAAGTAGTACGCATTTCTTCATCCCTTCCCCAATTTACATCATAACCATTTTCATAATCTCGATAAGTAAAAGTAAAATTTGAAGTAATCAGATTGCCATAAATGAGTGTATCTTTAAATGTATATGAATATTGAAAATTTTGGAATACACCTTCAATAGTAGTTTGGTCTGATATCGGAGGAACTCCGCTATCCAAATCAGTATCAAGTTTTGGTGCGAAGGGATTAGTGCAACCGAAGACCATCAGAATGAAAATAACATTCGCACATAATATTTTGTAATTACAAATAAAACTCAATCTTCAAATCACTCCAGCTTTTAAATCCCTGATTTGCAATATCCTCCCAGAAATAAATAATCCAAGCAGAATTTATATCTCTTGTCATAGTGAACTTCAAACTCCCCTGGTAAATTTTAGGATCTGAATTCAATACAGGAACACTGATGGAATATTGCGCCGTATAAAGCGCACTATCAGCTCGCACATCATAGATTTCTCCAGTGAATGATAAAGTTATTGGAACACTCTCAGGAGACTTTGTCACCAAATTATTGAAATACTGAAATTCATCATCGACATGCCAGTCAATCGGAAAAATCGATGATACGTTACCGGAAGGGACAAAGAAAAAATCTCTATTAACCAATGGTAAACCACTTGATAAATTCTTTTTATAATCATTTGAATTTTTATCTTTGAATGAATTAATCAGATTTTGAATAACATCTGCTGGCTCAACAGGTACCCTGAAACTTGACTTTGTTTCATCAGGATCTTCGGGTTCCCGTACCTGGAACAGTTCGCAGCCGGAAACTGTAATCAAAAAAATGCTGATAAATATTTTACATACTGTCTTCATTTCTTTTCAAAAATAATCAAACCAGGTGATGTTTCAGTTTTATAAATGTTGCCAGAATAATTACTCTTCAATTGGATGAATTTAAAATCAAATCTTTGATTGAAGATTGAAATTTCGCATTCTCTGAATAATTCAAACGAGTTCATAAAGAACTTCTATTTAAAATTGCGCGACCAATAGTTGCATCATCAGCAAATTCAAGATCACCACCAATCGGTAAACCTCTGGCTATTCTGGTAACTTTTATCCCGATTGGTTTAAGAATTTTTGCTAAATACAGTGATGTAGTCTCGCCCTCAGTATCAGGATTTAATGCCAGAATTACTTCTTTAATTTCTTCTTCTTCAAATCTTTTAAGCAGTTCTTTTATATGAAGTGATTCAGGTGTAATTCCGGATAATGGTGAGAGAACGCCACCCAGAACATGATACAAACCTTTATACTCATGAGTTTTTTCAACTGCCATAACATCACTCGCTTCTTCGACTACACAAATAACAGATTTATCTCTTTTTTCAGAAGTGCAAATACTGCAAAGTTCTTCTTCGGAAAGATTAAAACATCTTGAACAAAATCTGAGTTTCAGTTTTAAATTTTGAATTGCGGTAATAAGTCTTTCCACCTGTTGATCTTCGCATTTCAAAAGATGGATCGCGAGCCTTTGTGCAGTTTTTTTACCAATTCCCGGAAGTTTACTCAATTCTTCAATTGCAACTAATAATGGCTCAGCAATTTGCACTTTATAATCCCGGGATATTCATTCCAGGTGGCAACATTCCTTTAGTAACTTTTGCCATTTCTTCCTCAGCTAATTTAGCTGCCGAAGAAATTGCTTTATTAACAGCAGCTACAACTAAATCTTCAAGTATTTCCTTTTCATCTTTATTAATTACCTGCGGATCGATTTCAATAGATATTATTTCACGGTTACCGTTTGCAGTTGCTTTAATCATCCCACCACCTGCCTCTTCCGATACAGTAAGATTTCCAAGTTCACTCTGTACTTTCTGCATTTCTTCCTGCATTTTTTGCACCTGTTTCAGCATCGCTTGCATTCCGCCCTTCATTAACTTCCTCCGATATTGGTCATATAAATGTTTTTTTGTTAAAATTTAATCAAATATACGATATTTGATTGACTTTATATACGTAAAATTCCTAACTTAATTTTAATATTTGTAGAGTAGAAATAAAAATTCAGTGAATTCATATTGAAGCAAAAAATTAAAGATAACATATCAGAGTCAGCAGCAGATTTTAAATCTATTGATTATAGTGATTATTTTCTGACACAAAAAAATGTTAAAATAAAATTAAAAGCGTTTGGTGAAAAGACGGCATCTCTTAATGCATTCTTTCTCGATTATTTAAAGGGTTATAATATTCCGAGTGCTTACCAGAAACGAAATAGTAAAAATCAATTGTATTTTATTAATTTTACTGAGATTCCGTTCAAAGTAAGAATATTAAATAATGCTGATTTACGGACATCAAAAATATTCTCTATTAAACCGCAATCACAACTTGAACTGCCAATATTTGAATTCCATTATAGTGATGATAAAGATTCACTCATAACTGAAAGCCACATTGTATCATTCAACCTTTCTTCATACGATGATATAAAATTCATCATAAGACTTTGTTCAAAAATAAATGCAATCGTAAAATCCTTTTTTGATCGCAGAAGCGTTACACTTCTTGAACTGACCTGCATATTTGGTAAATTTGATGGGAAGATTTTTTTAGTCGGTGAATTTTCTCCCGAGAGCATTAAAATTATTGATACAAGTAAAAATGAAATAGTTCCTGATCCATTTAAAATCAAAACACCTGCACAAATGAAGAAATACGCTGACTGCCTAATAAAATTGACGAGCGGAGAATAGATGTTCACAAAATATGGCTACACAACAATCGGAATAGTTGGTGTAATTGCTTTTCTTCTTATTTCGCTAAGTTTTTTCGTGCAGAATAATCCATTAAAGATTGTAATAATATTAATTGCTGCCGCAATTTTGTTTTTAACTCTGAATTTTTTCAGAGATCCGGAAAGAAAAACCCCTTCAGCAATAAATATTGTCGTAGCTCCGGCAGATGGTAAAATTATTGTTATTAAACAGAATATTTTTAATCATTTTGTTGGAGAAAATTGCAATCAGGTATCCATTTTTATGTCTCCGTTAAATGTTCATGTAAACAGAATTCCAATCGATGGCAAAGTTGAACATTTAAAATATTATGAAGGAAAGTTTGTAGCCGCTTTCGACGATAAAGCGTCTGAGAATAATGAGAGGATGGAAACCGGAATTGTAAATAGTGAAGGTAAAATTCTTTTTACACAAGTAGCAGGCTTCCTTGCAAGAAGAATTGTCAACGAACTAAAGATAGGTGACGAAGTAAAAACCGGTGAAAGATTTGGTATGATAAAGTTCGGAAGCAGAGTAGATATTTTTGTTCCATCAAAATATATTCCTGCTGTCAATTTAAATGAGAATGTATATGCCGGTGAAACTATACTTTTTGAAATAAAAACTAAATGAACCGACCACGACTTACTCCTTCTGTTATCCCAAATCTATTTACTGCGATGAATATGTTTTGTGGTTTTCTTTCAATCATCAACGCTTCGGAAGGAAATTATGAATATTCTGCATGGCTTATCTTTGTTGCTGCTGTATTCGATGCACTTGATGGTTTGGTTGCAAGACTGACCAACTCTTCAAGCGAGCTTGGAGTTGAACTCGATTCATTATCGGATGTTGTTAGTTTTGGTGCAGCTCCTTCCTTTCTTCTCTATAAAACATTTTTTTATTCGATGAATACCTGGGGAATTCTTATCAGTGCACTTCCTCTGATTGCCGGTGGATTCAGACTTGCAAGATTTAATATTCAACTGGTAGGTTTTTCAAAATCATTTTTCCTGGGTTTACCAATTCCCTCTGCTGCTCTGACAATTGCATCATTCATTCTCGCATTTTATCATGATGGATTTGTCTCACCAATGTCAGACTTCATTACACCAATGATCCTGATTCTATCTTATTTAATGATTAGCAATATACGTTATGAAGTTGTACCTAAATTCTCCATAAAAAGTATTAAAGAAAAACCGTTTCATTTTATATTTCTATTAATTGCAATATCGCTTGTAACATTTTTATATATAAAAGGATTATTTCTCACTTTTGTTTTCATGATTGTGATTGGTATTTTTCGGCACATTTTCAAATTGATTACATCACCTTCACAAAATTAAAATTATTTAAATATGTTCAAAGCAAAAGTTCTCATCAAAAGAAGAAAAACAATACTGGATCCACAGGGAAAAGCAATTGAAATCGGAGCAAAGCATCTCGGACTTACCAACATTAAAAATACACGTATTGATAAATATGTTGAGTTTAATGTTGATACGTCTGATCTTAAAACTGCTGAACAGGAAGTAAATGAATATTGTAAAAAACTTCTTGCGAACCCGATAATGGAAGACTATGAGTTTACTTTGTCCAAATGTACTCCTTCGGAGGCAAAAGTTAAATGAGTAATCCGAAATTCGGAGTAGTGGTATTTCCCGGGTCTAACTGTGACCACGATACATATTATGTTTTAAGAAAAATTATAGATGTAGATGTAGTTTTCTTATGGCACAAACAAACTTCATTGGAAGGTTGTAACATAATTATTCTGCCAGGTGGATTTGCTTATGGAGATTATTTACGAACAGGCGCGGTTGCCCGTTTCTCACCCATTATGACTGAAGTAATAAGGTTTGCGAATAATGGTGGTTATGTATTCGGAATATGTAATGGATTTCAGATATTACTTGAAGCCGGATTACTTCCGGGTGTTATGATAAGAAATGAGTCATTGAACTTTGTTTGTAAAGATATTTATTTAAAAATCGAAAATTCAAATACAGTATTAACAAAAGGAATAACCAATAAATCTTTATTGAAAATTCCGATTGCTCATGGTGAAGGGAATTATTTTACCGATGAAAAAACATTGGGTGAACTTGAAGACAACCATCAAATTGTATTCAGATACTCCACAATTGATGGCTCAGTGAATTCTCAGGCAAATCCTAATGGCTCGATAAGTAATATCGCAGGAATAATGAATAAGAAAGGGAACGTATTTGGAATGATGCCTCACCCTGAAAGGAGCAGCGATCCGGTCTTGGGAAAAACAGATGGAAGTCTTATTTTCAATTCGTTAGTAAATAATATTTATAATTAAGAGGTAAAACATGTTTGGTAATTTAGGCGCTGGCGAAATAATTCTAATCGTGTTAGTTGTACTTTTACTTTTTGGAGCTAAAAAGATACCTGAACTTGCCCGCGGTATTGGTAAAGGTATGAGTGAGTTCAAAAAGGGACTTAAAGATGTTGAAACCGAAATTAAATCTGCAGATACTGATTCTAAAAAGATAGACGAGAAAAAAAATTAGTTTTAAATTCGTGAACCTACCTGACAGCAGACAGGTTAGTCGCTGCTCACTTTTTTGTGACGAATCTTTAGCGGCGGACAAATTCACATTTTATTAATCCCCCACTCCATTACTTATCATTTAGGAGAGGTCTTTCCATTTTCTTAAATTTGTCAGTCAATTTTTAATTGCTAATCCATTTCAGGGAAAAATTTTATGAGCATTCTTGTAAATAAACATACTAGACTTTTAGTGCAGGGAATAACCGGAGGTGAAGGTTCATATCATTCACAACAAATGATAGATTACGGAACCAAAGTAGTTGCAGGTGTAACGCCCGGTAAAGGTGGATCAAAACATCTTGATGTACCCGTATTCAACACAGTTGCTGACGCCGTTAAAAATACAAACGCAAACACTTCTGTAATATTCGTTCCGCCAGCCTTTGCGGCTGATGCAATTCTTGAAGCAGCTAATTCAGGAATAAAGATTATCATCTGCATTACTGAAGGAATTCCTGCTGCCGATATGATTAAAGTTTACAATTCAATAAAAGAAAAAGGAGTTGTATTAGTTGGTCCAAATTGTCCCGGAGTTATTTCACCCGGTGAAGCAAAGGTTGGTATTATGCCAGGCTTCATTCATAAAAAAGGAAATATCGGTATTGTATCAAGAAGTGGAACTTTGACTTATGAAGCTGTAAAACAAATTGTTGATGTCGGTCTTGGTCAATCCACAGCCGTTGGAATTGGTGGAGATCCTGTTATCGGTTCAAAGTTCATTGATATTATCAAACTCTTCAATGAAGACAAAGAGACAAAAGGCATTGTAATGATTGGTGAAATCGGCGGAAGTGCAGAAGAGGAAGCAGCAGAGTTTATCAAAAAAAATGTGAAGAAACCTGTCGTCGGATTTATAGCTGGCAGAACTGCACCTCCCGGAAGACGAATGGGACATGCCGGTGCAATTATTTCGGGTGGAAAAGGAACAGCCGCAGAAAAAATGGCTGCAATGAAGAATGCAGGAATCCATGTAGTTGATAATCCGGCAGAAATTGGAACTACAATGTTAAAAGCAATTTCCAAAAAGAAGAAAACCTCCGTTAAAAAAGTTTTAACAAAGAAAAAAGCCGGTACTAAAAAAACTTCGATAAAGAAGAAAAAGAAATAAATAACAATAAAAATATTTTAAAATATATCAAGCCCACTTCGGGCTTGAATTTTATTTTCAACAAAAAATTTATTTTGGAGAAAACAATTTGGGAACTAAAACTTTAGCTATAATTAAACCTGACGCAGTTCAAAAGGGTTACACCGGCGAAATTCTATCTATGATCATAAAAGCAGGTTTTAAAATCAATGCAATGAAAATGTTGCGTCTTACAAAATCTTCCGCCGAAGGATTTTATTCCGTTCATAAGGAAAGACCTTTCTTTAATGACCTCGTTGCTTATATGACTTCCGGTTGCTGCGTTCCGATTGCACTCGAACGGGAAAATGCAGTTGAGGAATACAGAAAACTTATCGGAGCAACAGATCCTAAAAAAGCTGCTGAAGGTACTATCAGGAAATTATATGCAGTTGACATTCAGCTTAATGCTGTTCATGGTTCGGATTCAGATGAAAATGCAGAAAAAGAAATCGCTCACTTCTTCTCAAAAGATGAGCTGTTGAATAATTATTCGGAATGAAACCAGTGTTTGTTTGTGTCATATTCTCTTCAAATTAAATCAATGCCGTGCGAATTTCATCAAGGAGATAAATGAAAAATATTTTTGTGTTAACATCACTTTCACTCATCCTTTTTATTTCTTGCCAAAAAGAGAATAAGCAAAAGGAAAATCAGGAAGAGCAAAACATTACTTTTTCTTTTGATAGTACATCACTAAAAACTACTGCATTGGACCAAACTGAACCGCAATCATTTTATATGCGATATAAGTTCAATCCGGGCGAAACTTTTAAGTACCGATTAACTACCATATCCGAAAGATCTCAAAGTGTAGTTACCGACAGCACAATGACTGAAAAAATGAATCAAACAATAATCTTCATAATTAATTTTAAGACTTTGGGTATTGACAAAGATAGTGTTGCTGAATTACAATGTACTTTCAGCTCAATTAATTTTAAAGCCAATGCAAAAGGAAAAGATATTACTTACCAATCCGGTAATGAACTTGACTCCACTGACAGAATACGATTTGCAGAATACGAATCTTACATAAATAATCCGTTTAATATCAGAGTAGGAAAACAAGGTGAAATAATTGACATATATATGATTGATAAAATTATTAACCGCTTCTTAACTCTTCGCAAGTTGGCTGATTCACTCAGTGCACAAGAAAAAGTCATGGCTTCGCAGGAGCTAACAAACAGTTCAATCAAACCGATTCTTGCTCAGGTATTCCGTGAAGTACCGGATGAAGAAATGGCAAAAGATTCAACGTGGTCTTACAAACGCGAATCATTACAGGTGACGGTTTTTAAAGTTGACTATGAAAATCTATATAAAATAGATAACCTTGAAATGCTTGGTGATGATAAAATTGCAGTTGTCACCGGTTCAATAAAAACTGATGTTACAGGTCAATCAAGTTTTACTGAGCAGGGTGTGAATTATAAATTTGATAAACCAGTTTCCACTGCATCCGGAAAAATTTATTTCAATCTTGATAGAGGAATGATTCAAAAAAGCAGGTCGCAGTCAGAAATGAAAAATGCATATCAGATGGAAATGCCGTCTCCACAAGGAACTAAGAAAGCAAGTGCAAAGGAACAAACTTCAAGCGTAAATGTTTTGGAATTGCTCTGATTAATTTTAATTCTCTACAATAGTTTTTCTTACTTTTATCACGGTCTTCTTTTCTCCTTTATGAATGTTCGGGAGGAATATTTTGCGATCTTCCTCCCCTTTTACCATAAAAATATTCCATTTTTTAATTCTTTTCCATTCCCAAACATGGTTGAGTATTTGATACAATTTTGTCAAACATCACAGGAGAACAGAATTGAAAAAATTATTCATATTCATATTGTTAGTGGCGGGTGGTTTTTTCGCTTATAAATATTTCATTGAAGAAAAAACTGTACTTGAAATTCACGCTAATAAATCCATATCAACCGAACATTCAATGGATATTGATGCACCAGCATTATCGCCGTCAAGATTTGGTACTATTCAGGGTACTGTTAAAAATGTAAGTGATAAACCAGTTTCCAACATTTTACTGAAATACAAACTGAATGCTCAACCTGTTGAGGCAAGTATTGACAGACTTGAGCCCGGTGAAACAAAAAATTTTTCCACACAAAGTGTAAGATTAATTCACCAGGAAGTTACGTTCTTTCTTGAAACGCAGAGTTTTGAATGAGTAGATTAGATGCAAACCAGAATTTATTTTAGAAACTGATCTTATTATGTTTCTCAAATTATACTAAGGAGGCTGTCTTAAAAGTCAAAAAATGTCAGAGTGAGCTCTTCGACAAACTCAGGGGGACAGAAATAATTGGTTATGTGACAGCCTCAATAAATCAATCTATTTTTTTCTCTTTAACAACAACCCGCATACCTTCAACTGCGCTCACAACAATTGGTTTACCATGTTCGATGTATTCAGAATCGGTAACAACATCAACACGTTTTCCGTTAATCTCGGCGGTTCCTGCAGGGCGGAGTGTTGTTACAGCAATTCCTTCAGCGCCAAGAAGTTCAGATAAATTCGCACGTGAAGTATAGCCTTCAGTTGCTTTTTCTTCTTCAGATAAAATAAATTTCTTAAAGAAATTGGATTTGGGTAAAAATCTTGCAAGCAGAAAAATAAGAACCAGCGCAGCCGCTAATCCTATCGTCAATTTGATGATTGCCATTGAGACAGCATTAAAATCAAGAAACGGATCTGCACCAAGCATTGATAAAAAAAGTGATGCTATTATCAGGATGATTCCACTAATACCTGCAACTCCAAAACCGGGGATTACAAAAATCTCAAGCAGAAGCAAAACAAGTCCAGCAACGAACATCAGGATTTCAATTACGGAAGCAAGCTGAAGTATGTATGATGAACCGAAGAATAGTGCAAGAGCGATTAAAGCTGCCGTTCCGGGAAGCCCCCAGCCAGGTGATTTTATTTCAGCCATTAACCCGAATATTCCAATCATTATAAGGATTGATGAAACTATTCCATTATTCAGAAAACGGACGACATCTTCTGCCCAGTTGGATTTCTGAAATACTTTTTCTGCATTTCCTAATTTGAAATATGCAAAAATTTCATCATAATCTTTTAACAGTGTATCGGCAAAACCATATTTTAGTGCTTCAGTTGAAGTAAGTGTAATTAGTTTTGTCGAATCATCAATTCCTGGCACAACTACCCGTTCATCAACCATTCCTTCAGCTATATCAACACGTCTTCCGTTTTTCTCAGCAGTTGATCGCATTTCAGAACGCATATAAGATTGATACTTCTCACCTACTTTCTCACCCTGTTGATCAACAACAGTTGCAGCACCGATTAAGCTTCCGGGAACCATAACAATTTTTTTGCAGGAGAGTGCAATCAAAGCTCCAGCAGAAATTGCCCGGTTATTAATGAAGGCAATTGTAAGCAAGTCAGTGTTGATAATTGCATCTTTAATCTGAGTCGCAGCATCAACTCTTCCGCCAAAAGTATTGATCTTAAAAATTATTGCTTCGGCATTATCTTTTTCTGCTTCAGCAACTACTCTGCTTACATAAGGCGCAAGACCAAGGTCAATATCTCCTTCAATATATGCTATATAAACTTTCTTCTGAGCGTTTAAGCAGATTGTAAATAATAAGATCAAAAAGCATAAATTGTATAAAGCTTTCATACTTAAATCCGAATTCAATTTTAGAAAATAATTTTCTTAATGTAAAAATAGATTGATTGCATTAAAGAAAAAAAATTTTGCAAGAGCATATTTATATCATAAAAAACCCCGGCTAACTTTCCGGGGCAATGGTTATCATTTTTTTACTGAATGATTATTTAGGGCTATATAATATCAAGATTATTTGGGAAGGACTGTTGTTATTGCTGATCGTTCAATTTTAATTTTTGTATTCTCACTGATTTGTAAAAGAGCAGTCTTCTCCTCTAAGCCTGAGATTATACCATGGATTCCGCCATTAGTAACTACCTTATCACCTTTCTCAAGATTTGAAAGAAGTTTATCTCTTTCCTTAGCTCGTTTCTGCTGCGGTCTGATAATCATAAAATAAAAAATTAAAAAGATTGCGCCGAACATGATCAGCGTACTAACTAATCCACCGCCGCCTTCTCCTCCTTGTGGAGCCATTGCAATTAATAATTGATTCACTATTCCTCCATCCCGTTTTCACGGAGATTATTTTTGATTGATATTTTTTTCATTGTTTTATTTTTCCATTCTTTAAATGATCCTTCAAGTATCCGTTTTCTTGCTTCACTCATCATTGAAATATAGAAATGCAGATTATGAATACTTGCCAGTTGCAAAGCTAATAATTCTCCGGAATTAAACAGATGCCTTAAGTATGCTCTTGAATAATTTTGACAAGTATAGCAGTTACAATTTTCATCAACTTTTTCAAAATCATCTTTAAATTTTGCGTTTGTCAGTGTTAATACACCTGAATTTGTGAAGAGAACTCCATGTCTTGCATTTCTGGTTGGCATAACACAATCGAACATATCGATTCCACGATCAATTGATTCAAGTATATTTTCGGGACGACCGACTCCCATCAGATATCTCGGTTTATCTTCCGGCATAAAATCGGTCGTAAAATTTGTTATATCATACATCATCTCTGTCGGTTCACCTACTGCTAATCCGCCGATCGCATAACCATCAAAATTATTTTGCAGTAAATCTTTTGCTGAGCTTTCTCTAAGATCTTCGTAAACACTTCCCTGAATTATTCCAAAAAGAAATTGATTGTGATCGTACAACGGTTTTGTATTTTCAAAAGCTTCCTTGTTTAAAATTGCCCATTTGCTTGTGAGTTCGGTTGATTTTTTTGCATACTCATAATCGCAAGGATAAGGAGTACATTCATCAAGAACCATCATAATGTCAGAGCCAATACTTCGTTGGATCTTAATTACTTTTTCTGGTGAAAAGAAATGAGTTGAGCCGTCGAGATGAGATCTGAATTCCACTCCATCTTCTTTTAACTTTCTCAGACTTGAAAGACTGTAAACCTGGTAGCCGCCGCTGTCAGTTAAAATTGGTTTTTGCCAGTTCATAAATTTATGAAGTCCGCCAGCTTTTTCGAGAACCTCAGTTCCCGGTCGTAGATAGAGATGATAAGTATTTGAAAGTATTATTTGTGCATTAATATCTTTTTCGAGATAATCCTGATTAACAGCTTTTACAGTTCCCTGAGTGCCGACAGGCATAAACGCAGGAGTTTCAACTACTCCGTGATCCGTTTCAAAAAAACCTGCACGGGCTTTGGAGGCTTTATCTTTATTTATTACTGAAAATTTTAGCAAACTGATGGGATGAAATATTTTTTAATTTATTTACACAAATTTAGACTAAAGGAAACAGCCAGCAAAAGAAGAATTTATCCATTCTCGATATTCGTTGATAATTTTATTAGTTTTAAAGCATTGTTAGAAATATAAAACGACAATCCTTCGTTGTGCGGAAAATATCCGTTCTCAAATAATATATGATCGGGGATTACGAATGAAAAAATCAATTGAAGAAATAAAAAGTGATTATCATCTCTTTGCGGATATTCAAATTAGTAAATATTTAAGCAGAAAAAACAAGTCTGCATTCAGTGATGATAAAGAAGCAGAATTTGTTATTGAGGAAATTCTAAATATATATAACGAAAAAATTGCTTCCGATCACCTACGTCTCAATAATCTTAATCAAGCTGCAAAAGTTAGTTGGTTCAATTCAATTGAGATTGATTTTGAAGAATTAAATATCACAGATCTACCTAATAATAACATTCCTGAGTTAGATATATTCACAAAAGAATTGATTTCATCTTTTGATGATATATTTTATTTCCTGCCCGAAGGAGCAATAATATATTTATTGCTTGCCGGACCAGCACTTGAAGCTTATGGTTATCTTCTGGAAAGATTTAATAAAATTACTGAAGGAGAAGAACCGACAGAAATTGAAGAAGATTTACTTAATTGGGCGTACGATCTGGTTTTTGAAATACACCTTGCCTACTTTGAAAAAAACAAAAACAAGAAAGATGATTTTCTTGCAAATGCAATGATCATTGCAGAAGAAGAGCTTGATAAAAAAACAGCTTCAGATGTTGTTGCTAAGATTTACGTAAATATTAAAGAATTCTTTGCTGAGTTTGAAGAGAAAAAAGACCAACTAAAGAAAAAAAAGAAGAAAAGAAAAAAATAGACAATGAAATGCTGTTATAAATATTTTAAAGAGATTATGAAGAATAATTTTTACATTTAAATCTACAATTCAGACATTAGCCGGGACAGTTAAAAGTGCTTCCACAAAGGAAATTATTGAAATAAATTTCAGAATTGGATCAATTTTCTATTACTTCAAAAATCAAAATAACATTCTTTGAAAGTCATCTTTTTAAACTCACAAAGTTTATTAATTTTTAAGGCGGGTTATGAAGAAAGGATTTATTGCACACGTAAAACTGAAGGAAGATGGGAACTGGAAAGAACCACACCTATTAAAAGTTCATCTTGATGCCGTTGCAAAACTTACTGGAAAATTTGCAGAAGAATTTGGTAATAAGGATTGGGCAGAATTAGCTGGTTTTCTTCATGACCTTGGCAAGTTTCATCCTGATTGGCAAAAATAGTTATGCAGAAAATCTGGTTATGATCTTGAAGAAAATTTATTCTTATGATATTATTTAAAACTAATTTTATATAATTAAAAGGGAAACACTATGTCAAAAAAAACAAAACCTTATGAAGTTAAATTTGAAATTGCTGGACCAGCAGCAATGTTTACAAGACCGGATACAGGGGCAACGCCAATTTCCTATCCCGCTCCAACATATTCAGCAGCAAAAGGTATGTTTGAATCAATTGCACGAGTTAAGAGTGCATATATAAAACCAACGAAAGTTGAAATATGCGCTCCAATTCACTATCACCGCTATACAAATAATTATCACGGACCTTTAAGAAAAAGTGGAACTGATAACTTTCAATTATTTGCTACAATTCTTACAAATGTTTGTTATCGAATTTATGGAATTGTTGAAGAACTAGACCTGCCGAATAACAATGATGTAATTACAACAAATCATTTGCATTTACTCCAAGATAAATTTATAAAAAGACTGAGGAATGGAAAATGGTATCACGTTCCTTGTTTGGGATGGAAAGAATTTACACCAACTTATGTTGGGTTATTCCGTGAAGAAACTAAAGTTGAAGAATCTATCGAACAAATAATTCCCTCAATGCTCTTTTCTGTTTTCAGCGGGCCAAATAAATATGATCCATCATATAAACAAGATGTATGGATTAAGAAAGGGGTACTCGAATATGTTGAATGAAGGATATGTTCTTTATAAAAGTCTGGAAAGATGTGGTATCAATCTTACTAAAAGACATCCAGATATTAAAGAGCCAGGGAGAAAAGATGGATTAATTGTTGGATTAAATAAAGAAGGTAAAGTTGACAGAATAGAATTTCGGAATAGAGATGATATCGCAAGATTATGGACTACAAGTCAAGGAAATCATAATCGCTTTCCTATGCTGAAATTGCAAAAACCAATTTGGAAAGTAGGGAAAGATGATCAAATTAGAAAAAAATTAAATAATCTAAATAAAGATGAATATCAAAAAAGAAGATTATTAATTGGAGAGAATAGAGAATTAAATATTACCGATTCAGAAAATAATTGGTGGAATAGACTACAAGAGAGAGTTACAAATCTTCTACCTTTTATTGAAACAAATAACAAAGAATATCAAGCACTCGCAGAATTAATGAAAAGATTCTTGATTTCAAAAGTAGATGATTTCATTTATGATTTGTCAATTAAATTAAAGCAAAAAGAGAACGATATTCCTTATTCCTTAATTGAGAATATTTTAATAGGTAATAAATGGGAAAATAAAAAACAAGAATATGTTGCAGAGATACCTTTAATGCTCGATGTAAGTGACTGGGAAAATTTTTCCATTCGTGTTGCCAACCAAAAGTTTGAAAATTTTGTCAGCGAATGCTTATTTAAAATGCAAGATGATTCAACTGCACAGACAACTAATGTAACTATTGGGATAAGCGCGTTATCAGGCATAGAACAAATTCTAGAAAATGACAAATTTCCCAATCCAAAATTACCAATAGGGGAGACTTATCTTTTCTCAGTAAACGATCAAACTCCTTGTCAAACCCGATACAAAAAGATCAGCACAGATATAATACCAATTGGAAGAAAAGAAGCTAATACAATTCAGGATTCTTTAAATTGGATTACTGAGGAATCAAGAAAAGAGAAAACTTGGTGTCTTGTTCCAGGATTAATGGATAAGAGAGATTTACTTATAGCATATCTTGAGAACAAACCAGATATCAATGTTAACAAAGCTTATTTATTAGGTGGAGTGAGTCAGCATGACTTTAGTGAGAGCAATTATGAAGCAACAGCAAAGGTTGTAGTTGATGCGTTAAAAGGAAAGGAAATTGTTAAAGCTAATGATCTTTTAAGGATTATTGCTTTACGAAAAGCAGACTTAGGGCGCACACAGGTTTCTTTGCAGCGTATTTATACAATTTCTCAATTAGTACAAGCTGATGAACTATGGCGTGAAGCTGCTAGAAATTACCCCAATTTTTCTTTACCATTTTTCAGAAAAGAAATTGAAAGAAAAACTGCAAAACAACAGAGTAAATCTGAATTAATTTCTCAATTTCTTAATAACAATGAATCGAAGGTAATTTTTCTTTCACCTTGGTGCCCTTTCCCTGCTGATCTTGTTCAAATTACTCAAAAACAGTGGATTAGATTTGGACAAGATACATCTTCTGTCTCAGGAATTTCTTTAGGAGATATATACGATATTTTCTTTGATACACAGAATAGGCAAACGTATTTAATTGAAAACTTACTTAACCTTACCCTTCAAAGAACACAATCTCTCCTTATAGGATTAGGCAATTCTGACCATAAAAATGAGATTACAGTTTTTTATCTTGATGCAAGATTTACTGTTTTAAAAGCAATATCAATTTTATCTATTTATTTATTCAAACTTGGAATTAAAAAGGAGAACTATATGAAAGACACATTTTTCTATATTGGTAGATTTTTATCATTGATAGATACTCTTCACTTTGAATATTGTAACAATGTGCGTGGAGGAAGTATCCCCCCACAACTGTTGGGTAATTCACATCTTCAGATTGCATTAGATAATCCCGTCTCTGCACTTGATATGCTTTCAAAAAGGTTAGGTGTTTATCAAGCATGGACAAGAAAAGAATCTGGAGAGAAAGTGAAGTTAGCAAGATGGGCCGTAGGTGAACTTGGAAAGGTTACTGATTTGCTTAGTAATAAAGACTTACCTTCATCGACTTCCAGTGCAGAAAGAGCGCAAATACTTTTAGGATATTTATCAAGATCAGAAAGTAAAGCAGAATCTGTTTCTGACAGTACTTTTAAATAAAATAATGAGAATAATTAAAATATTTTTTAACAAATCTAATGGAGTTCATTATGTCAAATAAAACAAACAAAGAAATTTTTAATCGTGCCACAGGCTTGTTGGTCATTGAAGTTATTAATTCTAATCCTAATGGAGATCCTGATAAAGAAAGCGATCCGCGCCAAAGGAATGATCAGAGAGGTGAAATATCGCCTGTTTCGTTCAAACGCAAACTTCGCGACTTAATAGAAGATAAAGATGGAGAGGTATGGAAAAGTATTGCTCAAAAACTTAAAATCAATGATGGGTTTGATATTCTAGAAAAAAGGGATCGGGATAGAACAAAAATTATTGAGTTACTAAAAAATAATCAAGAAAAATTTAAACAGAAATTTTGGGATGGACGTGTATTTGGAAATACATTTCTCGAAGAAGGTTCCTCGACAAGTATTAAGACTGGCGTGGTTCAATTTGGTCTTGGGGTTTCTATTGCTCCAATCAATATAGAAAGATTAACTACTACGAATAAATCTGGTGTTGAAGAAGGCAAAGATAGAGGAATGGCTCCATTGAGCTATAGAATAGCACAGCATGGTTTGTATTGTATGCCCTTCTTTGTAAATCCCGCAGTAGCTTACAAGACTGGTTGTACTATGCAGGATATTGAACTTTTAACAAAAGTAATACCTTATGCTTATACAAATACAGCTTCATATATTCGTTCACAAGTTGAAATCCTGCACGCATGGTATATTGAACACAATTCTCCTCTCGGTTCCTGTTCTGATTTTGATCTCATCTCAGCATTAACTCCAATTAAACTAAAGGAACCCGAGAAGCCATCAACATCACGTGCAGAATACAAAATACCAACTGAAAAGGACGTACCTGATGAATTAAAGAAAAAAGTGAAATCAATTAGAGATTTGATGAAAGAAATATAAATGACCGAGTGGCTAGCACATAGTAAAGGAAAGAATCCGCCTGTACCTGCTCAATCTTACTACAAACATATTTCAGAAGTATTAAGAAGAGCAGAGAAAAATATAAAAAATCTGGCTTCTTATTATAAAGGTAACTATGAGTATTTATTTGAAGCTGTACGTGCGGCTGCCCTTTTTCACGATTTGGGTAAGCTTGATGATGATAACCAAAAAGTACTCTTTATAGGTGGTGGAAAAGGTTTACCCATTAATCATGTAGATGCTGGCACAAAAAACTTAGTTAATAATGATTTAGTAGAATCAGCATTAATAGTCTATGCCCACCACATAGGATTACAATCTATACCTCAAGAACGATCAAAAGCAGAATTATTCCTTCGCGATCCAAATTTAGAAACTCGAACTGAACAATATTTGAAAGATTATCTCTCAAAACACATTCAATCTGGTTGTGAGAATATTAATAAACATATTGATAGAGCTTCTGATTGGAATGGATTGACACGGCGTATTGCCCTTTCATGTTTAGTAGATGCAGATCATGGTGATACCGCAAATAATTATGGGCAAGAATATCCCTCTACCAAGGTTGAAGCAAAATGGAAAGAAAGGTTAAAAGCTCTTGATATTTATATAAATGGCTTAGGAAAAGACACTGAAAAGAGTGAAAGAAATTTATTACGAAGAAAAATATATGATGCCTGCAAAGAGGCAGACACAACTCCATCTTTTTATGCCTGCGATAGTCCGGTTGGAACCGGAAAAACAACAGCAATCATGGCTCATTTATTAAAAACAGCTATTACAAAAAATTTAAGGCATATAATAGTTGTGTTACCATACACAAATATCATTAAACAATCTGTTGATATTTATAGGAAGTCACTCATTTTACCTGGGGAAAAAGCAGATGAAGTAGTTGCAGAACATCATCATCAGGCAGATTTTGAAACATTACAAACAAGACAATTTTCTACATTATGGAAAGCTCCAATCATTGTTACAACTGCTGTTCAGTTTTTTGAAACAATAGCAAGCAATCACCCATCTAAACTTCGTAAACTCCATGAACTACCCGGAAGTGGTGTTTTTATTGACGAAACTCATGCATCAATACCGAATTTTCTTTGGCCACAAACTTGGAAATGGTTAAAGGAATTTTCAGATAAATGGAGTTGTCATTTTGTTTTTGCTTCAGGCTCTTTGCCAAGATTTTGGGAATTAAAAGATATGATGGATCTGACTGTAAAATTACCGGAATTAATCCCAAAAGAAATAAGAAATGAAGCACTTAAACAAGAAACAAAACGGATAACACCTTTACGCCATAATACCTTGCTTGACGAAAAAGGATTGATTGATTTGATACAAAGTAAAACGGGTCCACGACTTGTTATAATGAATACAGTTCAGTCTGCAGCAGTTCTTGCTGAATCTATGCGTAAATCTGGACATGATGTTTTACATCTTTCAACTGCACTTGCACCTGTTCACAGAGAATTGATTTTGGAATTAATAAAACAACGTCTTCATTTTGGAGTACAAGAATGGACATTGGTATCAACAAGTTGCGTGGAAGCAGGTGTTGATTTTTCTTTTCGCTCTGCATTTCGTGAGCGAGCAGGTATAGCAAACCTAATTCAAACCGGTGGTAGAGTTAGAAGAAACAATGAAGATTATATTGCAACATTAATTGATTTCAAAATTCAATCTCCGCTTTATAACCGCCATCCTGCTTTTACATTACCAAGTCAGATTCTTGAAAAGTTATTTGAAGAAAACAGAGTGGCAGCTGATTCGCCCGCTGATTTAATAACGGATGCTTTACGCAGAGAATTAATGTCTGATACAAATGAAAAACATCAACGCTTAATAAAAATGGAAGATGAAATGGACTATCCCGAAGTTGCAAATCTTTATAAAGTTATTGCTTCAGATACAAGGTTAGTTGTTGTTGACAAGGAATTAGTTAAAAGACTTGAAAACCACATAAAAGTTAGCCCAAAAGAAATAAACAGGAAAAGTGTTCAATTATGGTTAAACAAAATCAACATGCTTTCAATTGGTTTCGTTAAGGGTTATGAAAATTCAGGTCTGTATGCTTGGCAATATGATTATGATCCAGCTTTTCTTGGTTACATGAAAGGTTTACTCCCTTTACTTGAAAGAGATCATGAAGGTTACCAGGTATTTTAGAATTAAAAATAATCAAATATGTGTTCCACAAAAGAATTTTCAGATTACGAAATTTATCTCGATGGTAAAACGTTTCCCGAAACATTTAAGATTGTTGAGTTATAAACAAAACGAGTAACATTATGCCCAACATAAAACTCTTTGAAAGTAAAAAAATCCGTTCTGAATGGAGCGAATCCGAACAGAAGTGGTATTTTGCAATTGTTGATGTGATTGCAGTTTTAACTGATAGTCCAAATCCGCAAGTATATTGGCGTGTTTTAAAAAAGAGACTTAAAGCCGAAGGAAATGAAACCGTTACAAATTGTAACGCTTTGAAAATGAGAGCCTCCGATGATAAAATGCGCCTTACTGATGTTGCCGACGTAAATCAATTACTGAGATTGATTCAATCCGTCCCTTCACCCAAAGCAGAACCATTTAAAATATGGTTGGCAAAAGTAGGCTATGAACGCCTGGAAGAAATAGAAAATCCGGAACTTGCTCAACACAGAATGCGTGAGATATACAAGGCTAAAGGTTATTCAGACGAATGGATTGAAAAACGTGTTCGAGGGATTTTCGTTAGAGATGAATTAACTAACGAATGGAAAAAGCGTGGTGTCAAAGAAGGATTAGAATACGCCATACTTACTGCTGAAATTAGTAAAGCAACTTTTGGATTCACACCTTCTGATTATAAAAAACATAAAGGGTTAACTAAAGCACAGGAAAATCTTCGTGACCATATGACAGATTTGGAATTAATCTTTACAATGCTTGGAGAAGCTTCTACTACTGAAATTGCGAGAACTAAAAATGCTCATGGATTTGTTCCTAATAAAAATGCAGCCAGAGAAGGTGGAAGTGTTGCAGGAAAAGCAAGAAAGGACCTTGAGAAAAAATCGGGAAGAAAGGTTGTAACAAAGGAGAATTATAAAGCTTTAACTGAAAAACAAAAACGTAAGATTGACAAAGGTAGAAAATAATCTATGTTCACTGAAGATGACTTTATAATGATCAGTGCTTTGCAGCATTATATTTTCTGCCCGCGCCAATGCGGTCTAATCCACGTGGATGACGTTTGGCAGGATAATCTGTTTACTGTGCGCGGAGAAATTCTGCACGAAAAAGTTGACACCGATACTTATGAAACAAGAGGTGACATTAAAACTGTTCGTGGTCTTAGAATTCATTCTTTCAAATACGGGTTGGTCGGAAGATGCGATGTTGTCGAATTCAAACATACTTCAAAAGGAAAAGAAATTTTTCCGGTTGAATTCAAAGCGGGCGAACCTAAAGAAGATATAAGCGATAAAGTTCAACTATGTGCACAGGTGCTTTGCCTGGAAGAAATGCAAGACACACAAATATCCAGTGCAGCTTTCTTTTATGGCAAAATCCGTAGAAGAAATTTGGTAACAATTGATGAGGAACTTCGCAGTCAAACATTACAAGTTATTCAGGCAGTTAGAGAGATTGTAGATAAAAAAATAATTCCGAGGATTGAGTACAATTCAAAATGCAGAAACTGTTCACTGCAATCTATCTGTCAACCGAAAGCAATGAACAAAAGAAAATTGCAAAATTATATTAAAGATTTGTATTCATAATAAGAAAAGATGACTTCTTTATTAAAAGATGTTATCTTTATTAAATCTAAAAATGAAAAAACATCTAAACACACTTTATATAACTTCAGATAAAGCTTTTGTTCGAAAAGAGCGAGAAACATTTATTGTAGAAGTAACTGATGATGAAGGAGTTTCAAAGAAAGCTTTTCAGGCTCCGATACATACAATCGAAAATATTGTTTGCTTCGGCTTCAAACCACTTACTCCGCAAGTAATGGCATTCTGTGCAGAGAATAATGTAGGCATAAGCTACTTAACAGAAACCGGTAAATTTCTTGCAAGAGTTTATGGAGCACAGAAAGGAAATGTTTTATTAAGAAAAACTCAGTACGCAATTTCAGATAATGAATTTGAATCACTGAAAATTGCAAAACCGATTATCGCTGCAAAAGTGTCTAATTACAGATACATCCTTCTTCGTCATCAGCGCAACCATCCGGAAAATTGTCCTGATGCTGTTGTTGATGCAGCCGAAACACTCGGACGAAGATTGAATAATATTAAGCAGGCAGAAACATTAAAAGAACTGCGTGGTTATGAAGGTGAATGTGCAAATACATATTTCGGTGTTCTGTCTTCTTTGATAACTTCTCAGCGAGAAGATTTTTTATTCACGCAAAGATCAAAACGTCCGCCACTCGATCCGGCAAATGCACTTTTATCTTTTTTATATGCAATACTTGCAAACGATGTACGCTCCGCACTTGAAACAGTAGGTCTTGATCCGCAGGTTGGATTTTTGCATCAGCTTAGATCAGGAAGACCCTCTCTGGCTTTAGACATTATGGAAGAGTTCAGGGCATATTTGGGTGACAGAGTAATGCTGAATTTGATTAATCTGAAACAAGTATCAATAAAAGATTTTGAAATAAGAGAATCTGGTGAAGTAAGAATGTCTGACAATGCAAGAAAAGAATTACTATCAGCATACCAAAAAAGAAAGCAGGAAGAGATAACTCATCCGTTTCTTGGAGAAAAGATGACGATAGGATTGTTGCCGCATATTCAGGCACAATTGCTTGCAAGATATATTCGCGGAGACATTGAAGATTATCCACCATTTTATCTGAAATAATTTTATGAATATCAATTGTTCTAAATTTTTAATTTTTCATTTTTAATTTTTAATTAAATTATGATGGTAGTAGTTAGCTATGATGTATCCACAGCAACAAAGAGCGGGAAGAAACGATTAAATAAGGTTGCAAAAACCTGCCTTGATTTTGGGATACGAGCACAGAATTCTGTTTTTGAATGTATTATAGACCCCGCACAATGGGAGATACTTAAAAATGAGTTGTTATCTATTTACAAACCTGAGGAAGATAACCTGAAGTTTTATTACCTCGGTTCAAATTATCAAAGACGAATTGAAAGTTTTGGCAAAAGCAAAAGTCTTAATATTGAAGATGCGCTAATTTTATGACTGCTAACTGAAGCATACATAAAACACCAAGGAGGTTAGCTCTTTGAAAATTTGATTGTTTAATAATAATATCGGATAATGATAACAATTATTAAAATTTTCAGGCTACTAAGCGGAAATATGTCGTTAAAACATTTTATACTAAACATTTAAAATAATAACAGTCGCACGCTTCACGCGTGCGTGGATTGAAACGTCTGTGTCGTCTCTATGGCTTCCCCAAAATCTTGGTCGCACGCTTCACGCGTGCGTGGATTGAAACCATTGTTCGGTAAGCATTGTAAACTCCGTATTTAGTCGCACGCTTCACGCGTGCGTGGATTGAAACATAATAATGTTATCATCAACACCATCATCATCGGGTCGCACGCTTCACGCGTGCGTGGATTGAAACCTAATTTCAAGTCCTTTGATATAAATCCATCTGGTCGCACGCTTCACGCGTGCGTGGATTGAAACATAAAGAGGAATAGAATCCACGTCAGGCCAGAAAGTCGCACGCTTCACGCGTGCGTGGATTGAAACTTCTTCGGGATGATATATTCAACTATTTTTAAGGTCGCACGCTTCACGCGTGCGTGGATTGAAACTCAGCAATGTCCTTATAAATTTCATTAGTAAAATGTCGCACGCTTCACGCGTGCGTGGATTGAAACACTCAAACGGTATGGAGAAACATATCCCCTGGTAGTCGCACGCTTCACGCGTGCGTGGATTGAAACCTTTGACTGATCCGCCACCGAGTATTAAACAATGTCGCACGCTTCACGCGTGCGTGGATTGAAACGGTCATGCAATTCTTTAATGCTTGCGATTTAAGGGTCGCACGCTTCACGCGTGCGTGGATTGAAACCAGAAGTCCCTACATCAATAGCGCCATACATACGTCGCACGCTTCACGCGTGCGTGGATTGAAACTAAAATAAAAGAGTTAGGTGTTCCATCGTCCCACGTCGCACGCTTCACGCGTGCGTGGATTGAAACTTCCTTCAATCGGTATATTATTAATGTATTTGTGTCGCACGCTTCACGCGTGCGTGGATTGAAACAATTCAATTGACTCTGGAAGAAGTCCGAACATATGTCGCACGCTTCACGCGTGCGTGGATTGAAACATCTTCTGTCATATTTGTTATAAATGATGGGACAGTCGCACGCTTCACGCGTGCGTGGATTGAAACTCTCCGGGTTAAACGGAATGAACTCTGATTTACATACGTCGCACGCTTCACGCGTGCGTGGATTGAAACAATCCCGAAGGAATAATTATCAATAATCTTACAACGTCGCACGCTTCACGCGTGCGTGGATTGAAACACATCTGCACCAGCCCCACCCGTTTGAACAGACAGTCGCACGCTTCACGCGTGCGTGGATTGAAACAAGATATTAAATGCTGATAGTGCAAGAATAGCTTGTCGCACGCTTCACGCGTGCGTGGATTGAAACTTACGTAAACCACGCTTGGTAATTTCGTTTTGCAGTCGCACGCTTCACGCGTGCGTGGATTGAAACTCTGTGGTTAATTCTGAAAACTCCCGTGTGTAAGGTCGCACGCTTCACGCGTGCGTGGATTGAAACTTGCTCCAATAAATTATTTGTTAAAAACTGTCACGTCGCACGCTTCACGCGTGCGTGGATTGAAACAATTGTTTCCTCATCAAGAGTTCTTGGGTCAATAGTCGCACGCTTCACGCGTGCGTGGATTGAAACCTCCTGTGTTTGTGCGATGTTAAATGATGTGGACGTCGCACGCTTCACGCGTGCGTGGATTGAAACTGAAGAGAAAACAGAAGGGATCAATTATGATAACAGTCGCACGCTTCACGCGTGCGTGGATTGAAACAGTATGTTGACATCCCGGAGCGCATAAAATTAAAGTCGCACGCTTCACGCGTGCGTGGATTGAAACAGCTCGATACTAACGGTGATGATGTTGTTTTCCCGTCGCACGCTTCACGCGTGCGTGGATTGAAACAACCTTGCGTTTTGATAGTGATCCGTCCTTCGGGGGTCGCACGCTTCACGCGTGCGTGGATTGAAACAAGATGTCCGCCGTGATAAATTAAGTTGTTATAAGTCGCACGCTTCACGCGTGCGTGGATTGAAACCACCCATGCACCACCTGAAAATATATCATAAAAGGTCGCACGCTTCACGCGTGCGTGGATTGAAACTATGTTATCAATATACATTATTGCAGTGCCTCCCAGTCGCACGCTTCACGCGTGCGTGGATTGAAACCACAATAATCGGGAAGGCGAAAGAGGTTTTAACGGTCGCACGCTTCACGCGTGCGTGGATTGAAACAGCTTACGTCGCCGGTGTTAAAAGCACAATTAGGTCGCACGCTTCACGCGTGCGTGGATTGAAACTATTAGTGCTGATACAACAGGATATTGGGCTATTGTCGCACGCTTCACGCGTGCGTGGATTGAAACTAATAATATCTCGGCAACTTCATCCCTTGAAAACGTCGCACGCTTCACGCGTGCGTGGATTGAAACGATGAACTTGGTATTAATGATAATTATAGCCGGGTCGCACGCTTCACGCGTGCGTGGATTGAAACGAGTTGTCTCTAATAATTATACTACTAAGATTGGAGTCGCACGCTTCACGCGTGCGTGGATTGAAACCTGACTTTTGTCAGCATCGAAGAGATTACAAGTAAGTCGCACGCCTCGTGCGTGCGTGGATTCAAACACCACAGCCTAAATGCTGCAACTTCGCCTGTGTTGGTTTTAATATCCTCTCCCAAAGGGATGGCTTCGCCAAAAGAATCCTGCAGTTACCGGAGAAGCAAATTACAACGATTCGGATTTTGTGTTTTGCCTAATTGAATATTAGTTGACGATTAAAATATAAAGTGATTTTGCATTTTACGTACCGATTTGATTTCATTATGCCAAATATTTTCAATCGTCTCCTTATTCGCTTTTTATCCATATAGTTCAAAATGTGTCTGTATTTTCTTTTTCAAATTTTGCATAAGTTTTGTCTAAAATATTTATATCAAATTATTATCACTCTAAAAGAATTATGTCATTCATTACAATTATGGGATTTGCCGCTGCTGTGCTAACTACAAGTTCGTTTGTACCGCAGGCGATTAAAACTATCCGGACAAAAGATACACGAAGTATTTCATTTTTCATGTATCTGCTTTTTTCTGCGGGCACACTTTTATGGCTTTTATTTGGAATCTTAAGTGATAATTTGCCAATCATCATTGCAAACGCGATTACTCTGGTATTCGCGGTTATCATATTGAGTTATAAAATAATACACTTAAATCGAAAAAATAATATTTCAAAATAAATTTTATGCAAAAGAAAAAATTAGATTCACAAACGGCTATAGTAACCGGTGCTAATTCTGGTATTGGCGAAGGAGTAGCTATTGCACTTGGTGAAGCGGGAGCCAATGTAGTTATAAATTATGTGGTAAATCCCGGCTCAGCTAACGAAGTTGTAGAAAAAATTAAATCATTCGGTTCAAAAGCTGTAGCCATTCAGGCAGATGTAAGCAAAGAAGACCAGGTGATTAAAATGTTTCAGCAGACTGTTCAACAATTTGGAACGGTTGACATACTCGTAAACAACGCCGGTCTTCAACGCGATGCTAAGTTTCATGAAATGACCTTGGATCAATGGCAGTTTGTAATCGGTGTTAATTTAACCGGTCAGTTTTTATGTGCACGCGAAGCAATTAAAGAATTTTTAAGAAGAGGAATTGTACCAGAACGTTCAGTTGCCTGTGGAAAAATTATTTGCATGAGCAGCGTTCATGAAATTATTCCATGGGCTGGTCATGCAAATTATGCGTCAAGCAAAGGAGGAATAAAAATGCTGATGCAAACAATAGCACAGGAATACGGTCGGGAAAAGATCCGTGTTAATAGTATTTGTCCGGGTGCAATAAAAACTCCAATCAATAAAGTAGTCTGGGAAACTCAGAACGCTTACAATAATCTGATGGAATTAATTCCATATAACCGTATTGGCGTGCCGGAAGATATTGGAAAACTCGCTGTCTTTTTAGCCAGTGATGACAGCGATTATATCACAGGCACCAGCATATTCATTGACGGCGGAATGACTTTGTTTGAAGGATTTGCTACCAATGGCTGAAACCAAAATTATTTTTGGAAAAAATGAGTAACACAAAAAAAATATCTGCTGAGCAGGAGAGGTTAAACGTTAATGCAAAAAAGGAAGTACCGATTGAAAAATGGGGACCATATTTAAGTGAACGTCAATGGGGAACGGTAAGAGAAGATTACAGCCCGGAGGGTAATGCCTGGAAATATTTCACTCACGAGCAGTCAAGAAGCCGCGTTTATCGCTGGGGTGAAGATGGTATTGCTGGCATCAGCGACTTGCATCAGAATTTATGTTTTGCTATTGCACTCTGGAATGGAAAAGACCCGATCTTAAAAGAACGTTTATTCGGATTATCCAACAGCGAAGGAAATCATGGAGAAGATGTTAAAGAGTTATATTACTATCTGGATAATACACCTACACATTTTTACATGGAGTATTTGTACAAATACCCGCAGGAAATTTTTCCGTATGAAGAACTGATTGAAGTAAACCGTCACCGAAGTAAAACAGAGCCAGAATTTGAAATTCTGGATACAGGAATCTTTAAAGAAAATAAATACTTTGATGTAAACATCAGATATGCAAAAAATAATTCGGAAGATATTTGCATAGAAATTATTATCACCAATCGTGCAGAAACAGAAGCAGAGATTACTTTACTGCCGACCCTTTGGTTTCGAAACCAATGGATATTTAGCAACTTACAGCAAAAACCAGTATTGAAAATAATCAGTTCACAAAAAAATAACGGAGTTGTTAAAGCAGCCCACAAACAACTTGGTGATTATTTTTTTTATTATGCTGGCACATCCGAAACTGTGATGACAGAGAATGAAACTAACGCTGAAAAAATATTTAACATTCGGAATTCATCTCCATTTGTTAAAGATGCTTTTCACGATGCAATTGCCGGACATAACAGTCAGTTGTATGAACTATTAAAAACGAATAGCAAGGGTACAAAATTTTCTCCTATCTATCATTTCTCCATACCTGCGAAAGGATTTCGAAGAGTTACACTCCGTCTAAGTAAAGGTGAAATACAAAATCCATTTGATAATAATTTCGATAATGTTTTTGAAAAAAGAAAACAAGAAGCTGATGAGTTTTATAATAATTTTCTTTCAGAAGATTGTCCTGCTGATATAAGAAAAATTCAGCGTCAGGCATTCGCAGGATTGTTATGGTCTAAACAGTTTTATCAATATGATATTGAACGCTGGCTGGAAGGAGACCCGGCAGAAATTCCACCGCCACCAGAGAGAAAGTATGGCAGAAATGCAAAATGGAAACATTTGAAAATTGCAGATGTAATTTCAATGCCGGATAAATGGGAATATCCTTGGTTTGCTTCCTGGGATCTTTGTTTTCATTGTATCCCGATGGCAATGATTGATCCGGTGTTTGCAAAAAATCAATTGATATTATTGTGCCGGGAATGGTTTATGAATCCTTTCGGACAAATACCAGCTTATGAATGGAATTTCAGTGATGTAAATCCACCATTACAAGCCTGGGCTGCAATGCAGGTATATAAAATTGAAAAAACATTTCACAATCGAGCTGACATTTATTTTCTGAAAAGGATTTTTCAAAAATTGTTGATCAACTTTACCTGGTGGGCAAATCGTGAAGATGAAAATGAGAATAATATTTTCACTGGAGGGTTTTTAGGATTAGACAATATTGGAGTGATTGACAGGGATAGTTTGCCTCCGGGAGTTTTTTTAGAACAAGTTGATGCAACTGCCTGGATGGGAATGTATGCATTGAATATGATGGAAATAGCATTAGAGATTGCTCAATCGGACAGTAGCTATGAGGATTTGGTCACTAAATTTTATGAACATTTCGTATTGATCGCTTCTTCTTTGAACGAAACTTTATGGGATGCTGATGAAAATTTCTTTTATGATCATCTTCACATGCAGGATGGATACAGTATTTCAATGAAGGTTCGGTCAATAGTAGGACTGAGTGTATTATTTAATGTCGGTATTATTACGCGCGATGCATTACAAAAACTTCCGGATTTCAAAAAAAGAATGGACTATATCAGGAAGTACCGCCTCAAGCGAAATAAATTTTTGCATTTTGAAGAAATGAGCGATGAAGGTCATTTGTTGATTTCACTGGTACCAAAAGAAAGATTGACGAAGTTATTATCGGTTGTGCTGGATGAAAATGAATTTCTATCGGTTGGTGGTATCAGGGCGTTATCAAAATATCATAAGGATCATCCTTTCGAGTTACAACTTGATCATAAAACTTACTCAATTTCCTATCAGCCCGGTGACAGCAACGATTCTATGTTTGGTGGAAACAGCAACTGGCGAGGTCCTGTATGGATGCCTTTGGATTTTTTAATTATTAAAACATTACAACAATTGCACGGCTTCTATAGGAATAAGATTCAATTGCCATTCCCAACAGGTTCTGGAAATATTCTTGAGCTTGAGGAAATATCCCGCGAACTTTCTAAAAGATTTCTTGCTTCATTTCAAATCAACGCGGATAAATCACGACGCATTCACGGAAATGCAAATTGGTTTTATCAGCAGCCTGAAAATAAAGATCTTGTTTTATTTTATGAATATTATCACGGAGATTCGGCAATGGGAATGGGCGCTTCACATCAAACAGGTTGGAGCAGTTTGATAGCTGCACTTATTAACCAAAATTTTCCGGTTTCATAAAACTTAAACTTGATTTTTGACTTTTGATATTTGATACTAATTGATTCTCAGAAAATTCAATATGAAATTGTCCTATCGAACTTAACCTTCAACTCACTTTACTTCGCCCGTTCAATATATCTTGATTCATTTGGATTGACACGAATGCGCTCACCAATTGCTATAAAAGGTGGAACTTGAATTGTTACGCCATTCTCCAATTTAGCTGGTTTATTTAGATTTGATGCAGTGGCACCTTTAAGTTGAGGTTCTGTTTCAACTACTTCCAATACCATTGAAGAAGGAAGTTCTACACCAATCGGTGAGCCATTATAAAGTTCCACTTCTATCTTTAAGCCAGGTACAAACCATCTATCAGCATCACCGACATCATCTTTGTTTAAAGCAATTTGTTCATAATTTTCAGTATTCATAAAATGATGATGGGAGTCATCCGAATAAAGATATTCCACTTTATGTTGTTCGAGAATTACAATTTCAAGCGAATCGATTGAACGAAAACGATGTTCGAATGAATTTCCGCTGATAAGATCTCTTAAACGTGTTTGCACCATTGCTCTCAAATTACCGGGTGTATGATGATGAAACTCCATCACTTTACAAGGAGAACCCTCAAATAAAATTACCATTCCTTTTCTAATATTATTAGCTTGAATTGCCATTGTTAAAACTTTTTTTTGTTTTGAAATATTCGTTGGCTGACTAAGCCATAATACGAAGTTAATTAATTTTTGTGGTCGTTAATTTACTGAATTTTGATCTTTTCTTCCGCTTCATCCGGTTCTTGAACAGTTGAAATTTCGTTTCCTGTCAGAAGTAAGAATTGTTTTTTATTTAAGAAATTTGTTGATATTGCTTGATGGAAGATAACATACTTCCCTTTTTCCAAAAATTTTGTAACGATGTTTTGCTATCAGATCGTAAATAAAATCCCGAATAAATTTCGGAAATGTTATCAGAGGATAAATTATTCTAAGCGGACTTTTAAGTTCTTTACATACCCGAAGTGCTGCTGTGGATTTTGTATATAATTTATCATCAGCAATTAAAACAAATGTATCCAGCGAAGTGCTGTCAAAATTAAATTTTCGCATCAGATTTTTTGAAATATCGGATTGAAGTGAAGCAAACCTGAAAATATCTTTTGCATCTCTTTTAATTACGAAGTTAACCCAGAAACTGCAAAAATTACAGACTCCGTCAAAAAGAATAATTTGCTTTTGACCACTCAAATTGAAGGAGTGAGAAGTGATAATTTTACAAGATCAACTTTCTGAGCAGTTGCACGAATTATCTGGATTCTGAAATTATCGATTGTGATGACTTCACCTTCAGCAGGAATTTTACCGCACTTTGATGTAATAAACCCTGAAAGTGTTTCGTAATCCCCTTCCTCAATATTCAGATTATATTTTTCATTGATATGATCTACTTCAACTTTACCGCTGATGATGTAAGTATCTTTTGCGATCCTCCGGCATATATCCTCCTGAATATCAAATTCATCCTCAATCTCGCCAAATAATTCTTCGAGAATATCTTCAATTGTCACGATACCTGCTGTTCCGCCATACTCATCAATTACAATTGCAACTGAATTTCTTTTTTCCAGAAAATCATTCAGCACTTCAAAACTTTTTTTGGTTTCAGGAATAAAGCTGACATCACGAAGAATGTCTTTTATTGTAGCTGGAGATTTGAAAAGATCTTTTGCAAGCAACACACCTTTGATGTTATCGAGACTATCTTCATAAACCGGCAGTTTGGAAAAATCTGATTCAACAAAAACTTTAAGCACTTCTTTAATGTCTCTTGTAATTTCAATACCAATTATTTCTGTTCTTGGAGTCATAGCTTCATACACTCTCTGATCACCAAGCTCAATTACTTTATTGATAAGCATGCTGTCTCTTTTATCAACTATACCTGCTATTTCACTTTCTTTCACTAATCCTTTTATATCCTCTTTATCAAAAAGATGATAGATATTATCTGTTTTAAGACTTGACGTTTGTACAACTCTGTTTGAAATGGCGGAAGTGATTTTAACAAACGGAAACAGAACATACGAAGCAAGACGTAATGGAAGAGCAGTTAAAAGGACTAAACGGTCAGCAAGTTCTCTTCCAAAATATTTTGGAAAAATTTCACCAAGAAATAGAATGATGATTGTGGTTACGATCAGAATTTTTAATTCTGACCAGCCGAATAAAGATGTTAAATAAACAGTTGCAAGTGATGCATAACTGATATTAACAATATTATTTCCGATAAGTATCGTAGAGAAGAAATTCTGCGGATGATTGATAAAGTATTTTGCACTTAACGCTGCAATGTTATTTTTTCGTGCTCTTACTTCAATTTTTAATTTATTTGCAACAACAAAGGCTAGTTCAGTCCCCGAAAAGAATGCACTCAGCGCAACTAAGATGATAAGATATATTATTTGATTATCCATAAAATCAGTTGATAAAAATCTTTTTCAGATTTTGATAAAAAATACTTAGATCAATTTATAAATAATGAAAATTGTAAAGACAGCATAAGCCAATACATTCAATATCATCGGTATATCAGAAGCCAGAGTTCTGGTAGTGTTTTCTCCTTTTCTGTTAATGTATTCAAGATACATAAATCTGAAAATCCCGAATACTACAAACGGAGTTGTATAAATTAGTCTTTCAGTCTGAAATGCAGAGACAGTTCTTGGTGCCACAGTGTATAATGCATAACAAACTATAACACCCGTTGCAGCAACTGTGGCGAGTTGATCTGCAAAGTTAAGAGAGTATTGTGTTAAAACTTTTCTGCTTTTTTGCTCTGCGTTATCCGGAATTTGCTTGCTGGCTTCAGTGATTAGAACAAGCTCTGATCTTCTCTTCATTACACCAAGAAACAAGGATATAAACATTGTTGTAAGTATAAGCCAGCTTGATATTGGAACCTGAATTACAAAAGCGCCGGCAAGTACTCTCATTGAAAAACCTGCAGCAATAGAAAATATATCAAGCAAAACAATATTCTTTAACCAGAATGAATACAGAACATTTAGAACTATAAATGCTACCACCAGCAAAATGAACTCGGTATTAAAATACATCATCGTCCAGAATACGATCACTACTAATGCTGAAGCAGTAATGACAGCCGTTGAAACAGAAATTGCTCCTGAGGGTAAAGGTCTGTTCTTTTTTACAGGATGTACCCGGTCAGAATCAATATCAACAAGATCATTGATAACGTAAATTGCACTCGATGCGAGACAAAATACTATAAATGCATATAATGATTTTATGAAATAAACTTTATTAAAGAGATGGAGCGAAAACAGCAACGGAACAAAAACAAAAACATTCTTGATCCAATGATGAACACGGATAAGCCGAAGAAACTTAAATAGTTTCATCAGAATACAACTACTTCATCATAAGTTCCAAAAACTTTTCTAAGCTCTCCGACCATTTCACCAAGTGTAACTTTATTATGTGCAGCTTTTACAAAAACCGGCATTAAATTATTTCCATTCTCAGCGGCTGCAAGTATTTCTGTAAGACTATTATCAACATCGTTCTGATTTCTGCTTTGCTTCAGATCAGCAAGCCTTTTCTTTTGTGCAATTTCAACTTCGGGAGAAATAGTTAAAATCGGAATTTCAATTTTTTCATTCTCTTCTACAAATTCGTTTACACCGACGATAAATTTTTCTTTTCTTTCAACTTCCTGCTGATATCTGTATGCAGCATCAGCTATTTCCTTCTGGAAATACCCTGCTTCAATTGCAGGAATAACACCACCGATAGCATCTATCTGATCAAATATTTTATTTGTTTCTGCTTCCATTTTATCTGTTAATGCTTCAACATAATAACTTCCTCCAAGCGGATCGACTGTATTAATCACTCCGGTTTCATAAGCGATTATTTGCTGTGTTCTGAGTGCGATTCGCACAGCTTTTTCACTTGGCAGCGCAAGAGTTTCATCCATTGAGTTAGTGTGAAGAGATTGAGTTCCACCGAGTACACCAGCTAATGCCTGGAAAGCTGTTCTGACAATATTATTTTCCGGCTGTTGTGCGGTCAACGTGCATCCTGCAGTTTGTGTGTGAAATCTCATCCACCATGAACGCGGATTTTTTGCTTTGTATTTTTCTTTCATTCTCTTTGCAAATATTCTTCGTGCAGCACGGAACTTAGCTATCTCTTCAAAGAAATCAAGATGGGAGTTAAAGAAATAAGAAATTCTTGGTGCAAATGCATCAACATCAAGTCCTCTTTCAATGCATGCCTCGATATAAGCAAAACCATCCGCCAAAGTATAAGCTAATTCCTGAACTGCTGTTGAACCTGCTTCCCGAATGTGATATCCACTTACAGAAACCGGATTCCATTGCGGAACTTCATTCGTACAGTATTCAATCATATCTGTTATTATTCTCATCGAAGGTCTTGGTGGATAGATATATTCTTTTTGTGCTATATATTCTTTTAAAATATCGTTTTGAAGAGTTCCGCGTAAATCATTAAAGGTAATATTTCTATCGCGTGCAACTGCAAGATACATTGCAAATATCATCGCTGCCGGTGAGTTGATAGTCATTGATGTAGAAACTTTATCGAGTGGAATTTTATCAAATAAAATTTCCATATCCTTTATTGATGAAACTGCGACACCACAAATACCAACTTCACCTTCACTTAATGGTGAATCAGCATCCCAGCCCATAAGTGTCGGAAGATCGTAGGCAACTGAAAGTCCGGTTTGTCCTCTCTTCAACAAATAATGATATCTTTCGTTTGTGTCTTCGGGAGTTCCGAAACCAGCAAATTGCCGCATCGTCCATATTTTCCCTCTGTATCCATTAGGATGGATTCCTCTCGTGTAAGGATACTCACCAGGAAAACCAATATCAGTCAGATAATTTATATTCTCAACATCGTCAGGACCATAAAGCGGATCTATTTTTTCGCCGCTGACTGAAGTAAACTTCATTCCTGTAGTTTTCATTGATCTTAATTTTTCATCATACTCTGTTCTCTTCTCAAGGTATTTTTTGTCAAGCATAAATTTTCTTTCGAATTGATATTAAAATTACCTGTTTATTAAACTTAAATTTAAGTTCTGCCGAATCTTCTGTCAAATTCATTTAATGATATTTTGATAACAATTGGTCTTCCGTGCGGGCAAACGTAAGGCATTGATGTAGCAAAAAGTTGATCAATCAATAATCGCATTGCACGTTCATCAAGTTTATCGCCGGCTTTAATAGCCGCTTTACAGGAAAATGATTTTGCAAAATTATCTTTTTGTTCAAGATGTTTCTCTCGTTCATTTAAAGAGTATTCTTCAAGTAAATCAAAGAGAACTTGTTCCTCTGAACCTTTTTTTACGTCATCAGGAACGCCTTCAATCTTTATGGTTTCTTTCGCCTGAAACTTTATTTGAAAACCAAGCCGGCTTAAATAGGGTTCAAGTTCTTTTAACAACGCAAGTCTTGCCGGATCGGTTTTAACTTTTTTGGGAAAAAGTAATTGCTGAGAAAACGGTATATCTGTATCAAGCCTGTTCAACACTTTTTCATAGAGAATTCTTTCGTGTGCTACGTGCTGGTCAATTATCATTAATCCCGATTTTATTTGAGATAAAATATACTTGTTGTGAAGCTGAATAATAAAAGGAGATTCAACTGAATTTTCATTCTTGGTTTGATCAGCTTTATCGTGAGGTATTTCCTTCTTTTCACTTTGGAAAGGAATTTTCTGTTCAGATTTATTTTCGGTTCTTATTAAAACATCGTCAGTAATGGAGCCAAAAAGTAAATCAATTTCTTCTTCTGAGTATCTTTTAGTTTCCTGTTGATATCTTTCTCGTTTTGGTCTGTCAGAAAAATCTCCCGGGAGGACTGGCTGAAATTTATTGACTATCAATTTCTCTTCTGAAAATTCATTTTCGTTAAATACCATCGAGGGTACCAAATCAAACGATCCAATGTTCTTTCTTACCACTGAAAGAATAAAATTATAAATGTCTTTTTCGTCATCGAACTTTGCTTCAAGTTTTGCTGGATGAATATTCACATCAATTCGTTCAGGATCAATCTCAATAAAAAGCAGGAAGAAAGGATAATCTCCTTTTTCAAGAATATTTTCATAAGCTGTGAAGACAGCATGATTTATATTTTTATTGGTAATAAATCTGGAGTTAAGAAAAAGATACTGTTCACCTTTTGATTTTCTTAATAAGCTTGGTTTCCCGACATAACCGTGAACACTGATTAAATCCGTCTTTTCTTCCAAAGGTATCAAAGCATCAGTCATATTTTCACCGAACACATGACCAACTCTCTCTGCAAGTGTTTCAGCAGGATAGTCAAATACAACATCAACGCCGTTTAAAAATTTAAATGAAATTTGAGAATGACTTAATGCAATCCTGTTAAATGAATCAACAATGTGTTTGAATTCAGTCGTATCTGTTTTTAGAAATTTTCGTCTGGCAGGAACATTGAAGAATAAATTTTTTACAGTGACACAAGTTCCCTTCGGAAATGAGCCTTTATCAACTTTTACATTTCCTGACTCATCATTTCGTAATATCGTACCTATTTCGTCTTCTCTTGTTTCGCTTCTTATTTCAAGTTGACTTACCGCAGCAATTGAACTCAATGCTTCGCCGCGAAATCCAAGTGTTTTTATTGCTTCAAGATCTTCAAATGCTGCTATCTTGCTGGTTGCATGTTTGTGAACGGATAGAATAATGTCTTCTTCTGCCATTCCAATTCCATCATCACAAACCTGGATAAAATTCTTTCCGGCACGCTTAATACTTACTTCAATAGATTTTGCATCAGCGTCTATTGCGTTTTCCATTAATTCTTTAACAACGGATTCAGGTCGTTGGACAACCTCCCCGGCAGCAATTTTACTCGCAATATTTTCGGGTAATATTTTAATTCTTTTAGCCATTCTTTCTCACATATCTTCTTATCTCAAACTGTTCTCTGTCTTCAGTTGAATTAATTGTCCAATCACTTTTATTAATTTCAGGAAAAGTTATTTCGCCGTCCGCTTCAAATTTCATAAACGATAAAATCATTTCATCTGCAAGAAACATTGCCTGCTGATAGATATTTCCCCCTCCGATTATAAAAGCTCTTTCATAGTTTTTTATCTTACAATAGTTTATCGAATGTTCCAATGAATGAAAAATCTTCACTTCTTCAAAACCAACAATGTAATTCTTATTATTTGTCACAATAATATTTTCTCTTCCTTTAAGTGGTTTTCCAAGAGTCTCAAATGTTTTTCTTCCCATAATTATAGCTGATCCCAGGGTTGTTTGTTTAAAATGCTGAAACTCTTCTTTAATATGCCATGGCATCTCTCCACTCAATTTTCCGATAACATTATTCTTTGCAATCGCTGCAATGATTATTAACTTCAAACAGCAACCTCGAAACTGATTTTATCGTGATACTGATAATGCAACAATTCAAAATCCTCAAACTTAAGTTGATCAATTGGTTTATTTACAATTTTCAGTTTGGGTAAAGGTAAAGGCTCTCGTTTTAACTGTTCTTTTAATCCTTCAAGATGATCAAATCTTTCACTTTCTGTTCCTTTCTCTCCGATATAAATATGAGCATCGACAATTGTATGCGCAAACTGACCAGGTACCAACTCAACTTGTTGAGCAATTACTTGGGTCAGCAATGAGTAGGCAGCTAAGTTAAATGGAATACCAAGAGCAATGTCACCTGATCTTTGAGTCAGATGACAATTCAGCTTTCCATCGTTCACATTGAAAACAAAAGTATAGTGGCAAGGAGGAAGTTTACTTGTCGTTGCATTGCCCGGCTCCCATGCAGAAATTACAAGTCTTCTGCTGTTGGGATTTCTTCTAATCTCATCAATTACATATTGAATTTGATCAACTTCACGAACGACCCATTCACCATTTTTGTTTTTTTGTGCGCTTGGAAAATGTCGCCAGTAATAACCATAAGCAGTTTCAAGAACTCCATTCTCATCAGCCCATGCGTCCCAGATTTTTGTGTGTTGTCTGAGATTTCTAATATGATTTTCACCGGACAAATACCACAACACTTCGTGTAATAAAGATTTCCATTGCATTTTTTTTGTAGTTAAAAGCGGAAATCCGTCTTTCAAATCAACTTTGTAAAAAGCACCAAAGTAAGAGATCGTATCAACACCTGTTCGTGTTTGTTTTCTTACGCCATTTTCCATGACTGTTTTTACTAACTCAAGATATTGCTTCATTTATATAAGAAATTTTTAGAAGAATGATTGATTTCAATTACAATTTAGCGAATTTTTAGAATGTGATAAAATATCAAAAGTCAACCTGATTAATTATTTCATCGCAAGCTCTTCTGATTCCATCTTTATACTTCATTATTGATTCAGTTTCGGAATTGAAATATTTGTTTAGCTCAATTGGAATGACATTATCTGGAAGTTTTGATTTGACAGAAGAATCAATATATCCGCAAACCAGAAATATTTTTTTCACAGACGATTTGAATAAATCAATTAAAATTCCTGCTCCCTTACCAGAGTTTGATTGATGATTAAATGAACCTTCTCCGGTTATCAGATAATCAACTTCATCAGTCAAGCTCTTCAAACCAATATCCTGAAGTATAAAATCTTGTGAGGAGTAAAGTGGAGTGTTATAGAAAATTTGCAAACTTGCAGGGATTCCACCACCAGCGCCAGATAAACTTTGAGAAGAAATAGATAACTTCTTATTTTCTAATAAGTTTATAAGATGATTAAAATAATTCATTAATAAGATGATTGAGTTTTCGTTCGCACCTTTTTGGAGACCATAAGTCTCAATTCCATTATACTCACCAAGTAACGGGTTGTTAACATCTATCACTGGAATTATCTCAAATGAAAATTGAATTGGTACAAATATTATATCAGCAACTTTGAAATAATTTTTAGGGAGCACATTTAATTCATTTGTTCCCTGGTCGAGTAGTTTTAGACCTAACTTAGACATCATTCCAATTCCCATATCAATAGTTGCCGTTCCACCAATTCCAACATAAACTCTATCTATCTTAATAGCTTCATTAGAAACTTCTTCATTAATTCTAAGCAGTAATTCACCTAAACCTTTTGACGATAGTTCTAATGGATTTCTTAACTGTATTGGTACCACCTTTAATCCGAGTATTTCAGCAGATTCAATATAAATTTCGTTTCGGCTCTGACAATACAGAACTGGACAGCTAAATTTATTTTCGTCATAGGCAGTGGAAATAGAATAAAATCTTATTTCCCCACCAAAGTTTTGCTTGCAAACATTTAAAAAGCCATCTCCTCCATCAGATATCGGTTTTACTATCAAATCATAATAGGTTAACTGACTCAGATTTTCCCTGATCAGTTCAGCAATTGTTACTGAATCGGCACATTCTTTAAAACTGTTTGGAGCTATCAGGATTCGTTTTTCCATCGATAAATAAAAATCAGTTTTTCTTATATTTGATTTCAGTTATGAAAAAGCTTATTGATTTTCTTACCTCAAAAATAAATTTTATTCTTTTCATTTACGTTGTTCTTCAACTAATACTAATTTTTAGCCTCAATTTAAATTACGGTAATGATGCACAATATTATTACAAACTTGCCCAGGACTGTATTAGATTAGATGAATTTTATCCAGCTCAAGTGCATTATTATGAAGATTATATAGTTGCCCCGCTTTATATAAATATTCTAATCATTCTTCTGAAGATTTATAATTCAACAATCTCGATAAGTATTTTAAATCTTTTGATTATACTTTTACAAATTTACTTGCTTTATAAAATTTCTCTGCATCTATTTTCAAAATCTGTAGCCCGGCTGACTGTGCTTTTATTCTTATTCTATTTCAACACAATGGCTTTAATTCTTCAAAATTATTCTGAACTTTTCTTCTTATTACTTATTTCGGCTTCAATTTATTTTTATCTTCATAAGAATTCCGTATCAATGGTTTTATCCGGGATATTTCTTGGTGCTTCTATAGCAGTGAGACCACTCGGCTGGGCTTTATTAGCGACATTTGTTTTGCTTCATATATATAAGATTATAAAAACTAAAAAACCTGAATTAACATATTCATATATTTATTTAGGCACATTTGTTTTTATTTTTTTATTCGGAACATTCATTAATTCCCACTTCGGAAAGTTTGAATATTCATCTACAACAGGTCCGATAAATTTATTACTCGGTGCAAATGATGATGCGACAGGTGCTTTCAACTCTACAGTTCTTGAATATAGTAAAGCGGGTTATCTCGAACATCCTGATACGATGACTTATTTGCAAAAAGGCAAATTTTATCAGGAGAAAGCGATTAGTTGGATTACTGAGCATCCATTTAAATGGATTTTATTAGCACCAATGAAACTTTTTTACGCATATAGTTGGGATGATGTTTCGCTTTCAAATCTATTAGGATTTGGTGATACAAATTTTTTGCATGTTATCAGAATTCTTTTAACTGAAGGAGATTTTAATAAAGCCTTACCGCATAGCTCAACCTTCGAAAAATTTTCTTACTTTTTTATTTTGCTTGTATCACATCTGTTCTATTACTTTTTATTGTTTTTGATCGTCTTGGAAACTTATAAACTTTTTAAACAGAAACTTTTAACAGATGATATAAGTTTAATTTTACTCTTTTCTTTTTTTGCCAGCTTAATGATCATGGTTACAGTTGGTACACCACGATATAAATATCCAATGTTTATTCTTCTGCTTCCGTTTGCAGCCTATTGTTTACATGTGAAATTCAAACTAAATGATTAAGTTGTACTTAATGAAAGATAAAACTTATAAAATAATTATTACTTGAATGAAAGCTTAGTAAATTTTCCGTAATCAGGTTAAATGGGATTAGTAAATAACTCATATCCTGAAGTCAACTTCTCGTGGGAATCGAGTGAAAGAAAAAGTCGTGTGTTTAACTATGATTTTGAGAATCAAAAAAAATAATATGATTCTTATATCATTAGAAATAAAATCCAACAACATAAGATGGCAAAAATACCAGAAGGACAAAAGCAATTTGCCATCCTTCAAAAAGGATATCCTTTATTTTTTTTTCAAAAAGTACCTCGGTCATATAGTAAATAATTGCAGGTAATGCTGGATAAAGAAACCTTCCTTCAGTGTATCCGGTTGGAATAGCATAATACAAATAAGCTCCGACTATTAAGATTAAAAGGAAATTTAAAATCTGGATCTTATAACCGAATTTAAAAATATTCCGTACTCGCAAAATCCATAAAACAATGCTTGCACCCAGCCACAAATATGGAATAATATTTAACCAGGATAATACGTATTTAGGTGGTAAAAAGTGCATCCTGAACAAAAATGAATACGGCATTTTCATTAACTTGACAAATGATTCTTCGAATGTTTTTACGAAATGCCACTCACCATTAAAAAAATTAATTAAGAAAAAACTGCCATATTCATTATAATTTCGTATATACCATGGCAGAGAAAATATTAGAGGTAAAACCATAACAGCAATGACTTTTGTAGTCATGGTTCTGGATAAACCGTACTTTTTAATTTCCAGAAAAAGAGATAAAAATAGTAAAAGATAAAAAGGCAGGATACTTAACTTAGTATAATGAGAAAGAGTAAGTACAATGACTATCATAATCCAGTTTTTAATAATTCCTTTTAGGATAAGTAAGAGGAGAAACCAAAGTAAAACCCATGATAATGCATCATTTCCAAATACGGTAAACTGATAAACTGAACTTCCAAGTAATAGATAAATTGATAGTGCAGTCAGTATTTCAACATCTGATAATTCTAATACTTTGAAAATAGTAAATAGAACAATTAGTCCCACCAAGCTGAGAAAAACATTGAATATTCTGCCTAAGATTAGTATTTCATTTAAATCAGTCACAAAAAAAAGTTTCGAGAGAGAGTAAATAATTGAATAGTAGAGTGGGGGTTGATGATATTCAAATTCATTTGTTACAAAGGCATTCGGATCAATTACTTTAGTTTCAAATTTTGGCAGCTTATTATTATCTAATAGGTATTTTACATAATTAAGATGAGCTGGTTCATCATCAAAACCAGAAAGTCCATATTCGTTTGAGATAGTTCCGAGCGGAAGTTCATAAACAATTTTTAACTTGAAAAAAAGGGAGATAACAAAGATTAATATAAAAAGAAATAAATAGTGTTTAATTCTTATCGTCAATTGAAGTTTCTAAAAATTTTGTCGGATTAAAAAATTAAAAAGTAAACTGAATTCAACTTTTAATTTCATTCAACTTATCTGCACTGATTATCAAGATTGAGTGTAAATAATATTAAATATCTTTATCTCAAATATTAACATATACAAAAATGAATTAAGTTTCTTATTACAACCTGACAAATCCTGATGTTTAAAATTCTTATTTATAGCGTTTAGTCCTGTAAGTTGAAGATTGTAGTCTATCACAATTTAGTATTTCAATCATTAAGATTTGAAACAGCTTTCCTTAAAGAAATTATTTATTTAATTTTAAAATGCTTAAAACAATTAATCATCAGTTATGGAAATAATCGATTATTCAGAAAAGTGGAAAGACAAATGGGATCAGTTCGTGCTGGAATCCAATAACGGCACTATGTTTCATATGCAAAAATTTTTTGATTATCACAAACCAGGCAAATTCACTTTTAATCATCTGTTATTTTTAGATCATGGAAATATATTTGCCGTACTTCCGGGTTCAAGAATTAATGATTTATATGAGTCGCCAATTGGTGCAAGCTACGGATCGATCGTAACAAAGGATGTGAAATTTGCTGAAGCAATGGAAATAGTTTCAACATTGCTTGAATATGGAAAAAGAACTGGAATAAAAGAATTTCTTTTGACATCCGCTCCACGGGTTTATGAAAAACGTCCTAACGAAAATCTTGACTTCGCAATGCTCTGGCAGGGATTTAATTACGATCTTCATTATATATCAAGTGCAATTAAGCTTGATCCGAATGAAGATATAATTTCACGTTTTCAGCAGACGGTCAGAAGGAACATCAGAAAAACTTTAAATGATCCTGATATCAGAGTTGAGATCAATGATCACTATGATGAATTTCATCCAATACTTGTTGAGAATAAAGCAAGACATGATGTCAAACCAACTCATTCACTCGAGGACTTGATTAGACTTACTCAACTGCTTCCTGAAAATCTTGTGTTATTTATGGTTTACTATAAAGATAAACCAATTGCTGGTTCGTCATTATTTATTGCAAATAGTATTGTAACACTTTGTTTTTATAATATGCTGCGTTATGAATACGAACATCTGAAACCTATTCATCGTGTGATGTATGAAGTCGTTAAATGGTCAACAGAAAAAGGATATAAGTATGTTGACATTGGAGTATCACAGGACACAAAGGCTGCAAATCCGATGACACCAAGTATGAACCTTATCGACTTTAAGGAAAAGTTTGATGCAAAAACTGTTATGCGTAATACTTTCCGAAAAAAAATATAAACATGGTGAGCCAAAAACATGAGATCAAAGAAAAAAGTTCTGATTACTTTTCTCGGTAACATCCACTATGATACACGTTGTAAAAATCTTTTCGATACTCTCACTGCAAATAATTTTAATGTTAATTTTATTGGTTTCGACTGGCTGACGAACGGATTTATAAATGAAACCGGCAATATTTCAATCTATAAATTGAAAAAAGGATATCTTTCAATTTCTTTTTATCTGAAGTTCACCTGGTACCTATTGATTAAACTTATCACAACTAAAGCATCAATTATTTTTGCTGAAGATATTTACACTCTGCCACTGACTGTAATTTTTGGAAAGATAAAACGAGCAACTATATATTATGATTCGCGTGAACTTTTTGGGTATTTAGCTGGATTAAAGGAGAAAAGATCAAAGCAAACTTTCTGGAAGTGGATAGAAAAATTCTTTATTAAGAAAGTTGATAATGTTCTGGTAACTGGTCCGATGGATGCTGAATTTCTTAAAAAAGAATATAAGATTAAGAATTTAGTTTTATTGAGAAACCTGCCAAGATATTACAAACCTGAGCTAAAGCTCGACCTTCGTTCACATCTTCAGATTGATAAATTGAAAAAAATAATTCTTTACCAGGGAGTTCTTGTAAAAGGACGAGGAGTGGAAAAAATTTTTTCTGTTTTAAACCAACTACCTGATAACGTTTTCGTAATTGCTGGTGGTGGTGAATTTGAACAACACTACCGCAAACTTTCCGAAGAGATGAAAGTTGCTGATAAAGTTTTCTTCCTTGGGAAATTAACTCAGGATGAACTCCCAAAAATTACTGCTTCGGCTGATATCGGAGTTTCACTTATTGAAAATCTCAGCATCAGCTATTATCATGCTCTGCCAAATAAACTTTTTGAATACATCATGGCTGAAGTTCCGGTAGTTGTCAGTAATCTTCCACAGATGAAAGAAATTGTAGAGAAATATGATGTTGGCTATTCAGTTGAATTTGATGATGATTCTGAAATTATTTCTACTTTAAAAAAACTAACCGAAGATAGTGGGCTTTACGAGAGAAAAAAACAAAACTGTCAAATTGCATCGCAGGAATTAAACTGGGAGAAAGAAGTTACAACACTACTGAAGACAATTAATTGAACAACTTTTATCGAGACCGAAAGTAAACTAATGATGTCATCACGAGTGTAACGAAATGATCTCGTATTTAGTCCAATGTTAGTAGATTGCTTCGGCTAATCGCCATCGCAATGACTGTTTAATTTTTTCAGAATCTCATCGCAGATATTGAAACCTGCCTTGCCGGCAGGCGGCAAGTTCAGGGTTAAACTCTCTTTTTATATATACAGATAATATGAACCGGTTTCTTGTAAATCCAATTTGCAAACCTATCCTTAATTTTCCACAGCCAGAACGGGAAAAGTTGAATCAATACATAAGTCCGCAAATAAATCAGGAGTTTGTTCCCGAATGTTTCGAACTTGAAACTTTCAAGATCATTTTCTGAATATAAACTTTGAAGCTTTTTTTCATCGAAAGAATTAATATGTCCATTGGCAGGTGTTTTCTGATTGCAATGTATGCAGAGATAATAAATTATTTTTTCTTTGTAGGGCGTTGTTATAATTATACTGCCACCCTTCTTTACAACACGAAACAACTCTTTAATAAATTCCGACGGTTCAATAACGTGCTCAATAATTTCTGAAGCAATAACGCAATCGAATGAATTATTGTTGAAAGGGAGATGAAATGAATCTGCTGTTATTCCAAAATGTTTCTCATCAGGATAGAGATTTTTTACTTTGATGGGATTTGTTATTGAAATATCAAGTGAATACACTTTTTTACCTTTGGGAAGAAATTCCTTTGCGACCCAGCCATTTCCGCAGCCGACATCAAGAATTGAATTTACATTTTTCGATATTTTAGAGATGATAAACTCCCTGACGCGTCTTTCATCGTGTGAAGTTGCACCTTTGCGTTGCGCAAAATAATCAAACTCCACTGCATCTTTTTTGTAATGATCTATGTAATTGAAATCGCTCAAATGTCTTATTCCGGAAAAAATTATGAGCAAAGATATTAAAAATTGCCGGATGGTGGCTATCTAATTGAATCTTAAAAAATAATTTATTACGTTTGGTATAACAAATCAGGGATTGGCGGACATGAAAACGATAAAATATTTTTTCTGTATTCTGCTTCTTATCTTCACATCAAGAATTTATTCACAGGTTCCGGATACAATCTGGACAAAAACTTTTGGTGGACCTCTTTCCGATGTTGGTGTCTCAGTCAAACAAACTAATGATGGTGGATTCATCATTGCAGCAACAACAAGTTCTTTTGGCGCTGGTGGACAGGATATTTACTTAATCAAAACCGATGAAAACGGTGACACACTCTGGACGAAAACATTTGGTGGAACTGGGTATGACAAAGCTGTAAACGTCGTTCAAACTAATGATAATGGTTATGCAGTATTTGGGACAACAAATTCATTTGGAAATGGTGATGCTGATTTCCTGTTGTGGAAATCGGACTCTATTGGGAATACTGAATGGTTTAAGACGTATGGCAGTACTGTTGATGAACGAGTTTCTGAAGGTCATCAACTAACAGATGGTACTTATATACTCGCAGGTGATTCTCTTGGACAAATCCATAAAGCCTGGCTTGTTAAAACTGATGTAAATGGTAATTTTATTTGGGGAAGAACAATAGGTTCAGATGGTTTTGTTGGTCGATCAGTTCAGCAAACTAATGATGGAGGATATGTCATTTGCGGAACACATGCATATTTATTTTTCCAAACTTTAGTTTTCGAATTTTTTTTCAGTAGGATATCATCAAATGGCAGCTTAATCTCTGCTCGATATTATGGAACATTTCTAGCTGCCTGGGGTTTAATAATTAAAAAACTACCTGACAATAATTTAATATTGGGGGGATCAGTTGTAACACATGATGGCATTCTAGAACGACCTATAATTTTAAAAACTGATCAATTTGGCAATATTATCTGGGAGAATATACTTTCAATTTCACAATATCCTGCGATACTTACATCTATAGAGCCAACCGATGATAATGGATTCATATTTACGATATATAGACCGAATATTACGCTCATAAAATGTGACGAGAATGGTAATCTTATCTGGGAAAAAATAGTTGGTGGTCCTCTAAATGATCAAGCTAATTCAATAAGTTTAATTAATGATGCTGGATATATTGTAACTGGTGAAACAAAATCATTCGGTGCTGGGGATAACGATGTTTGGCTTTTAAAATTTAAAAATAATCCTGCCTCCGAAATTCAGGTTTCTAAAGATTCTCTTCACCTAACATTTGATACGACTTCATTTACATCTGAAGATAGTTTAATAATTTACAATACTGGAAGTGCGACACTAAATGTGGACACGATTTATTCAACAAATGCTTCCGGGTTTTTGTTAGATGTAATTCTTAATGATACAACAATCCACACTTCTGTAACCAGCAGAGGCAATTATTATAATCCATTTGAAATTGAACCCAATGATTCAGCTAAACTTATATTCACTTATCCTTTATGGGTTCCAAAAGAATTTAATATTTCAGAAACTTGGATAGACACGATTATTATTTTGAATAACTCAATAAACAATTCATCATTAGCAATACACACATTAATTGATTATCCGGTTGGAGTGGGAAACGAAATCGATAATTTACCAGCGACTTTCTCTTTGTCTCAAAACTACCCAAACCCATTTAATCCTTCTACGAAAATAAAATTCGAGATTCCGGATCAAGTCTGGAATGACAACCGTTTTGTTACATTAAAAGTTTATGATGTGTTGGGTAATGAAATTGCAACTCTCGTTAATGAAGAAAAACAGCCCGGCACTTATGAAGTTGAATTCAACACATCTTCAATCAAGCATCTTCCATCATCCGGAATTTATTTTTACCAGATTAAAGCCGGAAATTACACGGAGACAAAGAAGATGATACTTCTGAAATAAATTTTCTTAATTATTCCGTTACGAAATCTTTGGCTGGATTATTGCACTTCACTAAATTTCAGTAAATAAAATTTTCAATTTGGAGTTGTCATGAAAACCTTTTTCTTATTATTACTCTTTGCTATTAATGCTTTTGCCCAGGATAGCACGATGAATTTGCAAGGATATGATGTTACACTTGGAATGAATATGATGGAAGTATGGGAGAATTTAAAGTCAGGTTTTAATGTCGTTGAAGAGGAAGATGGAACTTTTTATATATCAGATAAGAATGACTCGCCTGTCGGAATAATCAAATTTAAAAATGAAATTGCTGTAACAATTATTAAAGACTGGGGAACTACCAATAAAACAAATTCCGGTCAGGTATTCAAAACATTATGGAATATCTGCAAACAATATGAGAAAGACCTGGACGATGCTAAAATTTTGCCAATAGAATCTTTCACTCCAAAAGGGAGCAAATTTGCTTTGCAGATTTATCTTACGGAAAACAGGTACCTGGATATTACTATCCAGCACACAGTAACTATACTTGAAGTACTCGAAAATAAAAACTAAAATTTGAATTGAATAGAAAAGAGATTTGCGTTTCCCAATCCGAGTGAGAATGGCATATATGCATAGTCCAGCCTGAGGCTTCCCCATGAAATTCCCAGCCCACCGGTGAATCCTCTTGATTCATAACCTGATTGATAACCAAGACGAAATGCAAATGTTTTGTTATACATTATTTCGGTTCCACTGATAATATGTATATCGTCAGTATCAAGATATTTTTGGAATTCTGCAGCTAAAACAAAATCGGTTTTTGAATTTTCATGATTGAAATTATAAGCACCGCCTAATCGAAATTCTGCTGGAAGTTTTGTTTTTTCAACACGCAGTTCGCTCATTGATCCGATATTTCTTATTACGGTTGATGCAGTCAGTCCGTCAACCGGCGTTGTGTAGTTTAAACCGAAATCAAAACCGTAGCCTGTGGATTCATCACTTAACAAACTTTCATAAAGATATTTAAAGGTGAGTCCGAAATCCAGTTTGTCAACAACATTAAATCCCGAGGAAAGGCTTCCGAAAAAATAATTTGCATTGAACTTTGACAATGGCTCGCCGGGTCTTTCTCTTACTTCAATATCATCTACTGTAGTCACATTAAAACCAACTGCCCAGGGAAGGCTGAACATATTCCATTTAATTCCACCTACTTCGCTTCTCACATCCTGTATCCATTCGTTATGCATAAACATTGCTTCATTATGCTCAAAAGAAACCAACCGTGAAGGATTATAAAACAATGCAGAGAGATCATTGGAAGCAACAGCACCGACATCGCCCATAGCAATATTTCTTGCACCAAATCCAAATTTCAGAAATGAAAGTCCGCTGCTGCCTGCTGATTGTGCAAAAGAAATTGTTGTAACCGCTAATATTATTGTAACTATTTTTTTCATTTTGTATTTGTCATTGCGAGTCCCGGTATATTCGGGACGAAGCAATCTTGTATTAAATATTTGCTTTGAGATTCTTTCGTCATCCGGCGAATGCCGGACTTCTCAGAATGACATTTGGACTAAAAATTAAAATTAACACTTACGATATGCCTGTCAGCACTTGAATATTGTTCAATCTGAAAAGCATAATCAACACCTACTACAAAATTACTGAACGGCTGAAAGAATGAAAAGCCAAGTGACGGTTTAACCGGCCAATCAGTATTGCTTACATTGAACTGATCAATTCCGCCGCGAATATAAAATTGATCATAGATATTATACTCAACTCCGGCTCTGAAAATATTCGATTTCACTGAACTGTTTTCAAATTCGATCGAACCCAATAAACCAAGTTCCTTATTTCTATAACTTGCCCCAATTTTTCTAAGATTAGGGAAGTTATCTTCTGTTTTTATTCCTTCCTGTTCATAAATTGGTGCAGTATCCCACTGATATTTACTCATTAAATCTGCAACTACTAATGAGATATTAAAATTTTCATTAATCCGGTATAATGCACCAATGTCAAAACCTACACTGGTTGAACTTATGTTTTCATAAAGACTATAATAGAAAAATTTAGTTGTAAGCCCGATAGATATTTTTTCAGAAATTCTTGCAGCCAATCCGATAAAAAATTGATTTTCGGAAGTTGAAAGTTCACCTGTTGGTAAACCGTTGTTATCCCTTCCATCAATATTATGCACACCGGAATTTATAATTCCAACGCTTAACCCTGCAGTAGTTCTTGGTTTACGGTTAACCGTGTTTGTATCCTTTGATGAATAAAAATCAAATCTTTTCGTAAAGTTGAAAAAGTTTAAAGCTCTGTCGAGAGTAAGAAATGAGTAACCAGCCTGGAAAGAATTATTTTCCTGGTATGGAGTTACTGCAGGATTGTAATATGAAACAAGTTCGCCTTCAGTAATAGAAGACATTGCATTACCCATTCCGATTCCTCGTGCTGCAAATCCTATCCTGCTGAAAGCCCCGGGACTAACTGCTAATTCACTGAATTTCGGTTGAGCAATAATCAATGAAGAAAATAAAACAACTAATATGAAAAAATAATTCTTCATCATCGCATATAAATAATTTTTCCAAATAGAGGATCATTATCATTAATATCAATACGATAAAAGTAAACACCATTCGGTAAATAGTTACCATTATCATCAAGTCCATCCCAAAATTCAGGAGCGCCTTCAAGATCTCTGTTCCTCGGTGCGTTTTGTATGATGGTTCTTATATAGTTCATTCCAAAATCGAATATCCTTATAGTAACATTAGCTTCAGTTCCTCCGGTACTGTATTTTATTTTTAACTGTTCCTGCCCAGGTGAGAATGGATTCGGATAAGCATAGGTCTCACTATTCGATTTTAGCGGCTGAGAAGCAAAATAAATTTTCCAATTGCCATTCCATGCACTTGATTCATTGATACGTACTAAACCATCAGCAGAACCGAGCCAAACATCATTATCTTCAGATGCAGCACTGTAAAAAATATTTGTTTTTAATGAAACACCTGACTCTGAATCAACAATGTTATTTGGTAAAATCCATGTGTCTGCAAAATTTGAAGATCTGAAAGCTCCGTTATCCGTTAATGCGATAACATCTGCATTCTTGAATCCAAAATTATGACCTCGTTCTTCATTTAGAGAAGTCTTCCATGTATTCCCACCATTAGTTGAGAAACTTACAGCGTAAAATTCATTGATATCGTTAGCTTTCCAGGATGAAGCCCAGATTGTATGATTGTAAGAATTGAATCCGAGTGCAGTAATAAAATTTCCGCTGATTGACTCTTCTTGATTTTGATGATTAAATTTTGTCCATGAAGGATTTATTGCGTACGCATTTGTTGTTTTATTAATTCCGTTTGCAGTTCCGACGTAAACAGTTGAATCATCAGCAGCTACAACCGAAAAAGCTCTGTAATTCAGCCAGCCAGTATTGCAAAAATTTCCCGGAGTAGGTGAAATACATTTATCTCTTTCAGAAAGAGAATCTGATGGTGATACTGAATTTAAACTATCCGTAGGCAGAATAATTCTCTGCCAGTTTTTTCCCTTATCTGTACTTCTTCTTGTACCGCCAGCAAAAGATGTAATCCAAACAGCATCCGGAGTGAATGCAATATCATAAGTTAAATTTTGTTCGGCAACTGTTATCGGAAGAACATTTAAAACATTTACTCCAAAAATTACTATAGATGAATCAGGATGATCTACAGGCTGAGAAACTGGCGTCCATGACAAACCATTGTCCGTTGTATATTTTAATCCGGTTCCTTTAGGAACAGTTCCACCACCAGGACCGGGAACAGATGTTGCGGTTGCAGCCCAGATAGATCCATCATATTTATTATAAGCCAATGCAGAAATATTATCATCTCCAAAAGGCGAAGTTCCGTAAAAGTTTGTCCAGTTAGTTCCTCTATCGAATGAAACACTAACACCTCTGCTTGTACCAAGCCAGACTGTATCGCCAATGGTTACAATATCAAGTATGCTGTTGCTGACAGGATTTGATGAAGTTATCTTCGGAACAAAATTTTCATCACCGGAGACTTCGAAAGATTCCGGATTAAACTGTGCGTAAATCCTTGATGAAAAAATTAAAACGATCAGTAATAAAATATTTTTAATCATTGAATCAGTACGAAATGATTTATAATATTACTAATTTCGCCTGATCTGTCTCTTGCCTGAAATTCAAATCTGTATGTTCCTTTATCATTCCCCTGGTTAACTTCAATTTTTCTTGAATAAATACCATCATTTGCCGTAACATCACCACTGACCTGATTGAACGGTGGAAGCGGACAACAACTTCCATCATCAAGTAATAACCACTTAAAATTATTTGTGGATCCATCAGGTTTGTAAACCTTAAAATATACTTCGAGCAAATCACTCTTACCATTTGGGTCCATTGCTTCAATAGATGTAAATATCACTGTCGTATCATTAACTATAACAGTATCAGGTTCAATAACTGAATTTGAAATTACAGGCGGAAGATTATCCTGCCCATTCAAAAAATAAAATGTAGTAAGTGCAACCTGCTTTAATTTACCATCGAAACCTTCAGCAGAAAATCTGATAGTATAATTTCCAATTGGATATTCACGTTTGAGGATAAACTGATTTTCAAAAACGTTTTCCAGGATTTCGTCCATTTCAACTGGCTCTGTATTCAGGCGCGAATTATCCGATGAATAAATATCAAAGTAAGCTTTGAATACCTGACTTGATTGCGTGAATAACAACCTAAGGTTGAGTAATGAATCAGGGGGATTTTTTAAGTCAACAGTATCTTTTATTCCTGCAATAGAACTCACTTGATAATTATCTGTTTTCGAATCGATCAGACCATCATAGGTTTTTTCACATCCCCACATGAGAAGTGGAATAAGTAAGAAATATATTTTCCTCATAGCAGAATAATATTTTGAAGCAAGTACTATCACAAGGTAAAAATTAAGATATTTTGAAATTTATTGAGGTAATGTAAGCATAATAGGCATCGGAGAAAAAGAAATCAGGAAAATAAAAAATGAAAGATACCCAAGAAACATTCTGCCCAAATCGAGTTTCGTAACATCCGGTACCGGTGGGTGTTTTAGCTTTATGATGAAGTACAGAATCAATGACCAGAAAACCCAACCCGACCAGCCAATTCCTAAATTTAATTCCAAAAATGCATCAGCAAAACCAACTGCTCCAAATGCAAACATCAAAAGAGAAGCAGCGACAGAAATTTTATAATGATTTTTATCTCCAAACATTGCAAAGGATATATGTCCGCCATCAAGCTGCCCAACAGGTATCATATTCATCGAAGTAATGAACAGTCCGAACCAACCAGCACATAAGTAGGGGTAGCGATAAATCTCGCTCATTGGTGGAAAGAATTGACCAGGCTTAACAAATATTTCTTTCAGAGAAGAGAAAAGAATTGAATCGCCAAATACTAATGCAAAGCCTTCCTTTCCGTATGTTGGTTCAAAATAATCAGGATGAATGTGCAGCAAATAATCTATTCCGGGAATATTCAGGAATCCGTAAATGAGAATAACAATTGTAACAATGAAACCTGCGAATGGTCCTGCAATGCCAATATCAAACATAGCTTTCTTTGAATGGATGCGCGTCTTTGTCCTGATCACTGCACCCATCGTCCCAAAGTTTATCAAATAAGGAATTGGAGGAAAAGGAATATAAAATGGAAGCGTCGCTTTTACTTTGTGATACATCGCAGCAAAGTAATGCCCAAATTCGTGAAATGTTATTATCAATAGAATTGAAATTGAATATGGTAGTCCACTCAACAGCTCTTTCAATTCACAAGGACCACCGGAAGCGCTTATCCATTGAACACCCGCAACTGTAGTGGTAATGAATGTGATAATAAATAAACCAACGTGCAGTGGAATCCGTTCTTTCAATTTCTTAACCGGAGGTGTTGAGAATGTAGAATAATAATTCTCTCCGAAAGGTTCAGCCATATTTAAATATCCAGATTGATTCCAATTGTTGTATAATTTTCATTGATATCATAAAATTCTCCGTGAACACTTTTGCCGGAGAAATAGGATGCTAAGATACTGAATCCTCTTGACTCGGGTTTACCAAATTTTAATCCAGTGGAAATAATATTGTTTCCTGAATATTCATCTATTCCGGTTAACTTAAAATCATAGGCGACAAATGGAGTAAATGCTGAAGTTGAAAGAATATCAGGATAGTAATCAAACCCGAATTGAAAAATTTCTTTTTTTATTTCATCAGGAACAATATGAATATTGTATGTGCCACCTGCATAAATCCGGATATCAGAAATTTTGTAATAACCAATCAGTTCAAAAAATTCTCTGCTGTAAACAAATGGTTCTCTCCCATTCCTCCAGAGTTCATTTTCGAGATCATAATATCCGTCCACAAGATGAGCGCTGATGTGACTGAAACGTAACCTGAGTCCCCACTCATTTTCATCAATCTTTTTTTTATAACTTCCATTTACTCCAAAAAGATAATCAACTGTTTCAACAGGGAATTTAAAATTATTTTCTGAGCGTGCACGAGTGTAAGTGAAAAAATCAGCACCAACAGAAAATGACTCGCCTTCTTTTATCAAACGAATAATATCGTGTGATGTCCCGATATCAATTCTTACTTTTTCAAGATTAAAAAGATATTGGAAACCGGTCTTCGGTTCGAGAAAATGTGCAGTAAAAGGCTGAATGTTTAAATCGGCAGGAAACCATTCTGTTGCAGTTTGTGCAAAAGAATTAATTTTTACAAGAAGCAGCAGAAACGTAGCAAGTAAAAATCGCATTAATTACTTTCTGATTTAGAGATAATTTTTCTATCCGAGCCGGACTTTGACAACTTTTTTATTTTTTGTTTGATAAGTTTATTGTAGCTGTATTTAAACTTTGAGGTTAAACTTGAAATCGAATAAAGATTAGTCGGGATAGCAAAAGAAGGTTCAAAATAACAATTCACTGTGCAGCCCTCACAAAAAGTAAATCGTCCTTCCATATCCAAGAAATGCTTTATCTTGTCCGACTTTCTGATTTCACCTATCGGTCTGTCAATATTGATTTTATCATTTGCAAAATGATAACAAGGCAGAATAATTTCATTGTAAGGTGATATAACTATCACACGTGAGACTGCTTTACAACTTGGATTACTAATATCATTTCCACCATCTCTGCGAAGTTTCATGAACGCTTTATTAAGATAGACGTTCATTTTCCCATCACAATATTCATCAATAAAATCAACTGCATCCTCAGATAATCCGGGATTACCAAAGTAAGAGAAAACCGGATTAACAAGTAAGACCAAATCATGTTTAGCAGCCAATTCGTGCATTCGCGGTAATTTTTTATAAGTTTCATTTGTTACAGTGAAAAGAATATCAGGAAACTCACTAAATGATTTTGCAATCTCAATGCTATTAAAAACAGACTTGTAGCAATCCACTTTCCGAATCCTGTTATGCTCGTCTTCATCAGGAGAATCGAGTGAGAAGTGAAGCAGATTAATTTTTTCAGCAAGTTTTTCAGCAAACTTCGGATAAAGAAGTGTATTGGTTGTGATACTGGTCTGCATTTTAAAATTGCGTGCAAACTCCGCCATCAGGTGAATATCTTTATGAAGAAGGGGTTCACCTCCGGTCAAATCAATAAATTTTACTCCAAGTTTTGCAAGCTGTTCAACATTCGATTTAAAATCATTTAAGTCAGCATACGGTGTCTCCTTAAAATTTTTATGATCACCAAAATGGCAGAACTCACAAAAAGCATTGCACCGATATGTTACATAATAATTACAAAGAAGAAGCATCAGTAAGTTCTATCTTTCCATTTTACTTTTTTGTTGAATAAAACTGTCAAAGGAAGAACGACGACATATATCATATAATAAATTTCCCATAACAAAAAATATTTCAAATTTTTCTGAAGACCTAATCTTTGATGTATTGGATACAGTACAAATAAATCAATTGATATTTTGAATACAACCAAATAAATCCAAACTGAGCTGAAGAAAACCGGAGTTAAAAGAATAAAAGCATTTGTCAGAAAAGCCCAGGACATTAAGAATAAACCAAGCAGTGGAGCATCAATTCCACCGACAGCCCAGCGTTTTTTCTGCCTGAATAACTCTTTCAGGTTAGCTGCTGGTTTTGAGATAACCAATGAATTTTTGTCGAGTGGATAAATGGTCTTATACTTTCCCAACTTGTGGATGGAGTTGAGTAAAAGAAAATCTTCAGTAACACTGAATGACAAATTTTCAAATCCACCGATATCATCATAAGCTTTTTTTCGAAAGGACATATTGTTGCCGATGCAGCTAACTGGTTTTCCCAGGTTGATCGTCCCTGAAGAAATAAATAAAAGATAAATAAAATCAATTGCCTGCATTCCAGTGAATGCACCTTCAACTTTTTGTGAAGTAAATCCGTTAACTACTCCAATACTATCAGTATAATATGAAGCGATAGTTTTTGCCCAAAGCGGAGTAACCTGGCAATCAGCATCTGTCGTGATTATTATTTCTCCTTTGGTGAGCTTGATTCCTTCGGACATTGCTCTAACTTTGCCTTTTAAAACTGATTGTTCATTTTCCTGCAGATGAATAATTCTGAACTGCTTTTTACCATGAATAAAGTCAGCAGCAATTTTTAAAGTGTTATCTGTGGATGTATCATCAATGATTATTATTTCAAGTTTCCCTTCCGGATAAATCAAATTGTTCAAAGATTCCAGGCAGAGTAAAATATTTTCAGCTTCATTTCTTGCCGCAACCACTACTGAAATCGAAGGTAATTTATCTTCAGTTACCTGAGGAAATATTTTTTTCGCTCCGGTTATCAGAGTCGCTGAAATAATAAAATATCCCGAAACAAGTATCAGAAATATTATTTCAAGCAATCTTCAGGTACTCCAAATTCAAATCCCTTTTTTGCTATTTGCTCAACGGTAAAGTTTAAACTTCGTTCAATAATTTTGCAGGATTTTATGCTGTCATGAAATACTAAAATGGAATTTTTATTTAAATAATTGGTTATTGAATGTTCAACTAATTTAAAATTGTTTTTAAAATCGTACGTCAATGGATTCCACATTACACATTTCAAATTTAATTCAGCCAAAACTTTCTTCGTTGAGAAATTAAAAAGCCCGTGAGGCGGTCGGAAGTATTTTACATCATAATTGAAATTTTTCTTTAATAATATATTGAACGGCTCGATTGCAGAAATTGATTTCTTTACACCCATTTTTAAAAGTAATTCATGATTCATCGTGTGGTTGGCAATTGTGTGTTGACTTTCCAGAATTTTTTCAGTTAAACCAGGATGATTTTTAATATTATTCCCGACACAAAAGAAAACCGCTCTTATCTTAATTGATTTGAGAACATCTAAAATTTTTAATGTTGCTACTTCAGTCGGACCATCATCAAATGTTAAAAGAATTTTATTATTTGAAGTTTCCCAGATGAAACTATTAAAAATTTTTTGTATCAAAACAGGTGGAGTAAAATATTTCAAATAAAAATTCCAGATAAATTAAACATCCACTACCTGCATCAGGAAACTTGAGATTTTATATGCTCGTGATAAGCAGTTTTTAAATTTTCTTCCAGTTTTTTATATAATAATTTTTGCTTATTACCTTTACCAAACAAATTTGTCACACAATAACTACAAAGAAAATAACCTATCAGAGTATTCAAATCGTGGTACATAAAAGCATTTAATGACAATGCTGATTCATCACCCATAGATACAGCGTCAATTTTTCGTTTATTACAACTTGGGCACAATTCGTCTTCGTAAAACCAGATTTTCTCAACTGCATCGCCATACTTTTCATGACACTGGTTTAGTAATTCAAAAAGAATATTTTCAACGAAGTCTTTATCCATAACCCAATAATTTTAAGTTAATATAATTAATTTTACCGTCAACCATCTTCTATTTGATCATCCTTTAATTACTCCAACAGGTTTTATCTTTGCGACTTTACGCGTTATGCCTTCTTTATGCATCACGTCAACCACATCGGAAACATCTTTATAAGCATCTGACATTTCTTCGGCAATTGTTTTATATCCTTTTGCCTGGATTGATATTCCCTTTTTATTAAGTTCAGCAACCAGATCTCGTCCTTTTGCACTTTTCAATGCTTTAGTGCGACTTAAATTTCTCCCAGCGCCGTGGCATGAACTTCCGAAAGTTTCTTCCATTGCGTTTTCTGTTCCGACTAAAATGTAAGAATACCTTCCCATATCTCCTGGGATTAAAACCGGCTGACCAACATTCTTATATTTTTCAGGAATCAATTTACTGCCGGGAGGAAATGCACGCGTCGCACCTTTCCGATGAACGCATACTTCTTTTATTTCATTTCCAACAGTGTGCTTTTCAATCTTTGCAATATTATGACAAACATCATATAAAAGTTTGAATCCCAATTCTGATTCACTTATTGAGAAAGTTTCTTTTAACACTTCTTTGGCAAGATTCATTATTACCTGACGATTACTCCAGGCAAAGTTAGCTGCAGCTTGCATTGCTGCGAAGTAATCCTGACCTTCCTGCGATTGAATTGGTGCACAAGCGAGCTGTCGGTCAGGTAATTTGAACCCATATTTCCCGCTAGCGTTAAGCAAAATTTTCAGATAATCATCACACACCTGATAACCGAGCCCGCGTGAACCGGTATGAATCTGAATTACAATTTGTCCGGGAAATAATCCAAATACATCTGCAGTTTTGTTATCAAAAATCTCATCAACAACATCAACTTCCAGAAAATGATTTCCTGAACCGAGTGTTCCAAGCTGATCTGCACCACGTTCTAATGCACGTTGACTGACAACAGCGATATCAGCATTTTTTAATGTTCCGTTCTCTTCAGTAAATTCAATGTCAGAGGGAACACCGAGACCATTTTCAAGCGCCCAAACGCTGCCTTTGGTTAAAACTTTTTTTATATCAACGGAAGATAATTTTTTTATTGCACCGCTTGCACCCACACCGGTAGGAACCGCTTGAAATAATTTTGAAACAAGACTATCAATTTTATTTTTTATTGGTTCGTATTCCAGATTAGTTTTAGCCAGTCTTACTCCGCAATTAATATCATAACCAACACCACCTGGTGAAATAACTCCTTCATCCAGGTTTGTAGCTGCAACACCACCAATTGGAAAACCGTAACCCCAATGTATATCAGGCATAGCGAGCGAATATTTTTCAATTCCGGGAAGATGAGCAACATTAACTACTTGCTTGAGGGCTTCGCCATCATCCAATCCTTTTTCGATCATTCGCTGCGAGATATAAACTCTTCCTGGAACATTCATTTCTCCGGAAGCAGGTATCTCCCATAAATTTTCTCTTATTTTTGTTAATTCAATTCCACTAACATTCATATTCTTACACTTCAATGAAATTGTTAAATATCGAAAACAACAAGAGTTGAAAACTTACCGTCTTCCACTACAATCTCAACCTGATGATATGTAACGGATTTTATTTCGTGTTTCATTGGAAAATCAATTGATACTTTTGTTCCTTCAAGTTCCGCTGAAAGTTCAAAACCTTCATTGTCATCAAATAATTTAAAAGAATTAACTGACACGCACAACCATCTTTGCGAAAGCAACAGATAATTTAATTCATTTAAGAAAGTAACCAGAAGTTCTTCCTGTGAATTTGCAGAAAGTTCTATCTCCATAGTGTCATCGGCTGCAATTGATTCGTCATCGGTTATAGCAGAAAACCATGCTTTTCCGCCAGCTTCAAATATGTCCTGAAGACTGCTGCCTTTCAATTCTGCTGCAATATCTGCTGTATGATCTACAAACTTGTAAATGCCGCTCATAAAATAAAAATATCCGATTTGTTGGGTTCAATTTAATGATGATTTTGTAAAAAAGAACTTTAAATAAAACTGATTTTATGCTAGTTATATTTACAATTGAAATGAAAAATCTTTCCGAACATCAGAAAGGAATCCTATACGTATTCACTGCTGCATTATTGTGGAGCAGTGGCGGTTTATTTATCAAGCTGATTTCGCTGAACGCCATGCAATTATCTTTTTTCCGGTGTTCGATTGCTGCAATTACTTTTGCAATCATTTTCAAAAAAAGAATACTGTTATTCAACAAACTGAGTCTCATCAATTCATTTATTTACGCAATTGTTCTTATAACATTTGTAATTGCTACAAAAACTACAACGGCTGCAAACGCCATCTTCTTGCAATCCACTGCACCAATTTACGTTTTAATTTTTGAACCAATATTTAATAAAACAAAATATGAAAGAATTAATATCATAACAGTTGCAGTATGTGTTCTCGGAATGATTTTATTTTTCGTTGGAAAACTTGAACCTGGACATCTTGAAGGAAATTTTGTTGCTCTCATTTCCGGAATAACCTTCGCAGCATTCTTTTTAGGAATGAAACAAAATGATCATAAGTATCAGCAGAGCAGTATTTTTTGGGGAAATGTACTCGTTGCTATGATATGCATTCCTTTTCTTACTTCAATTGAATTAATCAGCTTTTCAGATTTGTGGATGGTTAGTTTTCTCGGCGTTTTTCAGATTGCAACAGCTTATGCATTTTTTGCATCAGGATTAAAAAGAGTGATTGCAGTTGAAGCATCAATAATTTCGATGGTTGAACCTGTGTTAAATCCTGTTTGGGTTTTTATTGGGTATGGAGAGACTCCTTCAATTACAGCAATAATCGGAGGTTTGATTATCTTGACTGCGATTGTAGTAAGAAGCTTGATTACACAAACATCGATTAAGAGTAAATTCAGTTTTTAGTTATGGTGCCCGCCTGAAAATTTTCCAACCGCTTTTCATTTTTTTAAAACATATTCTATCATGCAGTCGGTTTTCTCTTCCCTGCCAGAATTCAAAATAATCCGGAACTAAAACAAAACCTCCCCAATATGGTGGGATAGGAATTTTTTTCCCTCTGAACTTTTCTTTAAAATATAAAAATTTTTGCTCGAGGTATTCTCTGTCTGGAATTACTTCACTCTGTTCGGAAGCCCAAGCTGCTATTCGGCTTTCGAGAGGTCGTGTATTAAAATATTTTTGTGATTCAGCTCTGGATATTTTTTTTACTTTTCCTTCAACTCTTATTTGTCTTTCTAGTTCAGCCCAATAAAATAAAAGTGATGCTTCTGGATTTTCAGTAAGACTTCTTCCTTTTGAACTTTTATAGTTAGTGAAGAAAACAAATCCATCCTTGCTTAAATCTTTTAACAATACAATTCTGGCAGAAGGTTTTGCTTTTTTATCTGTAGTTGCCAGAACCATAGCGTTTGGTTCAGTCAGTTTTAGTTTTATAACTTGTCTAAACCAGAATTCAAATTGCCTGAATGGATTCTTCCTGATAGTTTCCTCAGATAGTTTATTTAGGTTATATTCGTGACGTAAATTGTTTAATGTAATAATGGATCGATTATATTTTTTATTAGGCATGTTTCTCAAAGTTTATCTATTTAATTATAAAAATCTTTAATAAGTTACTTAAAAGTAATAAAAATCAGATTTGGATTTATGAAGTCGAAAAATCTCAGTAAAAAGCAACAAGAAGAACTGGAAAAATTTGGTGCTAACACCTGGTTCGTTGAATATCTGCATGATCAATTTTCCAAAAGTCCTGAAAAAGTACCCGACCAATGGAGAAAATTTTTTGGTGATATTTCTGGTACTGATGGAGGCAATGGGAAAAATTCCGGTAAATCATCTTTGCAGCAATTGAATATTCCGCTTCCACAGCCTGGTGAAAACGACGAAGTTCAGATAATAGCAGGAAGTTCGGAAAAAATTCTTGCAAACATGGTAAATAGTTTATCTGTCCCTGTTGCAACTTCGCAAAGAACTATGCCGGTGAAATTACTTGAAGAAAACAGAACACTCATAAACAATCACCTTCAAAGAATCAATAAGAAAAAAATATCTTTTACTCATCTTATTAGCTGGGCCATACTAAAAGCTGTTCAATCAATGCCGGTGATGAACAGTGCTTTCACAATAATAGAAGGAAAACCTCACGTTATAAATAGAAAAGACGTGAATCTTGGTCTTGCTATCGACATCGAACGCAAAGATGGTTCAAGATCTTTGATTGTTCCAAATATAAAAAGTGCAAATAAATTAAACTTTAGTGAATTCTGGAATGCTTATGAAGACCTGATAAACAGATCAAGAAAAGGTGCTATTGATCCAAATGAATTTCTAGGTACAACAATTACATTAACTAATCCTGGAACGATCGGTACGGTTGCGTCTGTTCCCAGACTTATGGTTGGTCAGGGAGCGATTATAGCTGCAGGAGCTATTCAATATAGTGCTGAATATCAAGCAATGTCTCAGACAACAATTTCAACATTGGGCATCAGTAAAGTAATGAATATTTCCAGCACTTATGATCACAGAATAATTCAAGGTGCAGAATCCGGAATGTTTCTTAAAGAGATCAATGATCTGCTTTTAGGTCAGAATGATTTTTATGATGATATATTCGATTCATTAAAACTTCCTTTCAAACCTTTGAGATGGCAAACAGACTATCAGCCGGGAATTTTCGAAACAACTGCAAATACAGAAGAGATTGTAAAACAAGCTAAAGTTCTCCAACTAATTAATTTATACAGAGTAAGAGGACATCTTATTGCTGACCTTGATCCGCTGGGTTCAAAAACACAATATCATGCTGAACTGGATCCGGCAAGTTATAACTTGACTATATGGGACTTAGATCGTCAATTTATTACAGGTGGTTTTGGAAATCTAAACACAGCAACACTTCGTAACATACTTAACATTCTGGAAAAAACTTACTGTGATAAAATTGGTGTTGAATATATGCATATCCAGAATCCTGCTGAGAAAACCTGGCTTCAGAAAAAAATGGAACCGGTTAGAAATACCCCTGAATTTGATAATCAAACCAGGATAAATATTCTAAAAAAATTAATCGCAGCAGAAGCATTTGAACACTTCATTCATAGCAAATTTATTGGACATAAAAGATTTTCATTGGAAGGAAGTGAAACATTAATTCCGCTGTTGGATTTTATACTGACTGAAGCTGCCGACCATAATATTAAAGAAGTAGTGATGGGAATGGCACACAGAGGAAGACTGAATGTGTTAGCAAACATCATAGGGAAATCTTATGATTCTATTTTTGTTGAGTTCGAAGATATCAGAGATCCGAATTCCTTTGAAGGTTCTGGTGATGTAAAGTATCATTTAGGCGCTACAGGAAACTATAAAACAATTAGAGGAAAAAATATTTCAGTTTCTGTTGCTGCAAATCCAAGTCACCTCGAATGGGTTGATCCTGTTGTTGAAGGAATTGTTCGGGCAAAGCAAACACGAATGGGCGATAATAAAAGTCATGTCAAAGTGATGTCTTTATTAATTCATGGAGATGCAGCTTTTGCCGGACAAGGTATTGTTGCAGAAACTTTGAACCTATCACAATTGAGCGGATACAGAACCGGTGGAACTATTCATATAGTTGTAAATAACCAGATTGGTTTTACTACAACTCCTGAAGATGCCAGATCTTCACAATATGCAACTGACATAGCAAAAATGATTCAGGCGCCAATCTTTCACGTTAATGGCGATGACCCTGAAGCTGCATTGTGGGTTGCTAAACTTGTTTCTGATTACAGACAGATATTTAATAAAGATGTAGTGATTGATTTATTCGGATACAGACGACATGGACACAATGAAGGTGATGAGCCAGGATATACTCAACCAATTTTATATGCAAAAATAAAAGAACATCCATCTGTCAGGCAGATTTACCAGGACAAATTAATTGAAGAAAAAATTATTTCTGAAAATGAAATAAAGACGTTCGCTGATAACCTGAATAGTAAAATGAATGCCTCCGTAGAAAGGATAAGACAAGAGAGTAAGAAATTTGAAGGCGATCTCATACTTGCTGTACCTAAAAAAGAAATTGAGATTATTCAATCAGAGAAAAAAACATCCATTAGTGAGGATACATTAAAGACAATAGTTGATGGAATAACAAAAATACCAGCTAACTTTAATGGTCACCCAAAACTTTCAAAATTTCTCGAAAGTCGGAAAAAAATAATTGATGGAACAGGAAAAGCCGAATGGGCGTTCGCAGAATCACTTGCATTCGGAAGTTTACTTCTTGAAGGAACGCCTGTACGCTTGAGTGGTCAGGATAGTGTTCGTGGTACATTCAGCCAAAGACATCTTGCCTTCACTGATGTAAAAACCGGATCATTATATTTCCCATTAAATCATTTAAATGACAAACAGGCTTATCTTGAAGCATTGGATAGCTCATTATCGGAAGCGGCTGTTTTAGGATTTGAATTCGGGTATAGTGCTGTTGATCCATTAACTCTTGTAATTTGGGAAGCACAGTTTGGTGATTTTGCTAATGCAGCTCAGGTTATTATTGATAACTTTATAGTAGCTGCTTACACTAAATGGCAAATGCCAAATAATCTTGTAATGCTACTTCCACATGGATTTGAAGGACAAGGACCCGAACACTCAAGTGCTAGACTTGAAAGATTTTTAATACTTAGTGCTGAGAACAATATACAAGTTTGTAATGTAACAACACCCGCTCAATATTTTCATCTTTTAAGAAGACAGATAAAATCGGGTATGAAGATACCTTTAGTTATTATGACACCAAAAAGTTTGTTGAGAGCACCCGAAGCTAAATCGTCAAAAGAAGAATTTTTAAATGGGAAATTTGAAGAAGTACTCGATGATGATTCAATTCAAACTCCTGAAAAAATTGATCATCTTATTTTAACCAGCGGTAAGATTTATTATGATCTGTTGAAATACAGAGCTGATAATAAAATTTCAAATACTGCTATCATCAGGATTGAACAATTTTATCCTTACGCATCTAAAAAGATCAGAAAAATTATTGAAAGATATTCATCTGTTAAGAAAATCAAATGGGTTCAGGAAGAGCCAATGAATATGGGTGCCTGGAATTTTTTGTTTAATCGATTGCGAAATGATTTACCAAAAGAATGTGAATTAGGTTATTCAGGCAGACCTGAAAGTGCAAGCCCTGCAGTAGGTTCATATAAAATTTCAATGCAGCAGCAGAAGAAACTTGTGAAGGATTCGTTTAACTAAACAGACTTTTTAGCTGATGGTTGGAGTATCAAGTGAAATATAATTGATCACTTTTCCGAATCGATAATTGATTATTACGGATGGACTGCCATCCTGATTATATTTAATCCATTGACCATCTGGTTTCCCATTTAAGAAAATTCCTTTACAACTTATCAAACCGTTTCCGTGATACCATACCCATTCGCCTGTAGGTTCGTCATCATCAAAATTACCTGAACATTCTAACCCGCCATTTTCATAATAATATTTCCAGTTACCATCGTTTTTATTTTTATTCATATATCCTTTTACTGCATAAGTTCCATCCATCTTTAAAAGATGAAACTCACCTTGTTTGAATCCGTTGACGACATTAAACTCGACTATTAATTTATTATCAAGAGTATCAAGCATCTTACCTGTGAATGGAATATCTGTATCCTGCGTATAAATCATCTCGTTCTCAAATGAAGTTTTATTTTGGTTAGATGGGGTTGTAAAAGATTCATGAATTAAAATCATAGCCAAGAATAGTATCACTACTATTTCAACAGCAATAATAGCCGAAAATAATTTTATTTTATTCATTAACAAGTAGCCCTTAATGTTTAAGTGCACGATTGAAATAGTTTAACATGAGGCTGAATTATTACCTAATAAACGCTATCGTTGATTAGCAAGGATTGTTCCAGCGAGAATCTGGCTGCCGTGATGAAAATTGTCAGATGGATTATTTATTTGTTTTGTTCTGATACGATACGTAATGAGTTACTCAATAATGATACAGTAAAATTGATTATAAATATTCAAACCGTCAAAATCATACTCACATATTCTTTTTTTTCTAAAAAACTGTTGGCACATTTATTGGCAAAAAGCACCATAGAAAATCTCTTTTCGAGGGCAAAATGAATAACTTTGAATTAAGACATCAAAACGATTACGTGATTGCATCCATCAATCTTGATAAAGCTACGTTTCAAGAAGCAATAGAATTCAAGAGTTTAATTGATGATGAATTAGATAAAGGATATCACAATATTGTTATATCATTAAATGAGTGCGATTTTTTGGACTCTGCATTCATTGGTGTACTTGTTGTAATTTGGAGAAAAGTGAAAGTAAAAGGTGGTTCTTTAAAACTGGTTAAACCGGGAAATTTTAATCACTCAGTCCTTCATCTCACAGGTGCGATTGAGATATTCGAAAAATATGATTCAGTACTGGAAGCATTAGCAAGTTCTACCTCTCCCGCGTAGGAAAATAAAATTCATTTCAAAATCAATTTAAAATAAGATCCTATCTCGCATTAATCATTCACTGAACTTTCCGGCGAATAGTCACATTACCGAAATTGTTGAACTTAATCTCTATTTTATAATCTTAGGATTGATAAAAAGCATGATCAGATCTAATCTTATTTAGATTAATCATGTTCTTTAAGAGCAGGTTAGTTCAGGATTGATGAGCACCAATTAAAATATAAACCGTCACTAAAGTAACAATTGAAAAGATGATAATTCCGATTAGCATAGATATCCTCTGAAACTCATTGATGAATACAATTCACCAGTAATTAAATTATTTATTTATGACACAGGAGCTTTTTGCCCTCGCTCCATGAAATAGTATTCTTGCGAATGACGTTATTATACTGCAATAAATATACCGTATTCGTACTACTAATTAGAATTAAATTAAAGTGGATTCAACATATTGAAATGAGTTATTTATTATTTTGAAACTAAAACTCTAATTCATTAACAAAATGAAACATTAAATATTAACCAGGAAAGAAATATTTTTGAAAGTAAAGTGAATCAAATTATTTTTCAGGAGTGAATAATAATTGCTCAAAATTCTGCGGGCGTAACTCAGTTGGTAGAGTGTCAGCTTCCCAAGCTGGATGTCGCGGGTTCGAACCCCGTCGCCCGCTCATAATGTAAAATCGTTTGCTTTTTTAGTCTATTAGTTTGATATTTGTGCCCACAATTAAAGGGAGCTTAGCTCAGCTGGTTCAGAGCACCTGCCTTACAAGCAGGGGGTCATAGGTTCGAATCCTATAGCTCCCACAAAATCCATAATCTTCATTTATCATTACAAATCTATTCACTCATTCGTTTTCTAAATATACTAATCCATTGTTTTCAATAACAAAAATCAGAGTGTCAAAGGTTCTGCCAAAGGCATTCCTATGGAAGAATCCTTTAGCCCCCACAAACTTCACGATCTTCATTTAACCATCTTCATTTATCATTACAAATCTATTCACTCATTCGTTTTCTAAATATACTAATCCATTGTTTTCAATAACAAAAATCAGAGTGTCAAAGGTTCTGCCAAAGGCATTCCTATGGAAGAATCCTATAGCTCCCACAAATCCGATATGGTTCATGAATATAACTTCTTAAAAGTTCAATGGATTTGCGGTCATAGCTAACTCCATTATAATACTTCTAATAACCAATCTGGAATTTAAATAAACCGTAGTTCGTTATTAATTTATTTCCTGTAGCTAAATTGTTTTCCTGATCGTAATTGTATATTAAATAAAAAATAAAATCCCGAATGGGTTCAATTCTGAAACCAACCTGAAAAATATTTTGGTTGAATCGTTCACCATCGAGAAAATAAGCGTTTTCAAATTCCGGATTAGGTCCGGTTGAAACATTGATATCTCCACCTACATTTTTAATTAGATTTCCTTGTTCATCATAAAGATTCTCACCTTTTCTAACAAACCGGTAGTTTAGCGTTACTCTCATCCAATCATTAAGATTATATGCAAGTTCACTAAATATTTCATCAGCATTTGGTCCAATAGGATGACCCAAATTTGTTCCCCACGACGAGTATGTATTTTGTGCATTCACATGTGTATATACGAACGGACGGATTTTTGTATATTCAAGTTTCATAGAGAGATCATTCAGTGAAAGTGCTTCATACCAGAAAATTCCCAATTGATAAGCTGTTTTATTTTTATAGCTATCGAAGTTTTGAAGATTTGACAGAATGTTTTCATCCAGAAAAAACGTGCCTTGTAGTTCTAAATTCGGAATGAAGCTCGTCTGAATATCAAAATACAAATTTGCGTTATCACGATCCTGCAGTTCCATTTCAACAAATTTGTAAAATGCCAGAGGCGAAGCATAACCCAATTCGAAACCCCGTCCGGAATAGATTATATTCTCACCAATTCCTATATCAAATAAGTTTTCGAATGAAAATTTTAATCTGTTGAATGCCCAATATTTAGTATATCTTTCATCCATATTGTAGGAGAAATCACCAACGGTTGAACCATGTATTGATGAAAAACTTGCAATCCCATAATTCAATCCGAACTCAATAAAATCAAGAGGCGGGCTGTCGCCAGATAATACCAGTTTGCTTCCATATCCATAGCCTACAGTTTTATACTCTCTACCTATTTCAATGAAAAGATTCATATCATCAACTGGATTTGTAAGGTATTTAATGTATCCGTCAACGAATTCATAATTACCAATGTTTTCAGCATCTTCAACCCATTTAAAAGTTTGTTTAATTCTTGGATCTATTAATTCAGCAACTTGTTTGTTACCAGCAGCTCCTCCTTTTATTACTGCCATGTTGTAACCTAAATGATTAAATAATGTACCATGAAATCTGAAACCAATATCAAACAAATGGGCATTATTAATTGATGGTCGAAATTGCTGGCCATAATAATAATGTCCGAGCAAGTTTAGAAATACATTAGCATTTTCTCCGGAGTAAGCATAAATATATTTCACCTTATCAGAAAATGTTTCCGAAAGGCTTGTTAAAAAATTATTTTCAGGATGAAAAAAATAAGTTGAGTTGTTAATATCTGTTAATTCGTAGAACTCCGCTTTATATCTATTCAATAATTTTATTTCTGTGGCGCTTAAACTTTCCAGTTTTTCTTCAACAATTTGTAAATATATCTTCACCTGAAATCTTGAAAGATTAGGAACATCTTCATTTATATATGGAATAATTTTTTTTACTTTCATTTCTTTAAGGAATATATATACCGGATGTGTCAGTGGAACGTTTTCTATCTGAGCGGATATTTCATTTCCAATAAAAAAGAAGGCAAGTAATGTTAATATTATAAATGTTCTCATATTTAATACGTATTGATATAATTATTACCATTAAATATAGTAATACAGTTTTTGAATGAGTAATAAAGAATTTTTATAAAATGAGGATAAAGGAAAATGAGATTTATCTTTTAGATGAGAGATTTTTCGAAACAGAAGAAATTAAATAGCATCACTTAAGAAAAATTGCAGTTATCTATCTTCAATATCTATGAAAGGTGCTTGAATAAATTCTGGTTTTGGTAAAAGTAAATATCTTGCCTGATTATATTGCAGTTGTGCCATACCAGCGTAATTGTCTGTCTTCACTAATTTGTTCATCTGATATTCGAGTAGATTTTCACTGTCATCGATTATTAAATAGTTCTGAATTTCAGGATGATTGTCTAGCCATAATTTAATTTCTTTACCACGGCTAACAGGACGCAGAATTGGTGTGTGCCAATCAGAATGTAAATAGGGGCTGAGGTTACTTTCTTGAAGCTCCTTTTTAAGTCGATCAATTATACCATTTCGCCAGGTAGATGTAATTACTATCTGCAGAGAAAATTCTTCTACTAATCTTTTTATAAGTACAACACAATATGGATCGAACCGGCTATGACCCTCTTCTGGTTTGTAGATATACTTGTAATAAATTTTTGAATTCAAAACCCCATCAATATCCAAGAAAAGAATTTTTTGATCCATTGTTGATTACTTGAGAAAAGTTAATTTTTGTTGAATATATAAATATTATTTCACCAAAAACTTTTCCATTTAAGTGCCAGTAAAATGGTATCCTCATTAAATCTTATTGAACAGATTTCGTAAAAGTTTCCGTTTGATAAGTAAATAAATCATCACTTGCAGTTGAATTAATTAAAAAAATATTCTGAGGTGCAAAATCTGGCGGGATAAAATTCTATCAAAATCTTGAAAGGTCAGCAATGTGTGAATTTATCAACGAAACCGATCTGTCTCCACTTCGTATCAATGAAACAGACGAGACTTCCCGACTAGTCGGGACAACCTCCTGCGTGAATTAATTCTTCAATATAAACTCTACTTTTCTTTCGTTTTATTTCCTTTTCTCTTTTCATAGCTTCGGACTTAGTGTAGAATTCTTCTCTATAAACCAACTTCCACGGAATTCCTCGGGAACTGAATTTACCCCAACCAGAATTATGTCTTTCGATACGTAATTTTAAATCGGATGTGTAACCGATATAATATTTATCAATTGAAGATGAATATATGATGTACGTATAATACATAAATAAAAAAACTCACCGATTATGATGAGTTTTTGCGGGGCCGACGAGACTTCCCGACTAGTCGGGACGACCTCCTGAGTGAATTAATTCTTCAATATAAACTCTACTTTTCTTTCGTTTTATTTCCTTTTCTCTTTTCATAGCTTCGGACTTAGTGTAGAATTCTTCTCTATAAACCAACTTCCACGGAATTCCTCGGGAACTGAATTTACCCCAACCAGAATTATGTCTTTCGATACGTAATTTTAAATCGGATGTGTAACCGATATAATATTTATCAATTGAAGATGAATATATGATGTACGTATAATACATAAATAAAAAAACTCACCGATTATGATGAGTTTTTGCGGGGCCGACGAGACTTCCCGACTAGTCGGGACGACCTCCTGAGTGAATTAATTCTTCAATATAAACTCTACTTTTCTTTCGTTTTATTTCCTTTTCTCTTTTCATAGCTTCGGACTTAGTGTAGAATTCTTCTCTATAAACCAACTTCCACGGAATTCCTCGGGAACTGAATTTACCCCAACCAGAATTATGTCTTTCGATACGTAATTTTAAATCGGATGTGTAACCGATATAATATTTATCAATTGAAGATGAATATATGATGTACGTATAATACATAAATAAAAAAACTCACCGATTATGATGAGTTTTTGCGGGGCCGACGAGACTTCCCGACTAGTCGGGACGACCTCCTGAGTGAATTAATTCTTCAATATAAACTCTACTTTTCTTTCGTTTTATTTCCTTTTCTCTTTTCATAGCTTCGGACTTAGTGTAGAATTCTTCTCTATAAACCAACTTCCACGGAATTCCTCGGGAACTGAATTTACCCCAACCAGAATTATGTCTTTCGATACGTAATTTTAAATCGGATGTGTAACCGATATAATATTTATCAATTGAAGATGAATATATGATGTACGTATAATACATAAATAAAAAAAACTCACCGATTATGATGAGTTTTTGCGGGGCGACGAGACTTCCCGACTAGTCGGGACGACCTCCTGAGTGAATTAATTCTTCAATATAAACTCTACTTTTCTTTCGTTTTATTTCCTTTTCTCTTTTCATAGCTTCGGACTTAGTGTAGAATTCTTCTCTATAAACCAACTTCCACGGAATTCCTCGGGAACTGAATTTACCCCAACCAGAATTATGTCTTTCGATACGTAATTTTAAATCGGATGTGTAACCGATATAATATTTATCAATTGAAGATGAATATATGATGTACGTATAATACATAAATAAAAAAACTCACCGATTATGATGAGTTTTTGCGGGGCCGACGAGACTCGAACTCGCGACCTCCTGCGTGACAGGCAGGCGTTCTAACCAAACTGAACTACGACCCCGTGTTTAAAATTCTAACAACAACCAATAAATTTCAAACATTAACGTTTGAAAAAAGCAGCCCAAATATATAGCCTTACAACCCCAAAATCAATAAATACTCATTGAAGAATTATTCATTTTTCATCACCGAAACTAATTCCAATTGCACGTGCTGTTAACACAGCTTGATTATCTGGTTTTACTAATTTTTGTTTCGATATAGCTTCAGAAATATCAACTCCAACTATTTCGTCACCGCGCAGCGCAGCCATCTTTCCGAATTTTTTCTTTGCTGCAAGACTAATCGCAAAAGCACCAAACTTTGTAGCTAATATTCTATCGTAAGGAGTAGGACTTCCCCCTCTTTGCAAATGACCAAGAACTGTTACACGAGTTTCTCTGCCTGTATTCTTTTCGATGTTGTCTGCAACTACTTTTCCAATTCCGCCGAGTTGAATAGGGTCAGTTCGTTTAGGATCTGTTCCTTTTGTTACTAATTCTCCTCCAATTGGTTTTGCTCCTTCAGCAACACAGACCAGACTAAATCTTTTTCCCTGAAGATCCCGTTTATGAATTTTATCATAAACACATTCCCAAGAGAATGGAAACTCAGGAATTAGTATTAAATCTGCACCGCCTGCCAAACCACCATGAAGAGCAATCCATCCAGCATATCTTCCCATAACTTCAACGACTATTACGCGATGATGTGCAGATGCAGTTGTATGCAATCTGTCCAAGGCTTCTGATACAACATAAACTGCTGAATCATGACCGAAAGTCATGTCAGTAGCTTCCAGATCATTGTCGATAGTTTTAGGAACTCCAACTATGTTGATTCCCAATTCCATTAATTTCTTACAGATGTGCATGGTTCCATCTCCACCGATAGCAATCACTGCATCGAGATCCAATGCTTTGTAATTGCGCAAAACTTTCTGAGATTTATCTACAATTTCTATTTTACCATCCTTCTCAACAGGCCAGTGAAATGGGTCTCCTTTATTCGATGAACCGAGAATAGTTCCACCGTGTGAAAGTATTCCTGAAACATCCTCATTTCGTAACTCAATAGTTTTTCCTTCTACAAATCCTTCAAAACCATCAAGTATTCCAAAAACCGTCATACCATGATCATGAGCTGGTTTCGTAACACCACGAATCACTGCATTTAGACCGGGACAATCGCCGCCACCGGTTAATATTCCTATTTTTCTTACTTCCGAATTGCTGTCCATTATTTTTCCTTACTGATTAAAAACTTTACGTGAAGTTTTGAAATGAAGCTTAACCAGCTTCTTTACTATTTCTTCCCCAAATTTAGCCCGAAGCTTTGCTGCTGAGAGTTCAACTTCGTTAGATGCTCCTTTAGGAATTTCAAAATTAAATTTTTTGCTGTGAATCTTAAACCAATTTATTACAGCATCACGAGCGAGAACGGATGCAGCAGCAACAGCAATAAATTTCTCAGCTTTTGTAACTTGATTGAGATTGATTTGCCTCCCCTTCTGCTGCAATGAATCAAATATTATTTTTTCGCTTCCAAATTTATCACTGATAGCATATTCAGCTTTGCATTTGTTGAGCAAATTTTCAATAACTTTTGCATGAGCCCAGCCCATAATCAAATTCAGATTTCCCATCTTTTCATATAATTGATTATACTTTTCAGGACTTATAATCACTAAATCATAAACGACCTCATCAAATTTAACTAAATGAGAAGCAAGAAATTTTATTTGAGGATCGCTCAACTCTTTACTATCCCTGATCCCCAATTGTTTTAATTCAATTCCGGCTGTCGGCGTAACATAAACTCCGGCAATTACCAAGGGACCGAAGAAATCACCTTTACCAGATTCATCAAGTACCGATGTACGGATAAGCTGGTTCAACATCTAATTTATCTTCCCGAATCAATCGTTCTCCAAAAATTAAATCATTCACTTCTCTATAAATTTTCAGATCTTTATTTCCCTGAATTACAATTTTGTTTCCCTTCTTTCCGAAGAAAACGAGGAGAGAAATTTTTTCATTTCTTTTACTTATGAAAACCTGATACGAATATTCATTTTTAATGGGTTCAGATACTTTAAAATTTTCCTGAGTGAGAATTCGAATATATCGGGATAATATACTTAAGGCAGTTTCTTCTTTAGAATTCAATTAATGATTAGCTCGATTAGAAAATTTGTAACAATAACAAAATATTGAATGTGAATATCCGCAAATTAGATTTCTTTTCAAATAATATTAATTGTATGCATTGACAATCGTCATAGCATATTGTAGTTTAGCCTGTAGAAATTATTGATTATTCAACAACAAACAGCGAGTAATTATGAAAAGGATAGCAATTTTTTGCATAATGTTTTTTGTTTGCGTTACTATGTTCGCACAAACCGATATGAGTCCGAAATTAACAGATAAAGAAATTGCTGATCTCACAAATAAACTTGGGATGAAACTCTTACTAAATGATTCACAGAAAACTGCAGTAACAGACTTGCTTAAAACTTACGGGAGTGAACTACAAAAAATAACTGCCGGTTCAGGTGAGATCAGATACAAGGATAAACAAGATCTTATCTCTTCAATTAATACTAAGATTGAATCTCTTCTTGATTCAAAGCAGAAAATGAAATATGACGTTCTTGAAAAAGATTGGTGGAGTTTAGTAATGACAGCCGGGAGCGAATAGAATTTAAACGGGGGATTATTGTTGAAATAGACCTTTAGAATATTTTGAATTAACAATTACGAATATCTGCCCTCGGACTATTTTAGTTCCACAAGAATAAATTTTGACCCTTTCGAAGGGTTCTCCCCTGCCCTTTGAAGCAAAAAGGGTCGGCGCCCAGTGTTACCCCAACACTGGGTCGTTTTTAAAGTTATAAATTGATGAACTTTTAGGTGATAAAGAATAATTTTTTAGGTAAGATTTAGCAAAGATGCACACTTTACAACAGCAGTTTCGCTTCTAAGCCGGTGCGGAGATAAAGTGAATTGATTTTCAGAATTTACTTTTTCTATTTCAGATTTATGAAATCCACGCTTCAGGTCCAAATAAAAAGTAGGTAGTTTCTTTATTGTTTACTGTTCCATCGTATTTTTTACCTGCACTCTGATCGAATAAAAACTTATTACCATCAAGATTCATTATCTCACCAAAAGATGAAGATAAAATCTGTGGAATGAAAGCTCTAAGTGATTGCTTCATTGCTGCAAGAACAGTTTTCTGAAATTTATGAGGAATAACTTTTGTCGAGACTGCATTCCTCGAAGTGAAAAGTATGAAATTAATTATTCCAAGTTCGACGCATTTTTCAAAAGCAAATTTAAGGCGATCAGGTTTTTTTAACGAAGGGATGCAAAACCAAATATTTCCTGATTCATTTAGCTGCTTTTTGCTGTCAACAATCAGTGCACTTAATTCACTTTTTTGAATTGAAATAATTTTTGAAGTATATATTATTCCCTGACCATCGGTAACATATAGTGTATCACCAATCTTGTTTCTCATCACATTTGTTGAATGATGGAATTCATCTCCTGAAAGGATTAATTTATCATCTCGGATTAATTCTGCTGGTGTATAATACAATTCTATATCAGAAAGATGCGCCAAGATCGAAAATCCATTCTGTGTGACCATTATCGTTTATCGCAAATTCGAGTCTGAAAATAAAATAAGGAAGAAGCAGAAATGATATACCTGTCCCATATCCGGTATAAAAATTTTTAATCATAAATGGATCGCCATTGTTTCGTGTTACACCCGTATCACCAAATAATCCTGCGATTATTGCAACACGATACGATAATAACGAATTCGGTAAGAGTGGGATCCAATAGAGATTAATTCTCGTCTCTTCAATAATTGGATAGTTTATTTCAACTGAGCCCAAAAATCTATCGTTACCCTCACTTTCAGTATTATGAAAATAGCCGCGGACACGTTCTGAATAACCGAGGAAAGAATAATCATAATACGGTACAGTTTTACCCGCAGTATGTCTTAAGGAAACACGCCACTTTGCAGTGAATTTTTCTATAATTTTTCTGTACTCTCTGAAATCTAAATCTGCAACCCGGTAATTAATTCCGTTGATACCCAATCCTTTAAATTCTAAACTTGCAAGTGCATAAATTCCATCAGCAGCATATAGTGATAAATCTCTTGTATCATAAACATAACTTACTCCGGCAACAACTGTTCTGTCAATGCTACTTTCAGATGCATTAACTCCATGTATGTAAAAAGGAGTTTCTACATAATCAAAACCTGTTCTGAGATATGCCCAATGATAATTCCCAAATCTTTTGCCCAATTGAACTCTGGAACTAAAATTCTTCTGCTCGAATTGTTTACCATAAAGTTGTTCAGCCTGAGAACTTTTATTTGTAGATGTACTAAAACCAAGCTTTACTTGAAAATTCAAATTATGATTGTAGGATATATTCGGATTGAAATATGAGAACCCAAACGATGGATCATAACCAAATGCTGCGTAACCGCTTAAAGTTTCATTCCTGCCTCTGAAGTTCAATAACGAAACAGCAAGACCGTAAGAAATTTTATTCCAGTCTTTATCTTTTAGATTAACAAATGGCAGCGGATAAATATACCAGCTTTCTTCAATTTCAATTCGTAAAAAGTTTTTTCCGTTATATAAGAATGGCACAAGTTTAACTTCATTAAATATTCTTAAACTATAAATACGTTCACGATTGTATGATGCAAGATGGTAATTAAGCGTATCGCCGATACCGAATGTTAATTCTCTCAGGATTATAAAATCTTCAGTGATATCATTACCGGTGATTAATATAGAATCAACGATAATAGAATATTCACCTTCATAAAACAAAGTATCGGATTGAGCCTGGAGAAAGATGGGAGTAAAAAAAAGGAAGATCATTTTCATTAATGTGAAAGATTTCATCTTCCTTTGCAGAAAAAGATTCAATATATATTTAAATGATTGTTTCAGCTTATTTTTTTAATTATACGTAAACAAAATAATCATCATACTGAAACATTCAAGTTAATTTATTTTTCTATTGAGTAACTGTTTCCTGTATGTATTCTTCAATTGGTAAACAACTGCATACAAGATTTCTGTCTCCATAAGCGTTGTCAACTCGTCGAACAGTTGGCCAGAACTTTCCATCTCGTGTAAAAGGTAATGGATAAGCAGCCTTTTCTCTTTTGTATGAATATTTCCAATCATCAGAAATAACAGAGTTCATTGTATGAGGAGAATTTTTCAGCACATTATCTTCTTTGCTGTATTTACCTTCCTCGATTTCACGAATTTCTTCTCTGATAGAAAGAAGTGCTTCGCAATACCGGTCAATTTCTGCTTTTGATTCGCTTTCAGTCGGTTCAACCATCAATGTTCCAGGAACCGGAAATGAAACTGTTGGTGCGTGGAATCCATAATCCATTAATCGTTTTGCAATGTCTTCGACTTCAATATTACAGGAATGTTTAAACTCGCGCATATCAAAAATTAATTCGTGTCCAACTCTTCCGTTTAATCCTGTATAAAGAACTTTGAAAGTATCTTTTAGTTTTGCCATCATATAATTCGCATTCAGAATTGCTGCTTTGGAAGTTAAAGTTAATCCTTCTGTACCCATCAATTTAATATACGCATAGGAGATAAGAGTGATAAGTGCACTTCCCCAAGGAGCAGCAGAAACGGCAGTAATTGATTTATCCCGATTAATATTTACTACCGGATGTCCAGGTAAAAAAGGAACAAGATGTTTGGCAACAGCTATCGGTCCGGCTCCGGGTCCACCCCCGCCGTGAGGAATACAGAAAGTTTTATGCAGATTTAGATGACAAACATCAGCACCAATTAATCCGGGATTAGTAAGACCAAGCTGCGCATTCAGATTTGCACCATCCATATAGACCTGTCCGCCATTGTTGTGAATGGTTTTACAAATTTCGATAACGCTTTCTTCAAACACACCATGAGTTGATGGATAAGTAATCATCAAAGCAGAAAGATTTTGTTTGTGCTCTTCTGCTCTTGCTTTCAAATCACTTACATCAATATTTCCTCGATCATCGCATTTCACAACAACTACTTTCATTCCTGCCATAACTGCACTTGCTGGATTTGTCCCGTGAGCTGATGAAGGAATCAGAACAACATTCCTGTTTGATTGTCCCTGATCTTTCTGATATGCCCTGATAACCATCAAGCCAGCATATTCACCCTGTGCACCTGAATTTGGCTGCAATGAAACAGCTTCGAGACCAGTAATTTCAGCAAGATCTTTTTCAAGTTCATTAAATATTTCGTGATAACCTTCCGCCTGATCTTTCGGAACAAACGGATGAATATGCGCAAACTCATCCCATGTAATTGCAGTCATTTCAGTTGTTGCATTTAATTTCATAGTACACGAACCAAGCGGAATCATGGAATGTGCGAGTGATAAATCTTTATTTTCCAGTTTCTTCATATATCGAAGGAGTTCGGTTTCCGTTCTGTACATTTTGAAAACCGGATGAGTAAGATATGAAGAAGTTCTTGGCAGAAGAATTTCGTTACCCTTATCCGCAGCAGCAAAATATTCTCTCAATAATTTATCATCGAACGATTTACCTGTAATCTTTCCAAATATTTCAAATAGTTTTTTGATATCTCTCTCTTCAACCGTTTCAGCAAATGAAATTCCTATATGAGTATCGTTGATGTATCTGAAATTAACCTGGCGTTTTAATGCTTCTGCTTTGATTTTTTCGAGCATAACTTTATCAGTTTCAATCAGAAGAGTATCAAAGAAAGATTTATTTAATTGTTTGAACCCAAAATACTTTAACGCAAGATTGAACATCTTTGCAAACTTATTAATTCTGAGAGCAATCGCTTTCAATCCTTCAGCGCCGTGATAAACAGCATAAAACCCGGCTATAACTGCGAGCAGCACCTGAGCAGTACAAATATTACTAGTTGCTCTTTCACGTTTTATGTGTTGTTCTCTTGTTTGCAAAGCCATCCTCAATGCACGATTGTTATCTGCATCAATCGAAACTCCGATAATTCTTCCGGGAATATTTCGTTTATATTCTTCTCTTGTTGCAAAGTACGCAGCGTGTGGTCCGCCAAGCCCCATTGGAATTCCAAACCTTTGTGAATTGCCTACGACACAATCAGCACCAAATTCTCCCGGTGGTTTTAATATTGTCAGACTCAATAAATCAGCAGCAACTATCTTAAATATTTTCTTTTCACTTGCTTGTTGAAACATTGAAGTGTAATCTTTTACTTCACCATAACCCGCCGGATACTGGACTAATATTCCAAAAATATCATCAGTAAGCAGAGCATCTTGTGTACGACCAATTCTAATTTCAATTCCAAGTGGATTTGATCTCGTCTTTAGAACATCCAGAGTTTGAGGATAGACTTCTTCGGAGACAAAAAATACATTTGCATTCTTTTTTTCTTTCGGACGAAGCGAATAAAACATATGCATTGCTTCAGCAGCGGCTGTTCCCTCATCAAGCAAAGAAGCATTTGCAATTTCCATTGCTGTCAAATCTGAAATAACAGTTTGAAAATTCAATAATGCTTCAAGTCTGCCCTGCGCAATTTCTGCCTGATACGGTGTATATTGAGTGTACCAGCCGGGATTTTCAAGAATATTTCTTTGAATTACTGTTGGAAGTATTGAAGGATAATATCCCATTCCGATGTATGATTTATACACTTTATTCTTGAGTGAAATATTTTTTAAGTCCTCCAAAAAGATATGTTCATTTACAGGAGGATTTAATGCTGACGGTTCTTTAAGTCTGATATTTTCAGGTACTGTTTGATCAATTAAATCATCTACTGAACTGACACCACAGGCTTTTGCCATTTCGTTTCTTTCATATTGATTTGGACCGATATGCCTGTCAACAAATTTATCGGGGTTATCGAATTCTTTCATTGGCTGCTTTCTTTGAATAATATGTGAGTATTAAGAACAGAAAAATTTTTGTATGATAAATTTAAGGAAATAAGTGAAATTAATTGAAGCAGAAATTGGAGGATATGCAGTGAATCAGAAATTCAAATTCTCTTCAGCGCAACCTGTGCAGCATTCTGCTCAGCTTCTTTTTTGCTTTTGCCTTTACCTTCACCAAGAACTTTTTCTCCAATGATCACTTCAGCGGTGAAGGTTTTATCGTGGTGAGGTCCATCTTCACTCACTATCTGGTAAACTGGTATTGCAAGTTTATTCGCCTGTGCATATTCAAGAAGCTGACTTTTATAATTTTCATCTATGAGATGATCGCCGTTCTTTAGTGCAGGTTCAAGAATTTTCTTCTGAATGAACTGCTTGCAGGTCTCAATTCCTTTATCTAGATAGATTGCACCAATTAAAGCTTCAAGTGCATCTGATAGCATTGATTTGGAATTGTGCGTAATTGACTTTGGAAGACTACTGCTCAAGATTAATAATTCAGCAAGATCCATATCTTCGGCAACAAGGCTTAATGCATTCCTGTTAACCAGCTTTGCTCTTACTTTAGTGAGAAATCCTTCTTCTTCATTCGGAAATTTGTTGAATAAGTATTCACCGATAATGAGATTCAGAACAGAATCCCCCAAAAACTCAAGCCGTTCATTAGAAAAAGAGAATTGTTCATTTTCCTCAAGGAAAGAGCGGTGAATAAGTGCTTCAACGTAAATCTTCTTATTACCAATTGTTGTCCCGATCATTTTTTCAAGCTGATTAAATTTTTCCTGTGGAAATGAGAATTGAGTTTCCGATGAAGTGAACTCTTTTTTTTGCGGCTTAAAAAATTCGAAAAATCGCGAGAAGCCAGAAGTCAAATTTATTTCTCAAATTTTTTGAACAATAGAGAAGCATTATGACCACCAAACCCAAATGTGTTGCTTATTGCGTACTTAATTTCCTTTTTAGTAGCACTAAGCGGACTATAATTCAAATCACATACAGGGTCAGGATTAGTAAGGTTAATTGTTGGAGGAACTAAACTATTTTCAATTGCCAAAACAGTTGCAATAGCTTCTATTCCGCCTGCTGCACCAAGTAAATGCCCTGTCATAGATTTAGTGGAATCAACGATCAATTTATATGCATGATCACCAAACAAATTTTTTATTGCTTTTGATTCGTTAAGATCATTTAGTTCAGTAGAAGTTCCGTGAGCATTTATGAAATCTATTTCCTCTTTAGCAATACCTGCATCTCTGATTGCTTCTCTCATAGATCTGAAAGCACCTTCACCTTCAGGAGCTGGTGCGGTTATATGATGAGCATCGCCTGTAAGTCCGACACCAATAATTTCACCGTGAATTTTTGCACCGCGACTTACAGCATGATCATAATCTTCTAATATAAGAGTTCCGGCTCCTTCGCCCATAACAAAACCATTCCTGTCTTTATCAAAAGGACGGGAAGCTTCTTTATAACGATCATTCCATTCTGACAAAGCCTGCATAGAATTGAATCCGCCGATTGAAACTTCGGTAATTGCAGCTTCTGAACCGCCGCACATCATTAAATCAACACTACCTCTCTGAATTAGAAAGAAAGCATCAGCAATTGCGTGTGAAGCAGTAGCACAGGCAGAAGTTGTAGCATAGTTTGGTCCTTTCAAACCAAACCTGATGGAAATTTGTCCGGCAGCGATATCAGAGATCATCATAGGGATAAAGAAAGGGCTGATCTTATGGGGATCCAGCCCATTGAAGAAATTAAAATGCTGTTCCTGCAATGTTTTCATTCCACCAATCCCACTTCCATAAATAACACCAAAGCGGTCTCTGTCAATTTTATCAAGGTCAAGTCCTGAATCTTTCATTGCCATATCAGAAGTTGCCACAGCAAACTGGCAAAACCGATCCATCCGTCTTGCAGCTTTTTTATCAAAATAATCTTCTGGTTTGAAGTTCTTTACTTCAGCAGCAAATTTCGTATCGAATTTTGTAGTGTCGAAATGAGTTATGAGATCTACTCCGTTTCTCCCTTCAATCAAAGCCTGCCAATATTCCTGCAAACCAATTCCAATAGGCGAAACTACACCCATACCAGTAATTACGACACGCCTTTTTTTATACATATAATTCTCCCGGGAAACGAATAGATTTCATCTTAAATCGAAAGAAATGATAAAATAGTAAAACTATAAAGATTAGCTTAACTTTTCAGTTAAATATTTAACAGCATCGCCGACTGTTCCGATTTTTTCAGCATCCTCATCCGGGATGGAAACTGAAAATGCACTTTCGAAGCCCATTACAAGTTCAACGATATCCAACGAATCAGCTCCCAAATCGTTAATGAATGAAGCTGTAGGTGTAATCTGAGATTCTTCAACACCCAGCTTATCCATTATTATCTCTTTTACTTTAGCTTCAACGTCCATTTTAACTCTCCTAAATTAGTTTATGTTTAGAGTATGTTTTATCTAATAATTGTTAATTATTGTTCAAATTTAAGCAAAACAGGATTTATTTAACAATCGATAATCTGTTAAGATGTTACATTGTCATTCCGCCATCAACTGCAATTACCTGCCCGGTAATATAATCAGCTTCAGGGCTGCAAAGAAAACCAACTACTTTTGCTATGTCTTCAGGTTTCCCCATCCGTCCCATCGGAATCATATCTGTTAATTTCTTTCTTTGTTCTTCAGATAATTTTGCAGTCATATCAGTTTCGATATAACCCGGGGCAACAGCATTCACGGTAATATTTCTTGACGCAAGTTCTCTTGCCATAGATTTAGTAAACCCGATTACTCCGGCTTTTGATGCTGCATAATTTGCCTGACCAGGATTTCCTATTATTCCAACTACGGAAGCAATATTAATAATTCTTCCATAACGCTGCTTAATCATATGCCTGATTACAGCTTTTGTATAATTGAAAACACTTTTCAGGTTTGCGTTAATTACATCATCAAACTCTTTTTCAGTCATTCTCAGGAGAAGATTATCACGAGTTATACCAGCATTATTGATCAGGATATCAACACCGCCTAATTTTTCAGCAGCTTCCTGAACTGTTGCTTCAGCCTGTTCAAGTGAAGTTGCATCAGCTTTAAACGCTAAAATTTTTGTAGCCGGATTATGAATTTCAGCCTGCAGTTCTTCGGCACATTCATCGCAACTGTTGTAAATAAAAGCAACATCTGAAAATAAAACACCGCAGCAGCTTTTTGATGCAAGTTCTTTAACAATTGCTCTTCCGATTCCACGAGTTCCACCTGTTACAATAGCTCTTTTATTTTGTGACATCTTCTTTTACTCCGATATTAATTTCGTTCAGATATTCTTCACGATAATTTTTCAACTCCTCAAATCCTTCTTCACCAAGAAAATGTGCTAATTCTTCCCGGCACGCTTCAAACATTGTTAACTTGTTACACGATTCCGTATTACAATTGGGTAGTCTTTCAATATGTTCTGTGTCGATTGTAAGCGCACCTTCAAAAGTGGTCAGTGGAAAAAGAACACAATAAACTGGTTTATATTTCCATTTGTATTCACCTTCCTGCAATGCTATTTTTTGCAGAGTGCAGCGACCATTTTTATCCAGGAAGGTACATTTTCCATTGACTATCTCTGTACCAACTGCAATACCGGATTCAAAGTCATCATCTTTTTCGGGAGGTTCAAACCATTTGCTTACATCTTTAGTTTGTGTCTCATCCATATTATCAATTATTTTATCCTTAATGGAAAGAATAGTTTCATATTCTTTATAATCGGCATAAACTCCATAGTAACAACATTCACCCGGACAATTGCAAATAAATTTATAAGTAAAGATTTGCGGATCGATAAACCAACCATTTATCTTTTTGGAAAACTTTTCGATAGAATTATTCAGATCATTCTGCATTACAAATACTTCTCCACATCTTCAAATTTATCAATACCGAATCTCTTGACATCAGGATTAATTCTTTTAACCAGACCCTGGAGCACATTTCCGGGACCAATTTCGTAAAATTCTTCAACACCATCTTTAATCATATTCATTATTGTTTCTTCCCAACGAACAGGAGCTGTAATCTGTTCATACAATTTGGATTTTATTTCTGAAATACCTTCAACCTGTTTTGCAGTGACATTTGTAAATACAGGAAATTTTGGATTGTAAAAATTTGTGCTGCTGAGTGCAGAATTCAATTTTTCTTTTGCAGAAAGCATTAATGGTGAATGGAATGCAGCGCTGACAACAAGTTCTTTTACCATTTTAGCTCCGGCAGTTTTGCAAAGTTCCATAGCTTTTTTGACTCCATCAACCGAGCCGGATATTACAATTTGTCCAGGTGAATTAAAATTTGCACATTGAACTATTCCTTCTGAGGATGCATCATTGCATAATGATTCAACCTTTCCTGAATCCAGACCAATCACTGCAGCCATAGTACCTTTATTTTCATTTCCAGCTTCCTGCATTGCGACTCCACGTGCTCTTACAAGTTTGATGGCTTCGTGAAACTGAATTGTTCCTGAAGCAACATAAGCAGAATATTCACCAAGAGAATGCCCTGCTGCAGCATCAGCATCAATAGTCCTGATTATGCCGGCAAGGATTACACTGTGGAGAAAAATAGCCGGTTGAGTAAATTGAGTCTGTTTCAGTTCATCTTCCGGACCATTGAACATTATATAAGATAGATTTATACCAAGAATATCATCGGCTGTTTTAATCATCTCTTTTGCTTCAACTGACTTCTCAAAAAGATCTTTTGCCATACCAACGTATTGAGAACCTTGTCCCGGGAAAATGAAAGCTTTTTTACTCATAGTTATTTCGCAGAAATGAAATTAATTAATCAATTGCCCAAACGATATAACAGGCTCCCCAGGTATATCCGGCACCAAATGCTGCTAAGATAAGTTTATCACCTTTTTTAATTTTCCCATTCCTGTAGTATTCAGTCAGACAGGATGGAATTGTAGCAGCCGTTGTGTTTCCATATCTATCAATGTTAATCATAACTTTATCTTTACTTAATCCCATTCGTTCTGCTGTTGCATCAATAATTCTCAAATTAGCCTGGTGAGGAACAAGATATGCGATGTCTTCAGACTTAAGTTTGTTTTGCTGCATCAACTCATACGATACATCAGCCATTCCTTTTACAGCTACTTTGAATACTGCTTTCCCGTCCTGATACAGATAATGTAATTTGCTATCAACAGTATTATGAGTTGGAGGATTTAAACTCCCGCCACCTTTCATGTGAAGTGCAGCTTCACCACTACCATCGACGCGCAAAATGGAATCCTGTAATCCAATTCGTTTATCCTCGGATGGTTCAAGTAAAACTGCGGAAGCACCATCACCAAAAAGGATACAATTATTCCTATCTGTGTAATCAACAATAGAACTCATTTTATCAGCACCGATTACCATTACTTTTTTATACTGTCCGCTTTCAACTAAAGCGCATCCGGTTTGAAATGCAAATAAGAAACCTGAACACGCAGCTTCCAGATCAAAACCCCATGCATTTATCGCACCTATTCTTTTCTGTACAAGACATGCAGTCGCAGGAAAGAACATATCAGGTGTAACGGTGGCGACGATAATACAGTCAATCTCTTCAGGATTAATTTTATGTTTTTTGATTAAATCAAGTGCTGCATTTGTTGCCAGATCGCTGGTTGCACCTTTTTCCAGAATTCTTCTTTCTTTAATCCCCGTGCGCGTTAAAATCCACTCTTCGGTTGTTTCAATAATTGATTCAAAGTATTTATTATCGTACACCTTTTCAGGGAAGTACATACCAACTGCGGACACAATTGCATTATATTTTTTTTCCTGAGCCATTTTATTCCATCGATTAATTTAAAACTGAATATTCTGATATAGCCGTAGTCATTTTTTGAACTAATTGTTTTTGGTGCATTTCATTTGCCCTCAGCACCATATTCTTTATTGCTCTAATACTACTCGAACCGTGACCAATAATACTGATTCCGTTTACACCAAGTAACGGCACTCCACCATATTCCTGGTAATCAAGACTTTTTAATGCTTTTTTGAGAGTACTTTTTGAGAGACCAATCAATATTTTATCAAGAAAACTTTTTTCAGCAGTCTTTGCTAAAAGATACTTCAGAAGTTTTGGTACTGACTCACCAAATTTTAAAATTATGTTTCCAACATAACCATCACAAACAACAACATCAACATTTCCGGTAAGAATATCGCGACCTTCAACATTCCCGATAAAATTCAGTTTAGATTGCCTTAACATTTTAGCTGCAGCTTCACTGACTTCATTTCCTTTTCCTTCTTCTTCACCCATACTCAGCACACCAACTTTAGGATTAGTAACACCACCCATTTCTTTTGCAAAGATAGTTCCCATTACAGCATATTCAAAAAGATGAATTGGTTTTGAATCTTTACTTGCACCGACATCATAGAGATAACAAATTCCGTTTACATTTGGCATTTCCGCACCAATAGTAGGTCTGCCTAAACCAGAAATTCTTCCGATAATCAATGTGGATGCTGCCATCATTGCACCAGTATTTCCCGCACTTACAAAAGCATCCGCCTTTTTATCCCTCACTAATTGAGCACCAATAACAATTGAAGAATTTGGTTTTGCTTTTAACGATGAAGCCGGACTATCTGCCATCTCAATTACTTCATCGGCATTGACGACAAACTCTTCAGGGAACGTAATATTATTTGAGGAAAGTACTTCTTTTATTTTTGATTGTTTCCCGACAAGGTAAAGATCGAAACCTCTGTTTTCAGAATATGCTTCAACAGCTCCAAGCACAGCATTAACAGGAGCAAAATCTCCACCCATTGCATCTACTACAATTCTGCAGCGTGAAGAATTGTCGCCGGAATCTTTCATTTATATAAATTTTTAAAATCAGCTTTTCGGAATGAACATCGAACGACCGCTATAATACCCACACGACGGACAAGCTCTGTGTGTTAGTTTAATTTCTCCGCAATTTGAGCAAACACCCATTGATGGCGCTGTTGCTTTGTAATGAGTTCTTCTTTTATCCCGTCTGCTCTTAGACATTTTACGTTTTGGATTTGGCATTTTATCTCAGACTTTAGTTTTTAATTATTATTTGTTTTCAATTTTCTCAATACATCCCACCTGGGATCGATGTTTTCGTCTTTACAATCACAAGTTCCTTCGTTAAGATTCTTCCCACATTTCGGACATAATCCTTTACAATCTTCGGAACATAATTTTTTCATTGGAATAGCAAGCAAAGCAAAATCACGTATATCTTTATCCAGTTCAATTTTATCAGTATCCGGATGAATGAAAACTACTTCTTCTCTCTCATTTTCATCGGATTCGGTATTCGACCGAAACAAATAAACAGTTTTGTAATTACTATTTATTTCAGACTGAAATTCTTTGGCACACCTATCACAGTTAAAATTACCTGTTATGCGTGTCTCAGCATCCAGAATTATCTGATTATCAAATTTTGTAAGAGCAACAGAAGTTCTAAAATTACCAATATATGGTTCGGAAATATCTAACTCGCTCGCTTTACCTTCAAAATTGAAATCGTAACTGCCATTAGTCAGATTTGAAACCTTAATCTTAATCATTTTCTTATAAATTCGAATGAAAAATGGCTACAAATATATTTATTGGATGAAAGATATACAAGCTAAACAGTTATATACAGGTTGATCTTGTTTTATATACTTTGCTTATTTAATCATCAATTCTGTAACATTTATCTTTAAAGTGTATCAATGAGCTATTCAAGATAATTATAAGTGCATTCATCACATTTTTTCTTTATTTACTATTTTAGCCTGTCAAATTTCTATTTTTAATTTTCACATCGAATGCTTGTTGTCAAAAATCTTGTAAAATCATATAACGACAAAAGAGTTGTTGATAATCTTTCATTTCAGGTTCATCCCGGAAAAATATTCGGTATGCTGGGTCCTAATGGTGCTGGAAAAACTACAACTCTGAGAACGATTCTGAATATAATAAAACCAACTTCAGGCGAAATATTATTCGATAATAATCCTGTCGGCTATGAATATTATAACCTCATAGGTTATTTACCCGAAGAAAGAGGTCTTTACAGAAAAAGTAAAGTAATTGATGTGTTAATATATTTTGCCGCATTGAAGAATATCAGGAAAAAAGACGCAGTAAAACTTTCAGATATCTGGTTGAATAAACTATATATCAGTGAATATAGAGAAAAGAAAATTGAGCAGCTATCAAAAGGCAATCAGCAGAAAGTTCAATTGATTGCTGCGATAATTCATAATCCAAAACTACTTATACTCGATGAACCGTTTACCGGTTTTGATCCGATTAATCAGCAGGAAGTTAAAGATTTGATTTTTTCTTTTGTGTCTGAGGGAAAAACGATAATTCTATCTACTCATCAAATGGATCTCGCAGAAAAACTATGCGAAGAAATTTTATTAATAGACAAAGGAAAAGCTATAAGTTTTGGCAACCTTTCAGACATAAAGAAAAATTTTGGAGGAAATAATATCAGGTTGAGTATCAGTGGAGATTATACTGCACTTAAACAATATCCGGAAATTTTAAAAATTGATATTTACAACAACTATTCTGATATTCAATTGAAAGATGACGTCGAGCCATCACATTTCCTTAAGAAAATTATTGAACGAAATGATGTTAATCATTTTTCAATCGTTGAACCTTCGCTGAATAAAATATTTATCGATTTAATAAAGCATAAGCTAAACTAATGATTAAGAAAATAGCCGCAATTGCAAAATGGGAATTTTTGGAGAAGCTTAAAACAAAAGCATTTCTTATTTCATTAATAATTACACCTATCATCATTGTTTCAATAACTATTTTACCATCTATAATTTTTAGTGAAGAGCACCCGAATGTTGAAGTGATTGGTATTATAGATACTTCCGGAATTTATTTTGACTTTATTGCAGAAGAACTTCAGAAATATGAACTGCCGGATGGACAAAAAAATTATGTTCCACTCAATCTGACAGAATCCGGTAAATCGTTCAATGAATTAATCAATAATGCTGATGTAAAAGTTTTCGATAATTTAATCAAGGGTTATTTGATCCTCAGTACTAATAGTAATGATTCATTAACTGCTGAGTTCAGAACTAACGTAATTGGCAGCCTGAGAGTAGCTGAAAGACTGGAAGAAGCATTAAATAAATTTCAGATGGAGCAAGTCTTGGAAAAAGCCGGTGTGAACATAGCCCTTTTGAATCATATTCAGAATAGAACTGTTGTTCAGCAGAAAAAAATTTCGGAGGATGGTAAAATATCCGAACAGGATTTCTTCTCTACTTTTTTTCTTTCAGTGATTTTTATTTTATTGCTAATGATGATGGTAGTTTATTCAGGTCAAATGATGGTTCGTAGTTTAATAGAAGAAAAATCAAGCAGACTCATAGAAATGCTTATTTCCAGCAGTACTCCTGATGAACTTCTAACAGGTAAAATTCTGGGTTTAAGCATGCTTGGACTTACACAAATGCTGATCTGGATTTTAATCGGGATAAGTCTTGCAGCAAGTGCCTTGATACCAGCAGCAGCTTTTAGAAATTTATTACCAATGCTTCTGTATTTTATTCTGGGTTACTTATTTTATGCGAGTCTTTTCGTAGGTATCGGGTCATCTGTAAATACAGAACAGGAAGCTCAGCATATCACAACTTATCTAAGTTTAATTTTAATGCTTCCGGTTGTAATTGCATTGCCAGCTATACAGAATCCGGATTTTTTACTCACAAAAATTTTTTCATACTTCCCGCTTACAATTCCAACAGTTATGATTCTTCGGCTCAACATCGAAGATGTATCAACAATTGAAATAATTGCAACTATTGGAATTTTAATAATCTCAACTTTAATTGTCACAAAAATCAGTGCAAAAATTTTTAAAGTTGGAATATTATCCTACAGTAACCGTCCAGGTTTGAAGGAATTAATTAGCTGGATTAAAGATTAGTAATGAAATCTATTTAACGATCAAATGATAAAAGATTCAATTTTACTTCTTGCAGATTCTCCAATTCTAAATCCAAAGGAAATTGTACCTTATCATAATCTATCAACTAACTATTCTGTTTATCTTAATACTTTACTGTTCTCAAACTGGATTGATCTTTTATCTGAATCGGACAATCAGGTTGAATTATTTACCTTATTAAATGAACGTGATAAAGAATATTTGCCAAAATATCTTCTACCCACAGGAGCAAATTCTGTTTTTTACAAAGAAGATATCGATGTTAATCTTACGGAAATAATATACAATCATTCATCACACTTAGATTCAAAAACTATAATTGTATATTTTAATTCAATTGGATTGAAATTGAATGAAATATTCAGAGCATTCAGCCTGGTAACGACAGATGAACCATCGCTGGTTATTGGAAAATCTGACAGTCATAAAATTAATTGTGTTTGTGCTAAAAATATCGAGAACGAACTTTTCAGCTTGCTCATCAAATCAAAAAGATGTTATGATAAATATCTTGGGCTGATAAGTTACAAGGATTACTTCCTCCATCCGATAAGAAACTTTTTATCAATTGATGAGTTCGAAGACATTAAAAAATTATATATTGAGCTATCAAAAAAAGAAAGTCTATCATACTGCAGTCAGAAAATGCATGAGAGTTTTAACGATTTATTTATTGAATACAAAGAGCTATTGAATGTCTAAAGTTGGTATTTTTGGAGGAACATTTGATCCAATACATCTTGGACACTTGATAACAGCTCAGTCTGTTAAAGAAATCAGAAATCTCGATAAAATCATTTTTATTCCGGCTTACATTTCTCCGCATAAAACCGATGCAAAACCTAGTTTACCTGAAGACCGATTAAATATGATAAAAATAGCCGTGGACAATATTCCTTTTTTTGATTATTCAGATATTGAGATTAAAAAAGGTGGAATATCATTTACAATTGATACTCTCAGAGAACTTAAAAAAAGTTATGATAAAATAGAGTTCATAATAGGTTATGATAACATTTTCACATTCCACACTTGGAAAGAGCCGGATGAAATATTCAAACTCGCTGATGTAATAGTTTTAAAGAGAAAATCTTCGCATCCTCCGCAGTTTGAAGATAAATATTATCGTCAGGCTGTATTTGTTCAAACGAGGGGAATCGAAATCAGTGCAACTGATATTCGTGAACGGGTAAAACGAGCATTACCAATCAATTTTCTTGTTCCACCTAAAGTATTGGAATATATTTACAATCATAAATTATACATTGCATAAATGAAGATTTTAGTTACAGGCGGTGCTGGATTTATCGCTTCACAAATTGCCGATGAATACATCAATGAAGGTCATCAGATTTTTATACTTGATAACCTAACAACAGGATTTGAAAAAAATATTAATCTCAAAGCTCAGTTTATAAGAGAAGATATTTGTTCATCAGCAATCATCAGCCTTTTTGAAAAAGAAAAGTTTGATGTAGTCAATCATCATGCTGCGCAAATTGATGTCAGAAAATCTGTTAATGATCCTGTGTTCGATGCAAATACAAATATTCTCGGAACAATAAATCTCCTGCAGGCAAGCATAAAAACCGGCGTGAAGAAATTCATATTTGCTTCCACCGGAGGTGCTATTTATGGTGAACAGGAATATTTCCCCGCTGATGAAAAGCATCCGACAAATCCTGTTTCACCTTACGGAATAACAAAACTGACGATAGAAAAATATTTATATTTTTATAGGAACGAATACGGATTAAAATATTCTATTCTGCGCTATGCAAATGTTTACGGACCAAGACAAAACCCGTTTGGTGAGGCTGGAGTTGTTGCAATATTTACAAATAAACTATTAAGAAATGAAAACCCTGTCATAAATGGAAATGGTAAGCAAACCCGTGATTATGTTTTTGTTGAAGACGTTGTTAAAGCAAATGTTATTGCGCTTAATGATAATTCATCGGAAATATATAATGTCGGTACCGGAACTGAAACCAGCGTCAATGAATTATTTCTAAAGCTTAATAAAGTTGCAGGAAATAAAGCTGAAGAGAAGCATGGTCCCGCTCCAAAAGGTGAACAATTAAGAAGTGTAATTTCATCAGCAAAATTATTTAACAGATTTAAGTGGAAGCCTTCTATTAAAATTGATGAAGGATTACAAAAAACTTTCAATTTCTTTAGCTCGATAAATTAGATGATGAATTTGCCATATCAAGAATTAACAGAAAAAGTATTTCACAATGACAGGAGAAAAGTTGCAAGAGCGATCTCCATTGTTGAAGATCACAATTCTGAAGCATCGGAACTTCTAAAAAATATTTATAAAAGAGTTGGAAAAGCATACAGAATTGGAATTACGGGACCGCCGGGAGCCGGAAAAAGTACCATTACAAATCAATTAACAAAATTATTTCGCAGCGAAGGTAAAAAAGTTGGAATTATTGCTGTTGATCCAACAAGCCCGTTCACTGGCGGAGCTTTACTTGGTGACAGAATTCGTATGAATGAAATCGGAAATGATGATGGAGTTTTTATCCGGAGTATGGCAACGCGTGGTAGTCTTGGCGGGTTAAGTAAAAAAGCAATCGATGCAGCAGATGTTCTTGATGCTGCCGGATATGATTATATAATTCTTGAAACAGTGGGCGTAGGTCAGTCTGAGCTTGATATTGTTCAGGCTGCAGATACAACAATAGTTGTACTCGTTCCTGAATCAGGAGATTCAGTTCAGGCAATGAAAGCCGGCTTAATGGAAATTGCAGACTTCTTTGTTCTCAATAAGAGCGATAGACCGGGAGCGGATCAAGCGGTTGCTTCCCTGCAGACCACATTAATGATGAAAGATCACGATGAAAATTCATGGATGCCCGGTATTATCAAAACCGTTGCATCTGAGAACAAAGGTATCAAGGAGGTCTTTGATGAAGTGCAAAGACACAACAAATATTTAAAGGATAAAAAATTATTTCAGCATAAAAGAGAATTACAGGCGAAGAACAGGATTAAAGAAATTGTTGAGAGTAAAATAAAGGAAGAATTGTGGAGTGAAAGTGGCGAAAAATCTTTAAATTCTGCTTTAGAAAAAGTTATACTCGGCAATTTATCACCCTACGTTATTGCTGAAGAAATTATTTCAAATTTCATCAATAAAAAATAGAGACTTCTGAAAAATTCTAATTTGTCGTATTGAACGACCTGCCTGCCGGCAAGGCAGGAGTGAAATATCTTGTTTTTAAATTGATAAATCCGGTAGCTGCCGGATTCAGAGTGACACATCGACAATAATTCAGAAGTCTCAAATAATTAGTTAATATATTTTAAAAACTACTTTACGGGCTAATTCTATGTCAGATACAAACCAAATCACGGAAAGCAGATTTGTAACAGACCTATCCGAAAATCAAATTCTCATAAGAGATACAATTCGTGACTTCGCTCAGAAAAAAATTAAACCTAAGATAATGGAATGGGATGAGCCACAAATTTTCCCAATGGAAATATTTCGTGAACTTGGCGAACTTGGTTTTATGGGAATTATTTTTCCGGAAGAATATGGAGGCGCTGGTTTAGGTTATGTTGAATTTGTAATTATCCTCGAAGAACTTGGAATAGTTGATCCATCTGTTGCACTTTCTGTTGCCGCACACAATGGGCTTTGTACTAACCACATTTACCGTTTCGGAAATGAAACTCAGAGAAAAAAATATTTACCAGATTTGGTTTCGGGGAAAAGTATTGGTGCGTGGGGTTTAACTGAATCTGAGTCGGGAAGTGATGCTGCCGGACTCAAATCAATTGCTGAAAAAAAAGGTAACAAATATGTTTTGAATGGAAGCAAAACATTTACAACTCACGGTTCGTCAGCAAAAACACTTGTCGTTATTGCGATAACAAATAAAGATGCCGGTAAAAAAGGTATTTCAGCTTTCATACTTGAAAAAGGATTTCCTGGATTGATAGTCGGGAAAAAAGAAAACAAATTGGGAATGCGTGCAAGTGAAACTGTTCAGCTTACTTTTGAAAATTGTGAAGTACCGGCAGAAAATTTACTTGGTGAAGAAGGAATGGGTTTCATCAATGCAATGCAAATACTTGAAGGAGGCAGAATTTCGATTGCGGCTGTTAGTCTTGGATTAGCTCAAGGCTGTTTGAATGAATCATTAAAATATTCTCAGGAAAGACATCAATTCGGAAAACCTATCTCGTCATTCCAGGCAACACAATTCAAGCTTGCTGAAATGAAAACAAATATCGAGGCTGCAAAATTGTTAACAATGCGTGCTGCAAAAATGAAAGATGATGGTCTTCCAAATATTAAAGAAGCAGCAATGGCAAAACTTTTTGCAAGTGAAATTGCAGAAAAAGCTGCAAGTGAGGCTGTACAAATTCACGGCGGTTATGGATTTACAAAAGATTATCCTGTCGAAAAATATTTCAGAGATGTAAAACTCTGCACAATCGGTGAAGGAACTTCAGAAATTCAAAGAATTGTTATTGCAAGAGAATTGTTGAAATGAAATCAATCGGCACACAAATAAAAGAAGATGAAGTTTTCCTAAAACGAACAGACTTTCAGAAAGAACTGGTAAGAAAACTTTCTGCTGAAAAAGAAAAAATAAAACTCGGTGGTGGGAAAAAGTCACATGAAAAACACAAAGCAAAAGGAAAACTTTCAGCAAGAGAAAGAATAAGTCTTCTTGTTGATAATACAACTGCCACGGCGACTCGTCTTGGCGAAGACGCAAGCCGTAGCCAGAAGCACTCTGGCGAAGCCGGGAAGGAATTTCTTGAGCTTAGTACATTCGCTGCTTTTGAAATGTATGAAGAGCACGGCGGTGCACCATCTTCCGGGACAATTTATGGAATTGGTAAAATCAGCGGAAGACAATGTGTAATCGTTGCAAACGATGCTACCGTAAAAGCAGGTGCATGGTTTCCGATAACTGCAAAGAAAAATCTACGTGCACAGGAAATTGCGATGGAAAATAATCTTCCGATAATTTATCTCGTTGACAGTGCCGGAGTTTTCCTTCCGCTTCAAGATGAAATTTTTCCAGACAAAGAACACTTCGGAAGAGTTTTTAGAAATAATGCAGTGATGTCTTCAAAAGGAATTCCACAAATTGCCGCGATAATGGGTCCATGTGTTGCCGGTGGTGCTTATTTACCAATAATGAGTGATGAAGCACTAATAGTTGAAGGTGAAGGATCAGTTTTTCTTGCAGGTTCACATCTTGTTCGTGCAGCAATCGGAGAAAAAATTGATAATGAAACTCTTGGCGGTGCAAGAGTTCAATCAAACATTTCTGGTGTTACAGATTATGTGATGAAAAATGATGAAGAATGTTTGAAACAAATCAGAAGTCTTGTTGACAAATTTGGAAAACGTGATAAAGCCGGATTTAATAGAATTGAATCACAACCGCCGAAGTTTTCTCCAAGAGAAATTTATGGAATATTACCTGAGGACACTATCAAACCTTATGATATGTACGAATTGATTTCAAGGATAGTGGATAATTCTGAGATTGATGAATACAAAGCTGGCTATGGAAAAACTTTAATAACAGCTTATACAAGAATTGATGGATGGGCTGTTGGAATTATTGCAAATCAAAGAAGTGTTGTAAAAACAGAATCCGTTAAAGGTTCAAGCGAGATGCAGGTTGGAGGTGTAATTTATTCTGACAGCGCAGATAAAGCAACAAGATTTATTATGAACTGCAACCAGAAAAAAATTCCTTTAGTATTCTTGCAGGATGTAACAGGATTTATGGTTGGCAGTCGTGCTGAACACGGAGGAATCATCAAAGATGGTGCAAAGATGGTTAATGCAGTAGCAAATTCTGTTGTTCCAAAAATCACAATAATAATCGGCAACAGCTTTGGTGCAGGAAATTATGCAATGTGCGGTAAAGCTTATGATCCAAGATTTATTTATGCATTCCCGAATGCAAAAATTGCAGTAATGGGAAGTTCACAGGCAAGCAGTGTTTTGCTCGACATCAAACTTAAGCAGGCAGAAAAGAACGGCAATAAAGTTTCCCAACAGGAAAAGCAAAAACTTCTTGATGAAATAACCGCAGCTTATGATGAAAAAAATAATCCATATTATGCAGCAGCAAGATTATGGATTGATGAAATAATAGATCCCGCAGAAACAAGAAAATATATCTCAATGGGAATCGAAGCAGCAAATCATAATCCGGAAATTCCAAAATTCAATACTGGAGTAATTCAAACCTAAATGAGGTTTAAATTATTTTTTTTAATGGCTTTCATTTTGGCTTCTGCCCTATCCACATATTTATTTTCGCAGCAAAGTTCATTATCAAAAGGAGTAAATTATCTTTCTGAATTTATAGCTTCAGATTATTTTCTTGATCTTAAAAAAAAACTATTCTGATCTTGATTTAGTTGATTCGATCTATATCCGGGCATTAGAATTCTATGATTACGATTACGAGGAAGCCTTATTAGCATTAACATTTGCAACTATCCCCTTCCGGAAAGTGCCATTAGTTATTCCTTTTATTAATGTGAGAATTTATTACCCTTTAATTTCAGCAAATGATTCCATTTCGAATCTTAAAAATCAAAATCTTCCGGCAAAATTATTTTATGATACACCTGATGATAGTGGTGGAGATAAAGATAAACTGGCACATTTCTTTGGAAATGCCTTCATAGGTTATGCAGAGAACGTGTTGAAATTAGCCGATGTATTTGGTTATTTTGTAGAGGCATTTGAAGAAGATTTTAAAGCTCAGTCGGAAGTTGATTTTAGGGATGTTGATGTTAATTGGTATGGCGTTCTCTTTGGAGATATGCTTGAATTGAATAAAAAAATTCTGCCATCACAAATAATGACTTTACGATCACTCAGATATTTCATTATAACTTTATGAATAAAATATTAATTATTGACGACGAAAAGGAAATTTGCGAAAGCATAAAAATGATCCTCGATTATGAAGGATATGACGCTCAGTTGTCAACATCTGCAATTCAAGGGTTAAAATTTGTTGAAGAATATTTGCCATCCTGTATTTTGCTTGATATTCAGATGCCTGAAATGAGTGGCTTTGAAGTATTGAAAAAAGTCAAGGAATCAAATCCATCAATATCTGTCATTATTATTTCTGCACATGGAAGTATTGAGAATGCGATCAAAGCAACAAGACTTGGTGCATTTGATTTTATTCAGAAACCTATCGACCGTGATAAGCTTCTGATAAGTGTTCGTAACGCTGTTGAACAGGTTAAATTACTCACTGAAAATATTGAAATCAAAAAAACTCTTGAAGGAAGTGGAGAAATTCTTGGACAGAGCAAACAAATTAAGTCAATACTTGAGCTGATCGAAAAGGTTGCACCGCTTGATACAAGAGTTTTAATTACAGGCGAAAATGGAACTGGTAAAGAATTGGTTGCCAGAGCAATCCACAAGAAAAGTCAAAGAAAAGATAAACCATTTGTCGAAGTAAATTGTGCGGCTATTCCGAATGAATTAATTGAATCTGAATTATTCGGACACGAAAAAGGTTCATTTACTGGTGCAGTTTCTCAACGAATTGGGAGATTTGAATTAGCAAATAAAGGCACGATATTTTTAGATGAAGTTGGTGACATGAGTCCTCAGGCTCAGGCAAAAGTACTCAGAGCAATAGAAGATGGAAAGATTGAACGTGTTGGCGGCGGGAAAAAAATTGATGTTGATGTTCGAATCATCTCTGCGACAAATAAGGATTTACCGGAAGAGATAGTAAAGGAAAAATTCAGAGAAGATCTTTACCACAGATTGAATGTGATTCCTATAAACATTCCTCCACTTCGTGATCGGAAAGATGATATTCCAATTCTTGTAGAAGCTTTTTCGAGAGATATTACTACAAAGTATAAAAAATTACCAGTAAAATTTTTGGATGATGCAGTGAGATATCTTCAGGAAATGCAATGGACAGGTAATGTTCGTGAACTTAAAAATATTGTTGAGAGAATTATAATTATTATTGATAAAAAAGAAGTTTCAAGATCAGATATTGAATTTCTGCTTAAACCCGGCCAAGCAACTATGGATGATATTATCGATGAATCAAATTCATTCCAGGAATTTAAAGAGAAGGCTGAACGGGCTTTTATTTTAAAACAATTAAATGAAAACGGATGGAATATCAGTAAAACTGCTGAGCTTCTTGATATTCAACGAAGTCATCTTTATAATAAAATGAAAAAGTATGGAATAGAGAAAGGTGAATAACGTGGCTACAATTTTTTCTAAAATAATTAATAGAGAGATTCCCGCTGAAATTGTTTTTGAAACTGACAATGTTCTGGCGTTCAAAGATATCAAACCTCAAGCACCGATTCACATTCTGATTATTCCAAAGATAGAAATCCCAAAAGTAACAGATATCAATGGTAAAACACATTCAACTCTACTCGGAGAGATGTTTGATGCAGCAAATAAACTTGCTAAAGATATGGGAATTTCAGAAAGAGGTTTCAGACTTGTGTTGAATTGCGGTAATGATGGTGGTCAGGAAGTTTATCATCTTCATATGCATCTTCTTGGTGGAAGACATATGCAGTGGCCTCCGGGTTGAAAGGCTATTATTCAAAGCTATTTATGAATTTTAATTTCTGATTAAGATTGAAGCGTTTATGTTTTATAAACTTCTTTTCTATGTCCAATTGTTATTACTAAAATAACAAATACTTCTTTTTCCTTCTTATAAATTATACGGTAATCACCGATTCTTAATGATCTTAATCCCTTTAATGGACCTGTTAATTGTTTTCCTAAATCCGGTTGCGATTTTAATTTCTCAATTGCAACTCGTAGATTTTTTATTACATCAGGATTTACTTTTTCAAAAGACTTTATTGCCTTCTGAGTGTACTGAATCTTCCACACTATTTATCTCCGAATAAATCTTCGTGATTTACTCGTATCTCTTTTTTTTCAGATAAAGCTTCGAATATTTCCTTAACGAGTTCATTATCTGACAAAATTTCTAATGTCTCCTGTAATCCTTCGTATTCTTCTTTAGATATGATTACAGAAGGTTTTTGAATCTCAATTGTTTTTATTTTGTTCGTTTCCATTATCTTACCTTTTTTCTATAACTAAATATATCGACAATTTATTTTTATTGAAAACCTATATTTATCATTCCGTAGCCATATTTATCCCGAATTTTTGTAACTGCTCTCAACATTCGTCTTCTTTTTATTTCTTCCCATTCAAAGAGTTCCTGCTGTTCAGAAAATTTTGAAAACTTGCTCAATCCAATACCAATCAATCTTACTGCAACTCTTCTTGTAAGTGCCTTTATCAACATTTTCCATGCTTCTTCAAATATCGTTTTATCATCATCTGTTGGTTTTATCATTCTAGAACGCGTTAATGTATTAAAGTCAGAGTAACGCAATTTTATATGAACATTTGAAGCCAGCCAATCCATATCTCTGAGTTCCTGGCAGACTTTTCCTGTGAGTTTAAATAGTTTTTCTTTAAGAAATTGTTTGCTTGTAACATCAGCGAAAGTTCTTTCGTGTGAAATACTTTTTTGTTCATAGTTGTCAACTATCAGGTACTCGTTTCCTTCACCACAAGCTTTTTTGTAAAGATCAATTCCATATTTACCATAAGCTGCAGCAAAATAATCCTGTGGAAGTTTTGTTATATCACCTATTCTGTAAATTCCTTTTGAATGAAAATCCTGCAAAGTAACTTTTCCAACACCGGGAATTGCTTCAACAGGCATTGGAGCAAGAAATTCTTTTTCCATTCCGGAAAAAATATATGTTATTCCATTCGGCTTCATACAATCTGAACCAATCTTTGCGATAGTTTTGTTGCTGCCAATCCCAATCGAGCAAGGAAGTGATATTCTTTCCCAAATTTCTTTTTGAAGAAAAGAAGCAAACGAAAACAATGAACCGTAAACATTCCTGCATCCGGTAAAGTCCATATAGAATTCATCGATAGATGCCTGCTGAACAATGGGTGCGTATTGCAGAAGAATATTTTTTACAGCTTTTGAGAAATGTGAATACTCACCATGACTTCCGTGAATATAAATTCCGTGTGGACAAAGTTTGTATGCAGTTCTGATCGGCATAGCTGAATGAAGTCCGTAAACTCTTGCTTCATACGAACAGGCTGCAACAACTCCCCTTCCAATCTTTGGATCACCACCAACTATTACTGGTTTTCCTTTCTGTGAAGGATCAAGAATCCTTTCAACTGAAACAAAGAATGCATCGAGATCTAAGTGGAAAATTGTGCGCATAAATTACTTTCATCACCCTTCGACTCCGCTCAGGGTGACTTATTACCATTTAATTATATCTAACCCGAAACTGTCATACTGAGCGAAGTCGAAGTATGACGCATCTATCTTGATTTATTTTTATGACTAGTTTCGTTTTTACATTCGGATAGATTATGTAACAAATCGAAATTACCCTTTATTAAAACTTCCTTCTTTCGTCTATTCCAGCCTTTAATTTGTCTTTCAGCTGCAATAGCTTCATGAATGTTCATAAACTGTTGAGAATATACTAACTTAACAGGCAATCTGATTGATGTATAGCTATCATACTTTTTGAAGTTATGCTCTTCGACTCTTTTTTCAAGATTAGTTGTACATCCTGTATAATAACTTCCATCGGAACATTTTAATATATAAACCCAACTCTGTTTCATATTACCAACTTGATTTTGTCGCCCTTCGACTCCGCTCAGGGTGACTAATACCTACTAACTAATTAAAACACAGAACCGTCATACTGAGCGAAGTCGAAGGATGACATTTCAGTTAACAAACAATTCCTCCAACCTTGGATAAGCCTTAATTACCGTTCCCGGCATTTCAACTTTATCTTTTTCTTCCAGCAGATGAATAAGCTCAAATGCATTTGCAACTGCATCTCCCTGTGGATGGTTGTTCATTATAACATGAACTTCTTTTACTTTTGATTGAATTGATTTTATCTTCTGCTCAATTTCAATCAGCTCACCTGGAGAATAAAGATATTTGTATCGTTCGCTTCGTTCTTCATAAGACTGTTCTTTACCAAAACTATTTATTGATCTCTTCCATGCTTCAACATTTCTTCCGTGAAAACGGATGTAAGCTCTTTCATTTGTAATTATTGGTTCAAATGGAATTGCCTGTCCTATCTGCGGTTGATCAATTGTGCAATAAGTAAGATCATTTTCTTTGAAAAATTCAAAAGCTTTCTGGTTTTGCCAGGATAAATGTCTCACTTCAACAAAACATTTATAGTTGTTAAAAATATCTTTCAGTTCCTGAATGAACTGAGTAGCAGTATTATTATATGAGAATGAATATGGAAATTGAATCAGCAATCCACCAAGTCTTTCTGCATTCGACAGAATATCCAGATTGTATCTTACAGCTTTAATACTTTGTTCATCAAATTTTCTTTTATGTGTAAAATCCTGATGAAGCTTTATGTGGAAAATGAAATCTTCACTGTCAGTTACTTTCTTAATCCATCCTTCAACTATTTTTGGACTGAGATAAGTATAATATGTTGAGTTCACCTCTACACAATTAAAATAATGCGAATAGAACTGAAGCCAATCAAATTTTCCAGATTGCTGTTTTGGATAAAATGACGGCACCCAGTCTTTATAAGACCATCCTGCTGTTCCGATAAAATATTTTGGCATAATTTAATCTAAATTGTATTTTATCACTAAATACACTAAGTTAACAAAAGTGTTAATTATCTATATTTGACAATAATGAGAGCAACCGAACTAAATAAAATAAATAAACTGATTATAAGTACAGAAGACATTGCAAAAGTGCTTTCAATAAATAAAGAATCAGCAAAAGTAACTGCTAACCGTTACGTTAAAAATGGCTCGCTTTTTAGAATCAAAAGGGATTATTACATAACTGCAAACAAATACGAAAAGTTAAATGAGAAAGAACTCTTTCGAATAGCTAATACTATTCAGTTGCCATCATACATTTCTCTTACAAGCGCATTGAGTTATTATAACATCTCAACCCAACAGCTTCGAGGAATAATTGAATCTATCACAACTAAAAAAACAAATTTAATCAGAGTGAAAGAAGTCAGTTTTAACTTTATACTTATTAAGAAAGATTTTTACACAGGCTTTAAATTTGAAGAAGATATATTTATTGCTCAGCCTGAAAAAGCAATAGCGGATATTGTTTATCTCTCATCTCTGGGCAGATACAATTGTGATTTTGATGCTGTTAATTTTAATAAACTTAACAAAAGTAAAATTACAGGATACATCAGAAAAATCAATCAAAGAACAAAAATATACTGGGATATTTTATGCAAACGCTACAAGATTTAGAGAAGCTGGAAATTGAAATACTTGAGTTACTAAACAGCATCAAAGTCCTTGATTATCTTTACTTTGGTGGAGGAACTATGTTGCGGCTTTGTCATAATCTCAACCGTTATTCAACCGACTTGAATTTTTGGCTGGATAAGAAATCGGATTCAAAATCAATTTATGCAAAGTGTAGAGAACAGTTATCCGCCGCTTACAGGTTAACTGATTCAGCAAACAAAAAATTTACTCTCTTGTTTGAACTTAAAGCACCTTCTGTATCAAGAAGTATGAAAATCGAAATCCGTAAAGAACAAACAGATATTGACTGGGAAAGAAGAATTGCCTTTTCCAGATACACTAACAAACAGGTAATGGTTAAATCTCTTTCGTTAAATCAAATGATGAAAAATAAAATAGAAGCACTGATATCAAGAAAACTTATCCGTGATGCATTTGATCTTGAATTCCTTCTAATGCGTGGTGTAGATTTACCGGATAACAAAGATAAACTTTCAAAAGCTCTTCAAATCATAAATAATTTCAAAGAACAAGAATATAAAGTAACACTTGGTTCCATACTCGAAGAAAAAGACAGAAAATTTTACCTCGAGAATAAATTCAAACTTCTTAAAGAAGAATTAATAAAAAACATAAACTTTCCTAAATAAGATCAGACATAATATTTTTACAAATTAACTTCTTTACCCCACTTTTTTCTTTTCCATACTCCTATAAACACCAACTACAATTCCCACCAGTTTAAACGATAAATATTTTTTTTCAATAATTATTGGTTTGTAATCTGGATTTTCTGAAACGAGTTCTATTTCATTTTTCTTTTTATAAAATCTTTTGACCACTGCAGCATCATCAAGAATAGCAGCAATGATTTGTCCGTTTTTTGGTTCCAGATTTGGGTTTACTATTACAATATCACCATTAAAAATATAAGCTTCCTTTAAACTATCTCCTTTAACCCGAAGTAGAAATGAATCTTTTGGCATTTTAGCAATAGTGGGCAGTTCAATTGTATCAATTGCATCAGGATAAATAGTTAGTGGATTTCCTGCAGCTACTTCACCGAGAACAGGTTTGGGAACAAAAAATTTATCTTCAAGAGTTAGTTCAATACCACGAGATAACTTTGGATTTTTTTTGATAAATCCTTTTTTCTCTATTGCTCCAAAATGCTGCTGTACCGTAGCTCTGTTTTTATAGCCAAAGTGTGATGCAACTTCAGCTAAAGTTGGAGGAATTCCCTTTCCTTTTATCTGATCAATTAAAAAATTAAGAATATCTTTCTGAGTTTCGGTCAATTCCTTTTTCATTATAATCCATTTATTGGAGTAAAAGTAAGAGTAAGAGTAAGATAGACGACTTCAAAAACCAATTTTCTTTCTCCTATTCATTGTCTTAATCTAATTTATAGAATACCATACATTTGTATGGCAATATAAATTATTCTATAAAATAAGTCAATAGGGAATAATTCAGTAGGTGAAAATTTTTTAGAAGAGAATAAGGAATCAGTTAACGAAAATTTTGTTCAGAGATTCGACCAATTTATCTCTGAAAATTGGCTTGGAGATAAAATCTGTAAAACCAGTAGCAATAAATTTTTCTTTATCACCAGGTAATACATAAGCCGTAACTGCAATTACAGGAATTTTTTGAAACTTAGGAATTTGGTGGATTACTTTTAATGCATCAAGTCCATTGTATTCACCCTGGAGATTGATATCCATTATAATAAAATCAAATTCATTTGAATCGAGTAAAGGTAACGCTTCTTCAAAGCTGGCTGCAAATTGAATATTCTTTAAGTCTTTCATTTGAACTTTAAAGAGTATCTGAGAATCTACCTGATCTTCTATGTAGAGACATCTTAAGGAAGAAATACCATTCTTGCTTTTCTTGAAGTCAGGATTTTCATTTATAAACTGCTTTTGTTCGGTAATGACTAATTCTTCAGCACTCTCTTCCGGTTGCTTTTCTAATTTTCCTACGTTCTTCTTCACATACTCCTTTGATTCAATTGCTGCTGCAACAGGAACAGTTTGTTTAGTATGTTTTCTATCTCTTTCAGATATTGATTCTTCTTCAATTATTATTTCTTCGCCAAGATTTAATAATTGTGATTCAGAATCTTCTGACGCAAACTGAGGTTCTGTTTCAAATTTATTTTCATGAGTGTTTTTACTATCATCGAAATTTTTATTTTCATTTGAATGTACAATAAATTTTTCAGGTTCATGTGCTACAGGAGATTCATTCTTTTGTGACATATTTATAGGGAAGTTAAATGCAATATCCCGCTTTTCAGTATTATCATTCACAATAATAAATTTCCCATTTAACCTCTCTAACAGGGTATAAACTATCTGCATCGTCAATTTTGAAAGATTAAAAGTTTTTGGATCTTGTTTTTCCAAAAACAATGATTTGAGCGTATCAACAAGATGTGGTGTAGATTTACCAAAATTGTCTGAGATCGAGATATTAAAACTGTCACTCTCAGCAGGGTAAGCAGAGAAATACAATTTTTTCTGTGAAGAAATCCTTCCAATGAAACGAAAAATTATGTTTAGAAGATTTACTAATTTCTTTTTATCAATTCCAAATCGTAAAGATGATGAAATTTTCCCATAAGCAAATTCAATGTCTCTGATACCGGTAATTTCATTTAAATTCTTTTCATAATTTTCAATTATTTCTGTAACTGGTATTTCCGAAATTTCAGCAGCATCTTTATTATACTGTGTATCAGCAAATTCGATTATTGTGTTCATTAGCCCAAGTATTGATGCACGATTCTGGTTAATTATATCAAGTGCTTCCTTCTGTTCCGGTGATGGTGAATCAATACTTTCAACCAACTCTTGTGTGAATCCCAGTATAACATTCATTGGAGTTAAAATTTCATGGAATAAACCGGAAAGAAAAGTACTATCAATGAAATTTTTTTCCTGATCTGGTTGTGGTGTTAAAACAGGTCCTTTCTGAGTATTAGATTCACCTCGCTCAGTCGTAACCTTTGAAGTTGAAATCTTGGGTTCAAGTGTAGGTTTTGCAATTAATGTAAACGAATCAATATTATTTTCTGTGTCAAATACCGGTGTCGAAATCACTTCACTTTCTAAAAGTCTGCCTTCCGATGTAATCAGTTCGACAGTAAAATTCACTGTTTCCTTTATATGAGAATGAAATACAGAATCATTGATAAATACCTTGTCTTCTTCTCCACAATTAAGAGTAATGTCGGTATTCAGAATTTCATTCTTTGCAACCCCTAATAATCTGCAGACCGAATCGTTCACAAAAGTAATTTTTCCATTGGGATCTGTCACAAAAATCATGTCACTTGTATTATCAAAAGCAGCTTTGAAGATTTGCTTTTTATTCTCATTCTCAGTGAGGTTTGAAACATTCTCAAGAATATTCAAATACGAATCCGTACCTTCGTATTGAAAATCAATCCGGCTCATTCTTACATAAATATAGTTACCATCTTTCATTCGTTGTTTAAACGGTTTGCTGAATTGACCATCTTTAAAAATTTCTTGTGATGATCCAAGAAGATATTGAATATCTTCTGAAGTGTATAAATCTGTCAGATCGAGTTGAAGAAATTCATCGAGAGAGTAACCATAAAGATCAAGAGCCGCTTTATTTGCAGTAATGAACCGAAGACTTTCTTTATCATAAACATAAATTGGCTGTGGATTATTTATTATTAACTGTTCGGACATTTTCAAATCAATTTTTATTATTCTGTTTAATTAGTCTTTTCTAACCTATGAATATTTCAACAATTATGCCATTAGGATACATTTTCAAACATTCTTTATGAATAAAATTAACACAGAATTAAATTTCTGAAAGATGAAAATTCAACCTGTTTTAGTTAGAATATCGATTATTTTGCCAGATTACTCAAGCCTCAAGAACAATGATTAAAGCAAATCCTATCAAAATATTTTAACTAACAATTAAATACCCGAGTACATTTCAACTTTGAATCGGTATTAAGTAAAATTAATGGTAGTAAAATTAGCCGATTTATATAATTTCTTTACCATTATTGAATTTCTGACCTTGCAAAAATGGCTGATGGAAATCTTGTAATTCGTTTTAAATTAATTCTAAGTCTTGTTCCGGATTTATTATAATTTAGCGGGCTGAATTGAGTTAAGCACCTTTTCAATCGCTTGAATTAGTTTTTTTTTATCAATCGGTTTTTGTAAAAATCCATTTGCATTCTTTTGGAAGAACTTTTCCTCTTCGGGATTTAAATCATAAGCAGTAGTGATAATTACAGGAATATTTTTGCTTCGCTCATCCATTTTCATTTGTTGAAGCAGGGTTTTACCATTGCCTCCACTGTTAAGATTCAGGTCAAGTAAAATGAGATCGAAGTGATCACGAGAAATTTGAGTCATTGCGTCCGAAACTGTTGATGCAATACTTGTCCGATACTTGTTTCGAAGCAGTGTTTTTATAATTAACTGAGATTCGTGATTATCTTCTACAATAAGTAGAGAACTATTTTCCCCATTCATAAATTCTTGAAAATGTTCAGTCTTTTTTCTTACCGAAAGTTGTTCCAAATATCAAATCCCAGAAAGGTGTACTAACGCCATAACCTTTGTATTCATCCTGGTAATGATGCAGCATATGGTGATTTTTTATTGAAAGCCAGAATTTACTATGCATATTAAAATGATGAATAGCATAATGTGTAATGTCATAAAACAAATAGCCAAGAATAAAACCTGAAAAGAAAGGCAGCATCAGGAAGGGACCAAAAATCAATCTAAAAATAAAAAAGAATAATACAGCCAGAGGAATACTGACTGAAGGAGGCATTACTAATCTTTTTGAATCACTTGGATAATCATGATGAACTCCGTGGAAAATGAAATGTATCTTTTTCCCAAATTCACTTTTAGCCTTGAAATGAAATACGAATCTGTGTAATAAATACTCAGCGAGTGTCCACGCAGCAACTCCACCAATAAAAAGAACCGTGATATTCAATATCGATATGTTATATGTGAAAAAAGATAAATACATAAAAGCCAGAATCACAGGGACATACACAAACAATGGAACTGTGTAATGTACTCTTGAAAAAAATTCCATGAAATCACTTTTGAACATTCTTACAGTTTCATCTTTATTGGAGACAAAATTTTTAGCCATTTACATTCCTTAATTGTTAATTTTTAACAATCGAAATTTAATCATATTTATTAAATAGTAAACACCACTTTTTTGGCACTTTTACGTCAACTTTTTACTAATTCCTAAACCAGAATCTGCCGGAATATCAATTTCACCATTCTTTATCTGCATTCCATCAAACAGATCATTTGAAATTAATTTTGCCCCATCTAAGTCAATCCAGTCAGCCAATGGAGCCAAATGTGAAGCTGCAGTAATTGCACAAGAAGTTTCGGTCATACAGCCCAGCATAATTTTCAGGTTTAGTTGTCTTGCCAATTTGATCATCTGTAGTGCGTTCCTTAGTCCGCCGGCTTTCATAAGCTTAATATTCACTCCGGAATAATTATCTTTATTTTTTTTCAGGTCAGAAAGAATTTGCACTGCTTCATCAGCAATTATTGGAAGAGAAGATCTTTCAAGCAGCCACTTTGCATCATCAAAATTATCTTTTGGTAATGGCTGTTCAATCAGAATAACATTTTGTTCACTTAACCAGTTAATCATATCAAGAGCAAAAAATTTATCAGTCCATCCCTGGTTCACATCAACATACAATGGCTTATCAGTATATCTTCTTATTAAAGTTATCGTTTCGTAATCATTATCAGATCCTAATTTTATCTTCAGAAATTTATATTCTGAAGCAGCTAAAATTTTACGTTCTAATTCTTCAGGTTCGGAAATTCCGATGGTAAAAGATGTGAATAAATTCTCTTTGTGTTCGATTCCAAGAAGTTTATGCAAAGGCAGATTATTTATTTTTGCCCAGATATCATGCAATGCGATATCAACTGAAGCTTTAGCAGCATTGTTACCATTTTCAACACTTTCAACATAATTCAGAATATTGTTGATATCAGATATGTCATTATAGGATTCTAAGTTAATTTTATTCAGAAAGTCAAAAACACTTGATTGATTTTCTGAAAGATATGGCGGGAGTGAAGCTTCGCCGTATCCAGTTATCCCTTCAAATTTAATTTCAACCATCACTGCTGGTGTTGTAACTCTTGAACCTGATGCAATCGCAAACTGATCTTTTAATCTGATCGTATATGGGTAGTAATTGAGTTTCATTATCAATTTTGCATTTTAAATTTTATTAACGAAGTATAATCTTTTAACAATTGATGAGAGATATTAACTAAAATGATTTTCATTGAATTGATTATGCAGTAATAAAATGTGTGGGAAGAATTGTCATTCAAATTGAAACCAGACTTCTTACAGAAATGTAATAGGTCTTCGTATAATTATTCTATTGCATCGCCGTTCTGCCTTGGAGTTGAAAGAGTTTTAAATGCAACATTACTATCAGCCGTCAGGAAAGAAATGGTTCCCTCCTCAAGATGTTTATACATCAAATCATTTTCAATCAAATAATAAAATCTTTTTTTAAATTCATCAATGGAAATGTGTGCTGTCGCTGCAAGTTTTGCTAATTCGTGCGGATCTTCAAAATCGGTTTTATTTAATCTGAGCATATACTTTCTCGCGATATAGAATGATTCTGAACTGGGGTCAACCATCCTTACTCTGGTTCGTTTTGTAGTTGGATCAAGAATATCGCTGAAATAAAGTGGAACAAATCTTCCATTCTGAATTGAGATCATCGCTCCACTGCCGCCATCCAGAATAAATTGTGAGGCAGAGAAACCAAGATCTCTGGTATATTCCATATCGAAAGGAATCGGATCTGCACAGCGTAATTCGTAACCGATATTTTTCGCAACGACTGTTATTTTGATTCCAAATTCTTTTAGCTTCTGTTGTACTTTGGATTTCAGTATCTCACCAAAATTAATTTCTGCGATCCTGATATTATCATGAGCATCTCGTTCAATATCAACTAACTGATCAAGGTCTTCAATTTTCAATCTTTCTACTATTCCTTCAGCCAGAATTGCAACACCATCAGATCTGCCATAACTCATTCTTTTAATGATTGAACCAACGAGAACATCTACAACATGATTCAAACTAATTTTTTCACCCGGAAACTCTTCGGGAATAAGTGTTATAGTAGCTCCTGTAGCTTTTCCAATTCCAAGTGCAAGATGACCGGCTTTCCTTCCCATTGTAACTATAAAATACCATCTGGAAGTTGTCTGCGCATCAACCATGATGCTTTTTACAATTTCAACACCAATATGTCTTGCAGTTTGAAATCCAAAAGTTGGAATACCATGCGGCAGGTCAAGATCATTATCAATAGTTTTGGGAACATGCACTACTTTAATTCTCCCGGCAGCCATCTCATTAACTTTCAATGCACTAAAAGCTGTATCATCACCGCCAATTGTTATTAACTTATCAACGTCAAGACGAAGCAATGATGTAACTGTATTTTCCAAATGCTGTTCATTTTTTGTAGGATTCGCCCTTGAAATTCCTATGTAAGAACCCCCGCGAAAATGAATCCTGCTTACATTGTGAATTGTAAGTTCTTTAACGTGAGATGTGTCCCCTTCCATTATCCACTTAAATCCATCTTTTATTCCGAGTACCTCAATACCTTCCACTTCTGCTCTGATCGTTGCAGCACCGATTACACTATTAATTCCGGGTGCAGGACCACCACTAACAAGTATTGCTAATTTCTTAGGTGCAATTGACATAGTTCTGTTCTATCCTTAAAATAAATTTTTACAATTCCTTTCGATTTTTTTTTAATGCAATATTTTCAATCGGGCAAACTTGAGCATAAGTTGACGAACATTATTTCCTTCAAATGTGACAGTTGCTTTCACCATATCACCAGCGCCGGTTACATCAATCACTTTACCGAGACCAAATTTTTCGTGCATAACTCTGCTACCAACTCTAACAACTTTATTTTCCTGATCAAAATCATCATAATCAACTGAGTTGAAGTACTCATAAAAGAGTTCTTTCTTCGTTTTTCTGTTTGCCTTCCTGCCAATTCCGCCGTTAATTTCCTGAACTGTTGATGGTTCTATTTCATCAATAAATCTTGAACGACTCTGATAAGCAACCTCTCCAAAACGATAACGACTTCTTGCATGAGACAGATAAACTTTTTTCTGTGCTCTGGTTACAGCAACATAAAAAAGTCTTCTTTCCTCTTCAACGCTTGCATCTTCACTAAATCTGTTTGCCAAAGGAAAAATTTCTTCTTCCAATCCTGATATGAAAACGGTTGGAAACTCAAGTCCTTTTGCACTATGTACGGTAAGCAAAGTAACGGCATTCTTCTTATCATCTTTCATGTCGATATCAGAGATTAACGATACATCCTCCAGGAACTGATCCAGTTTTGCGTCTTTATGTTCTTTCGAATATTCTGAAATCGCAGCCATTAGCTGATTAATATTTTCGAGTCTTGATTGAGATTCGGGTGTATTTTCAGACTTGAACATTTTTACTAAACCAAGCTCATCAATTAATGCAAGAGAAAGTTCACCAACTGATAAAGTATCTTTTAACTTTATATATTTTTCAAGTAAAACCCTGAACCCTTTAACATTCTTCTGGATTCTTTCTTTGATATCTATTACTTCAAATACTCTGTTCATTGTTTGAAAAAGTGTAAGGTCGTGCTTTCTGGCAAAAGCAATCATTCTTGTAACTGTCGTATTTCCGATACCACGTTGAGGAAAGTTCATAATCCTCAATATACTTTCTTCATCATTCGTATTTGCAATGACATGTAAATATGCAATAACGTCTTTTACTTCTTTACGTCTGTAGAATTCTACTCCGCCGATTATGATATACGGTATTTTTTCTTTGTAAAATATATCCTCGAGTACTCTGCTTTGAGCATTTGTTCTGTACAGGATTGCGAAATCTTTATATGAAAGTTTTTTCTTGCTGATTTCTTTTTTAATAGCTTTTGCAAGTTGAAATGCTTCATCCTTTTCATCAGCGCAGCGAATTAATGTGAGCGGTTCGCCATCACTGTTTTCAGTCCATAATGTTTTACTAACCTGGTTTTTATTGTACTTTATAACAGAATCTGCTGCAGTCAGGATGGTTTTTGTTGAACGGTAATTCTGCTCGAGCTTAAATAGTTTATGATTTTTAAAATCTTTTCTGAAGTCCTGCATATTTCCAAGATTAGCACCTCTCCAGCTATAAATGCTTTGTGCATCATCACCAACAACAGCAATTTTGCAAGATCTTGAAACCAATAATTTTAATAACTCGTACTGGGATTTATTTGTGTCCTGAAATTCATCTACGAGGATATAGTTAAATCTGCTTTTATATTTATGAAGAATTTTTTCGTTTGAGTTAAATAACTGAATAGGTTTCAGAAGAAGATCTTCGAAATCCATTGCGTTGTTTGCAACAAGTCTCAGTTGATATTCTTCATAAATCTCAGCTATTTTTTCATCCCTGAAAGTTTTAACAAATTTTTTTCGGTACTCAGAAGGCATAATCATATGGTTTTTTAGAAAACTGATTCTATGCCTAACAGAATTAACAGTAAGTCCTTCAATCTCTATATTAAAATTGGTCATTATATTGCTTACAAGAGAGTACGAGTCTTCAGTGTCATAAATAGAGAAATTCGGTTTATAATCAATGTACTTTGCTTCGACTCTTAAAATTCGTGCAAAAATGGAATGGAAGGTACCCATCCAGATGGACTCAGCTTTTTTACCTACAAGCTCGACGATCCTGGATTTCATTTCATTTGCCGATTTATTTGTGAATGTTAATGCCAGGATTGATTCTGGTGAATAGCCATGTTTCAATAAATAGGCAACTTTATAGGTGAGTACTTTTGTTTTTCCGGAACCAGCTCCGGCAACAATCATTTGTGCTGGTCCGGTGAATTCAACAGCTTTTTGCTGGTCAGGATTAAGTTTCTTTAAATCGATCATTTGTCCCGATAATTTTTTGAAAAATTGGAAGCAAATATAAATAAACGAATTCCGATTGGAAAGTCGTTAATACGGTCATATTCTTGATAACATATAATTATCAGTAGTATCTTGCAGAAAATTCTAAATTCTCCAATCAATAGAATTATTCTCAAATAAACGGAAAGAAATCTTCGTATTTTCGGTCAGTATTATCCAATAAAAAACCCCTCAACTACTTAAGAGTTGCAGGGGTTATAAGGAGAGAACATATGATGCATTATAGAATTCCCAACTAATGTGCCATTGATTAGCTGCATTTATAACTAAAATTTCAATGATTTTTTATCAGTCAATTTGAAAAATGATTAATAATGAGAACCTGAATTGAAATTAAAACAAAAAAAAGTTTGCAATTACATATTGGCGACACTTGATATTTAGAATTTAATTTGCTTTTTTTGTCAGCAGATAGATTATGAAAACTTTAACATTTTTTTTATACACTTTATTTTTCACTTTATTCATACTGTTTGGGTGCAGAGATATTTTTGGAGACCGTACAGAACCGGAATCTATAATACAACCACCAGAGGAAGGTTCTAATTTAATTGTAACCGAACCGATTCATGGAAAAATCTGGAATCCCGGTGATACAATAAAAATAAAGTGGGTTGCTCCTACAATAAAAAAAATTGATCTGGAACTTTATAGAAAGAGTGAATTTAAATTTGTTATAGCAAATGAGATTTCTAATACAGGTAATTACATGTGGATAATACCTTTGAACATTCCTCTCTCAAATCATTATGTCATCAAAGTTAGCAATCATAACAACGCAGATGTATTTAAATTTAGTGGAAGGTTTGGGGTACAATAATCCGCTTATGAAAGTTAGTGATGCCGGCTATCGATCTAAAAGAGTTTGAGGATTATTTATCCGAGTTTAATTCATCTCTAAAATTTGATTCTGAAAACTGTCCTATTTGCGGTATAAGTCTATCAAATAGTTTATCTATTAGTAAAGTCGCTCTGATAGAACTTCAATTTGAAAATGAGATGATTGCTGACAAAGCTATTGATCTACTTGAATCGGGGGGAATAAAGTCCAAAAAATCATCTTCAGGGAAAGAAAAAATTCTTATCCCTGAAGAGAAACTTCAAGAAGCTAAAATAATTTTGAAATCTTAGTTAATAATTCTTTTATCGAAGCAGAATCATTTTTTTAGTTGATACAAAATCTCCAGCCTTTAAAGAATAGAAATAGACTCCGCTCGACAGAGCTGAACCTTGACGGTTTGCAAACAACAAAGTATTAAACTCAAAAGAGTATTTCCCTGCTTCCTGTTCTTCATTCACGAGTGTGCTTACTTCATTCCCGAGTATATCAAAGACTTTAAGATTAACAAAAACTTTATCACCGAGAGAATACGATATTGTTGTTGAAGGATTAAATGGATTCGGATAGTTCTGCTCCAAAGCATACGTTACGGGAGAAGTAACTTCAATTTCAATTGCATCCGAATATTCAGAAGTGCCATTAAAATCAATCTGTTTCAATCTGTAACTATAATTTCCTGATGAAATGTTTTCATCAATGAATGAATACGTACGAAATTCTGTTGTCGTACCTGAGCCAGCCACAAATCCTATTTTCTCCCAGTTATTTGAAGTTTTCCTCTCCACATCAAAACCAGAATTATTAGTTTCAGTTGCTGTTGTCCAGGTTAAATTAACTTTATTGTCAGAAAAATATCCGGCAAAGGATGTCAGTTCAACGGGAACAGCAACCGTACCGCCTGAGAAGCAGACAACTTTACCATCACGAGTACCTGCTAACATTTCATAACTGAAGTTTCCATCGACAGATGGAATTTTATTCACTGAGTACATCCAATCTCCGGGAAAAGAATGAAGGTAAATCAAAGAATCACCTTTCCCGCTTATACAATAAAAATTTCCATAACGTGCTGCTGCTAAAACATCTTCGGAGCCGTCATCATTGATGTCAGGTATTGTCGCAACACCAAACTGATAGTCCATCTGCCAGGACCATAATTGGGCACCATTAGCACCACTCAAACAATTTAATCCATTGTTGGCAAAGGAAGCAATTAATACATCCGGGATCTGATCATTGTTTATGTCGTTAATCAGAGCAATTTGAATAACTCCAGCCGTTGTACCCAGCGGATATGTCCAGATGATGCTTCCATCAGATCCATTCAATCTATGAATTCTGTTAAAATATTCAGCGGCTATGATATCAGAATTTCCGTTTGGAAGAGGAAGTTCAAGCAATTCTTTGGGTTCATAAGACATCATCGGTCTTGTCCATAGTGTCTGACCATTTATTCCATTTAAAGCTCTTACTGCTAAATCAGTTGTTCCGTTGTTGCCATAAGCGATTACTACATCAGGATGATTATCTCCATTCAGGTCATCAATAGAAATAATTGTTTTTCCGAATGAAGGATTTGGACCAGGAATAGGATGTTCCCAGATTATTGTTCCGTCTCTGCCATTAAATAAAAATGCTTTTTTATAACCTGTTCCCTGTTGGTTTCCATCAGCGATTGCAAGAACATCAGCTCCGCCATCACCATTAAAATCTCTCTGGACATCAATAGCTTCAAAATCACCAAGGTCCCAATTATTATCATCGCCAAATTGCCAGAGAATCTGTCCTGTTTTTCCATTAAGAACATATACATGCTCATTGCCACCACCGATTGCAAGAACAACGTCATTAAATCCATCACCATTTAAATCATTAGCAATCTGTATTGCATCCTGAACTCCATATTCGAAGTTTGCGCCGATTGATCCTGCATTACTACTACTCATATAAGTTGTAAAAATCCAGATTGGAAAAGTGTTGCCGGAAGCAGCACCATCAAGACACATTGTCCAGTAATTTTCAGTTGAAATGATCACATCTGCAATTCCATCACCAGTAATATCGTTTATATATTTTAATCCTTCTATCCTCGGACTTGCACTGGGTGAACTAGGATGCGGCGGAACTTGAAACTGCCAGAACATATATCCATAATTATATGCACTGAAATTTCCGGTTCCCTGGATAAATATTTTTGCCAAAGGATTTGTTAAATCTGTATTTGTAATTTTTAATGTATCAAGAAAAGTCCCAATCTGTGTCGGATAGAAATATACCGTCAATTCTACTGTATCAGTAGAGAGAATCGTGAAAGGAAGCGCAGGTGAACTATAAGTATATTCAGGTAAGTTAAAGTGCAAATCTGATACTTGTAAACTTTGATCACCAACACTAATTATTTTGAATTTCCAGAAAGCAATACCTTCTTCACCAACCCAAACATTTCCAAAGTTATATGAATTAGCAGATAGTGCTATTCGCGCACCACTTAATACTCCTTGTCCAATCAGGTTAACATTATTAATTAAAGAAACGGGATCGTTGCAGTATATTTTAAGAAGACCTGAATAAAAAGCATACTGCTGTGGAGTAAAATTAACGACTACATTCTGTGAACTCCCTGCTATAATGTTTATTGGGAATGTTAATGGATTAAATGAATAACCATTTCCACTAATTGTAATCGAGTCTATTATTAGTGTTGCTGTTCCTGTATTGTAAATTGTAAGATTGTAGTTGAAAGTATTACCAACAGTTGTATTCGGAAAATTTATTGTCGTCGTTGATAAAGTTATTTCAGGGGTTCCGCTGCCAGCAAGATTATATTTAAATAATTGCCGCCCAGAAATTGCACCAACCGGTTCAGCCATTAGCCAGAAATATGTACCATCCCAGGCAAGTCCTCTTGGACTTTGCTTGATGCCAGGAGTTTCCGGAACGTGAAATGAAAAAAGTTCTGTTTCAGTATTTAGATCAATTGCATAAATTTTTTCATCATCACCCTGAAATCCATCCATAACATAAAAGAGAGTATCTCCTTTTACTGTTATTCCTTGTGGCTGAAGTCCAATTACCGAGATTGTATCAACAATCGTTCTTGCAGCAACATTTACTTTGTATAAGGCGGCTCTTGAATCGGGAGAATAAACCGAAATCCACAATCCATCACCATCCCACGCAGCACCGCCGAGATAAATGCTTGAAGAACTGAATAATTCTGCTGTTGGAATCGAGTCAATCACAATTCCGGTACTGCTGACTTTATAAAGATCACATCTTGCAGTTTTTCTTTCAACATACCAAAAATCAGTTCCGTCAAAAGCAAGACCTTGTGATTCGCGAATCCAGTTGAGATCAAAATCCAGCATATCAACCTGAACTCCGGAACTGTTTACTGCATAGATTATTCCTTTACCAACAGTAGATGAATTTGATGAGATCCAGTATTTTCCATTCGTGAACGTCATTCCATAACTGTATTCATAAAAAGTTCCTGATGGCAGGTCAACAGTTTCCAGAAGTGTTTGAGGATAAATAAGACATGACAATAAAATAAAATAGAAAAGTAAATACTTTTTCATAGTAAACCTCACGATTTTTATTTATGAAATAGTTTTAGAGTAAACTAATTCTTACGAGGATTTAGTTTTCTCCACTCTTTAATGTACTCGGCAATATTTTTTGTTGATGCGCCGGGAGTAAATAATTCACCAACACCCATTTCTTTTAACTTACTAATATCTTCTTCAGGAATAATTCCGCCTCCGGTAAGCAGTACATCATCGAGTCCTTTTTCATTCATCAAAGTTTTTATTTTAGGAAGTATTGTCATGTGAGCACCGGAAAGAATACTGATTCCTATTACATCAACATCTTCCTGGATTGCAGCTTCAACTATCATTTCGGGTGTCTGGCGTAACCCGGTGTAAATTACTTCCATTCCGGCATCTCGTAATGCTGCAGCAATCACTTTAGCACCGCGATCGTGTCCGTCCAATCCAGCTTTTGCAACAAGTACTCTTATTTTTCCATGATTAGACCGGGATGCTTTATTATCCATTGTAGATATCCTTGTATTTACTTATGAATGAACGAATTTGATTACCATATTCCTGCATTGATCCACCACCGTACGATTTGAGCGCAGGTTTTAAGGTAAAATCTTGATTGAATCTTGGAATGATATGAAAATGAAAATGAAAGACTGATTGTCCGGCAGAATTTCCATTATTCGAAATCACATTAAAACCATCGGCATTTAAACTTCGTTTAATTATTCCCGCAATGAACTGAGTTGCGTGGATTAATTTATGAAGTTCATCCTTAGGAACCGTTAAAAAATTATCATAATGATTTTTAGGTATTACCAGGGTGTGACCAAAATTAACAGGTTGAATATCCAGAAAAGCTAAGATGTTTTCATCTTCAAAAATAATTTCCGCTTCAGCTTTCTGGTTCTTAATATTACAAAAGATACATTCCATACATTCAAAAATACTGCTTATTGAATTTGAAGACAATTATAATTGCTATTTAACAAGAGAATTCTAAATATTCTTTTCGTTTGATGAATGCCCCAAAAATACCACCAGTATGCAAAAAAATAATTTTTTTGCTTTTATTTCTTCTCAACACAAGTTCATTATATGCGCAGAAAGCTTTTCCGGTATATGCCGGATCAAGTATGATTCCGGAAGCACGTGTGAATTCTGAAATACATTTTAACTTATCATTTGCAATATTTTTGTATCCTTCGGTTGAATATCCTCCAATAATTTCAAGTTGGTTTTCATCAATTTTAACCGGTAATCTAAAATCCAGAACCGCACCTGCTGCCAATTGAAGAATTCTTTTTCTGATTACATTTTCGGGAAGCAAAACATTTACAGCGTAAACTTTTAAATTAACTTTATTTAACGCTGCACCAACTAAGAGACCAGCCGCAGTTCCGCCAGAACCACAAGCTGAAAAAATACCTTCAATCTTTTTTAAATTGATTTGTTTTTTCAATTCATTTACAAAGGAAACGTAACCCCAAATTCCTAAAGTGGTAGAACCTCCCGCTGGAATTACATAAACCCGTTTACCTTTTTTAACCAACTTCATTCTTTCTTCTGTCATTATTTCATCAACATTATCGAAATCATTTTTATTCAGGTAAAAAATATCAGCACCATACATTTTATCAAGGAATAGATTTCCATCAGCAATGTTCTTTTCTTTTCCCCATAAAAATAATTTTGTTCTGATCCCTATTTTTGCTGCTGCTGAAGCAGTTGCACGAGCGTGATTTGATTGATCTCCTCCGCAAGTAAAAATATATTCAGCTTTTATTTTTTTTGCTTCAAATAGTAAGTATTCAAGTTTGCGGATTTTATTCCCTAGGAAATCTGAGCCCGTATAATCATCTCGTTTAATTAAGAATTCCCAATCCCTGAATTTTATTTTTTCAAGCGGAGTTGGAAGATGAGCTAAATTTATTTTCTGCGGTATCTTCATTTTTCTTTTTCTCTTTTCTGAAGCCATTTGTAAAAAGTCCTCGCTCGTTTCAAATCTTCCTGTGTATCAACACTGATACTTTCGAATTCAGTTTCGACAACTTTTATCCTTATTCCGTTTTCCAGCATACGAAGCTGTTCGAGCATTTCAGTTTTTTCGAGATCTGTTTGTTTCAACGATATAAATTTCAAAAGAGATTTTCTTCTGAACACATACAAACCTATATGTTTGTAATAATCAGTTATTTCAAGAGCAGCAGAATCTGAAACCGCTTTTCTTGTAAACGGAATTGGTGAGCGTGAAAAGTAGAGAGCAAAATTGTTGTAATCAAAAACTACTTTTACAATATCGGGTGATTTTAGTTCTTTAAGAGTTTTAATCTGTTTAATTAACGTTGCAACTTCAATTGATTTATCGAACAATAATGGTTCTATTGCCTGATCAATCATTTCGCCGCGGATAAATGGTTCATCACCCTGAATGTTTACTACTATATCTGCTTCTTTATAAATTTTCGCTACGAAAGCAATTCTGTCCGATCCACTTGCAATATCCTGCGGAGTTTCAATTACATCTGCACCAAATCCTCTTGCAACTGAGGCAACTTTTGCATCATCAACTGCAAGAATTACTTTCTCTAATAGTTTTGATTTTTTGGCACTTTCGTAAGTGTGCTGAATCATCGGTTTATCACCGATAGCAGCTAATGGTTTTCCCATTAATCTTGTTGAAGCAAAACGTGCTGGTATAATTCCAATAATCATTGTGAAATCTCAAATCTCAAATTACAATACACAAAGGAATCCCAAATTCCAAAATTCAAAATACAAATCGCAATTAATATCATTTTGATTTTTCTAAAATTGATGAAAATATTCTTTTCAATTCATTAGCTTCTTGAATTAATTTTTTAGCTTCATCTTCATTTGTTAAAGTATTAGTTTCATTAATCAGCTTCAAAAAATATTCACTTTCTTTTGCTTCTTTACGACTTATTTTAATTCTCATTAAGAAATCTTTTTTGCCAAGAGATTCATTCGCCTCAATATAATTTGCTCCGACAGATCCTGATGCTCTAATCAATTGTTTCTTATCTTCAAAGTTTGCAATTGATTTTGGTAAACTCTGAATAAATATCCTTACATCTTTAGCAAAATGAAATGTTCTCTCCTCGAGATCATATTTTGGTTTGGGAATTAAAGAATCGTTCATTGGGATTTGATTGTTTTTTGAAATTTGTAAATTGAGATTTCTACCAGTTGTTTGTTATTTGATTTTTGTGATTTGTAATTTGCATAAGTTATTTATGATTCTGAACAATGATTTCTCTCACCCTGTTCATCAATTCAATTTCCTGTTGACGGGTTACGTTATCACCTGTTTCAATTGGTTTATCAAAGTGAACTTTTATTGTACCCTTTTTAATTTTAAAAGTTCCTTTCTGCATAATTTTATTTGAACCAACAATTGTTGTAGGAATAATCGGATAACTTACTTGAGTTGCCAATCTGAAAGCGCCTCTTTTGAATGGTTGAATCTCACCTGTTTCGCTTCTTGTTCCTTCAGCAAACACAGTGATTGAAATATTTTGTTTCTGCATTTTCAATTTAGCTTCATCAATACTTTTCAATGCTTTCTCATAATTTTGTCTATCGATCATCACATACGGACCCATCACAAGCTGCCATCCGAAGAATGGAATTTTTGCTAATTCTTTTTTAAATATTATTGCCATTCTGTTCGGGATAGTTTTCTGCAAAACAACAATATCATATTGACTGGAATGGTTTGAAACGAAAACATAAGTTTTTTTCTTATCGAGATTTTCTAAGCCGGTAATATCTAATTTTATTCCACTTAACCAAAGAACTCCGCCAGAAAAATATTTTGATAATTTGAAATAAAGAGTGTGACTTCTGTCAATAATCGAAAATATCATTGCAAAAATTGAGCAGATGAAAGTATGGATGAATATCAAAAAAAGTTTTAGTGCAGTTAACATATCAGGAGATTAATCTATAGATTAAAATGGATTAGAATTTCGAAACGACAAAATTCAATTTCCAATTAAATATCATTTTTCGAATCTCAAATTAAATACTAATTTCCAATATTCAATCTCCGGACTTTAGATAAATATCAATATTCAAATCCCAAATCTTAGATTAAATACCAATTTCCAAAATACAATCTCCAAACAAATCTCAATATCCAAACTTCAACTAAATATCAATTTTCAAATCTCAAAAGAAGTAATCCGGAAAATATATAAACTACTATTTGTCATTTGATTTTTTGGAATTTGTGATTTGTTCTTTGGTGCTTCAAAATTGTTTTGTTATTTGTGATTTGTTATTTCAGCTTGGCACTGACGATTCTGACATTGGTGACAAGAGTTCGATCGCTTTTATCCGGTTCTTAATAGAAGGATGACTATAAAAAAACCATTCAACAAACGGATGCGGTTCTTTATCGCCAAGATTTTGATCAGTTAATTTTTCCAGAGTTCTTTTGAATGCAGAAGGATTCTTTGTTTCAATCACTGCATACTCATCAGCTTCATACTCAAATTTTCTGCTTAAAATATTGCCGAGTGGTGATTGGATAAGTCCGATCAACATTGACCAAAGTGCTAAAATAGGAATTGCTGATATCTGCGTTAAAGATTCAAACCCAAACCAGCTTAATGAGGATTCATATAAAAATGCGATTATAAATAAAGTAAGAAAACTTGATACAGTACCGATGAAAATATTTTTAATGATGTGTTTCTTTTTATAGTGACCAAGTTCGTGAGCGATTACTGTTTCGATTTCATCTTCGGAATAATTTTCAAGAAGAGTGTCGCCAAGGATTATTCTTTTTGTTTTTCCCAATCCTGTAAAAGCAGCGTTTGCCTTTTTTGTATTCTTGCTCATATTGAATTTGTAAACATTCTCTACTTTCAACTTCGCATTCAAGGCAAGCTTTTGTATTCGTTCTTTCAAACTTTCATTCTCAACCGGAGTGACTTTGTAAAATATCGGGAAGATAAGAACCGGAAAAATCTGCGATAGAACTACCGAAATAAAAAACATTATAATTGCAAACGGAAGCCACCAGAATGAGTAGAAAGTATGTAGTATGTAGTAGAAAGTAAGGAGAATTGGAACTCCAATTGCAAGTGATACAAGTAAACCTTTGAAATTTTCCCAAATCCATTTCCAAAAAGTTTGATTGGAAAGATTGTATTTATGCTCAAGATAAAAACCTGTGTAATAAGTTATTGGAAATGAAATTACCGACCCAACTATTCCAACGAATAATAAAAATGCCAGTAGAAGTAAATATTGATTTGAAAAATAGTTTGAAAGAAAATCCTCAAGTAGTTTGCTGTAACCAAGCCACACAAAAAGTAAAATTAAAATGAAGGAAATTATTCCTTCACTTATTCCTACAGCAAGCTTGATATTATTATATCTTTTAGCATTATCCACGGGAGCAAAAATAGTTATTGAATTTTAGGGAAGCAATGATATCAAGAATCAAACAGGTGTAAGACAAACGATTCCAATATTAAGTTTTTATTAAAAGTTCAGCCCAACTTTTAAATCTTTCGAAGTTTTTCCAGAGACTATCAATATCCTTTTTATTATAAACATCACCACTGTATGAAACTGAAGTTTTATGTGCAATAATTCTTTCCAGTTGAATAAATGCTTTTTTGTTTTCATCAGAGATTGGAAGTATTTCTTTTAGAAGTGTAGCTGTCTGATTATGATCTTCGCCCTGGCACTTTACTCCAGCATATTTAATTGATACGGAATCTGCATACGCGATAGCAGAATGAACGATCAATACACCGGCAGCATTCCAATATTCAAATTCAATCGCAGCTTCTGCTCCACCATAAAAACTTTCAGCCACTTTTTGATAATCCTTACACCTATCGCTATCGACTTTTTTCCTTAATGTCTTTCTACCCAATTATAAGCTCCGGTATAGACTTTCCTGAAATGACAATACCGTCTTTAATTATTTCGTTAACCGGCGGCTTCTTTAATCTGGCCTTTTTAATAAATTCCTTTCCGCTAATATAGAATGGAGACAATGAAACTCCATATTTATTAAATAAATATAAACTATGCTCAGTTATTATCTTTTCAATGTTTCTTTTCTTTATGGAGTTTTGAAAAACAATACAAAGATCAAGATCGCTTTCAACTCCAGCTTCTTTTCTAGCTGTGCTGCCAAATACAATCAAACTTATAGTTTGTTTTCCCAACTTTGCTTTTGTATCTGTATAAATTGAGGTTGTAAATTTGTTTTCTGCATTAAGTATCGGAATTATAATTTTATTTACGATATAGTGTTCGCGATTAAGAAAAAAGAAATGTTCTCTGCCGCCTCTTTGACGCGTTACAATATTAAGATTTTCAAGCGATGAGAGTGATTCAAGACAAGATGGTGCACTCATACCTGATTGTTTAGCAATTTCTCTTCCTGATAATCCTATCCTGACTTTACTGATCACCCTCAGAACTGCAATATTTGACCAGGTAGCAAATACATTGTCTAATACTTTGTGAATTATCATTTTAATTGTCCTTAAAGTTTGTAAGGTTTTCCTAACATATGTAAGTTATTCCTTACAAAAATAATCTAATATTTCTATTTTGCAATGAATGATTTGAGATATGAATTGAAAGCAGAAGCAGAACAAAACCTGCAATCCCCTCGCCTATCCCAATTGCAAGTTTGATGTTGTTGTATCTTTTAGCATTATCCACGTAAGCAAAAATAGTTATTGAATTTTAGGGAAGTAATATATTTGGTCAATCGAATATAGCTAAATGATTTTTCAAAAATATTTTACTATTTTTACAAAAAAAGGAAAACTAAATGAGGAAAGTAATAAACATCAGTATTTATAAAGGTGAAAAGTATTTAGTTGCTGAAGGGATGAATGTTCCTATTGTGACTCAGGGAAAAAATTATGATGATCTGATGGCGAATCTAAAAGAAGCAATTGAACTTTTTCTTGAAGATGAAGATTTATCAATATATGATTTTGACTCAAATCCTACTATTATAGCTAACTTTGAATTGAATAATCTCTTCTATGCCTAAATTAAAAGTCCTCAGTGGCGCCGAAGTTATAAAAATACTCAATGTATTTGGCTTCGAAATACAAAACCAAAAAGGTAGTCATGTCAAACTTAAAAAGTTCAGCGAACACAAAGAGAAGCAGACTCTAATAATCCAAATCATTCTGAAATCGATATCGGAACATTAAAATCAATCTACAGGCAAGCTATAAAATATGTCCCTGAAGAAAAACTTCACAAACACTTTTATACTGATTAAATCTTTTCAACCGCTTCGTTCTCAACCCAACCAACTTTACCGTCTGCAAGTTTTATCTTAACCCAGTTATCAATTTTATCTTCAAGATTTACTTTTAATCCTTCGTGAATAACGAAAGCATCCGTACTCCCCTGATCAGGAGAAGTTTTTACAGTTATAGATTGTTCAACAATAACTCCACCGATTACTCTTTCTTCTCTGTTAATTTTTACAATTAAAAGTGAAAGACTAATAAGCAGCACAACCAATATGCCCAATCCTGAAAAGAGAATTAGCTTCTGCTGGAAAATTGTTTTCGCAAAAAAATAAAATACTATAGAAATAAGCAGCAGTATGAAAATGAAATAAGTCAGATAAGTCCATCCATTTATTGTAAGTGAAGCAAGAATAGATTCCCACCAGTTAAAAAGGAAAAATGTCGGCAGTGGTTGGATTCTATCAACGGTACTGAGATTTGCGAACGCAAGATTATGTTTTACATCATCATCTGACGGAGATAGTTTTAATGCTCTTTCATAATTTAGAATTGCAAAACCAAGTTTACCAACCCGATAATATGAATTAGCCAGATTATAGTAAAGTGATGTTCCCTGATAGCCAGCATTAACAAGGCTGTCATAAATAATTATTGCTTTATCAAATTCACCATCTCTGTAATAGTCATTTGCTTGTTTCATTAATTCACCGACATCCTGAGCGGATGAATTAAAAATAATTCCTGACAGACTTAGAGTGATAATAACTATTATTTTTATGTTTGTACACTTAAACATATACAGTTTATGCAGCTAAAATATTTTTTTCAATATTAATGATTACTTCCGCAATTTCATCATACATATCCTGCATCGCAGCGGAATTTTCAGCACCGGGTGCAAATCTGACAAATTCACATTTTTCAGCTCCGGTTTTAAGATTACTTATCAACTCATCAGATACTTTTAATTTTCTTAAATCAGCAGAAGCTCTCTCAATTGTAAATTCAGATTTTGGAATGTGTAATTTATCTTCAAGATATCCAAACAGCGCTGTTGAAAGTTCTGTATAAAATGCTGTATGATTTTTATTCTCCATTAATTTCATTGCAGATTTCAAACGATTTTTCGCAATCTTTTGCGCTTTCTGATAACGAAGAAGAACAACATTTCCATGAAGTTTATCGTGCTTTCGTTTCCATCCGATAATCCCAACAGCAAAGATGAAAGGTAAAATGCTTGCTATCACAAATCCTGTCGAATTAAAAAAATAATCTTCTCTTTTTTCTATATCATCAAAAGAAGTTTTAATAAATCGAATATCAGTCCCAAGTTCTTTGATATCTTCCTTTCCTGCTATTTCTATTGGTGCTTGTTTATCGCCTGGTTTTATGTCGATTGAAAATGATTCAGATTTTAAAGTCACGTATTTCTTTGTGTCAGGATTGAAATATGAAAATTCAACAGGAGGTATCTCTCTTATTCCAACGACGCGAGGTACCAATAAATATTCAGCAGATTTACTCCCGGAAATCGTACCACTTCGATTTATTTGCTCATTTACTTTTGGTTCATACTTTTCGAATCCATTTGGAAGTTTAACTTCAGGCAATTCAAGAAGTTTGATATTTCCTGTGCCTGAAATATCAATTTTTAATGTTATCGGTTCATTCGATTTTACAGTTGTAGTATTTAGCTTCGCATCAAAATTAAAATCACCAACAGCACCTTTGAATGAATCCGGTTGACCAGTTGGAAGTGGATCAACCTGAATTTTCACAACATTTGACTTCGCATCATATTCGTAAATCTCCGATCTTCCGAAAGGATCTCCAAAAAAATCATCCCAGATACTTTTTCCGTTTCTTTGTTTCTGGATTTGAATCGGCACTGTTAATTCAAGCGGAGTAACTTCAAGCGTACCTGTTTGTGTTGGAAACAGTGCGACTCTTTTTAACACACCTACACGAAATTGTTTACCATTAATAACTTCAGTTGAAAAATTTATATTATTGGAAGTCTCTAATTCTTCTGCCCAGAAATTCTGATATTGAGGAAGTTTATTCACACCCATTTGTGAAGCAATACTCAGGCGTGTGTATAACTTATATACAATTGTGATTTGTTCTCCTTTGAAAGCTCTTGTTTTATCAACATTCGCACGGATGTAAAGGTTTTTTGAAATTTCAGAATCAGAGATTTGCGAGTCATTATTTTGCTGCTGCTTTGGTTTATTCTGTCCTTTAACAACTGATATTTTAATCGGTTCGGATTTATAAGTGTTACCGTCCTGCATTATGCTTGCAGAACCAATTGTAAAATTACCGAGACTTTTTGGCTGAACTACAAAAGTATAGCTCAATTGAGCTGATTGAGCACCATTAATGATCTGAATACTTGTTGATTGATTTGGTCCGGAAAGGATCAAAAAGTTTTCGAATGAAGGTGGTGAAAACTTTGAAAGATTATTAATGCTCTTTCCTGAAAAAGTAAACGTTACCTGGAATCTTTCATTATCAGCTACAGTTGTTTCATTAACCGATGCAGATAATTCCTGTGCGATAACTGTCACAGTTATTGATAAAAATAAAATAATGTATACTAGAATCTTTCTCATAGATTATTTGACTCTGAAGTAATAAATCCTAAATTTCAATCAACAAAAATCAAATACAATTTGATAATTGGTTCTTAATTTTTTGTAATTTGGGATTTGTCAACTGGTGCTTCACTAAATCACCAATCTTTCTCAGTTTTTACCTTTTGACCTTTTACTTTTCTCAACTGTTTCTGCAAATCTTTCTCGTTTTCTTTTAAAGCATTAAGAATTTTCTCAGCTTCTTTTTTTGTCAGTTCCTGTTCTTTCTGCTGCTGCGATTGCTGCTGTTGTTGCTGATCCTGATTTTGCTGCTGCTGATCTTTGTTTTGCTGATCTTTATTCTGCTGTTGATCTTGTTTCTGCTGATCCTGGTTTTGCTGCTGATCTTTATTTTGATTTTTGTTTTGATCCTGATTCTTATCGTTTTTCTGCTGCTGATTTTGCTGGTTTTTTAACATTTCCAATGCATAAGAAAGATTATACTTCGTTTCCTGATCATCAGGATTAAGTTTCAGTGATTCCTTGTAAGCCCCGATGCTTTCCTTAATTTTTTGTGATTTAAGCAAAGAGTTACCAATGTTATGAAATATTTTTGCGCGCTGCTTGTCATTTTTTGTGTTCACAAGCGCAGATTGGAACGACTTGATCGCATCATCGTATCTTTCCTGCTTGTAATAAGCATCACCAAGATTGAACTTCGCTTCAAAACTTTCCGGAGATTTCTCAGTTCCTTTTTTGAAATTAACTTCTGCATCAGCAAATTTTTTTTCTTTGTATAAATCAACTCCATCATTTACCAAACCTCTGGTTGATTGTGCATTAATTTGAATGCCACTAAATAAAATTATAAAACTAATTAAAACTAAAAATGATGATATGCTGTCATTGCGAGAAATGAAAGGACGAATCAATCTCAGCTTTAAATCCGATAAATCAGATTGCTTCTTCTGACTTTCGTCAGAATCGTAATGACATTTTAATAATTCATATTTCATTGTTCCAATCCTAACTTTTTATTTATTCTTGCGTACAATGGTGACTTCTTATCCGAAACAAATAATTCTAAAAGTAACAGAATCAAAGCCGGAATAATAAAATAATAGAAACGATCCTCGTAATCAGTTACTTTTTTTACCCCAAACTCTGTTTGTTCAAGTTCAGAAAGTTCAGTGTAAATTTTATCAAGATAGTCTTCATAATTATTCCCGCGATAATATTTGCCTTTTCCATCGTTGGCAATTTTTTTCAAAATTGCTTCATCAAGTCTGGTAAGTACTGTATTGCCATTGCCATCTTTCTTAAATCCGACTAACTGATTTCTGTTATTGTAAACTGGAATAGGAACTCCATCCTGCGATCCGAGTCCGATAGTATAAATTTTAATATCTCGATCAACTGCATTCTCAACAGCTTTTTCAACATCACCTTCGTGATCTTCACCATCGGTAATAGCAATTATAACTTTTTGTGTGCTTAGAGTATCGAAAGATGCTGTTGCAAGATTAATCGCTGATGCGATAGCTGTTCCCTGAGAAGGGACAGAATTCACATCAACCGCTGAAAGAAAAAGATTCGCAGCAGAGTAATCAGTTGTTAATGGAATCTGAACATAAGCCTGACCCGCAAAAATTATTAATCCAATTCTATCACCGCGAAGTTTATTTATCAGATTTGAAATTTGATACTTTGCTTTTTCAAGTCTGTTTGGTTTTATATCCTCAGCCATCATACTATTTGAAACATCAAGTAAAATAAAAACATCAATACCGGTTTGTTTCACCTCCTGCATTTTTGTTCCTACCTGAGGATTAGCCGCTGCAAATATCAGGCAAGCCAATGCGAGAAGAATCAGAACAAATTTCGTCCAATGTTTTAAATTACTATCTGTAGGAAGTAAAGTTTTGTGTAATTCTTTATCAGCAAAATTCTGCAGAAGTTTTGTTCTTCTTCTTCCGAGATACCAGAAAACTGCGATCAGAATCGGAAGAAGGTAAAGTAAATTTAAATATTCAGGATTTGCAAATCGAAACATAAATCGTCATTTTAATTTTTCATTTAATTCAGTTTATCACTATTAAAATTATTTTCGTATTAACCAAAGTATGAGTGCATGAATGCATGGTTGCATGGTTGCATGGTTGCGTGGTTGCATGGTTGCATGGTTGTATGGATGCATGATTAAATGACTATGATTCATATTTTTCAATTAATTCTCTGATTATGTAATCGTTCTTCCAATTGTTCTTATCTAATTTTTCGATCATTGTTTTGTTAAATTGAATCAATTTATTCTCCAATGAATAATGCTTTTTATCATATGCATCAAACCATTCTTTTTCAATATCTCCTGCTGAATGTAATGCAATAATTTGTGAATAATTTTCTGCAAGTGAAGAAAGAGATACATTTATAAACTGAATGTTTTCTTTCAAAGACCTTCTACTATATCCTTCTGCAATATTGGAATGTACAGAGAATATCGAATCTTCAATTTGTGCCTTTACTTTGTATGGAACAGCATCAAGAGATCTGATTTTTTTTGTAACAAAAACATATAATTCCACTGCTTCTTTCCAAACCTCAAGTTTTCGAAAGCCTCTATTTATATTTTTATTTCTATTTAAAAGTTCTTCATCCATTTTATAGTTTTTAATTAGATTTCTTTTCTCTAATCTATCATACATTCATACAGCCATGCAATCATGCATGCGTAAGAACGCTCTTCTCACGGTAATTTGCGTAAGATTGTTCTCGACAATCCAAGCTCAACCAGAAGAAGCAATAATCCTCCCCAAAGCCAGCTATGATATTTTTCACTTGCATTTTTGTAAGAAGTAATTTCGATTTTAGTTTTTTCCATCTTATCTATTTTTTCATAAATCTCTTCGAGCGCACGATTATTTGTTGCCCGGAAGTATTCACCACCCGTGATGCCGGCTATCTCTTTCAAAAGGGTTTCATCAATTTCAACGGGCACCATTTGATACCTCGTACCAAAAGGAGTTTGAACCGGATATGGAGCCTCACCTCTTGTTCCAACACCAATAGTATAAATTCTGATTCCAAATGCTTTGGCGATTTCTGCAGCACTTCGCGGATCAACTTCACCAGCATTATTAACTCCATCTGTCAGCAAAATTATAATTCTGCTTTTGGCATTACTTTCCTTTAACCTATTTACTCCGTTAGCAATTCCATTACCAATTGCAGTTCCGTCTTCAATCATTCCGGTTCGTATATCGTGGAGCAGATTTCTCAAAACGCTATAATCAATTGTCAACGGACATTGTGTGAATGCTTCTCTTGAAAAAATCACCAAACCAATTCTGTCCGAAGTTCTTCCCTGAATAAAGTTATCAATTACGTCCTTTGCAGCTTCCAAACGGTTTGGTTTGAAATCCTCGGCAAGCATACTTCCTGAAATATCCAGAACCATTGCAATGTCAATTCCTTCAGTAGTTACATTTTCACCTGAAGAAAAACTTTGTGGACGGGCAAGTGCAACTATTAATAAACCTATTGCAATTAGTCTTAAAGCAAAAGGAATATGTCTTAATTTTTCCCGAATTGTAAAAGGAACATCTTTAAATATTTTTAGTGATGAGTATTTGACAGATGATTGTACTTTCATTCCTCTCAACCAATACCACACAATCACAAACGGTATGATTAAAAGAAAGTAAAGAACCCATGGATAAGCAAAAGTAATTCCGTTAAACATTTTTTATCTCTTCCTCTACCACTACAGTTTCTTTTGGAATTGTCTGAGTAATAATCTCCTTCGCTTGTTTCATCATCGTTTCATTAACCGAAGGCAGCGGCTGGAATTTTGCGAACTTTACAAGGTCAGCATTATTTAAAAACTCGTTTGTGATTACGAGAATATTTTCTGCCGAATGTACCATTTTTAGTTTTTGCATCTGCTCAGAAGTTGTTAATTCCATTGCGGGAAGTTTATAACGTTCTTCAAAATATCCTCGAACTATCCCGGTGATATTTGAATGATATTCCTTTACTCGTCCTTTCTGCCATAATTGCTCTCTTTCAAGATTATCCAATGCTGTCAGTGCCCTGACATGCGCTGGAATTCTTATTATCTTTTTAATTACAGGCTGTTCAGTTTTTTTCTTTTTGTATTTTCTGTAAAAATAGAAAGCAAGAGCTGATACAATTATTACAATTAAAATAATCAGTAATAAAATTTTCCAATCAAGCGGTATTGTTAATGGTTCTTTAACATCTTTAATTTCTGCCTGCTTATCAACTGGAAGCGTACGAACAGTAAATATTACAGGATTTGACAACACAGATTTAACATCATTACTTCCTTTAATTTTGTATTGAACTGCAATAGGTGGAATGGTCACAACAGCAGAATCGTAAAATGAAATAACGTAGCCAAAAGTTGATGAGTTAATTTTATCAACTTCTTTTTTTTCCGAAGGAATTTCTTCTATAATCTCAACGTGCTTGAGTGAATCTCTGAAAAATGGATTGATTATTTCAATACCTTTATCCGCTCTTATTTCCAGAGTATAATTGATATAATCTCCAACAAGGTAATCACTGGAATCAACCGAAGCGAGAACGGAAATTGATTGACAAAATATCTTTACAGCGAGGAAAAATGAAAGAATAAATAATTTCAACAGAACTTTTACCATCTTCTCTCGCGCATTCTGAAAAAATTTATCAGTGGAACAATGTAATTCTCACCAGCCTGAACATAAACACTATCTAACCTGCTCGCAATAAATAATGATCTTCGTTTTGATTGTATCTCGTCTCTTCTTCTGGTTAAAGCTTTTTGAACGCGAGCACTGCTGGTATCAATCCAGCGTTCTTCATTTGTTTCTGCATCCGTTAATTTTATCAATCCAATTTCAGGCATTTCAGATTCTCGTCTGTCATCTAAAACTATTCCAATCAAATCATGTTTTTTCCCAACAACACGGAGGATTTTTTCATATCCATCATCCATAAAATCTGACAGCAGAAAAACGATCGATCTCTTTTTAATCGCTCCATTCATAAATTCAAGTGCAGAACGCAGGCTCGTTTTTTTCCCTTCAGGTTCGAATGAAAGAACATCACGAACTATTCTTAGTACGTGAGAGTTACCTTTTCTCGGAGGAACGAATTTTTCAACTTTATCTGTGAAAAGAATCAATCCTACTTTATCATTATTTTTCAAAGCTGAGAAAGCAAGAATTGCACTAAGTTCCGCTGCAACACGTTGCTTTGTTTTTGAAAGTGAACCAAACATCTGTGAACCGCTGAGATCAACCAATAAAATTACAGTTAGTTCTCTTTCTTCCTCAAATATTTTCACGAATGGATGACCAAACCTTGCTGTAACATTCCAATCAATATTTCGTATGTCATCTCCAAACTGATATTCACGAACTTCAGAGAATTCCATTCCTCTTCCTTTAAACACAGAATGATATTCGCCGGAAAAGACCTGATTGACAAGTCCTTTAGTCCGGATTTCAATTTGTCTAACTTGTTTTAATATTTCTTTAGTTAGCATTTGATCTCATTTCGTTTATCTCACTAATACTAAATATGAAATATTTCCATCGCTCATCTTCCATTTTCCATTTTACATTTCCCATCATACATCTTCCATTTTCCATTTTACATTTTCCTTCATACATTTTCCATTCTTACGGTACTTCAACTTTATTTAAAATCTCACTTATAATTTTTTCAGAAGTGATTTCTTCTGCTTCAGCTTCATAAGTAACAGCAACTCTGTGTCTCATTACATCATAACAAATAGCTCTGACATCTTCAGGAATTACATAACCTCTTCGTTTAATAAATGCCATCGCTTTAGCACCAAGCGCAAGATTTATTGACGCTCTTGGTGAAGCACCATAACTAATTAAATCAGTTAACTTATCAAGACCAAATTCTTTTGGTTTGCGAGTTGCAAAAACAATATCAAGAATATATTTCTCAATTTTTTCATCAATATAAACTTCGTGGATAAGCTGTCTGCCTTTAATAATATCAGATGGTGAAACAACAGGATTCGGTGTTCCAATTGTTTCATTAATATTGTGTCTCATTATTTCAAGTTCATCTTTTCTGTTTGGATAAGTGATTTTCACTTTCAGCATAAACCTGTCAATCTGTGCTTCAGGCAGCGGATATGTTCCTTCTTGTTCAATTGGATTTTGAGTTGCAAGTACAAGAAATGGTTCATCAAGTTTAAAAGTCTGCTCACCAATTGTTACCTGTCTTTCCTGCATCGCTTCAAGAAGCGCACTCTGAACTTTAGCGGGCGCACGGTTTATTTCATCAGCAAGAATAAAATTTGAGAAAACAGGTCCTTTGCGTATGAAGAAATTTCCATCACGCTGATTATAAATTTGTGTACCTATCAAGTCTGCTGGCAGCAGGTCAGGAGTGAATTGGATTCTCTGAAATTTTGCTTTCATCGCTGCTGCAAGTGTTTTGATTGCAAGAGTTTTTGCAAGTCCGGGAACACCTTCGAGCAGAATGTGTCCATTGCCTAATAATCCCACAACAAGTCGTTCCACCATCTCCTTTTGACCAACGATTACTTTCCCGATTTCAGAAAAAAGCAAATCAATAAAAGCACTTTCCTGTTTTATTTTTTCGTTTAACTGTGCAATATCCACTGTAAACCTCTTTTAATAGTTAAAAACTTTAATAAATTTTTGGAATATAAAATAAGATTAGACGGCTGCAAACTTATATATGTTGCGTTTTTTAATCAAGAAAATTGAATATGACCAATAATTAATGACCTGCTTCTCCCGGAAGATCAATATGCAATCACCATTTTTAAAAGCGTCTCTAATTTCGAATATGACTAAATTTGCATCTATGAAACTTCTTTTTCTCATAATGCTATTGTGTTTGCAACAGACTTTTCCGCAGAGTGATAATATTGTTGTTATCACTAATCCTGAGATTGGTCTAAAACAAAACGCTGTGAATTTGAATGAAGTTGTTGAGGATATTAATAAAAGACAGAATATATCCGGTCTTGTTGTAATTGGTAACATTACCGCTAATGGGAAATTTGATGAATTCATCTGGGCTCAGGAAATACTTAATCAATTGACCGTTCCATATTTTGTTGTCGGAGGTGAAAAAGATTATCTGTTCAGTGAAGGAAAAGGGTCGGAAATTTCTTTACTATGGGGAGATGATAAACAATTTATCAACGCAGAGAACTTTTCCTTTGTTGGGATAAATACATTTCAGTCAATACTTCCTTCCAGAAAATATATTGATAGTGAAACTTTACACCGGCTCGAAAATAAAATTACATCATCTCAAATTACCAGATTGTTTACATTTTCATTTTATCCATTGAACAACACCGAAAACAGCGATCAGTTTTCGGAAGTGGTTTTTGGTAAAAAATATTTTTCCTTTGTTGGTAAAATGGATAATACAAATTCAGGTAAATCAATTTTTGAAGGATTTTATTTAAACAGAAAAGATGGATGGGGATATTTATTAGTTTCAACAAAGAATGATTCAGTCTTCATAAAAAAAATTCTTGGCGAGGAAATTAAGAAGAAAATAAAACCGGAAATCATAAAAACTACTTTTGCCAAATTGAGTGAACTTCCTAAAAACAAGCAGACTTCATTTATATCTGCAGGGACGAAAATCTGGTCAGTAAGTTTTAACCATGTTAAAATCACTTCATCTGTAAGTGATGAAGAAAATATTTACAGTGTATTCGGAAATGGATTAATTAATTGTGTCAATGCTTCGGGCAAGGAAATATGGCATATCGAGACGAATAAAAAAATCAGCATTCCTCCCTTAATTGAAAACGATTTGCTTGTGATCGTTTCCGATGATGGCGAAATCCATACTCTGAATTCAAAGACGGGAACATCTCAACAAATAATAGGGATTGGTGAAAGAATTACCTCAGGAATTTCTGTCTCTGATGTTGATGATTATGGGACAATCCTGAAAAGTGTTATCGCAGGGACCGAATATGGTAATCTCTATTGTTACGAGCTGAATACACTTGATCCTATATGGACAGATCAAATCTCTGATGTGAATTCAGAATTAAAAGTTTGCTCTGATATTATTTCTTCGGATAGTAAAATTTATTTTTATGATGATCGTGGCACTCTTTATTGCCGGAGCGCCGCTAACGGAATGTTAATCTGGCAAATTGATGCAGCAACCGGTGGATGGACAATTAAAAATCAATCATCGTTTCGGTTAAACAAAAATAATCTTATAATAATTAATAAAGATTTACTGCTTGTTGATGAAGCAGGCAATTTGTTTTGTATTGATGTACTTCTCGGCACCGTTAAGTGGAATATAAAAAACTTAAATGCAAATGGTCTGATAAGATTGGATAACCTGAATAATCTGATACTACCAACAACAAAAAATTCTGTCGTTGTTGTCTCAACAACTCTTAGAAAAGTAGCATCAGAATTTGAACTGCCGTTTGAGCTTAAAGATGAAACAATCAACGATGTAGTAAATATTGGGACTAAATTATTTGTCGGATTAAGTAATGGCTGGGTTTATAAAGTAATTCCGAAACAAAAAGTTGAGAAATTTTTTCGTGCATCCTACGCTCCTGTTATTTCAATAGACGAATTAAATGGCAATTGTCTTGTAACTGATTATGATGGCAATTTTACACTCCTGAATCTTTCCAAAAAATAAAATGAAAAAACTTTTTGATGGATTTATTTTTGATATTGATGGAACATTAACATCAACAAACCAACTCATTTTTGATTCATTCAACTTCATTGCAAGAAAATATCTGGGCAAGACTTTTACTGATGAAGAAATAATCGCAATGTTCGGACCACCTGAAAATAAAATTTTAAGGGACTTGTGCGTAGATAATTTCGAGTCAGCCAGAAAAGATTACTTTGATTATTACAGCGAGAATCATTGGAAGGCTGAACTTTATTCAGGGATAAAAGAAATTCTTGGGTATCTAAAAAATAAAAAATATCCTGTGGGAATTTTTACCGGCAAAGGCAGAAACGCATCTTTGATAACACTTAATAAACTTGGTATCGATCAATTTTTTGATTTAATAATTACGGGTGATGATGTTGAAAACCACAAACCTTCACCAGAAGGAATTCTAAAGTTTGTAAATCACTTTAAGCTAAAACCAGAAAGAGTTTTAATGATTGGTGATTCTGATGGAGATGTAAAAGCCTCAAAAGAAGCCGGAGTAAAAATAGCTTCGGTACTCTGGGATAGTTATGCTCACGAAATAGTCCGAAAAATGCAAAGCGATTATTATTTTCATAGCGTTAAGGAATTAACTGATTTTCTTCTGAAAAATTCTTAATTTCACATACGGAAATACTATTCGTTGCCTTGATGCATCAGCCCATCCAGTGACAATTCTTAAATATTCATTTAACAAAAAAAACTACCGGGAGATTTTCTATGAATAGACGAAAACTGCTGAAGAGTATCGGAGTAATTAGTGTTGGAAGTGTTCTTCCATTTCATAAAGTAATTGGCAGCGTAAGCCCATTACACAAAAAAGGATTAACAACACCTGCAGGATGCTGGCTTACTCCGGAATTAATGGAGGGACCTTACTATTTCAATGCAAATCTTTTTAGACAGGATATAAGAACCGATTTTGATACTGGAGAATTTCACGACGGTCTTCAGCTAAATATGCTATTTACCATAATTGATGCTAATTGTAATATTATTCCAAATGTACTGGTTGATATTTGGCATTGCGATAAAGATGGAGTTTATTCCGGATATGTTCAGCCTGGTGGAAACACTGTCGGTCAAGATTTTATGAGAGGGATTCAAGTAACTGATGCTAACGGACAATGTTCTTTTATCACAAGTTATCCCGGATGGTATCCTGGAAGAGCTACTCACATTCATTTCAAAGTAAGATTAGACTCAACGACATTCGCTACATCACAATTTGCGTTTCCTGATGCAGCTAACGAAGCAGTTTATGCAACTCCTTTATATGTTGGCAGAGGTCCAAATCCTACTTCTAATGAAGAAGATCTGATTTTCGGAACTTCAAAACCTGAATTTCTTATGATGGATGTAGTTGAAAACGGAAATGGTGGTTATGATGGAACTTATATTATCGGAATAAACTCACCGACCGGTGTTACTGAAACTGATCTGAATCCGCAAGGATTTAAACTTGAACAGAATTATCCTAATCCATTCAACCCAACAACAAAAATAAAATACACCATCCCTGAAGAAGTAAAAGTTAAGCTTGGTGTTTATTCTGTTGAAGGGGAAGAACTAGAAATTCTTGTTAATGCTTTTCAGTCTGCAGGAAGTTATCAAGTAACTTTTGATGGAAGCAAACTAAGCAGCGGAATTTATTTTTATAGACTGACTGCAGGAAGTTTTAGTAAGACGAGAGAAATGTTGTTGATAAAGTAATAAGATTATTCAAAATATTGTGGTCTCAGATTATGGAATCACGATTTATGAATAGAAATGTGTAAATCATAAATTGCCTGTTGTTAATCTTAAATCAATTTTTTCAAATTAAAGGCGGGATTCTCAACAAACAGGAATCAAATTTTTAACTACTTAACTATAGCGAGTTTTTGCGTCACTTCTTCTGATCTATCCCCTGCTCTCATGATCACTTTGTAGAGATAGATTCCATTGCCCAATATGTCTCCGTCTTCGTCTCTGCCATCCCAATAAATTTTATTAAAGTCATATTTAAGTTCAGAAGAAGATAGTTTTATTTCACGAACTAATCTTCCTGCGATGGTAAATATTTTAATATTTATTTCCTCAGGAATTTGTGTGAGTTTAAATGTAAAATGAGTTTCACCACTTGTTGGATTTGGATAGTTGTAAACATTAAGAATCTTCGTCTCATTCGAAACAAGAAAATACTTTTCCACTCCGCTTGAGTCAACAATATTTCCTTCATAATCCCGCCATAAAACTCTGAGACTGTATTCACCATCTTCTAAAACCGGAGTAAAATCAACTAATACTTTCGGATTAGTTTCGGAAAATGTGTAGCTGATAATTGAAGTATCAGATGGAATTAACTCATCATTCAAATAAATCATAACAGAATTCCGGTCAGTTATCGGCAATAACGATTGATCGTTTAATTCAATATGAATAACCGGTTCAGGAGAAATGTACTCTCCATCGAGAATCTCATTTCCGTCAAAAGTCAAGTTCAAAGTTGGTTTAGAAGTGTCCGGCTTTACATAGAACTGAATGCTATAAAAGTTATTATCTTCAAACAATTCACGGATTTGATTCTGAGGATCAATAGTTATCTGGAAAGTTTTGGCTCCGCTTCCGGAAGAAGTGTTGAAGATTACATTGAAGTTTTTCCATTCATCATAGTTGAGCGAATCAACTTTTTGGTTTAAAATTGTTTGTCTTGAATTATCATCATTGATTACTTCAACCACTACATAAAAACTATCAGCTTTAGTTTCAACTACGTTAGTAATTGAAAACGAAAGCACTGCATCCTTACCAATCAAAATAGTATCTGAAGCAATGGAAACAACCTGGTAATTGGTTGCAAGATCGGGAACTGGGACAAAATTAACACCAAGAGTTTTGAGCGCGGGAGATTCAAAGTTTTGATTAGCATTGAACTCTGCCAACAATTTTATTACTGGATATAGATCAGCATCAATAAAAGATAAACTGCCTGTGTTGCCCAGAAAAATTACCGTACTAAGTGTATCCACGGAATTATCCTGTCTTATTCCAATAGGTTTGAATGAAATATCAGAACCTGTAGGGAGCGAATCGGATTTTGTAACACTCAACCATTCAGCAGAATTTTTTATTAAAGGAAATTCTATCCAGCCGTTTTGATTCGTAACTGTTTTGTTAGTTTCAATTTCTGCAGGACCTGAATATCTTTTTTTGAATGACTCAAGAACCGTTCCTTGCAGCGCTCCTTTTTTACCAATCATACACCAGGAATCTCTGTATAAAACGCTGTCGATATAAAGACTGCCGAGTGTTTCAATAGCTCTTCTTACCGGAGTTCCTGAACTCCATCCAAGAACAGACTGAGCACCATCAGCACAAATTGTCATTGCTAATAATTTTCCTGTGGGAGTTGAGTTAATATAGCTGATCAATGAATCCGCAGGTGCAGGATCCCAATACAGAAAATATTTAAAATCGGATGGTTCAAGAGTAATGGAATCAATTACAGCAGTTGCAATTCCCCAGTAATAAGTATTGGGAAGTTTTTCATCGCCGTTAAGTTTAATTGAGCCAAACTCGCCATCATCGGAACCTGCCGAGCTAATCTTCAGTAAGTTTTCATAATTTGTTAATTTCCAATTACCTATAGTTGAATCAAATGCGAGATTATTGAACTGAATATCCGAATAATCAAACGAGTGATTAAAATACCAATCGAGATCTGCTTCTTTATTAAAAAAAGAGTATGGCTCGGACCAGCTTGATTGTGGAAGATTTAATCGTGCCCGCCACCAATATCTTGTATTCTGCTGAAAAGAATTGTTACGGTAAATAGTTTTCACGCTATCCATTGGTGTTACAACCTGAAATGAATTCGCATAATCAGGATTATCAGCGAAGGCAATTTCAATTGATGAAATATTTTGATCAAATAACAGAACGGGATTTAAAAATTGAAAATCACTGATTGCAGAATTGTAAAAACGCTCTGCTTCAATTGGTCGCACTGAAGAAGAATAAACGATGAAACTATAATCTGCTGAATTATCATCTTCATAAATTTCATCGAATACATTATCCCTGTCAATTGTGATTTGAAGATTATGTTCTCCTACAAGTCCGAATATTGGAACATTAACAAATAAATATTTTTTGTAGAGAGGAATGGGAATTCTAAACTCGCTCAGGAAGATTTGATTTCCAAGATAAAAATCTTTGATGGTCACCAGAACTGAATCCGGCAATACTTTTCCATAATTACTCAACTCAATTTTTACTTGTAAAGAATCATCACTATCAAGTGGAAAATCTTTTGCCTGAGAAAAAGATTCGTTGGTAACTGAAAAGTTTGGCTTTGATGGAAGTTTGAATCCTATCAATGGATCTCCAAAAAGAATATTACAATAGTTGAATACTCTGTTAACATCGCCGGTTCCATACTGATTAAGTAAATCAACTTTTGCTAAATAATGAGCTTCAGAAATTGTCTTTGATGAGTCCAGCAGTAATTGTTCATAAAATAGCGGGGGGAAATTAACCGATGTAGAAACATATCCCCAGCTTGAATTTCCGAGGTATGCAATTGCCTGTCCATCGCCTGATGCTGAAATAAATAATTCACTAAAAGCGTCTACGTCAGGTTCTGCAAATTTTCCGGTTGAACATCCGAAATCTGAAATCAACGAATGACGATCACTGAAAGCAGGTTGTAAATCAGTTACTTCGGTTATTCCATTATCCCAGGTTTCTGTTCCGCTGTGACCTATGTAAGATATAAACAATCCACTGCTGTCAATTGCATTGTCAATTTGTTCACGGGTGTAAGGACCTAAATTAGTCGGAGGATTAATCGTTTTATAGAAATGAATTCCTTCTCCTCCAACCGGTGCGGGTTTTACAAAATTATTCAGAACGTAATTGTTTGCGGATTTTAATAACTCAAGTTGTCCCGGATTGTTTGCATCACCACCACTGAAAAAAAGATATCGCTTGTTAAAGTCATCTGACCTTCTGTTCAAATAATTCTGATACTTATTTAAATAAAGTTGCACCTCAGCATCATTGGTTGCCGGAATTCTTCCGACAAACATCTGCGGAAGATTTACATTTGAAGTATCCCACATTGTAAACCACACATCACTCACAGGATTACCGTATGATGGGACAAGATTTTTTCTTACTGCAGTTGAAGGTGGGATAATTATATTTTTATAATCATAATTTGCATCACCAAGCAGTATCAGATATGATGGTGCGGGAGCAATCCAATTCTGATTCGCATAAAAAAGAAAATCTTTTATAGCTTCTGGTTTAGCGTATCCAAATGAAAATTCATCGTAGATATCGTCAACATAAATTAATTCATTTCGTGTTTCATAATTATTATTAATGAAATTGATATACTGACTGGCTGATGATTGCAAAACTCTGTTTGTAATTGCAATATAGTCTGCCCCACGATTTACATCACGCAGATTCACAAAATATTTTTTCTTTTGGAAGACAGGAGCTTTGGTGAGACTCTGCTTGATAACTATGTATTCATCATTTGCTGCTGCTGTATCTGTAAATATCAAAACTGAATTAGCAATATTAAACGAAGTAATTTTCTTAAAAGTTGGTTTGATTTTATAAACAATCATTTCTCCGGTTTGTTGCATAATATTCGAGACTTTAATTACTCTCACAGCTGCAGAAGTATTTTCATTTACACGAATCAACAATGAATCGTTTGCAGCAATATTGTATCGCGGATATTCGATATCAACCCAATCAATCAATGCCTGATGCCATCTGAGAGAATCGTTTTGCATTCCGAAAATCCGAACTACATTATTTCCAATTGTTAATTGATTTGAATTATAATCACTGTTAAAGTTTACAGTTTGTTTGTAACTGAATACAATTGTATCCTGTGGTGAAGTTGAGTTCAAACTTAATCCGAAGCGATGATTGTTAACAAATAATTGATCAGTCGCATTGCTTATCATTCTGGCAATAACATTTACATCAGAATTAATTACAAAATCAGTTGCATTAAAATTGAAATCAATACTGCCTCCATTACCAAGGAATTGCCACGTCCAGACTTTATTCTCCTGCCAGAAAGGAAGTTGAACACGAGGTTGAACAGCATCGTAGTACCAAAGTCTGACATCCTCTTCAAGATGATAGAAAGCTTTGTGAGTTTGCAGCGTATCAGTAATACCACTTATTGAAGTGTTCTGTTCAAAAATTCTTTTGCCATCATTACCATCCCAGCTTAACCAGACAATTGATGTATCTGAGTAGCGATCAAAATAATTTAGATAGTCCTCACCTAAATTCACAATCTCCCTGTAGTCATTCGAACCATAATTTCTTTCAGCCCAGAATTCAATATAGTCTCCCTGATCGAACGAAAGATCATTCTCACCAAAAACAAATAACGGAATTTCTTCGCCTTTTAAATAAATCTTAAATGTTTTTGGATTGATGCTTTGTGGATTGATACCATAATTTGTTATCTGATTATAGTCAATCCTATAAATTTCATCATCTGGAATTTTAAGTTTTACGTATTCTTTAGAATAATCAATCCAGTTGCCGGAAGAATCTGAAATAATGAAATCGTTTTTATCTGATCGAAACTTTGAAGCTGACGAATAATTTATAATTACATCTTCAAGAATTTTATCAAACTCACCCGGAGGAGTGTTCCTTTGAGTAAATGCGTGCAAATTTTCGAATTCAATTTTTATTCTTGCGGAAAGTAATTCACTGATTTCTTTCTTCTTCCAGTTGAATATATGAGTATTAACACGGATCACTGCACAGTAATAATCCCGCAGCCAGGTGTAATCAATTACTTCAATTGCATGTGCCGGATATTGATCGGTTGAAAATATTGATAGGTTGGGTTTCGATTCACGATACATCAAAACTGAATCGGATGAGGATACCACTTCTGGATTTATTGCAACTTCTGAATTAGTGATCGCATTATATTTTTGATTGCTGAGTTGAGCAGTAACTTGGCTGAACGGAGGAATAGCAACAAAGTAAGTTTTTGAAGGCAGGATTGGTGAGCCAGGTAATGCTTCATTAATTGAATTATAAAATTCTATTATGGATTTATTTTGCTCCAGCTTTGTTGAATATGGTTCTGGTTCAAAAGTGATTTCAATATCAAGTCCATTTTCTCTTTCAATTATTTTGCTGATTTCATTCTGACCGAAAGATAGTATGGAAAGAAATATCAAAATTTGAAAACTAAATAAAATTTTCATTTAGAAATTTTATTAATTAATTGAAAATATATTGGTAATTTGCTCAATTCAAACTCTTAAATCTTAAGTTTAATGAGCCGATAAATAAGTCATTGTAACTTATTACAACTATCATGATGTATATCAATAAAATGACTCCCAACTGAATTAAATATCAAACAATCGACATTGATTTACTTTCAAAATACTTAGCCACTAAAAATATATGAATCGGAATTAGAGGAATATGGTATCTTTCTGAACCTACATAAACGATCAAAATTAAAAAAATATATATTGTGATAATAAACAGTTCAACATATTTGGTAAGATTAATCTTTTTTCTGTGTATAAAGAACACCAAAATATTTATTAATATTATTGAGTAGAAAAATAAATTTGTCAAATAAAATATAGCGCTGATTATAACTGAAGGAATATCTTTCTCAAATAGTTTAAATGCCCAAGTAATAGAGCTATCTCCTCTATAATATGTTTGAATCAATTTTTTTGGAATACGAACTATGGATTCAATCGGATTATTTATTATATCATTGAATGCCTTAATATAGGCTTTCTTACTTTCCTCTGCTTCGTTTGGATTAGACAGATTATATTCGAAATCAAAATTCACCCCACCACTGGATGCTTCGTGATTACCCATTAAAAAAATATAGCCACCATTTGTTGAAATAGGAACTATCGTATGAAATATATTAAAATTTCTTACCCCCCATGGTAGCAAAAACAGGATAAATATAATCAACATTAGGAACGCATTTCTAATTCTTGCTGGATACAAGTAGAAAATCAGAATGCCAGCAAAGACTAAAGGGAGAATAATTCCAGCTGGTCTAAGATAGGAAGCACAAGCAAGCAAAATCCCTGTCAATATTGGATATATCAGGCGAGAACTTTGCTTCATTTTCAACAACAAAAAAATACTCGACCATAATAATAGAGTAAAAGGATAATCCGTAAGAATAACATTCGAAGAGAAAAGATTATTCGGAAAAAGTGTAAATAAAATTAAAAAAATGTTCAAAGACTTAAGATCCAAATACCTTCTAAATATATTGTAGCAAACAATAATCAATCCTGATGAGATTAAAATGTTAATTAGTTTTGCCGAAGTAATAAAATCTGATGAAATTATTTTTAGAAAAACTAAATATGCGGGTAATCCTATTGTCCAAAATGCTGTTAAATTACCATATGAATTTATATATGAACCAGTTTCATACAAGCGGTTAGCATTATCTATATGATGTTTACTGTCTGATATAGGTTGGGTTGTTACAAAAATTAAAAGAAGAAGTTGAAAAAAGATATTAAAAGCGATGCAAAAGATTAATAGATTATTATTTAATAAAACATTTAGTAAATATCTTTTAATTTTTTCATAATAAACAAGAACTAGGGTGATAAGAATTATAAAAGCTATAATAACAAAATGTAAATTATTGAATATCTTACTATAATATTGAACGTCTATATTATCAACTTTAGCGGAGGTGATTTTTATAAGGATCGGGAAAAGATAGGTTTTATATGTAATCAATAAAACAACGTTTGAAACAAATAAAATAATTAAAATTCTTTTGAATTTTTTCAATTCATTGTCTTTGGTTTTTATCATTTCGTTAAACCAAATTTAATTTTAAAAACTCTGTAAATGAAAAGTGGAATTCCAAGAATATATCTTTTCCATAGTCTCCGGGGTTCAGCAAACAATCTGAACATCCACTCAAATCCAATTTTCCGGAAAAATAATGGGGCTCTTTTGGTTGTTCCGAAGTAATATTCAAAGAATATCCCTACGCAAATTATAATTTTATTCTGTAATGACATCGACAATTTTTCAGCAAATAATTCCTGCTTAGGAACACCCATTCCAACAAATATCACCTTTACATCAAGACCATTCAATTGTGTAATAATATTTTTATACTCATGTTCATCAAAGAAACCGTTTTTGTAATAAGTCAAATTGATTCCACGATTTTTTGCTTCTGCCATTATAAAACTTTCTTTAAAACTTCCACCTATAATTGCAACCGGAATCTTTTGCGTAATAAATTTTTTCAAAATATTTTCATTCATTGCTGTTGATTCGATGCGATTCGGATCAGAATGGTTAAGAAATTTTGCTGCAAGATAAACTCCCAAATCTGCCTGGTAAGCGTCAAATTTTTTCTGGATTAAATTTCTGTAAGATTCATCGTCATAATAAACATTGAAACAATGTTGATTGAAATAAGTTAGCAGGAGTGACTTATTTAAAGTTACAGAGTCAAAAACTTTTTCTGCAACCGCTTCCTGTGAGGATAAAAGTTTCTTGAAGATCATTAAACTGTTAAAAGTGATTTATAAATATTTTCTACTTCTTTAAAATAATTATTATAATCACAAAGACGAGTGACTTTTTCGTATAAATTTTCACCTAATGTTTTACCGAATTCAGGATTGTTCAGGAGAAAGAATATTTTATCAGCAAGCTCTTCAGGATTTTCAGGATCAACCAGCAATCCGTTTTTTCCATCTTCAATGAATTCGGCAATACCACCTGTGTTACCACCAATGAATGGTTTTTTGAAAGAACCAGATTCAAGCATTACAAAAGGAAATGGATCAACTCGTGAAGGAAGAATTACTAAATTAGAAATTTCATAAAAGTAATTAATGCTACTTCGAGGAGTTATGTAAACAACACCTTCACTATTTAAAAATAATCCGAAATCATTTTTATTCCCTATCAGCTGTCCTGCTGCTATCAGAATAATATTTTTGTTTTTTGATCTTAGTAATTCAAACGCTTTTATGAGTTTATCAAATCCTTTTTCATGGCATAATCTTCCAACAAACAGAATAATTTTATTTTCATTGGTTATATTTTTTTCAGATTTAAATGAATCGAATGAAAATTCATCTTTTGCCTGAGATTTTTCAACCGGATTATGTAGAGTTAGTATTTTTTCTGCAGAAACTTTAAAATTATCAACTATAAAATTTTTAATAGAGTTGCTCACTGCAATCACTTTATCAGAATTAAATCCTCGTCCTTTAAAACCTTTAACAAAACTATGAGCAGAAGTTACTGTTCGTACGTTGAGTTCACGAGAGAATTGACAGGCAGTTGTTTCAGGGAACCTATGATGACTATGTATTAGAGAAATATTATTTTTGTTTACAAAATTCTTTAATGAATCATAAAATTTTTTTTTGTAAAAAATATTTTTATACCCAGTAGCGAATTTGATAATTTGATAATTCACTCGAGGCACTGAATTTAGTCTTTCTAATGAATCTCCTCCGTTTGTAATGAAATGCACTTGATAATCTTCTTGATTGCTAAAATACTTCAGATACTGAAAGACTAACTTGCTTCTTCCACAGCAATAATTAAAATCCGGTGTAATGTGCAGAATCTTAATCATGAACTCAATAAATCCAGATATATTTTTTCAATTTGATCAATAAATTGTTTTTCATTGAATTTTTTTTCGATGGCTAACTTACCATTAGCACCTAATTTTAATCTGAAATTGTTATCATCAATTATTTCAAGTATTTTTTCTTCCGCTTGTTTTAGATTTCCCGGCTCATAAACAATCCCACAATTATATTCTTCAAGAATTTCTTTGAATCCTCCAACATCCGGTGCAACAACCGGAAGCTGATTTGCCATCGCTTCCCACATCGTTAATGGCATTCCTTCCCAATCTGAAGTAAATAATAAAACATCAAAAAAATTGAAATACTGAGAAACAGTCTGTACATAATCAAAAAATATTACATCTGAATTAATTTCCAATTCATTACAAAAAGAATTCAGTTCATTTTTTAAACTACCATCACCAAAAACCATGAGAAATACATTGTCTCTTTTCTCTTTAATCATTTTAAATAATAGTAAAGCATTATCAACTCTTTTTTGGATTTCAAGTCTTCCAACAACAGCAATAATTTTTTTATTTTTCTTCAGTTCTTCGATTCTTTTGGAAGTTTCATTGTCCTCGATAAATACTGCTGCCATCGGTGAATATCCGTTATAATAAACAACCGGTTCAGGAAATAATTTTGTTTCCTCCATCACTAATTGCTCGCTTCTTTTCGATGGAACAAGAACCATATCAACTTTACCAAATATATTAATTAGATAATGAATTAAAGAATAAATACTTTTCTCAAGAAAATTATAATAAGGATTATTTTTTAAAAATATTCCGTGATAGTTAAATATGAATTTCTTCTTTAGAAGTATGTTGTCGAGACCGGCAATTGCATAGGGTTTAACAAGATGAGTATGGATTATGTCAATATTATTTTCTTTTAAAAAACTATAAATATCAACCAGTGCTTTTACAGACACTTTTTTTTTGAGTGAACCGGATATAAAAACTTTTACCCCCATTTCGGTCAATTCACGTTCAATTTTTTCATCACCCTGAAAAATCAGATAATGCTGAAACATTGTCTTATCTGAATTTTGAAATATCATTTTCAGATGAGCATAAACTCCATCTGCCTTACCCGTAATCAAGTTAACAATATGACAAACTTTAATCATAATACTGATTTATATGCATCTATGTATTTATAAGAAATAACAGACCAGTTAAGTTTTTCAAATATTTTTTTTGCATTGAGTGAAATTGAGTTTAAATCATATTTTGCAATTACGATATCTTCAAGCAATTTTGATAAATCATCTGTAGAATTTATCTTATATAAAAATCCATTCTCCCTGTCTTCAATAAACTCACTCATTCCAATATTTTTATTTATAATTGGGATCAAACCTAAACACATACATTCAGCAACAAAACCCGGGAATGTATCTGCCTGGGTTGACTTAATAACAAATTGTTTATCGGACAAAAATTGAATCATAGCATCGTGTCCCAAAAGATTGGAAAATGAAATTTGTACATTTCGATTATTATTTGTTACGAACTCTTCTGCACCAAGAACAAATAACTTAATATTAACCTGAACATTTTCTAACAAATAAATTAATTTCTGCAATCCTCTGTTAAAAGTAGAATCAGGTCCATTATAAAAAACTATTCTCAAAGTATTCTCAAATTTTATCGGAGCAGAATTCCTGATTTCAAATCTCCTGCTTATTCCATTTGGAATTACCTGATATTTATTTCTTGAGAACTGATATTGTTCATTTAAAATTCCAAATAATAATTTCGAAGGAAAAATCAATAAAGAGGATTTTTTCGTAATCAACTTCTCAACCCAGATATCAACGTAGTGTCTTCTGGGAAGTTTTTTCATTTGCTTGAATTCATTTTGTATCGAGCCGTGTAATGTCGTTACTATTTTTCCTGGTACTAATCTACTGATTAAAAGTAAAAATAATTGAAATCTCTGAGCATTGACGATATGAATCATGTCGAATCTGCTTTTAATAATAGTAACTAAGATTGGAAATACACCGAGTCTCAGGATAGAATTTTCTATGAAATATTTTTTGCCGAAAAGTTTTGTAAGCAGTGAAGAATTTTTATAATCACTAAAAAAATATTCGATGAATGTAACTTGATAGTTTTTGTTTTTCAGTTCATAAAAAAGTTCTCTTGCAATTCTTTCAGGACCTGATAAGATTTCCCCATCTCCAAATCTTCCAATCAATACAATTTTCATTTCCAGTAAACAATCTAATAAATTATAGGAAAGGATTTACTGTCTTGATCTGACATAGCAATTACTTCTTCCCCAGCCAAAGTTCCGGATTTTGCTTATCTCTTCCCTTCCAGATTTCAAAATGTAAAACATATCCGTCAATACCTTCATCAACAAGTGCAATCACTGATCCTGATTTAACTTTATCACCTTCCGAAACAAATATCTCCGAAACGTGACCATACACAGTTCGATAATCATTTTTATGTGATACTATAATCACATTTCCATAACCCGGCAGCCAATCTATTGCTGCAATAACTCCCTCTCCAACACTACGAACATTTTTGTCTTTATCAGCTTTTATATCAACACCGTAATTCAACGTAACAGTATTTAACGACTTATGTTTGTTCTCACCAAACTTCCTGATTATTTTTCCTTTATGCATTGGCCAGATCATTTTTCCTTTTAAATCTGCAAATGATGCAAATGATACAGTGCTTAAGTCATATTCATAACCAATATTTTCATCTTTTATGTTTTGAGATTTAACGTCGGAATTATTAATTGAAGCAATCTTCTGCTCGTTATCAATTGCTTCTTGCTCCATCAATTTTGTAATAAGCTGTTCAATTTTCTTTTGTGATTCTTTTTTAGCAGCTAAAATTTTTTTAAGCTCTTTACTATTTTTTTCAATTGATTTAAGAGTTGTTCTTTTCTGTTTTAATTTACTATCTAAGATTTTTTTTTCTGAATCCCTGTTATTTAACAGCTTTACTTGCGCAACTTTTTCTTTTTTCAGAATCCCTTTTGCATTATCCAGTTCAGCTTTTTTTATTCTTAATTCTTCTAAGTCTTTCTTTCGTTGAGTTGCAAAAACCTGAAGGTAATAAGTTCGTACCAAAGCTTGTTGAACAGATTCAGCGTCAATCAAACTCTCAAGTTCATTGTATTGCCCTTTTCTGTAAATAGCATTGACATATTTAGAATAATTATCCTGAAGCACTTTTATTTCACTTTCGGTTTGGCTGATTTTATTTTCAACAGATTTTATTTCTGAATCCTTCTTCTTAATTTCAGATCGAAGGTCAGCTAATATCTTGTTCAGTAAGTGATTCTGTCTGCTAAGATTTTCAACTGCTTCAAAAGTTTTTTTCTGAGCAGTCGATTTTGAGGCTAACTCTTTTTCAAGATTCTCGATTTCGGATTTTATTGAAGAGAGTTCTGATTCTTTATGCTGAATTTCGCCGGATTGCGGAAATGATTTGATTGAGAGGAAAATAAGTGACAGAAATATATATGTAGTTGATTTCACCATTCTATTATTTCTGCATCAACCGGTAAATCAAACTTTACTTTTAATCCTTTTGCATTCGCGTAAATATTATTATACCTGATTTTAACTTTCTGATTCTCAACCTTATTTGTTATTTCGATGTTGAATGGAATAGCAACGTTTTCAATAAGTTCAAATTTTGAATAATTACCTTCAAGATTTATACTGCCATCGGATGAAACGAATTTGTAATCTGTAATTCCTAACTGGAGAATATCTACTCTATAAATTGTAGTCAGCTTTTTATCATCATCAGTATAAGTCAAAACATATTCTTCACCATCGACTGAATAATTACTTGGCTGTTTATACAAATTCGGAGTTAGATTTACTGATCCCAGAAATGCATCGAGAATATCAGAAAAGGTTAAATTTACTTTGAAGATATTATGAAGAACATTATCATTCACATTACCGTGATATGCAATATTTTGTAAGGCATCATAGAAAACATACTTTTCTTTGGTTATTAAAGCTTGCGCAAGTTCAATCCCAAATGGACCAAGCACAGAAAAGTAAATTGAATCTGGCTTCTGCATTATTATCTGGAAACTTGCACTATTACTGAATTGTTCCGATTCAATTTCAAATACACCCACACCTTCAAAGTTTTTAATTTTTCTTCTGTTTGCTTCGAGCTTGTTGATCAACCGTTCTGATGATAACAGTTCTTCGTCTTCGATTGGTTTTGATGGAACACAGCCTTCTGAAGCGAGAATAATTAATAATACAGGAAAGAATAGTAGTCTGAAAATTTTCAAATTATACCCGTTGATATTTTTTTCTTTAACGATTCATTAGCAGAATCAAGTTTTAAGGCTTTTTCCCAGTAATCTATTGCTTCTTCCTTTCTATCAAGCATGTAAAGAACGTCACCTAAATGTTCTAATAACTCAGCATTTCCTTCTCCATCAACACCAATAGCTTTTTGAATATAGTAGTACGCTTTGTTATAATTACCAAGCTTGAAATAAATCCATCCATAAGTATCAAGATAAGATGAGTTTGAAGAATCAGCAGCCATAGCAATTTCAATCATTTGTAATGCCCGATCGAGCTGTAAGTTTCTTTCGGAAAGAGAGTATGCATAATTATTATTAATCAATGCATTTTGTGAATCTATCTGGAGAGCTAATTCATACAGACTATCGCTTTCTGCCATCATATTTAGATTATTGTATAAAAGACCAAGCTGCCCAATTACACTTACATTATTTGGATCAATCTTTAGCGCACGATTCAGGTACTCAATCGCTTCATCACTTTCGTTCAACTGACTCAAAGTAAAACCGTAGGCAGATAATGCATTAACATCCGATGGATTTAATTCAACAGCTTTTTTTAAATAATCTTTCGATTCAAGAGTTTTGTTTTGCTGCGCAAGTGATAGTCCAAGGATCAGATTTACAGCGAACTCATTCGGAAATAATTCAATTGCTTTACGCATAATTATTTCTGCATCTTCATAACGTCTGTTATCGAAATAAAGACCTCCTAATCTAACCCATGATTCGACATGCCAGCTTGCATTTTCAGTCACATATTTAAAATTTTCAATTGCAAGAGAATCATTTCCTTCATTTAAAGCAATAGCACCTAAATACAATTTAACCTGCCAGTAAGATGTATCTTTATCAATTAATTCAAAAAATTCTTTAGCTACCGGCAGTGTTGTTGAATCAGAAAATGATTTGGCAAAATATGTAGCACCAATCGAAATTTTTGATTCGAGTGGAACGTCTGGTTTTTCAATAATGTATTTGAATTCTTTCGAAGCTTTATCCCAATCATTTTGAATTATGAATATCTGAGCGCGTTTTTCGCGTGCTTCAATGTCATCAGGCATAACTGAAATTAATTCATCTACCATGTTCAACGCTTTATCATTATACCCATTCCGTATATAGAAATCTATTGCAAGTTTTTGCAGAGCTACATTACTCGGATCTATTTCAAGCAGCCCTTCAACTGATTCAGCCGCTTTATCTTTAAATCCTAATTTTTCGTAAAGCTCAGCAACCCGTAACAACACATTCCAGTCTAATCCAATAATTTCAGTTAATTTGTTATAAATTTTTATAGCTTCGAGAGGTCTGCTATTTTCATAAATACCAGCAAGTTTATAATAAGTACCAACATCGGTTGAATCAGTTGCCAGAATTTTTTCGAGGACAACTGCTGCCGAATCAATTTCTCTTGCTTCAATAAATATATCTGCAAGCAGCAATTTATATTCCGAATTAGTTGTATCAAGTTGAACCGACATTTTCGCAAATTTTAATGCACTGCCAAGCTTGTTAACTGTATAATAATTTTTTGCAAGAGAATAACATATTCCTGCGCCTGTATCATAATCTAAAGCTATATTAAATTCATTAATCGCTTGTGAATAATCCCCTTTTGATTCTGCGATAGATCCGTTGACAACATGTTCAAGAGCTTTTTGCTTTCGAATTTGAGGATCAACAATGTTTGATTCATCTGATGTATTCGTCTTTGTAACTTCTGAACTGGAACATCCGGCTACAATTAGAATAAAAATGAAGAGTCCAAGATATTTTTTCATAATCATAATTATTTTAACAAAAAATATATTACTGGTGTTGCTGAATAACAAGTGAAATGTCTTTGGTCAGCATTAAAGAATTTAAACCAGACATAATAAAAAATATCGTTCTGAGTTTAAAGATAGTAATTATCGAAAGTAATATTTTTAATTCTTATCCTGAGTAATTAAATTTTAACACGAGAAATTAATTACTATGAAAATTCTTTATAAAATAATATTGATTCTCTCCTTTCCACTTTTTCAATCACTCTGCCAGGGTTCTGCTGGTGATATGGCTAAATATGAATACAGATATCTCATCGATATGCCAACAGCCGGTGTTCTGGAAAGAGGAGTTGTCGGAGTTACTACAGAAATTTTACCTTATGGCGTTCTGATTGCATCAATTGAAGCCGGAGTTTTCGAAAATGTCAGCATCGGAATCTCTTATGGTGGTGATAATCTTATTGGTTCAGGAAAGGTTGATTGGTATAACTGGCCAGGTGTGAGCATTCGTGGTCGGATTATTAATGAAGCAACATTTTTCCCTGCGATAACAATTGGTTTCGACTCACAGGGTAAAGGAATATATGAGGAAGACACGGACAGATTTGCGATTAAGTCACCAGGTTTTTTTGGAGCCGTAAGTAAAAATTTTGATTTTCTTGGTTATATGAGTTTTCATGGTGTTGTTAACTATTCTTTGGAAGGAAATGATGGAGATAATTTTATAGATTTGAGAGCAGGTTTAGAAAAAACGCTCGGTTCAAGTTTTTCTTTGTTAGTTGAATATGATTTTGCTTTTAATGATAACAATACTGACTTTGGTAGTGGTAAAGGTTATCTTAATGCCGGACTTAGATGGTCCATTGGTACCGGATTCACAGCAGGTTTTGATTTAAGAGACTTGTTGAGTAATAAACCTGATAGCAAAAATGCTGCGGATAGATCATTCAAAATTGAATACATCAAAAGTATCTTTTAAAAAGTTAAGCACCTCTACTTAACTGTACTATAACATATACACGCTCGTTTAATAATAAGTACGATATTCATCTCAAAAGATTGAAAAACTGTTTTTTTCGAACTCAATTTAACTCTTTACGAAGGCTCGATAATTGTTTAAATTATTATAGAATAATTAACGAGGGTCAAAATGAAAACGAAAAAAATATTTTTAAGTCTGCTTATAATCGGAATTTTTTCATCCTTCTCCGGATGTTATACACAAGTTGCTACATCCGATTCTTCCGATCTTTATGAAGACGAAGCCATTTCAGAAAATGAAAATTATTATTCTGAAGATGACAGTGAAATAGATTCAAATTATTACTCTGAATCAGATTCTGAAATGACTGAGGATGGAAGTACAATTATTAACAATTACTATTATGATTATCCCTTCCCGTACCGCAGCTATTACGTTGATTATTTTCCAACAATAAGTATTGGAATTGGATTTAGCTGGGGATGGGGTTATTGGGGTTATTATCCATATTATACTTACTGGCCTTACTATGCTGGATGGTGTGGTTACGGCTGGTATTATCCATCACCATATTATTACTGTTATTCCCCGAGCTACTATTATTATGATCCGTACTACTATAATTACTACGGATATGGCGGATACCTATCTTATAATGGATATAAAACCAGAACAGAGTATTTATCTGGAGTTAGAAATAACTCTGGTGGAAGAAATTATGGTATGTCCACAAGAGATCCACTTGTAACTATGAGAGATCGTTCTATTAGTAGTTCAAGAGACGAAATTATAAGAGGAAAAGATATTACTTTAAGTAGTGATAATATAAATGATCGTACTTTGGGAATCGAAAAGAAATCAAGAGATTTTACAAAAGAATTGGTAGGAATAAATAATATCGAACGAAATAGAGATAATACAAAAGAAGTAATTTCAAGAGATAATAAACAGCTTGGAATGGATAGAGAGTTAACCACTAAGAAATCTCTTGGCATAGAAAAACGAAATGATCTTTCAAAAGAAATATTAACCGGAAATACGCGGAACACATCCGAAAAAATAAATAAGAATAATCGTATCGGTAACGAAACTAAAAAGTTATTCAACACAGGAAACAATAAAACCTATGAAAGAAAAAGTTCGGACAAAAATTATAACAAACAGCCGAATGTAATCAAGAATAATAACCAGACTCCAAAGAAAGATTATACTCCAAGAACAAATACTTCAAGAGATAATAAGACAACTAATCCACCGAAGCAGTATACTCCACCGAAACAGAATACTAATCCTCCAAGAAGTTATACTCCACCAAGTGGAAACAATACACCTAGGTCTTATTCTCCGCCGAGTGGAAATAATACTCCAAGATCTTATTCACCACCAAGTGGGAACAGCGGTTCAAATAATTCTGGTTCCAGAGGCAGGAGATAGATAAAATGAAAACTGTTGTCTTATTATTTTTTATCGGATTAGTGTTCGTTGGTCTCACAGGATGTTATACTGTTCCAAGACACTATACACAGCAAGAAGTAATCATTTATTACATTCCTGTTGAACCACCATATTCACCGGATCCGATTATTGATTATCCACCTCCTCCACCCAGTCCACCTGTTTATTATCCACCATCAGGTGACACAAATCCTCAAAGAGACAGGCTGCCTGAAAAACCAAAAGATAGTTATGGACAGAGAGAACCTTTGCAAGGTGGAAGTAACCGAGGAGATGGTACTATAAATACAGTTCCACCAGTAAGAACTCCTGTGCAAAAGGACAGAAATTCACAATGAATAAAAAAAGTATTGCGTTTTTACTTATAGTTTTAATTACTCAATTTAGTTGGTCGCAGAATTATAATGATGCTTTGCTTTTAAGTGAACCAGGAGTTTACCTGGGTGCCAAACCTCTTTCGTTGGGTAACAGTTTCACATCTTTGAGTAATGATTTTTCCGGCGTACTTTTTAATCCTGCTGGTCTTGGTCTGATAAAAAAATCCGAACTCTCAGTTGCAATGAATTTAAACTCGCTAAGTAATCAGGCTACTTTTCTAAATTCTGCAACCGGAATAAATAAATCATCTGTCTCGTTTAATCAGTTTGGTCTTGTTTATCCGGTTCCAACAACAAAAGGAAGCTGGGTATTTGCCCTCGGATACAATAACACTAAAGATTTCAACAGTACACTTGAATTCTCAGGATTCAATTCAGCAAATAATTCAATGATTCAGACTTTAACCGGAGAATACAACGATCAGGTTCCAATTACAAATGAAGTAAAATTGGCTTATGAAGTCAGAGATCCATTAACTAATAATTATCTTTATGATACTACCTTCATCAGTGGACTTCTCAATCAGTCAGAAAGATTAAAAAGAGAAGGCAATATTGGTAAATGGTCATTCGCAAGCTCAATGGAATTTGCCAAAGGATTTTTTCTGGGTGGAACTTTTAATATCCTTTCAGGAAGTTATACAAGCAACAGAGATTATTGGGAAGATGATGCTCAAAATATTTATACATCAGACCTTCAACTTGTTCCCGGCGATAATACAACCAGAGATTTCCAGTCTTTCTATTTCAATGATATAGTTGATTGGGATCTTTCAGGCTGGGATGCTCAGCTTGGACTGCTTTATAACTGGAAAGATTTTTTCAGATTCGGCGCGTCAGTTAAGTTTCCAAGTTATTACACTGTAAAGGAAACGTATTATGTAAATGCAAAAAGTAAATTCGGAACCGGATACGAATATTCGATGGAGACACCAATAAATGATCCAATCGAGTATGAAGTAAAAACTCCTTTTGAATATGCTGTGGGTGCTTCAACAAGTTTTCTACTCTTTACTTTCTCCGGTGATGTTAAAGTTATTGACTATACTCAGATGGAATTCACAAAAGGATTTGACTCTAATTACAGAATAGAAAGAGAGAAAGAAATTGATGAGTTGTTTCGAGCAACTATTAATTACTACGCAGGCGGTGAAATTAAACTTCCATTCTTACCGATTTATGGACGTGCTGGTGTAATGTATTTACAATCACCTTATATTGATGATCCTGCTGACTTCGACAAAAAATATATCACTCTCGGTGGAGGAATTATATTCGAAGATGTTTTTAAAATCGAGGCAGCTTACTCATACGGCTGGTGGACAGCTTTCAGTGATAACTATGGCACAAATGTTTCAAGAACATACCAGGATATAACTGTTGAAAATGTAATTGTAACCCTTTCAGCAAGTTTCTGATCAGACAAACGACACTTTTATTATGGGAAGGAGTTATTCGCCTTCCCTTTCTTTTTTCTTCACATTCAGGTTTATGACTTATTTGATATGAACATCTGAACATCATATTTTTTGTACTCATATTTTAAAGCTTGAGTAAGTAATAAAAGGCACAGTAACTAAAATAGAGAGCAAACAATATTATCTGATACCCGAAGGTCAGGATCAGGAAATACTATGTTCACTCAAAGGTAAATTCAAAAAGGATTACGAATTTAAAAAAGACAAACTTTTTTTTACAGATTTCATTGCTGTGGGCGATACCGTTCAATTCGATTTTAATAAGGATGGAAGCGGAGTAATAAGTAAAATTGAGAAGCGGATAAATTACATTTCAAGAAAACTTCCCAAAGTTCGCGGAGCCAGTTACAGAGGTGAACGTCTTGAACAGGTTGTTGCCGCAAATATTGATAATGTTGTTGTCGTTACAAGCATTCATCGCCCTGATTTTAATAATCGTGTACTTGACAGATTTTTGGTTGCTGCTGAGAGTTCAAAATTAAATCTGATTATTGTTCTCAACAAAATTGACCTCGATGAATCAGGCAATGCTGAAAAATGGAAGAATCTTTATGAGAGTATCGGTTATAAATTTTTGCTTACAAGTGTCGAGTCTGGTTTCGGAATTCAAAAACTAATAGATGAATTATTCGATGCGAAGAATTTATTTTGGGGACATTCAGGAGTTGGTAAATCTTCATTGCTTAATCAAATGTTCCCGAATTTAAAATTCAGAACTGGTGAAGTTAGCCATTCCACTTCAAAAGGAACTCACACTACTGTAACTACTGTGATGCGAAAAGTTAATCCCGGTACTTTTATCATTGACACACCCGGTTTAAGAGAAGTTGATCCTTATGGAATCAGAAAATCAGATCTGGGACATTACTTTATTGAATTCAGTAAATATATAAATGAGTGTAAATTTAGCACCTGTACACACCATCATGAACCTGGTTGTTCAGTGATTAAAGCAGTTGAAGCAAATTTAATTTCAGTTGAAAGATATGACAGTTATTTAAGACTTCTTGACACAATTGAGGATGATATAAATTTTTAGATGAATCTTAATTTTGAAAAAATCCAGAAAGATTTTGCTGATTTTACACATACGCTAAATAATGTCCGGGGACGGAAACTGATAAGCTTTTTCTTTAAGCTTGAATATTTTAATCCATTATTATTAGTGGGAAAAATAAATCAAAATTTTGATGACGTTTTCATTTTCACCAGCCCTAATAACAAAAGAACATTTATTGGTATTAATTCCGCAGTTGAACTTATAAATGAATATGCTGAAAATTTTTCTGATGCATTAAATCAGTATGCTTACTGGAAAAATAACTCCATGAGCAACGAGGACGAAATTTCACGACCAATTGACACGGCTATTTGCTGTTGGGCTAAATTTGATCCGTCAAAAACACATTTCATCTGGAAAGATTTTAATTCGTTAAGAATATATATTCCTGAACTTATTTTTTCTATACACCAAAATGATGTGAATGTGTATTTCAATTTTTGCTGTGAGAATGAAATTAATCTTAACAGCAAGATTAATGATCTCACAAATTATTTAATGGTTTTATTCAGCGAAAAATCACGGACGCCTGATTCATCCAAAAAAGCAATCTCAGTTGATATTGAACAGAACAAGATTCAATTAAAAAGTTGGAATGATAATGTAATAAAAGCACTGGAAGCACTAAAGAATGAACCGTTACAGAAAATAGTACTTTCGAGAGCACACAACTTTTTTTTGAATGCCGAGATAAACTGGGATGAACTTTTACAAAAACTGTACGGAAGGTTCCCCGATTGCTATTTATTCTTTCTCAAAAAAAATAGTTCAATCTTTTTTGGTTCTTCACCTGAAATGTTCTTAAAAGTTAAAGATCGAACAGCAGAAGTCGAATCAGTTGCAGGTTCTGCACCGAGAGGTGAAAAAACAGAATCGGATTATGAGATGGAAAAATTTTTAAGGTCGAGTGAAAAAAATCATCAGGAACACTTGTTAGTGAGTGATTTTATCTCTGATATCCTTATCAAATATTCTAATGACGTTCGCATCATTGAAGAAAAACAAATCCGGAAACTCGATAACATTCAGCATTTAATAACTAAGATTTCTGCTGTGCTAAATTCTAAAGAAAATTTATTTGAACTGATTGATTCACTATTCCCAACACCGGCAGTATGCGGAGTTCCAAAAGATTATTCTATGAATCTGATAAGAGAATTGGAGAATCATGACCGTGGATTATATTCCGGATTGGTTGGTGTTCTGGATTTTTACGGAAATTGTGAACTCGCTGTTTCAATTCGATCTGCACTTGTGAAAGGAAACCAGGTAATTGCATTTGCTGGCGCCGGCTTATTAAAAAATTCCATTCCCGAAGAAGAATTACTCGAAACCGAATTAAAGCTTAACCCTATATTGTCGTTGTTCGAAAATGAAAGTAAAAGTTAATAGAAATATCATTTGGTCAAAAGTTTTTTTTGATCAGCTTGTATCAATTGGAGTGAAGTATGCTTGTATCTCACCGGGATCAAGAAGCACATCGCTTACTTACGTGCTATCAAAAAACAAAAAGATAAAATCATTTGTTCATATTGATGAGAGAAGCTCGGCTTTTTTTGCTCTTGGTCTGGCAAAAGCAAGTGGGAAACCAGTTATTGTTGTTACAACTTCCGGAACTGCTGTTGCTGAATTATATCCTGCAATTATTGAAGCATATCAGCAAAGAGCTCCATTAATTATCTGTACAGCGGATCGTCCGCCTGAGTTGATTGGTTCCGGGGCAAATCAAACGATTAATCAGTATAATCTGTTTGCAAATCATATAAGATGGTTCAGAGATTTAGGTTTGCCTGCAATTAGTGAAATCGGTTTAAATCATTTGCAAAAAATTGCATTCGAAGCTTATCAAGTTAGTTTGATCGAAGACAAAGGTCCGGTACATCTGAATTTTCCATTTAGAAAACCGCTCGAACCTGAATCATATACTGATGTAGTGAACAAGAAGATACTCAGCATCAAACCGATTAATTTTTTATCAAAGAAAACTCACTCATCAAATCATAATTTCAACAGCAGATTAATAAATAAGATATCGGATGACTTAATCAAATTTGAAAATGGGTTGATTATTGTTGGTCCGATGGAATATAATCGTAAAGCATTGGATGGGATAAAAAAATTATCCGGATTGTTAAACTATCCGGTTATTGCGGACGGATTGTCCCAGTTACGATTCAGCGTTAAGAAAAATGAAAAGAATATTATAGCAAATTTTAATTCATTACTGAAATCAGAGAATTTCAAGCAAGCTTTTGAACCCGAAATAATATTGCAATTCGGAAGAACTCCGACTTCTGCTGTAATTGAAGAATTTATTGCTGAAACAAATGCTGATAGATATTTAGTGAATTCTTTTGGCGATAGGTTTGATCCAGCAGGAAATGCAAAAGCAATATTATCTGTTGAACCTGAAGTATTTTGTGAAATGATTACTGAGAAATTAAAACATAAAAAAATATTTCGACGGAGTTCAAATTATATTAAAAGTTTTATTAAAGCCGATACTATTTGTGAAAAAATTAAACATGGTTTTATTAATCAGTCAGGATTTCCGAATGAAGCAGCTTTAATTTCACTTATCACACACGCACTTCCTTCGGGCTCCAACTTGTTCATAGGCAACAGTCTTCCGGTAAGAGATCTTGATAATTTTGTGAGTAAAAATTCAAAAAAAATTACTTTTCATTTTAACAGAGGTGCCAGCGGAATTGATGGGATAACTTCAACAGCACTCGGAGTTGCATCATTGAAAACTTCAACAATTCTGATAACAGGAGATTTATCATTCCTGCACGATCTTTCTGCATTGATTACAATGAATAAATATGACATCAAATTTGTAATAATTGTAATAAATAACGATGGTGGTGGTATATTTGCATCGCTTCCGATTGCAAATAAAGTTAAAGGCTTCAAAGAATATTTTCTGACCCCTCACAATATGGATTTAAAGGAAATCACAAATTCGTTTGGTATTGATTATCAATTAATAACCAACCCGAAAAAATTTAATAAAGCTTTAAGTGAAATGACAATTAAAAATTTGCCACTGGTTCTCGAAATTAAAACAGATGCACAAAAAGCTGTCATTCAGCGAGAAAAATATTTTAGCGAAGTAAAGAAAAAATTAAATAAAGAATTTTCAAAATGATAATTACCTTTGAAAACATAAAACTTAATGTTGAGAATTTATCAGAGTTTGACTCAACAAAAAAAACAGTTTTCTTCCTTCATGGATTCACAGGTTCTTGTGAGGATTGGAATGATATAGCACAAAAAATTGATAAGCGATTTAATAAAATTGCTCCTGACTTACCCGGTCATGGAAAAAGCAGTTCTCCTTCTTCATTGAATTATTATCTGACCAATTCGCTTATAAATCAGATTGAGTTTCTCTTGGATAAACTTAATTTAAATGATATTGTTCTTTGCGGATATTCGATGGGTGGAAGACTTGCATTGCAATTTGCAGCTAAAAATCCATCCTCAGTTAAAGGTCTTATTCTTGAAAGTGCCACTGCCGGAATTAAAAATGAAAAAGAAAGAAATACAAGAATTAGAAATGATGAAGAAAAAGCTGCTTTCTTAGAAAACAATTCTATTGAGGATTTTTTAACTATGTGGATGGATCAGGAATTATTTGGAACACTCAGAAGATTTTCAAATGAACGAATAAAAAATCTGAAAGAAGAAAGAGCAAAAAGATCAAAAACTGGTTTAGCAAATTCGCTCAGAGGTTTTGGAACCGGTGTGATGCCGTACATCGGTCAGGAATTAGCTAAAATTAATTGTCCGGTTTTATTGATTTCCGGAGGACTGGATGAAAAGTTCACGAATATCAATAAAAATATTAAAAAATTATTTCCGGTCGCTAAACATAAAATTATTACTACTGCGGGACACAATACTCATCTCGAAGAGCCAAAAAAATTCATCGAAGCGGTTAATGGATTTTTAAGCAAGTTCTAACTGAACGTCTTTTTCAATATTTTAGTCTCGCTAACCTAAAAGTAAATGAGGATTGCCATGAAACATAATTGGAAAAAAGTTAAAACCGATTTCGGTGTTTATAAAGACATCATCTATGAAAAAATCGAAGATCCGGCTGGACAGATAGATGGGATTGCCAGAATTACAATCAACCGCCCCGAGGTAAGAAATGCTTTTCGACCTGAAACTGTCATTGAAATGTATGATGCATTTTCTGATTCAAGAGAGGATCAAACTATTGGTGTAATACTCTTAACCGGTGCTGGTCCCGCAAAAGATGGAAAGTACGCATTCTGTTCAGGCGGCGATCAACGAATACGCGGTGATAAAGGATATGTTGGCAAAGATGGCGTTCCGAGGTTGAATGTTTTAGATCTCCAAAAATTAATCAGAAGTATTCCTAAAGTTGTTATTGCACTTGTTGCCGGTTATGCAATCGGCGGCGGTCACGTACTTCATGTAATGTGTGATTTAACTATTGCTGCCGATAATGCTGTCTTCGGACAAACAGGACCAAAAGTTGGAAGTTTTGATGGAGGGTTTGGCTCAAGTTTTCTTGCAAGTATAGTCGGACAAAAGAAAGCAAGAGAAATATGGTATCTCTGCCGACAATATAATGCGAATGAAGCTTTAAAGATGGGTTTAGTGAATGCTGTGGTTCCATTAAAAAAGCTTGAGGCAGAAGGAATCAGATGGGCTAAAGAAATTCTGCAGCACAGTCCAATGGCAATCAGAGTTTTAAAATCCGGATTCAATGCATCTCTTGATGGTCAGGCAGGTATTCAGGAATTGGCTGGTAATGCAACTCTTTTATACTATATGAGTGAAGAAGCTCAGGAAGGAAAGAAAGCTTATCTTGAAAAACGGAAACCTGATTTTAAAAAATTTCCTAAACTTCCTTAATAGAACGCAGGTGACGCAGATCAAACTGATTAACGCTGATTTTAAATCTGAGTAGATCTGCTTAATCAGCGAGATCAGCGTTCTATTGTTCAAATTACTATATGAATGACATCTTAAAAAATAATGTCTCTAAATTTAAAAGCTGGCTGCTTGCCAGCAGACCAAAAACTTTGCTGGCAGCAGTTGTACCTGTAATGGTTGGTTCTGCGCTTGCAATCTCAATGAAAAAGTTTTTTCTTTCTTACTCTATAGTTGCTCTGCTCTGCTCAATTCTGATTCAGGTTGGAACGAACTTCACAAATGATCTTTACGACTATTTAAAAGGATCTGATACAGTAAAACGAAAAGGTCCACGGCGGGTTCTTGCTTCCGGATTGATAACAGTCAAAGCAATGAAAATTGCTATCGTACTTGTGTTTGGTCTGACATTCATTCTTGGATTATATCTTGTTTATTCAACCGGATTATTAATTCTCTGGGTTGGTATCTTTTCAATTTTAGCCGGAATAATTTACACTGCGGGTCCTTTCCCTCTGGCATACAATGGACTTGGCGATATTTTCGTATTTATATTTTTTGGTATAGTTGGTACGATGGGGACTTTTTATCTCCACACTCAGGAAATTTCTTATCTGGCATTTTTAGTTTCAATTCCGGTTGGTGCGTTAATCACGAATATTCTGGTAGTCAATAATTTCCGTGATATTGAAGAAGATCGGGAAGCAAACAAAAAAACTTTAGCTGTAATTTTGGGCAGAGAGTTTTCCCGATGGCAGTTTATATTCCTGATTATAATCTCTTATCTAACATCAATCATTTTATTTTTGCATTTTAATTTCAGTCATTGGATATTTCTTCCCTTTATTACACTACCTTTAACTTTCGTTTTAATTAAAATGCTGAATACATTTAAAGGTGAGGAACTAAATAAAACACTCGAGCTTTCTGCTAAATTTGCCGGACTTTTTGGTCTTCTGTTTTCACTTGGTTTGATTCTTTAACTTACAATGAAGAATCTCAATCCCGAAAAATTTCTGCTGCTCAAACAATCAACCAATTCTAAAGCAATAATATCTTCATCAGTTACTTACACGTTTGATGAATTGAAACAAATAGTATTAAACAGAGCATCAAGTTTGAAATCACAAAATATTTGCTCCGGAGAAAATGTTGCAATCGTTAGTAAGAACAATATTTATTATGTGATTGATACTTTAGCGCTTTGGCAAATCTCTGCGGTACCTGTCCTCATCAATACCAGGCTCAATGAATCAGAGATTGATGAACAATTAAAACTTGCAGATTGTAAATCAATAATCGTTCAGGAGGAATTCAAAGAATTATTTAATGGCAGAGACAAAAAATTTATCAACAATCACCTGAGCGAAGCTGGACAAAATTTTATCGGAAGAGATGAACTAAAATTGAGTGATTCTGCAGTTATTATTTTTAGTTCCGGTTCAACAAATAAATCAAAGGGAATAATTCTCTCATTTAACAGCCTTTACAATAGTGCTCTTAACAGCAATAAATTATTGCGATATACTCAAAGTGATCGATGGCTTGCAAGTCTTCCGTTTTACCATATTGGAGGTTTTTCAACTATTACAAGATCACTGATATTCGGAATTCCATTAATTATTCCTGATTCACTTTCTATTGATCATTTAATTAATTCAATAAATAATTATCAGCCAACTTTTCTTTCTCTTGTTTCTGCCCAGCTAAAAAAAGTAGTTGACGAAAGAATGACACCAAATCAGGAAATGAAAAATTGTCTCATAGGCGGTGGATTTTCCGATTCAGAGTTGATTCGAAACGCTTACGAACTCGGATGGCCAATAAATGTGGTTTATGGTGCTACCGAAACTTCTTCATTTGTCTCTGCTCTTTTAAAGGATGAATTTTTAATGAAATCTAATTCTGTTGGCAGAGCAATTCCGACTAATAGAATCGTTGTTGTTGATCAGAATGGTATCGAATTAAAACCATTTGAGATTGGAGAAGTTGCAGTTCAATCAAATGCTTTAATGTCAGGTTATCTTAACGAAGATGAAAGTAAACAAACATTTAGAAACGGATTTTACCTCACAGGAGATATCGGATATCTTGATGAAGATGATTATTTATTCATTGAAGGAAGAAAGAACTTTTTGATTTCAACGGGAGGAGAAAATGTAAATCCGGCGGAAGTTGAAAAAGTATTACTACAACATCCGCAAATTACTGAAGCAGCAGTGTTCCCGTTAAAAGATCAGCAGTGGGGGGAGATTATTGCAGCAGCCATTGTAACAAAAGATAAATCGCCTGAAATTTCTTCCGATGAGTTTCAGATATTCTTACAGGATAAAATATCATCATTCAAAATTCCAAAAATATTTTTCTTTACAGATCGGATCCCCAAAACAGAACTTGGTAAAACAGAAAAAGATAAATTGATTAACCGTTACAGATTAACGTCTCTCTGATGTGCTTCAAGACCATCAGCAATTTCAGCGTAAATCGGTATCTTCAGCCATCTTTTTTTATCAACAAAAACGTGAACCGTTCTTGCCTTCGCTGAAAGTTCACCTGAATCATTGATCCATTCATACGTCAATTCAAATGAGTTTTCTTTACGATGCGTAACGGTAAGATTTATTGAAATAGTATCTCCCGATTTTAGTGGTTTGAAGTATGCACCGTCAGTTTTAATGATTGGCACTACGAACTCATCGTTAACCCAATAATTCTTTTTTAAATTAAAGCTGTTTATCATCTCTTCATACACAGAATGACTGATTTCAAAAAGCTTTGCATAAAATAAAATACCTGCGGGGTCGCATTCGTAAAAATTTATTTTTCTTTTTATTGTAAACATAACAGATGATTTATTTCGTTTGGTTATTTGTATTTTTGATTAACATTGCACGTCTGCTATCGTATCAAAAAATTAATTTTATTATATTGAAATATACGGTTCGAAAGGAATATTTTCTATATTGCAGATCAAGATCATATATAGTAAATGGTCCATTAATTATTTTTTAACTTAATTAATCATCAGAATTTAAGCATGGCTTCAAAGCAAAAAATTCAGGTAAAAACACTTTCATCGGCGATGAAATACTTTTATCTTGTTTCCGGATTTCTGCTTGTAACAATCGGAGTTATTGGAATATTTCTTCCGGTTCTTCCGACAACAATTTTTCTGATTCTTGCTTCTGCATGCTTCATAAAGAGTTCTCCTCAAGCGAATGAATGGTTGCGGAATCATAAAGTTTTAGGAATGTATATTAAGAATTATCAAGATGGTACCGGGTTAACAATTAAATCGAAGATTATCAACATTTCATTATTGTGGTTAATGATATCTGTTTCAGCATTTTTATTCACTGAATTATGGTATATACGTTTACTCCTGTTTTTAATCGCGGTTGGTGTAACAATTCATCTGGTACTTGTAAAAACCAGGAAGAATTAAATTAGTTTAATATCATCCAAAAAAGGAAACTTCTCTCTCACTTCGTTAACATAATTTTTATCTAACTCAACTTGAATCACTTTTTCTTCATTCTCAACTGAAACTATTTCTTTTCCCATCGGATCAAATACACTGCTGAAACCCGGATAACTCAATTTCGGATCGTTCCCAACTCTGTTGACACCTGCAACGTAACATTGATTCTCAATCGCTCTTGCTTTTAACAATGATCGCCAATGATCAATTCTGGTATCAGGCCAGTTTGCAATATTAGTTATCAGGTGAACTTTTTTCTTTCCGTATTTTCTAAAAAGTTCTGGGAAGCGTAAATCATAACAGATGGTTAAACCTATTTTCCATTTTCTAATTTTTGTGTAGGCTGGTTTTACACCAGCATTATAGTGTTTATTTTCTTCTGAATATGAGAACGGATGAATTTTTCGATATAATTTTGTGAGATTTCCATCCTGTTTAATATGAATAAGCGTGTTATATAATCTCTTATCTCTTCTTTCGATTATTCCCGCAAAAATATTGGTTGACTTTTCGATTGCAATCTTTGAAAAAAATCTGAATGAGTCGGCTTGAATTGTCTCTGACATCTGCTCCGACATCATGGTAAAGCCTGTGAGAGTCATTTCAGGAAAGATAAAAAGCTCAACTCCGTTAATTCCTTTTAATAAAGAAAGGATTTTTTTTCTATTCGCCTCTTTGTCTTCCCAGACAGGATTGTATTGGACTAATGCTAATTTCATATCGATAGTTAACAATATTTATTATCTTACGCACCGTTAAAATAATAAATTATCTCCGATAGAAATTGAACAAATTATCAAACAAAATTCCAGTTGCCATACTTGGAGCAACAGGCAGTGTTGGTCAAAAATTTATTGAACTTTTAGCTGACCATCCATGGTTCGAAATAGCTGAACTTTGTGCTTCGGATAAATCTGCAGGAAAACAATATAAAGCTGCCGTTGACTGGTTTTTATCTTCTGCCCTGCCCGAAAAAGTTGGAAACATTGTCGTTCAAAAATGTGAACCGGTGTTAAAGTCAAAAATTGTTTTTTCAGGATTGGATTCATCAGTTGCTGGCATAATCGAAACAGATTTTGCTCAGGCAGGATACAAAGTAATTTCAAACTCCAAAAATCATAGAATGGATAATGATGTTCCTCTTCTGATTCCTGAAGTAAATCCTGAACATCTCGGATTAATCAAAATTCAAAAATTTGGTAAAGGTTGCATTGTAACAAATCCAAATTGCTCCGTTATCGGACTTACTATTGCACTGAAACCACTTCTCGATAGTTTTGGATTAGATGCAGTTAGCGTAGTAACTATGCAGGCAATTTCGGGCGCCGGACATCCTAGAGTAGTTAACCTTGATATCGAAGATAATGTGATTCCATTTATCAGTGGAGAAGAATCGAAGGTTGAATCTGAACCTCTGAAAATATTGGGAACTTTAAATAGTCAGGAAATAGTATTTAATAATTTTATAATTAGTGCGCAGTGCAACCGCGTTAATGTTACAGACGGACATACTGAGTGTGTTCAGGTGAAACTTAAAAATAAAGCGACTACTGAGGAAATAATTAAAGTCTGGAAAGAATTTAAAGCTGAACCTCAGCGATTGAATCTTCCGCTTGCTCCAAACCAGCCGATTTACTACAGTAATGATCAGACTTTTCCTCAACCAAAACATCAACGGAATTTGGATAAAGGTATGGCTGTGTCAATTGGAAGATTGCGTGAAGACAAAATATTTGATTACAGTTTTGTGATACTCTCTCATAATACTGTAAGAGGTGCAGCCGGCGGGGCAATTCTTTGTGCAGAACTAATGAAGGCAAAAGGAATTATTTAGTTGGGAATTGGTTGATTGATAAGAAAATAATCCCTGAATATCTGCTGAAGCGTATTGACAATTAGGTATAAGAAATACTTATATGGCATAATATTTAATCGTTGGATAAAAGTGTTTTCAAACATTAAAACTTTTGTAATATCATTATTCCTTTTAAATGGGTGTGCTAAAATTGATATTACTTCTCAAATAAATGACTTTCAAAATAGGTTAGTATCATCTTCTGCTTTCAAGGCAATTAACTTAGGGATTGAATTAACTGAAAGTAAGAGAAGGTTTTTTATGGAGGGAGATAATCATTACTTTGAGATTTTAGATAGTTTAGATATAAATAAAGAAAAAGATAGTCTTTACTACTATGAGTATCTCTCAAAATATTATGACAATATAAAAGTTACTCTTCAAAATACAGTGATAACCTTAAAAGCAAATGAAAAAGAACTTCAAGCTTTTGTCGAATATGTTAAAAATGATTCTATTCCGAGAGTTAAGTTTGATGGAGCAGAAATACTGTTCGAGAAAGATATACTAGAATATGTTTTAGAGACAGATTACGAAATTTCAATCGAAGGAAATCTTAAAGACAATAAAGATATAGAAACAATATTAAAGGAAAATCAATTTTATATTATTCACAGTGTTAATAACAAAATTATATCCGCAAAATTAGTATATAAATAAAAATGCCATATTACCAGCAACTCAACCCGACTGCTTTTTTCGCATTTGGCAATTGTGCTGATCTAATGAAAGCAAAAGGAATTATTTAGTTGAGAATTCGGAAAAAGTAATAGTTAGGCAATTCTGGAGATACAAAAATATGAGTCATTCAAAATGCGTTATTTTGTGTTTTTTATTTGTGTCATTAATAAGTTTAAGTGGTTGCATTGGCACTTCAATGATAGGAAGTAAAAGTGAAATTATTGATCAGAATTATGTTTTCAATTTGAAATATGTTGATATTTTACCTTTAATTATTAAAACAGAAAATAATAATATTAATGTACCAGAAGCTGATACAATTAATAGCCACTTTAAGAAAGAACTGAATTCAAGAAATTTATTCCAAATAGTCAATCGTTCAGAATTAAATGAGGATTTAAAAAATAGATTTTTTTCTCAAGGCGCTTTTTTACTTGGAGAAATTACTTACTTCAATGGTTCATTTGGAGAAATAAATGCAAAATTAGTATTAAAGTTTGTTGAACCTTCCGATGAAAAAGTTATATTTTTTGCCTCTCACGATACTTATTTAGGTAATTCATATTTTCTTCCACCAAATATCAAAGAAGTTACAGAAGATGCTATTAAAGGTGTGTTAGATGAGCTACAAAATAAACTTAAAAAATAAATTTATTTGTCTAACAAGTGCCTCAAGTTGACTATTTTTTCGCATTTGGCAATTGTGCTGATCTAATGAAAGCAAAAGGAATTATTTAAGGTAGTTACAAGACTATATAAGTAAGATTTGTTATTTTAATAACAGTTTTAAACAATTTTATGATTATATGAAAACAAATCACCAAATAATTATTGGCGATTCAAGAAAAATGCAAGAGTTGGAGAATGAATCAATTCATCAAATTATCACATCTCCCCCATATTGGCAATTGAAAGACTATGGATCTGAAAACCAAGTCGGATATAATGATAGCTACGAAAATTATATTAACAACTTAAATCTAGTATGGGATGAATCGTTTCGTGTATTACATAAAGGTTGTCGACTTTGTGTGAATATTGGCGATCAGTTTGCTCGAGCCATTTACTATGGAAGATACAAAGTGATTCCAATTCGAACGGAAATTATCAAGTTTTGTGAGATACGAGGTTTTGACTATATGGGTGCAATTATTTGGCAAAAAGTTACCACTTCCAATACAACAGGCGGTGCAACTATAATGGGTTCTTTTCCTTACCCAAGAAATGGAATTCTGAAAATTGATTATGAATTTATTCTTTTATTTAAAAAACCCGGTAATTCTCCAAAGCCAAATAATGACTTTAAAAAAAGATCAGCAATGACTATTGAGGAATGGAACACATATTTTCAAGGTCATTGGAATTTTCCTGGAGTTCGACAAGATAATCATTTAGCAATGTTTCCTGAAGAATTACCAAAAAGATTAATAAAAATGTTTTCATTTGTAGGTGATAATATTCTAGACCCATTCCTTGGTAGCGGTACAACAACTCTTGCAGCAAAAAATCTTGATAGAAATTCGGTTGGTTACGAAATTAATTCAGAATTTGTACCATTAATCAAAGAAAAATTATCTATAAATCACAAAGATATTTTTGATGAAAATGCATACGACTTCATTACACAAAAAAAACAAAAAATTAATTTTGTTAAGGAATTAGAAAATCTTCCATATAAGTATATTGATCCACATAATTTTAACAAGAAAGTTGATCCAAAAAAATTTCAATTTGGATCTAAGTTGGATAAGAATGGAAGCAAAAGAGAAGAATATTTTTCTATAAAAGAAGTTTTAAGTCCTGAATTAGTTAAGCTGGATAACGATTTAACTATAAGATTGATTGGTGTTAAAGAAAAGACAGAAATCAATGGCAAGGCAAAAGAGTACTTGATTTCAAAAACGAAAGGTCAAAAAGTATTTTTAAAATTTGATGAACAAAAGTATGACGAAAAGAATCAATTACTCTGTTATCTCTACCTACAGAATAAAACTTTTATAAACGCTCATCTCATTAAAGAAAAACTCGTAACGGTTGACACATCGATTAATTTCAAATACAAAACTAAATTTCTCCATTTAGTTACAAACCAGAATGGCTAAAGAATGGATTTTAAATAGTGTGATGAATCGCTTTCAATTAAATTTTAAAAGAAATGTAGGACCAACCTCTGAATCCATCCGTAAATGCTCACCTAAAACTATTGATGATTGGGAAAAATACTATTTTAAGAATGTAAAAAGTAAAGAGCATATTGCTGAGTTAGGCAAGAAACTTTACACTAAAATATCGGAAGTTGTCCAGGCTGAACTTGAAGATATAACAGAGCAAGACTGTATTGATTATATGATTAATCTTGTAATCAATAGAACTTTCGATGGTTACATGACTGAAATAGAAACAATCTATGGCCAACTTGAGAAAATATTGGAAATAAAAATTGAACCAGCTCCTGACGACTGGGATAGATTATTCAATGTTGACTTTTTTATTAAAATAAATGAAAAATATATTGGACTTCAAATTAAACCAGTTAATGAAGGGATTCAGTTGCCAGAAATTTTCAAAGAACGAGCAATCCAAGAAGAAACCCATCTAAAATTTACGGATGTTTTTGGCGGTAAAGTATTTTATATATTCTCCACTAAGATTAATGGGATGAAAGATATTGTTAATAAAGAAATTATTGATGAAATCAAAAATGAAGTTGAGAGATTAAAAAAATTATAGGAAAAAAAATCCATTTCACATTCCACCTCTCGGAATACATCAACGGAATTTGGATAAAGGTATGGCTGTGTCAATTGGAAGATTGCGTGAAGACAAAATATTTGATTACAGTTTTGTGATACTCTCTCATAATATTGTAAGAGGTGCAGCAGGTGGTGCAATTCTTTGTGCAGAATTAATGAAAGCTAAGGATATTTTGTAGATGGACAAGTTAATTGAATATAACTTTCAAAAGTGCTTAACATAATTTTTATTAATCAATTATGCACTCATCTGGAAATTTTAAAAACAAATCTGTTCTAACTGACTCCGGAGTATCAGGACGGACCGATTCAAATCCGATGTTCGGTTTCGAAATTTTTGATTCGCTACCTGATATGTATTTTCTTCTTGATATTCGTGGCGAGATACTAAGAATGAACGCAAAGGCTGACGAATACATAAAATCATCTATTAAACCGAAGCCAACAAATTTTCTTGACTTAATTGATATTTTCAATCGTGAAAGTGTTAATAACGTTTTCTTCCAAAGTATAAGTTTTGGTAAAGTCGGTGAAATTGAGACTAAAATAATAAATGGAGATAAAGACATTGATGTTCAAATCTCATTTACCTATTACAAGTTTTCTACAGAAATACAAACAAGAGAATTAGTTTTTGCTATTGTTAAAGATATCACCAAAGATAAAGTAAAGGATATAGAACTGCAGCGATTCTTCAATATTGTAGAAAGCAGTTTAAACCCGATCCTGATTACAGATTTAAATGGTAAAATGATTTATGTGAATCCGGCGTTCATCAAAACGAGTGGTTATTCAAAGCAAGAATTGCTCGGAAGAAATCCAAGAATTTTTGGAAGCGGTAAATTACCAAAAAAATTCTGGGATAAAATGTGGCAAACTATTTCCGGCGGCAAGGTTTGGTTTGGTGAAGTTGAAGATAAGAAGAAAAATGGCGAACCATTCTTCACACAACTACTTATATCACCTATCTTCGACAAAGATCAAAATGTTACCGGCTATTTCGGAATTCACCGCGACTTGAGTGAAAAAAGAACACTCGAAAAACAATTAATTCACACTCAAAAAATGGAAAGCATCGGTACCTTAGCTGCCGGAGTTGCTCACGAAGTTGGTAATCCATTAGCATCCATTTCAGCATTAGTTCAGGTTGCAGAAAGAAATACCGAAGATGTGTTCATAAAAGAAAAATTAGCACTCGTTAAAAATCAGGTAACACGTATTTCAAAAATAATTAAAGACTTAGTTGATTTTTCACGTCCTTCAAATTTTGAACTTCAGAGAGTAAATATTAATGATTGTTTGAAGGAAGCTGTTGAAATTACCAGAGTTGGTACAAAAGCCAAAAATGTAATTTTCGATGTTAAATTAAGCCGAGAATTACCTACTCTCCCGCTTGTTGCTGATCAACTTGAGCAGGTTTTCGTAAATATTGTATTGAATGCAATTGATGCAATTAATGAAAGCAAAAACGATAAACAAGAAAAAAGAATAAGCATCGAATCTGCGTTGGTTGATGATGAAGCGGTTATTACATTTATTGATTCAGGTAGCGGGATTAAAGAAGAAAATCTAAATAAAATCTTTGAACCATTTTTTACAACAAAGACGCAGGGAAAAGGTACAGGTCTTGGATTGTGGGTTAGTTATGGAATTATTAAAAGTTTTCAAGGTAATATTGAAGTTGACAGCAAACCAGAGATTGGGACTAAGTTTACAATTAAGCTTCCTATAGGAAATTAAAACGAGGATTTTAAGATGGCTGAAAAAATTTTAGTAGTTGATGATGAAGATATCATCCGTGAATCTCTCTCTTACATCCTGACGAAAGAAAAATATGAAGTAACTGAAGCAGCGAATGGTAAAGTTGCTTTTGATATGCTCAAAGAAACATCATTCGATCTGGTAATCACAGATTTAGAAATGCCTGAAATGAAGGGCATCGAATTGCTTGATGAGATTAAAAAAATGAATTTACAGACAAGTACGATTGTGATTACAGCATACGGCTCTATGGAAACTGCTATTGCTGCTCTCAGAGGTGGTGCCAGCGATTACATTTTAAAGCCAGTTGAATTTGATGAACTCCTGATTAAAGTTAAAAAATTATTTGAGATGCGCGATCTGCATCTTGAAAACAGAATTCTCCGGAAAGAATTACAGCGTGAATATGATTACACAAATATTATCGGGAAGAGTCCGGCTATACAGCAGATTTTTGAAATGATAAAAGCAGTAGCTGACACAGATAGTACCGTTCTGATTTCGGGTAACAGCGGTACCGGAAAAGAACTCGTTGCCAAAGCTCTTCATTACAATTCAAAAAGATCTAACAAACCATTTATCGCTTTAAATTGTGGAGCGATTTCTGAAAACCTTATCGAGAGTGAATTATTTGGTCACAAGAAAGGTGCTTTCACAGGTGCGATCAGCGATAAAGAAGGCTTTATAAAAGCAGCAGAGGCTGGAACCTTATTCCTCGATGAGATTAGTGAAATGCCGCCGCAACTTCAGGTAAAACTTTTAAGAGCAATTCAGGAGAAAGAATATACTCCCGTAGGTACAACTGTTTCTCTTCCTGTAAATGTAAGATTCATTGCATCAACAAATAGAAACCTCCAGGAATATGTTGTACAGGGAAAATTCAGAGAAGATTTATTTTACAGACTTAATGTAGTTGATATTCACTTACCATCTTTAAAAGAACGTGATGGAGATATTCCGCTGCTCGCTGATCATTTCTTGAATAAATACAGAAAACAGATGAATAAGAATATCAAAGGAATATCTAATGACGCAATGAGAGCATTGATGAATCACGAATGGAAAGGTGAAATTCGTGAACTAGAAAACGTAATCGAAAGAGCTGTAATTTTTTGTAATGAGGATTTTATTGCTATGAATCATCTGCCAGTACAATTTCAATCTCCTTCAGATCATTCTGATTACTCACCTTCCGGCTCACTTGATGATTCAGTAAAAAGATTTGAAAAAGAGATTATTATCCGCGCGCTTGAAGCAAATGAATTCAATAAAGAAAAAACTGCAGAGACACTACAGGTTGGTCTTTCCACTCTTTACAGGAAGATGAAAGAACTTGACATTCAGATTTAATAAGTGAAATCCTGAAAAGTATATTTAATGAATGAAGTAATAATCACTGACGAAAAATCAAAACCGGATATTGAACTGATTCATACTTTTTCACCCATTCTTATTGAACATAATAAAAAACCTGAACACTTGATGGAGAAAGTAGTAAGCACAAATTATTAGTCTAAGTAGTGTATATTTCTTTCTAAAATATGCAAAATATTGGTGTTTGAACTTCTCATTAACGAGAAGTTTGATTGAGGAAGTAACTTAACACGCCCTATTTTCTTTAAGCTTTGCAGTGGTATTGTCTTTGTTAGCAATTGGCAACTAATTTTCTTAATTAAAAAAGCAAAAAACAAAGGGATAATAAAATGAAAAATACATTTTTCTTCATGTTGTTTATATCAGCAATCATTGGTTTATTTGCAATCGCTTTCTCGTTTGCACAGGATAAGGAAATTGATGGAAAGAATATATTCATTGACGCAAAATGTAATAACTGCCATACAGTAACTTCAATGGATATTACTTCAAAGAAGGATGATGCTACTGATCTTTCAAACGTTGGTACTGTTGGCGATGCACATCTTATAAAATCATATTTATTGAAAGAAGCAAAGATTAACGATAAAGAACATAAAACAAAATTCAAAGGAACAGAAGAGGAACTAAATAATCTTGTCAATTGGCTTTTTACTTTGAAAACTGTAAAAGATAGCTGATCAACTTCTCAATCAATTTATAAATTTGATGAACAAACCTTTATGTAAGCAAAGAACACTCATATTAACAATGGGTGTTTTTCTTTTTTTATTCTTGAATGGATTTGCACAATCCAATGATGACTGCCTGATGTGTCACGATGATGACACATTTACTATGGAGAAAAATGATAAAGAGGTTTCAATTTTTGTAAGCGGTGATAAATTCAATTCTGCAAGCCATTCTAAATTGAAATGTATTTCGTGCCATACAAATTTTGATGCCGAAGAAATACCACACAGCGATAATCTAACACCAAAAAATTGTACAAGCTGTCATCAGAAAGAAATTGTAAAACATTTATTCCATCCGCGTTTGTTAAAAGCAACCGGAAATGAAAAAGGAAAAGATGTAAATTGTTTGTCCTGTCACGACTATCATTATGCTCAGAACCCGACTAAACCTGGCGCTAAATGGAGTACGGAAAATCTGCCTAAATCCTGCGGTCAATGTCACTCAAAAGTAGAAAATAAATATCTAGCATCAGAGCATTTCAAGTCTTTCAAAGATGGAATGCAGGGTGCACCAAATTGTTTAACCTGTCATAAAAACCCGATTGCAAAAGTTCATGATGGAGAGAACCTTGTAGATATAAAAATTGCTCAGGAAAAATTATGTTTATCCTGTCATCTGGATTCGCCGGAAGTTAGAGCAAGAACATCTGTTACTGCCGGATTTATAACAATGTACGAAAAGAGTGTTCATGGTTCCGCATTGAATTCAGGCAATCCTGATGCCGCAACTTGTATTGATTGTCATAACTCGCATGAAGTACTTAAAAGTACAAACAATAGCTCTCCAACTTTCAAACAAAATATACCTTCAACCTGCGGTAAATGTCATACCGAAATTGCGAAAGAGTATTCGCAAAGCATACATGGTATTGTAGCGATGAAAGGAGTAAAAGATGCACCGGTTTGTACTGATTGTCATGGAGAACACAATATCCTAAAAAAAGATGATCCAAAATCTCCTGTTGCATTTCTAAATCTTTCCAGAGAAGTCTGTTCACCTTGTCACAATTCAGTCAGGCTGTCTGATAAATATGGATTATCAAGCGACAGGTTTGAAACTTTTACTGACAGCTATCATGGATTAGCTGTTGAAGGTGGATCAGTCTCGGCAGCTAATTGTGCAAGTTGTCATGGTGCTCACAATATTAAACCATCTTCAGATCCGACATCTACTGTAAACAAAGCTAATTTAGTTAAGACTTGCGGCGGTTGTCATCCTGGTGCGAATGAAAGATTTACAGTAGGAAAAATTCACATTACAAGACAAGAAGAAAGTGAACCGATAATCTTCTTCATTGCGCGGATGTACATTACTTTGATATTCGTTGTTATTGGATTGATGTTTGTTCATAACACCTTTGACTTCTTCAGAAAATCAAAAATTAAAAAGATGAAGCAAAGAGGTTTGATAAGAGAAGAAAGACACAGTCACAGATTATATCTTCGAATGACTGTTAATGAAAGATTGCAGCACGCGACTATGGCGATTAGTTTTATGCTGCTCGTAGTAACCGGATTTATGTTAAGTTATCCGAATGCCTGGTGGGCAAGGCATATCAGAGATTTCAGCAGTGATGCATTTGAATACAGAAGCCTCATACACAGAATTTCTGCTTGTGTAATGGTTGGTATCAGCTTATATCATATCTATTACATTTCTTTTACAACACGAGGCAGACAGCTCATTAAAGATCTTCTTCCAAAATACCAGGATATCCGAGATGCTATTGACGTTGCCAGATTTAATCTCGGAATTTCAAAAATAAAACCAAAGCTGGATAGATTTAGCTATGTTGAAAAAGCTGAGTACTGGGCATTGATCTGGGGAACTATTGTAATGTCAGCTACCGGAATAATTATGTGGTTCAATAATTATTTTATGGGTTTGATTACGAAACTTGGATGGGATATTGCAAGAACAATTCATTATTATGAAGCATGGCTTGCATTCCTTGCCATAGTTATCTGGCATTTCTACTTCGTAATATTTAATCCTGATGTTTACCCAATGAGTCTTGCCTGGTGGAAAGGAACGTTGACCGAAGGTGAAATGGCTGAAGAACATGCTCTTGAACTGGAAAAAATTGCAAAAGCAGAAGAAGAAAAACTTAAAGCAGAATCAGAAGATTCCGGGGAAAAGTCATAATTATTTTTTCTTTTCATAACAAAAAATATTTCAGGTTGTTTGTATGAAAAAATTATTCCCTCCCGTAGTTTACAATCCGGTAACACTCACCGGTGCAGGTATTGCCGCAATAAGCTTTGGACTTATAATTTTTCTTTTCATCCTGGATATATTCAGCGGTGAATCAAATCCATATCTTGGAATAATAACCTTTATCATTTTACCAGCAATACTGATTTTCGGATTGCTGCTTATTGCTTATGGAATCATCCGTGAAAGAAGAAGAATAAAAAGAGGACTTGAACGAAGCGGAAAATTTTTAGTTATAGATCTTAACGATATTAAACAAAGAAGAGCTGTTACATTCTTTACGGTTGGAACATTGCTTCTGATTTTCTTTTCTGCATTTGGTAGTTATAAAGCATTCGAATATTCTGAATCGGATGAATTCTGCGGTACGATTTGTCATGAAGTTATGGAACCAGAATACACAGCATATCTTTCCTCTCCTCACTCAAGAGTTGGCTGCGTCGGCTGTCATATTGGTTCAGGTGCAGATTGGTTTGTAAAATCAAAAATCTCCGGTGCTTATCAGGTTTATTCAGTATTGTTCAATAAATATTCACGTCCGATTCCAACACCGGTTCACGAATTGAGACCCGCTGAGGGAACTTGCGAACAATGCCATTCGCCTGGTCATTTTTTCTCAGAAATAAAATATAAGTCAGATTATTTTTTGTATGATGAAGCAAATACAAAATCTTCGATAGCAATGCTTCTTAAAATTGGCGGTGGAAATTCTGAACTTGGTCGTGCAGAGGGAATTCACTGGCATATGAACATTGCTAACAAAATTGAATATATTCACCTTGACGAAAAACGAAATGTAATTCCCTGGGTAAAACAAATTAATAGCGAAGGTAAAGAAATAATTTACCGAAGCACTGAAATTGATTTCAATGAGAAAGATGTCCCTGAAGAAAACCGCAGAACTATGGATTGTATAGATTGCCATAACAGACCATCGCATATATATAATCCAGCGGATAAATCTGTAAATCTTTCATTGTCTCTGGATCGGATTGATAAAACTCTACCATTTATTAAAAGTGTTGCAGTTGATATCTTGGAGACCAGGTATTCCAAAAAGGAGATTGCTCTGGATAGTATCAGAATTTCTATGCATAATTTTTATCAATACAATTATCCGGAAGTTTATAAAACTCAATTGCCTTCTATTGAAAAAAGTATTGAAGAGATACAAAAAATTTACAGCCGGAATTATTTTCCTACAATGAACGTGAGCTGGCGAGGATTCCCGAACCATATTTCGCATTTATACGATACAGGATGTTTCCGCTGCCACGATAATAAACATGTAAGTGAAGAAGGAAGAGTGATCAGAAAAGATTGCAACCTTTGCCATACGATTATTTCGCAGGTAACGCCCGATGGTAAAGAAAATGTTTCTATTAACGGAATAGAATTTATTCATCCTATTCAGCTTGAAGAATCTTTCATCGAACAAGATTGCGTTAATTGTCACGCACGAGAAAAGCAGCAGGACTATTTTAAAAACTATAAAAAAATAGTAAGTAGTAAAAAATAGAAACTTGAACTGCCTATTATATCCGTTATATATGCAAAGAATAGGAATGAGACTTAGATGTCGAAGGAGTATGAAGGGTAAATACAAAATAATTTTCTAACTGGGGGATATATAAAGTATCATATCGAAATATTTTTCATTTTAAGTTGTTTGAGCATTACTTTCGCTCAGGAGAATACTTGTATAGAAAAAGATAGTTATCAAAGATTATCCAGGTTTCGATTGTCTCTTGGTTATGTAGATCTCTTAAGCAATTATGATGAATTTAGATATCCATTTATAAATTTAAGTTACCGTTCAAGTGGTTTTGATCGTTCATCATACAACGTTAAGGTTGACTTAGCATTTGAGCTAGGAATAAATACTTTAATTATTACTTATAAACATTCTGATGATTATAATGTATATTTCCTTCCATACGCAAAATTTGGACCCGAAATCAGATTATACAGGAATTTATTTATAGCTGGTTGTGCAGGGTTAGCCTTAGCTACTTATGATTTAAATTTTGCACCTGCACCCTTCTTAGGCTTAAATGGTTTTTATCTTTTTGAATTGAATAACAAATTATCATTGGAATTAGAAAGTGGGATACACACCACTTTTGGATGGCCCTTATTATTCTATATTACCATTGGTATATCAGTAATTTAATTATCCAAGCGCTATTGATACTTTTTAACCTCTCTAATTTTCATAAATTTAATATAAAAATATTTCGTCTTTTCATTCCAACTCATCATGGAACTTTTCCCTTCCTGAATAGTTAAACCCTCAACAAAATAAATTTCATCACTCATTAAGGAGTTAAAAATGAAAAGCTCATTAATTATGTTCATTTGCTTTCTTATCAGTTTCACACTTTTCGGGGATGTTGCAAAATCAAACTCAAACCCAACCAGCAGCAATATTCAGCTTGCCATTCTTCTGGACACAAGTAACAGTATGGATGGATTAATTGACCAGGCTAAAACTCAACTCTGGAAAATTGTAAATGAAATGTCCCGTTCAAAATGCAATGGTAAAAAAACAAATCTTTCAGTTGCATTGTATGAATACGGGAATGACGGACTTTCATCAATGGAAGGTTATGTAAGACTTATCACTCCCTTTACAAATGATCTTGATAAAATCTCGGAAGAATTATTCAATCTCAAAACAAACGGAGGAAGTGAATATTGTGGAACCGTAATTTCAGAAGCTCTACGAGATTTAAAATGGAATAAAGATGATAATAATTATAAAGTAATATTCATTGCAGGAAATGAACCATTCGACCAGGGAGAAAAGGATTACAAGGATGCATGCAAATCAGCTCGCAATAAAGATATAATAGTAAATACAATTTTTTGTGGTAACTATAATGAAGGAGTTCAAACTTTTTGGAAAAATGGTGCTGATCTTGCAAATGGAAAATATTTAAATATTGACAGCGACTGTCACATCGCTCATATCCCGACTCCGTACGATGACAGACTTGTTGAGCTTGGACAAAAATTAAATTCTACTTACATAGCTTATGGTTACGAGGGCGAAACATTGAAGCAAAGACAATCAACACAGGATGATAACGCAAGTAATCTTTCTCCAAGTGTAATGGTTGAGAGATCAATTACAAAAGGAAGCGGTCAGTACAAAAATGAATCGTGGGATCTTGTTGATGCAGAAAAAGAAGGAGTTGATATTGATGATATTCCAAAAGATCAGTTACCGGAAGAAATGCAGAATATGACGAAGGAAGAACAAAAAGAATATGTTGATCAAAAAGCAAATGAACGAGAAAAAATTCAAAAAGAAATTAATGAACTTGATCAGCAAAGAAGAGACTTCATTGCAAAACAACAAAAAGAAAACATTCAGGATAATACGCTTGATGCAGCAATGTTGAAGCTTATTAAAGAACAGGCTTCAAAGAAGAATTTTGAATTTGAACGATAATTATTTAGTCATGCTGAACTTGTTTCTCCAAAGGAGTCCTTTGGACAGCATCTCATAAGTATAAGAGATCCCGAACCGAGTTCGGGATGACTCTATATAGAAAAATACTCATCGTGATGGCTTTTCAGTCTGTCATTGCGAGTGATTAGCGAAACAATCTAAACTAAATTTGAGATCACTTCGTTTCAACTCTGATGGAACTCGTGATGACTCAGATCAAATGCATCTTTCACTTTTCATTATATTTACTTCAACAAATTTTAAGAACAATGCCAGACGTATCATCCATCGTTGAAATAATTCAGCTAATGCTTGCACCGGGATTAATGATCTCTGCGTGCGGACTTCTTCTTCTCGCAATGAATAATAAATATTCTTTGGTGGTAAACAGAATTCGTCTTTTGAATGAAGAACGAAGACGAGCGCTTCACAAACTTGGTGATAAAGAATTCAGTTTCCAGGAAAACGTAAGATTTGAAAGTATTACCAAGCAGCTTGAAAAGCTGACTTATCGGGTCGGTCTGGTGAGAAATGCAGTTCTGTCATATACTCTTGCTGTTGCATTATTTGTATTGACTTCTTTACTTATTGGATTCGGATACTTATTTGAAGTAACAAAAATAAATAGTTTCATCACAATTCTATTTCTCTTAGGAATGATTTCTGTTTTAGTTGGAGTTCTCTTCGCAGCTTATGAAACCTGGAAAGGTTACGTGATTGTTAAGTTCGAAGTTGAGAGTGATGAATAGAATAATAGCCCCGACTTTCAAGTCGGGGTTAAAAATAAAATAGCACACCGGCACTTATGGCTTTAGCCAAAACTTTCTATTTAAGATTTCTATTCCTAAATTATCCAATATTTTAATATCAAATAGTCTATACACAATGCGTTTTATAAACATTTATCTTCATGTTATTTGGTCAACAAAAAACAGGTCAAAAATCATAGCAAAAGGACTTAAACTAATTCTGATTCAGCATATAAAATCTAATGCAAAAGAAAAAGAAATATTTATTGATAGTATCAATTGCACAGATGATCACATTCATTTATTAATATCTCTTGGAACCGATCAAACAATCAGTAAAATAGTTCAGTTGATTAAAGGTGAATCATCACAATGGGTAAATAAAAGTCAAGTGATAAAAGGTAAGTTCGGATGGCAGGATGACTACATTGCACTTTCTGTAAGTAAATCCATTCTTGATAAAGTTAGAAAGCATATCGATAATCAGGAAGAACATCATCGTATAAAAAGTTTTCTTGAAGAACTTGATGAGTTTAAGAAGAAATATGGATTTGAGAATTTAAACTAATTTTAGTTGGTTTGGCTAAAGCCAAATCCGTTTTGTATTATTCTATCCCCGTGCTGAAGCACGGGGCTATAATTTCTTGAAAAGGTTCCACCTCTCCCCTTTGGGGAGAGGACGGTCCATAGGACTCCTTCGGAGGAGTGGGGCCATTTATTTCTTCGATTCATCCGGTGGAGGCGGAACAACCAATTTCTTCGGAGGATTATTTTTCAATTCCTCTAATAAAACTTCAACTGCTTTTTCCAAAGATGGATCTTCTCCTTTCACTACCAGATCAGCACGATCAAGAACTTCTATATCTGGATAAACACCTTCGTTCTCAACTGCCCAGTTTCCATTTGTATCTAAAAACCTGAAAGTCGGAATACTAATCGAGCCTCCATCCATTAAATTTGGATTACCTGAAAGACCAATTAACCCACCCCAGGTACGTGTACCGATAATTTTACCGAGATTTTTTTCTCTGAAGTAATATGGGAAAGCATCACCACCCGAACTTGAATAACCATTTATCAAACAAACTTTAGGTCCATCCATTACAAATCCCGGAACAGGAGTTGGTTCGGTTCCGCGTCTTACCCAGTAATTCAAAGTTTTTCTGGAAACAAGTTCTATCATCCTGTCAGGAACAAATCCGCCGCCATTGTAACGATCGTCAATAATCAATGCTTCTTTATTTGTCTGTGGATAAAAATATTTAAATAATTCCCTGTTGCCTTCGACTGCAGTGTTAGGAATATGAATGTATCCAATTTTACCACCAGATAATTCATCAACTATTTTCATTCTTGAATTCACCCAATCGAGATAACGAAGATTTCCTTCATTGCTAATTGGTTTTACTTTTTCTTCTCTTGCACCATCCTTTGAAGGTTTACTATTAACCAGAAGTGTAATTACAATACCAGCTTTATTCTCAAGAAATTTATATGGATTTTCATTTGTCTTCACTTCCTGCCCATTAATAGCAATAATGAAATCACCTTCCTTTACATCAACACCATGTTCTGTCAGCGGAGAACGAAAATCTGAATGCCAGTTTTCCCCTTTATAAATTTTTGTAATCTTAAAAAAACCTGATGGATCAGCTTCGAGTTCACAGCCAAGTAAACCACTATCTATTCTCTTCACTCTTTCAAAATCTCCCCAGTCAACATAAACATGACCTGAGTTTAGCTCACCGCCGAGTTCACCAAAGATATAATCTAGATCCATTCGGTGAGAAACATAAGGAACGAGTTGACCATATTTTTCCTTCATTTCATTCCAATCAACCCCATGCATATTTGCATCGTAGAACCAATCACGTAAAAGCCGCCAGCCATCAACAAAAATTTCTTCCCATTCTGCTTTCGGAAATATTTTTACATCCAATTTGCTAAGATCAATTCTTCCATCAGTGTTTTTCTGATTTTCTTTTATATCAATTATTCCGTAATCAGAACCTTTACTATAAATTATTTTCTTTCCATCAGATGAGACCAAATAATTTCCGATATCTTCAAGGATAGCTGTTTCTTTCTCGTCTTTTTGATTGAATAATTTTAATCTGGAACCTGAGTCATTTTGAAAAATATATGCGACTCCTTTTTCTGTTGGATAAAGTGAAGAATAATTTCCTGATTTCCCCGGTAGGACGTTAATTCTGTTTTCAAAATTTTCAGGATCAATTTTGACTACAACCTCGCCAGTATCATTATTCTCTTTTGATTCATTGTTCGTGATTTCTTCATCATTTTTGGGTTGAAATAAAGCTGGGACATCATTGTTTAATGCAGCGCAATAAACTCTTGTTGGATTTGTGTAAACGTAATTAAATTCCCAACTGCTGAACTCCAGATTGAAATCACGATTTGAAAAGAAATAAATATACTTTCCGTCTTTACTGAAAACCGGATTGAATTCATCAGTTAGACTGCTTGTCAGTTTTGTAATTTCTTTTTTATCAAGTGAATAAATCCAGATTGAACCCATCCTTGATTCATCACTTTTAGTATAGGTTAACCATTTACTATCCGGTGACCATTTATAATCTGTTATATCATTATAATTACTATGATCAACTTCGATTTGATTTCCATCATCAACATTTACATACCATAGTTTTTGATTTTTATCAGCGAAAGCAATTTGCTTACTATCAGGTGACCAGACGGGAGAAAACCTCCAGATAGTTCCGTCATTAGTAATTTGTTTTTCCTCACCACTTCCATCAGAAGATTTTGTATAGATTTCATACTCACCAGTTCTATCAGATAGATATGCAATCCATTTTCCATCGGGTGACCAGACTGGATCTATTTCTCTTATCCCCGGAGTTTGAGTTATATTAATTATTTCACCATTCTCAGCAGGTACTGTAAAAACATCTCCTCTTGCTTCAAGCAATGCTCTTTTTCCTGTTGGAGAAATTTCAAACCAATTGACGTGGTCTTTTAAATTTTTTATATAAGGAAATGTTCCCGGAAAATCACCAAATACTTTTATTGGCACTAATTCATATTTATTTGTTGTGATATCATATTTATAAATGTATCCGCCATTCTCATAAACAATTTTATCATCACCTGCTGATGGCCAGAGAACATCATAATTATCAAAATCAGTTAGAGAAGAAGTTTGTTTTGAAGTGAGATCGTAAGAATAAAGATTAAGAGTTCCGGTTCTGTCAGAAGTGAAATAAATTTTTTCTCCAATCCACATTGGTTGATTATCTGTTCCAAGCCAATCTGTAATTTTTTCAGTGGTATTATTTTTTAAATCATAAATCCAGACATCCTGTGCACGACCACCGCGATATCTTTTCCAGGTTCTCCATTCGCGTTCTATCGGAGTGTAAACCATTTTTGTTCCATCAGGAGATAACATTCCACCGCCGCCTTCAGGAATTTGCAGAGGAGTTTCAAATCCACCAGCAATTGGAACGAGAAAATATTTTCCCATTCTTTCTCCCCACGGAAGTCTGTTTCCTCTGAAGAGTACATTTTTCCCGTCTGGTGTCCAGCCAAGAACCTGGTAATCAAATCCACCACGTGGTGGCATTATTCCAACATCATTGTAGTAAGTTAACTGAGTCGGAGTTCCGCCATCAACGGAAATAATATAAACCTGTCTGTTTCCTGAATACTCAGCAGAGAAAGCAATCCATTTTCCATCGGGAGAAAATTTTGGAAAGAGTTCAATACCTTTGTGTGAAGTAAGTTGTCTTGCTGTTCCACCGTTTGCATCAACAATCCAGATATCTCCAGCATAAACAAAAGCAATTTTATCCTTGCTGATATCAGGGAAGCGAAGAAGACGGGTTAGTTCCTCCGACTGACAAAATAAGCTGATTGAAAAAACAAAAAATATAAAAACAGAAAAATACTTTTTCATTTATAACTCCATCTGATTATAAGGTATTAATTATAAAATTTTAGAAGTTTGGGAAGATTCCGATCTGATATTCCTTAAGCGGAAATGTCAATAAATAAAAGGGAAAAACAATATTTTCTTATAATTTACTCTCTACAAAACTTAAGACTTCATTTAATTTCTTCTGCGCTTTTTCCTTCAACTCAGCACAAGTCTTTCTCATCTCATCAACAAACTTTTGATCCTTAATATCTTTAAGATTGATCAGTACGTTGTAAATACCACCAAGAACTCCGGTGTAAGCGATGTGTGCGCCAACACCAACATCGGTAATTGAATTTGGATTGCCGTTCTTTGCAACAACTTCTGCAATTTCAATTGCTCTTAGACTTTGTTTTGCAGTATTTAATGGAACCATAACTGCTTGTTTTAATCCAGCCTGCATTGCTTCTTCTCTGATTTTCTTTTCTTCAGCGGATTTATTTGGAAGACGACGAGCATTCATATATGAATTAAACGCATTTGTATCTTCATCGATTGCTTTAACAAGTGCTTCTTTAATTTGCTGACATTGTTCTGCAGTATCATTTAGAATTTTATCAACAGTATCACTTCCTCGTTTATTTGCTGTAAGATTGCTGACCATTGATGATAATGATGCGCCTAAAGCTCCAGCTAATGCAGCAATCGATCCACCACCTGGCGCAGGAGATTCACGTGAGACTTCGTCAATAAAATCTGTCAGCTTCATTTCTGCTAATGCTGTTTCAAGATTTTTGGGAAGTCCGAGAACTCGTTCTTCAATTTTAAATTCAGAGACATCATTCAAACCCAGTGACTGAACAGCAGTATTCAAAATATCTTTTACCGGAATTCCAACCGAACGATGCTGCTGCTTCAGATAAAATTTTCCTGTTTCAAGTAATGCCGGATAAGGAACCATTCCAACCACTTCACTTCCGGTAACTACAAGTCCTCTTTCAAAAGCAAGTTTTCTTGTCTCTTCAAGAACATGATGCATCGAAGTCACTTTATAATTGGTGAGATTAATTGAAATCTGTGCTCGATCATATTTCGGAACCATCCAGCCAATGGCTTTACAGTGTTTAAACTTACCTGGTTTTTTAACTGACTGACCTTCAGGTTTTGCAGGATCAATTCCATGCTGCTCAAGAATATCAGCAAGATCATAATTGTGTTTTATTTTACAATGATCAATAGTTTCTTTTATTGTCTTTCCAACAAAATCACAATCACCGCAAGGATAATTTCCCTTTTCATATTTCAGAATGTCATCACTTTTATAGTAAAAATTTCCATTGTTAATTCTGCGTGCTGATCTTCCCTTTTCTCTGATTTCAAAAGCTATGTCAGTTGCGTGATTAACTTCGCGGGTATTCAGATTAATATTGTAAGCAATCAGAAATTCTCTAACTCCTATTACTGTCCCACCTGCTTTTGCATTAAACTTTGTCGGGCCAAAATCAGGTTTCCATTCTGGTTTTTTTAATTTTTCTTCAAGCGCTTCATACTCACCCTGACGAATTTTTGCAAGATTTTCTCTTTCAGGTTTGCTTGCAGATTTTTCATAAAGATAAACAGGGATACTAAGTTCTTCACCAACTTTTTTTGCAACTTCTTTAGAAAGTTCAATGCATTCTTCAGTTGTAACTCCGGTTACAGGAACAAATGGACAAACATCAGTCGCACCCATTCGCGGATGTGATCCTTTGTGCTTGCTCATATCAATCAGCTCAGCTGCTTTTTTAATGGAATTGAATGCAGCTTTTTTAACTGCTTCTGGCGAACCAATAAAAGTTACAACAGTGCGGTTCATATCGAAACCGGGATCTACATCAAGCAGTTTTACACCTTCAACATTTTCAATTTCGTCTGTGATTTGTTTTATTATTTCAGGTCGCTGCCCTTCTGAGAAATTAGGGACACATTCGATAAGCTTTTCGGACATGATACTCTCGTTTGATGATAGCTTTACAAAAAATGAAATTATTTATACGAAAAATTAAACTTATTGGTGCAGACAGGCAAGGAAATATTCGCCGAAGAGTTTATCATCCTTTGTTTTTATCTTTTAATTGCATTCGTCAAAAACTTTTTCAGAAATTACCTTAGCTTAACAGTAATCTGATTCAAGTAAGAATATCAAAAAACTTACTTCAAAATTAACCCGGCAATCTAAAATTCGTTAATTTTACATAGCTTAAATTTAGTTCTAATAATTTTCTGTTCAAGATGAGCTGTTTTATAGATGATAAATGCAATAAAAAAAATTAATTCCAGTATTAAGAAAAGGGGTTTGTCGAATACGTTAAATGCAATCTTTAATACGATTAGCTTTGAATCAAAATGTTTTTTTACCGGTATTAAACTAGAATTGAAAAAAGGAATTGGTAATGAAAGCATAACAGTCAATCATGGTAATTATTATTTCAATTTTTATAATCGAAGAGACCGGGGTGAAATATTATATCACGCCTGCTGGGATAGAATGTTCAATGAAGAGCGAGATAAAATTGAAAAATATATTAAGAAGGGTGATACAGTTATTGATGTTGGCGGCAATATGGGATTTTTTGTGTTGATCCTCAACAATTTGATGAATGATTCGGGAAAAATCTATTCATTCGAACCATCAGGGAGACTCAGTAAAAAATTGTCATCTACTGTAAAAATAAATAATCTTAAAAATGTTGAGATCATTAATCTTGCTCTAGGTGAACAGGAAGGCGCTACTTCGCTCTACTTCAATCCAAAACAGTCCGGTTTAAGTTCGATAGTCACACAGGATAAAAATGATTTTATTGTTGAAGAAATTAAGATTACAACTCTTGATAAATTTTCGAATAATATCTCGGAACGAATTTCTTTTATAAAAATTGATACCGAAGGATATGAACCTCAAGTGTTACGAGGTGCTAAAGAGACAATTAAAAAACATAAACCAACAATATATTTAGAACTGGGTGGAGATCATTTTGAATCTTCAATTGAATCATTAAAAATTTTAAAAGAGTTTGGTTACCAATGTGAAGCAGAAAATATTGATCTGAAAACAATTCCCGCTGGTGTTAACTTCATTGCAACTCCGAAACTTTAATAAATATTTAGTCAGGTAAAAAAATGCAAATTAAAAGAGTAGAACTTTATCACACAAAAATGGAACTCGTTTCACCATTCACCACGTCAATGGGAACTGAATACGATGAAGAACATATAATGGTTAGGGTTGATGCTGAAGGTCTTACCGGTTGGGGTGAATCGGTTGCTGAAGGAACACCTTTTTATTCTTACGAAACCGTTCAAACAGCCTGGCATATACTCGAAGATTTTTTAATCCCATCGATATTGGGTAAAAATCTTTCTTCAATTGATGAAGCAATTTCTCTTTACTCCAAAGTTCGCGGACATATGATGGCAAAAGCCGGACTTGAAGCAGCGCTTTGGGATGTTTTTGCAAAATCAAAAAAAATATCTCTTTCAAAATTGCTTGGTGGAACGAGAAGTAAAGTTGATGTTGGTGTGAGTATAGGAATTCAAAAATCTGAATCTGATTTGATAAAAACAGTGAATAATTATTTGAAAGAAGGTTATAAACGAATTAAAATAAAAATTTCTCCCGGATATGACATCCAATTTGTAAAAGCATTGAGAAAAGAATTTCCTGATGTTCTTTTGCAGGTTGATGCGAATTCAGCTTATGAATTAAAACACATTAATTTATTTAAAGAGATGGATAATTATAATCTGCTCCTTATTGAACAACCACTGGGGTACGAAGATATTTATGATCATTCAAAACTTCAGCGGGAATTGAAAACTCCAATTTGTCTCGATGAAAGTATTCATTCACTCGATGATACCCGTGCTGCAATCGAACTTGATAGCTGCAGAGTAATCAATATTAAACCCGGAAGAGTCGGAGGATTCACCGAGTCAATATTAATTCACGATTATTGCTCTTCAAAAAATATTCCGGTTTGGCATGGTGGAATGCTCGAATCAGGAATTGGTCGCGCAGGAAATGTTGCTCTTGCATCACTCCCAAACTTTACTTTACCGGGAGATATTTCAGCAAGCAAAAGATATTATAAAGAAGATATTGTTGAACCTGAATTCACAGTTAATAAAGATGGAACGATGGATGTTCCAACAAAACCGGGAATTGGTGTTGAAGTAAATCTGGAAAAACTTGAAAAAGTAACAATCAGAAAAAAAGAATTTAATCCGAACAAATAAGATGAAATCATTAGTTACAATAATTATTTTATTTTATTTCATTGTTGGTTGCAGCACAAACCAGAATGAAAAAGCTGACACTGTTTTTACAAACGGATTTGTTTACACTGTTGATAGTATAAATTCAAAAGCTGAAGCAGTTGCCATTAAAGACAAATCGATCATCTTCATTGGAGATAATGACAGTGTTCAAAAATATATTGGCGAGAAGACAAAAGTTATAAATCTAAATGGCAAAATGGTTCTTCCCGGATTTGTTGATGCGCATTGTCATTCAATAAGTTCTTACCGTTATTTCAATGAGTTGAATCTTTACGGACTCAAATCGAAAGAAAATATCCAAAATGCAATTAAGAAATATTTATCCGAACATCCTGATGCAAAATATATTAAAGGCAGAGGCTGGAGCGATACAGATTTTCCCGGGATTGGTCCTGATAAAAAAATAATCGATGAAATTGTAAAAGATATTCCTGTTTCTTTTTCTTCAGATGGGGGACATTCAAAATGGGTTAACTCAAAAACACTTGAACTGGCTGGAATAAATAATTCAACAAAAAATCCAAAAGGCGGAAATATTGAACGATATCCCGGAACGAATGAACCTAACGGCACGCTTCGCGAAAATGCTGCAGATCTTGTTGCGGATATTTTCCCGGCTTATACAGTAGAAAATTTAATGGATGGACTTGAAGCATATCAACGAATGGTTTCAGCATTTGGAATAACAACTGTCCACGATGCATATCTCGATGCTGGAAGTAATGAAACTGATGCGTTCAGAAATCTGGAGAAAAATAATAAATTAAAAATGAGATTTCGTGCTTCACTTTACATTGATCCTGAAAAAAGTGTTGAGCAAATCAAATCGCTGATTGAAGAGCGAAAAAAGAATTCAGGTGAATTATTTCAGACAAATTCTGCAAAGATTTTTATTGATGGCGTTGTTGAAGGAAGTACAGCATATCTGAAAGAACCTTACAAGCATCAACCAAAAAATTATGGGGAAATATTTTGGAAAATTGATTCCCTTAATAAAATCTGTTCGGCTTTGGATAAAGAACATTTTCAGATTCACGTGCACGCAATTGGCGATGCTGCAACATCTGTAACACTTTATGCTTTTGCTTCCGCAGAATTTCAGAACGGGAAAAGAGATTCAAGAAATTCTATTACGCATCTTCAGTTAGTTGACGAATCAGATATTAAAAAATTCAAAGAACTTGGTGTGATCGCTGTACCTCAGCCATATTGGTTCAGCAAAGATGATTACTATTATAATATTCAGGTTCCTTATCTCGGTCAAAAACGTGCAGACGAAGAATATCCAATGAAAAGTTTTTTTGACGAAGGAGTTATTGCTGCAAGTTCGAGTGATTATCCTGTTACGATTCCCTGCAATCCTTTGGAAGCGATCCAATTTGGAATAACAAGAAGTGAATTTAATACAACAGATTCAAGCGAAGTTCTCTGGCCTGAAGAAAGAGTTACTCTCGAACAAATGATACGAAGCTTTACTATCAATGGAGCTTATGCAAATTTTCTCGAAAAGGAAACAGGTTCAATTGAAGTTGGAAAGAAAGCAGATTTAATTGTGCTTGATAAAAATTTATTTGAGATTCCGGTAACAGACATTTATAAAGCAAAAGTGCTTATGACTTTATTTGAAGGAAAAGATGTTTTTGTTGACAGTAGTTACACGCTTCAGTAACTTTTCAGAAATCACCAATCCTCTTTATTAATCTCATCCACAGTTCGGATCCATTTAAACTGTTTGTCATAATCACGATTCCGTTTCCTTCTTCAAGGTTGAATTGAGAATAACATCGGAATCCGGTTCTGTTCGCACCGCTGTGATAATAAATATTTCCGTACGCAGTTGAATCAATCGCCCAGCCAAGAGACCAATATGTAAAAAATCCTAATGCCCTTCCCGGTCTTTCAATTGGATCACGAACTAATACATCAACTTGTGGTTCTAACATTATTGATTTAAAGTTTTCAGTTAATAATGCAGATTGTGATTGACCTGAATTCAATATCTCAATTATAAATTTAGCATAATCTTCCGCTGTGATGTAGAGCGAATATGCGGAATTCGGGTGAACATATTTTGACTTCGCCAGAAAGTTCCCTGAAGTATCATGACCACAAGAAATTTGTGAATCGCATTCTTCAGTCCATAAAAAGCTACTATGGTTCAACTCTAATGGAATAAATAAATTCTCTTTAGCAATTTGTTCAAGAGATTTTCCTGTTATTTTTTCAATTACTCTTTGCAAATAGAAATATCCTTCACCCGAATAGCTGAATCTTTCACCCGGAGCAGAGTAAACCGGCAGTGGTCCGTTTCTTTCTTCTTCTCCTTTTCGCCAATTTGGTAAACCACTTGTGTGTGATAGAATCATTCGTGCGGTTATCTCTTTATAAATTGAATCTTCTCCAAAAATTTTTTCATCAAGATAATTGGAAAGTGGTTCATCAAGATCAAGTTTATTTTGTTCGACAAGTTGAAAAACGATGAACGCAAAAACTGGCTTTGTCATCGAACAAGCTTCGAACATTGTGTTTTCATTTACTGGTTCAGATGTTCTAACATCTTTAACTCCAAAACTTTTATTGAAAACAATTTCCCGATCTTCTATCAAAACAATTGAAACTCCCGGAACTATGTAATCCTTCATTAAAGAAGGAAGATCATTATCAATTATTGAAATTACATCTGATAATTTTGGTGGTTGGAAGTTATATTCAGGATCAATTTTTTTTATCGCAATAAACATAGCCCATCTTACATTTTCATCTTTATCATTTAAGAGATTTACCAATTGAGCAATAGCTCCTTCAGCGGATTGACCAAAATTTCCAAGTGCAATAACTGAACACCATCGGACATTTGAATCACTATCCGATAAAGCTTGAGTTAAATAAGGAATTGCTTTTTCGCCCTCAGGTGCAATTTTACCAAGTGCAATCGCTGAACACCATCTTACATTACTGTTTTGACTTTGTAAAGATTCAATCAGAAAATCAACCGCATCGTTACCATACTTTACAATTTCATTTACTGCTTCACCATTCAGATATGGATCTTCATCGTCGAACTCATTGATTATCATAAGAATATCTTTTTCAACTTTGATATTCTTTTCCTGTGAAAATAAATTTAGTACTGAAAGAAAAAGTAGAATAAGAGACAATGTAATGAATTTCATTTTTTACATCATCTTATACTGAAAATATTTCAATTGAATGCATCACTGAACTTTTTTATAAATTTTATTGCATTTTGCCAGCTCATCAAACTCATCTTCGAATGAAAATAAAATTGGTAAACCGCCTGTGTGAAGAAAAATTGTCGTTAATTTTTTGTCAATAATATTTTTTTGTGCAAGATCAATCATACCAGCCATTACTTTACCCGTATAAATCGGGTCGAGAATAATACCTTCAAGATTCGCACATTCTAAAATTGCATTCTTCCCCTCTTTTGTGATAAGTCCGTACTCAACATAATATTGATCGTAACATTCAATCTTAATTTCATTCATATTTATTTTTTGTTTCATAATTTCAGATGATTCCAAAATAATTTCTTTCGTTCTTTCAATTATTGCTTGCGAAGTTCTTGAAACACTAATGCCGATTATTCTTGCATCATTAAAAAACATTTTTGCACCAAGTATCGAGCCTGCAAAAGTACCGCACGAACCAACAGCCATAACTATCTGAACTTTTTTATCAGCCAATTGCTGAGAAATTTCATGCATTGCTTTCACATAACCCAAAGCACCTAAGCCAGTACTTCCGCCGATTGGAAGAACAAATGGTTTCCGTCCTTCACGTTTCAATTCATCCGCCCACTTATTCATTTCAGAAGTAAGATGATCGTTTGAATCGTCATTAACTAAATATCTAATTTCTGCACTGAATAAAACATCGAGCAACAAATTACCTTTAAATTTTTTGAAGTCCGGTCCTCCAAGAACAACCTTTACATCGATCCCAAGTTTTCGCGCAGCCGCAGCAGTCATTCTCGCATGATTCGATTGTATTCCGCCAGCAGTTAAAACAACATCATGATCACTTTTAATAATTTCAGCAAAATCGTATTCAAGTTTTCTTGCTTTGTTTCCACCTCCGGCAAATCCAGTCAGGTCATCACGTTTGATTAATAATTTTTTGAAACCGTATTTTTTGCTGAGTTCTTTTAGCTCATCTAAAGGTGTGGGAAGATTTGACAGTTTTATTCGGGGAATTTTTTCTAACACGTTGTCTCATTCTCTATGGCAGCACAGATTACTAATCTGGACTACAGGTAATCTTTTTATTTATTTTTTAATTACAACTCTCAAAACCGGAAAGAATTCATTTGCTTTGAGTAAATGTGCATATTGGTTATAAGTTACCAAACCTAAAATTGATTTCGGTTCAAGAGCTGTCACGATTAAATTATTTTTTAATTGGTTTGTTGGAATAAAATAAAAGTCCTCTGGTTTGATCTTATATCTTGCATCTTTTAATTCAACAGTAGGATTAACAACGATATCGCCTTCAAAATCAATCGAGTCTATCTCGCTAATAAAATATTCCTGAATGAGACGATCCTGTGATAGCGTTAATTCTGAAATAATTAAATTCTGTTGTACTGCCCAATCATAAAGTTCAGGAAGATCTTTAGGGATCAAATATCCCAAAGGACGTTCAACATTATAAATAGATTTTACAACCGGCCGAAAATCAGTAACAGTAATTATAGAATCCGTGTTTGTATAAATTGATCTTAATGGAACTATTAATTTTTCCCCGTTACTTACGTGTTCCATCTGAATTGCAACGGAGTCACTTACCTTACCAGAAATTAAATTACTTCGCTCTTCATTCACTAATGCTTTAATTTTATTTTTATATGAAAAAACAAATTCCAGAAATCCAAGCATTCCTGTTGCCTGACCTTCAGATCTTTTTTGAATATTTTCAATTGAATCTATTCCGTTTTTCCCTTCCTGAATAAAAGAAAATGAATTCAGTATCCCAAGACTTTGTCTTCCATCATTTATGTCATAAGTACTGTACCTAATTAAATTTATTTCAGGTGGTCCACCCGGAATGTAATTGTGCGAAGTAAATTTTTTTTCTTTCAAATATGATTTAAAAAATGGAAGATATTCTTTATTACTAAAATTTCTTATCCTCTCTGAAACGTTTGGATTCGTTAATGTGCCAATTTGTTCATCAAAATATTTGATGTAGCCATACTGCAAATAATCTTCAGTATAAGGATAGTATTCATGCACGTCCATCGTTGCTTCGAATAAATATTTATCGAACAATTTATGAAGTGCAATTACTTCTGGTTCAGTAAGAATAAGATGGTTGCGGTTTAAATCCATTTGATTCGAATTAAACCTTGTATCTATCTCTGAACCATCCGGATTCATTTGAGGGATTAAAGCCAGATCTATTTTTTCTAATAGATATTTTCTCTCTGGTCTGAGTAATTCTCTTGAAAAGATTAAAGCTCCTTCTTTTCCGGATTGTTCATCACCATGCTGTTGAGCAAATATCAAAACTTTTATTTTGGAAGTATCTTTCCCAAATTCAGAATCAGAAAAAAACATTCCATAAATATTTCTTCCATGAACTGATTTTCCGATAACTTCAACATTCAAATAATCTGATTGTTCGTCTAATTGATATACAAAGTTTGTAAGTTCATCGTAATTAGTTAGTTCTTGATAATTATTTTTTTCAAGAGGTGTTTGCTGTGCAGCAAGGGGGATTAAAAAGAGTAAAAAATATAAAATGATTTTCATAATATTATTTTAAAAGGATCATTGATTTTGTTTCAGAATAATTTCCGGCTGACAGACGATAAAAATAAACTCCACTCGTCAAGGCCGAGCCTGATCGGCTTGGTAATTCTGATGTGTTAAACTCAACCTCATAACTTCCTGCAGGTCTGTATTCATTCACTAATGTGACAACTTCATTACCGAGCACATCGTAAATTGTTAATGTTACATCACTGCTTACTGGTAACTGATAACCGATCACAGTACTCGGATTAAATGGGTTCGGATAGTTTTGGTATAATTCAAAATCTTTTGCAGTTATTTTGAAATTAGCATCAACTGAGACACTGCCTTCAAATTTTCCTTGTTCAATATTATAAGCATAGTCATTATAAGTTGTAATGTTGTACCGGAGATTATCCATTGCGACAACCTGACGAGGTCCGATACCACCGTTCCCAATAAAAGTTGATGAGTCCACCCAGCTTGTTTGTGTTGCATCAATGTAAATTGGAGGCATACTTCCAAAAGCTTTTACTGTTTTTTGGTCGTGATTAAAAACTGCCATTGCATTTCCATCAAGATAAATTCCAAAACGTTTTCGGTTTCTCATCAATCCCCACAAAACAGAACACATCCTGTTCTCATATAAATCACTATCGTCAAATAAAGTTGGTTCGAATAACATATCTCCGACTAAATTTAGACCGGAATTATTAGTCATCTTACCACGATATGCTGCATAAATGTCTGTATAAAGTCTATCTGTATAAAATTGTCCGGCTGTCTTCCCTGATTTACCAAAGAAGAAAACTGGTGTTTTAAAGAATACAGTCTTCTCTCTGAATACTTCACCAGCCAATGTTGAAGAATCATTTAACATTGCAAGTACATTCAACGAGTCACCGGCAAAAACAAAATTAGTCCCTGAATTTATTTTCTGAACAATTGATGCATCATTTAAAATTGATGAAGTTAGATAAACTACTTCATAGTCTAACGAAGATTGATCTAAATAATTTGTGATGGGTGTTATTTGAGAAGTAAATCCCGGATGAGAAATAATAATTGTTTTGTCTGAGTTATTATTTGAAATGTAACTGACAAAGTTAGTTTGAATATGCTGTGAAATATTTTCAGAACCTGTAAGCCATAAGTTTGTCAATGGAAATTCAGTGACTCGCTGAGTATCAACAGCTTTTGCTGATGGAGGTATATAAACTATTTCTTTGTTAGTCAGATCATACTTCCAGTTATTTGTGAGCTGCTCACACTTCAGTTTTTCAATTGTGTAATTACCAGAGTTGATTTGCTCAAAAACTGTTTCATTATCAATAGTGAAAATTGCAACAGCACCACTACCCATTACTTCACCAATTCCATCCGGAGTAATACAGATAGCTGTTCTATCATCAACACCAACTCCAATCAACTCTCTGCCTGTTTGAAAATATCGATTGTAAAGCATTGCAATTAATCTTCCGTGTCTTGCCCGTTCAATGAAATGGGAATCAAATAACACATCGGGAACAAGATTCAAAAAATTATCTTCAAATTTCATATATGAATTGAATGGATTGAGTAAAGATTCATCAGGATAGACAGAACCATTCTGTGCACTGAAATCAACATCACCGAGAACTGCAAGTCCGGCACTGGTTCCAGAAACGACTCCCCCATTCTGAAAAACAAAGTTGATTGCAGTATCGAGCTTGGTACCTTTCCATAAATTAATATAATCCCATTGATCACCGCCGCGAATGAAAATTGCTTTGGCTGTTATTATTTCATCGTATGTTTCCTGAAGATTTGCAGAGTTGCGGGAAGAAATTGTTTTGTTGTAAGCAGTGTCAGCACCAAAAGACATGAAATAATTTGGAAGCCAGGACGTTGCACTGCTGACTCCAAGGATTATAATTTTTCCGCTGTCAGCTTTTTGAACTACCCAGCTATAAGGTTCATCGCTCCAGCTATTATAATCTTCTGAACCACCACCAATAGCACAAACATAACCTTGTGAGTAAATCAGCGAAGTGAAGATTGTTAAAATTGTGAAAATAATTTTAATCACATCAGAATAATAGCTTTATTGAAATCCGGTGAACGCTCGGTAATAAATCATAAACAGAATACGCATAATCAAAATAAACCGCTGAGGATGAAACCGGAACATTTGCACCTGCACCGAAAGCAATTTTCTGGTCATCAAAATTAAATTTATAACCTCCACGAAGATAGAATCTGTCAAAGAATGAAAACTCAGTTCCTACTAACACACGTTCACTGTTATCATTTGGATGCGTAGCATCAATAGCGCCTCTCATTTTAACAAAATCATATTCAAAAACATCGAAGCCGATTCCTACCTGGAAATGTAGTGGAAGAGGATTATCTTCAGTTTGCATTCTACCGGGGACTATGCGTGACTGTGGATTAATATCTGTCCGCTCATAGTTAATATCAAGATCAGGACCATCGAATCTCAAATCACCGCCAAAATTAGACATGCTCATCGCGATAACAAGATTCTGAAAATCAAGTTTGTATTGAGTCCCGATATCGAAAGCCAACCCGCTCGCTGTTTCATTCCATATTTGCTGATAAACATATTTAGCAGTTACACCAACACTGAATCTATCAGTCAGGTATCTCGCAAAGCTGACACCAATTGCCATATCACCTGCGTCAAAAAATCTGCCTGTTCCATTTGGTTCCAACTCCGTAGTAATTTCCATTTCATTTGTGTTAAACATAATTAAGCTGGCACCAAACGCACCGACATCTTCAACATTATATACAATCGATGCAGCGCTGTGATCAAATAACGTCAGCCAATCCATATAAGAAAAGAAAACTTCAACGTTTCTGACCTTAACAATTCCGGCAGGATTCCAGAAAACTGCTGAAGCATCATCAATATATCCGACTACTGCACCAGCCATTGATTCTGCTCTTGCACCAATTGGAATTTGAAGAAACTGTGCACCACCAGTACCAAGATTTGGATTCTGAGCATAAGTGAAGCACGCAATTATTAAACTGAATAGAACCGGTAAAAACTTTTTCATAAAATTCTCCTGAATAATTTCGTGTAACTATTTTATTACAGCGAATCGTTCGAGATGTTCGGTATCCTGTGTCTTCACAAGATAAATATAAACTCCAGCAGATATTTCTCTGCCGCCTTCTGCACGTAAATCCCAAACTTCCGTTCCGTTTGTTGAGTTATGATAAATTGTTTTAATTAAATCTGCGTCAACTGTAAAAATGTAAATTGTACATTCCGGCGGAAGGTTAATAAACTGAATTTGTCTTAGAGGCTCTCTTCTAAGTTCACCGAATTCAGGTTCCCAAAGTGAAGCAACAACGTAGGGATTCGGAACAACTCTTATTTTATTCATACTCTGCGATATCTCAGCATTATTAACTTTCGCTCCGTCCAAACGGAAATAAAATTTATCTCTTATGTCAGGTAGTTTCGGTTTTACTGTCTGAACAGAAAATTTATTTCCGGGAGATGGCGGTCTTGATGTTGGAAATTCGATTGTTCCCTGAATACCATCAAATTCAAAAGTATCTAATGAATAAAGTGTATCAGCAACGATAGGTGTTCCTGAAACTGAAATAACTGCATAGCCTTTCTTTAATGTATCTGTACCACTATTATCAATGGAAATAATATAAAGAGCTTCCTTTACTAATGTTTCATCCACTACTTCAAAAGTCATTTCAACATTATCGTTACCGCCGATCCTAGATACTGACTGAATAATTTCCGGAGGTGTTAAAGAAAAAATAACACCATCACTTGTTGATTGAGTCTGATCAATCATAAAACCACGATTCTCAATTACATTCAACTCATTATTTCGATTAACCGTTATCGAAAAATTTATTACTATTAAATCTCCAGTTTGCGGACGTTCATCTTCAGTAGCATTTGGGTCATCAACCATCCCGATTCTTAAACCATGACCTGTTATATTCACTTCCCTTCCTCCCACCGGATAGTTGAATCCAGCTCTTATCACTTCGTTAGTGCTGAGATTTATTACATCGAAATTAGAGGAGCTGTTAAACTTGAGTCCATATTTGTAAGGCTGAGTTGATGCAGAATCTGTAATAATGATATTTACTGCGGTTGTCAGATTTCCATTTTCCTTTTTTGATATGAACCCGAAAGCAGTTCTGTACTCATTTCCTGCAAGAGATTGATCATCAATTGGTTCAATGTTGAGCAGATAATTTGATTCTCCCGAACCGATGTATTGAGTCTGAGCAACAGAAACCGGAGTTCTTCCGATTGCATCACTTCTTGGAATTAGTGATACAAGATTTATTGCATCGATATTTGTTCCTAACGGACATTCAAGACTTTCGACAAGAGTGTCACCTCTGTCATAAGATGTGATCGAATACCAGTATTCAAACCCATTTATTATAGTAGTGTCGGTGTAACTGTATTGCAGTCCGGTATTATCACCAATTGAATTGCTTAAATCATAATCAGAAAGCTTTGTCCAATTAATTCCTTTGTCATTGCTTCTGTACAACCGGTAACCTTCAAAATCATAATTACCACTGAACTCATCCAGAGTGTACTCTGCAATATCATCCCAGTATAAAGTTGCTTGCTTGTTTCCTGAAATTCCTGACAGGTTTGGACGCACCGGAGGTTTTGGCAAATGGAAGTTTGCTTCTACTGTTGATTTTGCTGTGGCTGCAGATAGCAGCATCTCTTCTTCAGTTTCTCCGGCGACTATTGCAGTTATAAAAACCAAAGTATCATTTCTTCCGAGTGTATAAGGTCCGGAGCTCATATTTGCAAGTAAATCCAGACCTGAAGCCGGGATAGTTGCCGGATCATCGAAATGTAAATCCGGGTTTCCGCCTATGTGAAAAAATTTTGGACCGAGAGTAGAGTTATAAAGATCAGGATCACTGGACATAATCCCATATTGAACTGTATCAATATCAAAATCATCATCATAAATATTGTAATGCATATCAGTGACGCCCAGTTCATTACCATTTACTTCAGGAGATTTGACAAACATAACTCCAAAAAATCCTGTTTTACCGCCCGGCCATTCTGATGAGATTCCATCATCAAAAAAATAGACAAGGTTTTGGTCCTTAATGATATTCAATTTGTCATCACCGTATTCAGGAGCCCCGCCTTCAACATTACCAACATCTATATCCACATACAAACTGAAGTAGAAGTCGTTCAGGTCTTGCTCTCCATGATTAGTAATTTCATATTTATAGAAGAGAATATTTTTTGCAAAGGTTACTCCGTAAGCATAACCTGTCTGAGCGATCTGAATACCTAAAATGGAAACTGTATTGTTGCTGTCATTATAAACACAGTAACTATCCTGATCAGATAAAATTAAATTGTTTCCGTTTGCATCTTTTACAGGCCAGCCAAGAGTTGGGTTCCAGTAAATTGGATTATCGCTGAAAGCAATTTTTGCGGAATCACGAAGATGATAACCACCAACAGCTTCCCATTCTTCGTTAGTTGTATATCTTCCCTGAACAACATTACCCGGAATTCCTGCGAATTGATTGATACGATAGATATAGTGTTTGGTACTGTTAATTGGGAATTCACCCGAAGGTCCCTGAGTTATTCTTCTCGGATAAAGTTTTCCTCTATTCTCAAAGAATAATCCAATGTTGCTGGCATTGTGTATTCCAGCAGCACGATCTTCAATTCCCAATACTTTTTGGAAGTCATCATAATTTAATTCAGTTCCATCTCTTCCGACCTGAGCATTGATAATTACTGAAGAGATTATCAGCAAAAAAAATAATACACTTGTTTTCATATTAATTCCAATTCCATTGATAAACAATTAAAACCTGATTGAAGCACCCAACCGAATTACTCTCGGCGGACCATAATTAGAAGGATCCTGCATATACTCAGTAGAATAACCACCTTCAAATGTAAAATCCGGATCGCCTGTATCAGGATAAATATATCGAATATTTCTATGATCGGTCAGATTATAAATTTCAGTAAATATTCTCATCTCGAGTTTTTCATAAATGAAGAATGATTTGCCAAGAATCATATCAATACTGTAAACGCCCGGTTGCCGAAGAGAATTTTTTTCAACATATCCAACATCTCTTCCTGATGGAGTGTAAGGTGCGCCGGAACTTGCTTTGATAATCAGACTTAGATCAATATTCTCAAAAATCGGGACACCGAAAACTTTCGGTCCTTCCTCATCCGGGATTTGATAAGTAGCTGAGGCATTGAGTACGTGAGTTCTGTCAAAATCAAGATAATATAATTGTGTGGATTCCGAGGTTCCCGGGTATTGTTCCTGTTCAGAAGATGCACTGCCTTTTGCAACCATATATGTGTAAGTCAGTCCTGCCGAGAAATATCTGTCAGGTCTCACGTCAAGAGTAAATTCAAATCCTTTAACGTTTGCATAATCGTCATTCACATAAAGAGTGTAACCAGTGTATCTTCCATCAACAAATGGAAAATAGTACCGTGTTCCTATTAATCCGGTAATATCTTTATAATATGCACTGATGTGTGCTGCAACCCGATCGGAGAACTGATGAGAAACTCCAACTTCGTAAGAGATTGTTCTTTCCGCATCAAGATCAGGCTGACCGAACAAGGGCTCTCTCACATTTAAATCATATTGATTATTTTCAAAGAGATATTGAAATTCAGGAATCTGGAAAAAATGACCGTATGCAAAATGAAGTTTTGTTCTGTCTGAAATTGGATGTGCAATTCCGATTCTCGGAGAGAACTGTGATCTTGAATCTGCGGTAATAATTGTGTTTGGATTAAGCGGGTCTTTTCTGAATGTTACATTAGCATTTGAATAATCCCACCTCAATCCCAGGTTCAGTACAAGATATGGTAATTCGATTTTATCCTGTAAATAGGCAGCAAGTTCGAAAGGTTCAGTATTGTAATCATTATAATAAGGGAAATTTCTTTGCGGATCGTAAACATAGAACAAATCCAGCCAATGCTGCTGGAACTGAGCACCGGCTTTAACTTCATTTATTTCATCGATCTGCCAGACTGCATCAATTTTAGTATCTGCAGTTACTGTCCGGCTATCCCATAGTTCAACTGGATCTGCTTTTTTGTAAAATTCAAATCCATCTCCATACTCACTGAAATATTCCCATTGACCAGTAGGTAAATAATCTGATGTGTCCTTATGAAGTCCTGAATAGTATCCCTGGTTAAAATATGAAGCTCTTATATCGTAGAAAAAATTGTTAGCTGCTGTATGAGTAAAAGTTAGCGAGCTTTGCCAGCTATCAGTATTAACTTTCAGATATCGTTCAGGAATATATTTATAAGAGTGACTATAGTTTTGATTGTTTCCTTTGCTTCCTCTGTTTTGTACTGAGATTTTAACAAGAGGTATTGAGGTTAATGTTAACTTAGTAAAAATTGAACTTAATTTGTTATAGCCAAAAGGCAGATAACTTCCGCGATTATCCATTTCACCTGAAACAAAAAAAGTTAATTTATTCAGAAAGAACGGACCGCTGAGACTTCCGTTAACTCTTGATTCATGAAGTTCAGAATATCTGTCAATTCCAAACTCACTGGTTCTTGCTTCGACCTTTGCTGAGAAATTCTCATCGCCATCTCTTGTTACTATGTTGACTACGCCACTGAGTGCATTACCATATTCAGCATTAAATGTTCCGCTAAGTAAACTCATTTCCTGAATAGCATCATTACTAATCTCAAGACTTAATCCGCCAAGAAGTGGATCTTTCACATAGACTCCATCAACGAGATATGCAACTTCATTAGATCGACCTCCTCTTATGTGTAAATTATTACTTCCGGTTTCAACAACTCCAGCCTGAAGTGAAAGTAGATCAGTAAAAGTGGAAACGGGAAGTGCTTCGATTTGATCTCTCCGGATAACGGAAACACTGCTCGTAACATCTCTCTGAATCATGGGTGTAGTTGCTGTAACAATAACTTCTTCAACTTGAATTGATTCAGGAGTTAACTCAGCAGGTAATTGTGTTGTCTGGTCAACTATTATTTGTAAATCATTGAAAAGACTTACCTGATATCCGATGTAACTTACTTTTACTGAGTAACTGCCGGGTGGAATGTTGAGAATTACAAAATTTCCATCCAGATTAGTTGCGGCACCAAATTCAGTTCCTACAATTATAATGTTGGCACCAACTAACGGTTCTCCTGTCTGTGAATCTTTTACTGAGCCTGAAAGTTTACCGGTTGTACCAGCATAAATAACATGGCCTGAGATTAATAGTAATAGTAAAAATTTTTTCATATTTAACTCCCGCTAATAATCAGATTTTGGCTAATAGCAATTTCGCCCGATTCTTTTAAGATTTTCTTTGCACGCACTTTATCTTTAACTGCACATGCGGTTGCGATAGCATTTATCAAAACGGAAATAGCAGCAAACGAATTTGTAAAAAGCATGTTACGGCTTTCCACAATCAGATTAGCTCTTGAATAAAAAGTAATTGGAGACGCTGGTTTATTTGTTATTGCAATTACGTCTATTTTTCTTTCTTCTGCAAATCTTGCAAGATCAACCGTTTCTTTTGAGTATGGCGGAAATGAAAACAGGATCAGGATATCTTTAGATTTAAGAAAAAGTACGCTTTCGTGAAAAAGTGTATGCGTATGCTTTAATGGGCTTGAATCAATTCCGACTTGTGTTAACTGGTAAGCAAGTATTTCTGCAAGCAAGTATGAAATTCCAAGACCACCTGTCATCACTCTGTCTGCAAACAGAATTCTATCGATAATGTAATTAAAAGATTTTTGCTCTATCAGGTTAAGCGTGTCATTAATATTTTTTATATCGAGGTTTGCTACCTGAGTCAGTAAATCATCTTCATCTTTCCGTTTTTTAAGAAGCGGAAAAATTTCTTTATTCTTCAAACCTTCCTGAAAAGATTCTGCAACCGAATCCCGTAGTTCGCTGAACCCTTTAAAACCAGAACGTTGAGCAAATCTTACAATCGATGCGACACTTACACCGGTTGACTCTGACAATTCCTGCACATTTAAAAATGGAATCCTGTCAAAATTGTTGATAAAATAGTCAGCAATCTTCCGATGATTTTTTGGAAGTGAGTTGTACTTACTTTTTATTTTTTCGGTTATTTCTTTATATCGTTCCATACAAATAAACAAGAATGTAGCACAGACTTTTAATCTGTGCTACGAAATTTTCCTACTTAATTAACGTCATTTTTTTTGAAATTAATTGATCACCTGTTTGCAAGGTATATAAATAAATACCGGATGGTAATTCTGAAGCATTGAAATTTTGAGTGTGGATCCCTGCCTCAAGATTTTCATTTACCAATTCTGCAACTTCCTCACCTAATGTATTGAATACTTTCAGTATGATATTGGATTTTTCAGGTACACTGAAAGTAATTTTTGTATTTGGATTGAAAGGATTTGGGTAATTCTGCAAAAGTTCAAATTGGTTTGGCAAAGGATCTATTTCAACATTCACTACATCGCTGAAACTAAATGTGCCGCCGAAATCAATTTGTTTCAGTCGATAACTTACATTCCCACTTTGAAGATGAGTTATATCGTCAACATAAGAATAATATTGAACTTCAGTTATTGTACCTCTTCCTTCTTCAAAACCAATCGCAGCCCAATCCGGATCAGAAGATGTCTTTCTCTGAATTTCGAATCCGGCATTGTTTATTTCAGTTGCAGTTGACCAATCTAACTGAACTGAATTACCATTTGCTGTTGCTTTAAAAGATGTTAATTCAACCGGGACAATTTGATTATACTTGATTTCGCAAGCATTCATATTGTTTAAGCAGGATGTTTGATCTGTTCCCAAAGATATTCCAAAATAAAAGTTGTATGATGCTCCTGGTCCTAAATTAATCGGCGCAGAACCCTGAACAGCAACTGCACCATCTACAGTAGAAGTTAACGGTGGATCGAAGCTATTTTGAGTTAACCAGGAATAAAATGAAGCATCGTTTGCATAACCAGAAACCCAGTCAATTACATTAAACGACGTTGTGGTTGGAGAAAACAGTTTCCATCCAACCCAATTAGTTTCATTCATCAATACGGTTTGAGAACCAGCATTGTATTGAATGACATCGTTTTCATATGTATCATCGACAGAAGAAATAATCTCCCCGCCCATAATAGCACTGACACCTGAAACATCATCATTTTTAACATTCATTTTTACCAAAAGGTACGCACCGTTCGTCCATCCATATATATTAATTATAGCTGTTATCTCAGGTGGTAAATTTGAATCAGAGTTATCAATTGTTCCTGTTACTTCAAAATCGCTTAATGATGGTGAAGAAACCGTACTCGCTGGTGTAACTGTTCCAGCATCCTGAGTATAGTCAAACACAGCGGTTGGATTAACACCAACTAGAAGTGAACCTCTATCAATTTGCCAGGTGACTAAATTATCAGAAAAAACACGTATTCTTCCAAAATTACTTAAAGTCACTCCAATATTTCCTGTGTAAAAACTTTGTGATGAAAGGTCAATGCAAAGCATAGAAACAAAAAAAATAACTAATAAAAAATATTTAGTTTTCATTTTTTTAACTCCTGATTATTTGATTAACGTCATCTTCTTTGAAATTACTTGTTTACCCGTCTGCAATGTATAAACATAAATTCCAGATGGAAGCTGAGATGCATCGAAATTATAGGTATAAGTACCTGCGTCAAGATATTCATTTACAAGTTCTGCAACTTTTTCACCGAGTGTGTTGAATATTTTCAAGGTTACGTTAGAAGCTTCCGGAACTCCGAACTTTATTTTTGTTGATGGATTAAACGGATTCGGATAATTTTGTTCGAGTACATATCCATCAGGTATTGTCTTATAGTCTGCTTCAACAGAAGTTAATTCATAATATTTTTGCTGAGCTTGTTGCAGGCTAGCTAACATCGCTGTCTCATTAACACCGTATGAAATAGCAACATATTGAACTATTGAATCTCCAGGTGCAATATTTACGGAATTATAAGCAGGAATTAATGTGGGACTATCTACGTTAGGATCATTCGGATCGGTAATAAATAATGAATCAAAAGAACTATAGCTTAACCAATTGTAGAGCGTTGTGTCCCCCAACCAATATTCATCATACCATACAAAAGCACCGAGCGATTTAAGATTTTCAGATAAAGGTAGAAAACCAACTGATTCATGCTTCCTAACTCGTATAATATTATCGAGAACAGAAAATGTAACCGTATCTTCGCCGCCATTTGATCCTTCTACTTCAGGAACATACTCGTAACCAACAATCGCATCAATTGAGTTTGCTTCCCGATTAATAACTGTAAATTTGATCAAAAACGAATTCATATTCTGCCAGCAATAAACATTTATCCTTTCCAGTACGTTAGGAGGGTTTGCAGAGTAATCATTATTGAAACTACCATATATCTCATAATCTCCGTATGAAGGAGTTGATAATAATTGAACAGGATCTTCGACTTCAACATCATTCTGCAAATCAAAAACTGTGGTTGGACCGGTACCAACAAGTATTGTTGCCTGATAAATTTGACGAACTGTATCTGGTAAAGAATACACTGCAATCCTTCCGTATGTAGAAACATAAACATTTATCTCATCCAGATATAAATCAACCTGTGAGTATGTTGGTTTATTAAAACAAATTAGACTTAATAAAACCAATGCACCGATTAGGAACATTTTTTTCATAGCACACCTCTTTTATTTGTGATTGAATATTTTATTATTTAAGAAGATCATTGCCAGCCCATTAAGTTTGGCGGAATTAAAAGCAAAAGTCCAAGTAACATTAAAATTATTTGTAAAGGTATAACCCACTTCGCCCATCTTTCCCACGGAACACGAGCCATTGATAATGCACCCATAGTAACAGCAGAAGTAGGGATAATTATATTTGTGTATTCACCGAATTGAAAAGCAAGTATTGCTGTTTGTCTTGATACATTTGCAAGATCAGCAAGCGGCGCCATAATGGGCATTGTAAGTGCAGCTTGTCCGCTTCCTGAATGTACAAAGAAATTAATTATTGCCTGAACTATAAACATTTTTTGTGACGCAAAAATTGGAGATGAAGATTCTATAAACGGCGAAAGTCCGTACAAAATGGTATCAATAATCTGTCCATCTCTTGAAATTACAAGTGTCGCTCTTGCTAGCGCAACTATGATTGCAGTTCCGACTAAATCCTTTGCTCCATCAAGAAAACCTTTAATGATATCATCGCTTTTCAAACCGCCCATAATTCCGACTGCAATTCCCATTATAAAAAACATTGCAGAAATTTCTTCTATAAACCATTTGAATTCAATAACACCAACAACGAGCATAATAAGAGATAACACAAATGTCAGCAGTACTATTTTATGTCTTAAAGAAAAATGAGAAGTGTTATTATAGATATGATCAAAGTGTTCTGTCTTTCTTCGCTCTTCATCCTGAATATAAGTCGGACTTGCTTTTGGATTTTTCTCTAATCGCCTTAAATAATAAAGTATAAATAAGATCGCGACAAAAGTTGAAATCAGCCAGCAAATAACACGATAACCAATACCTGAAAAGATTGGAACATCAGCAATACCCTGTGCAATTCCAACATTAAATGGATTGAGAAAAGCACTTGCAAAACCAACATGAGCCCCAACTAAAGGAATTGCCACACCGATAATCGAATCGTAACCAAGTGCAAGACAAATCGGAACGATTATTAAAACGAACGGAATAATTTCCTCATTCATTCCAAATGTTGCGCCTCCGATTGAGAACATAAAAATTAAAACCGGTACGAAAAGTTTTCTGAGTGTATTCGAATTGCGGTGCGCTTTTGCAAGCTTATTAATAAAGGAATTGATGGCATCTGTTTTTGCAAGTACGTTGAATGCACCGCCTACAAGAAGAATAAATCCAATAATCATTCCTGCTTCTACAAATCCTTTTAAAGGTGCGATAAAAATTGAAAATAAACCCTGAGGTTCGTTCTCAACATATTTGAATGAATTCTGAACAACTACTTCCCTGCCGTTTACGATCGTTCGTTCATATTCACCACCAGGAATAATCCATGTCATCGCAGCAATCACAACTAACAGAGAAAAAATCAGCAAATAAGTGTTCGGGACTTTCAGCCTGAATTTTTTTTCTGCGGATTTCATTCAATCACTTCTTTCGTTTTGAAATCGAATTTATCTCCGCTTAAAAGTATATGCATCTTTAAATTCTCAGCTCCGAGATTTCCATTTTTGTCAGTTCTGATATTTTCACATCCGGCTGCATCCAAAACAATCACCTGGTTTTCACCAAGAACTTCAAAAGTATCATCAGGATATACAATGATGCAGGTGGATTCATCAATGCAAATTCCTGGCAAATCCGGATTTTCAAGTACCACACTTATTGAACGATTAAGTCTTTTTCGTTTTATAAAATGCTGATCGATAAAGGCAGTCTTAATGAATCCAAATCCTTCTTTTACTTCAACATTATTTTTTTGAATTGAAATGAATATGTCAGATGAATCTTTATTAATTAATTCATTACCGGTAATCATCAATTCACTCATTACAGCAGCACCGGCGCTTGTTCCGCTAATGACACCGCCATTGTTGTAGATCTCATAAACTTTATCTAATAACTTCGTTCCAAGCATATCACGCGTTAAAAAACTTTGATCACCACCGGAGAAAAATATTCCTGTTGCTCCGGATAGTTTATCAACAAGTGAATCATTATCTGCATCTTCCCTGTTGAACATGATGTACTGCACATCTGAACAACCGAGACTCTTAAATTCCTCTACATTGTATTTGGCTGATTCTTCAGGTTCAGAACTCGCATTAGGAATGACAATAATTTTAGAATTTATTCCGCCAGCAAAATCAACAATTTTTTGCATAAGATAGGATGGTTTATCACCGCCACCAATTATTACAAGGTGACCTTTGTTCTGTGAACAAACCACTATACTAATTATTGATATGAAAATGAAGGTGTACAGTAAAGTTTTTTTCATGCATCCTCTTATTTTTTAACCAATTCAAGAGCTATTTCAGCAGATTTAACGAGGTCTTCAATAAAAATAAACTCATCATTTGAATGTGGATTTTGTGCGCCAATTCCAAGATTTACAGATTGAATACCTTTTTCATTTAATGAATTTGCATCACTGCCGCCGAGTGAAATTTTTGGAATTGGGTTTAATCCAACTTGCTTCATGACTCTGACAATCTCTTTGAAGACAAATGAATTCTCTGGAATTGTATATGGTTTAAAATCCCAAAACGATTCGACTTCAATTTTTCCACCAAGAATATCTGCTTCTTTTCTAAATGCGGCAATAGTAACGTTTAAATAATGTTCAACTTTCTGCAAATCGAAAGATCTTATTTCACCATTGAGTTCAGTGATTTCAGGAATTACATTTACAGCACTTCCGCCCTTTAGTATGCCTATATTCATTGTTGATTCATCATCAATTCTACCAAGTGGAAGATTATTTATTGCTCTTGATGCAATTAATAATGAATTTATTCCTTTCTCAGGTGAAATTCCGGAATGAGAAGCTTTGCCAATTACTTTCATTTTAAATCCCATCGCACCACAAGCTGAATAAATGAAATTTCCGGGTCTGTAACCTGAATCAAATACAAAACCGTATTTAATATTTCCATTTACCCCCAAATATTTTGAACCAAATAGTGTAGTCTCCTCACAAGTAGTAAAAACAACTGTAAAATCTTTGACGGGTATTTTTTCCTTTGCAATTTTTTCAAGTAAAAATAAAAGCACTGTTACACCCGCTCTATTATCAACTCCAAGTACTGTATCTCCGGAAGAAACAATTTTATCCTCCAGAATTTTTGGTTTGATATTCAAAGTTGGTCGCGCAGTATCCAGATGAGCAGTCATAATAAAGCTGCCACCTTCGCCAATTTTGCAAATCAGGTTACCGGTATTGCTTCCTGAAAATAATTTTGAATCGTCTTCAGATATGTTGTAATTAAACTTAGAAAGAAAAGATTTTATGAACTCAGCAAGGGGTTTTTCATTTCCGGAAAGAGCATCAATTTTTGCGATGCGAATGAATAAATCTATGAGATAATCCGTGTTCATTTGAAAATAGTATTACATCTATTATTAGAAATGAAAATTTTATTACATAAAATAACAAAAAAATAATTAGAGTCAAGCAGTGAATCAAAAATATTTTAGTTAAAAATACTATTAAAATAAAAAACCCCTCGCAACTGAGGGGTTTTTACTTAGTTATTTTCTTCTTTTATCTGATTCGTTTGAACTCGATCCTTCTGTTCAGTCTCCTATTTTCTGCAGTGTCATTTGGTACCCGAGGATTATCTTCACCGTATCCTTTTGCTATCAATCTGTCAGGGTTTATACCTTTAATTATAAGCCATGCTCTCACTGCATCAGCACGTCTCTGTGATAACGTCTGATTGCTTGCACTGCTTCCAACATTATCTGTATGACCACTTATTTCAACTATAATATCAGGATAAGTTTGTAATGTTTTCAGTGCACCTTGCAGAACAGATTCCGATTCTGGTGTAATGTCTGCTTTACCTGTTTCAAAGGTAATTCCTTCAAGAACAATTGGTACGTTAATCTTCACAACATCATCATCAGGATTTAATGGATTAGTACCTCTGTTAACCTCAGTGAAATCATCAATTGTTCCGCCATCTGTATCTGCTTTGAGAGGATCAGTCCTGTACATATTAACTTCTTCACCATCTTTTAATCCGTCAGAGTCAGTATCTGGATTTAACGGATCGGTCTTGTAAAGATTAATTTCATCACTATCAGAAAGAGTATCATTATCAGTATCAACTTTCAGAGGGTCAGTTTTATATTTACTAATTTCGTCACCATCTGATAAACCATCACCATCTGTATCAGCTTTCAGAGGATCTGTATTGTATGTTTTAATTTCTAAATTATCAGACAAACCATCACCATCTGTATCAGCTTTAACAGGGCTCGTCGAATAGGTTCTAACCTCTTCACCATCAAGTAAACCATCACCATCTGTATCTGTATTGAGCGGGTTCGTCATATAGGTTCTAACTTCTTCACCATCTTTTAAACCATCACCGTCTGTATCCGGATTATTTGGATCTGTTCCAAGTTCTTTTTCCTCACTTTTTGTAAGTCCATCACCATCTTTATCGGATGAACCGCTTCCACTTACAAAAATTAATCCGATACCTGCATTGTAGTAACCATCATAAGCTTCTTCTTTGTTATTTTGTTTATTGTTGTAGCCGTTTATATCATCGTTACGTGTGAAAGTGTAGCCTGCAGAAAAATCCAGAAGAACTGCATCCGAGACAGCCACATCAAAACCACCACCAACGGGGAAGAATGCTGTCCAGGCTTTTTCTTTTTCTGGCATATTTTCTGGTTCAACAGTAGTAGGCTTTTTATCATTATCAAAATATAATCCACCAGCACCACCATAAATAAACGGATCCCAAACATCCATATCAAATGGCGATAAAATAAATCTAAGATCTATTGGAATTACATTTGTATTCCATTCCTGATTATTAAAATCAACTCCTCTCAATTGACCAAATCCAGCACCTATTTCAGTTTCCAGTACAGGTGTAAAGAATTCAAATCTGCAAAAAGCTCTTGCAAGATATGAGAATTTGAAATCGGCGTCGGCTGGTTTAAGATCCTTGTCAAATTCTGTGTCAGAAAGAAGCCCATTAAATTGTAATCCGATTTTTGCTGTGTAATCATTAAACTGGGCAAAAGACATTGATGAAAAAAACAGGACAAGAATGATGAACACTGTCCAATTTGTATTATTAAATATGCTTTTCATTATACCACCATATTTTATGAGATTATTTAGAAAATGTGTTTATGACAATTAAAATGCCATTACTAAAGATATATTTATTCAGTTATTCTTCAAATTTTAACTACTTTTTTACCAATTCAAAATTAATCATTAAGCTAATTGTAAGCAAAATTATCTAATTTGACGACAAGTTTTACTGGGAAACAAATCTGGGATAGTCAATGAGCAAGTGGTCCTGGTGAAGGATTTTTTTTAATTTTATTCAATTTTCTACTTGACAATCTAAAAATATTTTTTTAATTAGCTGACAGCAAGAGGGCAAATTTTTGAAAGTGTGTCATAAACTTCCTGATAATTCCCTCGCAAATAAATAATTCAATTTGCTCTTAAAAGAGGAGCACTTTCTTTTATCATTCCAAGTGAGGCAAATTAAGATTGGAGTATAAATGAAACTTGCTATGATTCTTTGCTTAGTATTTCTGGAAACAACTTATGTTGGTTCCGGTGTGGGTGCAAGCCTAATCATTTTTGCATTAAGCTAAAAAATACTTAAGATATTAATATCCGACCACCAAAAACTTTATCAGTTTTTGTGGTCGGTATTTCATTGCAAATAATCTACAAACACTAATAAACTGCATCAAAGCATTATCTTTTAACAACACCCTGCGGTCTCAATTTAACAAGTGGTTTGAATAGATCTAATTCCGCTTCAATGACTTCATCAATATTTTTATAGGCAAGTGGAGATTCACTCAGATCAAATAGTTCACCTCCTTTTAATTTATTTCCCAGGTATGGATTAAGCCGGGAGAAGACACAAACCAATTATTCATAAAACAATTTCTGGTATTTTCTAATTTGAAATTAAAAAACCCTCTCGTCCTGAGAGGGTTTCTAAGAGCTGGTGAACGGATTCTCCCAAAGGGATTCCTCCGGAAGAACCGCCAAGAGATTTCGTTTACAATTTAAAAAAAATAACCCCGAAAACTTTTTTTATTTTCGAGGTTTTGAGAGCTGGTGAACGGAATCTCCCAAAGGGATTCCTTCGGAAGAACCGCCAAGAGATTTCGTTTACAATTTAAAAAAAAATAACCTCGAAAACTTTTTTTATTTTCGAGGTTTTGGGAGCTGGTGAACGGATTCTCCCAAAGGGATTCCTTCGGAAGAACCGCCAAGAGATTTCGTTTACAATTTAAAAAATAACCTCGAAAACTTTTTTTATTTTCGAGGTTTTGGGAGCTGGTGAACGGATTCTCCCAAAGGGATTCCTCCGGAAGAACCGCCAAGAGATTTCGTTTACAATTTAAAAAAAATAACCCCGAAAACTTTTTTTATTTTCGAGGTTTTGAGAGCTGGTGAACGGAATCTCCCAAAGGGATTCCTTCGGAAGAACCGCCAAGAGATTTCGTTTACAATTTAAAAAAAAATAACCTCGAAAACTTTTTTTATTTTCGAGGTTTTGAGAGCTGGTGAACGGATTCTCCCAAAGGGATTCCTTCGGAAGAACCGCCGAATGGTTATGTTTACCAATTAAAATAAAAACCCCGAAAACTTTTTTTATTTTCGAGGTTTTGGGAGCTGGTGAACGGATTCTCCCAAAGGGATTCCTCCGGAAGAACCGCCAAGAGATTTCGTTTACAATTTAAAAAAAATAACCTCGAAAACTTTTTTTATTTTCGAGGTTTTGGGAGCTGGTGAACGGATTCTCCCAAAGGGATTCCTCCGGAAGAACCGCCAAGAGATTTCGTTTACAATTTAAAAAAAATAACCTCGAAAACTTTTTTTATTTTCGAGGTTTTGAGAGCTGGTGAACGGATTCTCCCATAGGGATTCCTTCGGAAGAACCGCCGAATGGTTATGTTTACCAATTAAAATAAAAACCCCGAAAACTTTTTTTATTTTCGAGGTTTTGAGAGCTGGTGAACGGATTCTCCCATAGGGATTCCTTCGGAAGAACCGCCGACTGGTTATATTTACCAATTAAAATAAAAAACCCCGAAAACTTTTTTGTTTTCGAGGTTTTGGGAGCTGGTGAACGGATTCTCCCAAAGGGATTCCTCCGGAAGAACCGCCAAGAGATTTCGTTTACAATTTAAAAAAAATAACCTCGAAAACTTTTTTTATTTTCGAGGTTTTGAGAGCTGGTGAACGGATTCGAACCGCCGACCGGCTGATTACAAATCAGCTGCTCTACCAGCTGAGCTACACCAGCTTATTTTTTGTGTGCCAAAAATATCATTTTCTACTAATCTAAACAAGAATAAATCTCTGTAATATTTTTTATTTATCGAGAACAGTTAGTTCTTCGACCCAGAACAACTCGCAGCTTCCACCACCTGTATCATCTCTTTTCATCGAACTTTTCCATCGCCAGCCATCAGTTGTTGTTATCTCAACAAGAAATCCTTTCATTTCAATTAAACTTCCCTTGTAAACATTATCAAATTTTTCTTCAACAATTTCATCTTTCGGAATAATGTGAACGTTTGCACTATTCAAACTAATTTCTCTTGACGGAATCGGTAAAGCTTCAGCATTCCAATGATACCATCTATTGCTTTGTGAAATATCAATTTCATCAATTATTTTTTGATCAGACATTGAGCCCCAACCAAGTGCTAAGTCGAATGGAGATATTTCGCTTTCTTTGCCTGTAGAAAAATTATTCCGGCTAAGTACCCGGGCTTTTAATTTGTACTCTGCTAAGGCTTTAAAATTGAATCCATCTTTACTCCACACTTTTGCTTCAAGAAAATTAACCTGCTGTGGCTGATCCGGTGCTGTAATACCTGCCGGATAGGTAATAGTTTTTTCCGGATAGAATACGAATACAAGAACCGAAACTATTAATACTGTCAGTATAAGAAATTTTTTCATCGAATATTATTTATCAATTTATTTTTCTTTGAACTCTTTGACTTCAGAATAAATTTTGAACTGCACCATCTTCTGCCTGATCTTTTTTATCAATTCAAATTTTACATTTTCGTATTCAACTGTTTCGTTCAAGCTTAAAATTTTACCTGATTGCTCTGCAATAAATCCGGCAATTGTATTGTACTCGTCAGACTCAGGAAGAGAAAGATTAAACACTTCATTAAAATCTGTAATCTGCATTGAACCAAGAACAAAATATTTGTTATCAGGAAATTTATAATATTCTTTTTGTTCTGTGATTGAATCGTTCTTTATTTCGCCGACTATTTCTTCAAGAATATCTTCAATGGTAATAACACCTTCAGTTCCGCCATATTCATCAGATACAATTGCAAGTCTTTCGCCGCGCTGCTGCATCTCTGTAAGAATTTCAGAGATCAATTTTGTTTCAGGAATAAAATAAGCCGGTCGTATTAAATTTTTTATGGAAGAGATTGAACCTGATTCAATCAGAAGTTTTATTACATCTTTACTATGTAGTATTCCAACAATATTGTCAATTGAATCTTCATAAACCGGAATTAGTGTGTGACCTTTTAAAATTATTCCTTTCAATAATGTTTCATCAGATTCATTAATATCTATTGAAATCATTTCAGTACGGGGAACCATTACTTCACCGGCTTTCAAATCATTAAATTCGATTATGTTCTGAATTATTTCTTCCTCCTTCTCATCTATCGCTCCCGATTTAACTCCGTCAGCAATTATATCCAGTATTTCATCTTCAGATGGTTTTGTCTGCGCAAAGTTTGTTCTTTCTTTGAAAGGAAGAAGAATGATATCACTAATTTTATTCAAAAGTCTTGCAGGAACAATGAATAACTTCGACACCGGGATAAGTGTAACTACAAATATTCTTCCCAAAAAATTCGAATACTTGAATCCTAGTGCTTTTGGAATCAGATAGCTGAATATTGTCAGCAGAGAAGCAATCGTTACAATCGTTAAAACAAAAGAAATAATTAAACGAAATGAATTATCATAAAAACCTACTGTTGGCTCCGTAATATCGGGGTTAATCAGTTTAGCACTAAGAAGAAATCCAAATACTACTGATGAAATAATAAATATTAAATACAATAAGTGAATTGTTCCGTAATAAGGTTCGGGGTTTTTGTGAACTATCTGGAATTTTTGCCAGATATTATCTCCTCTTTCTTTAAGTTCATCTATTTTGTTCTCACCGAAAGATGACAGCGCAATCTCTCCGGCTGTAATCAATCCGGCAAAGAAAACTGAAATGATAAAAACGACTAATTCAACTATGTATAAACTCATTTTTTTATCGAATCGGGATGATGATCATCTTCAATGAAGATTAGAATATATTCATTTTTCACGGTTAAAGATAAATAAGCTGTGATTAATAATATAAGACTAATTGAATGCTAATCTCTATTTGGTTAAAATTGATTGTTCAAAAATGATAGTTTCGGAGAAATAATGATACCAAGAACAATTAAACTGAAAGATAAATCCTTTCTTGAAATATTGTGGGAAGATGAAAGCATTAGCTTGATTGATCTTAAATATTTAAGAGATGAATGTCCATGTGCAACCTGTAAAGGCGAAACAGTGCTTCTTAAAACATATCGTTCACCGGTAAAAAAAATGATAACACCCGAAATGTATTTGATTAAGAATATTGAGGTGGTCGGTGAGTACGCTATCCAGATTACATGGAAAGACGGACATAATACAGGTATTTATACTTATGAATATTTACAGGAATTAGACAAAGGTCAGGCATCCGAAAAGAAGCAGGACTATGATACTCTTCTATGATCTCCAAAAATGAACTCCAATATTATTCTTCGCTTCTGACAAAAAAGCATCGCAAATCTGAAAAGAAATTTATTGTTGAAGGAAAGAAATCTGTATCAGAAGGATTAAACAGCAGTTATAATTGTGAAATCATTTTCATCACTCACAAGTTTGCTGATGAGGATGACGATGTAATTTCAGAATTAAGCAATGTCAGAACGAAAATTATTTCGTTAAAACAAAAAGAGTTTGAAAAAATTTCGGATACAAAAACTCCACAAGGGATTGCAGCGGTATTTGCAAAATCTGAACTGGAATTTTCACCGGAATTACTTTCAAATGAAAAATTAATTGTGATGCTCGATAATATTTCCGACCCCGGCAATCTTGGAACAATTTTGAGAACTTGTGATTGGTTCGGAGTAAAAAATATTTTGTTAAGTGACAACATAGTTGACTTCACAAATCCAAAAGTTATCCGCTCATCAATGGGTTCTGTTTTTCACGTTAATATTTTTGAAAATATTTTAGCCGATCATCTGACTTCACTTAAAGCAGCAGGGTGTGAAATTTTGTGCGCGGATATTGAAGGCGAAAATGTTTTTACTTACAAAAGTGATAGACAAAAAATTTTAATACTTTCGAGTGAATCTCACGGACCATCAAAAGAGTTTGAGAAAATCAGTGATAAAAAAATCTGTATCCCAAAAATCGGGGACGCAGAATCGCTGAATGTTGCTTCAGCATCTGCTGTACTGCTCGCCCAGTTGACAAAATAAAAAAGGCGATCGATGACCGCCTTTATCCGAAAAGACTCCTTTAATATTTTACTTCTAATATTTTACCTCTCATTACACACGACTCAAGTCCTCTGTAACGTTTGCACAGTTCAGGAGAACTCTGCTGCGCGAGAATTCATTTCTCAACTCGTAACTCAGGTCTCCAGACCTGAGGAATTGTTTGCTCAACTCAGTTTACGATTTCTGATTTTATCAGATTGAAGTGATAAAGCTCATTATGGCAATCATAATGGCAAAACCAACAAGGAAAAATATCGTACTATAAGTAATGTTTAATATTTTTTCTTTCTTCTTTATCTGTTGATATGTTCTCTTCATATACATTTCCACGAATTTATTTTAATTAAAAATTTTCCGTCATTTTTGTTATTTGAGCAGTATCATCTTTTTCACCTGAACGAACTCACTGCTCTCTAAACGATAAATGTAAGTTCCGCTCGGAAGGTCTGACGCATCAACTACGATTTTATGATATCCGATTTCAAAAGTCCCGTTAGCTAAAGTTTTTACCAGTTCACCGAGCATATTGTATAAATTAATTTTTAGCTGCGCTGCCTGCGGCAATGAAAATCTGATTGTAGTAGTTGGGTTAAATGGATTTGGATAGTTTTGTGACAGATCATATTGTGTCGGGACTACCTCGACTTCAACAATATCTGAATATTCAAATTGACCATCTGTATCTATTTGCTTCAGCCTGTATTGAAATTTACTTCCGTTAGCAAACAGGTCTTTATCCGTGTAGTTGTACTCCTTTGGTGAATTTGAGTTACCGTGTCCTTCGATGAATTTAATGAAATTCCATTCTCCTTCATTTATTCTTCGTTCGACATTGAAACCAAAATTATTTACTTCAGTTTTGGTTTGCCAATTTAAAAGAATTGTTTTCCCCGAAGCTTTTGCAGTGAACGACTCAAGTTCAACAGGCAAAGCAGATGGATCTTTTGCGAAAGTAAAATCCGAAAAGGAAGTAATACCGGAAACAGATATTGATCCACCATCATTACTGCCGCCTGGTACGCGTGAAGAAATATTTGGGAACGACCAGCTGCCAGCATCATACTTACCTACAACCATAGCTGCTTCATCATTTGCTTCAACAAAAGTAACACCATTAAAATCTTCAGGCTGATAACCAAAAGTTATGTTCGCAGTTGTAAATGTAAGACTATTATCTTTGGTAATCCTCCAGAAACGATTCAATGCTTCAGAAGAATCAACTGTGTTTGGGTGGTTATTCTGATAAACTTCAACTATTAATTTGCCGGGTGAAGTTACACTACTGAAATCAATTGTAACCGGCGAAGGACCGTTCTGAGTTCCCATCGAGAAAGTGGTTATGAGATTATCCGGTGAATCTCCTCCATTTGGACCTGGTGAAAGCGGTATATATTTAACTAATCCACCATTGATAAATCCACCACTGCTGTTGAAAACAGCATTCGTATCTAAAATAACATAAAAGGTATCATACGTAATTGTCTGAATATTTCCGTTCAACAAATTGAGAGATTCTTTTATTTTCATATCGTTCTGGAGATGCACTCCGCCGGGATTATTAATTCTAATATTCTGAAAAACCTCCCGACTATCGAAAATACCACTACCTCCAAATGGTGGTGTAACAAATGTCAGATAATGCCCGCTGTTTATATTAATTGTACCTCCCAATTCCCACTGCCAAAGATTATATTCTATAAATAACGGTGCATCGGAGGAACCGTAAGAGAAGTTTGTTGTTCCACCTCCCATCATAAATGAAGCAGTATTCACTGAATCACTGTTCTGAAATGTCAGTATTCCATCATACATCCATAAATCACCATCTATATTCCACACACCGCTTGTTCTGTCAATAGCTTTCCCTGGTGAGTAAAAAGTAAAATCCTTGCAATTAAAGCTTCCCATTGCTGGTATTGAAGGACCTATATGTGTATAGCTATTATCAGTAAATGGAGAAGAATTATAGATTGAAGATTGATAATACCATACCAGATCGTTTGCAATCCCCGAAGGATTAATATTCGATGGAACTCGTGAAGAAATTGAAACAGTGTTTGTGATGAATCCAAGCCAATTATAATATTCTAAAGGAATATTAGACTGATTTGTTGAAACAGGTAAGCTCGATAATGGGATTGCAAATTCAAAAACATTATTTGGATCGCTGTAATTTTTTACAAAACTATTAGTAGCACTATTAATTAGGCCCCATCCTCCAAACTGATTAGCATATTTATATTCATCATAACTTGGTTTTATATACGCAAAAAAATCAGCTCTGAAAGGAAGATTGGAGTTAATTCCTTCTTCAGGTGAACCGGTAATCGTTCCTAAATCATTGTCAGGGTAATTAACCGGGTAAATGCCTGAATTATCCAGATAAAAATTTATAGCCTCAGAACTGTTTGTATAATTACTAATACCGATATAGAAAAAATAATCATCAGATTTCATATACCATGTTTTGCCATCACTTGTAATCATATTCTGTCCTTCGATATGAAAACCATACTCATCGTTATCAATTAATCCATCAATGGTACTTTGTAAACCAATTGAAAATTCACCTGTACCTGAAAAAGAAGTAACGTACTCACCAGTATTATAATCATAGTCCGTCCAGGGCGTTAAATCAGTAAATTGACCACGACCAGGTGTAAGGCGATGAAAAATACCTATACCACTGTTACCCGGATATATTATTCCACTGCTATCCGGCAAATCAACAATTTTAATTCTTATGTTGCCTGCAATCTGATCGTCTGGAATTCCCTTTTGTTGAATTATCCAGCGATGATTAGCAATTGGAAGTATCGAACCATCAGCGTTTACCGGTTTATTTTCATAACAAAAAACATTAAATACACCTGTAAGACCACTACCAGAATTAAGTTCAATACTAATTGATGTTGAATCATTTAAGGTATTGAATTCTAAAAACCCTGTCCCATGAGTATGAGGACTTTGAACACCACTGTACAAACCTTCAGCGTAAGCACCGAACCATCTCATAAGACCGTACACGGTACCAACAAATAAATCTGTACCGGAAAGTGCAAGGGCTTCACACCTCCCAACATTACTGCTGAGAGAATTCCAAGTCGTTCCGTTCCATTGAGCAGTATATGTAAAAGTTGAATTGTATGGGCTGTAAAAGTATCCACCAGCATATAAATCATCACCTGAGACTGCTAATGATCTTACCGAAAAATCCGGATACTCATTTGTTATTAAGCCAGTGCCTAATGCATCCCAACCGGAAAAACTCGACAAATCAAAACGCGCAATCGCATCAGCATTTGGATGCCCATCAGCATTTGTGAAAGCACCGCCTATATATAAATTATTATCTGAAACGGCAATTGCATATACTTTGTTATTTAAACTACCTCCAAGGCTGCCCCAATCAGTGCCATCATACATTGCAAAATAATCAGCTGTTGCATCGCTGGAAGAAGTGAAAGCTCCTCCCACAAAAACTGAGGATCCGTAAGGACAAAGCGCATAAACAGAACCATCTAATTGCCCCATTGGATCCCAGGAAGTGCCGTTCCATTCGACAATATAATCTGCTTCAAAATTTCCTCCGGCACTTGTAAAATCTCCACCAACGAAAACGTTATTATTGCTAATTGCTATTGCATAAACAACATCATTTAATCCGGTTCCAAGTGCATTCCAACTACTTCCGTCCCAGCGGGCGATATAATCTGCATTTAAATTTCCGCCTGCATCAGTAAATTCGCCTCCAACATAAACATCATTTCCTGAAACTGCTATTGCGTGCACGGTGTTGTTTAATCCTGTTCCAAGTGATTGCCATGTATTGTTTTTCTGATTATAACGAACAATATGGTCAGCATTTGCATCTGCTATCGCATCAACGAAACTTCCTCCAACAAAAACATCAGAACCCGATACTGCAATTGCCCGAACATTATAATCCGGACCGGCTGCAGAAAAACCAAGATTTCCATCCCAGCTAAAAGGTGTACCGATTGGGGCATCATTAAACGATTGAATTTGGTTGGTAATTTCTTTTTTATAATCCTGAGAAATAATACTTCCGTCTGCGCGTAATAGTAATTTACCATCAGGTGTAATTATCATCTGTTTATCTTTATAAGATTTTTGCTGTGCAAAAGATAATCCGGCTATAAAGATTAGAACAACAGGAATTGTAAATCTTAATTTCATTCTTCTTTTCTCCTATATATTTATATTTGATTAGAGTGAACTGATTATTTCAAGCGTTATCATCATAACTGATAAGCCGACAATAAACACGATAATGGTTGCGACAAATGAGACAATTCTCTCTCTTCTTTATTTGATTATACGTTTTTTCCATTTTTATTTATTCCTTTCTATTTGATAAGAATCATTTTTTTAACCTCAACGAAGTCGCTGCTTTCCAGACGATAAATGTAAGTTCCGCTTGAGAGTTTACTTGCATCGAACATTATTTTATAATATCCGGCTTGATACATTCCATCTGCTATTGTTGCAACAAGTTCACCAAGTGTATTGTATATGTTTATTTTTAATTGAGTTTGTTTGGGTACTGAAAACTGAATCGTTGTAGTTGGATTAAACGGATTAGGATAGTTCTGTTCAAGAGTATATTCTTTGGGTAATATATCTTTTGTTACATTCAATTTATTTACCAGCGGATTTGTTATCTCCAAACTTTCGCCCGATTTCAATACAGAGTTGATATTTTTTCCAGTTTCATCCTGAAATCTTAAATCAATGTTTTCTACTCTTACCGTTAAAGGATATGTTACTCCGGACATATCTATTGTTTTCGTTGAACTGTTTATATCTTCTGCTATTCTTCCGCTTCCATATCTTATGTCAAACATTCCCGATGGCGGTGATGGCGGAAGTTCATATTGCGCTAAGTCAACTCTATTCCCTTTATCTGGTGAGTCTTCTTTAATTGCATACAAAGTATAATGCCTGCCTTCCGCATCTGTCAGAAGTATCTTTCCCCAGCTATCAGGGAAAAATTCTTTTTGTTTGTCCTCTTTTGACAATGACTCAGGTATTATTATCTGACCTGCACCCGTCAGCTTTATCCAGTAACCATATCCCGGATCGAGTGTTGTTGCAACTGAATATCCACTTGAATATTTATAAATTGGTCCGCTCTGTAATCCAGGTGGATTGGTTGACACAAGTGAAGCTGTTACACTCAATTCATATCCGCCAATCATATTCCATCCTGCTGCTGCTGTTACAGGATCGTGTGTAACTATTTGTATTCCTCCTGCAGGCCATTCATCTCCTGTGTTGTATGTTCTGTTTCCTGCGTGTTTCATCCAGTATCCAATTCCCGGTGTTACGTCTGTTACTGTTTGATAACCAGTTGCGTACTTAAATACGTTTGCAGACAAATCTCTGAATGCCCACCAGGTATCCACGTTCTGGTTAATCGGATGCAAACCTGGTACAGATACCATATTCCAGCCATTTGAAACAGCAACAGTCAATTGAAATGTTTGCTGAAGGGATTGACCACACTGCGTTCCATTTCCTGTAACTGTGCCTTGAATATTTCCATAAACACCTGCACAAACATCAGAGCCAGTGCCAATGTCTAATACCGACCCGGTACCTATTACTATGCTCTGAGCAAAAACTATTTCTGTTAAAAACAACGCTATGATTAAATAATGTATTGTTTTCATTTTATTCACTTTTCACTTTCTATTGAACTAAATTTTATTTTTTCTTCAGAATTTTTTTCTCTAAGAATATTTATCTGATTGATAAGTTCAGATTTCAGCTCTTGTAAATCAGTAAATTCTTTCTTTAATGATTGAAGATTTTCAACTTCTGATTTTAATATTTCATTTTCTTCATTAAGCTTTGCTATCTCAAAATCCTTTTCTTCTTTCAATTCCTGTATGGCTTTTATCATCGGTGCAAGCAAATCGTTATAACGTAATTCATACATTCCTTCATCAGTGACATTCAACAAACCTGTATTTTCAATTCCTTCCTCTTCTAAAATCTGCTCTACTTCCTGAGCGATCAAACCATATTCAGTTTTTTGATTTTCATCATTCTTTCTTGTGTAGGAAACAGGATTGAGTTCTGATATGAAGTTGAGTCCTAGGTTTGTTGGTTGAACATTCTCCTTCCATCTTCTGTCACTTGTCACGGTCCAAGATACCTGGATACCAGCATAATTTATTGAAGAGTTACCAATCCGAACCTGATTACTTCCGGTATTGCTCGGAACTTGAGCATCATAGCCGATTGTTATATTGTTGTTACCAGATGTGATATTATAACCGGCAAAATAACCAACGGAAGTATTTCCATCACCAGTTGTTTTATTGAACAATGACTCTGTACCGACCGCTGTATTTCCTACGCCTTCACTGAATCTTAGAGAATTCCATCCAAAAGCTGAATTAGAATATCCACTTGTATTTGCATACAAAGCGTTAAATCCGAATGCTGAGTTATAATCACTCAAATTATTTTGTAGTGCAAAAGTTCCAAATGCCGAATTATTGTGACCAATTGCATTTGAAACCAAAGAATTAAATCCAAATGCAGAATTGCCTATTCCAGTGGTGTTTGAATACAAAGAAGCGCCTCCAAAGGCAGAGTTATTATTACCACTTGAGTTTGTGAAAAGGGAGTTAGAACCAACCGCAGTATTATCATTTGCAGTAGTATTGTTTGCTAAGGCTCCTTGCCCAATGGCAGTATTAAAAAACCCAGTTGAATTTGATTGAAGTGCAATATATCCGAAAGCTGAATTTCCATTACCGGTTGTATTACTTAAAAGCGATAAATAACCGAAAGCTGAATTTCCAATACCGGTTGTATTCAGTTTCAAAGACTCAAATCCAAAAGCAGAATTACTTGCACCAGTTGAATTTGTAAGAAGTGATGATGAACCAAAAGCAGAATTAAATGAACCTGTTGTATTTGACGCTAATGTATTAAAACCAAACGCTGAGTTTTCACTGCCAGTACTATTTAAATATAGAGAAGCAGCTCCAACAGATGTATTATGTTCTCCTGTTGTATTATATGCTAAAGAATTAGACCCAATTGCAGTATTATCGTTAGCTGTTGTGTTATTTAATAAAGCTCCTTGACCAACTGCGGTATTGAAAACTCCGGTAGTATTTGAAAATAATGCATTTAATCCCAATGCAGAGTTACCATACCCACTTGTATTATTATAGAGCGAATAAGTACCAACTGTTGTATTCCAATAGCCTGTTGTCAAATTTTGAAGTGCTTCATTACCAACTGCAGTGTTGTAACTTGACTCCCCAGCGGTACCGCTCATAGTAAAGTTTCCTGCATTCAGACCTATAAAAGTATTATATCCATCGCTTCCAAATGCCTGGTAATTGTGTATGAATCTTATCCCGCCTTTTGTAATTACACCATAATTAATTCCTGAATTCGGATAACCACCAAGCTCAAAATTTCTGAACAAAGAGAGATTACCTGTTGCCTGATTAAGATTTAAATAATCTGTTGAACTGTCTTTGACTTTAAAATTTCCATTTGGTGCAAGTGTGTTTGTTATGTCCTGTGCGTTGGATATAAAGTTTACAAGCACAAAAATTATTACGACTGTTGAAAGAATGTTTTTCATTTTACCTCCGTTTAATTCAGAATAATTAATATTAATTTTATTCTTGCTTTCAGAATGAGCTAACAATGCCAAGCACTATCATCATAGTTGCAAAGTCAATAATTAAGAAGATTACCATCATCACAAGCTTTCCACTCTTTTCACTGCTTCTAATTTCTTTAAAGGTATTATTCATATCAGCTTTACTTCTTTTTTATTTTAACAATACCATCTTTTTTACCTGAACAAAGCCTGGGCTTTCTATTCTGTAGACATAAGTTCCACTCGGAAGACTTGCTGCATCAACTAAAATTTTGTGATATCCAATTTCATAAGTTCCATCAGCTAAAGTTTTTACCAGTTCACCGAGCATATTGTATAAATTAATTTTTAGCTGCTCTGCCTGCGGCAATGAAAATCTGATTGTAGTAGTTGGGTTAAATGGATTTGGATAGTTTTGTGACAGATCATATTGTGTCGGGACTACCTCGACTTCAACAATATCGGAATATTCAAATTGACCATCTGTATCTATTTGCTTCAGCCTGTATTGAAATTTACTTCCGTTAGCAAACAGGTCTTTATCCGTGTAGTTGTACTCCTTTGGTGAATTTGAGTTACCGTGTCCTTCGATGAATGAAATTTTGGTCCATTCACTTTCCTTTACTCTTCGTTCGACATTGAAACCAAAATTGTCAACTTCCGTTTCTGTTTTCCAGAAAAGATTAATCTCATTTTTATTCAGTGCTGCCGTAAATAAAGTTAATTCAACAGGTAGTGGACCATTACACAAGGTCCCTGAACCAGTATAAGTCCCTTGAATCATCACATTGTCTGCACAAATATCAGCACCCGTAGTTACTTCAATTGAACTTCCTGGTTCATAAATCATCGAACTTTGTGCTGTCAAAAATTTTGATATACTGAGTATGAGTGCAATAAAAACAAAATTTTTCATTCTTCACTCATCTTTTGATTTAGAGTAGAAAATCGGCCAGTTTCATCTTTAATAGTTTGATGAACTATTAACTGAGCTATTCCATTTTTTATTTCTACCAATTCTTCTTTTAAACCTGTTAGTGATTCTAATTCTGATCTGAGTTTATCATTTTCAAGTTTAAGTTCTTGTATCGCTTTTATCATCGGTGCGAGCAAATCGTTATAACGTAATTCATACATTCCTTCTTCTGTTTTGGTCAGCATACCTGTGTTTTCAATTCCGTACTCATCAAGAACTTCTTCTATCTCCTGAGCTATTAATCCAAATTCATTCTTATGACTTTCATCATTCGTTCTTGTGTAAGAAACGGGATTGAGTTCTGATATAAAGTTGAGCCCAAGATTTAATGGCTGTATATTTTCTTTCCATCTTCTGTCGCTTGTTATTGTCCATGCTACCTGGATACCAGCATAATTTATTGAAACATCACCAATGCGAACTTGGTTGCTACCAGCATTGTTCGGCACCTGTGCATTATATCCAATAGTTATATTGTTACTTCCTGTGGTAATATTGTACCCAGAGAAGTAGCCAATAGATGTGTTTTGATCACCGGCGGTTTTGGTGAAAAGAGCCTCTGTGCCAACCGCTGTGTTACCAATTCCATTGCTATTACGTAGTGCATTCCAACCGAATGCAGAATTTGAGTAGCCATTTGTGTTAGTATAAAGAGCACTAAAGCCAAATGCTGAATTATAATCTGACGTATTAGAGGAAAGTGCAAGCGAGCCAAATGCTGAATTACCCGAACCAATAGAATTATTATAAAGTGCAGAATGACCAAACGCTGAATTATTTGCACCTGTGGTGTTTTGCCGAAGCGATAAGCTCCCAAATGCAGCATTCTGGAAACCTGTATTGTTATTATATAGTGAAAAAAATCCGAATGCAGAATTTCCTGACCCCGTTGAATTAAAGGACAGAGCAGAACTTCCGAACGATGAGTTCCAAATTCCTGTAGTGTTTACGAATAATGAACGATAACCGAATGCTGAATTATCATCAGCGGTATTATTTGTAAGTGCACCATATCCGAAAGCTGAATTATTATTACCAGTATTCATAAACAATGAACTGGATCCAAAAGCTGAATTGTTGTTTCCAATAGAATTTTGATTTAGCGATTGAAATCCGAATGCAGAATTATTGTTGCCGCCGGTGTTATTGTAAAGCGAATATCGTCCGAATGATGAATTATCCGACCCAGTATTGTTATTGAACATCGAAGAGTAGCCGAACGCCGAATTATTATTACCAGAATTGTTTATGGCAAGTGAAAAAGCGCCAAAAGATGAGTTTTGACTTCCGGTTGTTAATGAAGATAGACTTTGATAACCAACAGACGTATTGTAACTGCTTGCGCCTCCACTACCGCTAAGAGTGAAATTTCCCGAAGCTACTCCGATAAACGTATTATAACCAAGTGTACCGGGAGCCTGGTAGTTATGAATAAATCTTTGTCCGTTTTTTGTAATCACTCCCCTCGTGCTTGTACTATTAATTACGCCACCAATCTCAATATTTCTAAGCAGAGAAATATTTCCAGTTGTCTGATCAAGATTTAGATAGTCTGTGGTTCCGTCTTTAATCTTAAATGAACCATTAGTTCCAAGTGTGTTGGTAATGTTTTGTGCCGAAATAATTGATGACACAACAAGTACTGAGAAAATAATTTTTAATGCGATGGTTTTCATTTTTCTCCTGAAAAGTTTTATTGTTTATTATTTTCGTGGTTTACAAATTCAGTTTTGAATAGTTCTTCTTTTGTTTCGATCTGCTCCAACTTTTTTATAAGTACTAATTGAGCTTCCTCAGATTTATTTAACCGTTCAATCAATTTTTCATTTTCAATTTTTAATTCAGCTATCTCCTCGTCTTTCTCAGCTTTCAACTCCTGAACTGCTTTAACTATCACAGGCAGTAGATTTCCATAAGTTGCTTCCCATTTGTCAGGATTATCTTTTAATACAAGATTTAGCCATTCTGCATTTTCAGATTTTTGAATTTCATCGAATTCCTGCGCTATGAATCCTGCTGTTGGTGTTTCCTGTATTTTGCTTCCGTCTGATATTCCTCCTTCATACCATTCTCTCCTGTCCCAGTTGAATTGTCTTGGTTTTAGTTTTGTGATAAAGTCAAGCCCAAGAGTTAAGTCAGTTATATTTTTCTTGTCTCTTGCATCTGAAAGACTTGTAATAGTCTGAACATTACAGCGCAGAGAACTAACGAATTGATTTCCAAGCGTTACCTGGTCTGTTGCTGTTGGTGAAGATGGATTTGCATCAATACCAATCAAAGTTAGATTAAGACCAGTAGTTACACTTGAACCAGCATTATAACCAATTGCTGTGTTGTAGTTGCCAGTATTATTTTCTAACGAATGATGACCAACTGCAGTGTTATTCCAACCGGTTTCATTATCGTATAAGGCGTTGAACCCAACTGCAGTGTTGTTTACACCTGTCGTGTTTGAATATAAACTGTTATTTCCGAATGCAGTATTTTCATTTGCGTTGTTGTTATACAGTGAATGGACTCCGAAAGCTGAATTATTACTTCCTGTTGAATTTGAGCCAAGGGACTGATAACCGAATGCCGAGTTATTGTATCCTGTTGTGTTGTTGGAAAGTGAGAATGTTCCGAAAGCAGAATTCCATGAACCTGTTGTATTAAATGTAAGTGACTCATACCCAACACCAGTGTTATAGCTGCCAGAAGTAACTGTACCTCCCATTGTAAAATTTCCGGAATTCATTCCAATAAAAGTATTTAGACCGGCAGTGCCATTGCCGTAATACGTATGTATAAATTTATTATATCCTTTAAATACAAATCCTAATTGTAAACCTCCGCTGTTTTCAGATAAAATAAAGTTTCTAAATAATGAAAGATTGCCAGTTGTCTGATCAAGGTTTAGATAATCTGTTGAACTGTCTTTGACTTTGAAATTTCCATTTGGTGCGAGTGTATTGGTTATATCCTGTGCTTTGGATACAACACTCATAATTAAAAATATTATTGTAATTGTTGAGAGAATGTTTTTCATATTAAATGATCCTTTCAAGAAATAGAATGAGAATTACAAGAGTTAAAAGATAAATGATTTTCGAAATATGTTTTTGCAGCAGTTTCATAATGAACTTAAAATACCAAGTATTATCATCATAGCAGCCAGCCCAATGATGAAAAAAATTATCATCATAATAAGTCTCGCTTTTTTTTCTCTGCTTTGAATTTCTTCAAGAGTTTTCTCCCCTGCTGTTTTGTTTCTTTTATTATTTAACAAGAATCATCTTCCTTGTCTGGATTATTCCTTGTTCTGAATTTATTTCAGGACCTTTCGTCCTCAATCGATAAAAGTACACTCCACTAGTCAACTCACTTGCATTAAAGTCTATTGAATACTTACCAGCTGGTTTAGTCTCATTCACTAACTCCTCCACTTCTTCTCCCAATGAATTGAAAATTTTTAGAGAAACGAAACTTTCATTTGGAATTGAAAATGATATTGTTGTTGAAGGATTAAATGGGTTGGGATAATTTTGTTCTAGAGAATATTTATCTAAAGCTAAATTTGATTCATTAACAGATGTCGGCTCTCCCCTATCGAGTAAAAAAGCTTCATACCTCTGTAAAGACGGACGATAGCCCTGTCCAACTATAAATCTTCCATCCGGTGTGATCGTGTTTGCTTGCAGTAAATATCCTGATTGGTTTATTAGATTTGAATAAACAACATTCAGATCGTACATCACATTGGTTAAAGTGTTTATTTGTCCCCATAAAAATGCAACTATTCCATTAGGATTTTGCCCTGTAGTAAAACCAACAACAAGACCATCATCTGAAACATCGAGAGCATAACAAACTTCCGGGTTGGTAATACCTGACAAAAATCCAAGATCGACCTCGGGATCCCAATATCCAGGTGGTACTTTGTGCCATCTGAATCCGTGCATTTCGTTTCCGTTCATTATAATTCTGCCAACTGCGTAGGTTCCATTTTCAGAAATCGCCTCTGCTACACCATTACCCGATATTACGGGAATAGGCATTGCATTACTAATGTAATCTCTCCAATCAACAGGTCTCTGATTATAATTTTCATCTGACGACCATCCAACTAATAAACTGCCATCACCATCAATGGAATTAACTAGTGATGTTGAATCTCCACCAATTAACACATCCAGTTCTTTCATACCAAAAGATTCAGCCCATATAAACCCTCTGTATTCGCCAGAAGTATTTTGTATCTGACCAACTATTCTTGAGCCATCAGCAGAAATACCCTGTGCATCACTTTCTATGAATGGATCACCGCCTAATTGCGTTAAATATTCAAGTGAATTTGTCTCAGTCCAACGAAAAGCTTTCTCGGTTCCAAATTCGTCTTCGGTTGTTCCTACTATTATTGTTCCGTCTGACGAAATCGAACTTGCCATGCTTTCAATATTCGATGTTCCACTCAGTGTCTGCATTCCTCCACTAACAGTCCAACGAAATGCTCTATCTTCATCATTGCTGTTTTTACTTTCACCAACTACAATAGAACCGTCATTCGAAACAGCAAAGGCTTCACTTTCATCACCGCCCAATGTACCCAACCAGGTAAACGATTGTGAATTAATCCGAATTGAAATTGTGATAAATATTATCAACGTAAATATTAATTGAGATTTGAGTTTCATTTTTTATCCTCCTGAAAATTTTTATTTGAGATAAATCATTTTTTTCGTTTGTGTGAAATCGCCTGCAGAAAGTTTATAAAAATAGATTCCGCTTGTTAGTTCGCTTGCATCAAATGTAACCGAATAATTACCTGCAGGTTTTGTTTCATTCACTAATTCTGCAACTTCTTCGCCTAATGAGTTATAAACTTTTAGTGAAACAAATTCTTCATTCGGTACTAAAAACGAAATTGTTGTTGAAGGATTAAATGGGTTTGGATAGTTTTGATTTAAATGAAATCCCGATGGATAATCCGATAATTCATCGACAGAGTTTATTCCGTTTACAGCTAAAAGAAATCCTTCATTCTGAGAGGTTATGCCATTAGTTCCTTCTCCAACAATAAACTGACCATCTAAAGAAATTCCCAATGCATTTGATAATTCAGAGCCTGATGTTAATAAACTTGAATAGGTTTGATTTAATTCTTCCAGCCCGCCTACATTTGAAAGCCGAAATGCACCATTGCCAAATGAACCAACAATAATACTTCCATCTTCCGAGACAGCATTTCCCTGACTGAAATTTCCAGCAATATCAAATTCAAAACCACCACTCTGTGTCCAGCGAAAAGCTTTGTATAACCCTGCACTGCCTGTTTCAAATCCAGTGATTGTATTTCCATCTCCAGATATTCCTAATGCAAAACTGTAGAAAGTGCCAATCTGTTCCATTCCAAGTGTATCAACCCAACGAAAAGCGTATGGATCACCTGCACTGACATAAGAATAACCACAAATCATTGAACCATCAGCCGATATATCATTTGCACCAGAGGAACTGCCTCCTAGAGTTCCTAAGTCTTGAAGACCTCCGGCTTGAGTCCAGCGATAAGCATTTGGATATATATCAACAATAATAGCTGTTCCATCTGCAGAGATTCCATGAGCTGTGCTGTAATCACCAGCGCCTAAATCCTGCATTCCTGTTGACTCGGTCCATTTAAAGGCACGATAAATATTATTAGCATCATCAGACCATCCAACGATAATTGAACCATCAGCAGAAACATCAGCCGCTACACTCCCATTTCCGCCCAACGTACCTAAATCCTGAATTCCAGTTTGTATAGTCCATCTGAATGCCCGTGGATTTCCATTCGCATCTTGTGAAACACCAACCACAACCGAACCATTATCTGAAACTGCACGAGCTTCGCTATCATCTCCTCCAAGCGTACCTAACCAGATCAATTGAGGCTGCTGAGATAGGACATCAAAAAAGAACAACAAAGTTATTGTCGCAACGAGTAGCAGAAATTGACTAATATTCCTCTTTAGTAAAAAACGATTCATCATAAACCTCTTCTTAAAAAATTATTATTAATTGATTGGGTAAAGTTAGTTTCTCCAGCAGACGGCTGCTGTCGCAGGTGTGTCAATAAATAGCGGATTTGTTGCGAAAAGTATGTATTTGGAGTTAAACGAACTTAAAATTTAGTTCGCTCTGTAAACTCTGTTGGGAGGCAATTAAATTGCTGCCGGAAGGCTTTTGTAAAATGAGACGGACTGCTAAATCCGACTTCAAATGCAATCTGGGTTATGCTTAATCTTTTTTCAAGAATTAATGAGGCGGCTTTTTTTAATCGGAATGTTCTGATAAATTCACCCGGAGCCTGCCCGATAACTGCTAATATTTTACGGTGTAATTGGCTTCTGCTCAGAAACATCTCTTTAGCAAAATATTCAGAATTGAATTCAGTATTTGAAAGATTTTTTTCAGCAACTGCAAAAGCTTTTTCGAGGAATTCATTATCAATAGAATTAACAGCTATTGAAGCTGGTTCAACTTTGATTTCTTTGCTGAATCTCTCACGTAGTATTTTTCTTTGTTCGAGGAGATTTTTAACTCGTGCAAATAATTCTTTGGAGCTGAATGGTTTAGTCAGATAATCATCTGCACCTGTTTCAAGTCCGGCAATTTTACTTTCAACATTTGCTTTTGCAGTAAGAAGAATTACAGGTATGTGACTTGTAAGCCAATCAGTTTTTATTTTTTTGCAGAACTCAAAACCATCCATCGCGGGCATCATAACATCGCTGATAATCAGATCGGGCAAAAACTCGGCTGCTTTTTTTATTCCATCTTCACCATCAACTGCTTCGTTCATTTGAAATTCATTTTTCAACAGACTTGTTAAGTAAGTTCTAACATCTTCTGAGTCTTCTACAATCAGAATAGTTGGTTTAGCTTCGAGTTTCTTTTTCTTTTCTATAAGTTCCTGTTCGATTTCTTTATCTAACTCATCTGATTTCTTTTCTTCTGATATTTCTGACTGATAAGTTTCTTCATTAGCATAAACTTCCGAGCCAATTACTTTTTCATCTTCACTTAAATAATGATCCGATAGTGGAATCCGAAGAGTGAAGATTGTTCCTTTTCCCAATTCGCTGACAACACTAATATTCCATTTGTGTAAATCAGTAAGTTCCTTAACCAGAGCAAGACCGATCCCGGATCCTTTATATTTTTTCCGTGAAGAATCATCCACCTGAAAGAAGCGATTAAAAATATTTTCAAGCTTGTCTTCAGGAATTCCAATACCTGAATCGGATACTTCCACAACAGCAAATTTATTTCCATCTACTTTCGCGTACTGAATATTTATTGACACATCTCCGTTTGCCGGTGTAAACTTAATCGCATTTGATAAAAGATTATTAATTATCTTTTCAAGTTTGTCTCTGTCAATCCAGCAAATAAATTTTTCTGAAGAAGATGAAAATGAAAGTTTAATTTCTTTTTGTTTCGCGAGCGCTTCAAATGCAAAAAGCAATCCTCTTGCAAGACTTACAAGATTTTCCTTTTTTGCTTTTAACGGAATTGCAGCATTTTCCAGTTGAGTCAGTTCCAAAAGCTGGTCAATCAGTTCCTGAAGTTTTTCGCTGTTACGCTTAATTAATTCATAGTACTCTTCTTTATTATCTACTGTGTCTCCGTTTATCAGTTCTTCTATTGGTCCGCGGATAAGAGTAAGCGGAGTCCTGAATTCGTGCGAAAGGTTTGCAAAAAATCTTGATTTTATATTTTCGAGTTCACGTTGTTTCTTAGCTTCAAATTCGCGCATCTTTAATTCGTTTCGAAGTTTTGAACGATTCATTTCGATTTTTCTAATAGAAAATATTCCTGCGAAAATTATAATTACATACATTGCATAAGCCCAGCCGGTTCGCCACCATGGGGCTCCGATGTTAACAAAAATACTTTTTTCGTTTCCTGTCCAGATACCATCACTATTCGTGGCTTTCACTTTAAAAATATATTTGCCAGGATTGAGGTTCGTGTAAGTAATAAATCTCCGATTTCCTGAAATTATCCAATCGTTATCAAAACCTTCCATCTTGTATGTATATTGAATTGATTCAGGATCATTGTAATCCAAAGCAGAGAACTGAAATGAAAACACATTTTGAGAGTAAGCAAGGTTTATTATTTTAGCAGTTAAAATTGATTCAGACAAAGGAGAATCATCACCGATTTTTACCAGTTGATTGAAAATCTGAAAATCAGAAACTACTACGGACGGTCTGTAAGTTGATTGGGTTATTTTTTCAGGATCGAAAATATTTAATCCATCACTACTGCCAAAGAACATAAATCCGTTTGATGAATTAGCTGCTGAACCTGAATTCATTTCGCTGCCGATTAATCCATCTGAAGTTGAATAGTTCCTGAATAATTTTTTCTCACTATCGAAATAGGAAATGCCAGCATTTGTTCCTATCCATAGATTACCTCTGTTATCTTCAACAATACTTTTTACTGAGTTATCAGCTAAACCATTTGCTGAATTAAATACTTCAACATCACATTCAAGTGATTTGTAATCTCCCCTGAAAGTTAAATTTTTAATTGAAAGCTTATTCAGACCGTTACTGCTTCCAATCCAAAGCACTGTTTCATCATTTGTATTTGTTCCACTCGAAAATTTCTTTTCACAAATCGTGAACAAACTATTACTGCTAAGTTTTAATTCAGAATTTTTAAGATCAATTAGTTGGAGAAACTTTCCTTCATCTTCGGGATCAAATAAATTTAATCCGCCGCCGTTTGTTGCGAGCCATAATCTTCCTTTGCGGTCGCGATGGATATCCCAGACATCATTATGACTGATGCTTTGAGGTTTTTTACTTTCACTAATCCAGATTTCGTATTCTCCATTGATCGTATTAAGTTTTGAAAATCCACCACCCCAGAAACCAATCCAGAGAATATTATTTTCATCCAGTCGCAATGATTTTATATAATCAAAGGCAGTGGTTTTAAAAGTTGGACTCTCGATTTTCCAGCTTTTAATTTCTCCGTTATTTAATGAAAGCTGTTTCAATCCTTGTCCATAGGTTCCGATCCATAAGTCATGATTATTGCCGGGTTCTAAAGACCAAACATTGAATTGATTGGTTGATGAAATTTTTATCGGTTCAGATTTAGAAGTTGAATTTATTAATTGATAAACTCCATCGTCTGTGCCAAAGAACATATCACTATGTGAATCGGTTATTACAGATCTCACATTTTTAGCTTTCAAATCATTAAGCATTTTTGAACTAAATCCTGAACTGAAAGGATTATTAAACTTCAATGCCTTTGGGGATATATAACTAATTCCACCTTCGGTTGCACACCAAATGACACCTGATTTATCTTTAATAATTTCATTTACCTGATTATTAATTATACTTGAGGGATTTCTCTCATCGCTGAAATACCTGACGATTTCTGAAGTATTTAAGTTCATTCTTATCACTCCGGCGTAAGTTGACATCCATAAAATCTTTTCGCCATCATTATCTTCTTCGACGACTGATGAAACACTGTTGCTGAATTGTAAACCTTGTGCTATCGGTAAATTTATTCTTGTAATTACATTTGTTCGAATATCTAAAGATGCCAAACCGTTTGCTGTTCCGAGCCACAATTTCTTTTCATCGAAATGTGATTGTTGAACTGACCAAACAAGATTGTTATTCAGACTATTTTGATTTAACGGATTATACTCATATCTGAAAAAATAATTTTCATTGGCTGACGGTATGAATTTATTCAAACCATTGTAAGTGCTGATCCATAAATTCCCTGCTGCATCTTCAATAATTGAAGTGATGAAATTATTAGAAAGGCTGTTCCGATCTTCAGGATTATAATTCCAACTTTTTGATTCACCGGTTTCGGGATTAAATTTAAAAAGTCCTGATTGATAAGTGCCAATCCAGAGCGAGTTGTTTCTATCTTTATAAATTGCAGTGATGCTATTTTCCTTTACAAACTTTGATTTAATCGTCCAGTGTCTGAATGAATCATATCTACGATCATAAAGATTCAACACACCGCTTTTAGTACCGATCCAGATATTGTCATTTTCATCTGCAAAAATTGCCCAGATATTATTGTGTGAAATTGAATTTGAATCGGTGGGATCATTACGATAAACTTTAAAGTTGTAACCATCGAAACGGTTTAAGCCATCCTCAGTGCCAAACCAGATAAATCCGGTTTTATCCTGAAGGATTGCATTGATCTTATTATTTGACAAACCATTTTTCACAGAAAGATTTTTAAAATTTAAATCCTGAGAAAAAAGATTTGCAGAGAAATTTATAAATAAGAGAAATGCCAGATAAATTTTTCCGTTCTTACCTGCAATAATCATATTATAAATTTAATGATGAAGAATGTTAAAAGGCAAGAATGTTTTAAAATAAAAAACCCCCTTCTATATGAAGAGGGTTGTTCATTACTCTTAAGCAACTTTTCAATTTAACTAAATCCCCGCAATGCGGGATTTCTGACCTGTCTGCCAACCAGCAGGTTAAGTGATATCACTTAAGCATCAACATCTTCTTTGTTTCAACAAAATCTTGTCGTGCCTGCCCATTTTGGGAACTTGTCTCAGGATCTCCAACTCTCAACTGATAAAAGTACACACCACTCGTGAGATTCTGACCTTCGTCAGAATGACTTCTGAATTCAACTTCATAAGTGCCGGCAGGTTTTTCTTCGTTAACAAGTGTAGCAATTTTATTTCCCAAAACATCATAAACTTTTAGTGTTACAAATTGCCTACTGCCAATTGCATACTGGATTTTGGTTGTTGGATTAAATGGATTCGGGAAATTTTGTTCTAAATAATATTCAGTCGGCAATTTTAAATTTTGAATATCGTCAGTTGCTAATACTAAACCAATTTCCGGAGTTGGCAATTTCACAGTAGTGTAAATATGAAACTCGCCTGCAGCTAATGAAATTTCCGTTTGTGTATTAGTGATTAATATGCTATCTCCGCTAAAGTAATCATACCACCAACCTGTATTTGGAAATTGAGGATTAATATTTAATTGGCTTATATTAAAATTTCCTACAATATTCACATTCATCGTGGAATCAAGTATAGTTAATCTTTTTGCATAATCGGAAAGACTGTACGAATAATCATCACTGTTGAAAGCCTGATAGTTTTTTAATTTTATTAATGCTTGCCACACTAAATATAGATTCTTTCGGTTACCATCATTAAAATAATCCCAGCGTATGGGTTTTGGATCTAACCTGCAATCAGGAGTTCCGCAAGGATAGTTTATTGAATAGTCATATCCAAGTTCACCAAATTGCCAGATCATTTTTGGTCCGGGTATGGTTAAGTAAAATGCACCAGCTAATTTCATTCTCTGAATAGCTGTCGGGAAAGATTTAATATTATAGTTGCTGTTCGAATTACCATACAATAAATTCTTATACATAAGCCGTTCTTCATCGTGACTTTCCATATACGATACAAGATGCATATCACTCCAGTTTCGTGATTTGTGAGTTGCACCTGTAAGATTTGATGAATAACCCATTGTTGCTTCATTGTATTCATAATTCATGTTTCCCCATAACATCATCCCATAATTTGAAAGAACAGTTTCTTCGCTGTTGACTGCAAAGTGTTCCAATATTACATAAGCATCCGGAAATGCTGCCCAGATTGAATCCGCCATTCTCTCTAAAATATTAATTCTGGATTGATCATACTGTCCCCAAAGATTAACATCGTTACCACTAAAAGTTTGTGTAAACCCTTTGGAGAGATCAAATCTGAATCCATCAATTTTAAATTCGGAGAGCCATTGTCTGTTCACCCGATCCACATAATATTTTGTTGCTGCACTCTCGTGGTTGAAATCATAACCAACATTATAAGGATGACGTGGAATTGGATTAAACCACGGACTGTTTGCAGCGGGACGATTATTAACTTTATCCCAATACAACCTGACCATCGGTGATTGACCAAAAGCATGATTTAAAACCATATCCATAATAACAGCTATTCCCATTCCGTGAGCCTGATCAATGAACTCTTTAAACTTATCGGCGGGACCATAATATTTATCAAGCGCATAATGATATGACGGATTATATCCCCAACTCAGATTGCCTTCAAATTCCATCACTGGCATCAGCTCAATTGCATTTACTCCTAATTGTTTTAAATAATTTAATGTGTCTTTTAATGCCTGATAATCATGTTCTGCGATGAAGTCCCTCAACAGTAATTCATAAATAATCAGTTTTTCTTCATCCGGTTTTTGGAAATTTGGATTTTGCCATTGATATTCAGCTTGATCGGTTTGGAATAATGAAACAAGCTCTGCAGTTTTTCCTTGAGGATAAGGTTTTAAGTTTGGATAAGTCTGTGAAGAAATAAATTCATCATTCCATGGATCAAGAATTTTTTTTGTGTATGGATCGCCAATTCGTATTTCTCCATCAACTAAATATTGAAATGCGTACTCAAACCCTATTGTAAGGTTATCAAGAGTTATCCACCAAACAACTTTATTGCTATCGTATTCGTATCGGTTAAGGAAATAATTTGTCTCAACTTTCCAATCATTAAAATCACCAATCAGGTAAATAAATTCTTTGTATGGTGCAAATAACATTAACGTCACGCTGGTTCCGCTGTTATAATTGATTCCCTGTATAATTCCCGGCGGTGGAGATTGATTAATGACCAGCGGATTAACAAACATCACAATGTGAGCACTATCAGCCTGACCAGATGTATCGAGCCCAATAGCTATAACATCGTGTGGACCGGGAGTGTAATTACCATAACTGAAAAGAAAAATTATTGAGTCTGCTGAAGTTTGAGTTACTAATGACCCATCAATAAATAAACTTAATTGAGATAACTCTGTCCCGATCTCAACTGCCCTGACATCAATCAGCACTGAAGAATCTTTTCTAACAAATGCAGGTGATCTCAGCGGATCCCCAAAATTATTTGAGACAACCGGATTTTTAAATACTATACTAAGCCCGGGCTCAAAGAGCGGAATGAAAATATCCGGACGAGTTTGTTTGGCTGCATCAGAACTTCTGAAAACAATTGCAACTTCCTGGATTTGTTCTGATTGATTGGTAACGCTATAAAATTGTCTTGGAAATCCTATCGTCAATTTGTAAAGGTTAGTTCCCAATCTTGTAAGTGCTGGCTGATTCTGATTATTCCCCCAGTCACCAATTACGTGCTGCCAATCACCATAGTTTGTATTAACTCCTGTGTGCGCATATACTGTTCCTGTATAATTCAAGAGTTCTTCTGCACCAGGCTGAGCTGCATCAAACAAAACTATAATACTGTCTGATTGAGTTGGATACTCCGGAGTTGTTACAACAATCTGCGCATTTATTGTAGAAATAAAAAAAACTACAAGTAAAATCGTCATTAAACTTTTCATTCATTCCTCTTTTAAATTTTATTTTTTCCTGCCGGTAATTTGAATAACTATCTCTCTTCTTCTTGACCGGTTGTCAAAATCTACAAAAATTATTTGCTGCCATGTACCTAATAATAATATACCTTTTGAAAATGGAATTGTCAATGAAGCTCCTTGAATTGATGATCTTATGTGCGAATGTCCATTACCATCATGCCAGGTATTATCGTGTTCGTAATTGATATTCTCAGGAGCTATCCGATCAAAAAATTTTGGATAATCTTTCAGCAAACCAGGTTCAAACTCAATTGTTGTAATTCCCGCAGTCGAACCACCAGCAAAAACAAGAACGTTTCCTTCAATAAAATTATTTTTTAAAATAAGATCGCTGACCTGGTCTGTTATATCGGTTATATCACAATTTCCTTTAGTAGAAATGTTAATTGAATAGGTTTCTAATTCCATGTATTACTTTCCAAACTAACAAAGTTTTAACTGCATAAAGTTACAAATTTTTATGTCTGATTGTTTGTACACTCCTATTTTCATTGGAAGTCTTAGTGCGTAAGGTTAAATTTGTAAACCTATTTCAAAATTAAAAAGAGGAACGACATGACATCACAAGATTTTATAAAACTGGAAGAAAAATATGGCGCACATAACTATCATCCGATAGATGTTGTAATTGATAAAGGTAAGGGTGTTTGGGTCTGGGATGTTGAAGGGAAAAAATATTTAGACTTTCTCTCAGCGTATTCAGCAGTAAATCAGGGACACTGTCACCCGAAAATAATTAATGCCATGATTGAACAGGCACAAAAGTTAACATTAACTTCACGTGCATTCTATAACAGTTGCCTCGGAGAATTCGAAAAATACATCACTGAATATTTCGGTTATGACAAAGTTCTTCCGATGAATACCGGAGTTGAAGGTGATGAAACTGCTTTCAAACTTGCAAGAAAATGGGCTTACACAGTAAAAGGTATTCCGGAAAATAAAGCGAAAATTATTTTCTGTGAAGGAAATTTTCATGGAAGAACAATGATGGCTGTTTCTGCATCCAATGATCCTGATTGTAAAGAAGGATACGGACCCTATCTTCCCGGAATTGAATTAATTCTTTACAACAATATTGCTGCTTTGGAAAAAGCACTTCAGGATCCAAATGTATGTGCATTTCTTGTTGAACCAATTCAGGGAGAAGCAGGAGTTATGGTTCCGGATGATGGATATCTGAAAAAAGCTTACGATCTCTGTAAATCTAAAAATGTTTTATTCATCGCTGATGAAGTTCAAACAGGATTATGCAGAACAGGAAAACTTCTCGCTTGTGATCATGAAAATGTAAGACCGGATATTTTAATACTTGGTAAAGCATTATCAGGCGGGGCAATGCCAATATCTGCTGTTCTTGCAGACGACGAAATAATGCTTACAATTAAACCCGGTCAGCACGGATCAACTTTTGGTGGAAATCCATTAGCCGCTAAAGTTGCTATTGCAGCACTGAAGGTTCTTAAAGAAGAAAATCTTGCTGAACATGCTGATAAGCTTGGAAAATATTTCAGACAGGAAATGCAAAAGATAGTTGACGAACTTGAAATTGTTTCGATGGTAAGAGGAAAAGGTTTGTTGAATGCGATAATAATTAAACCAACTAAATCAGGAAAAACTGCTTGGGATGTTTGTGTTGAGTTTAAAGAAAATGGTTTGCTTGCCAAACCAACTCACGGAGATATTATCCGCTTTGCACCTCCGCTCGTTATAACTAAAGATGAAATTGATTTTGCAATCAATACAATCAGAAAAGTTTTAATGAAATTTGAACACGAAATGACTGCGGTTGAAGCTTAATTATGAAGCCCTCATTACGAGGGCTTTTTTAGTTTTGGTTGATATAATTTTTTATTTCTTTATTCGTTTCTTCAATAATCTTATTGAACTTTTCTATTCTTGCATTTACGCTCACCCAATCATTGTTCTTTCCTGATAGTTCGATAGCATAAGCTTCATCACCAACTTTTACTGCACCGATTGAATAGCTCGAGCCTTTAATGGAGTGAACAGTTTCGACTATCTTTGCCAGATCATGATTAGTTAAAAGGTCAGTAAGATGAATGTATTTATCATCAAGATCAGAGAGAAAGGATGTAAGTAGATCTTTTTCAAATTCTTTATCTCCGAGACTAACATTTTTTAATCTATCCGTATCAAGAAGCGGGCTTTGCTTTTGTTGAACTTCATTTACAACACCTTCATCTCGCCGAATATCAAGCAAAACATCTATTTTTTTTACGAGTTCCTGACCAGACACCGGTTTTGAAATATAATCTGTCATACCTGCGTTCAGACATTTTTCTTTATCCCCCATCAGAGCATGTGCTGTTAATGCAATAATTGGAATATCTCTTTTGGAACTTGTGAAAGAACGAATTTTTTCAGTCGCTGCAAATCCATCAACATTTGGCATCTGCAAATCCATAAGTATCAGATCATAGTTTTCTTTTGATACAGCATTTACTGCTTCAAGACCATCACAAACTGCCGAAACATTAAAACCAAAAGTGTTTAGAATTTTAATCGTTACTTTTTGATTTATCAGATTATCTTCAGCGAGAAGTATTTTATATTTCCCTCGTTTTTTCTTGAATCCATTTCCACGAAAATTTTCAACACTGCCGAGGAACTGTGTCTCAAATGTTTCTTTTTCAGTTTGGCTCTCAGTTAATGCATCACGCTCAGTCTGAACTTTACAAACGATAGTAAAACTAAATGAACTTCCTTCACCTTCAATACTTTTTACAATTATTTTTCCACCGAGCAATTCAACGTATTCTTTACTAATCACCAAACCTAAACCCGTTCCGTGCGCAAATGATTCATAGAAATCACCTAATTGTGAGTAAGGTTTGAATAATTCTTTAATCTTTGATTCAGGAATTCCAATTCCGGTATCAGAGACAGATACAGAAACTTCAGCGTCAGAATTATTTATCTTTTTAGTTTTTACAGCGATTGTGATTTCACCATCTGATGTAAATTTAACAGCATTTGTCAACAGATTAGTCAATATTTGTCTTAGCTTAACTATATCACCGACTAATTGAGAATCAATTGATTCAGGAATTTCTTTTATGATCCTGACATTTTTTTCACTCGCTTTGAGTGATATTACAGAGATAGATTGATCTATTACGTTGATTAAATTGAAGCGAACATTTTCAACTTTTGCTTTTCCGGCTTCAATCTTTGAAAGATCAAGAATCGAATTTATTATGTCGAGCAATGATTCCGCTGACTGACGGGCGTTTGTTGAGAAGAATTTTAATTCCTCTTCATTTGAATAAGCACCTGCTTCTATCAAAGAAAGAAACCCTAAAATTCCATTTATTGGAGTTCTGATTTCGTGACTTAGGTTTGCAAGAAATTTACTTTTTGTTCCGCTAATTCTGATAGCTTCCTGTGCCAGTTTCTCATTCTTTTCTTTTTCCTCCTTCAACATTTTTGCAACGAGTTTTCGTTCTTCTTCTATTTTTACCTGCTCAGTGATATCATAAATATTTCCTTCGAAATAAATGTTTCCATTATCATCCTTAACAACACGGTCATTTAACCTTACAACAGCAATTGAACCGTCTTTCTTTCTTAACCTAACCCTATAGTTCTCAACTTTATTTTTCTCCAACATCTCTTTTATAAGGTTCTTTCTATCCTCTTCATCAACATATAAATCCTTAGTATTCAAATCCATTAACTCAACGCTGCTAGAGTATCCGAGCACGTTTGTGAATGTCTGATTTATAGTAAGCAGTTTACCATCGGGAGTTGATTGAAAGATTCCCTCCAGTGAGTTGTCAATGATTGATCTGTATTTTATATCTGATTGTTCTATTTGCAGATTTCGTTCGGCAAGAAAAAACCGCATCCTGAAATTCACTGCACACGCAATTATCGAAACCACACTCAGACATAAAACGAAAATCACTGATTCTTTCATGTTTGGAAGAAAATATATGCTGTGATTATTGAATAGTATTGAAGCGGCAAAAGTTAAGTTATAATAAATTGCGACAATTATCTGATGTTTAATTTCCCAGCTCAAAAAAAGTGCAGATGAAAATATCATCAAACCAACAATACTTGAATTTACAAGTATAGTCGAAGGTATCATATAAATCATCAGACCTGATGAAATAATTATGCTGAGTAAGAGAATATGAATTAAAATTATTGATCTTTTTACTGATGTTCCAGCACTGGAAGTTGCAAGTATTAGAAAAGCAATAAGAGTAGAGGTGAGTCGAATGAAATATATTTCCAGTGAATAATCCGGAAAATATTTTATTTCCAGTATCATTGCGAATGATCCGAATAAAGCTACCAGCACGGACATAATACGCAGCGGTACATAAAGAAGTTTTTCCAGTTGTTCAATCAGTTCTTTATATTTTTCTTTTGAAAGGGGGAATTTATTCTGAAAAATAAATTCAAAAATCGAAGCGCTGATAGCTGAGGTAAATTGAGAGCCTTTATTTATATTTATTGAGTTCAATTATCACCTTATTTCGCCGGAATAAATCGATAAATCATTAAAATTATCAAAATGAAACTTCACATTTAATGCCATTATGGACTTATTGTATTCATTTGATTTAGCAATATTTTACTTTTTCAATCATACCATTTCTACAGGATTTCTGGATAAATTCTTTTCTATAATTACTGATGTTACTAAGTGGTATATCGCTTATGCAATACTTTTAGGAATTGCATTTTTTAAAGGCGGAAGAAGAGGTAAGATTGCTGTGATTGGATTAATACTTTTAATTATCGTAACTGATCAAACCGGTTACAGATTGTTGAAAGAAACTATTGAAAGAGTCAGACCTTGTAACGCACTAAGTGATGTCCTGACTCCCATCGGTTGTTCCGGAGGTTTTTCTTTTCCTTCAAACCATGCACTAAATAATTTTGCTGCAGCCGTTTTTTTATTACGATTGTTTCCCAATTACAAATGGGTTTTCCTGATAGTCGCAACTTTAGTTTCTATGTCAAGAATTTATCTTGGTGTTCATTATCCTTCAGATGTAGTTGGTGGTGCATTAATCGGTGCAGGATTTGGATATTTGTTTTCAATCGCAGCATTAAAAGCTGAAGATTATTTTTTAAAAAGATCTCCTAAATCCTGATGAGTACTGAATAAATTTATCAGGATTCATTTTAAATTTGTGGCAGGGAAGATCAAACTGCATAACAATATTTGTAATCTAATTTTTATTTTTAATCGTAGAACAGATGAAAGTTTTAAAACATTTATTCGACAACAACCGAAAATGGGCTGATAACAGAAAAAAATCTGATCCGGATTTTTTTAACAAGCTAGTTCTTCAGCAAAAACCTGAGCACTTGTGGATCGGATGTTCTGACAGCAGAGTTCCGGCAAATGAAATTGTTGGACTTCTACCGGGCGAACTTTTTGTTCATCGAAATGTTGCAAACCTTGTTGTGGAAAATGATTTAAATTGTTTATCTGTAATTCAGTTTGCCGTTGATGTATTAAAGGTAAAACATATTATTGTTTGTGGTCATTACGGATGCGGAGGAGTAAAAGCAGTCCTTGAAAATTCGAAATTAGGACTTACCGATGACTGGCTTTCAAATTTGAAACTGATAAAAGAAAAATACTCAACTTTACTTGAGCAAAATCCTGATGACTCTTCGCAGATAAGTAAACTTTGTGAGTTAAATGTGATTGAGCAAGTCTATAATGTTTGCAGTACAAATATTGTATTGAACGCCTGGAAACGAAATCAACCTTTGACTATTCATGGTTGGATTTATGATATAAAAGATGGATTGCTTCAGGATCTTGGTGTTTGTATTGCAAATTATACTGAATTGCAGAATTCCACAAAAACAGACATAACAAAATTTTTTAATTTGAAATCTCATTAGTCTGAAGATTTAAATAACGCCGACTGTTCAAACTTAGTTCGTAACTATTAAATAAAGTACCAAAATCATTTCAGCAATACACGATACTGCTTTCTATGTCTGAGTATTATTCTTTTCTCTTTAACTTACACTTGCTCTCAACTTACTTAACCAGCATCATCTTCCTTGTTAATTCTTTCGTTCCGGAAATAATTCTATACATATACAGTCCGCTGCTTAATTTTTCTGCATCAAAGACTACTTCGTGGACTCCTGCGGGATATTTTCCTTCTGCAATAGTTTCTACTTCTGTTCCGATTGCATCAAACACTTTCAAAGTGATAAAAGAAGCTTCGGGCAGTTGAAAACCTATTGTAGTTTTTGGATTGAACGGATTTGGATAATTCTGACTAAGTTCAAATTCTTTCACTATAAATAAATTTACTTCAACTTCATTTGTGTAATTTACTGTGCCATTATAATCAACCTGCTTCAACCGGTAGTGATAAGTTCCATCATAAAAAGGATCATCTTCAAACTGATAATAATTTCTTTCGGTAGAATTACCGTGCCCTTCAACAAATCCAACTTCCATCCATCCGCTTTCTTCTTCTGTTTGATTCATATCTTTTCTTTCAATATAGAATCCGAGATTATTTAGTTCACTCGCAGTCTGCCAAGATAAAAAGACTTTTCCGTCATCTGTGCTTGCTGTAAAATTATTAAGTTCAACCGGGATTGTTACTGAATCTTCGATAGCAGAAATCCAGACACTCAACTGCCCACTCTGAAGTCTCATCCAGAAAGGATAAATCTTTCCATTCCATGCAGCAATGTTGCTGTAATCACCAAAGAACACTCCGGAATTTGGTGTGAAAGATGATTCGCTCACTTTAAAATTTTCAAATGTATTTCCACCATCGGTTGATTTAGCTACAAAAACATCGGTAGCAGCACCGGTTGTATTTCTTCTGTCATAAAAAACAAACCAAAGATGACCTGATGATGGATCTATTGTTGACCATACAAAAAACTGGTGACGAGCAGTGTTGTCATCATTTACTTTTATCGGCGCAGTCCAGGTATTTCCACTATTAGTAGATCGTGCCATAAAAATATCTGTGTCAGTTGCACCGTTTCTTTGATCTGACCAAACCACATAAACATTTCCTCTATAAGGTGAATTGCTGATATCGCACATTGTAATTGGAAGTCCGTTGCATCGGTAAATTCCTGAAACTTCATAATCCCAACCACCGGGCATATCAGAAACAAAAATATCCTGACCCCAGGTTTGTCCGCCATCGAAAGATTTATCGAGAACAATTCCAAGGGGACCAGCCCAGGAAACATAAACTTCACCGTTTGGTCCGACACAAGGTACAGCCCCTTCAGTTGTGTTATCGCTGTCAATGCAATCTCCGCTTACATCACTGATTACGACTGCATCACTCCAGCTTAATCCCTGATCAGTTGATTTTGAAAACCTGATCCGTGAACTGTCATTCGGGTTAGAACTTCCATAATCATCAAACTCTGTCCATGTCATATATATATGACCTCGATACGGTGACTGTGAATGATCAACTGCCATCCATTCTTTGTCCTGAGCTTTTGGATAAGAATTCCAGCCGACTCCAACTCCATCGTTCCAGCTAATTCCATTATCAGTTGATCTTTGGACAACAATTCTATCAATCCACCAACCTGATACCGGGTTGGAAAGATGTGCGTAATAAAGAATACCAGAGCTGTCAAAAAGAACTACGGGATCTCCCCAAACGCCAAGGTTATTTGAAACCAATTGAGACTCAATCCATGTTAATCCACCGTTCGTCGAACGATAGAAGTGGTCAATATTTGCTCCGCCAGCTAAAATATTTGGATTGAGAGGATTTATTGCGATGGTCACTTCTTCCGGACTTCCATTATTATCCACCAAAATATTTGGATACTGCCCCAGGATATTTACCGAGAAAAGTAACACAAGGCTTATAATGATTTGAATATATTTTTTCATTCTATTTCCTCTTGAAATTTATTTTGATTCTACTGTAACATCATTAAATGTATTGTTTAAGCTGAAACATTTTCTTTTTGATCTTTGGTAAATGATAATCGGGTTATGAAAAGCTGAACTGAAAAATGGCAACAATTTTTTCATATTTGATTAAGTGATTGAGTCTTTTAGAATATTTGTAAAATTCTTATACGAAAATTACTATCTTTTTAGGTCAAATGTATCAGTATATAACCAATGAACTTAGAAACGACTGATATTCTTATGGTTTCAGTGGAATAAATCTTGCATTTATATTTTATTTCAAATATGTTTTAAGAAATAAATATTCAATATTGTGAGATTAACAATAAACATATTCCTTGCATTCTCTCTATTCTGTTCACAATTATTTGCACAGGATTCAGCCATAGTACACATTCGTGCGGACAATTTAGTCTCTTCTTCAGAACAAATACCTGCAGAATATTTACAAACTATATCATCAAATAATAAAATAATTCGTTCACCTCAACTCAGGCTCGGGGCTGCCAGTCAGCCAATATTTGTAAACAGTGAAAGACCTTTGATCGATGGAACGCTCTGGAGAGAAAAATCTGATGTTGACTATTTGAGATTGAGTTCGATGGCTGGACTGATGCTTACTGCAAATATAATTGCATTAGATTATCAGATGGATATCTGGTACACTGAAGAAACAAATACTTTTCACTCACTTGATTTTAGTAAGGATTGGGGAAAATATCAGCAGATGGATAAATTCGGTCATTTCATGGATGCATATTTCACAAGTGATCTTTCAGGAAAAGTATATCGTTGGTCCGGAATTTCTGGCAACACTTCAGTCTGGCTGGGTGCTTTAACAGGCTGGCTGTGGATGTTGGAAATAGAATTAAATGATGCATTCATGGCAGATTGGGGATTTAGCTGGGGTGATATGCTTGCTAATACCGCTGGTTCAACATTTTATGTGCTTCAACAATTTAATTACGATTTGCTTGGTGGAATTCATCCCAAATTTAGCTGGCACAAATCCGATGCTTGGAAAGAAATGAGATATAATCATGATCCAAAAGCATTAATCGAAGATTATGAAGGAATGACTTTTTGGGTTACAGTAAATCCACATCATTACTTTCCTAAAAGCTGGAAGAAAACTTATCCTGAATGGCTTGCACCACTTGGAATTGCTTTCGGTATCAGCGCAAAAGATATTGGAATTTATCCCTGGGGCGGTTACAAAGAATATTTTGTTGGTTTAGATGTTGATCTTAGAAAACTTCCCATACTTGATGAAGTAGATTTCTTAAAGTTTTTAAAGAGTGAAGTAAACTTTTTACGTCTTCCTTTGCCAACAATCCGTTTTTCATCACAAGGTACCTGGTTCGGTTTTTATTTCTGATTCGTCCCGACCCGCTTTCTTATCTAGTACAATCTGAGTCCAAAACAATATTTCTTTATTGAATTATTACTGATATTTGCATCCAACAAAATATTATTACTTAGAAAGGAATAAAATGTTTGTGATGAACACAAAGAAAATCCAATTCAACAAAAAAGCTATCCGTGATTATATTTTTATAACTATAGGTGCTGCAATTATGGCAATCGGCATCGGTATTTTTTTAGTTGATGCTAAAGTGGTTCCAGGTGGTGTAAGCGGTTTATCAATGGCGATTTATTATCTCACCGGTGGCGCATTCCCGATTGGTATAACTATCTGGCTTTTTAATATTCCATTGTTTATATGGGGTGTAAAAGAGCTCGGGACTCAATTTGGTGCGAGAACTTTTTTTGGATTTACACTCAATTCTTTCTTCATCGATTTTTTCAGAGGTGAAACTCCCGGTTTCAGTTTTATCCAGCTTCAAAACACAGAAACAATTTTAAAACTCCGTCAGGATGATTTTCTTTTTTTGATTTTACTCGGTGCTGCATTGCTGGGAATTGGTTTGGGGCTGATATTCAAATTCCGTGGTTCAACAGCAGGAAGTGATATTGTTGCAGCAATCATGCAAAAACGGTTTGGAGTTAAACCCGGGATGGCAATTATGATAATCGATTTTTTTGTTATTCTTATCGCTGGTTTTATAATTGAGTTCAAAGATCTGGCAGGAGACAGAAGTGCAATGACTCTTACACTTTATGCACTATTCCTGCTTTTCGTTTCCGCAAGATTGATCGATGCTATTATCGATGGTTTTGATTATGCACGTGCTGCTTATATTATTTCTGATAAGAATGATGAGATTGCAAAAATAATTATGAATGATTTCAGCAGAGGTGCAACAGCAATTAAAGCAAGAGGATTGTACAGAAATACTGAACGGGAAATTCTTGTTACAGTTGTTGCTTTAAGAGAATTAGGAAAACTTACCAGTATAATAAAGCAAATAGATCCGCACGCTTTCGTCACCGTAAATAATGTTTTCGAAGTTTTAGGTGAAGGATTCAGAAGAAGAATTTAACACTTTAATCTTCTGTTTTTAATTCCTACTGAACCATCGAAATCATTGCTGACAATTCTGAAACTAATTGATCATCCGAACCTTCGAATCCAACATTCATAAATCTTATGTTACTATTTTTATCGATAATAAACTTCGTCGGGATTCCACTTACTTTATATTTTTCTATCACCTCGTTTTTATCATCGAGTAAAACATGAAATGGATAATTATTTTTTTTAATGAAATCAATCGCATTTTGTTTTACGTTATCTACTCTTTCCCAGGTATTAACAAATAAAAATTTTACGTTTGAATCATCCTGATAAATCTCAACAGCTTTTTTCATTCCAGGAAAACTTGCAAGACAAGGTCCACACCACGTTGCCCAAAAATCTAACACAACAACTTTTCCTTTCAATTCAGAAAGTGAAATTTTTCTGCCATCCACATCAAGCAAAGTGAAGTCTGGTGCTGGTTCAGATATCAAATCTTTTTTTAATTTTTGATTCAGCTTTTCATTACCAGCGCTTTCAAACTTTGCTGCAAAATCTTCAAAGCCGGCATCACTTCCCTTTTGACCAATATATGCTTCGAGTAAATACTCTTTCATCTTCGGAGATGAAAAACCAGTTTTATAAAACTCACCAATCTTCGAAATAGCTTTATCATACTCGCCATCTTTAACCAATATCTTTGCATAGAATATATTGATATCAGTTTCTCTTCCTCTTGTAAGATTTACAGCTTCTTCAGATAAAGCAAGACATTCATTGTGTTCATCGCCCATTTTGTTAAGCAGTTGCGCTTCAACAAAAAGTGTCAGTCCGAGCATATATCTCCTATCCTGAAGCCACTCAGATTCAGAATAGTATTTCGGTTTTTCACCTTTTGGTGATGTAACTTCTTCTCTGTTCCTAAGCTCACCAAGATTAATTATTTGAAAAGCGAGATCATAATCAGCATCTTCTTTTAACATTCGATCAGCAACTGAATAAAATCTGAATGTGCTGACTTTATTTTGATTTTCGGTAAGAAAATCAAAAGCTTTTTTGTAATCTTTTGTATCCCTGTAATAGTTTGTAATTATATCATACATCGGTTCTATGTATTGACTTTCAGGATAATTTTTTTCGAATTCTTTTAGAAAATTTATTTTATCATTTACATCAACGAGTTGTCTGAATTCAGAATATTTCTTTGACTGAATATATTCAGACAGCGGATATTTTTCCGAAATAATTTTTTCATATTCTATTGCTTTTTTATCTTCGCCAAGTTTTGAATACCATGCAGCTAATACAGTATAATCTTCTTCAGTTTTATTTTCTTTTTTTCCCAGATTAGCTAAATCATCGTTAATAATTACATCACTATCTTTATTCTTTACAGCATAAACAACATTAAAATATGGCTGGAGGAAATTATTTTTCTGATCAGGATTATTTTTAAATTCTTCATCAAATAATTGAAGTGCTTTATCCTTATTCCTGTCTAAATCAAGATAGTACGCACCCCAACTGTTAATTGCCACTGCATAGCCGGCTAAACTTCCAGGAAGCTGCTTCCCGTTTTTGTCTGTCAAATAAATAACATAACCAGCTTTTTGATTATTATCGGTCAGATCATCTGATTTAAATTTTAATATCAATCCAAATGTGCTGTCATTTGTTTGAACTGTACCTTTCAGATATTTTTTTTCAGCTTTTAAAGTTACATCAACGGTATTAATCAGATCTTTGTTAAAAAGGTAAGCTAAACATTGAATACTATCTTCTCCGGCAAGTATTGTGCTATCCGGATTATAAAAAATTGTAACTTCTTCTCCCGGTGAAACCGTTTCCGGTAAATAGCCAAATCCATCTGATAATTTTGGTTCTGTAGAACAACTGATAAATAATATTAATATCATTAATAAAGGGATGAGCATTCGTAACATTTTTTTTCCTTTCAGATAATTCATAACATAAAAAGTTGTAAAAGCGATATAAATATTCATCTTAATACTGATTTCATTATATCTCAGATTACAACTTAACAAACTTTAAAAATAATTTTATTAAATAATGTACCTTTTTAATTACCATAAATCACGGAATATTCTTCTTGAATTTCATTCGATACATCAACAAATATTTACCAACTTTAATTGAAGAATTATCTGAGATTATTACTGTTATTTTTTTATTTTTGAGTTCCAAAAAATCAACTTAAAAAATGAATCTTGAAAATCAATCATATCTCGAAAATTTGCGCGCATTCGACGAAAAACCTGAGAAACAAACCAGTTTTAAAGCCTTATTCATATTTGCACTCAGCCTAATAATTTTTGTTTTAACTGCATTAGGTTTTTTAGATACGCTTTCAACTTACGTATCACATTATCTTTTGAGACAGCTTGGATATACAAATAAATGGAGCCTCTGGTATGGTCCCGAATGGTTCATCGGTATAAATCGTGATGTAGCTGCACTCGCAGGATTACCAGTCTTATTAACATTCATGACAATTATTCTTATCTACTACAACCTGCGCAAACAATCAAAAAGATTATGGAGGTTAGTTTTTATTATAGTTGGAGGCGGCTTGATTTTGCTCATTGCGAAATATTTTTTTGCCCCGGATGTTCAGTCAGAGCAATTCGATTTTTTCAATGCAACTGAATATAAATTGCCAAGCGGGCATGCAATGATGGGAACAATCTTCTATCTGACACTCGCTGTTACGATTTCCAGAAGACAACATTCAAGTAAAACAAAAAGATTGACTATTATATCAGGGGTTGTTCTAATAATTTTAATTGGAATCAGCAGAATACTACCAGGAATTCATTCACTAAAAGATGTAGTTGCCGGATGGTCTTTGGGATTAGTATGGTTATGTTTATGCTGGTTTGTTGAACGATACATTAAAAAAGCGAGCGATCTGCAGAAAAGATCTCAGCAGGTACTGTAACTTAAAATGTAAAATGTTTAATGTGTTCACCCTTTTCGCCGATTTCTGTCATTGCTTCGATACCAATTTCAAGATGAACGTCAGAATATTTTAGAGTTACCTCTTTATCTGATTCTTCAGTTTTCACACCTTCGGGAAGCATTGGAATATCAGATACTAAAAGCAAAGCACCGCGTGGAATTTCATTTACCAATCCGACAATAAAGAGAGTTGCAGTTTCCATATCAATTGCAATTGTGGAAAGTTTGCGCAAATAATTTTTAAACTCATCATCCCATTCCCAAAGCCGCCGGTTGGTTGTATAAACAACACCGGTTCTGTATTCAAAACCTCTTTGAACAATTTTATCAGAAACAAATTTATGCAGCTTAAAAGATGGAAGTGCAGGAACCTCTGGTGGTTTGTAATCGTTGCTTGTTCCTTCGCCTCTGATTGCTGCAGTTGGAAGAATAAAATGTCCAAGCTCAGTTGATCTTTTAAGTCCGCCGCATTTACCAAGAAACAAAACACCTTTAGGTGCGCGGGCAGAAAGCAGATCCATTATTGTTGCAGCATTTGCTGACCCAATACCAAAATTAATTATTGAAAGACCATCTGAGTTTGTAGCTGTCTGCATAGGTCTCCCGGTGCCTTTGATTTCTGTATTAAATTTTTTTGCAAATTTTTCAACATAGTCTGCAAAGTTTGTGAGCAGCATATAATCGCCAAACTCATCTATCTTCGTTCCGGTGTATCTGTGAAGCCAGCTTTTTGCGATGTCAAGTTTTGTTTTCATTCTGGGCGAAAAATAAACAAAATTACTCTAATCCTTGCTTTTGGTTGAAATAATTATTTAGTTTGCAGAAAAAATCCAGAGATTGATAATGAAAAAGATTATCCTGATTGTAATTTTTATTTCGACAAAAATACTTTCGCAAAATCCTGTACATTTTGAATCACCATTCATTTTTTTAGAATTGGGAATCACACCCGATACGTTAATTTTGGGTTATGATTCTTTTGCAACTGATAGTCTGGATCCTACACTTGGTGAAGTGATCGTTCCTCAGGTTCCAGGAACTTTTGGAGTTCGATTTCAATTGCCTTCAGATACTTCCATTTATACGAAGAAAGATTTTCGGTTTGGTTGTGGACGACCTGATTATCATGAATATTTAGTTGATATTGAATCAGGTTACTCGATAGAAATTATTTGGGATTGGCAAATGATATATTCTGTAACATTTATTAATCCATATTCAGGACACACTTTGCAAACAATTGATTTCGGGAATCCGGCAACTTATTACATCGACTCGCTTGATAAAATTATCTTAGGTGTTCAATATGACGGACCTCTCTCCTGGCCAACATATCAAGTTGTATCACCTAACGGTGGAGAAACATTAATTAGCGGTGAAAATTTTCTAATTACATGGACAAATAGTTTTTTACCTCCAGGAAAATTGTGGTATTCATCTGATGCAGGAATGAACTGGTCAGTTATTAGCGATAACTTACCATCCCCTTATAATAGTTTTAGCTGGCAAGTTCCTCAAATAGATTCAGATAGTTGTTTAATCAGAGTAGGATATTTTCCTTGTGCGTATGATGAATCTAATAATTTTTTCACTATCACAATTCCGAATAATGTTGAAGACGAAATGGATTTGCCGACTGAGTTTTCTCTATCTCAAAATTATCCCAATCCGTTTAATCCAACAACAAAAATAAAATTTACAATACCGGCCTCCCTAAATCCCTTCAAAGGAGGGACTTTAGTGCAATTACGAGTTTACGATATTTTAGGAAGGGAAGTGAAAGTACTTGTAAATGAAGAAAAGCAATCTGGTGTATATGAAATAGAATTTGATGGCAGCAGTCTTTCTGGTGGAGTTTACTTTTACAGATTAACTGCACGTGATCCTTCGACAGGCTCAGGACAGAGATTTAGTGAAACTAAGAAATTAGTTTTAATAAAATGAAGTTTGAAAAATCGTTCTGCCCTCTCCTTCGGAGAGGGACGGGGGTGAGGCTTTCCGATGGAATTTATTTTTATCAATTTCAAGCAGGCACTTTTGTTCAAACAAGAAAGATGGTATTGATAAGATAGAGTAAACGAAAATCTTTAAAAAGAATAATTATTTAGTTTGTAAAAAAACGGCGATAGAAATGAGAACTTTAAACTATCTATCAGTATTCATAATAGGTATAATTAATTCAGAGTCAATCGCGCAAGCCACCTATTTAGGTTACATGTTTATTCCTACTGCGTATGGTAATTATTCTGAGCTTACAGACGGCACAATTAGTACTGCAATTGGAAACGATGGAGCGGAGAATATAAATCTTCCATTTCCTTTTGAATACATGGGGATTACGTATTCAACTGCTAGAATTTCTGTTAATGGTTGGATTGAGATGGGACAAACTTACACCGGTCCTGGTGCATTTAATGAACTTGAGAGTACTGTAAAGAAACCCTTGATTTGCCCCTTATGGAGTGATTTGTATGCTGACTCACAAAGTGAGATAAGATATGAAACCATCGGAGAATATCCTGCAAGAATATTTGTCATTCAATGGAAAGACTTAACTTGGTATGATGGTAGCCCATTAAGGAAAAGTTTTCAGGTGAGGATTTGGGAATTGGATGGAACAATCGATTTCATGTATGGGCCTGGAACTTCGTCTGGTTCTCAATTTTCAGTTGGAATGAATAATCATATTGGCGGTACCGGAAATTTCATTAGTGTTACGCCGATGCAGTTTATTTATAATTTTACAGTATCAACTACAACTGCCAACAATTATAACTACGACCTTTCTCTTTTACCGGAAAATCTGACTCTTAGCTTTGTACCTCAACAATATCACTATTATGGGTCAAAATTGTACCAAACTCCAGATAGTGTTTTTGTTGGAAATCAAAATCAGAAAATTATTGCTATTATAATTCCAAGTCATGATGGAGGAGCTTTGACTCCACCACAAGTATTAAAATTTTATTTCAATACTTACGGGACTACCAATCTAAATGATATTGTAAATGTCAAATTATTTTCCACGGGTTCATCACCTTATTTTAGCAACAATCATCAAATAGGAGAAACATACACAAACCCATCAGGATTATTTGAAATCAATAATATAACAGGTGCTTATCTGATTAATAATGCAACCAATTATTACTGGTTAGCTTATGATATTTCTGCTGAAGCAACTGCTGGCAACTTGGTTGACGGGAATTGTTATAAAATTGATTTAACCGGACCACCTATATATCCAGATTCTTTACTCACAGATCCGAAATTAGTTATCATTGAAAATACATTTCCGACCAATTTATCAATTGGATTAAGTGGTGATTTTCTTACTATAACAGAAGCGATTCAATCATTAGAGAATCAATCGATTAGCTCTCCTACAATTTTAGAATTATTAAATACATACAATGCCACAAATGAAATTTTTCCTATAGAGATTCCTTTTATAAATGGAAGTTCACAGAATAATATTATTACTATTCGTCCAGCTCAAAATGCAACAAATATTAATCTCATCAGCAATACAATAATCTTTACTTTTCAGAATGCTACTTTTACAACAATTGATGGCAGGCCGGGTGGAATTGGTGAAGAAAAGGAAATATCACTTATAAATACATCTTTAAGTTCCAGTACAATTCTTTTCCTTGATAGCACTCATTTTAATACTATTATGTATTGTAACATTCTTGGCAGCGATACAAGTTCAACAGATGGTGTAGTTTCATTTAAACCTTACAATAATACTAATAACACTTTAGCAAATTGTCTAATTGCAAATTATGATAATAACTTACCTTCGTTTGGGATAAAAATTTTTAATGATTTCCAAAGTGGTCAGGGTGGTTCTCATCATACTGTAATAAATTGTGAAATTAAAAATTTCAAAAAAGCCGGAATAGAAATTCACATTGCAGATAATTCGTCGCTAATCGGGAATATTATACACAATGAATTTGAAGTATCAAGTAATTCATTATCGGGAATTAATTGCTACGCTAGGCATGTGACAATAAGTAAGTGTAAAATCTATAATTTGATTTCAAGTGAATTAAATTCAAATGATGTATATGGGATAAAGATTCCGAGAGGTTGGGGCGGAGTTGTTGACAATAATTTTATTTCTCTTTCAGGTAATGAACAATCATCTATTACTGGAATTTATTTAAAGGGAGAATTATTTATTGGTTATTTTTTCTATTATAATTCAATTAATATTTTTGGAAATTGTGAAAGTTCTGAGGGTAGTAGTTGCCTTAAAAGGGATTGGACTTTGACTGAAAATCCTTCTTTGTACCCACCATGGTATTTACTCAATAACATTCTTGTAAATAATAGAGTGAATACATCAGGTAATGGAATACATTTGGCTATTGATTCTAATGATCCTTATTATTCAGCAGATTATGACTACAATAATCACTATGTAACTCCGCCAAATAATTATATCGGGAAGTGGATAAACACTTATGCTTCAAATATCGAGGAATGGAAAATTTTGAGTAATCGAGATCCGAATTCAGTGAGTACGGATGTAAATTTTGTTTCTGATACCGATTTGCATTTAACTGGCGGTTCTATTGGAGACAGTTTGTTAATTGGAATTCCTATTAGTGGAATTACAACTGATATAGATGGTGAATTAAGGCATCTCATTTCACCCTATAAAGGAGCCGATGAAGTTGATAGTCCGGTCTTTATAAATGAGACTAATAAGTTACCCTCAAACTTTGCTCTTTTTCAAAACTACCCCAACCCTTTTAATCCAAGCACAAAAATAAAATATACAATACCGGCATCCCTAAATCCCTCCAAAGGAGGGACTTTAGTGCAATTACGAGTTTACGATATTTTAGGAAGGGAAGTGAAAGTACTTGTAAATGAAGAAAAGCAATCTGGTGTATATGAAATAGAATTTGATGGTAGCAGTCTTTCTGGTGGAGTTTACTTTTACAGATTAACTGCACGTGATCCTTCGACAGGCTCAGGACAGAGATTTAGTGATACTAAGAAATTAGTTTTAATAAAATGAAGTTTGAAAAATCGTTCTGCCCTCTCCTTCGGAGAGGGACGGGGTGAGGCTTTCCGATGGAATTTATTTTTATCAACTAAAAGCTGGCGAGTCTTCGGAGACGAAGAAAATGATTCTACTCAAATGATTAAGCACAAAGAACCTGCCGGCAGGCAGGGATGGTATTGATAAGATAGAGTAAGAGAAAGATTACGAGTAAGAGTAAGATTGAAACTAAATCTTGCTCTTTCTCTTACTCATAATCTTAATCTGAGTTTCTCATTCGGTGTACTGCTCAATTACTTTAATAATATGCGCTTCACAAACTTTACAGAATGGTCGTTCACCTTTTGAAAACATAATACAATCCAGCATCGGGCGGTACATTCCGGATGCAACATATCCGGCTCCTTCAAAAGCGCCAACTTTACCATAGTATGAATTTTTCTTTAAATACGAATCAACAAGTTGCGAATGCTCTTTGTCCTTTCTCGCGTAGGCATCCTCTGCTGCTTTTATTATTTCGGGTGACTGCCGTTCTCTTTTCAATTGAGCGGTTCGTTTGTTCATCTCTCTTCGCTCTGCCTGCCATTTGTAATCCATAGAGTCGTATTTGGCTTTGTCCCATGGGGTCGGAATTTCGATTCCGGGTGAAAGAAATTCATTCCACTTCACAGATGGTGGATTGAGTAATGCAGTTACATTCGGTTCGAGAGGTTCAATTGCCAGCGGATAAAAATCATTATACTGAACATCCGAAGTATAATACTCATCAGCAAGTCCCGAAAATGAATGACCAAACTCGTGGAGGAACAAATAATCTCTGAATTGATTGTCAGTGGTAAACGTACAGAAGAAATTATAAATTCCACCACCGCCGTAACGGGGATGATTTACCATTATATAAATTGCATCGTACGGAGCGTGAGCTGCTAAATCTCTAACAGCTTTATTGTCCTCAGTCAGGATATATCTTTCGGAACCCATCGAATTAAATGTACAACTAAGTACTGTATTCGCATATTGATCTGCTGGTGGTTCATCAATTCCGCTGTCTTCCGAAGGTTTGTAAACCCCATGAATATTAAATTTATCCTGGTTCGATTTATAAGGTTCCATCTTAAAAAAAACATCAGTAAAATATTTTAGATCCTTTTCAAATTTACTTTTCTCGTCCTGAGTATAACCTTCACCAAGTATCACAACATCAACCCGACTATGCGGATCACCGTTTGAATCAGCGCTATAAACTTTTACCATCTTATCTTTTATTTTATCTCTGACTATCATTATATCAGCAGGATCAATTTCTCTTCTGAAAAATTCAAACAAATTCTGTTCCTTATCTCTTCTTTCAATAGAAAAAATTATTTTACTCTTTGGATAAGGAATGACAGCAGATTCCTGAAAGGTTTTTTTAATTCCTGCCATTCCATCACTGCTGGTTTTATATTCGCCAAAGTAACTGTCAAATCCTTTTGAATAAATTAATTCACCAGAAGCGGCATCATAAATCTTAACACAATATCTGCCAAGATTCATGTTATCAATAAGATGAACCCTGCTTCCAGCCCATATACCGTATTTATAAATCTGATCAAGTGTAATAAATTCATCTTTTGCTTCACCAACATGGAAATAATCTATTCTCATTGTTTCATCAAGGAAATATTTGTTGAAATTTTCGAATTCCTGACTTATTGCTGATGAAGTTAGAAGTGTAGTAAAGAAAGTAATAATAGCAAACTTTTTCATTGTTGTTCCTCTCTCATTGATAATTCGATTTTACAGATACAAAGATATTGATTTTTAAACAGACTGAATGATAGATTCACTAATTCAGATATCGGTTTCCGGGATTAAATAATATCTCTAAATAATAATCAATTTTCTGGTGTGGTGTGAAACTGGTTTAAGAAAATCAGTTTGAAAATAAACCGAAACCACATTTAATTCAAAAATACTCAATTAGTGATGAGTAGTTCTTTATTCAAGTTACTTAAAAAAAGCTTATTTTCTCGCTAAAAAGCCTTAAATTTGACAATGATTTTATAAGATTTAATCAAATCAACAAACCGAAGGAGAATTTTTATGGCCCGCAAAAATGTTCTGATTATGGGTGCGGCTGGTCGCGACTTCCACAACTTTAATGTGTTTTTCAGAAACAACAGATCATACAACGTTGTTGCTTTCACTGCAACTCAAATTCCAAATATCGAAGGAAGGACTTATCCGAGACAACTTTCAGGAAAACTTTATCCGAAAGGGATAAAAATTTATGAAGAAAAATATCTTGAAAAATTAATTAAAGATTTGAAAGTAGATGAAGTTGTTTTTTCATATTCAGATGTTCCATTCGATTATGTAATGGCAAAGGCATCAGTCGTAAATGCTGCCGGAGTTTCCTTCAGACTTCTTGGTGCAGCAGAAACTCAGGTAAAAAGTAAGAAACCAGTTGTTGCTGTTTTAGCAGTAAGAACCGGTGCCGGGAAATCTCAGACTTCAAGAAAAGTGGTTAATGTTTTAACTGAAGCCGGAAAAAAAGTTGTAGCAATCCGGCACCCAATGCCTTACGGTGATCTCGCAACTCAAAAAGTTCAACGTTTTGCAACTTACGCAGATCTGAAAAAACATAAATGTACAATCGAAGAAATTGAAGAATATGAACCACACGTAGCTCGTGGTGGGGTTATTTATGCAGGAGTTGACTATGAAGCAATTCTTCGTGAAGCAGAAAAGGAAGCAGATGTAATTCTTTGGGATGGTGGAAATAATGATTTCTCATTTTACAAAGCTGATGTAACCTTCACTGTTGTAGATCCTCACAGACCGGGACATGAACTTTATTATTATCCCGGTAACACTTCATTAAGAATGGCTGATGCTGCGGTAATAAATAAAATTGATTCGGCTGATAACGATGACATACTCGAAGTAATCGCAAACACAAAGATGATAAATCCGAACGCAACAATTATTGAAGCAGCTTCACCAATTACTGTAGATAAGCCATCTGTAATCAAAGGAAAGAAAGTTCTTGTAGTTGAAGATGGTCCGACGTTAACTCACGGAGAAATGAAATACGGTGCCGGAACAATCGCAGCACAAAAACTTGGTGCGATGGAAATTGTAGATCCTCGACCTTATACTGTTAAAACGATTTCGGATACTTTCAAAAAATATCCTAATATCGGAACACTTCTGCCGGCGATGGGATATGGGAAAGCACAGATGAAAGATCTGGAAACCACAATTAACAGAACCGAATGTGATTCAGTCGTGATTGGAACTCCGATTGATTTGAGCAGATATATAAAAATTAATAAACCATACACACGAGTTAATTACGAACTGCAGGAAATTGGTCAGAATACAATTGAAACTGTTTTAAGAGAAAAGAAAATAATTAAATAAAAAATGTCATTCCGGACGATCCGGCAACTGCCGGATTGATCCGGAATCTGAAACCTTCCTCCCCAATCCGCAAAACCTCAATCATAGCTTTTTGGACAAATTAACTATCTTCAATATTAGTTGATTGCATAAAAGAAAGCATAAAGTTATATTTATAAAAGGAAAATTATTAAGAAAATAAAATGACAAAATTATTAGAAAAGGCATTTCGAAAAGCTGCTGAACTTTCTGAAGATCAACAAAATATTATAGCTAAATGGCTTTTGGAAGAACTTGAGAGCGAAAGAAAATGGAAAAAAAGTTTTTCTGAATCTGAAGATGTTTTGGATATCCTTGTTAAAGAAACAATTGAACAATATGAAAATGGGAAAACAAATCAACTAGACACAAAAAAGCTTTGATTTCGAGGACGAATGAAAATTTCTGGAAGAGTTATGATTTACTTCCAGTTGATGTTAAGAAGAAGGCAAAGAGAGTATTTAAATTATTCCAGATAGAATCATCTCATCCAAGTTTACACTTTAAACAAATTCATTCCAAACAACAAATTTTTTCTATTAGAATTTCAAGAAGTTATCGGGCATTAGGAGTAGTTCAAAAAGATGAAATAATCTGGTTCTGGATTGGTTCGCACTCCGATTATGATAATATGATAAATTTCAATCCGCAAGAAATTATAATGTTGAGCATTTCTTATTAATTCAGTAATAACATTCGCAACTTAAAAGGGTGAAAGAAGTATTTGTTCGTTTGACAGACATAAATCCCCACCCATCAAAATCTTTCTTCAAAAGATTGTAATTCAACTACATTATCCCTTAATTTATCGCAGTTTATTTAACAAATTTTCATACAATCATACATTCATACAACCATTCAAGCATATTGTTGGAGTATTATAATGCAAAAATCATTAACCATTTTTGTCCTGACAATTCTATTCACACTTTCATCAATCACTTTCGGTCAGGAAAAATCTGAACCAGATTCACTAAAAAATATTTCTCTTGCAGGACTTTCGTTTAGAAGTATCGGACCTGCTGTGACAGGTGGAAGAGTTGTTGATATTGCTGTGAACCCATTTAATCACAGTGAATATTATGTTGCTTCCGGTCATGGTTCTTTATGGAAAACTACAAACAGTGGAATAACTTTTTCACCAATCTTCGATGCTAATAAATCTTATGCAATCGGGTGTGTTACAATCGATCCAACAAATCCAAATGTTGTTTGGGTTGGAACCGGTGAAAACAATAATCAGAATAATGTGATTTTTGGTGATGGAGTTTATAAAAGTGAAGACGGTGGAAAAAGCTGGAAGAATATGGGACTCGATAGTTCTGACCAGATCGGAGGAATTGTAATCGATCCGAATAATTCACAAATAGTTTACGTTGCAGCTTATGGTTCATCAAGAAATTCTGGCGGACAAAGAGGAATTTATAAAACTGTTGATGGTGGAAAAGCGTGGGCAAAAGTTTTAAACATTAGTGAGTACACCGGTTGTTATCAGGTTCACATGGATCCACGATTCTCAAATATTTTGTATGCAGTTGCTCATCAACGAATGAGAAATTTATACACTGGAGTTTATGGTGGTCCTGAAAGTGGAATTTATCGCAGTATTGATTTCGGTATGACCTGGGAAAAATTAAAAAGCGGATTGCCTTCATTAGATGTTGGAAGAATCGGAATGGCGATATCTCCTGTTAATCCTGATTATCTTTGTGCAATAATTGAAGCAACTGACAAAGATAAAGGTGTTTACAAAAGTACTGATCGTGGTGCAAGTTGGACAAAACAAAGCAGCTACAATGCAAGTGCACCATTTTATTATCATGAATTAATTTGTGATCCGATTGAATTGGAAAGAGTTTATAGCAATGATACTTTCCTCCAGGTTACAATCGATGGTGGTAAAACTTGGAAAAATCTCGGCGATGATAAAAAGCATGTTGATAATCATGCACTCTGGATTGATCCACAAAATAATAAACACATTCTTGCCGGTTGCGATGGAGGGGTTTATGAAACTTTCGATAGAGCAAAAAATTGGGATTTTAAACCCAATATTCCAATTGCAGAAATTTACAAAGTAACAACAGACAACGCAGAACCATTTTATAATGTTTATATCGGGACTCAGGATAATAATAGTCTTGGTGGACCATCACGAACAATTAGCTCAGCAGGAATAGTGAATAGCGATTGGTTGTTCACAAATGCCGGTGATGGTTTTGAAACTCAGGTTGACTGGAAAGATCCGAATATAATTTATTCGCAATCACAATTTGGCGGACTCGTTCGATTCGATAAACGAAGTGGAGAAAATCTTTTTATACAGCCTCAGGATTTTGCTGATTCAGCCTACCGATTCGATTGGGATGCAGGGTTTGTAATTTCAAGTCACGATAATCACAGATTATATTTTGGCGGAAACAAACTTTTACGAAGTGATGATCAGGGAAATACTTGGAAAGAAATTAGTCCTGACTTAACAAGAGGAGTTCCGGAAGAAATGCAAAAGTTGATGGGACAAAGCTGGAGCATTGACCAGCTTGCAAAAAAAAGTTCTTTGGCACAGATTGTAACTATCGCAGAATCGCCGATTGATGAAAAAATTTTATTTGTAGGTTCTGCGGATGGACTAATTCACTTCACTACAAATGGAGGAACAAACTGGACGACAGCATCAACACCAGGTTTACCTGAATACACAAGAATTCATCACATCATCGCATCAAATTTTGATGTGAATGTTGCTTACGCAGCTTGTCATAATTATATCGGTGGTGATTATAAACCATATATCTATAAGACAAATGATGGTGGAAAGAGTTGGTTTGCGATTAGTAATAATCTTCCGGAACCCGGCAGTACATTTTCAATTGCTGAAGATCACGCTGATAAAAATTTATTATTTCTTGGAACACTCTTCGGAGTTTACTTTTCAAATGATGGTGGAAATGAATGGATAAAATTTGATAATGGAATGCCTCCGGCTTGCGTGATGGATCTTCAAATTCAAAAAAGGGAAAGTGATCTTGTTGTTTCAACTTTCGGAAGAGGAGTTTATATTCTTGATGATTATTCACCACTCAGATATATGTCAAAAGAAACTTTACAAAAGGAAGCAGAAATTTTTCCAATCAAAGACGCATTGATGTTCATTCAATCAAACCCACTAGGTTTCAGAGGCGTAGCATTTATGGGTGCGAGTTTTTATTCGGCACCGAATCCAGAAGTTGGTGCAGTGTTCACATATTATTTAAAAGATGAATTCAAATCGCTTAAAGAAAAAAGAAGAGATGAAGAAAAAGAAAAACAGAAAAAAGGTGAAGATGTAAAATATCCATCATATACAACTTTGATGAATGAACAGGAAGAACCGGCATCTTATCTGCTCTTCACAATTACAGATGCAACTGGCAATGTTGTTCATAAAATAAAAACTGATGCTAACAAAGGCGTAAACAGAATCGTCTGGAATTTCAGATATTCTCCGGTAACTCCAATATCATTAGAACCATTTGATGACTCTGTTCCGTGGTCTGAACCGGATAAAGGATTTATGGTAGTTCCCGGGAAATATTTTGTTTCACTTTCTAAATTTCAGGATGGAAAATTTACTGAGCTTGTTTCTGCAAAAGAATTTAATTGTGTACCATTGAATAATACTTCCATTCCAGCTCAGGATAAACAAGCTCTTGATGTTTTCAATAAAAAAGTTGCAGAACTTACGAGAGCAATAGCAGGATTGGATGCTTATCGACAAGAACTTGTTGATAAACTTGTATATCTGAAAAAAGCTTCAATTGAAACATCCGGAGTTCCTGAAGATACTTATACAACTATAATTAATATTGAATCTGATTTGAGAGAATTAAATCGCGAATTAAACGGAGATCAGTTGAGGACAAGATATGAAGGTGCAACACCAACTTCAGTAAAACAAAGAGTAGAATTAATTACAGGTGCTTTGTGGAGTACAACTGCGGCTCCGACAAATACATTTATTACTTCTTATGATATTGCAGCCAGTAAGTTCGATGAAATTTCAGCTTCATTACTGTCAATTGATTTGAGTATAAAACAAGTTGAAGATGTGCTCGAGCAATCTGGTGCACCATTTACACCGGGAAGATTTCCTGAATGGAAAAAGAATTAGAAAATAATTCGTGCATTCTTGGCAGACAATAACTAGCCTCGAATTCACGAATAATTCCTTAATGAAGTTGAGGAACCGCACAATAAATTAATTATAATTCTGATTAAATTAATTTTTTATTTAGCGGGTATTAAAATGAAATCTATCTTCATGCTTTTAATATTTTATTCTCTTACTTATAGTCAAAGTGAATTTATGACTGGTAATAACTTGGGTATCGGTGCGGCGTATACATATTCTGCTAACGATATATCTAAATCTTCAAGCGTTGAAGGAGTTATTACCTTTATTGGTACAATAGATTTAAGTTTGCAATTCTCGACTGGAACAGTTGATATAAATGGTAAAACTAAATCATCATCAACTACATTTCATTTTGCCTTTAATTTGAAGAGACACAATCCTACCCTCAATATAAAATTTTTGCTAGGTTATCAAGCAGGGAGTATAGAGGAAAACTATAATAACGCAAAAATGAATTCTTCTGGTTTTTTAGTTGGTGCGGGGTTCTACCCAACTTTTATTAAGTCGCAATCATTCTTTTGGATGGGTGCAATAGAACTGTTATATGGATTTAATTCAGTTGCGCCAGCAAACGTACCTCAGAATTCAAAACCTATCGATACGAGAATGATTTCTGTTGGATTTAATCTGGGTTCCACCATACTCCCAAGATTTATTCTGGTTCTCTCACCTTTTATTTCTAAAGACTTAATCAATGAAGAGATTTCTGTTTTTTATGGAATTTCTGCCCGAATGATATTTTCATTTGGTCTCATCGAACAATAATTTGAACAGTTATACATCTATATTCCTGAATTAGTAGCAAACAAAAATTGCATCAGCCACGAATCCTCCAACACCGGGCAGTTGTACGAATAATCACGCATCCTTTAGATTATATCTTCTCCTTTCATTAGGATCGAGATGAAGTTTTCGCATCCGGATTGATTTTGGTGTTACTTCAACAAGCTCATCATCTTTTATATACTCAAGCGATTCTTCCAATGAAAATTTTATTGCGGGTGCAATCTTCGCAGCTTTGTCAGAACCTGAAGCTCTCATATTCGTAAGCTTCTTTCCTCTTTGAACATGAACCTCAATATCATTGTCTTTATTATATTCGCCGACAATTTGTCCGCGATAAACAACATCTCCCGGATTGATAAAAAATTCTCCACGATCTTGTAGCGAATCAATTGCGTACGAAGTTGATTGTCCTTCATGCATTGATATCAAAACTCCATTAGATCTTTGAGTAATTGATCCTTTAAAAAATTCATACTGGTAAAAACGATGATGCATAATTCCTTCACCGGAAGTAACGGTCAGCAATCGGTTTCTCAATCCCATTAATCCTCTTGAAGGAATATGGAATTCAAGAGTTGTCAGACTTCCCTTCTGTTCCATCTTTGTCATCACTCCTCGTCTTTGTCCGACAAGTTCAATAACTTTTCCTGTCATATCGTTTGGAACATCAACAACAAGAATTTCAATTGGCTCAGCTTTCTTTCCATCAATTTCTTTATAAATAACTTTCGGCGGACCAACAGCAAACTCATATCCTTCACGTCTCATATTTTCGATAAGAATTGAAAGATGAAGCAAGCCTCTTCCTGAAACTTTGTGAGTATCCGGTGAACCGGTTTCTTCCAAACGCATGGCAACATTTTTCTCGAGCTCTTTGAAAAGTCTGTCACGAAGATGTCGTGATGTAACATACTTCCCTTCCTTTCCGTAAAAAGGAGAATTATTTACGGTGAAGTTCATACTGATTGTTGGTTCATCAATATCGATGATTGAAAGTGGATCAGGATTTTCTGCATCTGAAATTGTATCACCGATATCAATATCTTCAACACCAACAATTGCACAAATATCTCCCGAAATAACTTCGTCAACTTCTGTTCGTTCAATTCCTTCAAACACAAAAAGCTGTTTGATGCTGATTGGATGAATGTCACCATTTCTTTTTATAATGCAAAGCTGATCTGTTTTCCTAAGTGTTCCGCGAAAAACTCTTCCAACACCAATTCGTCCAACATAGTCATTGTAATCAAGTGAAGTTATCTGCATCTGAACAGTTCCGTCTTCAACCTTCGGTGAAGGAATTTTTTTAACAATCTTTTCAAGAAGAGGAACAAGATCTTTTCTTTCATCTTTCAGATTTTTTACAGCCCAGCCGTTTCTTCCGCTCGCATAAATTACAGGAAATTCAAGCTGTGTTTCATCAGCACCGAGATCAATGAATAGATCATAAATTTCATTCAGCACTTCCTGAGGACGGTTATCCGGTCTGTCAATTTTGTTTATCACAACAATCGGTTTTAAATGAAGATGAAGAGCTTTTTCAAGTACGAATCTTGTCTGAGGCATTGGTCCTTCAAATGCATCTACTAAAAGCAGAACTCCGTCTGCCATTTTAAGAACACGTTCAACTTCACCACCGAAGTCTGCGTGTCCCGGTGTATCAATCAAATTAATTTTTACATCTTTGTAGGGAATGCTGATGTTCTTTGCTAGGATTGTAATTCCTCTTTCACGTTCGAGGTCGTTTGAATCGAGGAAGCAGTCCTGCACGACCTGGTTTTTTCTGAATACGTTGCTTTGCTTAAGAAGCTGGTCAACTAAAGTAGTCTTACCGTGGTCAACGTGGGCTATTATGGCTATGTTTCTTATCTTTTTCAATGGTTTTCTTCTTTTTAATCCTTAAAAAATGAGGCACAAATATGGTGTTATTTAAAGCCGAATACAATGGAAATAGACGGGTCAATTGAAGCTTTTGTAAATTTGGCTTAAGTTTTAAATGTTGATAAATGAATTATTCTACAAAAACAAATTTTGAAATAATGCTTTAAGCGTATTTGAATGATTCTTAACTAATTAGGTTTATATATTTTAAATTTAAGATTGTTTATATAAAATGGAATGGTTCAATACTCCCATTGATTCACTTTACATAATTGTCATCACGATTATTTATTTTTTTACTTCGGCAATAGAAACTTTTGATATAAGGATTATCCAAGCACAAAGAGAAGGAATAAATGAACGATCTTTGCCGAAATGGGTTGCATATTTATACTGGTTAAACTGGTTACTAGCTCTTTCATTAATTCTATTGAATTGGAAATATGCGATAATGGTTTTTATCATTAGATTCATTTTGAAAGTTTTACCTGTATTAGAAATCGTTGGTAATATTTTAATGGCTCCTTTTAAGAAGCATTAATAATTTCAATATAACTAAATTTAACTGGGAGTGCGATGGCTGAAATAATTAAGTACAATAATCTTTCGTCTGGGAATCCAAATCAGTGCTTTTGCCAAATGAAGTTTGATGATGGATTGAAAATTTTAGTATCCCAATCGAAAGATGGTATAAAGATATTTAAACTATTCATTGGGTTCGTACCGATCAAAACACTTTTTCAGGCAAGTTTTTTGGAACGTGAAAAACATAAAAAATTTATGGATGTGAACATAGATAGTTCATTATTGTTAGACTCATACGTCGAGACAATAAAGCCAATTTTAACAAGCAATAAATTCTACGAATTTCTTAATTTTTAATAATTCTCATTAGGATTTTTATGAATAAAAGAGCAAAAGAATCTCTTAACGAAAAGTGTAATCGCCTTGAAGCAGAGATTAAAATACTTAAAAGAAAAAACGTTCGCCTTGACAAACAAATAGCATTGCTTCGAGAACAAAAGTTAAGGGCAGGGAATAAAAACTTAGCTCTTCAAAAGGAACTTTTCACAATTAAATCTAAGCAAACGAGAAGAATTGAGGATATTATCGCTGAGAGCGATGAGGAGAGTGCTGGGGGAATTAATAAATCATCTGATAAAGATAGTTAAGGATCCTGTATCCTTGTCCTAACCGTGATCAATTAATAATTCTTTATAAAGTTTAACGATGTGATAAGTCGTAGATAAACGCATACTCACTTCACCAAATACAACGGTCCATCCGGTAATAAAGGTAGTTTAAACTCATCCCGTACCCTTCTCTTAATCAGAGAAGGGATTATTGTTAGTGATTTCGTTCCAACAAATATTCTGACAGGATTTTTTTATTAAAGATATTCTTAAAAGAAGTCCCTCTCTTTGTAAGACCTGCCTGCCGGCAAAGGCAGGGAGGGATTAGGGTGAGTTCAATTATTTATAAAATTATAATTAGACAAAACACTACACTTATTTCACCAAGTACAACGGTCCATCCGGTCCTAATGGCAAACCGAGAAGCATCCATATTTGAAAATGATGGAGTTTATTATATTACTCGTAAGTCAAACAATTTTTTAAATTATGACAGAGTTTTCAATACATCAATTAACAATCTTTGCAGCGCGTTCCGGTAATCTTGAACTATTAAAGGAAAGAATTAAAGCCGGTGGAGATATAAATTATCTTGATCAGCAGTTTGGGTCAGCATTGAGTGAAGCAATCAGAACATCAAAATTGGAGATAATTGACTATCTGATTCAAAATGGCGTGGACGTAAATGCATCCTACTATGATGATTTCGGACCATTAGAGATTGCTTTGAGGAATCCTGAATTTCACATTGTCTATAAACTGCTTTGTGCTGGTGCAAGATTAAAAAAGAAAACTCGTCCTTACTATAAATTAAGAATGGAGGAGTGCATACTAGAGATTAAAAAATATTATAAAGATTTCATTCTTGATTAATAACCTGGCATTTAATAATTCATTCACTTCACCAAATACAGCGGTCCATCAGGTAATAAAGGTAGTTTAAACTCATCCCTACCCTTCTCTTAATCAGAGAAGGGATTATTGTTAGTGATTTCGTTCCAACAAATATTCTGTCGGAAATTTTAATCTAAAGATTTACCTGGAAGAAGTCCCTCTCTTTTTAAGAGAGGGATGAGGGTGAGTTCAATTATTTATAAAATTGTAATTGGACAAAACACTACACTTATTTCACCAAATACAACGGTCCATCCGGACCTAAAGGCAAACCGAGAAGCATCCAGATAATTAAAAGCACAATCCAGAATACCAGGAAGACAACAGTGTAAGGAATCATCGTAGAAATGATTGTGCCTATTCCGTATTTTTCATCATACTTCTGTGCAAAAGCAACAATGAGTGCAAAGTAGCTCATCATCGGTGTGATTAGATTTGTAACCGAATCCCCTATTCTGAAAGCTGCCTGTGTTAATGCAGGATGATAATCGAGAAGCATAAACATCGGCACAAAAACCGGAGCCATAATTGCCCACTTTGCAGACGCGCTTCCCATGAACAAATTTATAAATGCAGAAACAATCACGAAAGAAACGATCAAAGTAATTCCTGTAAAGCCAATGCTCTTTAAAAATTCTGCACCGTCAATTGCAATGATGAGTCCGAGGTTGCTGTAACGGAAGAAGTAAACAAACTGTGCTGCAAAAAATACAAGCACAACATAAGTTGCCAGAGTGCTCATTGACTTGATGATGTGTTTCATCATTTCAGTATCGTTCTTTATTGTTTTGGTAACGATTCCATAAACAAGTCCCGGGATAAAAAAGAAAATAATTATGCCTGTAATAATTCCATCAAAGAATGGTGAGTGGAGAACTTCTTTCGTCTCAGGATTTCTGAACAGCCCATTTTCAGGAATGACAGTAAATGCTAATGCAGCAAGAAGAACAAATAACCAGATCCCAGCCCACATCAATCCTTTCTTTTCGAGAGGAGTAATTTCTTCAACAGGAATTTTTTCTGCACTACCTTCATACTTTTTCAAACGCGGTTCGACAATTTTTTCTGTCACTAGTGTTCCAAGTATCACAATCAAAAAACCGGATACGAAACTGAAATAAAAAGTTACTGCAGCATTTATTTTCATCGATGGATCAATTATCTGAGCAGCAGATTGAGAAAGTCCTGCAAGAACAGGATCGATTGAACCAATTAAAAAGTTTGCACCGAATCCACCACTTACACCACAGAAAGCTGCTGCAAGCCCTGCCATCGGATGTCTTCCCAACGCATAAAATATTATAGCACCAAGAGGAATAAGAATTACATATCCGGCTTCGGAAGCAACGTGGGATAAAACTCCGGCTAAAACGACTGACATTGTTATTAATCTTTTCGGAGCTTTCAAAACAAGAGCGCGAATCCCCGCATTAAAAAGTCCTGAACCTTCACATACACCAATTCCAATCATTACTGCAAGCACATATCCAAGCGGAGGAAAGTTTACGAAGTTGTGAACTACATTTTCATAAATCCATCTGAGTCCATCTCCGTTAAGTAAGTTTTGAACTTTAATAACAGATCCATCAGCGGGATGAATAGCAGTGAGTCCTACCCAACTTCCGATCATCGAGGCGATTGCAACAATGACTGCTATCAATGCAAACAACGTTGCAGGATGGGGTAGCTTGTTCCCAGTTCTTTCGATGTAATCAAGTGATTTGTTGAATATACGTGAAGCAAGTGACTTCAATTTTCCCTCCGATGACTAATAATTTTGGTTGTAAAAATAGGGGTATCACTATAGAATTAAAAAAAAATTCGTGACTTTGTGTCTTTGTGGCATAAGAGAAAATTTTGTCACAAAGTCTCGAAGACACAAAGTTATACTTGATCAAATATTTGAATTCAAAACATGCATCAGTTAACTTTATATTCAAAAAATAAAAGGAAAAATTTTATGAACTATTACGCACTCATCTATCATCTTGTTGATGATTATTTGACAAGACGAACACAATTCCGTGAAGAGCATCTGAAACTTGCAAGTGAATCAAACGAAAAAGGTGAATTGATTCTTGCGGGTGCTTTCAGTGATCCACCGGATAAGGCATTGTTAATTTTTAAAGTTGATGATAAATCTTTAATTGAAGAATTCATCAGGAAAGATCCGTATGTTAAAAATGGATTGATAACAAAGTGGGAAATCAGATCGTGGACAGTTGTGATCGGGAAAGTATAAAAGAATTGTACACTGATATCGTCGATTTAGCTGATCAGCGCAGATCGATTCAACCTGCTTGACGGCAAGGCAGGTCTGTGTCATCTGCTTTCTATAAATTTTATCTTACTCCAAATAAATTCTTGGAACTCGAGTGTTAATGTTGGTAAGAATTTCATAAGGAATTGTTCCCGCCCATTCAGCAAGGTATTCAGCAGTGATTAAATTTTTTCCATCGCTTCCAAGTAGAATAACTTCATCACCATTGTACGCAGAATCATTTTCAATATTCACAACAATCTGATCCATTGAAATATTTCCAATCACAGGATAAAGTTTTCCGTTCAATAAAACTTTTGCTTTGTGTGACATACTTCTGAAATATCCATCACCATATCCAACAGGAACAGTAACTGCGCGAATGTTATGGTTTGATTTGAATGTTAAACCATAACCAACAGAATTTCCCGCTTTTATCACTTTGAAATAAACAACTAATGATTTCCAGGTAAGTGCAGGTTTTACAGAAATTGTTTTTTGAATATTCTTCGATGGATAAACACCAAACAACATTATTCCCGGTCGAACCATATCAAGATTCGCGTTTGGCAATTGCAGAATTGCACCTGAGTTTGAAATATGTTTGATTGTTGGTTCAATGGAATGCTTATTAAAATAATTTAGCACTTCACTAAATCTTTCGAACTGAAGTTTTGCGAAAGTCAGGTCATCAGATTCAGCAGTTGCAAAGTGGGAGTAAATTCCCTCAACAATAATATTTTTTAATGAATGAGCTGTTTCTAAAAATTTTTCTGCATTGTAATAATGAACTCCAACTCTTTCCATTCCAGTATCAATTTTCAAATGAACAACAGCTTTGGTTTTCATCTGAGCAGAAGTTTCATCAATCTGTTTCAACTTATCTATTGAAGAGGCTGTTATTGCAAGATTGTTTTTTAAAAATAATGGAATCTGATTTCCCCACACACCACCTAAAACGAGAATTGGAATTTTAATTCCTATCTCACGAAGCAAAATTCCCTCTTCAACAACAGCAACTCCAAGATAATCAGCTTTAAGTTCTTCATAAAGTTGTGCAATTCGAACAAGACCATGTCCGTAAGCATTTGCTTTAAGAACGGGCATAACTTTAGTATTTCCTACATGAGTTTTAATTGCTTTGAAATTTTCTGCAAGAATTTTCAGATCCACTTCAACTCTTGTTGGACGAACAATTTCATCTACGCTGATTACTGGATGGTTACTGTGTATTTTCAATTTATGTCCAAAGAATAATAATTTAATTCTGATACAAAGATAAAAGATTTAATTGTTAAATATTTGGATGGTTGTCGATGTTTATTTTGAATTGCAAAATTGAATATATAAATCCTTTAATACATGGTAGAGCTCCTGTACTTCACGATGTAAATATTGTAAAATAAAATATTTGATTATTTTTTACATTTCTGTTGAAAGAGGATTAACAAAATTCAAACTTGATTGACTGTTTGAATATTTCATAGAATGGTTATCTTTTACATAGTCATTTAAAAAAAATTAAAGGTATTGCAATAATGAAATCTTCGCTGAAAAATGACTTTATAAAATTAATTAATGGAAGATACTATTTCCGTTTGCCTGATAAAACTCGTCGCAAGAAAGAGGGACAAGCATATAAACAAGGTTACGAGATTCGATTGGTTGTAAAAGGTAAAATTGAACTGAAGAAAATTCAATCACTTCTGAAAGATTTAGGTTTCAAAATCGGAAAGCCATTTGAGAAAGGGTTACAAATAGTACAGCCTGTTTACGGGAAATACCAGGTTGAAAAGCTCAAAACCATTCTTAAATAATAAATGTAATTTTTGTAAAACTTTTAACACAATTGACTATTTGGAAACAATCGCCTCAATACTTTTAGGAATCGGACTTAGCGCTGCAACAGGATTCAGAATTTTTGTTCCGTTTTTTGTTGCAAGCATAGCTTCAATTTCCGGTTACTTACCACTATCACCTTCATTTGAATGGATAGGAACATATCCTGCTCTTTTTGCATTCGGCGCTGCGACTATTTTCGAAATAGCTGCTTACTACATTCCGTGGTTTGACAATTTGCTGGATTCAATTGCAACACCAGCAGCATTTATTGCTGGTGCAATTTTAATGATAGCTGTTGTAAGTGGATTACCACCATTAGCAAAATGGGCGTTAGCCATAATTGCAGGAAGCGGTGCTGCAGGAATTGTTCAAAGCGGAACAACATTGACTCGTGCGACTTCTACCGTAACAACGGGTGGTTTAGCAAATCCGATTGTCTCTACGATAGAAGCAGGATCTTCATTCGGATTGTCTTTACTTGCAATAATTCTTCCGGTGATTGCAGGATTAATTGCAATCGTTTTACTAATCTTTCTGAGTAAAAAAATTGTAAGAAAACTAAAACGAACAAATACTCAACCATAGCAGTTGATTTATTGGGAAGTTTTAGTTTGTTACTATCTAACTGCATTTGCCGATATTAAAATAAATTTTTAGTTTTCATTCAATTCCTTTTTTATAGTTTAACTAACCATTCTGAGGACACAAGTATTATTCTGATTACTATAAAATGCTGGAAGGTTTAATGCCGTTATTTATGGATCGTCACATCGGACTGAATGCAACTGCCAAGTCGGTTGCTGAAGCACATCAAATGGATCTAAAAATTCAGAAACAATTCAAGTGTAAGGCACTAACCTATTGGTACGAAGAAGGAAAGCGAATTGCATTCTGCCTGATAGAAGCTCCGAATAAAGAAGCAGTTGAGGAAATGCACAGAAATTCTCATGGACTTATTCCAAATCAGATCATCGAGGTTCAAAGTAATGTAGTTGAATTTTTTCTTGGCAGAATTGCCGATCCTGCAAAGGTTAATCATACTGAACAATTCATAAACGAAACTGCATTCCGCATCATTTTATTTATAGACTGTAAAAGAATAATTACAAAATCAAAATTATCGACAAATGAAAAAACCGAAATAAGTGCGATACTGAATAATGTAATCAGACCAGCTTTAAATGAGTTTGATGGCACCGAAGTGAAAATTAATCACGATGGAATTATGGCTTCCTTCACTTCAATTTCAAAATCTATCAACTGCGCATTGAAAATTCAAAAAAGAATCAGTGAAATAAACAACAAGTTGAAAGGCTGTGAAGTTTTGGCATCAATTGGTTTAAGCAGTGGTTATCCATTTACAAATGGAAATGATTTTTTTGGCGAAACGGTGTTACTTGCAAAAAGATTAAGTGAAATTGCAAAGGAAAATAATATTGTATTATCAAATGATTTTAAAAATGAATTTGTTCGAAAAGAAACAATGTCCAAAAAGAATTTGGTGAGGATAACAAATCCGGTTGAAGAAAAATTTTTAAATTCATTAATGGAGTTAATTGAGAAAGTCTGGAATGATGAAGATTTTAATGTTGTTGATTTCGGTAAAAAAATTGGTTTAAGCAAAGCACAACTATATAGAAAGATTATCGCACTAACCGGACAATCTCCAAATGACTTCATAAAGAATTATCGATTGAATAGAGCATTAAAATTACTTTCAAATAAACACGGCAATATTTCCGAAATTGCATTTGAAACAGGATTCAGTACCCCAGCATATTTTTCAAAATGTTTTCAAAAAAGATTCGGCATTCTTCCTTCTGAATATGCTAACTCGATAACATAACCTATCAATCAACTTCCTCGTTTGATTTAATTTCAAACCGGATGAATCAATTTTACTATTTATTGAACTAAATTTTTACGACAAGCTAATAATTTTATTCTATTATTGTGCAGCAAGTTTCTAATACAATTTATACAAAGAATTGTAATGTAACTTCAATAATTAACTAATAATTTAAAAAACTTTCGGAGGCCCGATGAAAGCGTTAGTCATTTCCTTTGTTGCATTTCTTGTTGTCACAGTGATGACAAATAATTCTCTTGCACAGGATAATAGCAGTAAAAAAATTGTAATGCATCGTTATCTTGTTGAAAGAACATTTCCTGATGGTTTGGAAATTCCTGTAAATATGGAAGGAAGCAAAATGTGTTTGAATGTTGTTTCGGTTAATGCAGAAGATAATGTATCGTGGGTTCATTCTTATGTTACAATGGATCACAAGAAAACATTCTGTATCTACGATGCACCATCACCTGAAGCAATAAGAAAATCTGCTGAAGCAAATGGATTACCGGTGGATAATATTATAGAAGTCAGTGTGCTGGATCCTTATTTCTATAGATAATCTGATTTTATAATTTTCCCTCATCAACAGAGGGCATCTGGCTTTTCGATCTTCAATCACTATCTAATCTGTCACTAAAAAATACCCTTGCTCAATCAATAGTTTCGTGTATGTTTGTTCAGTAGAATTAATCTATGTTTATCCTCAATATTATCGGAGAAGCTTGATGAAAACTACATCCTTTCTAACCGCTATTGTTTTTCTGCTAAATTTTGCAGTCAAATCGTACGCACAAGGTGAAGCTGCTGTTCCATTTTTATTATTGAATCCTTCACCTTCACTAAGTGCAATGGGCGCAACTGGTTCAGCGCTTCCAACAAATGATCCGTTTGGATTTCTATGGAACCCGGCACAATTAGGATATACTAGCCAGACAAATAATTTAACTTTCATTTTTTATCCAACACCGGTTGACTGGATTCCATCTTTTAATCTTGATCGTGAACTAAGTGCTTTAGCGTTTAACGCAGGTTATAATTTTAAAGATTTAATTGGATTTCCGCTGAGTTTTGGTTTTGGTTATTCAAATCCGGAATTAAATTTTGGTACTTTTAATAGGAATGATGAAAATGGAAATAAAATTGGTGAATTTGAAGCTAAAGATTATTACAATGCATACTCATTTGGATTAGGGATGGATTATTATGTTCAATTAAGCATCGGATACACAATTAAAAATGTAAAATCAGTTTTATCAAATGAATTTTCTGCTGAAACCACAGTTAATGATTTTGGTATTCTTCTGAATGTTCCTGTAATTAAGTTGATTAATAAAAACCTGTTATTACCCATCGATGGAAAATTAAATGGCAAACCAACTTTCGATTTCTCATTAGGCTATTCAAAATCAAATATTGGTGACGAAATATATTATGTTGATCCTGTTCAGTCAGATCCTCTTCCAAGAACAGACAGAACAGGTTATGGATTGTCAGCAGGATTTGATTTGATTTCTGATAACTTTTCCATCAATGCATTTAATTTATCTTTTACAGTTGAAGCAGAAGATCTTTTGGTTTCGCGTGACTCTACAGGCAATTCCGAATATGAACCAACTTTAAGCGATTTACAATTCTGGAAAAACATTATCAAAATTGAAGGAACTCAAAAAATTGTCTCACGAGCAGGCACGAAACTGGAATTCGTTGAATCGGTTGCACTTTATTTTGGTCACTTCTCCGGACGTGGTTTTTATTCGGAAATTACAAATGGATACGAATTGAGAGCAAAGGGATTATTTAAGTTATCAGCGTTATGGGCAAAAAATTCAATAACAGATTTTCTCCGTGATCATATAGATATTATATATTATAATACCAATTACTTTGAATATGACTGGACTGAAACAAAGATGACCGGGCTTGCGTTATATGTTCACAATTTGAATGAGTTGTTTGAGTAAATTAATTTGATTACTGCGGCGCATCTGTAGTGTAATTTTGCTCAACTGCTTCTGCGGTTCCAATATTAGTTACTCCAGAAATTCTTTGAGCTAAAGATTTTCCATCCAGCTTATGAAATTCAAGTACTTCAAGTGGTGTTCCGCATTCTGGATATTCGGTTAATCCAAAGTTTTTAAATTCTAGGCCACCAACCTGACTGCCGTCAGGCAAGTTTGCACTAATCGACACGAATTGATTTAATAACCTGTCACCTAATCCACCGATAGCTGAGTGATCTTCCAACACAAATATTTTTTTCTGATCTGATACTATATTCCTCAACCAATCTTTATCTATCTTGTTTAACCATGGCAAATTAATAACCTTCAAACCGAAACCGATTTTTTTCAAATATTCTGCTGCAACTAAAGCTTCGTGAAGCATTACTGGTCCGTAGCCAAATAAAATTGCATCACTGCCTTGAGTGAGTTCTACTCCAACCCCAATTTTGAATTTATAATCTTTCGGAAGCTGAATTCTTTCAGGAGAAGGTCCAATTACTAATCTTAAAACACAATTTTCTTTAGCTTCGTTTATACAATAATCTGTTGCCCATTTTGTTTCCTCTGCATTGCAAGGTTGAATAATTGTAACATTTGGTAATGCACCGAACAAAGAAATATCACGAACACTTTGATGTGACTTTCCGGGTCCCGCCGGAATCATTCCTGAAAAATGACAGGTATAAATTATTTTTGTTTTCTCACCGGCATTGTTATAAATCTGTTCATTCGCTCTTGCAGAAAGAAAACTTGAAAATGTATTTACGATTGGTATCAATCCCATTCTCGCAATTCCACCAGCCATTGAAACCATATCCTGTTCTGCTATTCCGTTTTCAATGAATCTGTCAGGATAAGTTTTCTCAAAGTTACGAAGTTTGCAATCAGCCGAAAGATCTCCATCCAGAACAACAAAATTTTTAATTGTCTTTGCAAGTTCAACTAATGCCTCGCCGTAAGCTACAGTAACAAATTCTTTATCGAGTTTTGTAATTTGTTTCCCCTCAGATTTGTTTTCTGGAATTTGAATTTTCCCGACACCAAGTTTTTCTGCAAGTTTATTAATCGTTTCAGTTAATTCAGTTAATCCTTTCTCATAACTTTCGTCATCTGGTGCACCTGAATGCCATTTGTAAAGTGTTTTTCCCTGGAAAGTTTCAGTGAGAGGTTTTTCCATAAAAGAAACTCCCCTTCCCTTAATGGTATCAGCAATAATCATTTTTGGTTTATCAACTAACTTTTTCATTGCATCGAAAGTATGTTTCAGCATTTTGTAATTGTGTCCATCAATTCGAACAACATACCATCCAAATGCTTTCACTTTTTCAACAACATCTTCAATATTATTAACATCTTTTACTAACATATCTGTCTGGTATTTGTTGTGATCCATTATTGCAATCACATCATTAATTTTTTGGTGAGCTGTTGCCTGTAACGATTCCCAAATCTGTCCTTCCTGGAATTCTCCATCACCAGTTAAAACGAAAACGTGACCTTTATTCTTATTGTAATTTTTTGCCCATGCCATTCCTTTTGCTTTTGAAATTCCCATTCCAAGTGAACCAGTGCTTGCTTCGATTCCCGGTTGACGAACTTCTGGATGACCATCGAGTCCGTGAAGTCTTCTTAACAATAATAATTTTTCTTCGGGAATAATTCCGAGTGCATAAAAGAGAGAATACAATCCGGGTACATCGTGACCTTTTGAAGAAAAATAAATATCACGATCGGGCGAATCGAGACCAACTTCTAAAACATTCAACTCATTTAAATAAAGATAAGTTGTGATATCCATTGCACTGAGTGATGAACCAAGATGACCAGAACCAGCTTTCTTCACGGCAACCAATGTGTTGTATCTGCACATATCAGCAAAGAGCTGTATCTTCGTTTCCCAATCGGCTGTAATCGATCTTACTTTATCGAATTCAGATTTTTTAATAAGGTTAAAATTCATCTTTTACTCCAATAAAAACATTAAATTGCTGTCAAAAGCATTACTATAAAAACATCGTAAAATTACCACAGAAGACGGTCAAAATGTAATAATTGTCGTTTTAAGAAATCAATTATTTGCTGAAAATCACTCTCAAGGAAATTCTCAGATAACAATCATCTGGTATTCTTATTGTCTGTTCGAATCAATAAAATAACAAACGGAGTTAACAATGATTATCAGATTTGGAATTTCACTAACTTTTTTAATGATGTTGAGCTGGAACATTATTTATTCGCAAACCACTTATTACGTTTCAGAGAATGGCAGCAACGGCAACAACGGATTAACACCTCAAACAGCTTTTGCAACTCTTCAATATGCTGCTGATTTAGTTGCTGCAGGAGATATGGTTTTAGTTCTTGAAGGAAATTATACTGGATTTGATATCAGATCGAATGGAACTCAAAATAATCCTATCACATTTAAAGCAACAGAAGATAATGTAATTATTGATCAACCAAATTCTGTTACTCCCGATGGAATTAATATTGAAAATGCTTCCTGGATTGTAATTGATGGTTTTGAAATTCTCGATCAGCCACGTGCCGGAATTCGTGCTGCTGTTTCTGATTTTATTACAATAAAAAATAATTATTGTCACAACAATTATCGCTGGGGTATTTTTACAGGATTTACGGATGATATTCTAATTGAAAATAATACTTGCTCATTCAGCGAAGATGAACACGGAATTTATGTTTCTAACAGCAGTGACAGACCAATCATCAGGAACAATCATTCATTCAATAATAACGGTTGCGGAATTCATATGAATGGCGATATCTCAATGGGTGGTGATGGTATCATAAGTGATGCAATAGTTGAAGGAAATATTTTACATGATAACGGTTATGGAGGCGGTTCTGCAATAAATATGGATGGAGTCCAAAGTTCTGAAATATTTAATAATCTTATTTACAACAATCACGCAACTGGTATTGCGATGTATCAGATAGATGGTGGAGATGCTTCGAAGAATAATAAAGTTTATAACAACACGATCATCCAGCCCTCCGATGGACGTTGGTGTGTGATTGCTGTCGATGGATCAACCGGTAATACACTTTATAATAATATTCTGATTAATCATCACAGTTTCAGAGGAAGTATTTCGATTGATGCTGCATCTGTTACAGGATTTGTTAGTGATTACAATATTCTTGTAAACAGATTAAGTGATGATGATGGCAATTCGAATATGACATTGTCTCAATGGCAAACGATGGGATATGATACTCACTCAATGATTGCTGATCCTGAAAATCAAATTTTTGTTGATTATTCAAATGCAAATTATCATCTGCTTCAAAATTCACAAGCTGTTGATGCAGGAACAAATTTAGTTCTTCCAACAGTATTTGAAGATCTCGATAATGTTTCGCGTCCACAGGGAAGTGGTTTTGATATTGGTAGTTATGAATACACCTCAACAACTGAAGTGGCTAACGAAAATATTCCAAATGAATTTCAGTTGTTCCAAAACTTTCCAAACCCATTCAATCCTTCAACCACAATTAAATTCCAATTAGAAAATTCAGGATTTGTATCATTAACAGTTTATAATGTATTAGGAAACGAAGTTGCAACGATCATAAATGAATTTAAATCATCAGGTAAATATGAAGTTCGGTTTGACGCTTCAGAATTATCGAGTGGAATTTACTTTGTCAGACTACAGCAAGATTCTTTTATTCAGACAATAAAAATGACGTTACTCAAATAGCAATAATTCAAATTTAAAAAAAGTTTAGAATGAAAATGTTGAGACAATATTCTATATTAAAAATTCATTTGTGTCTATTTTTTTTAATTTCAATCGACACATTAATTCCTCAAATAATTCCTTCAGAACGGTTGTATGATTGGGAAAATAATGTTGGAGTTCCCGAAGGAATTCCAAACAGAACAATTATTGGTGCAGTTATAGATTCCGTTCTTTATGGAAATGGAAATGTTGATGCTTCATCTGCAATTGCAACAGCGATCGATCAATGTCCGGAAGGACAAGTCGTTTATATTCCATCAGGAATTTATCGATTGGATAATCGTGTTTATCGGGCTTATGCTGATAACATCACGATTCGTGGTGCCGGAGTTGGGAATACAATTTTAATCGCCGGAACGTCAGTTAGTCAAATGCTTCTCTTAGGTACTGCTGATTGGCCAAGACCTGCAAATGGATTAGCAATAACTGCCGGTGCATTTGCAGGAAGCAGTGTCGTTACTGTTTCAAATACTTCATCAATAATTGTTGGAAACCTTGTAAGAATTGAACAGGATGATTTGCCATTTGTAATTGATGTTTCAACTCCAACTACAAATGACAGATTATTATCTGCAACATTCAGAGTTGTTTCAAAAACTGCAACGACTGTTACACTAACACCTCCAATACCATTTACTTTTACTGACTCTCCAACTCTTGTTCAATATGCAATTTCTCCTTTGGTAAGTACTGGTGTTGAAGATTTAACAATTGACTGTAATTCTCAAAGTGGTGTTGGAATTCAGTTTGATCAAGCCTGGGGATGCTGGATAAAAAATGTTGAGATAAAAAATTCAACAAACCGTCAAATGTTTTTGTACTGTTTTGTTTCCGGAGAGATAAGACATAACTATACTCATTCGGTGATCGGTGGTGGTCCAAATCACGAAGGAATAGATTTATATGAAGATTGCTCATTCAATCTTATTGAAGATAACATCACATACAACGGAGGATTTCCGGGAATTATTTTAGGTGATTCAAGAGGTGGGTGTGCCGGAAACGTAATTGCATATAATTTTTCTTATAACGCAAATACGGGCTCTTCGGATATGGCTGGAATGGATATCAGCGTGAGTCATGGACCTCATAACCTGATGAACTTAGTAGAAGGAAATATTGCAGGAGGAATGGGCAGTGATGGTTACTTTGGTTCAACAAGTCACATTACTGTTTTAAGAAACTGGTTTACAGCCACTCATTCAACAGCAAATGAAAATCTCATCGCAGTTAATATTGGAAGATGGAATAATTATTTTAATCTCGTTGGGAATATTTTAGGGACAAGTACGTTCGATCCGAACGGTTTGTATCAACCAGAAACTCCATTCAGTTACTCAGATGAAGTAATTTATAAATTAGGTTTCCCAAACATGGGTAACAATGGTTTTACCGGGACCTGGGGACCAACATCTCCTCCAAGCTATATCGGTCAATACGCAACAGGAAATGGTTTGCAGGAACTTGATCATAATGTAAAAACATCAATGATAAGACATGGTAACTATGATTATAAAAACAATTTAATTATTTGGGATCCTTCAATTACTGATCACAATATTCCGGTAAGTTATTTCAGAAGCACCAAGCCAGAATATTTTTGTTCTTTGCAATGGCCTCCATTTGATCCGTCCTCTCCCCCGGGAGAAATTAATGATGTTAATATTAGTCGAATCCCGGCTGGTTATCGGTTTATTTATGGACATGATCCTTGTAGTACTAGTGAAGTAATTTCACCAAGAAATATTCCTGATGATTTTATTCTTTATCAGAACTATCCCAATCCATTTAATCCCTCGACCAATCTTCAGTATGCAATCAGCAGTCGGCAATATGTTATCTTAAAAGTTTATGACATTTTAGGAAATGAAATTTCAACATTAGTCGATGAGGAAAAATCTGCCGGCATTTATAAAGTTACTTTTAACTCCACAGGTCTATCAAGCGGTGTTTATTATTACAGAATGATTGCTGATGATTTTATTCAAACTAAATCTATGTTGCTGATTAAATAGGAGAATGTATAATGAAAATATCTTTACTTGGTTTGCTTTTTGGAATTGTATCATTTTACAATATTCAATCGATTAGAGCTGCTGAATTTATAGTATCCAATTCAACGGAATTACAAAACGCTATTAACAATGTTCAAGGTGGAGATACAATCAGCCTACTGAGTGGTAATTATGATAACCTCACAATCTCCGGAAAGAATAACATCTCTTTTGTTGTTATCAGATCAAATACAGGAGCTACAGCAATTTTTTCAAGTATTAATATTAGCAATTGCAGCTATTGGAAATTATCCGGCGTTTATATCAAACCAAGATACACCAGCGGTGCAGACGGTAAAAATGCATTGAGGTTAGACGGTAATTATCTCACTGCCGAAAATTGTAACATAAATTATTCAGATGATATTTCTGGCTGGACAGATTCTGATTGGGTTTCCCAGGCAGGTAATGGTATTACAATGGATGGAACAAATATAACCGTCAAAAATAATCTCGTCAGTGTAGTTGATCATGGAATTTCAAATGGTGCTCAGTACACATTGGTTTCCGGAAACATCATATCAAATTTTCGTGGAGATGGGATAAGAGGTTTGGGTGACGATGCGAATTACGAATATAACTTAATAAAAAATTCGTACGATGTAGATGACAATCACGATGATGGATTTCAATCCTGGTCAGTTGGTCCGGGTGGTGTTGGTACTGGTGTTGTTAAAAATATTATTTTGCGCGGAAACACAATTATAAATTTTGAAGATCCAAACCAGCCATACAGAAGTAACCTTCAGGGAATTGGTTTGTTCGATGGAATGTTTGAGAACTGGCTCGTTGAAAACAATCTGATTATAACTGATCACTGGCATGGAATTTCTTTTTACGGCGCTATTGATTGTAAAATAATAAACAATACTGTTGTGGATAATGATTTAACACCATCACCTGACCCATGGATTATGGTTACCGATCATAAAAATGGAACGCCTTCATCAGGAGTTACTGTGCGAAATAATATTTCTACAGATTTTTCATTTTCAGGTGGCGTATCTGAAGATCATAATATAGAAATTACAATGAATAATGCTTCGAATTACTTTGTAAATCCATCCGGAGGAAATGGAGATTATCATTTAATTATTACAAGTCCTGCTGTTGATGCCGGAAGTTCTGTTCTTGCACCAACCGTTGATAAAGATGGGATAATTCGTCCGCAAGGAAATGGTTTTGATATTGGATGCTATGAATATTCAAATACTACAGGAATAGTGGATGAAGAAAATAACCCAACTGATTTTCAGTTATTCCAAAACTATCCGAATCCATTTAATCCAAGTACTGTAATCAGTTATCAATTGCCAGTAAGCAGTTTCGTAACATTGAAAGTTTATGATTTATTGGGCAGAGAAGTTGCAACACTCGTAAATGAATATCTCGAAGCTGGTTTTCATTCTACATTTTACATTATGAATTCTACATTAACAAGCGGAATTTATTTCTATCAAATGTCGGTACGAACTCCAGGTGAGAAAGCTGAGAACTTTACAATTACAAAGTCAATGTTATTAATCAAATAGAAAATATATTAACTGAAATTTAAAGGCGATGAAAATGAGACCATTAAAATTCTTTGCATCAATAAGTTTAATTGCACTTTGCACTACGCCCGTCTCATCGGCTAATATTATTCAGGCAGCAAGTTGTTCACAAGCTGATGTTCAATCGGCTATCAATTTTGCTCAAGATGGAGATACTGTTTTCGTTCCGGCAGGAGAATGTATTTGGAATTCAGAAGTCATAATTCAAAATAAAACAATCATACTGATTGGTGCTGGTTCAGGTGATGGTGGTACTAAAATAATTTATGGTGGAACAAATCACGGATTACTTGAAGTTGATGCTGGAAATAAAACCGGCAGAATGGAAATTACAGGATTCTGGTTTTATGGAGGCGATACAGACTACTGGAGTGGAACTGCAATCAATTTTGGCGGTCCGAAAAACTGGAAAAATCTTTTAGTACACCATAATGTATTTGAGAATAATAAACAGTGGACCATTTCAGGTTACTCTGGCATCAGTGGTGTGATTTATCAAAATACTTTCAAAGGTTCAGCTCACGGATTAATCTTCTACGGAGATGGTACTGATGACTGGGAATCTCCATTGGTTCTTGGGACATCAGATTTCTTCTTCATTGAAGAAAATATTTTTGACTGGGATGATTGGTACGGAGTTACTGGTGCAGCTTGTATGGATTTGTATCGAGGTGGAAGAGTTGTCTTCAGAAATAATACAATAAACTATGGATTTTGGGAGACACACGATTTAGCGCGAAGCGGATTAGTGAGTGCTAATGCGTACGAAATTTATAATAACACATTCTGGACAAACACTACAAAATGGAAAGGAATGGACATTTCCGCCGGAACCGGTGTAGTTTGGGGAAACAATTTTATCGGTGGTGGAACCTGGGAAACGGATTGGACTATTCCAATAGGCGCAATTGATTATAAATCATTTGACCCAAGAAGTTTATCTCTTTGTGATGGAAATGATCCTGCTGACCAAAACGTTTCAGGTGAGGCTGGCTGGCGTTGTCAATATCAAATAGGGACTCAAAGTGAAGGAGCAACAGCTTACAGCTATCCACTTTATTTATGGAATAATTATAGCAATAACACACTGGTCGGGATGGTTTGTACTAACGGTTGTGAAGTAAACGGAAAACCACATCTTCTTGAAGGAAGAGATTTTATCAATAACGGTACAACACCAAAACCTGGATATACTCAGTTTACATATCCGCATCCATTACGGCAGAACGGACCAACTGATATTTCAGAAATAAGTTTGTTACCACAGAAATTCGAGCTATTTCAAAACTATCCGAATCCATTTAATCCAAGTACAGTAATCAGTTATAATTTGCCAGTTAGCAGCTATGTAACATTGAAAGTTTTTGACATTTTAGGAAATGAAGTCACAACTCTCGTCAACGAACAAAAACCTGCCGGTACTTATGAAGTTGAGTTTAATACATCTTCCATCAAACATTTTCCATCTTCCGGAATTTATTTTTATCAATTAAAATGCGGAAGTTTCATACAAACAAAAAAAATGTCATTGCTTAAGTAAGCAATCATCAAATAATAAAAATATTTTACTTTGAAATTTTCACAAATTACTTTGCGTTTTATAATCTGCATTCTGTGCAATTCAATTTTGTTTACTGGTTGTCATTCTTATTTCGTCATTCCAAAAGCCGATTACACTAAAATTTCTACGATGGAAGACATTAAAATTGTCTACACCAACGGCAGAGAATTCATCGTTGAGAAAAATGATTCTACGAATGTTCAAATAGCTGGTGACTCTTTAGTTATATCTGAGGGTACCCAAAAAGAAAATTATATTGATGGATGACGTCGGAAAATTAAAAGAAAACAGATTTGATTTAGGCGGGACGATTACATTATCATTGGTAGGACTTACAATCGTTGTCGTACTATTCTTTTCGATGTTTCCTTTTAAAACTTAATTTATATTTTCTGGGTTACGATCTTTTACAGGTAATACAGATTACCTATAATATCCATCTGCAAAGCAATTATTACATCACTTCCCTATTCTTTCTTTACTTAACTAATCAGCTAACTATCATTAATTCTGTTTAAGGATGATTTTCACAAGAATAACTGTATCAAAATAAACAAACAGGCTGGTATTGTTATTGAATAATGATGCTCGTGGTTGAGTAATTTTTTTATAAGAAGAGAACAGAGATGCGGGTTTCCCGTCAATTAATTTTATTGTATTTATTCTTTGTTTTTATTCCTGCAATTGAAATGCTGGCAGGTGGAAACAATTTTAATAACACTCCGGATAAACTGGATTCAAATTCTATTTCATTATTTCCTACCGAGGAATCCGGTTTAATTTTTCAAAAAGCATTTGCATACCGCAAACAAGACAGTTCTTATGTAGATATAATTCAACTAAAAAATCTTAGTGGATTTGCACACGCTATCCAATTCAGAATAAAAATAAACAAAGCCGAAGACGATAGCACAATACTGATTTTTGAAAGTTTGGAAAAAGGTGCTGATATCAGTGATCCTAAATGGGTAATCAATTACAATGTTATTGAAGGTACTACTTTATCCAATGACGCATACGAGTGTGAAGTTTTAGTTCTATTATATAACACAAGTCAGAATGGTGTTTTACAGCCAGGTAATTATAACGAACTGTTTAAAGTGAATTACAGGATTGCGGAGATTCCGGTCATTCAGGACAGTGTAAAATCATCGATGAAAATTGCGAATGCAATTGCCAGTACAATACAAGGACAGCAAATTGATATAACACCATCGAGAGAGGAATTCATAATAGTCATTAAAGGAATTTATATCATACCTGATCAGGGATTAATTTTTGAGCAAGATACTGTTTATAGATTGGAAGATGATTCATATATAGATATAATGCAATTAAAAGATTTGCAATACAAAGCACAAGCATTACAATTCAGGCTGCTCGTTAACAAAGTTCTTGATGATAATGTTATTCTGACATTCCAGAATATTCAGAAAGGTGCAGATGTAATTGATCCAAGCTGGGTACTTACATATAATGTATTCAGAGGACCACTTACCGGAAACGGAGCATCGGTTGATGAAATACTGGTTTTGTTATTTAATCTTAATCAGGATAATGGACTACCTCCCGGTGATTACAATGAATTGTTAAAAGTCAAATACCGTGTAGCCAATCTTCCGGCATTGCAGGACAGCGTAAAATCATCATTCAAAATTTCGGATGCAGAAGCAAGTACTTATCAGGGTTTTCCAATAGATATAACTCCTTCAAGAGATGAACTTACTGTCATTGCACTTAACAGGGTTGCAGCTTATGGTGATGTTAATGGTGATGGATGTCTGGATATTCTTGATATAATTATGATAGTAGATCATATTGTCGGAAGAGACTCACTTGAAACAGATGAATTCGAAAGAGCAAATATTGCTCCATGGATTCCAGGTGATCCGGAACCAAATCCTGATGCTTATGTTAATGTGCAGGATTTATCTCTTCTTCAAAATATTATTCTTACTGGAATTTATCCAAACGGAATTCCAATCAACGGATGTTCTTTCACCAGTTTTCCAAAAGTTGAAGGTGAAGAAGATTATAAAGTAAAACTCTATATTTATGAAAAAGGAATTACTGCATATCTGAATACCAGCACTGATGTAAGAGCAGCTCAGATTGAATTTGCTGGCGAATTTCAAGTACCGAACAATATGTTAATAACTACAGATCTTGGAAATGGATATTATTATGAAGGTTCTGATCAATTAAGAGTTTTGTTATATGACAGAAAAGGTACAAAAATTATTGAATCAGGAGAGAATTTTCTTGCTGAGATACCTTTTAATATCAGCAACCCTCAAAGTATCAGCATTGATAATCTAATACTGATCAATGTTAATAGAGAAAGAATTTTTAACGCTGATATCGAAATAATTTATTCTGAACCACCATACATTCCACTTGATTACGTTTTATATCAGAATTATCCTAACCCGTTCAATCCATCAACGAGCGTGAGGTTCGAAGTTCCGGTTGACAGTAAAGTAATGATTAAAGTATATGATATTCTCGGAAGAGAAATTAAAACGCTGTTTAATGAGCAGGTTCAAAAAGGTCAGTACACACTTGAGTGGGATGGACTAAATGATTCAGGATTTCCGATGAGCACCGGAACTTACATTTACAGAATGATTGCAAACGAATTTGTTCAGTCGAAGAAGATGCTTCTTCTCAAATGATCAGATGAATCTTTGATTAGTCATATAATCCAGTAAAATTTTATCTCTGCCATAAACGTCAGTCCTTAGTTGAAGGATTCCTGTATCATCCACCCAGGCAGTATAGTAATCAATATACAATGAAATTTTTTGTGCAAGTGATACATCGGTAGTTTCACCGAGACTTGAATTTTTCCTCAATGAAGTTCTTTTTTTCATATACTCTGAGACAATTTTTTTATTCTCGACTTTTTGTCCAATCTCAATTTTAAGATAATCGATATTCCATTTCGGATTATTTTTTAAAAGAAATTCCGCAAGTGGCAACGGTTTTTCAACACGAACGCAGCCATGACTGACTGCTCTGTTTGATTGATTAAATGGCGGTCTGTTTGGTGTATCGTGTAAGTAAATTCCAAACGGATTACTGAAAATAAATTTTATCTTGCCGAGTGCATTTCCGGATCCTGGGTCTTGAATTATTCTGTATGGAATTTTATCAGAATGAAGATCGGCTAACTGAACTTCCATCGGATCAATTTCAATCCCATCTTTATAAACTTTAAAATTCTTATCTCTTAAATAAGTTGAATCCTTTTTCAATTTATAAGCGATTTCTTCCCGCATAATACTCGGTGGAACATTCCATGTTGGGTTAAGCACTATATATGAAATCTCGCCAAACATATTAGGTGTTTCCCAATCATCCGGTTTATCTTTCCATTGTTTTGTTTTCTTATAAACTTTAAATTGCTGCTGATAGTATGATGATCGCTTTGAACCAACGCATACTTTGGAAGTGTAAACTTTTTTCCCTTCATTAAAAATATTGAGCATAAAATCCGGAATATTTACTAAAATATATTTGCCGGTATCAGCATATTCATTCCATCTGAATCTTTCAAGATTTAATTTTATTATGTCAATATTCTGCTTTGGTGAAATATTGAAACGTTCAATAGTTCCTTTACCTATTACCCCATCATCAACCAGACCATTATTTCGCTGGAAAGATTTCACTAATTCAACAAGTGTCGAATCATAAAATGTGAAGTCATTGATCTTAATCTTTGAAGTATCAAGGTATTCAAGTGAAATAAGTTTTTGGGTTATTTTTGCTATCAAAGAATCACGACTGCCAGGTTCGATTTTTTTAACAGGTACCGGAATAATAGCCCACTTGATATTACTGAATTTGCTGAAATATTTTAAAGCAGTTTGTAACTCGACATATCTTTTACTTTTTGGCTGGATATCAACAAGGTATTGCAGAATATTTTCTTGTTTTAACGGCTGAAATAAATCTCCTTTTGTTGAATCATCCAGAGGAATGTAGTAAGAATCGGAGAATAATTCCTTTGGATTAACCGCACCATATCGCAGGTGTTGACAATATTTTAGAATTCCATCACACAGTAATAATTCTGCGTTCGACAAATTTGAATATCTGAACTTATTTGGCAATGTATCTATTGCATCTGTAAACTCAGATACAATATTGTTAAAATGATATTGCTCACGATTCAATCCGTGGTCACCAGCTTTTTCAAATATGGAAAGGATTGAATAGACATTTCCTTCATCATCAAAACTTTTTATAAATAGCGGTTGGAAATTTCTTTTGGTATAAAAACTTCGCAATGTATCATAGTATTGAATAAGTGTATCCAGCTTAATCAAACTTGAATCAATTGAAGTTATTTTACTTTTGAAAGACTGCAAATATTCTGTACTGCTAAAATTTAATCTTTCGTTTAGACTTTTCTCTTCTTCTGATCCTTCTTTACTGCAGGATGATAGAATAATGAAAAGCAAGCTGATAACAGCAAAATATTTAATAATTGATTTTATAATGACACTCTGCCTGATTGAAATAAAATTTAAATAATTTATGACGCGCAGGAAACCCTTAACAATGGCTGCACAAACATACCAATTTCCTGTGATTTTGAACTACAGGAATAGTGCTGACTTTGGATTAATTTGAATTTCTTATCTAAATAAAAAAGGCTCACCTTAAAAGTGAGCCCTAAATTATAAATTAGAATTAGATTTAACGTAAAAGAACCATCTTCATCACATTGGTATAATTACCTGCACTGAGACGGTACAAATAGACTCCGCTTGACAATTGATTACCGGAATTATTTTTTCCATCCCATTGAACCTGATAAAAGCCTGTTTCCTGAGTTCCGTCCACCAGAGTTCTTACCTTTTCACCAATTGAATTATAAATCTCCAGGGTAACAAATTCACTTTGCGGAATTTGATATGCAATTACGGTTGAAGGATTAAATGGATTTGGATAATTCTGTTTTAAATCAAACGTCAATGGAATATTTTTATCATTATTATTTTCAACGCCAACCGGCTGATCAGAAAAATATGCAGTTATCATCAGGTCTCCGCTTCCGAAACTAGTCCAACCGGTACTTGTAAGATATTGAATAGTTCTGCCATCAAGTGGTGGATCAGAATCAACCCCAACACCGGGTGCGCCTGGTGTGGATTCCAGATAATTGATGACAACCCAAACATCCCCATCAGTTATTTCCGGAGGATCAATGCCGGGTAAAGTTTTAGATATCGTAGCTACAATTTCAGGATCATTGTCATTTACACGATATGGACCAGCAATAATATCAGATGGAAACCCACCATCGTCTTTTTGTATGGTAAAATCAAAAGCCTCGTTTCCATTTACAATTGTTTCCACTTTCCTTAAATATGATGGATAGGAAGTTGGAGTAAACCTAACCGCCCATTTGTTTTCTTCCCAACTAAAACTTGGTACATAAAATCCATCCCATTCGCCATCATCATAACTTATTGGAACCAGAACAGGTTCTTGACAAGCATACGCTCCGAATGGAGATGTCATTGGACCGGTTAGTGTATCACTTCCGTCAATAAAATAAGCTTCGAACTGATATTCATACCACGCAACACAAAACACTTCATTATCCAGATATGTTTCAACTCCGGTTTGAACAGATGCTAAAAATTCTCCATTCTTATAAATATTTATAGTTGGCGCAACTTGCAGCGGATCATTATTTATTCCTAAAGTAGGATCTTCCCAGGTTATCAATAAATCTTCACCCTGACGTGTAACAGAAATATTTGATGGCGGTTGCGGTGGTGCCTGAAGTGAAACATCTATTCCAACATCACCAAAATATTGAGGATTAAATACAGTATTCATTGTCTGAGGCCACCAGCCGCTATAGATTGGAGAACCTGCCTGTCTTGCGATCAGGAAAGCTCCTAATCCTGCTATTTTATCCGGACCAAAAATTTGAAGCTGATATCCTTCCTTAAATCCCATTGGAATTGCAAATTCACCTTGCAGATGACCAGCGGATGCAGAGAAATCTACTTCAGCATTAAATAGTGTATCTACTTGACCTATCGCTCCTCCGTTTATTGGTCTGAACCGTAAATTTGCACCTGTTGGATGCCAATATGCCCAAAAGTTTCCTTCCTGTATAAATGGAATTTGACCATCGAAAACATTGTTGTTATTATCATCAAAATACAAACCGAATCCTTCATTGTCATCGAGAGTTGGATTAAGAAAATCTTCACCGGCTATATAGAGCATATCATTAGTATCATCAAATTTTAAGTAAAGGAAAGCTGAACCCTGAGCTCTCGGTACTCCGCCACCGTAACCAAAAATATCTGAGATATCAAGTTTGAAAGCATCATCCCATTCACCGGCAGATAGTACGCCATCAATAGTTGGGATTGATGCCTCAGGAACATCAAGACTAAATGTTAACAGAGAATCGCTAACACTACCCAAAGATTCATTTGAGTAAATGCTCTGACCTGTTTCATTGAAGATGTTTACCACATAATAATAATTTCTTAGCGCAAAAACATCCATATCATTATAACTTGTTTCGGTAGCTGCGACACTTGCAATTTTCTGATATGGCCCACCAGCAACTAAGCTTCTGTAAATAGCAATGCTATCTGCTAAAATAAAATCTGAGTAGTTGGAATTTGAACCATTCAGGTTTTCTTTCTCCGAAATAGTTCTTGTAGCTGTTTGCGATACATCTATCTGACCAACTTCATCTCCAACCATTAAAGCAATTTCTTTCTGACGCACAGGATTCGTGAAGAGTAAAGTCCAGTTCAGCATTATCATCCCCATAAGATTTGTTGAAGCGCTGAGTGTAGGTGGTTGAGCAGTAAATGGAGCCATTGCCATATTTACTCCGGAAGTAATCCCGCCATCGGTGACAACTACATTAGTTACAGTTCCAAAATTGTATCCGGGTTTTTCAGCTTGAACAGTATAAGTTCCGGCAGGAACATTTTGAATTGTGTAACTTCCAGATAGATTCGTTGTAGCTGTTCGGCTAGTACCTAAAACTTTGACTAAAATGCCACTATCGTCACCAGTGTTTGTCAGATTCGCAACACCGTTTACAGTTCCTCCACCTAGATCTATTTCACATAAATAAATTCTTCCGCCATTGCCGAACTCACGTGCATGAACAGCTTTACCACCAGCAAAGACGCGTGTGCCTTCAGGGTTTATATCACATGTAAAAAACGAACCTGGTGATACTACATTAAAAGTCACCTGACCAGTTTGAGTATCAAAAACCAATAGATCTGGACGCGTGTGTGCAAGATCGCCCCATGTAACTGCTGCAGCAACTTTCCCATCATCAGAAAGTTTAATGTCATCTACAAGGTCTCCTGCATTTGCAAATACCCATTTTGGCATACCATCTCCGTATGTATCGAAACACATAACTGTACCATCGTAACCTGCTGAGTAAAAAATTAAAGAACCAGCAACAATAGTTTTTCCATCAGCAGATATTCCAACAGAAGATGCCCAGTTTGTAAAAGCACCTACCGGAATTCGATACTGCCAGAGTTTGAAATATTCATTCGTTAAAGAATCAAAATGCCAGGTTTGAACGAAACCACTGTTATCTGCAGTAACTACAACTTTACCATCACCGCTTATTGCTGGTGCTGATTCTGTGTTATCAACAAAATGATCCCATATAAGTGTTCCGTCTGAACTATTGAAAATGTACAAATGATTACGACCTGTTATTGCGACATTGGATCCATCGGCTGAGAAGTTTACACCTGCCCAGTTTAAAATTTCACTTCCCTGCACATCAAACGTCCATTCAATTGTTGGTGAACCTGAAATATCAAACGCGTAAGCACGATATGTAGTTGAACTTCCCCCTGCTTGTGCAAGAACCACCGCCATTGATCCATCGCGTGATAATGCAACCGCCGAAGCATAAAGAGAATCAGGCAGATCAAACTGAAAATCTATGTTTCCATTTACAGGATTGAGTAAGTAAAATTGTGTCCCTGCAGTTGCTGCTATTTTTGAACCATCTGCTGAAATATCAATAAACGGATCAATCTGACCAGTTGTGAAATCCCAGATTGGATTTGAATTTACATCTGAATAAAGAGTAACTCTCTGATTATTAAGTCCCCACCCTGTCAAAGCTGAACTGCCGGTTGAGTTAATTGCAACTACATTCGCGATTGCAACAGCATCCTGTGTTGACCATAGAACGTTTCCTCCTAAAACATATTTGTCACCGTTTGCATTGTTCATTCCATAAAAATGTTCATCAAGATTTTCAATCGCACCATTATTTTTTTCAGGAAAAGTTTCTATAGCCACCTTTCCATCCTGAAAGATTTTTTTAGTACCAATAAAGTTTTTTTCTTGAGAGAATGCATTATTCACAAAAATTGATGAGATTGCAATTGCTACAGTAACAACAAAGAATTGCATAGCTTGAGATTTCATACGATCCTCCATGAATATTAATTGAGAAATGCTTTAAAAGCTGAATTTATTAATTTATCATAATCAAACTTATGATTATTCTTAAATAATTAAAACTGGAAACATATATATCCGATTTCTCTGCCTTGTTTAACGTAATGTGATTCAAAACTTGTTTTAATGTTAGTTGTAAATTCTTCACTGCTCTCCTTATATAAATCACTTGTCATAAAAACAATCTTGCATCTGAATTCTGAGATAGTTCTCGAAGCATATTCGTAAAGTTCTTTATTATCCGTTTTGAAATGAATTCTGCCATTGTCCACAATCAGTTGACTGTAAATTTTAAGAAAGTCAGGAGAAATCAATCGTCGGTTGTGATTTGCCCGCCGAATGTGTGGATCAGGGAAAGGTATGTAAATTTCATCCAAAGATTTTTGCGGAAAAATTTCACATAGTTTCTCTGCTCTTGAGATAACAAATGCCACATTATGCAATTTATTTTTGATTGCGTGTAATGCACCATGATATATTCTTGAGGCTTTAACATCTATTCCTATAAAATTTCTGACCGGATATCTTCCTGCAAGTTCAACACAATATTCACCGTTCCCGCATCCTATTTCAATTGTAAAGTATTTTGATGTATCGAAATATTCGTCAAATGATTTCCTAAAATCAGGATCATTTATGCTAAAAACATTTTTCAGATCTTTTACGGCGACGATTCTTTTCAATTTCGTTCTTGCCATTGCTTACCCAATCCTCCCGAGACACGAGTACTCGATTATGATATTTTATTAATTAGTATTGCAAAAACAAATATAAATTCTAACTTTGTATCCAGAGAATGTCAGAAATCTGATTCTACCTAATTTTAAATTATTAACAGTAACAGTGGGAGGAAAAATGTCATTCAAAATAAGAAAAGTAGATTATTTTTATTGTTCAGTGATTGATCGACCCGGTGAAGGTTACAAATTACTTTCACAGATTGAAAAAAGCGGAATCAGTTTACTTGCTTTCACAGCGATTCCTGTTGGACCGAACAGAACACAATTGACTTTATTTCCAGATTCTCCGGATAAGTTGGTTGCTGAGGCAAATAAAGCTGGACTTACATTAGATGGACCTCATCCTGCTCTGCTGGTTCAGGGAGACGATGAATTGGGAGCTTTGGCTGAAATCCATCAGATACTTTTTAACGCTAACGTTAATGTTTACGCATCGAATGGCGTAACCGACGGCAGAGGTTGTTTTGGTTATTTGCTGTATGTTCGACCGGAAGAATATGAGCGAGCTGCTGATGTTTTAAAAGTATAATGATATGATCAATACTTTTTAATTAATTGTTTTAGTTACTTGCAAAGGTTTTAATGAAAAACAGAACCCCATTTCCTGTTGTTTTCTGGGTGGCGAATTTTATTGAAGTGCTGGAAAGATTTGCTTACTATGGAATTTATCTTGGTTTTGGAATTTATATGGAGTATCTCGGTTATACTAAAGGTCAACTCGGTATAGTTCAGAGCCTGTTCCTGTTTTTTTCTTATGTTACACCAATTTTTTCTGGCTCCTTCGCTGATAAGTATGGATTCAAAAAAATTCTAATCATATCTTACTTTGCTTACCTGCCAACCATCTTGCTGTTAATATTTACCAAATCATTTACCGGAATTGCATTAACAATGCTGGCAATTGGTTTTGCAGCCGGCATATTTAAACCACTGATTTCAGGTACAGTAAGAGTAACCAGTAATGCAACTAACAAGACTCTAGCGTTCGGAATATTTTACGCAATGGTGAATATCGGGGCTTCGTTCGGTCCTGTAGTTGCCGGTAAGTTAAGAGCAATATCATGGAATCATGCTTTTATTGCCGCAGCAATAAGTATAGGTTTAATGCTTCTTATAACTATATTTTTCTACAAGGAACCAAAAAGAGAAATTTCAGGAGTTACTTTAAAACAGAAATTCCGTGAAATTGGAATCGCACTGTCTGATATTAAGTTTCTTATTTTCCTCATTCTCCTTGGATTAATGTTTTGGCTTCCTCTCTGGGCATTTTTCGGAATTATAGCAGTATATGTAGATCGGAATTTAGATACTGTTCGTCTGTTTATGGTAATTGATAGTATTTTCCCGACCTGGTTTTCCAATCTATTATCTACTGAAGTCGAATCAGGCGAACGAAGACTTCTTGGCGAAACTATTGCACATACAGGATATATAATTATGATTTTTCAGGTTTTTATTTCCTGGATATTTGAAAAGTTCAAAGCTATTGCATCATTTAACATTGGATTGCTAATTGCAGCACTTGGTATGTTCACAATAGGTTATGCGTATCTATCTGTTCCGGAAGTAGTTTTTCTCGGAATTTTCCTTTTTGCGGTCGGAGAGATGATTGCATCACCAAGAATTCAGGAATACATTATGTGGCTTGCACCAAAAGAAAAAGCCGGACTATATATGGGAACAAATTTTCTTGCAACAGGATTGGGCGGTGCATTAAGTGGAGTAACTTATACAGTACTTTATGGATATTTCAGAGATAATGGAAATCCTGAATATGTCTGGTTTTGCCTTGCTGGTAATTTTATTCTTGGAATTATTTCAATTTATATTTTTACAAAAACTGCCGGCGAGTTTAAAGAATTAAAATATTAGAGCCAGTAATGAAACGAAAAAAAGGAACATACTACGATAAAAACCGAAGCATTGAACTTGCTAAGGTCAATTCGAGGTACAAAAAAAATAAAAAATATCGTGATGCTGCACGAAAAAGAGCATTGAACAGATATCATAAAGATAAAGTTTATCGCGAAAAAACTATTGAAAATGCGAAGAGGAGATACAGAAAAATCAAATCCAAAAAGAAATTACATAATAGCTGAACGAGATAATAATATGCCAAAATTAATTTCTGCACCTTCAACTATCAAAGCCGTTGGAAATAAACCAAAAATTATTGAGGAGTTTTTTGGACGAGTTAATTCTAAAACTGAAAATATTAGCATCGCAAAAATGACAAGTCCTGCTGGTTGGGAAGAACCAGGTCAAACACCAGAATTTGATGAATATACATTAGTGCTTAATGGAATGTTGAGAGTCGAAACCAGAGAAAGTATTTTTGATGTAAAGAAAGGTCAGGCTATAATTACTTATGGCGGTGAATGGATAAGATACAGTTCACCAAATCCTGAAGGTGCAGAATATGTTGCTGTCTGTATTCCTGCATTTTCACCGGATACGGTTCACAGAGATAAATAAATTTTTTATAACCAGTATAAGGAGAAGCTATGAAAAAAATATTTCTTACTATAATTATATCACTTATTGCAATTTTAAACTCCTGTTCAGAAAACAAAATTGAGAAGACAGATTTGGCAGAAAAGGAAGTAGAATATTTTGCAGACAGTACGCTTTTGAAAGGATATCTTGTTTATGATAATAAACAGAAAGGAAAACGACCCGGTATTTTGGTAGTACACGAATGGTGGGGACTAAATGATTACGCTCGCAGCCGCGCCAGAATGCTTGCAGAATTAGGATATGTTGCTTTAGCTCTGGATATGTTCGGTGATGGTAAAACTGCTGATAACCCTGAAGACGCACAAAGGTTAGCTTCAGAGATATTCACTAATTTGAAGATTGGTGAAAATAGATTTATGGCTGCATACAATTTTTTGAAAAGTCAGGAAAATGTTGATTCATCCAAAATAGCTGCAATTGGTTACTGCTTTGGCGGCGGAGTTGTATTATATATGGCTAGTATTGGAATTGATTTGAAAGCAGTCGCAAGTTTTCATGGCAGTCTTGAGGCAATAGTTCCACCCAAAAAAAATGAAGTTAAAACCTTTTTTCTCGTTTGTAATGGAGCTGATGATTCTTTCACGACTAAACAGCAAATAGATGCATTTAAAACAGAAATGGATACTGCAAATGTGGGATATGAGTTCGTCAATTACGCAGGTGCTATTCATAGTTTTACAAATCCTGCTGCTGACAGCCTGGGTCAAAAATTTGATATGCCTTTGGCATATAACGAAAAAGCAGATAAGGAATCATGGCTGGAAATGCAAAAAGTTTTCAAAAAGGTTTTTGATGAATAATCAACTAAATTATTTCACAATAAGCTAATTTTTAGTTGGAATAGATTCAGTAAAATTCTTACTATTTCATATAAACGATCATTACAGCCATCAGTGGGCAAAATGATAGTTCCTGAAATTCTGACTTTTTTTTTATTGACAATCTTAATAACATGTATTCAGAAGAATTAATAATTATTTAGTAATTCTCCTCCCAAAATCTGATCGCCTCTTTAAAAAAGAGTAGCCTCCTAGCGGTCAGGTTCGGGCGGTCGGGAAAATTTTCCTACAATGTTATGCCCTCACTTACATTGTGATAAGAATTTCCGACCGCCTATTTTTTTCACTTGTCATTGTTTTCATCAAAAATCGAATCAGACAAACCTTCATTCACTTTATAATTGGAATACTTCAAATAAACTTTACCTGTTTCAGGCTGTTTTGATTCACTTTTACTATTGTCTGTTTTTGATTCTTCTTCTTTACCGAATCGTTTTGGTATTCCTGAACCTTCTATAGTGAATTCAAACAATATTGAAGATGGAAGCCAGAATCCATTAGATGTTTTTAGATAGTCAAGGTTAATTGTGAACGTTCCCTGCGGTTTTCTGGATGATTCAATTTTAAGAATTAAATTACGATTAGTATCAATCCAGAGTGTACTTAAAATTACTTCTGAACTACCTTCAAGCGGAATTACCTTTATTACTAAAGTTGGAATACCATCAATAGTATCTTTCTTTTCCATAAAAGCTGTGTATTTATAGTTTAAGAATCCAAGTGGTGAAAAATTCATCCCTGCTTTTGGCAGCATTGCAAAATTTTCGGAATCAATGTGGAATTTATCCGGCTTCTTATAAAATATCATTGCCTTCCGGTCTGGCATTTTCAGAAAGCTTACATCTACTTTCACCTGAACTTCAACCTGATAGTCATCAATTTTATCAAATTCAGCTTTAACTTTTTCCAGAATCTCTTCAGGTGTTCGCTGCTGTGCGAAAGGGGAAATATAAATAATCACTGCAAGTAATAATATTTTTTGTATCATATAGTTATCTCGAATCATTAGCTGAGGATGTCTTTTTTATTGAAGATGAATGAAGTCAAAGCAAAAAAAACAATAATGTGACCAGTCAGCACAAATATTGATTTCATTATTTCGGTCAGATTAACCGGGTCATCAAAAAAATCTCTCCAATTCATCATATAACTCGTGAATAAATACGGTTTTAATTCTTTTAGTATCTCAACATCGAAAGCAGAGAGTATTATGAAGATAATAATTATTGCCATAGTTGCTACAATCGGACCAATAGCATTTTCCACAAGTGAAGAAAAAAAGATAGCCAGACTTGCTACTACCATCATACTCAGAATTGCAAAACTATAAGCCAGGAAAAATCGCCATAGTACATCACTTTTTTCAAATATAATTATCGCATTGCTGCCTGTTACAATTAATTCACCGCTTCCGAATATGATAAGCCCGATAACCAAACTCATAAAAGAAAGAAAAAGTATCAACACACTTGTATAAATCAAAGATGCCAGAAATTTTGAAGTGACTATTTGCAAACGTGAAATTGGTCTTATTACAAGCAGCCGGTAAGTTCCTGCAGTTGCTTCACCAGCAAGTAAATCTCCGGCAACAAGTGTAATTAAAAACGGGATGTGAATAGTAAGAGCGTTAAGTATTATGTATGAAATCCAATAGCCGTTCAGAAGATTTCCAACTAAGATAAAAGAATCCCGTAAATTGCGTGTTACAAAATCTATCGATTCCTGCCCTTCCAGATACATTGCCAGATGCAGTAGTGGCACAAGGATACCGATTGCAATAAAACCAATATATGTACGCCATTTCCTGAAAATTTTCAAAAGCTCAATTTTAACCAATGTCATTATCATTTTGTGCCTGAAGTTATGTTCAAAAAATAATCTTCAAGCGATCTTACCGGCACAAGGGCATTCACCATTATTCCGTTTTCAACGAGGAATTTATTTAATAAGGGGATCTCATTCTGTTCAAGATTAATATTGATTTTATTTGCTGAGATCGATTCAATCTGATTCAACCATTTTGTTGTTTCTAAAATATTTTTTACGGTTACAATGTTTTCTACTTCCACAGTTACTTTAACTTTATTGGAATTGAGCAGATTGCTAACTTCTCCTTCAACAATCTTTTTTCCTTTATTTATAATGATCATACGGTTTGCAACGAGTTCAATTTCTGAAAGAATGTGTGAAGAGAGAAATATTGTTTTATTTTCATCTTTACTTAATCGCAAGATCAAGTCTCTTATTTCTTTCATTCCCTGCGGATCGAGCCCGGTTGTCGGTTCATCCAGCACAATCAGTTCAGGATCATGAAGCAATGCTTGTGCAATTCCAAGTCTCTGTTTCATTCCATGTGAGTAAGTTTTCACTTTACTTTTGGCTCTGTCTTTCAATCCGACAAGGTCCAACAATTCTATTATTCTTTTGCTGGATACTTCTTTTCCTGATATTTTAGCCAAAATTTCAAGGTTTTTGATAGCTGGAAGGTATTGATAAAAATCAGGCTTTTCTACGATTGCACCGATGTTTGTGAGAATTTCTTTTCGATTTTCTAAAAGAGATTTTCCAAAAATATTTATTGTTCCGGATGTTGGTGAAACAAGTGATAGCATCATTCGGATAGTTGTGCTTTTACCAGCACCATTTGGACCGAGGAAACCAAATACATCTCCTCTGTTAACATGTAATTCAAGCTCATCAACTGCAAGTAAATCTTTAAACCTTTTACTTAAAGAAGAAATCTGAATTACTTTTTCAACTGAGCTCATCTATTTATAAATAATTTGTTCATGTTGTCCGAAACCTAATTCAAAAATAATTATCGCTAAACTAATTTTAAATGAACGGTAAATAGTTCCTTTAGAAATTTAAAAATCAAATCAAAATTTAAAACTGTAAATCACAAAAATATTTTTTACAATCATCTCAAATTTAATTTGCAATTATTAAAAAATATTACCAAGTTAGTATTGCCTTGTTGGAGTAAAAAAAATTTGAAAACATGTTACGCTATTTCTGCTTTAAAGAAGTTTTGCTTCCTTTAGACTCCAACTTAAAATTATTCTAATAGTTCATTTTGTTACTTAAAAATAATTACTTATTAAGTGAATATCCTTCTACTTTTAAATAACATTTACACAACAAAAATAAAACAATTTAAAACCAGGAGAACTTGATGCAGGTAAAAAGATTGTTTACAACAGCTGGTAAAGATCCTTTATCAACTATTAAATTCGCCAAGCGCAGATCCGAAATAAAAAACCCCGATGGTTCTATTGTCTTTAAAATGGAAGATGTTATTGTTCCTGAAAACTGGTCACAGGTAGCATCTGATATAATAGCACAAAAGTATTTTCGAAAAGCCGGCATTCCTAAACTTCTCATAAAAATTCAGGAAGATGGTGTACCCGAATGGCTGCTGCCTTCAACTTCTGATAATGAAAGACTAAATACACTTCCTGAGGATGATCGTTTTACATCCGAACGAGATTCCCGCCAGGTTTTTCATAGATTAGCGGGATGCTGGACATACTGGGGATGGAAAGGTGGATATTTTAATTCAGAGGATGATGCCAGAGCGTTTTACGATGAACTTTTATACATGCTTGCAAATCAGTTTGCCGCACCAAATAGCCCGCAATGGTTCAATACAGGTTTAAATTGGGCTTATGGTATTACAGGCCCATCGCAAGGTCATTATTATGTTGATTATCAAACCGGTGAAATGGTATCTTCTACAGATGCTTACACACATCCTCAACCTCACGCCTGCTTCATTCAGTCAGTAAGCGATGATCTTGTTAATGAAGGCGGAATTATGGATCTCTGGGTTCGTGAAGCCAGATTATTTAAATATGGTTCAGGTACAGGTTCAAATTTTTCAGATTTAAGAGGAAATAATGAACCTCTCAGTGGTGGTGGAAAATCTTCAGGTCTAATGTCATTCTTAAAAATCGGAGACCGTTCAGCAGGTGCAATTAAATCAGGTGGAACAACAAGAAGAGCAGCCAAAATGGTAACTCTTGACCTCGATCATCCTGATATTGAGGAATTTGTTAACTGGAAAGTTATTGAAGAACAAAAAGTCGCTTCAATGGTAGCTGGATCTCAACTTGCTAACTTCCATTTAAATAATATAATGACAGCCTGTTATTCTGCTCATCCTGAGAATGATAGATTTAATAAAAATTTTAATCAAAACCTGAAAGCTGCTGTTCTCGATGCACGAAAAGCGATGATTCCGAATAATTATATTGAACGGGTTATTCAACTAGCAAAACAAGGATTTAAATCAATAGAATTTCCTGAATATGATGCTGACTGGAATTCTGATTCTTACGCAACCGTATCAGGACAAAATTCAAATAACTCAATAAGAGTAACGAACGAATTTATGAATGCAGTTCTCGATGATAAGGATTGGAATTTATATTGGAGAATAGAAAAGCGGAAGGCAAAATCTGAGAGCAGAAATCCAAAGCCGTGCAAAACTTTACGCGCAAGAGATTTATGGAATGATATAGCTTTTGCTGCATGGTCATCAGCAGATCCGGGAATTCAGTTTCATAATACAATTAATGATTGGCATACTTGCCCTGAAAGTGGTGAAATACGTGCATCAAATCCGTGCAGCGAATATATGTTTCTCGATGATACTGCTTGCAATCTTGCTTCACTCAATCTGGTTAAATTCTATAATATCAAAGAAAAGAAATTTAATGTTGACGAGTATCGGCATGCATCAAGATTGTGGACAATCGTACTTGAAATAAGTGTAACAATGGCTCAGTTCCCAAGCAGAAATATAGCTAAGCTCAGTTATGAATATAGAACTCTTGGATTAGGTTATGCAAATCTCGGAACTTTATTAATGCTTCAGGGAATTCCTTATGATAGTAATGAAGGATTCGCTATATGCGGAGCGTTGACTGCAATAATGCACATGACTGCTTATTCAGCTTCAGCGGAAATGAGCAAAGAACTTGGTCCTTTCCCTGGTTTCAAACAGAATAAAAAGAATATGCTTCGTGTAATAAAAAATCACAGACGTGCAGCGCACAATGTACCGAATGAAGAATATGAAAATTTAAAAATTTATCCTGTTGGAATTAATCCAAAGCACTGTCCGTCCGATTTGCTAAAAGCAGCCAGAGAAGATGCTGATAAAGCATTGGAACTGGGTGAACAATTTGGATTCCGGAATGCACAGGTTACAGTAATTGCTCCAACAGGAACAATCGGACTCGTTATGGATTGCGATACAACAGGTGTTGAACCGGATTTCTCACTTGTTAAATTTAAGAAGCTTGCTGGTGGTGGTTATTTCAAAATTATTAATCAATCAATTCCTCCGGCATTAGAGAGATTAGGCTATAACAAAGATCAAATTATTGAAATTGTAAAATATGCCAATGGTCAGGGAACTCTTCAAGGTTGCCCTTACATCAATCCGGAATCATTAAAAGCAAAAGGTTTTACTGAGGAAATTATAGCCAGGATTGAAAAATCTCTTCCATCTGTTTTCGAAATCAGCTTTGCATTCAATAAGTTCACACTAGGTGAAGAGTTCATAATCAATAAACTTGAAATTGATGAGAAAAAAATTAACAGGTTTGATTTTAACATTTTAGAAGAAATAGGTTTCTCCAAACAGGAAATTGCCTCAGCTAATGACTATGTTTGTGGTACAATGACAATTGAAGGTGCTCCATTCCTCAAACATGAACACTATCCCGTTTTCGATTGTGCAAACAAATGCGGAAAGAAAGGAACTAGGTTCATTCGTTCACTGGCTCATATCAAAATGATGGCTGCCGCACAGCCGTTTATTTCCGGGGCAATTTCAAAGACAATTAATCTTCCCAATCAATCGACTATTGAAGATGTTAAAGATGCTTATATGCAATCCTGGAAGCTTGGGGTGAAGGCAAACGCACTCTACAGAGATGGATCGAAACTATCCCAACCACTGAACGCTTTAAGTGAAGAAGATGTTGAAGCTTTGATAGAAGACAAAGAAAAACACGATATGGTTAAAGTGGCTGAGAGAATTATTCACAGATATATTGCAAAAAGAAGAAGGCTTCCTGACAGAAGATCAGGCTATACTCAGAAAGCAAAAATTAACGGTCAGTCGGTTTATATCAGAACAGGTGAATATGATAACGGACAGATTGGTGAAATATTCATAGATATGCATCGTGAAGGTGCTGCATTCCGAAGTTTGCTGAACTGTTTTGCAATTTCAATATCACTAGGCTTGCAGCACGGAGTACCGCTTGAAGAATTTGCTGATGCGTTTGTATTCACGCGGTTTGAGCCCAGTGGAATAGTAACCGGTAATGAGAAAATTAAAATGGCAACTTCTGTTATTGATTACATTTTCAGAGAACTTGCTGTTACATATTTGAACCGATATGATCTCGCACACATTGAACCTGAGGAAATTAAATCAAAAGCTTCTCCCGGAATTGTTAAGAAGTTTGCTGAACCTGATTTTATCAGCGAAGAAATAGTAAGTGAAAGACTTGTTGAGCTTGATAAGGATAATGTTGATGATTTCTCAAAACCAACAAGACCCCAAAACTCGCACCTGAAGCGTGAAACACCAACAGCTACAAGTAAAAAAACTGAAATGAACACACAGGTAAAAATGGCAATTGAAAGAGGTTATACAGGTGATATCTGCACAGAATGTCAGAGTATGACAATGGTAAGAAACGGAACCTGTCTTAAATGTATGACTTGTGGTTCTACTTCTGGTTGCAGTTGATTTCCAGGAAATATTTGTTACGTAAAAGCCATTCTCAAAAGGATTGGCTTTTTTTGTTAGCGGCGTCGCCAATAAGCGGTCGCCCCAGAACAGCGATGCCACTTGAATAACAACTGCCAATAATTTTAAAAACATTTATTTAACATAACTACTTTACAAAGCAACATTACACGGAAGAACAAAGCCAATAATTACACAAATGCCAAATGCGAATACGGCGTCCGCTTGATTGGCTTGTTAGTTGGCGTTACATAAATTTTAAAATAATTACAGATGCCAAAACGATAATTTGGAGAACAATTACAGTAATGAGCAATGTAGTATTTTTTGAAGCGACCCTTTTATTCTCGTTTAATTGTTCTAATATGGATTTGAGGTTGACCTCAAGTTTTGCTTTCTCAATTTGATCAAAAATACTTTTCCCACGCGTAATTAATTGAAGAGAATTGTTATTTGCATTGTCAGCAATTCTAGCTGTCTCACTTGATATTTTCTCAAGTTTATCTATCTGCTCATTTGCGCTTCTAATTTTATATAGCTCATTTAAAAGATTACTTACAGTTTCCTCAATTTTCAAGAAATCATCTGGCATTTTAGTTACCTATATAATGTTTGTTATAATTTATCGTGTTTTTTAAGAGAATTGATAGTAGTATCATTTTACTCTGATTTGGTAATGAAGGATATATTAGACGTGCAATTTTTCTTGATGAGATTAATTCAAGAAACAAGTTGCCAAACTCTTCATTTATCTGTCCAATTTTTCTTTGATAGATATCGATAATATTGGCAATTATATTCTCTTGCGTTTCAAACTCATATTGCTGTCGAAGAAAATTAATTCCGGTAATAAAGTCTTGAATTACAAATTCAATTTCGTAATTAGGTATTGATAATCTGGAAAACGCACTAAGGATATATAAACCAGAATATTCAGGGTAGCTTTCCATTGTTCGACGACAACCTCCTAGTAGTTGTCTTGCTAAATCAATGTCTGTTACTTGTTCGAGAACCTCCCACCATTTTGTGTGGTCATCGGACTGAACAATTTCTAAAAGAAGATCTGTGAAAATTGATTTTTCTAAATAGGCTAATAATTGCTCACGTATGTAATTATTTCTACTGTTTGGTGGCATTTGTGAAGAACTTCTTGAAACTTCTAAAATGGTTTTTAGAGCGGTTCTTCGTTTTTTCTCGATCTCGTTGTAAGCAAAACGTACAATGTAACCAAGACAACGTTCAAGCATATTGGTTCCATTTGCATTAACTATTTGTGTTTGCGCTGTACGAATATAGTCTGGGGTTTTATAACGACTTAAATAAGTTTTTAAATTTGTCAAACATTCCTCATCCGATAATCGATTTAAAGTAACACTGTATTGGTTTGCATTCCAATCGATGGTATAATCTGAGACTATTCCAAGAATTGAAAGACGATAGATCGATTTGTCAAGATTATCATTTCGTGGAATTATTATTTGATGTGTTTGTCCAAGTTGCAAATTATTATAAACTGGGTAAATGCTATTTGTTAGCAAGTTATGAAGATTACTAATTTCGATATCAACCCCTTGAAAAGCATTCATATGAAAAAATAACATTCTATGAATATCGCCTTCTTGTCCAAATTGTGGCCATTGACCTTGTTGTTTTAGAATTCTCAAATCTTGTGCTGAAAGATTAATGTCTAAAAACTGATCAGCAATTGTTGAATTATCGTCAGAAAATATTATTATACAATAAGAATTATTCCTATCCCTTCCAGCCCTACCAGCTTCTTGATAAAAGGCTTCTAGTGAAGCAGGGATTCCAAAATGTACAGTATATCTAACATTTGGTTTATCAATTCCCATTCCGAATGCTTTTGTTGAAACTAAGACGGCAAATTCATTATTCTTAAAATCTTTCTGAATTCTTCTTTTTTCTTTGTTCCACTCTATTTCACGCTGAAAGCGATGCAAATTTGGTTGAAAATATTTTGGTACTGAACCACTAAAAAATCCAACTTGTATATTTAACCTATTTTGTAAATCGTCTCGTACTTGTGAGCCAAACACATTGTTTGTCCAAGGGACAAAGACCAAACCAGATTTGGTATTATTTCCATCCGGTTGAAATAATTCATTTTCATTTGTATTAAGGACTTGCGGAATCGTATTCTGTAACAATCCAAATAAAATGTCTTTTTTGTTTGTGCTTGGTGTAGAATAAATATCGAATTGTAATTCATCTCTGTTAAATGTTGATGGATATATTTTAGCTTCTTCTTCGTCTATTCCAATTTCTCTTTGAACGTCAGTTAAGACAGAATAAGAGGCTGTACCAGTTAAAGCTAATACGGTAGGTTCATAGTTTTGGTATTTGCAATATTTTTTTGCGGTCTTTGCTAAATTTAAATAGGACGTTCTGAAATCGTGACCCCACTCTGACACACAATGTGCCTCATCAATTACAAGATAGGGTATAGAAAAAGAAACGGTCATCTGAATTAAGGAATTTCTAAAGTTGTTGTCTTGAAATCTTTCAGGGGCAATAAATACTAAATTATATTTTCCATTAGACATTTCATTAACAACTTGCACTCTTTCTTCACTAGTTAATTCGCTATTGATAAAGCTAATATTGTCAATAAGGTAATTGTTCATATTATCTGCTTGATCAAACATTAATGATCTTAGGGGATCAACGACCAGTGTAACTCCAGGCTGTAAAAGTGCAGAAAGTTGGTAAGTTAGAGATTTACCAGCACCAGTAGGCAATAATCCAATAACTGGTTTTAATGACAGCGAGCGCTTAAGGACTTCAATCTGACCTTCCCAATAGTCTTCTTTTCTAAAAATACTTTGCAATAAGAACAAAAGATTCTTTTCCTTGCTTTCATTTAGCTCATAAGGAAAAGGAGTTATAGAATTAACTTTAAAATTATTATCAAAATAGAATCTGGATGTAACGACAAACGCTAAGTAATTAACTTTCTCTCGAATATTTTGTTTCTCTTTGATTGCCCATTTCTTTTTCAATGAAATATAAAATAATATCTCATTGTTACTGTTTGGATTGAAGTCTTCAAGTGTTTTTTCAGTTCTGTATTGAATATCTGGTAAAGGCACATTATAGAGTGAACAAAAATTTGACAACCATACTTTTGTATCCTCAACTGCAAATTTTGCGTATGACACATCTTCTTCAATGAAACATAAATTCCAACTTTCTTGATGAAAATTTAAGTAGCCTTTTTTTAAAGCCCACAATAATACTTTTTGAAATCTTGCTACAAGTAAGGGAATATGAATTAACCGATCGGAAAGAGAAGAAAAAGAAATTGTTTCGTTTTGATTTAGGCATTCCAAATAGTCACTATCAATTATTGTATTTCGAAGCTCGTTGATATTTTGTTCATTCAATCCTTCATTAATTTCCCTTGAAGTAATTTCTATTACTTTCCAGCCATTGTTTCGTAATGAATTCCTTCTCTGATTGTCAAGATTCATTTGAACTTGATCTTGGAAATGTTGTAAGCCATCAATTTCAATAATAACTTTGATATCTACGGTCTCAATTGCAAAATCAACTCTTTGACCAAAATAATTTTGAGCTTCATTAGCCGGAAGCATAGTTTCAATTTTTCTTTGTGGTTCAAAAAGTTGAGAAATATTCAGTCCGATAAGATTAGGTAGTATTTGGCAATAAAATATTTTCTCTTCTTGGCTGACAGTAATATTATTTTCTGAATTATACTTCTTTTCTATTTCTTCAAATACTTTATTAGGATCAAACTTTTGATCGAATAATATTAACGAGTCAGTAATGGATTTTATCCATTTCGCTTTATACTGATTGTTAGTGATGCTATCGCTAAACTTTATTGCCCCTTGAGCAGCCGATTCTTGAATATTAAAATCATTTCTAATTATTCTAGATAAATCTCTTTCTAAATTAATTGAACAAAAGGTTGGGAATCCTCTACTTAACAAATTGTCTAAAACATAAACTAACTGTCTTTCTTTTTCCGAAAGATTATTTGTAGGAGGATATGAAGATAATGTTTCTAATTCGAACGCAGATAAGGAACGAAATATATCTTTGTTTTTATAGTGGCTATAATTATCTATTTCTGGCAGTAAATCTTTTATATAGCTTGTTATATAACCACATTCTAATTTTTCAATCATAAAAATACTATCCTATTTTACAAAGCCAACTAACTATTACTTATACTGCACCGAATTATTAGTTAGAGAACGTAGATGCGCGTGCAGCTGCATATCTAAGTTCCAATCGTTTTCAAATTTTCTCAAAATCTTAGTATTTAAAAATAGTTCGTGCATATCTATCATCCGGTTTCATTTCAGTAATACAAACCAAATAATCAATTAGAATTTACAAAAACCATCATTGCGTTTTCTCCGTCAACCCATTCATCTCCAACCTTCTTGCACCCATAAAAGTTCTTGAGTAATAATCATAATCTAATGCAGTTATTGTAACACCTTTTTTAGTGCTTGCGTGTGCAAAGAGATTATCGCCAATATAGATACCAACATGCCCGGGTTTTACTCTTTTTCGCGTGTTAAAAAATACAAGATCACCAACTTTTAGTTCATCACCTTTTTCAATTACACTTCCCTGTGTGTACTGTAATCGTGCAGAACGTTCAAGACTTAAATTAAAAACATTCTTAAAAATTATCTGAGTAAATGCAGAACAATCCATTCCTTCTTTTGTGTTGCCGCCGTATTTGTACGGTGTTCCAAGGTACTTGATAATCTCCATCAGCATTTTTTCTTTGATTGTAGTGTAATCGTATCCAGGGACATCAAAAGTGTAATCATTCTCAGTACCGGTTAAAAGAGTCGAAACATCAATATCAGGATCTTCCAAAGGAAGGTCATCAGGATCTTTGAAATCCAGATTAAGATCTACAATCATCGAATCATCCTCAGATGTAAATCTGACAGAAGATTTCTCTTTATCTTCATCGGGTGTTTTTTTACCAAACCGGATTGTATTGCTGGATGAGCAGGAACAGATTATAAATAATGAGATTAAAAACAAGAATATATTTGAACTGACACTTCTCAACTTCACCCAAGATATTTTTTCAATTCTTTGCTTCGGGTTGTATTTCGCAATCTGCGAATTGCTTTTTCTTTTATTTGACGAACTCTTTCACGGGTAAGATTAAACTTTTCTCCAATTTCTTCCAGCGTTAGCGGTTCGTCAATATCTATTCCAAAATAAAGTTTAATTACTTCGGCTTCGCGTGCAGAAAGTTTGGATAAAGCCCTTCCGATTTCTTCTTTAAAAGATTCGTTCATGAGTGTGTCATCAGGCGATGGTTCATCCGGATTTTCCAGCACATCAAGCAGTCGATTTTCTTCGTTATTAGAAAAAGGTGCATCCATTGAAAGATGCTTTGAAGATAAAGACATAGCTTCTGAAACATCTTCAACATCCATTTGAAGTTCTTCAGCGAGTTCTTCAGGACTTGGTTCTCTTTCAAATTCCTGTTCCAGGTTGCTGTATGCTTTGCCGATTTTATTCAGAGCTCCAACACGATTTAAGGGCAATCTTACAATTCGTGATTGTTCAGCGAGTGCTTGCATAATAGATTGCCGGATCCACCATACTGCATAAGATATAAATTTAAATCCTCTTGTTTCATCAAATCTTCTGGCAGCTTTAATCAGACCGAGGTTACCTTCATTTATTAAATCACCGAGTGAAAGCCCCTGATTTTGATATTGTTTTGCAACGCTTACGACAAACCTTAAATTGGCTTTTGTCAGTTTATCCAGAGCCTCTGAGTCACCTTCTTTTATTCTTCGCGCAAGTTCAATCTCTTGTTCGGCAGTAAGTAATGTAACTTTACCGATATCGTGGAAATATTTATCCAGTGATTGAGAATCACGATTTGTAAACTGTTTGGTTATTTTCACGACTTACTTTTATTTGATTTTTCGGAGTTAACTGAATCAACAATACCAACTATTGATGCATCGACCGGAGCCAGATCAACAGGTAATGGAATAACGGCTTCGGATGCTGTTATATAATAAATAATTTCGCCCGGACCGGAACCAACCGTATCTACAGCTATAATCGGATCTCCAGCTTTCTCAAGTTCACCATTTAACGGTTGAACTATCATCAACTTTAAATTGCTTAATGAAGGATGCTTTCGTGTTGCCCAGATATTTCCGATAACTTTTCCCAGAAACAATTTTTACTCACAAAAATTATTAATATTTATTTTTCAGATACATCAAGCTTATCAACGATGCCCATAATAACAGCATCAACTGGTTTATCTTTTGTGAAGCTTGTCATTCTTGATGAACTTCCGGTTGCAACCAAAACTACTTCACCTTCACCAGCACCAACACTATCAACAGCAACTACAAATCTTTCTTTTTCTTTCAAATCGAGAGTCAGCTCACGAACAATTAAAAATTTAGCACCAACAAGATTTTCATCTTTTTTTGTTGACCACACCGTACCGATAACCTTTCCAAGAAACATTTATACTCCCAGTTCTTTTGGATGAATGATTTTCAAATTTGTTTTTTTATAACGTTCTTTATTCAATGTTACTATCGGCAATTTATTTATTTGAGAAACAACCGCAAACAGTGAATCGCGAAGACTTTCAGTTTTACCTGAATATTCCGGGATACTTAATGCATATCTCGAATGTAAACCAAGAATTTTTAATGAATCCAATACACTTCGTACTGAATATTTTTCTGAATCATCATTACAAGCAGCCAAAAGCTCAGAAGCATTCAGAACAGTTGTAAAACAAATACCTGACTGCATCAGGTTTATCAAATAATTATTTTCACCCGATGTCAGATAATCAACCAGCACATCAGTTTCAAGAAGGAATTTAACCATTTGAAATCCGATATTGATAACCCGAATCTTTTAATTTACCGGATGCTAACAACATCTTTACTATAACCCAATCCGGTAAGTCCTGAACTATTTTTATGGTTTTGAATAGCTGAATATCCAGTTTGAAATTATTAATTCTACCGTTCGATTCTTTAACTTCTAAATTGATAACCGGAGAATTTGAAATATTCAGGTTTTGAATTTTCGTCGAGATAATATTATCAGAATTTTTAGTATTAAATTCAATGAACAATTTCGGAAGTATCATAACTAATCCTCATTCATTCAGAAAGCTGATCCCATACAGATTATTTTCAACTCCAAAAAAATCTGCAACAGTTTTAGCAACATCAGAAAAAGTATTTCGCACACCAAGATTTTTCCCGGGAACACCTTTCCTGAAATAAAGCAGAGGAACATATTCTCTGCTGTGATCTGTGCTTGGTGTGGTTGGATCATTACCGTGATCAGCAGTAATAATCAGTCTATCACTCTCATCAAGTTCAGACAAAAACTCCGGCAGAAACTGATCGAACTCCATAAGCTTTTTTGCGAAACCATCAGGGTCGTTTCTATGTCCGAAATACACATCGAAATCTACAAGATTTGCAAAAATAAAACTACTCTCAGAATCGGCTGCAAATTTAATAAGCTGCTCGCAGCCTTCTTCATTTGTTTTCGTTAATATTTGTCTCTTTATACCACGATAATTAAATAAGTCGTTTATCTTACCGATACCGATTGTCGTAATATTATTGTTTGAAAGTATATCAAGAATTGTAGGTTGTGGTGGATCAAGTGAAAAATCTTTTCTGTTTTTTGTTCTTGTAAAATTTCCAGGGATGCCAATGAATGGTCGTGCAATTACTCGTCCGACCTGGAGAGGATTTAGTAAAACTTTCTCACGCGTAATCGAACAGATATCGTAAAGCAGTTTTAGAGGGATGATGTCTTCATGTGCTGCTATCTGGAAAACAGAATCTGCCGAAGTATAAACAATCGGGAAACCGGTACTTAAATGCTTTTCGCCGAGTTCATTTATAATTTCAGTTCCGGAAGCAGGTTTATTTCCAAGAATTCCTTTACAACCGGTTTCCTTTAAAAACCTGATTACAATTTCATCATCAAAACCGTTTGGGAAATAAGTGAAATCAGTTCTAACATGAATTCCAGCCAACTCCCAATGACCAGTTGTTGAATCTTTTCCTTGAGAGATTTCTGCCATTTTTCCGAATGAAGATGCAGGATTCGAAACATTTCTAACACCTTTTATTGGCTCAATATTTCCAAGACCGAGTGATTGTAAAGTTGGCAGATTTAGTCCACCGATTGCTAAAGCAATATTGTGCAGAGTATTACTTCCTTCATCTCTATACTTAGCTGCATCAGGTAACTCTCCAATACCAACTCCGTCAAGTACGATTACAAAGAAATTTTTCATTTCAATTAATGAAATATTAGTTCACATTGAGGACGGCGTTACCGCCTTTTTCGAGAGCTTTATTCAGGGCAAGATTTGCATTATGCAGGACTTCATCTACGTTATCTTTATTTGTTGTAGAAGCAATACCAATTGAAACTGTAAAAGTTGTCTGCTTTGAAACCACAGAAATTGGTTTACGAGCTATCTTAACACGGAGCTTTTCAGCCCAGACGAATACATTCTTGGCAGGAGCATTAAAAAAGTAAATCGCAAATATCCTGTCATCAAGTCTTCCAAAAAGATTTAGCTGAGTCATTTCATCAGCAATAATTTCAGATACAGCCGAAACTACTCTCGGTAAAGGATTATCATCAAAAAGTGTTTCTTGTTCGATAAAGTCATCAATTTTTATAAGAGCTAATGTCCCGGGAACTTCAAGCTGCTTAGACTTGATCAAATCCACCTGCAATCTATCTTTGAATGAAGCAGCGTTCAGAGCTCTCGTTTCAAAATCAACTGTAGTAAGGTTTTTCAGAAGTTTTTGAGTTGAATGAGTATAAATGATGTAAGCTAAAACATTGAGCGATTTTTTAAGAAACTGAACGTCATTATTGCTGTATGCATTTTTTTTCAGACTTTCGAAACAAATCACACCATAATTTTGTTTATTATAAATCAGTGGGATAGTCAGAAATGAACCATCAAATGAAACATCTTCAGCGCGTGAAAACCTTTTATAATTTCCGGTTGATGTATCATCAATTTTAACCGGGATTCCCGTTACAATTGATTTACCAACAAGTGTTCCATTAAGATCAATTTGCAAATCATTCCCGATATACTTCAGAGCCGTTGTATTTTCAACTTTTACTGTTTTAAAACTTTTCTGAACAGGCTCAAAGTATATAAACACAAATGCATCCCATTTAATCATACTCTTCAAGGCTTCGGGTAATGCATTAATTAATTCTTTTTCATCCTCGAACTCGTTTTCCGGTCCAAGAATTTTTAATAAACCGTCAAGCCTTTTTTGAGAGATTGTATCAGTATATTTTTCTTCAAAAATACCGATCAGCATAGTAATAAGCCGGATAAAGCGACCCAGCGAATAGATAGTTTCGATTCCGAAAGCATCTTCAACCTTTGAATCGATTGCTATTATTGCAACCAAATCGTTATTATAAAATACAGGAACGCCCGCAAAACTTTTAATCCCTTGTGGTGCATCATAATATCTGATAACATCAGCTTCTGCTGTACGGGATATATCCGTTAATAATTCAGGTTCGCCGTTCTCAACTATTTTACTTAGCACATCGTCTTCAATATCAAATTTTCTTTTAGTTAATTGGTTTGAAGATGAAATACATTTTTCAATTATTAATTTTTCTTTTTTCTTGTTGTACCAAAAATATATAGCAGAGTGTGCATTGTATAGTTCTGTCATTACAGTGAGCATCCTCTCAATAACAAAACCAAACTGCTCATCGTGACCGGTTCCGGGCGGAAGTGTTTCCTTAACAATTTCTTCAAAACGTTCTTTAAGATCGTGCGGTTTTAATGTTGTCTTAGAAACTCCGTATTCGGGTCTGTAGGTTTCATCGGTTATTACATCAATATTTTTGTTCTTTGAGACAATTTTAAAAGATTCTTCGTGATCTGAATGAGCTGTTACCTGAGGTTCAGAAATTGTTTCATCAGCTTCGGAAATAGAATAACCACCTGAGAATCTTATTGAGTCACGTAAAAAAATAATGAAAGCCACATAGATTACAAGCAGACCAATTATCACAAGGCGGAGGAAAAGATCGTCGCTTAAAAAAAGACCGGACGCAAGTATTGGAATAACCAGGAAAATTAAAATTCTTTTTCGTTGTCTTTTATCCAGCATACGACGATTAAATAGGAAATTATTTTTGTAGAATAAATTTAACAACTAAATATTAAAAAATAACATCCGGCGGAAATTAAAAGAACAGTTCGGTGATTTTTTTTTGAACAGGCTTCTTCCATTTTCCGGTGACTGAAGAATACAAGAACAGATTTTTGTTAAGCACCAGCTCCGGGAAAACAGATACAATTAATTTAACCGCTTTATAATTTTCAGATTGATTTAGTTTATCAGCTTTACTAAGAATTACAGAATAATCTTTCTCAGCACTTTTCAACCACGCATTCAGTTCTTTATCCAGATCAGTTGGTTCGTATCTCGAGTCAATCAGATGAAAAGCGTGATGTATATTTTTTGAATCAAGGATGTATCTAGAAACAAGATTTCCCCATTTTTCCCGTTCTGTCTGACTGGTTTTTGCGTAACCAAATCCCGGTAAATCGACAATGAAAAAAGTATCGTTGGCTTTATAAAAATTGATCGAGCGTGTCTTGCCGGGCGTTGAACTGGTTTTGGCCAGTCCTTTCCTGTTAGAAATACTATTGATGAAGGAAGACTTACCAACATTGGATCTGCCACAGAGAATCAGTTGAGGCAAAGTAACCTTCGACAAACCAGAAAGTTCAAATACTGATTTTATAAAATGAATATCTTTAAACATTATTAATAAAAAAAGAGTAACCGAAAATTCGATTACTCTTATAATACAAAAAATTAATTAAACTATTTTTTAGGAACTTCAGCAGCTTGTTCTTCAAGCAACTGATTTTCTTTATCAGCTTTTGCCTTTGCTTCTTTTTCTTTAGCTTTTGCGTCACGTTTTTCTTTCTGCTGTTCTGCTCTGGCAGTAACAACTTCATTGTAATCAACAAGCTCGATTATTGCCATCTGTGCAGCATCGCCCATTCTGCGTCCTAATTTAATAACACGAGTATATCCTCCCGGTCTCTCACCAATCTTTGGAATAATTTCAGAGAACAATTCCTTAACAACTTCTTTATCTTTGATAGAGATCATAACCTGTTTCTTTGCATGTAAATCACCTTTGCGGGCTTTAGTTACAAGCTTTTCTGCAACAACCCTGGTTTCTTTTGCTTTTGCAAGAGTTGTTTTGATTCGTTTATATTTTAACAGAGAAGTTATAAGCGAATTTAATGTAGCCTTCCGATGGCTTGCAGTTCTTCCTAATTTTCTTCCCTTAACATTGTGTCTCATCTGATTACCTTTGTCGTTTTATTTGGCTTCTGCTTCTACTTTAAGATACTTGTCAACATCCATTCCGAATTCAATACCGAGGTCTTCAACAATTTCCATCAACTCTGCCAGAGATTTTCTTCCGAAATTTCTGAACTTTAACATTTCTGCTTCATCTTTCCTGACTAAATCGCCAAGTATTTTTATGTTTGCCGCTTTAAGGCAGTTGTGTGATCTGACACTAAGTTCAAGATCATCTACAGGAGTCTGAAGTATCTTTTTAATTTTATCAAACTCTGTATCTTTTTGAATAACCGGTTGTTCTTCTTCCTGCTCCATATCAAAATTAATAAATAACTGAACATGCTCTCTAAGAATTTTTGCAGCTTGTGTAAGCGCATCATCAGGTGTTATTGAACCATCAGTTGAAATTTCTAAAGTTAATTTTTCGAAATCATTTTTATCGCCGATTCTAACATTTTCAACAGTCATTTTAACATTTCTGATCGGTGTGAAGATCGAATCAATCGGAATAACTCCAATTGCCTGATCGGGCGAGGAGTTTTCAACGGCAGGCACATAACCCGTACCTTTACCAATTCTGATTTCAACATCAAATTTTGCGCTCTTATTCAAAGTTGCAATGTGGAGATCAGGATTTAATATTTCAACTTCATTACTTGATTTTTGAATATCCGCAGCAGTCCAGGTACTATCTCCATTAAATGACAAATCAATTTTGTTGGGCTTTTTTGTAAGCAGTTTCATTCTTACTTGTTTAAGATTAAGAACGATTTCGGATACGTCCTCAACTACTCCCGGAATAGTTGTAAATTCATGCAATATACCGCTGAATTTAACGGAAGTTATTGCAGCACCCGGCAATGATGAGAGAAGTACTCTTCTCAAAGAATTACCTAAGGTTACTCCAAATCCTCTTTCCAGAGGTTGAAGAGTAAATCTACCAAAAGTATTTGAATAATTGGCTTCATCTAAAACCACTGACTCAGGCATAATTAAATGTGATGTATTCATTAATAAAACCCTCTAAAATTTCAAAAATTAATTATTTAGAATAGAGCTCTACAACCAATTGTTCATTGGCGTTTAGAGGAACATCTGCTCTTTCCGGAACCTGAAGAAATGTTCCGGTTAATGTTGCTTTATCGATAGTAAGCCAAGGATACGCACTTTCTTTTACACGCTTAAGTGAATTATGAATTGCGTCTAACTTCTTACTTTTTTCTTTTACTTTAACAATATCGCCCTGTGCAACCAGATAAGATGGTACGTCCACAAGCTTTTCATTTACCATAAAATGTCTATGTTTTATAAGCTGTCTTGCCTGATTTCTGGAAGCAGCAAATCCAAGCCTGTAAATCACATTATCCAATCTTCTTTCAAGTATCTTAATCAGGTTTTCACCAGTAATACCCTTTTGCTTGTTAGCTTTATCAAAATAATTTCTGAATTGAGTTTCAAGCAATCCATACATTCTTTTGATTTTCTGTTTTTCTCTAAGCTGTAAACCATATTCGGATATTTTCGCCCTTCTGCTCAGTCCGTGTTGACCTGGTGCATAATTTCTTGATTCGATAGGGCATTTTTCAGTATAACATTTCTGTCCTTTAAGAAAAAGCTTTTGTCTTTCTCTTCTGCATAATTTGCAAACTGAATCTGTGTATCTTGCCATTTAACAATAACTCCTTCTTTAAACTCTTCTGCGCTTTGGTGGTCTGCATCCGTTATGCGGTATCGGAGTTACATCCTTAATGGAAGTAATTTCCAATCCGGCTGTATGTAAAGATCTGATGGCTGCTTCTCTACCGGAGCCAGGTCCAATCACTTTTACTTCAACTTTTCTAAGACCAAGATCATAAGCCTCTTTTGCGGCAGCTTCAGCAGAAACCTGCGCAGCGAATGGTGTATTCTTTCTTGATCCTTTAAAACCATTTTTACCAGCAGATGACCAGGATAATGTATTACCATAAATATCTGTGATAGTAACAATTACGTTGTTGAAAGTTGCTTTGATATGAGCAACACCATTCAGATCAACCTGCGTTCTCTTTTTAACTTTTTTTACTGATTTAGCCAATCAAAATCCTCCGATTAACAAAAATTATTTCTTAGTTGGTGTTTTCTTCTTGCCGGCGACTGTTTTACGTTTGCCTTTTCTCGTTCTTGAATTCGTTCTGGTTCTTTGACCTCTCGCCGGAAGTCCTTTTCTATGTCTTATTCCTCTGTAAGCACCGATATCCATCAATCGTTTGATGTTCTGCTGAACTTCTGAACGAAGTGCACCTTCAACTTTAAACTCAGCTGTGATGACAGCTCTGATTTGAGCAACATCTTCTTCAGTGAGATCGCCGACTTTTTTGTTGGCGTCTATTTTTGCCTTTTCAAGAATTTCAGAAGAAGAAGTCGGTCCTATTCCATAGATATATTGCAGACCGAACAAAACTTTTTTATTCTTTGGTAAATCAACACCTGATATACGAGCCAAAATTCAACTCCTATTTTTAAAATTTAACCTTGTCTTTGCTTGTGCTTCGGATTAGAACAAATTACTCTGACAACACCTTTGCGTCTGATAATTTTGCACTTATCACATATTTTCCGAACCGATGATCTGACTTTCATATTCGCACCTGTTATTTATATCTGTAAGTAATTCTTCCCTTTGATAAATCGTAGGGAGACATTTCAATTGATACTTTATCGCCAACCAGAATTTTAATAAAATGCATTCTCATTTTGCCTGAGATATGAGCAAGAATTTCGTGCCCATTATCCAACTTTACTCTAAAGGTTGCATTCGGTAAAGTTTCTGTTATTACACCATCTATTTTAATCGGACCTTGTTTAGCCATTAACAAACTGTCAATATTTCCGGTGAATTATCAAGTATCAATATTGTATGTTCAAAATGTGCTGATGGAGAACCATCTACGGTTTGAACAGTCCAACCATCCGAAGCAGACATCACTTCATATCCACCAGCATTAACCATTGGTTCAATGGCAATCGTCATTCCTTTTTTAAGTTTTGGTCCAGTTCCTTTTCTTCCGAAGTTCGGAACTGCCGGATCTTCGTGTAAAAATTTTCCAACTCCATGACCACAAAGATCTCTTACAACCGAAAATCCATTCTGTTCAACATAATCCTGAACCGCTGCTGAAATATCGTGGACTCTGTTTCCACTTTTGGCTTGCTCAATTCCCAGATACAGTGATTTTTCTGTTACTTCAAGAAGTTTTCTTTTTTCTTCAGAAATTTTTCCGACTGCAACTGTCGTTGCAGCATCGCCATAATAATTATTTTTAAGAACACCAACATCCAGAGAAATTATATCTCCATCTTCGAGACTTACCTTAGCCGGAATACCATGAACAACTGCATCATTTACAGATGTGCAAACAGAACCCGGGAAACCGGGTAATCCACCCTGCGAATATCCTTTAAATGCAGGTGAAGCATTATTACTTCTGATATAATCTTCTGCTATCCTATCCAACTCAATCGTTGTGATACCAACACTAACATTACTTTTTAGTAATCGCAGCGTTTCTGCAACAATTCTACAACTCTCTATGATAAAATCAATCTCTTTTTGTGTTTTAATATAAATCACAATTGATGACTAAGCTCTGCGTCCTCTAAGTTTACCGGCTTTCATGAAACCATCATAGTGTCTCATCAGCAAGTGTGATTCAATCTGTTGCAATGTATCCAAACCTACACCAACGATAATCAATAAACTTGTTCCGCCAAAAAATTGAGCAAATTGCTGTGACACATTAAAACCGGAAATGAATGCTGGCATTATTGCAACAATCGCCAAAAAGATTGATCCGGGTAAAGTAATTTTAGTTAAAATATTATCAATGAACTCTGAGGTTTGTTTTCCTGGTCGGATGCCCGGAATAAAACCTCCCTGTTTCTTCATATTGTCAGCTACATCCTTCGGATTGAATGCAATAGCAGTATAAAAATATGTGAAGAACACAATCATCAATGCATAAATTATAGAGTAAACCGGTGAATTATAAGCAAAGTACCCAGCTACATTCTGTAAAAATTCATTATCCGGGAAAAATGACAAAACGGTATTTGGAATGAACATGATAGATTGAGCAAAAATTATCGGCATCACTCCAGCTGTGTTTACTCTTAAAGGAATGTATTGTGTAACACCGCCATAAATTTTTCTTCCAACAACTCTTTTTGCGTACTGAACAGGAATTCGTCTGGTTCCCTGAGTTACAAGAACGACTCCGGCAATTATAAAGAACATAAAAATCAGAATAATTATTTCGATTATAATTGATCTCTGCCCAACGCTGATTAATCTAATCTCATCAATAATTGAATGAGGAAAACGTGCGATGATTCCAATAAAGATGATAAGAGAAATTCCATTACCAATCCCTTTCTCAGTCATCTGTTCACCCATCCACATCATTAAAATCGTTCCGGAAGTTAGAATAATGATTGTTGAAAGAACCCATGCAAATCCACTAACTGCTTCAGGTACAATTGGCATTCCCTGTACCTGAATATTCAACAATCTGATCGTAACACCCCAGGCTTGCATCCCGGCGATTGCGACAGTTCCATATCTAGTCCATTGAGTAATTTTTTTTCTGCCTTCTTCGCCTTCCTGCTGGAGTTTTTGTAAATACGGCCAAACAGCCCCAAGCAATTGCAAAATAATTGAAGCAGAAATATAGGGCATTATTCCAAGCGCAAATATTGCAGCATTTGAAAATGCACCACCGACAAACAGATCATACATACCAAAAAGATTGTCGCTTGTTGCATTTTTCATGCTCTCAGCAAGTAGTGTTGTATCAACACCAGGAATAGTAATATGTGCACCTAAACGAACAAGAAACAGTATAGCCAGTGTATAAAAAATCCTCTGGCGAAGTTCGTGTATTTTGAAAATGTTCCGGAAAGTATCTGTAAGTCTCGACATTTAATACCGTATTAGATTAACTTTATTGAACCGCCAGCCGATTCGATTTTTTCTTTAGCACTCTGACTTATTGCATTAACTTCAAGGTTTAATTTTACTTTAAGTTCGCCTTTACCCAGAATTTTAACTGGTTTTTCTGTACTCGAAATCAAACCTAAGTTCTTTAATTCAGCAATATTAATAACACCATTAAGTTTATTTGCGTCTGCTACTCTTTGCAGTGCATTCAGATTTACGATCTGATAGGTTTCTTTGAAAATATTTGTAAAACCGAATTTGGGAATTCTTCTTTGCAAAGGCATCTGTCCGCCTTCGAACCATGGTTTCTTCTTGGAACCAGAACGAGAGCCCTGACCGTTCATACCTCTTGTAGCCTGACCACCGTGACCTGAACCTTCACCTCTGCCGACTCTTTTACGTTTTTTTCTTGAACCTTCAGCGTATTTTAAATTACTTAAAATGTCCATCTTTTAGTTTCCTTACTCCTTAACTTCTTCAACTCTAACGAGATGTGTAACTTTATTTATCATACCCCTGATTTGAGGAGTATCGTTATGAATTTTCTCCCAGTTTGGTTTTCCTAAACCCAATGCTTCGATAATCCTTTTCTGTGTTTCGGGTCTATCAATTACACTCTTAGTTTGTATTATTTTTAACTTTGCCATAATTCCTCTATTAAGAAGCAAAAATTTCCTGAATAGTTTTTCCTCTTTTATCTGCCATACTCTTTGCATCAATTTGCATCAATAATCCGTTTAAGGTTGCTTTAACCTGATTATGAGGGTTACTTGAACCCAATGACTTTGTTAAAATATCCTGCACACCCACAGCTTCAAGAACTGCTCTGACTCCACCACCGGCAATAAGCCCTGTACCTGGAGTAGCTGGTTTTAGAAGAACTTTTCCAGCACCGTATCTGCCAATGATTTGATGAGAGACAGTGCCTTTACGCATTGTGACTTTTACAAGATTCTTTTTGGCATCATCAATACCTTTTGAAATCGCATCAGTAACTTCGTTAGCTTTACCAAGTCCAACTCCAACAATACCATTACCATCACCAACCACAACAATTGCGTTGAAGCTAAATCTTCGTCCGCCTTTGACAACTTTAGCTACACGATTAATGTGAACAACTTTTTCTTTCAATCCTTCTGTTTCGGTGGATTTAACTCTTTTCAATTTATCTCCTAAAAAACTTTCTTTAATAATATGGAAGCTGCCGGGAGAGGATTCGAACCTCTACAGACGCCTCCAAAGGGCGTAGTCCTACCATTAGACGACCCGGCAAGAATCATTAGAATGCAAGTCCTCCCTCTCGGGCACCATCAGCTAAAGCTTTTACACGACCATGATATCTGAATCCGCCTCTATCAAACACGACAGATTTTATATTTTTTTCTAATGCTTTTTTTGCAAGCATAGATCCTATAAGCTTACTTTTATTGATTTTACCTTTAACAGATTTCACTTCAGTTTTAGCTTCTTTATTCAAGCTTGACATAGCAACTAACGTATTACCTGTTGAATCGTCAATGATCTGAGCATAAATATTATCCAGACTCCTGTAAACTGAAAGACGTGGTTTTTCAGTTGTACCGGAAATTTTTTTTCTGATTTTTATTCTTGATCTTGTTCGTGATGTTTTCTTTTTCATTACAAAATAAACTCCTAAAAATTATGCACCAGCAGTTTTGCCAGCTTTTCTGATAATTCTTTCATCAGAATATTTAATACCTTTACCTTTGTATGGTTCTGGTTTTCTAAAAGACCTGATTTTTGCAGCAACCAGTCCGACTAATTCTTTATCATTTCCAGAAATATTAATCTGAGTTGGTGCAGGAACTTCAAGTTTCACTTCATCCGGGGGGACGAAGTAAATCGGATGTGAGTAGCCAATATTTAAAAGTAAATTTTTGCCTTTTAATTCTGCTTTGTAACCAACGCCAACTATCTCAAGAGATTTTTTATATGAATCGGTTACACCAACAATCATATTCTGAACTAAAGCACGGGTTAATCCGTGTAAAGATCTTGTTTCCTTCAAATCATCAGGTCTGCTAAACTTTATTTCGTTGTCAACAATTTCAGTCTTTATCAAATGGTGAAGTATTCTATGAAGCTCACCTTTTGGACCTTTAACCTTAATTGTCTGACCATCCAATGATATTGTCACACCTTTTGGAATCTCTATTGGTTTTTTACCTATTCTGGACACTCTTAAATCTCCGACTTTAAAAATTTTACCATATATAACAAACTACTTCACCACCAACCAGATTATTTCTGGCATCTTTATCAGTCAGCAAACCTTTCGGCGTAGAAATAACCGCAGTGCCTAAACCGTTTAATACTCTTGGAAGTTTATCAGACGATCTATAAACACGCAGACCTGGTTTGCTGATTCTCTTCAAGCCTGTAATGGCTGATACTCCGTTTTTATATTTAAGCACTATATTCAATTTTTTCTGTTTAGTGTCATCGATTATTTCATAATCAATTATGTAACCTAAGTTTTTTAAAATTTCTGACAATCCGATTTTAGTTTTCGTTGCCGGAATTTCAACACGTACTTTTTTTGCTTTTGTAGCGTTTCTGATTCTTGTCAAATAATCTGCAATAGGGTCTGTAACTGCCATTTAAACTTTCTCCGTTTACCAACTTGATTTTTTTACACCTGGAATTTCACCTCTCAGAGCCATTTCTCTGAAGACAAGTCTGGAAACTCCAAATTTTCTGTAATAGGCTCTGGCTCTGCCAGTGAACATGCATCGATTTTTCAATCTCGTAACTGAAGAATCACGAGGCAGCTTTTGAAGAGCTTCATAATCTCCTGAAGCTTTCAAATCTTCACGAATTTTTTTATACTTTTCGTAAAGTCTGTGTCTTTTATTCTCTCTTGCTATCAAGCATGTTCTGGCCATTAAAATCTCCTAAGCTTTTTTAATTTCTTTTTTGATGAAAGGCATTCCGAATGTTTTAAGTAATTCGTAAGCCTCGTTGTCACTTTTTGCTGAAGTAACTATAGTAATATCCATTCCAAGCACACGAGTAATTTTATCAACATTAATTTCGGGGAAGATAATTTGCTCTTTAACTCCAAGGGTATAGTTTCCTCTTCCATCAAATGATTTATCAGATAATCCTCTAAAGTCACGAACCCGTGGAAGCGCAACATTTATCAGTCTGTCAAGAAACTCGTACATTCTTTCTTTACGAAGAGTTACCATTGCACCAATGCTGATTCCTTCCCGCAGTTTAAAATTTGAAATCGCTTTCTTTGCTTTTCTAATGCTGGCTTTCTGACCTGTAATCGATTCAAGTTCTTTAACTGCTTCTTCAAGTATTTTTGGTTCTGCAACCGCTGCACCAACTCCCATATTTACCACAATCTTTTCGATCTTTGGGACCTGCATTACATTTTTATAAGTGAAAGCTTTAATCAAAGTTGGAACTACATCACTATGATAGAAATTTGCGAGCCGGCTTGGAATTTTTAGATCCTTTTCTATCTGTGATTTTTCAGCTTCTTTTTTTGGCTTATCTTTTTTCTCTTTTGATTCTTTTGCTTGTTTTTTTTCTGCCATTTTCTTAACAATAATTAAATTCTTATTGAATCATTTCTCCGCTTGCTTTTGCAACACGTGCAATTTTCTTTTTACCTGTCTTTTCATCTAAAATGACTCTGGATCCGATTCTTGTCGGTTCATTTGATTTTGGATCTAAAATCATCACATTAGATGCGTGGACTGATGCTTCTTTTTCTATAATTCCGCCTTGCGGATTTTTTTGATTTGGTTTTGTATGCTTTTTCCTAAGATTGATACCTTCAACTATTACACGATATTTCTGAGGAAAAACTTTTAAAACTTTACCGGTTTTACCTCGGTCATTACCGGAGACTACCATTACCATATCATTTTTTCTAATTTTCATTTTAAAACCTTTTACAATACTTCGGGTGCTAATGAAACGATTTTCATAAATTGTTTATCTCTTAATTCCCTGGCAACAGGACCAAAAATTCTAGTGCCTCTCGGTTCATTTTGCGGATTGATCAATACTGCTGCATTCTCATCAAATCTAATGTACGAGCCGTCTTTTCTTCTAACTTCCTTTTTTGTTCTGACAATAACTGCTCTGGATACTTCGCCTTTTTTAACCGTTCCGTTCGGCATAGCAGTCTTTACGCTAACGACTATAGTATCACCGACCGTAGCATAACGTCTTCCACTTCCACCAAGAACACGAATGCATCTTACTTTCTTCGCACCCGAATTATCAGCTACAATCAGATTTGTTTCTTCCTGTATCATCGCCGTGAATCTCCTGCCTACTTGGCTTTTTCAATAATTTCAACTAATCGCCATCTCTTCTTTAAACTGAGCGGGCGTGTTTCCATAATTTTTACTTTATCACCTATGCCGCATTCCTTCTTTTCATCGTGAGCCATGAGCTTTGTAGTTTTCCTGAAATATTTTTTATAAATAGGATGAGCTACTTTTCTTTCGATGGCAACAGTGATAGTTTTATCCATCTTGTTGCTAACAACAATACCTATCCTTGTTTTTCTAAGACTTCGAGTTTCCATACTTAAGCTTTTGCTCCTTTCACTTCAGTACTTACCAGTTGTGATTCTCTTTCTCTGAGAACTGTCTTCAATTTTGCAATATCCCTTTTCACATTTTTCAGTTTCGAAGTATTAGTCAACTGTTTCAATTGATGCGAAAACCTCAAATCAACGAGATTGCGTTCCTCATCTTTAATTCTTTGAACTATTTCTTCAGTTTTCAATTCTTTTATTTCGTGAATCTTCATTTAAACTCGTTCCTTATTCAAAATCTGGTCTGGAGACTACTTTTGTTTTAATTGGCAGTTTATGAGAACATAATGTTAATGCTTCATTTGCCATATCTCTTGTTACACCTGAAACTTCAAAAAGAATTCTTCCGGGTTTAATAACAGCGACCCAGAATTCAGGGGCACCTTTACCTTTTCCCATTCTTGTTTCGAGAGGTTTCTTTGAAACAGGCTTATCAGGAAAAATTCTGATCCAAACGCGGCCATCTCTTTTCATTTTTCGTGTAAGTGCAACACGACAGGCTTCAATCTGCCTGCTTGTAATCCACGCTGGTTCTAATGATTTCAGTCCGAAATCACCAAACGCAACTGAACTACCACGTTTTGCATTCCCTTTTCTTCTACCTCTATGTGCTTTTCTGTATTTAACTCTTTTCGGCATTAACATAATGTTAGCTCCTGCTCAAAATTATTCCGCAACTCTTTTACCGAGAATTTCACCCCGGCAAATCCACACTTTAATTCCTATTGAACCATATATAGTTTCTGCTCTGCCATTAGCATAATCAATATCGGCTCTTAAAGTGTGAAGCGGTATTCTTCCATCTTTGTATTGTTCAGTTCTTGCGATTTCAGCACCACCGAGTCTGCCACCACATTTAATACGAATTCCTTCCGCACCCATACGCATCGAGGCAGTAATAGCCATCTTCATTGCTCTGCGGAAAGAAATTCTTCCTTCTAATTGGCTGGCAATGTTTTCTGCTACCAGGTAAGCATCTAATTCTGGTCTCTTTATCTCTGAAATCTGAATTTTTATTTCTTTATTTGAAATTTGTTTCAACTCTTCTTCAAGCTGTGTAATTTCTTTTCCACTTTTACCAATTACAACACCTGGTCTTGAAGTATGAATATTTAAAATTATACTTTTCGAAGTCCTGTCAATAATGATTTTAGATATCCCTGCTTTTTTTAATCTGTTCCTGATATAATCACGAAGTTTGTCATCTTCTTTTAATTTTATAGCATAACTTTTACTCTCGTACCAATTTGAATTCCAGCCTCTGATCACGCCTACTCTTAAACCTATCGGATTAGTCTTTTGTCCCAAAAATTCCTCCTGATATTATGCTTTTTTTGCTACTACTATTGTTAAATGACAAGATCTTTTTCTTATCCTGTATGCTCTTCCCTGTGGTGCGGGAGATATTCTTTTTAAAATCGGACCAACATCAACAAATGCTTCTTTAACGAACAGATCAGCCGGTTCAATTCTTATAGTTTCTTCTTTATTATTAATAAGATTTGAAACTGCTGACCTTAAAGTCTTCTCGGCATTTTTTGAAGAATGCTTTGGCGAGAAATGGAGTATTTCCAATGCTTTATCAACAGATTCACCTCTGATTAAATCAATCACTAGCCTCATCTTCCTCGGAGATGAACCTATAAACCTATTTATTGCTCTTGCTTCCATCGTAAATAATCTTTCTTGATTAACCTGCTTTAACTGATTTTTCGGCTTTAGTTCCGGGATGACCACGGAAAATCCGCGTTGGTGCAAATTCACCTAATTTATGTCCAACCATATTTTCAGTAATGAAAATCGGAATCATCTTATTTCCATTATGAACTGCGATTGTATGACCAACGAAATCAGGAGTAATGATAGATGCACGTGACCATGTTTTAATAATTTTTTTTTGATTATTATCATTAAGCTGCTTGATCATTTTGAACAGCTTGTAATGAATAAATGGTCCTTTTTTTACAGAACGTGGCATAAATAAACCTAACTTTTCCTTCTTTTAATAATATATTTATTAGATGGATTTTTTCTCTTCCTTGTTTTTAATCCCTTTGATTTTTGACCCCAGGGAGAAACCGGATGCCCACCACCAGATGTTTTGCCTTCTCCTCCACCCATCGGATGATCAACGGGATTCATTGCAACACCTCTCACATATGATCTCTTTCCCAACCATCTTGAACGACCAGCTTTACCAAGACTAATATTTTCGTGTTCTGAATTACCAACCATTCCATAAGTAGCAAGGCAATTAACATTTATCATTCTGACTTCACCAGAGGGCATTTTCAACTGAGCAAAATTACCTTCTTTAGCCATGAGTTGAAGAGAACTACCGGCGCTTCTTCCCAACTGACCACCTTTACCTGGCTTTATTTCGACATTGTGTACAAAACTGCCCAAAGGCATTTCCTTTAATGGCAATGTGTTGCCAACTGAAATTTCACTTCCAGAACCAGAAGAAATTTTATCACCAACTTTTAATCCATTCGGAGCCAGTATGTATCTTTTATCACCATCAGTATAATGTAACAAAGCAATTCTTGCTGATCTGTTTGGATCGTATTCAATTGAAAATACTTTTGCAAAAATTCCATGCTTGTTTCTCTTGAAATCAATTATCCTGTAGCGTCTTTTATGCCCACCGCCAATATGTCTTGCGGTAATTCTGCCAAGATTATTTCTTCCACCAGATTTTCGTAATGCAACTGTTAATGATTTCTCAGGAGTTGATTTCGTTAATTCTTCAAAAGTATAATTGCTTTTGAATCTTGTTCCTGGAGTTACTGGTTTATTTTTTTTAATTCCCATTTACTTACCTGTTCCTATCAGCTAAACTGCTTCGAATAACTCAATTTTTTCCCCTTCTTTAAGGGTAACGATAGCTTTTTTAAATTTTGCTGTTTTACCAGTGAATCTTCCACTTTTCCTGAATTGCGTTTTAGTTTTTCCCTGGTGATTAATTGTCTTCACATCAGTTACATGAACATTAAACTTTTCTTCTATAGCTTTTGCTATTTGAATTTTATTTGCATTCGGATTAACAAGAAACCCATATTTACCTTTATCGGCAGTTATATTTGTCATCTTCTCAGTAATAAGAGGACTGATTAATATCTGGTGCATTAGTTCACCACCTTTGCTTCTTTCTCATTAAAGGTTTGGGCTATTGCATCAACAGCCGTCTTTTGTAAAACTAAGATCTGGTTATTCAGAATATCATAAGTAGATGCCTTACTTGCTTCCATTATACTTACTTTATTAATATTTCTTCCAGACTTATAAACATTGGTCTCATTTTTTCCGGTTAACAAAAGAATTTTTTTTCCATTTAGTTTCAACGCATCCATTAAAGAAACAAATTCCTTTGTTTTTGGTTTATCGTAAGAAAAATCCTCAACAACTATTAATTGCTCATCTTTTGCTTTGTAGCTGAGAGCAGATTTTCGTGCAAGTTGTTTAACTTTTTGAGAAAGTTTTTGTCTGTAATCTCTTGGTCGAGGACCGAAAATAGTACCACCACCAATCCACAAAGGTGAACGAATCGTACCTGCTCTTGCAGTTCCTCTTCCCTTTTGTCTCCAAGGTTTTTTACCGCCGCCTCTTACTTCTGCTCTTTCTTTAGCTTTGTGAGTTCCTTGTCTTTGATTAGCAAGAAATGCTTTAACAGAAAGATAAATTGCATGATCGTTTGGCTGAATGCCAAAAATTTCATCGTCAAGCTTAACTTTTTTACCTGAAGGCTTGCCGTCTGTTTTAAAAATTTCTAAAGTCATTTTTATTCAGTTATTAATTCTTTATCAGTTCAACTATTGAATTTATTGAGCCAGGCACAGCACCTTTAATCATAATTAAATTATCGTCAGGAATAATTTTTATTACTTTGAGGTTACGAACAGTTACATTTTCAAAACCTTTACGTCCAGCCATCCTCTGACCTTTAAAAACTCTTGAGGGCCAGGAGCTGGCACCAATCGATCCCGGAGCTCTTAATCTATCACTTTGACCATGAGTTGTTCCACCAACACCACCAAAGTTGTGACGCTTCATTACTCCCTGAAATCCTTTTCCTTTACTTCTTCCTCTGACTTTTATAATGTCGCCTTCTTTAAATAAATCAACTTTGAGGTCATCACCAATTTTTAGACTACCAGTATCAAATCCTTTGAATTCTTTTACTGTTTTGTTTGGCGATAAATTATTTTTCTTAAATTGACCCAAAACTGGCTTGCTAACATGTTTTTCTTTTTTATCTTCAAAGCCTATTACCACAGCCGAATAACCATCTTTTTCTTTTTCGCGTAGTGAAACAACTTTACAAGGTCCGGCTTGAATAACTGTTACAGTTATCAAATCACCTTCAGTATTAAAGATGCTTGTCATTCCAATTTTTTTACCTAAGATTCCGGGCATATCAAACTCAGTGTTATTATAATTTAATTTCTATATCAACACCCGCCGGAATATCAAGTTTACTTAATGAATCGACGGTTTTGTTATTAGAGTTATGAATATCAATAATTCTTTTATGGGCTCGTGTTTCAAATTGTTCACGTGATTTTTTATCAACGTGAGGTGATCTAAGTACTGTATAGACAGTTTTTCTTGTCGGAAGTGGAATTGGTCCTGAGACAACAGCTCCTGTACTTCTAACAGTTTTAATAATCTTCTCTGTTGATTTATCAATCAAAATATGATCGTATGATTTCAACTTGATTCTTATTTTCTGACCTGGCACTTAGAAACTCCTTTAATTTTCATAAACGAAAAGAGAAATAATTTTTCTCTTCACATTAAAGAATATTTAATTTTACTTATAAATTTTTGTTACTACACCAGCACCGACGGTTCTTCCGCCTTCACGAATAGCAAATCTCAAACCTTCTTCCATAGCTATCTCTGATATCAATTCAACTTTTAGGTTCACGTTATCACCTGGCATAACCATTTCAGTTCCTTCAGGAAGTGTCGCAACACCTGTAACGTCTGTGGTTCTAAAATAGAACTGTGGTCTGTAACCATTAAAGAATGGTGTGTGTCTTCCACCTTCATTCTTTGACAGAATGTAAACCGAGCCATCGAAAACTGTGTGTGGAGTAATTGAACCAGTTTTTGCGAGTACCATTCCTCTTTCAATTTCATCTTTATCAACACCTCTAAGTAATATACCTGCATTATCTCCAGCCATTGCTGAGTCAAGTTCTTTTCTAAACATTTCAATTCCAGTTACAACAGTTTTCTTGTGTATTCCAAGACCGATAAGTTCGACTTCCTCTTGAATTTTCACTTCGCCTCTTTCAACTCTGCCAGTTGCAACTGTACCACGACCTGTAATTGAGAATACGTCTTCAACAGGCATTAAGAATGGTTTCTTTGTTTCTCTTTCAGGTATTGGAATATAAGAATCTACTGCATCCATAAGTTTCCAGATACAGTCAAGTCTTGGATCATCAATTTTAGTTTCAGCACTGGAAGCAGCTTCAAGAGCTCTTAGTGCTGATCCTTGTATGATCGGGATTTCGTCACCAGGGAATTCATAAGATGTTAATAAATCTCTCAATTCAACTTCCACTAATTCAAGAAGTTCAGGATCATCAACCAGATCAACTTTATTCATGAAAACAACGATTCTCGGAACACCTACTTGTCTTGCAAGAAGAATATGTTCTCTGGTCTGAGGCATTGGACCATCCGTAGCAGCAACAACCAGAATAGCACCATCCATCTGTGCTGCACCAGTAATCATGTTCTTCACATAGTCAGCGTGACCAGGACAATCTACATGCGCATAATGTCTTTTTTCAGTTGCGTATTCAACGTGTGACGTTGCAATTGTAATGCCTCTTTCTCTTTCTTCTGGTGCATTATCAATACTATCAAATGTTCTAACCTCTGACAAGCCCTTTTTACTGAGAGCCATAGTGATGGCAGCGGTTAAAGTGGTTTTACCATGATCTACGTGACCAATTGTTCCAACGTTAACGTGCGGCTTACTCCTGTCAAATTTTTCTTTTGCCATCGGATTCTCCTTTTACTTTTGTTCCTTTATTAATTTATTTTTTTGTTAATTAAACTGCTGTTGATTTCTTGCCTAATGTTTTTTCAGCAATCTCCTCAGCTATTGATTGAGGAACCTGCTGATAATGATCAAACTGCATTGTATAAATTGCTCTGCCCTGAGTCATTGATCTTAAAATTGTTGCGTAACCGAACATTTCAGAAAGAGGAACAAGTGCTTTAATTACCTGAGCATCTTTCCTTGCATTAAATCCTTCAATTTTTCCTCTTCGCGAATTTAAATCGCCCATCACATCGCCCAGATAATCTTCAGGCGTAACAACTTCAACAGACATGATAGGTTCCAACAGGATTGGTTTAGCTTTTTTAGAACCACTCTTGAAAGCCATCGAACCAGCTACTTTAAAAGATAATTCATCAGAATCTACATCGTGAAATGATCCATCATACAACTTGACTTTAATATCAACAACCGGAAATCCTGCAACGACACCATTTCGCATCGCCTCCTGAATTCCAGCAGAGACCGGCTGGATATATTCTTTGGGTATCGATCCACCAACTATCGCATTTATAAACTCATATCCTTTTCCTGGATCGTTCGGACCTAATTCGATTTCAACGTGACCATATTTTCCCCGACCACCAGATTGTTTTATAAACTTTCCTTCAACCTGAACTGTCTCTGTTATAGTTTCTCTATAAGCAACTTGTGGTTTGCCGATGTTAGCTTCAACCTTAAATTCTCTCTTCATCCTGTCAACAAGAATTTCCAGATGAAGTTCTCCCATTCCACTTATTAATGTCTGACCTGTTTCCTGATCAACTGTCACTCTAAATGTAGGATCTTCATCAGAGAGTTTTGAAAGAGATTCTGATAGTTTATCCTGATCTGCTTTTGTTTTTGGTTCAATTGCAATCTGAATAACCGGTTCAGGAAATGACATCTTTTCAAGTACGATCGGATCATGTTCATCACAGAGAGTATCACCGGTTTTAGTGTGCTTTAAACCAACTGCCGCAGCAATATCACCTGCTCTAACTTCATCAATATCTTCCCGGTGATTTGCGTGCATTTGTAATAGTCTGCCAATTCGTTCTTTTTTCTGGCTGACTGAATTATAAATATATGACCCGGCTTTCAGTGTTCCTGAATAGACACGGAAGAAACATAATTTTCCAACATAAGGGTCATTCATAATCTTAAAAGCTAACGCAGCAAATTTTTCTTTCTCATCAATTTTTCTGGTAACTGAATCATTTATTCCAATGTGATGTGCCTCGATCTCTTTAAAATCAACTGGTGAAGGAAGAAGTTCAACAACATAGTCAAGTAATTTCTGAACGCCTTTATTCTTAAATGCAGATCCACAAAGAACAGGAATAATTTTCAATTCAATTGTTGCTTTTCTCAAAACAGTCAGTACTTCACTTGCAGTAATCTCTTTACCTTCAAGATATTTTTCTAACAATGTATCATCAACATCAGAAACTGCTTCCAACATCTGTGTTCTGTATTTAGTTGCTGTTTCCATGAGATCTTGAGGAATTGGAATCTCATCGTATGTAGCTCCAAAAGTTTCCTCGTGATACATTCGTGCATTAAAATTTATAAGATCAATGACTCCAACGAACATGTCTCCCTGACCAATCGGTAAATTGATTGGAATTGCGTTCGCTTTCAATCTATCCTTCATCATCTGAACTGCGTTATAAAAATCGGCTCCAATCCTATCAACCTTATTGATAAAAGCTATTCTCGGAACACCATATTTATCAGCTTGTCTCCAAACTGTTTCAGATTGTGGTTCAACTCCACCGACAGCACAAAATAAAGCAACAGCTCCGTCTAACACTCTTAAAGATCTTTCAACTTCAACAGTAAAATCTACGTGACCTGGTGTATCTATAATATTTATCTGATGATCATTCCAGAAACAGGTTGTGGCTGCACTTGTAATTGTAATTCCACGTTCTTTCTCCTGTTCCATCCAATCCATCACAGCTGCGCCATCATGGACTTCTCCAAGACGGTGAAGTTTTCCGGTATAAAAAAGAATACGTTCAGTCGTTGTGGTTTTACCGGCATCAATATGTGCCATGATGCCAATATTTCTTACTTGATCTATTTTAACTTTCTGCGACATAAAATCTTAGTTTACTTTACCATTTGAAATGAGCAAAAGCTTTATTGGCTTCAGCCATTTTATGTGTATCATCTTTCTTTTTAACAGCAGATCCCTCATTATTTGATGCAGCAATTAACTCCTGTGCAAGCTTCTGCGACATAGTCTTATCGCCTCGCTGACTTGCATAAGTTTTAATCCATCTCATTGCCAAAGCAGTTCTCCTCTCAGGTCGAACTTCGCTAGGAACCTGATAGGTAGCTCCTCCAACTCTCCGGCTTCTAACTTCAATCACAGGTTGAACATTTGATAGTGCCTGCTTAAAAATTTCCAGACCAGTTTTTTTTGTTTTTCCTTCGATGATATCAAACGCACCATAAATAATTTTTCTGGCTGCAGATTTTTTACCTTCATTCATCAGTACATTGATAAACTTTGAAACGGTAATATCATTGAATTTTGGATCTGGCTTTATGTATCTTTTTTCTGCTCTTCTTTTTCTCATACGTCATTAAGATTTAGGTTTTTTTGCACCGTACTTAGATCTGCCTTTTTTCCGATCTTCAACACCACTTGTGTCAAGAGTGCCACGAATTATATGATATCTTACTCCCGGTAAATCCTTTACACGACCACCACGAATTAAAACAATGGAATGTTCTTGAAGGTTGTGTCCTTCTCCGGGTATATAAGCACTTACTTCAATATGATTTGTAAGCCTTACTCTCGCTACTTTTCTCAAAGCTGAATTTGGTTTCTTAGGAGTTGTTGTATAAACACGAGTACATACTCCACGTTTCTGCGGACAGGCACTCAAAGCCGGAGCTTTATTCTTTGATAATATTTGAACTCGTCCTTTTCTTACGAGTTGATTAATTGTTGGCAATACTTTCTCCTAAGTTTTATTCATATTAAAAAATTCGGATTTCAAATATACTTCTTGATAACTATTAAGTCAAGAAATTCAATCCTCTTTAATTTTGTTGGAGACTACTTTCTTCAACTTTGACTTCTTCTTCTTTAGATTCAACTACTACTTCTAATTCACTTGAAAGCTTCAAATTTTTGTATTTTTTAAGACCTGTTCCAGCAGGAATTAAATGACCCATCACGATATTCTCTTTTAATCCAATTAAACGATCGATCTTTGCTTGAATCGCAGCGTTTGCTAATACTTTTGTTGTCTCCTGGAATGATGCTGCTGACAAAAAGCTCTCGGTTGATAGGGCTGCCTGCGTAATCCCTAAAAGGACATGCTCGAAAGTAGCAGGCATTGAATCCCTTACTTCCATAAGCTTTTTCTCTTTCTTCTTAATATCCGTATTTATTTCTCTAGCTTTCGTTTTGGAAAGTAAAGAACCACTTTTCAGACGAGAATCACCCTTTTCTTCCACCACAACTAAATTATCCATTTTACTATTTTCATCAAGGAATTCTATTCTATCTACCAGGTCTTCTTCCAGGTATTTTGTATCACCAGGTGAAACAACTCTGACTTTCTGAAGCATTTGTCTTACGATCACTTCTATATGTTTGTCATTAATTTTCACACCCTGCAAACGATACACATCCTGAATTTCATTAACGAGATATTCCTGAACCGCACTTGTTCCTTTAATCCTTAAAATATCGTGAGGATTCATAGGGCCATCAGTAATTTTTTCACCAGCGGGAATATCATCTCCTTCCTGAACTAGAATATGTTTACCGAGTGGTACAGCATATTTTTTCTCATCGGAACCATCGTGTGCTACGACTGAAATTTCTCTTGATCCTTTCTTCCTTCCACCAAACTTTACGATTCCTTCAATATCCGTAACTATAGCCGGATCCTGAGGACTTCGAGCTTCAAACAGTTCAGTCACACGTGGTAAGCCACCAGTGATGTCCCTGGTTTTTGTAGTCTGTTTTGAAATCTTGGCTAGTACAGTTCCAGCATTTATAGATTCACCTTCTTCGACTGCCAAATATGATCTTGTTGGAAGATTAAATGATTTTTTATCTCCATTTTCAGCTACAATAACGATGCTTGGTGTGAGAGTTTTATCTTTGGAATCGATAACAACCTTCTGAACATGTCCGGTTTGTTCATCTGTTACTTGTTTCAGAGTTGATCCATCAATTAAATCAACAAAGCCAACTTTACCTGTGATATCAGATATAATCAGTGCATTGTATGGATCATGATGATATAGTGCTTCATTTCTTTTTACTAATTGACCATCATCAACAGTTAGTTCAGCTCCATAAGGAACATCATACTTTTTAAGCTGCCGATTATTTTCATCATAGATACCAATTGCACCTCTTCTACCTGTAACAACTTTTACTTTAAAGTCCTTTCCGGTAAAAGGGTCCTGAGCATTTTTCTCAACAAAAATTACTTTTTCAAAGATTGCTCTTCCTTCGATATTTGTCTCCACCTGTGATTGAGTTGCGATTCTTGATGAAGTTCCGCCGAGGTGAAAGGTTCTTAATGTAAGCTGAGTTCCCGGCTCACCAATGGATTGCGCAGCAACAATACCTACAGCTTCTCCAACCTCAACAAGCTTACTTGTAGTCAGGTTTCTACCATAACATTTTGCACAGACACCTTTCTTGGACTCGCAAGTAAGTACTGTTCTGATATAAACTGTATCAATGTTAGCGTCTTCAATTTTATCGGCAATCTCTTCAGTGATAATTTCACCAGCTTCTATGATAAGATCTTCACTGATCGGATGATAAACATCTTCCTGAACTACTCTGCCAGTAATACGTTCGCCAAGTGGTTCTCTTTCCTGTTCAACATCTTTCAATGCTTTTATTTCTATTCCGAGAATAGTTCCGCAATCTATTTCTGTAATGATTACATCCTGCGACACATCAACTAACCTACGAGTAAGATAACCGGCATCAGCGGTTTTAAGAGCTGTATCTGCAAGACCTTTTCTCGCACCGTGAGTCGAAATAAAATATTCTAGAACAGTCAATCCTTCTTTGAAGTTAGCCACGATTGGGTTTTCAATAATTTCACCTGCTTGACCGGATAATGTTTTTTGAGGTTTCATCATTAATCCTCTCATACCAGCGAGTTGTCTGACCTGTTCCTGAGAACCTCTTGCACCTGAATCAACCATCATATGCAGTGAATTAAATCCACCCTCAACTTTTTTAATTTTTTCCATTAACGCACGCGAAACATCGTTGGTGGTGTGTGTCCAAACGTCAATTATTTTATTATATCTTTCAGCATCTGTAATTACACCCTGTTCGTGCTCATTGAGAATACCATCAACTTTTTTATTCGCTTTTGCAATAAGATTACCTTTTTCTTCCGGAACAACCATGTCAGCATAACTAACTGACAATCCACCTTCACTGGCAAATTTGAATCCCAGATCTTTTAAATCATCTAAAAATTTAGCTGTTACTTTATTTCCAAGCTGGATATACATTTTTCCAATTATTCCACCAAATACTTTTTTAATAAGTAGTTGATTGATGTATCCCATTTCTTTTGGAAGTACTTGATTAAAGATTACGCGTCCGGTTGTGGTTTCTATAAAATTACCATCGATTTTAACTTTAATTTTTGCATGTAAACCGACTTTTTTATTGTCATAAGCTATAATCACTTCTTCAGGTGAATAAAAGACAGTTCCTTCACCCTTATCACCTTCTCTTTGTTTGGTTAAATAGTAACATCCAAGAACGATATCCTGAGTCGGAACAACTATTGGACTACCATTTTGAGGTGAAAGAATATTATGACTGCTCAACATTAACAACGCAGCTTCAAGTTGTGCTTCATAAGACAGAGGTACGTGAACAGCCATCTGATCACCATCAAAGTCCGCATTGAATGCAGTACAAACCATCGGATGAAGCTGAATTGCTTTTTCATCAATTAGTATTGGCTGGAAAGCCTGAATACCGAGTCTATGAAGAGTAGGAGCCCGATTCAATAAAACAGGATGAGCCTGGATTATTTTTTCAAGTATATCCCAAATCATCGGATCTTTTCTGTCAACAACTTTCCTTGCACTTTTAACTGTTTTGTTATGTCCTCTTTCAATTAATTTTCTTATAAGAAAGGGTTTGAACAATTCTACAGCAATATCTTTCGGTAAACCGCATTGATGTAATTTTAATTCAGGACCGACTACGATAACTGAACGTGCTGAATAGTCAACTCTTTTACCTAATAAGTTCTGACGAAATCTTCCCTGTTTGCCTTTGAGCATATCACTTAAAGATTTCAATGGACGATTACTATCACTTCTTACAGCACTGCCTCTTCTCGAATTATCAAACAAAGCATCAACAGCTTCCTGAAGCATTCTTTTTTCGTTGCGAAGAATAACTTCAGGGGCTTTGATATCCATCAATCTTTTCAAGCGATTATTACGAATGATAACTCTTCTATAAAGATCATTCAGATCACTTGTTGCAAATCTTCCGCCTTCAAGCGGCACCAGAGGTCTTAATTCAGGTGGAATTACCGGTATGTAACTTAAGACCATCCACTCAGGTTTATTTTCAACTTTAACATTTTCTGCTTTGAAAGCTTCAATCACTCTTAATCTTTTTAGCAAGTCAGCTTTCTTTTGCTGCGACGTTTCTACTTTTACCTGTTCACGCAGTTCTTCTGATAACTTTTCGACATTAGTATTCTTGAGAATGGTTTTTACCGCATCGCCACCAATTTTAGCAACAAATTTATCAGGATGAGTATCCTCAAATCTCTGGTTTTCAGTTGGTAGCGAACTCATCACTTCAAAGTACTGATCCTCTGAAATGAGATCACCTTTCTTCAATCCAGTTGGTCCGGGATTTAAGACTATGTATGATTCATAATAAATTACTTTTTCAAGTTCTTTAAGACTTAAGCCAATAATATTTCCGATCTTAGATGGCTGCGACCTGAAAAACCAGATATGTACAACCGGAACTGCAAGACCGATATGTCCCATCCTCTCGCGACGTACGCTTTTTTGAGTTACTTCAACACCGCAACGGTCGCAAATAATTCCTTTGTACCTGATTCTTTTATATTTACCGCAGAAACATTCCCAGTCCCGTGTTGGGCCGAATATTTTTTCACAGAACAACCCATCTTTTTCTGGTCGGAATGATCTATAATTAATAGTTTCAGGTTTGGTTACTTCTCCATAAGATCTTGATAAAATATCATCCGGACTAGCCAGACTAATAGTAATGCTATCAATATCCATCATTGCATGTTCTTGGATTCTAAAAGCCATATTTTATCTCCTAAGTTCTATTAAAATTCTTTTAAATAATTCAATTAGTTAATCGTAACATCGAGCCCTAATCCCTGAAGCTCTTTTATAAGTACGTTAAATGATTCAGGAATATTTGGCTGCAATAAATTATCACCTTTAACAACTGCTTCATAAGCTTTAGCTCTTCCAGCCACATCATCACTTTTAATTGTCAGGATTTCCTGTAAAGTATACGCAGCACCATAACCTTCAAGTGCCCAAACTTCCATCTCACCAAATCTCTGACCGCCGAACTGTGCTTTACCTCCAAGCGGCTGTTGTGTGATTAATGAGTAAGGTCCAATTGAGCGTGCGTGAATTTTATCATCAACCAAATGACTCAACTTCATCATATAAATAAATCCACAGGTTACCTTCTGGTGGAATTTCTCACCCGATCTGCCATCATATAAATCAGTTTTTGATCCCAATTCAAGACCAGCTTTAGCCAGCCATTCTTCGACATCCTCAACCTTAGCTCCATCGAATATTGGTGTGGCGAATTTGATACCGAGTTTATTGCCAACCCATCCGAGTGCAGTTTCATATAGCTGCCCAAGATTCATTCTTGAAGGAACACCGAGAGGATTTAAAATAATATCGACGGGGGTTCCATCAGGCAGATAAGGCATATCTTCAACCGGTACTGCTTTGGCAACAACACCTTTATTTCCGTGTCGTCCTGCCATCTTATCACCAACAGATACTTTTCTTTTTTTAGCAACGTAAACTTTTGCAAGCTGCACTATTCCCGGAGGAAGTTCATCACCGCTGGCAATTTTTATTTTTTCACGTTTGTAGTCCTCACCAATTTCAGCCGATTTATCAAAATAATTTTTGAATAAAGTTTTTATATGCTGATTTGTTTTCTTACTATCAAACCAATCAAGAGTATAATCAAGCTTGGTTACATCTTCCACAGAAGCAAAAGTAGAATCTTTAATGGTTGTATTTGCTCTTAAAGCCACTGTTCCATCAAGATCCCTTATGCCTGTAGTAACCAAACCTTCGCAGAGTTTGGTAAGTTTTTCAACGAGTTTCGTATAAAGGTCTTTTAAACGAACACTGTGTTCGTGTTCAAGCGTATCAAACAACGCTTTTTCTGTTTTCTTTGACTCAGCATCTCTTTTCTTTCTGCTGAATAATCTTGTTTTTATTACAGTACCTCTTAGTCCTGGAGGTGCTTTAAGGGAAGCATCTTTCACATCACCAGCTTTATCACCAAAAATTGCTCTTAGTAATTTTTCTTCGGGTGTTGGATCTGATTCACCTTTAGGGGTGATCTTTCCGATTAAAATATCTCCTTCTTTAACTTCCGCACCTTCTCTTACAATTCCATACTCATCAAGATTTTTTACAGCTTCTTCACTCACGTTTGGAATTTCTCGTGTTAGTTCTTCCTCACCACGTTTTGTTTCCCGAACCTGCAGTTCAAATTCTTCGATATGCAAAGAGGTGAAGTCATCATTCTTAACTAAATTTTCACTTAGAATAATAGCATCCTCAAAGTTATAACCACGCCAAGGCATGAAGGCTACAAGTACATTTCGCCCAAGCGCTAATTCACCTTGCTCGGTTGCCTGACCATCTGCTAGTACATCCCCCTTTTCAACACGCTGACCTTCGGAGACAAATGGCTTTTGGTTAATGCTTGTTTCCTGGTTTGTTCCATGGAACTTTATAAGTGTATATGTTACTCTTCTAACGTCATTGAATGCAGTAATAGCTTCAATACTGTTGGGATTAATATCATACCGGACAATAATTTTTGTTGAATCGACAAATTCAATAACGCCGCTGTTTTCAGCAACAATAATTGATCTTGAATCACGAGCAACTCTTCCTTCCATTCCGGTTCCAACGATTGGAGTTTGCGGCTTTAATAAAGGAACAGCCTGGCGTTGCATATTCGAACCCATAAGTGCACGGTTTGCATCATCATGTTCAAGAAATGGAATAAGTGCTGCAGCCGGACTAACTATCTGCGCTGGTGCAACATCCATATATTCAACCTGGTCAGGTGTAACAATCGGGAATTCACCTTTTAATCTGGATTTAACTCTTTCCGTTACAAATCGGGATTGTTCATCTATTAATGCATTAGCCTGTGCTACAGTAAAAATATCTTCCTGTTCAGCACTCAGAAATTCAACATCTTTTGAAATTTTTCCTTTGTGGACTTTCCTGTATGGAGTTTCAAGAAAACCATATCGGTTAACCCGTGCATAAATGGTAAGAGATGAAATCAATCCGATATTTGGTCCTTCAGGTGTTTCAATTGGGCAGAGTCTTCCATAATGGGTGTAATGAACGTCTCTAACTTCAAAACCTGCTCTCTCTCTTGTCAAACCACCCGGACCTAACGCTGACATTCTTCTTTTATGTGTAAGTTCTGCGAGTGGATTTGTCTGATCCATAAATTGTGAAAGTTGATTCGTACCGAAGAAAGCATTAATCACACTTGTAATTGTTCGTGCATTTACAAGGTCCTGAGGTGTAAAGTTTTCAGTATCGCGCATATTCATTCTCTCTTTGATCGTCCTTGCCATACGTGCCATACCAACGTTAAACTGCTGACTCAACTGCTCGCCAACTGTCCTTACTCTTCTGTTACCTAAATGATCAATATCATCTACAGGTTCCAATCCGTTTTTCAACTTTATCATATATTTAATTATCTCAATGATATCCTGAACCGTTAAAACTGTTGTTGTTTCAGGAATATTGAGCTTTAATTTATCATTCATCCGATGGCGACCTACATCACCAAGATCATAACGTTTATCATTAAAAAACAATTTTTCAATTAATTGTTCAGCCGTCTCCAAATCTGGGGCTTCACCTGATCTAAGTTGTCTGTAGATAGCATACAGTGCTTCTTCCTTTGACTGCGAAGTATCTTTCTTTAATGTATTAACAATTAAATCCTGTTCCGGCGAAGTATCCCGCGACAAGAATCTTATAGATTCTACTTCTGCTTCGGTTAGCCTGTCGAGATCTTCTTCGGTTAAATAACTTCCACCACTAAGAAAAATCTCTCCGGTGGACATATCAAATACATCACTTGCAATTGCCCGTCCGATATAAGAAGATAAATCTGTCTTATTGACTTTAACTTCTTCAACAAGGTTAAACAGGTTAAATATTTCGTCATTACTTGTATAGCCAAGTGCACGAAGCAAGGTAGTAGCAGGGAATTTTTTTCTTCTATCAATATAGACGTTTAAAACGTAGTTTATATCCGTTGCGAATTCAACCCAGGAACCTCGCAGCGGAATAATTCTTGCCGAATATATCGGAGTTCCGTTTGGATGTACAGTTTCAGAAAAAGCTACACCGGGTGATCTGTGCAACTGAGATACAACAACCCTTTCAGCTCCATTAATTATAAAGGTACCTTTTTCAGTCATAAAAGGAACACTGCCAAGGTAAACTTCCTGTTCAACACTGTTCACGAATTCTTCAGTATCTGGATCTTTTGCTGATAATCTCAGTTTGGCTTTAAGAGGCGCTGCATAAGTCAATCCTCTTTCCATGCATTCTTCAACTGAAAATCTTGCTTTCTCAACAGTGTAATTAATAAAGTCGAGACGGTAGTTTTCTTTATTATCGAATATCGGAAAGTTATCAATGAATACTTTTTGAAGACCTTTAATCTCTCTATCCTCAGGAAGTTTTTCCAGTTGAATAAATTCTTCAAATGTTTCAGTCTGGATGTTTAACAAATCAGGGACATCCATAACAGATTTGATAGCTCCAAAGGAAATACGGTTATTATTCAATTATCCTTCTCCTTTTGATTAAAAACTTGAATTTTTGTTAGCATAAATTTGCAACAGCCTAAACGCAAAAAGCGATAGAACGGAAAACCGTACTATCACTCTTTACAAAAAGGATTTAATATCGGCTATGAAATGATTATTTCAGTGCTATAGTAGCGCCGGCTTCTTCAAACTCTTTTTTGAGTTTTTCTGCTTCATCTTTTGATATACCCTCTTTAACAGTACTTGGGGCGCCATCAACAAGATCTTTCGCTTCCTTTAAACCTAAACCGGTATGAGCTCTTACTACTTTAATAACATTGATTTTTTTGTCGCCAGCATTTTGTAAAACTACTGTGAACTCTGTTTTTTCTTCAACAGCAGCAGCTTCACCACCACCAGCCATTGGTCCAGCCATCATTACTGGAGCTGCAGCAGTTACTCCAAATTCTTCTTCCAAAGCTTTCTTTAGGTCCGCTGCTTCCATAAGGGACATCCCCTTAATTATATCTAATGCTTGAGATACTTTTTCTGACATTTTATACTCCTGATTTTATTAATTTCATTAAAAAATTATGCTGCTTCTCTTTTAGAAATCTGCTCAACAACATTTACCAGATCTCTCATCACAGCGTTGATTGCTCCAACAATTCCGGAAACAGGTGAATTTAAAGAGCCCATTATTCCTGCAATTAATTCATTTTTTGTCGGAAGAGTTGCTAAAGTTTTCAGCTGACCTCCGTCGAAATACTCACCCTCAACATAGCAGGCTTTAAGAGCAAGTTTTTCTTTATCACCAAAATATTTGTTGATGATTTTTGCTGGTGCGAGAGGATTTTTTGTAGTAAAAGCAAATCCTGTCATACCAATTAATTGATCTGCAATTTTTTCATATTTGCCCGATTCTTTTAAGGCTCGTTTCATTAAAGTATTTTTAAATACCCGGTACTGAACTCCTTCATTACGGAACTGTGTACGAAGAGAACTTATATCTTCAACATTAATTCCGTGATAATCGGTCAAGTAAACTGCAGATGAACTCTCAAGAAGTTCCTTTATTTCAGAAATTATTTCTGACTTTTCGTTTCTGTCCATTATACTCCCGTTTTCAATAATTAGTTAACGTGTCGGTTAGAAGCATTTATTTATAAGTGCGTAAAACTTATTATACCTGACGAACTGTATATTCGTCTTTCGAAATTCTTAATCCAGGTCCCATAGTGCTAGACAAAAATAAACTCTTAACATATTGACCTTTTGCGGAAGATGGTTTCATCTTAATAATCGTATTAATAAAAGCTTTTGCATTATCAACAAGCTTATCGGCTTCGAAATTTAATTTGCCAACAGAGGTATGAACTATACCAGTTTTATCAACTCTGAATTCTATCTTACCCGCTTTAATTTCTCTTACTGCTTGAGATACATCCTGTGTGACTGTTCCACTTTTTGGATTTGGCATCAAGCCTTTCGGTCCAAGAATTTTTCCAAGCTTGCCAAGTTCACTCATCGAATCAGGTGTTGCAATAATAACATCAACATCTGTCCATCCACCTTTAATTTTCTCAAGATAATCTTCAAATCCTGCAAAATCTGCTCCGGCATCTAAAGCTTCCTGGGCTTTAGTACCTTTCCCAATAACCAAAACTGTAACCTGTTTACCTGTTCCATGCGGAAGAGAAACAGTTCCTCGCAACATCTGATCAGCCTGACGAGGATCAACTCCAAGCCGCATAGCACAATCAAGTGACTCAACAAATTTTACTTTTGAAGAGTTTTTAAGAAGCGCTACTGCTTCCTGAAGTGTGTATTCTTTATCTGTTTTTACTTTTGATTGAAATTCTTTTTTTCTTTTTGAAATTTTCATTTTAAAACCAAAGTATATTTAGTTCAATAAATACTTAATTAATCTTCTACTGTAAGTCCCATACTTCTTGCTGTACCTGCAATCATACTCATTGCATGATCAACATCGAATGCATTTAAATCTTTCATCTTTATTTCAGCAATTTCCTTTAGCTGAGAACGAGTCACTTTACCAACTTTAGTCCGGTTCGATTCAGCAGATCCTTTTTCAACTTTAGATAATTTTTTAAGAAGAACTGCAGCAGGTGGCGTTTTAGTTATGAATGTGAAAGACTTATCAGAATAAACAGTTATTATAACCGGAATTATCATCCCGTCTTTATCCTGAGTTCTGGCATTAAACTGCTTGCAAAACTCCATAATGTTTACACCTTTTTGACCAAGTGCAGGACCAACAGGTGGGGATGGATTAGCTTTCCCACCCGGTATTTGCAATTTTATAAAGCTATCAATTTTTTTTGCCATAACGTATTACCTTATTAGAATAAAATTTATTTCTCTAATTCTGCTTGAACAAAATCTATCTCGACAGGAGTTTTTCTTCCGAAAATTGAAACCATAACTTTCATTTTCATTTTCTCCTCGTTTACTTCCTGAACAGTCCCGCTAAAGTTGTTGAATGGTCCATCAATTATTTTAACAATATCACCGTTTCTAAATATAGTTTCCATTCTTTCAGTGGATTCATTTTGAGTAATTCTTCCCACGATTCGTCTGACCTCTTCCGGCTGAAGTGGATTAGGAACTTTACCAGTACCTAAAAATCCCATTACCGATTGTGTTCTCAGGATAAATTCTTTTACCTGATTATCAAGTTCAGCTTGAACAAGGATGTAACCAGGAAAAAAGTTCTTAGTCTTACTGCGTTTCTTCCCATCCTTGACTTCAAATACTTTTTCAGTAGGAACAAGAATTTCTCTGATCTTTAATTTCAATTGCTCGTTTTCCTGAAGTCCGGTTTCAAGCATTTGCTTTACTTTATTCTCATGTCCGGAGAATGTTCTGACCACATACCACTTTGCATCCATCAATTATACCTGTTAAAAAATTCCTTGCATAACCTGACTGATGAGCATATCAATTACATAAGCAAATCCGGCGAGAATAAGGCACACAACAATTACTATTTTTGTTGATTCCATTAGTTCTGCTCTCGTAGGCCAGGTAACTTTTTTCATTTCCTTGACCACGTCTTCAAAAAAATTTTTTATTTTTTCTTTCATTTGTAATTTATCCAGTTAATACTCGCACGTCAGGAGGGACTCGAACCCCCAACCTGCGGTTTTGGAGACCGCTGCTCTGCCAATTGAGCTACTGACGTATTATTTAGTTTCTTTAAATATCACGTGCTTACGAACCACAGGGTCATACTTTTTATATTCAACTCTTGCAGGATGTGTTCTTTTATTTTTTGTGGTGCTGTATCTGTAACCAGTACCTGCAGTGCTTTCTAATGTTATTATTTGTCTGATATTACTTTTTGCCATATTAAGCTCCTAATTATTTTGAGCTGACGACCGGGATTGAACCGGTGACCTCATCCTTACCAAGGATGTGCTCTACCAACTGAGCTACGTCAGCGATTGAGTAGAGCGGGAGACGGGACTCGAACCCGCGACCAACAGCTTGGAAGGCTGTGACTCTAGCCAACTGAGTTACTCCCGCCTGAGTTTAAAACAAAAAACTAAACAACCAAAGAACAAAGCTTTCAAAAGATAGAATTGAGCAAAAGAATCTACACCAAAAAAATTATTTTGAGAAAAAAAATTTCAATCTATCTTGAAGCTAGAAAAAGGAAAAATTAAAAAATTTTGTTTAACAACAACGATACTAAAACTTCCGTGGGCGGCGAGGGATTCGAACCCCCAAAGGCATACGCCAACGGATTTACAGTCCGCCCCGGCTCTCCAACTCCGGCGTCCGCCCAATTTTCCAAAAACCGAGCATCAAATATATTTCATGGGTTGTAAAAATGCAAGTAATTCGCAGTTCATAATTTAATGACTTAGTGTTTCCACAGTTCTCTGTCCAAACTACGATACTGTATCGCTTCACTTACGTGTTGTGGTTCAATATCGGTTGATTTTTCAAGGTCTGCTATTGTTCTGCTGACTTTTAGAATTCTATCGTAGGCTCTTGCTGAAAGTCCAAGTTTGGTCATAGCCATTTTCAGCAATTCCTCACCAGAATCATTCAGTTTACAGTATTTCCTAACTTCTTTTGATCCCATATCTCCATTGTTAAAAATATGTTTTAAGTCATTAAATCTATCATTTTGTATCTGTCTTGCAAATAAAACACGTTCTCTGATTATTTCCGATTTCTCAGCAGTTGTTTCAGCAGCTAATTCCTTGTATTTAACTGCCGGTACCTCAATATGAATATCGATTCGATCTAAAAGAGGACCTGATATTTTTGCCATATATTTCTGGATTGATGGTGGTGTGCAAGTACATTCTTTGTTTGGATCGGTAAAATAGCCGCATGGGCAAGGGTTCATAGCTGCGGCTAACATAAAATTTGCAGGAAAATCCAGAGAAAGTTTAGATCGGCTTACTGTTACTCTTGAATCTTCAAGTGGTTGCCGTAAGACTTCCAATACATTTTTTTTGAATTCTGGTAATTCATCAAGAAACAATACACCGTGATGAGCAAATGAAACTTCACCAGGACGAGGAAAGCTTCCGCCACCAACGAGTGCTGCATCTGAAACTGTGTGGTGTGGACTGCGGAATGGTCTCTCGGTCACTAATGCTGTATCTCTCGACAGTATTCCGGCAATGCTATGAATTTTAGTAGTTTCCAACGCTTCTTCAAAAGAAAGTGGTGGAAGAATCGTTGGAAGTCTTTTTGCAAGCATCGTTTTCCCGGATCCGGGTGGACCAATCATTAATATATTATGTGCACCTGCTGCCGCAACTTCCAAAGCACGTTTGACATTTTCCTGTCCTTTAACATCAGCAAAATCAAGATGGTACTTGTTAACTCTTGAAAATATTTGCTGTCTGTCTGATTTTACTGCTTTTATGTCGTTCGTTCCGTTAAGGAAATCTACGACTTCACTTAAAGTTGAAGCACCAAATACATCTATCTCATCAACTATAGAGGCTTCGGCAGATGAATCAACTGGCAGAATTATTCTTTTAATCCCTTTCTTTCTTGCTTCAACTGTAATTGGTAATGCACCTTTAACAGGTCTCAGTTTACCATCAAGTGATAATTCTCCAAGAAACACTGAATCAATTAACAAATTTGATTCAATTAAACCAGTTGCAGAAAGTAATCCTATCGCAATCGGAAGATCAAAAGAACTTCCTTCTTTTTTAATATCTGCTGGAGCCAAATTGACTGTAATTTTTTTTAATGGATATTCAAATCCACTGTTTTTGATTGCTGCTGTTACCCGTTCCCGGCTTTCCTTTACAGCACTATCAGGGAGTCCAACAATTATAAATCCCGGAATTTGTTTCTCAACATGTGTCTCAACTTCAACGAGGTAAGCATCTATTCCATAAGTAGCACTTGAAAATATTTTTGAAAGCATTGAAGTTGTGTTTTTTATTCGATTAAAATCAAAAACTTACTACTTGGTCAGAATCATTTTTCTGGTTAGTGATGATGTTGGAGTTTTGACCTGATAAAGATATATGCCGGAAGTCAATCCTGTTGCATCAAATTTATATTTATATGAACCGCTTGATAAAAATCCTTTGTGAAGGACTGCTACTTCTACACCTGAAAGATCGAAGATCTTAACTTCAACATCAGAGTCCTGCAACAGATCAAATTCAATAGTTGTAGTTGGATTGAATGGGTTAGGGTAATTTTGATCAACGATTAAATCTTCCACAAGTCCTTGCCCAACTTTGACATCATCAGAATAAACTGAAGAACCATCTTTATTTATTTGTTTAATTCTGAAATAAACAATTTCATTTTGATCTTTATTTTCACTGAGTAATGAATATATCTTCCCATCTTCATTTAATGCCTTTGATTTCTCCACTTGAGTATATTTTCCATTTCCGACAGCTTTCTCTAAAACATAAAAATCTGCATCCATAGTACTTCCGCCGCTCCATTCAACTTCATAATAATTATTCATCAACTTTACTTTTAGTTCCGGTCCTCTTGAGAAAAGTGGTGCATCTGAATTTTTTAACCTGATCATTTCATACGAAATTTTCTTCTGCTCACGAAACGCATCGAGTTCTTCCTGTGAAAAATTCATTTGAAAAATTACATTTGAACTGTCATCGAGATAATCTGAATAATTTCTATTCTTCATAATTTCTGATAAAGAACTACTGCTGAGAATTAATCGAAATTGATCAACGATCAGTTCACCATCGTGACCGGAATTTTGAAGATGAAAGAACAGGTTATCAGGATTTAATGAATTACTGATTTGAGAATGAGCAACTTCACTTCCATTAATGAAAAATTTAATTTCATTATTCTGTTTGTCCTGTCTGATGAGGAAATGATACCATATATTTTCCGATATAAAACAGGGTCCAGGAGAAAGTAGTTTATCATTTTTTGAATCAATGTAGAGCATCTGATTTTCATTTATTGATAAAGAGTACTCAACCCAATTCGTCTCTCCATTGATTATCCTGAAAAATTCTGAATTGAAATTTTTTGTTTTCATCCAAAATTCAAGATTCAGAACATCTTTAAATGCATAAACCTGTGCTATATTCAAGTAAGAGTTGTACTCCAAAAGTGCAGCATTTCCTGGTATAGATGTTCTTTCATAATATTTAAATAAAAGATTATATAATCCGGGATTTTCAGAGTATTCATCCAGATCAGAAGTTGTTAATTGTCTAATGGTTTGATCTTTGTGTATATAGCTACCGAATAATTGAAGTGAATTTGATTTTGCAGAACCAGGTTTTACAAATAAAACTATCTGAAAAAATGTTTCACCTTTAAAAATGCTTGTATCCAAAAGATCTACAATTACTTTCTTGAAGAGTTCTGAATATTCGGGAACAAACTCACTTGAAATCGGGAGCTCTTTTCTTTCGTTGTCTATCCAAAGTTCAACATTATTAATTATTAATGATGGGTCTGGCAGAAAGTAAATATTCAATGATTTGAAATCAGGAAATTTATTGGAAGTGATAATGGAAACTTCAAAAGCTGTATTTTCCGGAACAAACTCCGGTGAATAAATTTTGAAGTTGTCCTGTGGAGATATAGATTCAATCACAAAAAGAAAAGCGAAATACAGTATTAAGTTTATTCGTTTAAACATACTGATAAAGTTAACTTAATTAATTGGATTAGTTCAACTATTTGTATTGACGAAGAAAATCAATTCTGTCCTGAAGTTGTTTAACAGGCACTAAAAGTTTTTCTTTTCCATAAATTGCATCCTCCCGGTTTGTGAAAGCTAATTCATAATCTTTGCTCATCACTATCGCTTCTTCGGGACAAACCTCTTCACAAAATCCACAGAAAATACATCGAAGCATATTGATTTCAAATTTTACAGGATATCTTTCTTTTTCTAATTCAGTTTCTGCTGCTTGCACTTCAATCGCTAACGCCGGACAAACTCTTGAACATAATCCACAAGCAACACATCTTTCAACATCATTTTCTTCTTTGACAAGTACGGGTCTGCCACGATAAGAACCAGGCGGATCGAATTTCACTTCAGGATATTCCATTGTGAACTTAGGTTTGAACATAGTTCTGAGAGTAAGTGACAGTCCTTTTGCTATTTCAGGGATGTAAATCTTTTCCCAGAAGTTTAAATCCTTTATTCGTCTTCTTTTATTTGTGGTTTCCATTGTTGATAAAAATTTTTCTAATTATATATTTAATTATTCATTTATCCAAAACACTATTTTTTTACAAACCAAGAATCATAATCAAAACAGCCACCCATACAATATTAATTAATGATAAAGGAAAAAGCACTTTCCATCCAAGGTTCATCAACTGATCATATCTGAAACGCGGCAATGTCCAGCGAATCCACAAAAAGAAGAAAAGCAATGCAGCCATTTTAAGTAAAAATGCACCAAGACTTAATAAGGTATAAACTAATGGAGATAGATTTAACTTTTCAAGATATGGAATTTGCCAGCCACCTAAATAAAGCGTAACAATAAGTGCACTTGCGATAATCATATTTGCATATTCCGCAAGGAAGAAACCTGCAAACTTCATACTGCTGTATTCGGTATGAAAACCGCCAACAAGTTCCGGTTCAGCTTCAGGTAAATCAAATGGTAATCTGTTTGTCTCTGCAAATGCTGATACAAGAAAAGTAATAAATCCAATTGGCTGAACAATTGCATTCCACATCCAACTAGCTTGTGATTCAACAATTGCTGTTGGTCTCAATGATTCTGATAAAAGTAAAACTCCTGCTACTGAAAATCCCATTGAAACTTCATAAGAAATCATTTGTGCAGATGAACGAATTCCGCCAAGTAATGAATACTTGCTTCCGGATGACCAGCCCGCAAGTGTTATTGCGTAAACGCCAAGAGATGTTAAAGCTAAAATAAAAAGCACACCAATGTTTACGTCAGCAACAATAAGCGGAATGTTATAGTTTGCAATTTGAAGATCCGGTCCAAATGGAATTACAGCATAAGTTGACAAAGCAACCAACAAAGCAATTACAGGAGCAAGTGAATGAATTCTTTTATCCGCATTTTGCGGTACGATATCTTCTTTCAATGCGAGTTTCATAAGATCAGCGAACGGTTGAAGTGCGCCCTTCCAGCCAACTCTGTTTGGCCCAATTCTGTTTTGCGCCCAGGCACTTACTTTCCTCTCAAAGTAAACAAGATAAGCAACTGAAAGCAGCATTGCGCTGACAATAATAACAATTTTTATAAGTGCAAATATTATAATTTCAAGTACGCTCATTTTCAGGATACTTTAACTTTATTTGAAATTTCTGTTTTTATCTTCAAACCGAAATTACTAATCATATCATAATCCAAACCTTTGAAAGCATCAATTGTATTTGACATTTCATCGAATATTTCTTCTGCCATATTAAACTTTATTTTGCTTCCCATCGCTTTTGCAAGTAAAATAATAATTTTCCAGGTGGGCAGTGCGTTGATTTTTTTACCAGTAGCCCAACGATCCCATTTAGTTCCAAATTTATCAAGTCTGCTCATGCTCATTCCATCAAGTGATCGGTCAATTTCCGCAACTGAAACGGCTGGACGAATTCTTTGAATCATTCCATCTATATTCACAAAAGTACCATTCTTCTCCGCATAAGATGCAGCAGGGAAAATAATATCAGCCAGAGCAGTACTCTTATTTTGATTGGTAGAATGCATAATGAACAAATCCAATCCTGCTAATGCATTTTCAAATTCTGGATAGGATTCGATTAAATCATCTTCAACCAAATAAAGCACTTTTATTTTTTTCTCTTTTATTGCATTTAATATAGCTGGAATATTTAATCCGGATTTTGAAGGTTGAACACCGGTTAATTCAGCTCCTAATGAATTTGGAGTTATGTCTTCAGTTCTTAGAATATCGTCTGCAAAACCAGGATCAATGCGTCTGATAAAATCCAGATTTCCTGTTTGCAAAACCGTACGCGCAAACTTTGTTACAATGTAATTGTCTTCACAAGTTAAAAATGCTGAACTAATGACAGCAATCTGATCGGGTTTAAAGGTTTTCAATCTTTTAGCCGTTTCGTTAGCTGCATCTTCCCAATTTATCTCTGTTAATCGTCCGTCTTTTCTGATCTGAGGGAAATCAATTCTTGTATCAGCATTTACAAATTTAAAAGTATTGAGTCTTCCGTGATCACACATCCAATAGCTGTTAACATCTTCATTGTGTCTTGGTGTTAGTCTCAGGATTTCATTATTCCGGACCCATATTTCCGTGTTACAACCTCTTGAACATCCGAAACAAACAGAATCGGTTGATGACATATCCCAAACTCTTGCTTTAAATCTGAAGTCTCTGCTTGTCAATGCACCAACCGGGCAGATATCAATTACATTCATCGAATACGGATTATCTAATTCTTCACCGGGATAAGTAACAATAGTAACTCTGTCTCCTCTTTTAATAAATGTAAGTTCGGGGTCTTTGGCAATTTCATCACAGAATCTTATACAGCGTGAACATGAAATACATCTGTCACCATCAAACATTACTCCCGGACCCAGAGCTACTCGTTTATCTTTGTGTACTTTCTCTTCAACGAATCTGCTTTCGCCAACACCATACTTATATGCATAATCCTGAAGTTTACATTCACCGGCTTCATCACAAATCGGACAATCGAGCGGATGATTTATCAGCAGAAATTCCATCACAGCATTCTGAGCAGCAATAACTTTTTCAGATTTCAAATGAACTACCATTCCTTCAGAAGCAATTGTTGAACAGGCAATAACAAGCTTTGGCATTTTCTCAACTTCAACAAGACATATTCTGCAATTACCTGAAACTGAAAGTTTCGGATGCCAACAAAAATGTGGTATTGTTATTCCGTGATCAAGCGCCGCTTCAATAATGGTTTGACCAGGTTTGAATTCAATTACTTTTCCATCAATATTAATATTCGGCATATTTCTTTTTGTTTACTAAAATTATTTTGTTTCTGATTTTAGAATTACTTTGATAAGCTTTGAATCATTTAGTAATTCTCTTGCTGTTTTCTGAACATCTTCAACTGTGATCTTTTCAATCTTTGACAGGTAATCATTCACAGTAAAAACTTTATTGTAATAAAGAATTGAATTTGCAATTCTCATCATCCTGTTAGTTGTACTTTCGAGACTTAGAAGTATTCCACCTTTTAAATATTCTTTAACTTTCTTCAGTTCCTTTTCAGTTATCGGAATTTCTTTCAACTTTTTGAATTCTTTATAAACAATATCAATAACCTTTGCGTACTGGTTTTGATTGGTTGAAAAATATACTCCGAATGCCGAAGTATCATTGTAGGAATTGAGGAAGGAATTAATCTGATAAGTTATTCCAAGTTTTTCTCTCACTGCCAAAAACAAACGCGAACTGCTTCCCTCTCCAAGCAGCGCGGATAAAAATCTTACCGGAATTCTATTCTTATCATTATAACCATAAGTTGCTCTTCCAATAATAGTGTGGACCTGCTGAACATCCTTTTCGATAAAAGTATCTTCAACTTTCTTAGTGTGAAATTGTTCTCTTCTTATTCTTCTTTTTGAATTATCATCAACAATATATTTTTCAGTAAGTTTTATCAGGTGATCGTGTTTCAGATTTCCAGAAGCAACAATCAACAAGCCATTTGTTGAATAATTATTCCTGTGAAAGTTAAAGAGATCGTTCGAATGAAAATTTCTGATATTCACCTCTCTGCCAATCACCGGGTAACTGAGATGATTACCGTTGAAAATTATTTCTTCAAATTTATCATACAGAAGTTCTTCCGGGTTATCATCAATATCTTTTAATTCATCAATAACAACGCCGGCTTCTCTTTTTATGTGAGTTTCTTTGAACAGAGGATTTTGTATCAGGTCAGATAAAACGCAGAATGTTCTTCCAAGATTTTCTGATAATCCTTTTGAGTAATAACAAGTTTGTTCTTTAGAAGTGAAAGCATTCAGATAACCACCGTAAGACTCTATTTCTTCAGCAATCATTTTTGCAGAACGTTTCTTCGTTCCTTTAAATAGCATATGCTCGATGAAATGTGAAATACCATTGTTATGGATTGATTCATCACGAGCCCCAACATTAAACCAAAATCCAAGCGTGAATGACTGAACGTGCGGAATAAATTCAGAAACTATTTTGGTTCCGTTTGGAAGTGTTGTTAAGTAGTAATTTTCCACAAATTGTGCTGATTAAATTTAGAATTTAGGAGCAAATATAAGAACAAAAGCAATAAGCAGAAACGGATGATTCAGATAATGAATTGTTTGATTTTTTCGGGCAATAATCCTAATAGATCCGGATATGTTTCTACGAGTCTCATAATATCAGCAAGATCCTTTTGGCGTTTACTTTTTCTTCTTTCCTGATCAGAATAAGCCCATACTTTTCCCTTTAACAAATCTTCCAATGCAGCAACTTTCATCTCGTAGCCTAAAACTTTTTTTATCTCTGCGTTTTTTATAAACGGCTGATATCTTTCATCAGTTTGAATCTGAATTCGTAAATTAGAATCGGGATGATCAATATTTAAACTATCTGTAAAATTTTTCACCGTAAATTTTTCTTTTGATATCCCGATCTGAGCGGGAAATTTATCAATATCACCGATCGCTAAAACTAAATCAAAGTCAAGACTAACGACTGGTTCAGCATAAGCATTAACTGCTAATCCTCCGATTACACAGTAATCAATTTTCAACTTTTCTAATTGATCAAGAAAAAATTGAATAACATCGCTTTTTCCATTTGCCAGACTATTTAGAAATTTTTTGCCCGTCATTAAACTTCAACGTCCTTTGAATATTTCTGCTTATACTTTTGCAAAAAATTGCCTATTGATTTATAAGCCTTTTCAAGAATTTTTTCGTTAGGCAGAAACACCACTCTGAAATGATTAGTACCCGGGACCTGACCGAATCCGCTTCCAGGAACCACAACTACTCCTGTTTCTTTTATAAGCTCCGAAACAAAATGAGCATCTGAATCAACTCCATTTATTTGTGGAAAAGCGTAAAAAGCGCCTTCCGGTTTTACACAAGATATTCCATCGATTGAATTCAGCATTTCAACTGTCATATCTCTTCGACTTGTAAGCTTTGCATTTGCTTCAACGAGGTGTGATTGATCGCCTTCAAGAGAAATTTTAATTCCGTACTGCTCAGGATGATTTGCTGAAAGCCTTGCACGTAAAATTTTATTAATTGCTTCAATGTAATCCGAAAGAATTTCTTTTCTTCCGCTTACAATTCCCCAGCCTATTCTGAAACCGGGAACCATATAATTTTTTGAAAGTCCACCAAAAGTAATGCAGGAAACATCTTTGTTCATTGAAGCAATCGAAATGTGTTTCTTTCCATCGAACAGAAGTTTATCATAAATTTCATCAGCAAAAATCACGAGATTGTGTTCGAGTGCGAGATCAATTATTGCCTGAAGATTTTTTGTTGTGTAAAGTGAACCAGTTGGATTATTCGGATTGATCAGAATAATCGCTTTTGTTTTGTTGTTGATTTTACTTTTTATATCCTCAATATCAGGCAGCCATCCATTTTCTTCATTTAAATAATATGGATTTTCCATCATCTGAAGTTTGCTGGCGATAGCAGTGTAAAGTGGATAACCAGGGGTTGGAGTTAAAACATTTTCTCCATCATTAACAAGTGCAGTAAGACAAATATCAATCGCTTCACTTGCACCGGTTGTAACAAAAATATCGTGAACATTATTAATTCCTTTTTTCTCTGCTTCCCTTTCAATTGCTGTTACAGCTTCTTTTATTCCGGAAGATGGTGCATAGCCGTTTAAATTTTTCATCATCGCATCATAAGTTGCTTTTACAAGATGAAGCGGTGGTTGAAAATCAAACAGATTTGGATCACCAATATTCAGATACAACATTTCTTTTCCCGATTTTGCTACTTCATTTGCAAGTACGACAATGTCCCTAACTGCATAAGTGATATTATTTGTTCTTATTGCTGGAATTATTTTTTTTTGGTTCATATCAGCTCCGGTTTTACAAATCTTGATTAATTTCAGTTTAAATTTACGGGAAATATTTGAGTAAAACGATGAATAGAATTATCACAAAGACATTATAATAAAAAGGTCGAGTTTTCAGCCCGACCTTTTAAGAATAGCCTCAAGTTCTTACTTCAACAAAATCATCTTCCTTGAGCTAAAGTATTTATCAGCAATTAATTGATAGATATATACCCCACTTGCAAGATTCGAAGCATTGAATTGTATTTCATACCTTCCTGCTTGTTGTTTTGTGTTAACAAGTTCCTTTACCTTTCTACCTAGTATGTCGTAGATGATTAACGATACATCACTTGTATTTGGAAGATCGTATTTAATTGTTGTAGTTGGGTTAAAAGGATTCGGGTAGTTCTGATACAAAGTATATTCTGTTGGAAGAAGTTCTTTTTCCGATTCAAGTCCACTTTTGCCTCTGGTACTAAGTAGCTCATTCAACTTGTTTGTGTATTCCGATAAATTGGTCACGCTATACTTACCTAATACTCCTTTATTCAAACAGCTATCTTGAGGCATTAGTAATGAAGTAGTCAGAGCATCAATCTGCCTATATAAAGCGATATCTGTATTTGGATTTTGCTGTGCAATTTCATCAAAGTTATTTATTGCTGGTAAATATTCTTCTGCCGAAACCAAACATAAGTCGCTTAAATGTTTTAATGTTCCTATCATCAAACTATCAGTCTGATTTGCAGCTTGCTGTAAATAGAAGCCTTTTAACTGATTGAATACAGAAGGAGAACTATTAGTTAAATTGGCAACAGTATATAACTGATTGTATGCTTGAATACTTGCGTTGCTGTTTCCATAATTCTGAATGATTCCCTCATATTCTTGTTTTGCCTGATTGTAAAGATTGTTGTAGTAATAATTATTTGCCGTTGCATATCTGGATTCTATGTCAGACAATCCGGTTGCAGTATTCTCGGTAGAATAAACTGTATCATAAACCTCGCCTTTTGAATTGGCTAAAATTAATTCCGCTTCACCTTGTGAGTATGTGCAAGGTTCATTTAAAAAGTCTGAGTAATCTATTGTAACTTCTTCACCAAATCTTCCGGATGGATCATTTCCATAGAAAGGATGATTTCCCCAGTAATTGCCTCTTGCTTGTATTATTGTTTCTGGAATTTTACTTCCATCCACTAAATACAAATTATTACACTGTTGTTGAATTCCATCCCTGTCATCTGCAATTGTGTTGCATCCTTTTTCAAGATTGACCAGAGAACTTAGTAACTGATGTTACGCAGAAAAGCAATTAGCAAAGAGATGACATCTTTATTTTTTATTAAATATTTAAACAAAAGTAACATTGACATTCCAATTTAAGTGCTTATTTAATCTATAAAAAGATGTCATCTCTCCATTTTGCGTAAGGTGAGTTAGTAAGTATAGCTCACTGTTTCGCGTTTCTGTACACAAACCATTTTCCCGGATTGTATTGTATCCGCTTAACGGGAATTGATCGGCACCAACAAAAGAACCGGTAAGATCAGGATTTGAATTATCGCTTATGTAAATACCGTATGCTTTATTATTTATAATTGTATTTGCACCGATTTTTGGCGAAGAACTGCCAAGCTCGATTCCGTAAAGATGATTTTGAATTGTGTTCAATCTGACTTCTCCATTATTACAAGAAACTAAAGAAATTCCAGATCCGGGACTTGATACATTATAAGCTTCGATTGTATTTCCCAATATAATTGGATTGCTAACCTGATTGACTGAAATACCAACACAATGTTCGGATGTTGATGCGTCGGCAGATATTAGATTTTCTTTAATTAGCGCTTCACTGCCGTTTGAAACTAAAATACCAACTAATCCATAGTCAGTAATTGAGTTGTTTGTTATTCCAAGAGAAAAATTATCGGCATTGTTTATCTGTATTCCTGTCTTATAGTCAGATATAGTATTTAAATCTATTTTTACTCCGGATACTTGATAATTATTTGCTAAACCAATTGATATCGCCGCACCATTATTGTTTTGCCCACCATTTAGTGAGCAATTATAAATTCTTATATCTTCGTTATAAATTAGTTCAACATCTTCTAAGTCATCCTGAAATATATAACCTCTTTGAATACAAGTATTAAAGCCACTTACATTACAATGATTAATATTTAATGATTTATTGTTCGTCGAATTAATCCCGATGCTAAACATTCGATCAGTAGTATAATTAATAGTGTTTCTTATTATTTCAACTTCATTAAAACCAAACAAGTACAGACATCCAGTATAGTTAGGATATCCGGTTGTGAAACTATTATCTGACAATGTGATATTTACACCCTCGGTATTCTGGATATGGAAAAAATGCCTTTGAGGAGAATTATTAAATATTGAATTAGATATAGAAAGCAGTCTTGGTTTTTGTATTCCGTTTGTAATTGCTTGAACCATATAGCCTGAATTAATTTCTGTGTGCCGCATAAGAAGTGTGTCAACTTCTGAAAACTTTATTATTCCTGATTCCGAATACAGTTAAATGAAACAGGATTATTAGTAATCCCAAGTGACTTTATTACACCTCCTAATTTAAAATCTCCGGGGGAAGAGTATTGTAAATTTATAATTACGCTTTCATTAAGAATTAATTCTCTATAACTGAGAAATTTTGAAGAGTCATTAACATTCAGTGTACTTCCCTTATTACCAACTAATCTACCATTTGAAATCAGTGAAGAATTGTTTTGGATATTAAGCGTTGATCCACCATTTAATATAAATGAACCGTTCATATTAAAACTCATTCCACTAACTAAACTAAATGTTGAACCCGCTGAAAGTTCAGCAGATCCATCTATTATAATATTACTCTTGTCTTCAAAAGAAAACGGCATATCATTACTAAAAATAAAATAATCATCAATAACAAAAGTTGAATGATCTTTAAAATTAAATTGTGCATTTTGCTCTATAATTAAATCGGAGTTTTGCCCAAGGTATAATTCTGAGTAAGCATTCAAATTTAAAGTTGCTCCTTCTTCTAATTCTAATAAACCATAGATTTTTAATTTTGCATTGCGTCTAAAATTAACAGTCTCACCTGATTTAATTGTCAACCTAACATCAGCAGGCACTACTATATTACACAGATAATCACCTGAACTAATTATTGTGTCTGAAGTAATAACACTGTTTTCACAATTAAATATTCTTAATAGCGGATCAGCAACAAGAACATTTTGCCAGGCTAAAAGAGTATCACCTTGATAGTATGCATCAACAATATTATATCCCATTTGATAAGCTGGAAAGAAAATATGATTTGCTATTACAGTGTTAGTATATGGTTCCCAAGCGTGACCCATTGTCCCTGTTCCGCCTATCTGAGTAAATTGTGTAGATAATCCTTGTGTGTGACCACTACAGGTATCGTCGGGTTGTACATAACGCCAATTAAGCGTCGTCAAACTATTTCCGTTGAAGCTTTCGTAAGTATTGAATACCGATCCATTTGCTAAATTAAAATGTAAACTGTCTTTAACCCATGCCGAATCATTGAAATTACAATTGTAATCTTCAGCATGCGTCCCCCAGGATGAATATCCCATAACATTTCCCTGATAAGATGTAATCCAACTATCAGTTGAATCATAATAGACATTAAATCCTAATTCAGTTAACTTGTCTCTTGCTAAAGTGAAGTATCCATCTCCTCCTGACCAGGTTGGATCGTTATCTATTATCCAGGCTGCTGTTCCGCTCATATCAGGATTTTTTGATTTATCTATTATACTTTTAACTACATCATAGCTTATTCCATCCAAATGAGAGACAAGATAAGATAATTTTACTGTGTAACCTTGCCACGTGGTAGTAAAATGATCAGGAAGAAATCTAAAATCCATAGAGAGATTTGGATCTGGATCAAAATACGGATTTGGAATTATCCCATTAGGATAAACTTCTTTATTAATAAGTGAATCATAGTTTTCTGTGTTTAACATACATAATAACCCATCTACTGTAACATTTCCTGGATCATTTGACCCATCAGCATTAGCTTGTATTTTGAATGGGACTCCTTTACATAAGACAATATAACGTATTGTTGAAAGCAGATTGTTATTTACAAGGTGTGTTTTTATCGGAGTAGCAATATTATCCAAATAGTAGCGCCAGGCGTGGAATGTTTTTGTTCCATTGTTAAGCTCATGATTAATCGAATCACGGATTATATCTGTTTCTTGGGCAATTATAACCGGGTGTGTTACTCCATTTACTGTTATTGTAGTGTCAGGCAAATATAAACCGATCACATTTGTAATTGGAATCCCTCGCACATTTCTATAGTAATTTGCCAACCAAAATGAAGAGTCAGAAAATGAATTATATACAACAAGAACACGACTTGCATCAGGAATACCCGCATTAGTAGGTTCTTGCGAAAGAATGGTATTATTAAACAATGCAAAAAGAACAAAGAAAATAGTTGAAGTTTTCATTGTTTCTCCTAACTTTTTTATTTAAAAAAAATTTACTTGATTAAAATGAATTTCTTTCTTAGGCTATATTCCCCTGAAGTCAGTTTATAAAAATAAATTCCTGAACTGAGGTAGTTTGCCGAAAAATTTATTGAATAATATCCTGCCTTTTTATTTTCCTCCACGAGAGTTTTCACTTCTTTACCTAAAATGTCGTAAACTTTTAAGCTGACAAAATCATCCTGTGCTATCAGATACATAATTGTAGTCGATGAATTAAACGGATTGGGAAAGTTTTGAAATAATTCAAAACTAAATGGTTTACTAACACTTACTTCAATAACATTACTATAATTTAAATCACCGTTATAATCTATTTGTTTTAATCTGTAGAAATAAATACCTGAGAATTCTACTCTATCCCTAAATTGGTAGTTATTTGTAAAAGTAGTCGTTCCGTTGCCATTAATAAACCCTATTGAATGCCAATCTTTACTATCTGTCGATCTGAGAACTTCAAAACCTAAATTATTTGTCTCTGTAGCTGTTGACCACTTCAATATTACAATATCATTATCTACTTCGGCGTTGAATGAAGTAAATTCAACAGGAACAATTGTAGTATCTATGTATTTATAGATTAAACCTAAATAACCGGAGGAATAGCCGACATAATTTTCAGGCGCTTGAAATTTTCTTAGCCCTATATTTCTTAATTCTAAAACTTCATTCCAGCTGCTTCCACCATCAGTAGTTTCGTAAACCGCATCTCCAAGAATAAATCCATGCAAATTTGATAACCAGCCAAACGTTCTGATTACGTATTGAGAATTTAATTGAGCAAGCCAATTGATTCCAGAATTTGTAGTATTATATAAATCAAGAAACTCAATAACAAAACCAGTATCAATGCTGGTGAAATAAACATCGTTAGAAAAATAGATCGGTATATTTGTTTTCTCTATCCAGTTATTACCGCTATTAGTTGTCTGCCAAATATATCTCGAAGTTGTCCAGCCATTTAAAGAATCAACAAAAAACAAGCTAGTGAAAGCATCGATTCCATTTTCTACCTGGACAAGCCAGTTATCACCGCTATTGGTAGTTTTTAATATTTTTGAGTCCGAAGAAGGTGACCATTGAGTAACCGTCCATCCTGTCAATGAGTCAATAAAAAATATTTTTCTAATTTCACCTGTTAAAACGAGATTAACAGGACTCCAATTTACACCTCCGTCTATCGACTTGAATATTGTATAATTTCCAATAAATCCTGTAAGACTATCAATAAAATATAGTTCGCTTCCGCTTGGTGCTCCAGTAACTCTCTCCCAGTTAATTCCACTATCAATGGTTTTGTATAAACCACTTGGTGCGGATAATCCTGAACTGCTTATTGCAAATCCCGTTTGTTCACTTACAAAAAACACATCGGAGAAATTGTCGTTTATTATCAACCTATTCCAAGTATCAAGACTTCCATCAGCTTTATTAATTTTTAATCCGGTTCCTACACTATAGCCTATATTATTCTGTAGTAAAAATTGTAATTCATAGTTGTCACTTATTCCCTGTATTGTTGTCCAGTTCTGGCCTCTGTTTGTGGTTTTACGAGCAGATACATTTGTCATTACAATGTATCCTGTATCGGGATTTACATATTGGATACAATTAACTGCTTCATTAGTTAATTGCCCTCCGTTTATCCAGGTATTTCCTCCATCGCTGCTATAAATATTTTTTCCAGAGTAACCTGTTCCTCCATATCCTCCTGCTGCTATATGTAAACTGTCTATTACATCAATACTAAATAGAGGATATGTATCTCCTGCCTGGATTATCTCCCAGTTCAGACCTCCGTCAATTGTTCTTAATACTTTTCCGTTGGCTGCTATAAATCCATAATTCTCATTCATAAAATCTATCCACCAGTAATCAGAGGTGTAACCAGGAGTAATTATTCTTTGCCACGTTTGTCCGCCATCAGTTGTCTTTGCAAGTGAGTTCCCATTTCCACAAGCCCAGCCAAGAGTGTCATTCAGCATTTGCAATCCCCAAAGATCACCTGTTACATTGCTTGTAACTTGTGTAAATGTTTCGCCTCCATCTGTTGAGCGGAGTATAAGTCCACCAAATCCACTTGCAATTACTATTTGCCCGTTGAAACTTCTTACTTTTAAAATCGGTGTTGTTGTATTAGTTTCGCTAACTGTCCAGCTAGTCCCTCCATTGGTACTTTTTATTAAAGCACCTAAATCACCAACTGCCCAGCCTGTACCTGCCTGTCCGGTAGGCAGGTCTTTATTTACAAAATTAATTCCCAGATAATCTACTCTCGGTACTTTGGGATTTAACTCTGTCCATACTCCTGTACTCTGTAATGGAAATAATCTTCGCTTTTCTTCAATAAGGTTCTTTCCTAAATATTTTTGTTCGTAACTCTGGTAACCTTCTTGTAATTCTATTCCTCGCCTGAATTGAATTGGTTTTTCTTTGATGGTGTCGGTTGAAACCTTAGAAAATCTTTCTTGAGCAAATTGTTGTGCATAATTCAAGGATGTAAATAGTAGTAAGGCAAGCAGTAGAGATGAGTAGAAATTAACTTTCTGGGATTTCATATAAATACCCTTAATTATTTTTGCTTTAAAATTATGGAATTATTTTTTTTTGGTTCATATCAGCTCCGGTTTTACAAATCTTGATTAATTTCAGTTTAAATTTACGGGAAATATTTGAGTAAAACGACTTACTAACTTGTGCCTATCGCATTCCCACAGTCAATTTGCAATAGGTAACTAATTTAAGTTTAATCATTATATTTGCCTCAAATTTTACTAAGGAGTAAACAGGATAAATGAAAGTTCTGAAATTCGGCGGCACTTCGGTTGGCTCGGCAGAAAGAATGAAAGAAGTTGCAAGATTAATTAATAGCAGCGAATCGAAAATCGTTGTCCTATCCGCAATGTCAGGGACAACTAATGCCCTCGTTCAAATTGCAGAAGCACTTTATACAAAGAAGAATTCAAAAGCCAATCAATTCATTAATCAGTTTGAAAAAAAATACAAGCAGGTCATTGCCGAATTATATGTTAATCCGTTAATTAGTAAAGACGCAACAACACTTATTGATTCACACTTAGATTATATAAAGTCTTTCACACAAGATCTTTTCACAATTCATGAAGAAAGAGCAATACTCGCTCAGGGAGAATTAATTTCAACCGCGTTATTTCATCTTTATTTACAGGAACAGAAAATTGACTCAGTCCTTCTTCCTGCATTAAATTTTATGAGGATTGACACGAACGGCGAACCTGATACTTACTATATCAAAGAAAATTTATATAGAGAATTGGATAAATATCCGGGGAAAACTTTATTCATCACTCAGGGTTACATCTGCAGAAATTTGTATGGTGAGATTGATAACTTGAAACGTGGTGGAAGTGATTACAGCGCTTCGCTAATCGGTGCTGCAATTAATTCCGGAGAAATACAAATATGGACAGACATCAGCGGCTTTCACAACAACGATCCGAGATATGTTGAGAAAACTCATTCCATCGAGCAACTTTCTTTTGATGAAGCCGCAGAGCTTGCGTATTTTGGTGCAAAGATTTTGCATCCATCAAGCGTACTTCCGGCAAAACTCGCTAACATTCCTGTTAGATTAAAGAATACAATGAAACCTGAAGACCCGGGAACTTTAATTTCAGCAGAAGCAAATGGTAAAGGTATTAAAGCAATCGCAGCTAAAGATGGAATTACGGCAATCAAAATAAAATCAGGAAGAATGCTTCTTGCGTATGGATTTTTAAGAAAAGTTTTCGAAGTATTCGAACGTTTTAAAACTCCAATAGATATGATAACTACTTCCGAAGTTGCGGTATCGGTTACTATTGATGACACAACTTATCTTTCTGAAATTGTTGAAGAACTTAAATATTATGGAGCTGTTGAAGTTGATTCTGATCAGACAATTATTTGCGTTGTTGGAGAAAATTTAATCGACCAGAAAGGAATCATCAATCAAGTGCTTGGAGCTTTAAAACATTATAATCTTCGGATGATTTCTTATGGCGGCAGCAGACACAGCATTTCAATTTTAGTTGGTGCCAGTGATAAGAAGGCTGCGCTCAACTCACTTAATTGTATTTTTCCATCTGAACCGGACGAGTAATAATGTTAACCAAAGAAATTATATCAAAGTTTAGTCAGATCGAAACTCCGTTTTATTACTACGATATTAAACTTTTGCAAAAAACTCTGGATGAGATAGTTCAAGAATCATCAAAAAAAAATTACAAATTACATTATGCACTCAAAGCAAATTCAAATGACAGGATTTTACAAATAATTAGTAATGCTGGTTTAGGTGCAGATTGCGTAAGCGGGAATGAAATTACTAAAGCTGTTTCAACTGGTTTTAAGAGTAGCGAATTAGTATTTGCAGGCGTTGGCAAATCTGATAAAGAAATTCTAACCGGACTTACAAATGATATTTTATGTTTCAATGTTGAATCGAAACAGGAACTTGAAGTGATTAATTCAATAGCTATTTCGTTGAACAAAATTGCAAATGTTGCTTTACGAATTAATCCTAATATTAATGCAAATACTCATCATTATATAACCACAGGTCTCGAAGAAAATAAATTTGGAATAAATATATGGGAACTATCTCAGGTACTTGATTTAATTTCTTCATTGATGAATATCAAGCTGATTGGATTGCACTTCCACATTGGATCACAGGTTACAGATCTTGATGTTTACAAAGGATTGTGTTTAAGAATCAATGAAATACAAAAGTGGTTTTCAGATCGTAACTTTCGCTTTGAGTATTTAAATGCAGGTGGCGGTCTTGGAATCAATTATGAAAGTCCTGACTCAGAACCAATTCCGGATTTTAAATCCTATTTCGAGGTCTTTGAAAAATTTTTGGTAAGATTCCCGGATCAGCAAGTTCATTTTGAAATCGGAAGAGCAATTGTTGGACAATGCGGCTCGCTGATTTCAAAAGTTCTTTATGTAAAGGAAGGTATCAACACAAACTTTATAATTCTTGATGCCGGTATGACAGAATTAATCAGACCAGCACTCTATCAATCATATCATAAAATTGAAAATCTCACTTCAAATGGAAAAGCAAAAAGATACGATGTGGTTGGACCAATCTGTGAATCATCTGATACTTTTGCTAAATATTTTTTTCTTCCTGAAACTGAACGCGGAAATCTGATCGCAATCAGATCAACAGGTGCTTATGGTGAAGTGATGTCATCAGAATATAATCTTCGGGATAAGATTCAATCTTATTTTTCAGACCGAATCTGAATTCATTTTACTGTGAAGCAATCTTCACTGACTTACTAATATCTGATTTAATCAGACTAAAATCATTTTTCAAACTTAAAGAATTCGTTTGTTCAAATTGTCGCCATCCGAATTAATTGTCGGTTAAAATCAGTCACTATTAACCGCTTAAACTTTGTTTTTCGTAAATATTACAAATGAATGAAAGTATTTGCTCTAATTTTTAATAATTACTTTAGCAGCAGGTTGGCATAAATGGTGAATAAATCCGAAATAATTGACGACATTTACAAAAAAAATATTTAATGGACCTTTTCGAACGACATAGAATCTTCATATCAATTACTCTGGCGATGGTTATTCTTGGAGTAGTTGGAGTTACGGTTTCGAGTTTCTCTCCCTCAAAAAAGTCAGAATACTTCCGTGAGTTGAAAGAGATTCATACTGCAGTAAATAATTATGACAAAGTAATTAATAGCTGGGAAAGCGCACGAAACACTCTTGTCGATTTGAACTATTGGTTTGATTTTATTCCAAGGTATGATGCGATAAGCGAAGAAGATCAGGATGTTCTGGTAATGCAGGAGAATGTAAAAGATTTAGCTATCAGACATCAATTAAGATTCCTACCCGAAATAAGAAAATATTTTGGTGAATATCTTAGCAGCAGATTAGCAGGTCTTGATTACAAAATTACAATTCTGAATGATGAACGAAATAAAATTATTGTATTCACCCATGACAGTTTTACTAAACGCACTCTTTTAGAAAAATTCCACAACACCGTTGCTAATGATCTCCGTTTGCTCGGTTTCAAACAAATACGCTACAAATGGTATGAACTTGAAAAACTGAAAGAAGAAAAGTATATACTTTACAATTTCAGTGACTTGCCTGATAATGAAGTCAGAAAGTTTACTATCAGTGCGATAAAGAACTGATTGAAGTAATCACCATTTCAGTTAAATCTCCTAATCACACTCAAATAGAAAAATTAGTCTGGATTAATCCTGAATTAATATTTTTTTCGAACAATCACATTTAAAATAAAAACCCCTCTTTTTGGGAGGGGTTACTGGAATTTATCAAATACTATTTGATTATTATCATCTTCTTCACATCGACAAATTTATCAGCTTCCAACCGGTAGAAATAAATTCCCGATGTTAAATTACCAGCCTCAAATTCAACTTCGTGAAATCCTTCTTTTAATCTGCCATTCAATATCTGAGCTACTTCCTGTCCTAAAGTATTGAAAACATTCAGGAGAACATTAGACTCAGCAGGTATTGAGAATTTAATCTTTGTACTTGGATTGAATGGATTCGGATAGTTCTGCTCCAGACTAAACGTGCTTGGTGTAATTACTTCAGTTTCTAGCACATTAGAATAACTGAATGAACCGTCGTAATCAATTTGTTTCAATCTATAGGAATATTTTCCCGAACTGAGCTTGGAATCAGTATAGGAATATGTTTTTGGTTCTGTTGTTGTGCCAAAACCGGGAACAAAACCTACTACCTCGAAAACATCGGAAGAAATCATTCTCTCGATATCAAATCCTTTATTGTTTGTTTCAGTTGCAGTCGTCCATCTCAACTCTACATCAGTACCATTGGGTGAAGCAGTAAATGCAGATAATTCAACCGGAGTGATATATTCAAGGCACAAATTATCCCAATAAACATAATCATAATTAAATGAGTATCCGTTATAAGTGATTTCAATTTGTGTATTTGCTGATCCTGTAACAGGTGTTGTGAAATTACCAGTCATTACAGTTGGTCCAACATTACCTGTTGCATCAGGCTGGTTATAAAGTATTGTACTTGTTGCACCACCATCATAAGTAACACCAACGGTAACTACTCCACTTGGATCTGCATACCAATCAAAAAAGTAGTTAAATGAATAAGTCATGAACTGATTAGCTGGTAAAGGAATAACAGTTGATCTTATCTTCGAAACACCGGTAAATGATGGAGACCAGCTCAATCTTAATTCCGGGGGTGTCCCTCCGGCAGAACTTGAGCTGTTTGCAGTCCAGTTTGCTGTACCAAGCGGGCCAACAATTGTCCAGTTGCTTAAATTTGTAAATGCATCACACCACTGCACTAAGTTAGGATCTTGAACGGTTTTAAAACTCCATACCGGACCATTTGTTGAACAAGTATCACCTACTTCAATCACCCTCCAATAGTAATTTGTTCCATAAGTAAATGTCACACCTGTAATTGTCCAACTTGTTGCCAGAGAACCACTCTGCACAAGAGTTAAAGAAGATGGGTTAGTACCAAAATAGAGTTCATTAGTAACAGCACCAGCACCGTTTGACCAGGTCAATTGAGCAAGATTAAGTGGAATACCGTTTGCTCCATTTGCAGGATTTGGATTAGATGGCAATTCTACAGGACAACCTCCGGAACCTTGATCAACTGCTGCCCAGAAAGCTGAATTAAACAAACTTGTTCCATTATTATTTCCGCCACTGCTCGAGCAGCCACCGTGCGTATGAACTCCAACTGCCACATTAGTTAAACCATCAATAACAGGGCTGCCGGAATTTCCACCTTCAGTATCTGTAACATATCTCATCGTCGTTCCACTTGATCCTGCATTTGGACCAATGTGAGTTTGTTGAGTCTGGTTTGCAGTGCCATCATCAACTCCATAACCAGTAATCCTGATTGAATCGGGACCCAAATCCTGAACCAAAGGCCAATAAGCATTTTGAGCTTGTTTGGGCATTAAACCGGTAACTGAGTTCGGATATACTTCAAAAACTCCCCAATCATTTCCGATACCGCTGTTGCTGAAAATTTTAGTCGCAACATTAACAGAATACTGATCCTGAGGTCCGGGATGCTGCAATGTTCCATTTGGTAATGAAGGAGGTACGTTAAATTCAACAACGTCTGCACCACTTCCATCAAGGCAATGACCTGCAGTACCAAATTTTCCATTTGGAATTATCCAGGCTGTGCATCCAATACTTAACAATCTTGCAGTCGCAGGCTGGTTGGATGAAATTCTGTCATCAGTAGGTCCACATTGTGATTCGGTATTGTTTCCATCAGACCATTCACCGACAACAACTTCATCTATTTTTATAAAAACATTACGGTCTGTTTGTGAAAGGAATAATTTTATTTCAACAACATCACCGTTAAAGTATGCACTGTAATTATACCACTGTTTTATCGAGACAGCGTCAAGCTTTTGCCATTGATCATCAAAAAGCGATCTTATTATTAAGTAACTCTCGTTGCCCAGGTTCAGGTCAGAAAAATGCAATCTTAACCAGGGAATGTTATGCAGTTCAATTTCACCAATTAAAATCTCTGAAAAATCAGAACCAATTGTTCCATTGCCATCGTAGCTTTGAGATTCGAACTGATAGGATTGAATGAAATATTTGAGTGGTGCTGTCTGGGAGAAAATATTTCCTGAAAAAAGGAATGAAAAAACCAGAACTAGCGCAAAGTTAAATGACAGTATAGTTTTTTTCATAATTAACCACCTGTGATTAGTTTATAAATAAGAAATGATTTGTGCTTCAAAAAAATGAACTTGAAAGCTAAACTAAAAAATAATTTCGGAAGTACCAACCTTTTTTATTAAGAAATTTATCTCATGAGAACCATTTTTTTAGTTTGAACAAATGAGCCAGCTTTTCCGTCTGGGCTTCGGCCAGCCGAGACTAATAACTGATAGAAATAAATTCCGCTTGGTAAATCTCTGATTCCGGACAAGCCGGAATGACTGTTAAATTCAACTTCATAATTGCCGGCGGGTTTTTCTCCGTTTACCAAAGTTGCAATTTCATTACCAAGTATATCATAAACTTTTAATGTTACAATACTGGCTACTGGCAACTGATAACTGATTACTGTACTTGGATTAAACGGATTAGGATAATTTTGATAAAGAATAAATTCTTCCGGAATTTTATTTTGTTCGTCTGATATTACTAGTTGACCAATAATGAAAAATCCTTCAGGATTGATTGAGGAAATAGTATCAGTGCTGGTATAAACTGTATATCGGATCCTGCAAGTATCAGTTGATGCTGCTGATTCCGGAATGATCCACTGATAGTGACCATTGTTTGGAAGATCGACGGCAATAGTATTCCAGGGACCATTTATATCATTTGTTGATAATTCAAGTTTTACGAGAGATGAAACTCCAGATGGAACTTCGCTAATCCATTTTATTGTCTGAACACTTTGAACATTTATTTTTTTATTTGTGAAAGGATAAACAGGTCTGATTGTGATACTGTCAGCGGGTGAACTCTCTTTGAAAAACCGAAGATGATTTTGATAATTAATCCAGGTTCCCTCTTCATCAACCAGAACAATATCAGCATAACCATTATGATCAGCATCGCCGTCAATTCTGAATGCTTTAAAATATCCAGGTGATGGTAAATTAAATTGTGCAGCCTGTATCCAGCTGCCTGTACCATCACCAAGCCATATTGTTATTAATCCGGTTCCAAAAGCTGCAACTTCACCAAAACCATCTGAATTCATATCATAAATCTGAGTTGCTTCATATCCACCTGAAACAGGCAACCCATTAGATATTGAAGTCCAGTTATTTCCTTCGCTCCATTTCCATACTTCAACACCACCGTTATTATTTACGATTGAAAGTTCATCGGTTCCATCGTTATCAATATCACCAAGATCAGGTCCATCGCTGTAACCAGCACGTGCCACTGTAAAATTTCCTGTATGATCATTGATGTAAACAGTACCATTCTGATGAGAAGTTGCGAAATCAGGATAACCATCGTTATTAACATCACCAAAAACAAAATCCATAGAAGAATTTCCACCTGTGAATCCAAATGACTGAGTCCAACTTCCATTTGCGTTATTCAAATAAATATGAACACCAGCACAACAACCGAATGCATTTGAACCGATATCAAGATCACCATCGCAGTCAACATCAGCAAAATCAGTACAGAACATTCCCCAGCTTTCTCCGTTAGTTGCAAGTCCATTATCCCAGGCAGTCCAGTCTGTTCCGAATCCATTTCCGAGTGCAACTTCGAGTATCTGATCACCAAGATCTTCACCAGAATAATTATGATGAATTCCATAGCCAACATCGAGTTTTCCATCGTTGTTGACATCGCCGATTGCAACTCCGCCATATCCGAAATTTCCAATCTGAACAACCGACCAGTTGGTACCTGATCCATTTCCAAACCAGATCATCACTCCGTGTTCGGCAGTATTAATATATGGCGAACCGTGATCACCAACAGAAATTATATCCAGATTGCCATCGTTGTTCATATCGGCAAGTTCGACTTCTGTTCTTCCACCCTCAAGAAATGGATTATTCAATCCACTTGACGATTCGACATAAGTTGGAATGTATTGTGAGTAAGCAACCGAAAAATAAATTAAATATAAGAGTAAAATATTTTTCATAACATTTCCTATTTTAAGAGAATTCCCGAAATGGTCGTGATTTCTGATAAAATGATTTCATCATTTAATCATCAACATTTTTTTAGTTTCGATATAATTTCCAGTCTTTAATTGATAGAAATATATTCCGCTTGGCAAATCTCTGATTCCGGACAAGCCGGAATGACTGTTGAACTCAACTTCGTAAGTGCCCGCAGGTTTTTCTTCGTTAACAAGAGTTACAATTTCTCTTCCAAGAAGATCATAAACTTTTAATGTAACATTACTGATCACTGGTAACTGATAACTGATTACTGTATTTGGATTGAAAGGATTGGGATAGTTCTGAAATAAATTAAACTCATTTAATAGAAATCCTTCCTGTTCAACACCAATTGTAAGTTGATTTGCAAAACCAATCTGCGAATGATTCGGATTATCAAATCCTGAATACCACATATACAAGTATTCTCCTTCAATATAAAGTATATCAGGCTCATCGACTGAAAACTGTTCCCAGAAACCCGGACCATTTTCGAGTACTGGATTACCTTGATACTTTTCCCAGTTAACACCGTCTTCAGAATTTGCAAATCCAATCCTGGAAGTGCTGCCATCTTTTCCGGAAAACCACATTAAAAAATTTCCACCGATTTCGAGTACTTCGCAATTTGCAACATTTTTATCCCACGAATTAATATCGCCTTCCAGTACAGGATTTCCCTGGTACCAGTCCCAATTTATTCCATTTGAAGATGTTGCTAGACCGATGGCTGAACTGATATTTTTATGACCAGTGAACCACATATAATATATTCCATCTTTATAAATAACGGAGGGACTCGATATTCCTTCGGGGTCCCAGTTACCAATAGTGCTTGCCGAAAGAACAGGATTGAAGTCGTATTTATCCCAGTTAGTTCCGTTTGAAGAAATAGCATAACCTATCTTGAAAAATGGAAGCAAATCAGCTGCAGAACCTGTATACCACATTTTATAGATGCCATTAATAAACAATACAGATGGTTGAGTTACATAACGTGCATCCCAACTTCCGGGTGATCCATATTCAAGAACCGGGAGAGAAAAATGTCTGGTCCAATTTAACTTATCTGTGGAAGTAGCCAGACCTACTTGATAGTTGAAACCATTGTAACCTGCATAAAACATTTTATAAACTGTGTTAACAAAAACGACTGAAGGGGCATAAACACCACTATCATCCCAAAAACCTTGTGCTCCATTTCCAAGCACAGGATTTTGAGGATATTTCTGCCAAAGGGTTTGTGTAATACCATTATTATTTACAAATAATATGATTAGCAGAATGTATTTGAAGCTGAAACTGATCATATCATTTGAGTAAAACCATTTTCTTTGTTTGAACAAACGAACCAGCTTTTCCGTCTGGGCTTCGCCCAGCCGAGACTAATAACTGATAGAAATAAATTCCGCTTGGTAAATCTCTGATTCCGGACAAGCCGGAATGACTGTTGAATTCAACTTCGTAAGTGCCGGCAGGTTTTTCTTCGTTAACGAGTGTTGCAATTTCATTTCCAAGTATATCGTAAACTTTTAATGTAACATTACTGATCACTGGTAACTGATAACTGATTACTGTATTTGGATTGAAAGGATTGGGATAATTCTGCTCAAGTCTGAATTCAGTTGCCATCGGTGTTTCTTCATCTTCAATTCCAACTGTTGTTGTATCGCCGTAAACAATTCCGTCGATGATGCAGCCTTTGAGAGTTGTAAAATTTTCTCCAAAATCAAAGCTGCTATACATACTATCAACTCCTATTCCTTGCGCAAGTGAATATGTAAATCCTGTTAGATCATAAATTGTAAATATTTTTCTTACTCCTTGTATTCCCCAAAAATTGTACGGTCTTTCATCAATGCAAATAAATGGTGCATAATCCTGATATTGGTGTCTGCTGCTCCAAATACTGTCTCCTACTTCCGCAAATAAATCTTCAATCAGATATTCATCATCAGGCAATCCCAATGTATTATCATACCTAAAGACTTTTCCTGATGTTGTATCAATCCTTTCAAAGAGAATAAAAGGATAATTCATCGTTGTCGGATCATTTAACTTATAATAAAACTTTCCATTTGGCATAATGGAATCACCGACAACCTCTCTTGATGTTATTCCACTATAAGAATGATACGTACCATCCCACCACCATCCCCACGTATTATAAATCCATTTATTTCCAATTGCAAGTGGATAAAAGTTTAAAATTTCTTGTGGTATCGGAAGACTTTTAATCATCTGAACTGTATCAGGAGTGATTTCATAAATTTTATATTTTGTTACAGCATACAATTTATTTGAATTTGATTTTTTGTAAATGCCAACAATTTTTCTGTCAAGAGTTTTATAAAGACTGAAATTATTTCCATAGTTAGTTGAGATAAAAATATTTTTTTTATCTGCTAAATAAATTGTTCCTGAAGTTGATTCATCGATACTTATAAAAATTTCAGAATCGCTTGAATATTTTGTTTGCCAGGAGAATGGTTCACCTTTATTATTTGATACTATGAGATGACTTCCAAATCTGTTATTGAGTGCATATATGTGTAATACATCATTATCATAAATAAAATTCGGAGAATATATTTTCCCAGTATCAACAGTGAAAAATGTATTACCGCCATCTGTAGATTTCAACAGTGATATTACTTGATTTGCAAATAAAATTTTATCGTTGAATGGTGAAAGAGATAATATTTCAAAACCGATTGAAACCGAATCCCAATTGTTTCCCCAATCAGTACTTTTATAGTTGAATCCATTATCAACTGAAAACATAATTAAATTAGTATCTTGTTTTGATAACTCAATATTTCTACTTACTCCCCAAATTTGCGGTGCAAAAATCGGATTCAATTGATCATAACGATGAACCTCAGGAAATGGCTCAATATAAATATGTGTGCCTGCATAAGTATATCGTTCGAAATCATTTCCCCAAAATTCAAGATCATTTACCTGATCAAATTGATCTGCAAATCCACCATCACCTAAAAAGAAAGTATTAATTCCTGTAAATGGTTCCAATCGCCAAATACTATTTGAATAATAGTAACCCATTGATCCAGATCCTGCAGTATAAATCCTGTAAAACAAATGTGTGTTACCAAGCTGATCTTCCATTCCCTTCAACTCAGAGAATTGTGGTGGGATATTTGTCTGAGAAAAACTATTTGCCGTCAGACAAACAAATAAAATTGCTGCTAACTTTTTCATAATTCCTCCTACTTCAAATAAACCATTTTCTTTGTTTGAACAATGTCTCCAGTACGAAGCTGATAAAAATAAATTCCGCTTGGAAGATTACTACCATCGAATTCTACTTCATAAACACCCGATTGTTTTTCCTCGTTGACAAGTGTTGCAATTTGATTCCCTAAAATATCATATACAATTAATTGAACTAAAGTCCCTCCTTTGGAGGGATTTAGGGTGGCCGGTATTTGATATTTAATTTTTGTGCTTGGATTGAAAGGATTGGGATAATTTTGCTCAAGTCTGAATTCAGTTGCGATTGGAATTTCTTCATCCTCAACTGAAACGACTGTTGTATCTCCTAATAGAATATCATTGATTACACAACCCTTAAGATAAGCTTCAGTGTAGCCAAAATCGAATGAATACGTTAAACTATCCAAACCTATATCCTGTGTTAATGAATATCGTGGCATCATAAGATCATATTGCTCGAAGATTTTTTTCGGTTTGCTTAATCCCCATTTAGTAAAAATACTTTCTTCCAGGAGTAAAGTGTATCCATCTATCCATGGATAGCCCATCCTAAAACTTTGTATAGTATCCCCAATAATTGCAAGCAAATCATCTATTAAATATTCATCTTCAGGTAATCCTTGAGTATTGTCGTATCTGTAAATCATTCCCTGGGATGAATCAATCCTTTCAAAAGAATAATTTATATAAGGTTGACCGAAATCGTACTCTTCTATCTGATAGTACTTTTTTCCATTTGATAGTACAGTATCCCGAGTTATCTCCCGAATATAAAAATCATGATAAGTGTTCCATTCAATATATGTGTATTTATCATAAACCCATCGGTTACCGATTTCGAGAGGATAAAATTTTAATGCCGTTTCCGGTACTGACAAATTTTTAATCGCCAGAATTGTATCAGGAGTGATTTCGTAAATTCTTAGTGGAGTTGATGCATATAAAACATTTGTCCCTGATTTTTTGTACAACCCGGAAATGTTTCTATCTAGCTGTCTGTATAAAAGGAATGAACTCCCAAAATCTGTTGATTTAAAAATTTTATTCCTCATTGAATAATAAATTTCTCCAGTGTTAATTTCGTCATTTGCAAACCAAACTCTGCCCTGGTATTCTAAAATACTATTCCAGGTGAATGGATTTCCATCATCATCAGATATATAAATATTGGATAAGTACGTCTGTAATTGAAAATTGAATGCTCCAGATAATCCATATATATGTTCACCGTCGACATCATAATATAATTCAGAGTTTTCTACCCAGTATGAGTTATCAACAATAATGTAGCTCAAACCATCATCCTCAGAACGAACGAGTTGATTATTGTTTACTCCGTAAATCTGGGAATCATTGTTGTGACTTAGTGAAATTATCGAAGCATCAATAAGCTGCGAACTATCATCGAATTCAAAATTGTAACCACCGTCTGTTGATTTAAATAATCTCTGGCCATCTGATGCATAAACGAGGCTTTCATTAAATTTAAATATTTCTAATTCTGTCAAGGCAAATGTTTCAATCGGGATATCACCATCATATCTCCTCAATAATGCAACAGGATCAATCCAAAGATGATAGCCGCAATAAAAATATTTTGCAGGGATATTATTGAAGAATTCATAATCATTTACAAAATCTCCTTCGCATCCCCATTCCGGTATCACCTCGTAACCGAAATCCGGAATAAATAGTGTGTCTATATAATTTTGCAAATCATAGTGAAAAATATTCCTTGACCAGCAACCGGAATGCGGAGAGATATATCTGTAAAACAGATGAGTGGTACCAAGTGAATCTTCAAGTCCCCTCAATTCAGTAATATGAGAATATGATTGAGAAAATAAGTAAGTGTTGAACAGCAGTAAAAAGATTATAGAAAACTTTTTCATTTGTAGTCTCCCTACTTTAAATAAACCATTTTTTTAGTTTGAATAAATGAACCGGCTTTTAACTGATAAAAATAAATTCCACTCGTCAAGGACAAGTTACGACTTGTCCCTACATTGAATTCGACCTCATAAGTTCCGGGCTGTTTTTCTTCGTTAACAAGTGTCGCTATTTCATTACCAAGAATATCATAAACTTTTAGTGTGACATTACTGGTTACTGGTAACTGATAACTGATTACTGTATTTGGATTAAACGGATTTGGATAATTCTGCTCGAGTTTGAATTCACTTACTATTTGTGTTTCATCATTATCGACTCCAACAGTTGTTGTATCACCGTAAACTACTTCATCAATTATGCAGCCTTTTAGTTCCATTGTATATCTCGCAAAGAAATCGGAAAATCCCAATTCATACAAACCAATATCCTTTACTAATTCATATTCCTGAAATCGAAATTGATAATCTATTGTTCTTTTGTAAGTGTTTATTCCCCAAACAGAAAAAGGTTCTTCATTTTGAAGAATTTTATATTCTATCGAGTCAACCCAGATAGTGTCTCCAACCTGTGCTAAAAAATCTTCATATAGTACTTCCTCATTTTCTTCAGGTAAGTAAATAAACAATTTTGCATTTAAAGAATCTTGTCTAATTAAACCAACATCAATATTCCAATACAATGGCTCATTCATTAATTTATAATAGATCTTACCGTTGATTGATGTATCTCCTGCTATTTCCATTATACTTAATCCGATAAATTCTTTAATACCTGGAGGATTAAATTCCTGTCGATAATTTTCGAAGACCCACTTGTTGCCAATTGAAAATGGATACCACTGGAGGTCATCAATCGCTGGAAGGCTTTTTATTACCTGAATTGTATCAGGAGTTATTTCATAAATCTTATACTTTGTTGCAGCATAGAGTTTATCGGAATTTGGCTTTTTGTAAATGCCAACGATTTTTCTTTCCAAGGTTTTGTAAAGAGTGAAGTTGTTACCGTAATCTGTCGATACTAAAATGTTTTTCTTGTCAGCTAAATAAATTGTTCCTGAAGTTGATTCATCGATACTTATAAAAATTTCAGAATCGCTGGAATATTTTGTTGCCCAGGAAAATGGTTCGCCATTGTTTGAAGAAACTCGTAAAGTTTGATTTGCAAACAACCTGTAAATATGTAATTGATCCGGATCATAGATAAATGATGTTGAATGAGCCGGTTGATTTAAAACATCAACTAAATTGAAAGTGTTTCCTGCATCTGTTGATCTATATAAGAAACCATAGAAACCTTCAAGAAATAAAATATTATCATTGAACGGATTTAATGATAAAAAAGTGAGAGTATCATCTATTGAGGTCCAATTCCATCCACCATCTGTGCTGACAATTGACTTCTCCAAAGCGGAAAAAATTTCTCCTCCGGCATATATCAAGCTGTCATCCTGATTTGAAATCTCAATGCTATTAATCTCACCCCACTGATAATAATTTGTATTACCATCAAATCTTTCAATGTATGCTATTGGCTCTGGTCCAAATGCAGTCATACCACAAAAAATAAATTCAATAAAATTTTCATCCCAAAAATCATAGTCATATACAAATCTACCTGCTTCCATAACCGGACTTGAGTAAATGTAGTCAGATAAAAACAGACTATCTATTGTTGTAGCAGGAATAAAATGATAAATGCTATTGTCCTGTGAGAAACCATATTGATTAGAAAAGTACTCATAAATCCTATAAAACAAATGTGTGTTACCAAGCTGATCTTCTATTCCCTTCAGCTCAGAGAATTGCGGTGAGACGTTTGTTTGTGAAAAATTATTTGTAAATAAGCAAACAAATAAAATTGCTGCTAACTTTTTCATAACTCCTCCTGATTGTTGGTATGAAACGTAAGGAAATATTACGAGGATGTCAACTTAAAAAGCGATTAAAATTCTGTCTCACTGAGCAAAATGAAGAGTCTCAATACTAACTACTATTAAAGATTCTTCGTCACTTCGTTCCTCAGAATGACACCAGTTAATTCAATTGTCTTTGGCGGAGTATTTCGAAGAGTAAAATTCCTGTTGCAACAGAAACATTCAGCGATTGGATTTTTCCACTCATCGGAATCTTAATTAAAAAGTCACACTTGCTTGCAGTGAGTTTTCTGATTCCTTTTTCTTCATTGCCCACTATCAATGCAATCGGAATTTTGTAATCAACTTCATTGTAGTTTTTTGCATTTTCAAGCGATGAACCAACTATCCAGAAACCTTTTTCTTTCAGTTCATCAATTGTTTGCGAAAGATTATTTACCTGGCAGATCTTCAAATGTTCAGTTGCACCTGCAGAAACTTTTACAACTGTTGATGTGATTGTTGCGCTATTATGTTTTGTTAGAATAACCCCGTTCACTCCGCTGCATTCAGCAGAACGAAGTATTGCACCAACGTTATGTGGATCCTGAATTTCATCAAGAATTAAAATAAGTGCCTCTCCCAAACCCTCTCCGAAGGAGAGGGCTTTTCGAAGTATTTCGTCAAGTGTAGAAAATTTGAAATCCTGTTTAAGTGCAATAACACCTTGCGAGTTTTTGCATGCCTGCCGGTCAGGTAGGTCTGGTGTGTAAGTTTTAAATCTTTCAAGTGGAATCTGGTTGCATTTTATTCCTCGTTTTTTTGCTGCAACCCGGATCGCATTAATTATATTTCCCTGCTGACCAAAAAGAATGTAAACTTGTTCAATTTCTTCTTCTGAGTTTAGAGCTTCAAGTACAGGTTTTCTTCCGATGATTATGTTCATTTAACTGACACAAACCCAATTTCTTTAAGAAATTGGGTTTGTTCCTCCCTCTCAATACAATAATAGATCTTTGACATAGTGATTCTGCTCCTCCTGAAAATTATTATGAAAATCTATGAATGCCATTTTTGTTTTAAAATATTCAAATAAAATATTTGTATTAATAACTTCGCTCCCCCTCAAATTCAAATATTCGTTATAGCTTGAAAACTCCCAATCTTCTATTTTGTTTACCAATCCTGCTCTAATCGGGTTAAGATGGATATATCTGACTAAATGGATCAAGTAATTATCACCCGGAATAAGTTTATTCTTATATCTTCCAGTAAATAAGTGACCTGTTCTCTGATAAGCTTTATTTATTGCCCTCGTATAACCGGTAGATATTTTTTGCATTGCTTTTTCAAGTTCACCATCATTCTTAATTCTTACCACCAGGTGATAATGATTTGGCATAAGGCAGTACGCAATCAGTTCAATACCATCATAAAATTTTTCTTTAATATTTCTTAGAAAGTAATAATAATTTTTTAGTTCAAAAAAAATATTATTCCGATTATTACCTCGATTATAAACATGATAGAACTGATTTTTATAGGAGGAATTTATTCGATATGGCATTTTAACTTTCAGACTAACCCAATTTCTTTAAGAAATTGGGTTAGTTTTAATTCTTGTAATTGTTTTACTGATTTCAGTAATTGCAACTTTCTCTTCAACACCGGTAGCCATATTTTTCAAATTTATCATTCCTTGTTTGTATTCATCGCCGCCAATAAATAGCACATACTTTGCATTCAACTTATTTGCTTCGCGCATTTGTGCTTTAACACTTCTCTGCAGATAATCAAAATCAACGGAGAGATTTTCTTTGCGCAATTTTACTGCGAGTTCACTGACAACAATCTCTAAATCATTATCAATTCTGATCAGATAAACATCAATCGTAGCAATCGGAACAATAAAACTTTTTTCATTCTCACAGGCAAGTAGAATTCTTTCGATACCTGCAGCAAATCCGGTTGCAGGAGTTGGTTTTCCTCCGATATTTTCAATAAGCAAATCGTATCTTCCACCACCACACAAAGCTGTTTGTGCACCAACACTCCCGCTGTCTATTTCAAATGTAAGTTTTGTATAATAGTCTAATCCTCTTACAAGAGTTGAATCAATTATAAACGGAATATTTGATTTTTTTAATTGATCTTTCACAACATCAAAATCATTTTTACTTTCTTCATCAAGATGATCGATTAGCTTCGGTGCATCCTTAATTATTTTTTGATCTGATTCAACTTTGCTGTCAAATATTCTCAGGATATTCGTTTCAAATCTTCTTCTGCTGTCTTCAGAAAGATTATTCTTTTTATCTTCCAGAAAATTTTTCAGAATCTTTTTATAATTCTCCCTCGTTTCAGGAGTGCCAAGTGAGTTTATTTTTACCGTGAGGTTTTTTAATCCAAGTGATTTAAATATTTCATAAGCCATCTGTATCATTTCAGCATCGAGCAAAGGAGACTTGCTTCCGATTGCTTCAGCACCAAACTGATGAAATTGTCTGAACCTTCCTGCCTGTGGTCTTTCCTGCCGGAACATCGGTGAGATATAAAATAATTTTACTAATGACTGCTGTGCACCGAGTGAATGTTCAACAAAAGAACGTACGACCGATGCTGTCATTTCAGGTTTAAGAGTTAAACTTGTATCACTTCTATCTTTAAAAGTGTACATTTCTTTTCCAACGATATCAGTTTCTTCACCAATTCCTCTTGCAAATAATGATGTCTCTTCAAATACCGGTGTTCGGATTTCCTTATAATTAAAATTACTGAAAATTCTTTCAACAGTTTTCTCAAGATATTTCCATCGTGGAATATCAGATGGAAGAATATCTTTTGTTCCGGTTACTGCCTTAATCATTTTTTTGGGAGGAATAGATTTGTGATGTTCTGATTAAACATCTGAATAGCTCTGTTCTTCATCATGGAATATTTTCAATATAGATTCAGGACTATCTGCATCAATCAGTTTTTTCCTGAACTCTTCATTGTTCATCAACCTCGAGATTCTGCTTAGCAGCTTAATGTGTTTAGCAAGTAACGTCTCTTTTCCAATAAGCAAAAAGATAAGATGAACAGGTTCTCCATCGAGGGAATCGTACTCAATTGGAGTTTCACTTTTACCAAAAGCAGCAATAATATCCGTAACTGAATTTGTCTTGCCGTGAGGAATTGCAAATCCTTTTCCAACACCTGTTGACATTTTTTCTTCTCTTTCAAAAACACATTTTCTTATTTCTTCAAGATCAGTTACCCGACTATCAGCATTAAGTAAATCGATGAGTTCATTAATAACGTCATCCTTATGTACACTTTTGAAATTGGTTAAAATATTTCCTGTGCTTAGTAACTCGTGAACTTTCATAATAAAATGTTTGGTATAATAATTTGAATTCTAATTGTGAATTTAGTCATCATCAGTTCGTTTAACAAACATTTTGTAGAATCAATTCGGTCGATGATCTTCGTGGAATTTTTTTAAGCGATTTTCCAGGTCAGGAAATTGATCACGTTGAACAAGAGAAACGCAAGCTCTGATACCTTCCAATCGCTGACTTCCGGTGATCGCAAGTGAAATAGCACTTATTCCGTAATAAAGCATCTCTTCGAGAAGTTTTTCACCTGAGAAATCAGGATAAGCATAGGTGAAATAAAATCCATCTGCAATCGGATCATTCTCATCTTTATCATAAACAATATAAAAACCATTATCGGTAAAAAGTTTTTTCATGATCTTTGCCTTCTCACCGTATTCTTTTACAATCTCCACAAAATTAAATTCATTATCATTTGCTGCTTTAAGCATTGCTGCAAATGCATACTGAACGGAATGTGTAACACCGGCACTCAAAGGATAAACTGTTCCAAAAATCATTGCTCTTCCGAAAATATCAGTTGTATAATATCTTTTTAAATCAGGACATTTTTTTTCATAGAGTTTATCTGACATAATCAAAAGTCCGATCCTTTGCCCGGCATAACTGAAAGCTTTGGAACTCGAGATAAATAAAATATAATTATCTGTGTATCTTGCTGCTGTTGCCTGGTAAGGTGGTTTTCCCGGATGATAAAGATCTTTTCTGAAATCCATCGCAACGTATGCAAGGTCCTCAAGCACAACAACACTATACTTATCAGCAAGTTCAGCAATGATTTTCAATTCCTTTTCCGTAAAACAAATCCAGGAAGGATTATTAGGATTGGAATAAAGCATTGCAGCAATATTTCCTTTTGATAAATACGATTCAATTTTGGCTTTTAATTTATCGCCGCGAAAATCATACACATCAAAAGTTTCAAACTTCTGTCCGAGAACTTTTAGTTGTTGTTTATGAACCGGAAATCCCGGATCAAGAAAGAGAATTGTATCTTGTCTGGCGTTCATCCGGCTGGTAATCAGGAAGGAAGCAAAACTTCCCTGCATCGAACCAACAGTGGGAATACAACCTTCCGGATCAACATCAATATTCAAAAATAATTTTACAAAACGGGAAGCTTCTGTTTTTAATTGTGGAATTCCCTGAATATCCGGATAAGTATTGGCGATACCTTTTCTCATTGCTTCAATCTCGGCATTAATTCCAATTTCCGCAGCAGGTAATCCCGGAATTCCCATTTCCATTCGTACGAATCTTTCACCGGTTGACTTTTCTATATCATCAACAAGTTTTTTTAATTCGCGAATAGATGCCGTACCAATTTTTTCAATACGGCTTTCTTTTATTTTTTTTGAAACTATTTCGTAGTTGATTGGTGTGTCTTTCATCAGAAATCTCCTAATAATCAGAGGAAAATTACTAACGAAATTTAAGGATAATAATGCTTAGTTGTGCAAATGAATTTCTAAATTGCTTATTGATGAAAAGCCATGTCGTCCCTGACGGGACTTTTATTCATACGGTTGGAAACATGTCTATAATTATTAAATCCCTGCGGGATTTTTGCAGTGTTAAACAAATATAAAAAGTTTTTTTGTCCCGTTAGGGACATAATATTTATAAAACACGATAATCATATCAAAAACTGAAAGTCCCGTAAGGGACGAAATAAAGAAATTATATTGGGAATATATGATTTGCAGAGCTGCTAAACGTTTCGGTGCTCACAATTTGCACTCTGCGCCGATTTTTCAACCTGAATTGTTGAATGTTCTATCCCAAAACGTGAGTGCAGTTCAACACAAATCTTTTTCAGAAAGAAATCATCTTTGGTTTCATCAGGAATTACGAGATGTGCAGTTAAAGCAATTTCCGTAGTGCTCATTGCCCAGATGTGTAAATCATGAACTTCCTTGACTCCATTAATTGATTGGAGATAATCAGAAACTTGATTCAGATCTATTCCTTTCGGCACAGCATCCATAGAAAGATGAAAAGAATCTCTGAGTAATCCCCATGTCCCAACTGTGATGACAACGACGATAACAAGACTAATTGCAGGATCAACCCAGAGCCAACCTGTTGAAACAATGATTAGTCCTGCAAGTACAACTCCGAGAGAAACTCCGGCATCAGCAGCCATATGAAGAAAAGCACCATGAATGTTCAAATCTTTTTCTCTGCCTTTAATGAACAGAAATGCAGTAACAGCATTCACCACAACACCAATCGCTGCAACAATCATCATAACGGAACCCTGAACAGGTTCTGGGGAAAAAAATTTTCTGACTGCTTCAATAGCTATTGCACCAACGGCAATCAATAATAATATTGCATTGAACAGTGCAGCAAGTATTGTTGATTTTCTGAAACCGTAAGTTCTTTTTTTTGTTGCAGCACTTTTAGCCAGATAAGCAGCTCCCCAGGCGAGAAGAAGTCCAAGCACATCACTAAAGTTATGACCGGCATCGGCAATTAATGCCATTGAGTTTATCATAACACCATACACTACCTCTATAAGGATATAAATAAAATTAAGAGCTATGCCAATTATAAAAGCTCTGCTATAATTCTCAGTATTGTGTGTATGTGAATGATTATGCGTCATTTTTATTACTGATAAATATATTCAATTTATTTCTTTTGACAATTTTTATTCATATCGTGACAGCATTTCCTCCAGTGCATAATCAAACTTAAGCACATAACTTTATTTTGATAACTGCAGCACGGCATATTTCAGAATGAATTAATTAAATGGCATCCCCTCAAATCTTACATTCCATTTTTGACTTTTTTCTTTTCAAACCAGCTGTACATAGATGGAATCAGAAGCAGTGTTAAAAGTGTTGATGTAATCAAACCGCCAACTACAACAGTTGCAAGTGGTTTTTGTATTTCAGAACCAGTGCCGGTTGTAAATAACATGGGGAGCAAACTAAACACTGCGATGGAAGCTGTCATCAAAACAGGTCTTAATCTGTTAACACTTCCTTTTAGAATAGCATCGTTAATGCTAAGTCCTTCTTCATCACGTAATTGAGCGATGTAAGATACAAGTACCACCCCATTCAACACTGCAACACCAAATAATACGATAAAGCCGACTGAAGCAGGAACTGATAAATATAAACCTGATATCCATAATGATAACACACCACCAATTAATGCAAATGGCAAATTTGAAATAACAAGTAACGCTAATCTTAAAGATCGAAAAGTTACAAACAATAAAAGCAGGATCAGTCCGACTGCAACAGGTCCGATGATCATAAGTTTAGCCATTGCGCGCTGCTGATTTTCAAACTGTCCGCCCCATGTTAAAAAATATCCGGCTGGAAGATCAACATTTTCTTTGATCTTTTCTTTTGCTTCTTTAACAAAGCTGCCAATATCTCTTCCGGAAATATTCATTTCGATACCAATTCTTCGCAAACCATCTTCGCGGCTAATCTGAACCGGACCTTCACTCAGTGAAATTTCTGCAAGCTGACTGAGTGGAATTTTTAATTCTGAATTTGTTGGAATCAAAATATTTCCGATGGTTTCTATGGAATTGCGGTTTTCTTCCGGAAGACGAACAATAATATCAAAATTACGATTCTCTTCATAAAATTTTGAAGCTGATTTTCCAGCAATTGCTACCTCAATTATTTTTTGAACATCATTTATATTCAAACCATAGCGTGCAATTTTACTTCTGTCTGTTTCTATTGTAAGATACGGCTGACCGGATACTTTTTCAGTCAGCAGATCAGTTACACCATCAACTTTTGAGAGAATGCGTGCGATTTCATCAGCTTTGCTTTTAAGCAGATTAATATCTTCACCAAAAAGTTTTATAATTAATTGTGCACGTGTTCCGGCAACAATTTCATCAATCCTGCACTGAATAGGTTGGCTAAATCCAATACCGATTCCCGGAATCTCTTCAATTGATTGTCTCATTTCATTAGTAATAACATCACGGCTTTTAATACTTACCCATTCATCTTTTGGATAGAACACTCCAACGTATCCTGTTTTGTCAACACCGCGTGTATCAAGCGCAACTCCTGTTTGACCCGTTCTGGAAACAACAGTTTTGAGTTCAGGAAACTTTTTCAATTTTTCACCAACAAGTTTGTTTATTTCCAATGCTTTTTCCAAAGATACTCCTGGTAAAAGAGCAACATCCATATCAAAAGATCCTTCATCCATAATCGGGATGAATTCTGTACCTAAACGCGGAAGAATAATCAGAGATACTACAAGAAAAATTCCTGCAACTGCCAGCATTGATTTTCTTTTTCTCATACAATACTGCAGAACAGGAATGTATCGTCTTTTCAAAAATTTCATTATCACACTTTCTTTTTCCTGTTCAGATTTTAAAAATATTGCACAAAGTACAGGAATAACAAAGATGGAAAGAAATAATGATGATAAAAGTGCAATTGCGACCGTCAGAGCAAGCGGACCAAACATTTTCCCTTCTATTCCTTCAAGAGAAAGAACGGGAATAAAAGTTACTGCAATAATTAGTTCACCAAAAATGCTTGGTTTTCTTACTTCGAGCACTGCTTTCAAGACTGTCGAAAATTTTCTTTCGGGATGACCATTCTCACTTAAATGACGCTGGACATTTTCAACCTGGATGATCGTTGCATCTATTATCATTCCTATTGAGATGGCTAATCCGCCAAGCGACATAAGATTTGCGCTTAAGCCAACTAATTTCATAACAATGAAGGTGGTTAGTAATGAAAGCGGGAGAGCAATAAGTACAACAACTGAACCACGAAAACTTCTTAGAAGGAGATAAAGAATAATTAATACAAGTATGGAGCCTTCAATCAATGCCGTTGTTACTGTACTCACACTCGCATCAACGATATCTGTCCGGTCATAGTAGGGAACGATTTTAATTCCGTCAGGAAGAATATTGTTATCATTTATTTCTTTTACCTTTTCCTTAACACGACCAACAACCTCGCGGCTGTTTTCACCTCGCAGCATCATAACAATTCCACCAACTGCTTCCTCCTTGCCATTTATTATAGCAGCTCCCTGCCTCACTGCTTCACCAATTTGCACATCCGCAACATTTTTTACATAAACAGGAGTTCCGTTATAAGATTTAAGTACAATATTTTCGAGGTCAGGAATATTCTTTATAAGACCAACTCCTCTGACGATATATTGTTCCGAATATCTTTCAATTATGCTACCGCCTACATTTTTATTATTGTTTTCGATTGACGTGAATACATCGTCAACTGTTATATCATATTTGAGCAGCTTATCAGGATACACAATCACCTGGTATTGTTTGAAATAACCGCCGAAAGAATTTATCTCATTTACTCCGGGAACATTTTTTAACAATGGAGTTACAATCCATTCCTGCAATGTTCTTAACTCAGTGAAATATTTTTGTCGTTCGGAAGTATCCTCAGGCATTTTACCATTGAGTGTGAATTGATAAATCTCGCCCATCACGGTTGCAACCGGACCCATCGAAACTTCCACACCATCAGGAACATTTTCTTTCGCTTCATTGAGTCTTTCAAAAACAAGCTGGCGTGCAAAATAAATATCCATGTCATCTTCGAACACAATTGTGATGAGTGACAGACCAAATTTTGTAACTGAACGCATTTGCTTTACACCAGGTAAACCACGCATTGACATTTCAATCGGATAAGTAACTGATCGCTCAATTTCAATTGCGGACAAACCATCTGCATAGCTCACAACTTCTACCTGAATATTTGTTACATCAGGAAACGCATCAATTGGCAACTTCACAAACGAATAAATACCGAACATGACAATTGTAAGAGAAAGGAATATTACAAATCCTTTCTGCTTCAAAGTATATGAAATTATTTTTTCAAGCATCAGTGATCATGCTCCTCTAATTGATCTTTTAGTGATTCAGATTTCAGATAAAAAGCTCCTTTGATAACGACCTGCTCATTTTCATTTAATCCTTCCTTGATCTCAATTAATTCATTCATTAAAGAACCCGGAACTACTTTCCGTTTTTGAAATGAATAATCTTCTAACCGAACAAATACATAATCCTGATTTTCAATTTTTATAATTGATTCAGCAGGAATAAGAATTGCTGTCGAATTTTCATTTGATGGGATAAGCATTTCGCCAAACATTTGTGGTTTTAATCTTCTATCCGGATTTCTGAATTCAGCCCTGATTGTAATCGTTCTGGATCTTTCATCTATTGTCTGACCAATATTTATAATTGAGCCGCTGAATTTTTCACCGGGATATGTTGATGAGATAAAATCAACTTTTGTTTTTTGATTTATTCTTGAAAAATCTTTTTCATAAATCTGACCATCAATCCAAACGGAAGCAGTGCTTATTATTTTAAATGCATTTGTAGTTCCATCAACCAACTGACCGATAACAACATTTCTTTCAACAACTATTCCATCAATTGGTGCTTTCACAGGTAAGGTTCCTGAAGTATGTTGATCAGGATGATTACCATTTCCGTTGAGAACATCTTCATCATTTAATCCGATCGAGTGAATTTTTTTATCTTCTGCATTAAATTCTGCGAGTGCTTTTTCATATTCAGCCTGCGACTCGAGAAATGATTTCTGAGAGCCAACATTTTGTTCGATAAGCTTTTTCTGCCGTTCAAAGTTTGCCAGATGAAAATCAAGATTTGCTTTTGCTTTTAAATAGCCAGCTTTTATTTCACCGATTTCCAATCCTTCAACGAGCATCAATTCCTGACCTGCTTTTACATAATCACCAGCATTTACAAAAACCTTGTGAACACGTCCCTGAACCAAAGAACCGACCTGAGCCTCAAAATTCTGATTCGTTGTGACTATTGCCGGAATCTTCATTAAGCCAGTAAAAGGTTTTAATGTAACAGTTTCAGTTTTTAAACCAATTTCTTTTATAGATACCTCCGGTATCATTATCGATTCAGAATGTGATTCTTCGTGATGACTTTCTTCAGAATGCTCATCGTGTACTTGTTCTTCACTACCACACCTCATCAATGACAGTGAAATAATGGTCGCAAGAATGATTTTTAATAATTTTATTTCCACTTAAAACTCCTTCATATTAGTTCAAAAGTTTTTGTCCGACAATCTCTTCGAGAGAAAATATCGAACGATAATAATTAAGTAATGCTTCAGTATAATTTTTCTCTGAGGATATTATAGTTTGACGTGCCTGCAGATATTCAATATAGGTAATCTCACCAGCATCGTAGCTTGCGGAAGCTGAGCGATAAACTTCTTCTGCCTGCGGTAAAATATGTTCTTGATAAAGACTGACCTGCTGCAGGTTATTTGAATAATCGTTATATGCATTTGTCAGATTGAGATAAACTTCGTTCTTCACTGATACCAACTCAGATTCAGCGATATTAACTTTTGCAGAAGCGTATTGTATCTGACCACGGTTATCAAAAAGAAACCAAAGCGGAACAGAAATATCAAGCGAAGCTCCGTAATAATTATTATCACTTCCCAGACTTTGCCTGAAATATGAAATGTTAAAACCAGGAAGTAAAGAAGACCATGCAAGAGTTCTCTCTGTTGACAAAGCATTGACGTTTAGTTCGGATATTTTTATCTGCTGGTTTGAGCTTAATGAAAGGTGATACAAATTTTCAAATGACAGAGTATCGAATTTTGAAAAAGCAAGGCTATCGATTAAAATAAATTTTTCATCTGAGAGTCTGCTGTACCCTAATGAATAATTCAATTCGGCGAAAGAAGATTTCAATTCATTCTGAGCAAGAGCCAGAATATTCTTTGCTTCAGTAAACTGAACTTTTGCTGTTAATCTTTCAAGATTAGTTCCTTCGCCAACATTATATCTTATTTCAGCTTTCTTAGAAAAATCATCAGCGATTTGCAGATTCTCTTTTGCAATCGCAAGAAGTTTTTGCTTTGCAAGTACATTGTAGTATGCAGTTTTTATCTGACGAGTGATCTGAATTTCACTCTGCTTAAAATTTAAGTAAGCGATATCATTTTCATCACCAGAGATAGAACCTCTTAAAAAATAATTTGTGGGAAATTCAAATGCCTGACTGATTCCAAAAGTTCGTTCTTCGTAATTGTTTAAACCCGAACCAAGCGGAACAAATTCATAGCTGACACCTATTTCCGGAGATGGTAAAGATATCCCGCTCCAGAATTTTCCTTCAACTGCTGAAATATTTTCATAAGCAGATTTGATAACCGGATTATTTTTTAATCCGATTTCAATCGCTTCGGTTAAAGTGATACTGTTACTCTCGTTTAAATCCTGTGCATATCCATACAAAAATAAACTTATAGATATAAACAAGATAAATATTTTGTTCATAGATATTCCTGAATGTTAATATTATGTCAATCGGCAGAAAGCCAATAGCTGGATTAGATAAGTTGACCGGTAAAAATCAGATAAGAAATGATTGGTTAATAATATGAATTGCAGGATTTTCTAAATGATGAAAATTAAAATTCTGATGCTTTTGATAAAATGCATTTGAGTTTTGAGAATGGTAAGTATCATCCTGATAGATAATATCTATTAAGAAATAATCATTCCCCAGAATTTTATTAACAGAGTAAGTACTTATCGAAGCTGATTTGACGAGCGTACAATAATCAAACATAGTTTTACATTCGCTGTTTCCTTCAATCTGATCAATAATTTCTGAATGAGTGAAATTGAAGACAAGTCCTGCTAATATTATGATTGACAGTATTTTATTAATTGGAGTCAGGGTATGTTCAGCTAAAATTATTATTAATGGTAAAAGTCTATTCAAATGTTATTATATTATTTAAATGACTCAGGCAATATACACAGATTCAGATTCACAATTACACATCAGCTTTCCACTCTTAACTTTTTCAAATGCTTCTCTGCCCTCTTTGAAAGCAAAATAAGCTATTGCTACTGAACCAAGAATATCAAAATATGCAATACTAAATAATGCATACAATCCACTGCTTACAAGAAGAATGAATGACAGATAAAAACATGTTTTAGTACAATTTGCATCGGCAATTATCGCATCGGAGTGTAATGCTTTGCCAACTTTTAATTTCGAAGTCATCAGCCAATACATAGTTGCAATGGATATCACAGCGATAATTATTCCGGGTAATGTTGATTCTGGTTTTACATTATTAATAATATTGAGAACTGATCCAACAATTAAACCAATCGCCAACAAATAAAATGCAGTCCCGGTAATTCTCAAAGCAGTTTTTTCAAACGCATCACGATTTTCCACTCTTGAATATTTCATCCTGAATACCAGATGAGCAATTCCGATTCCGGAAATAACTTCAACAAAACTATCCACTCCGAAACCAAACAAAGCAAGGGTCTCATCATTCGCACCGAAATAAACTGAAATAATTCCTTCTGCAAGATTGTAGAAGATTGTAATTAAGCTGAGTACGAACGCTTTTTTGATTAAACTTTTCATTGCATTATTAAAATAAAAAGGGAAGCACAAAAGCATCCCTAATTTTGAAATTAACTGCCAATAAATTCTGATCCATCCTCATTTAAATTCTTCAAATAAGTTTCAGGATCTTTTTGAAATTTCTTATCACATCCCGGACAGCAAAAGCCAATTACTTTTCCTTGGTATTCAAAGGTTGGAACATCTGCATCAACTTCTTCGCCTTTTACCGGGCAGAATTTATTCCAAATCTGAACGACTTCAGTTTCATCAGTCTTCTCCATATTTACTTCACTATGATTTTCTTTTGTACTGCAGCAGCCTTTCGAATTGGTTGAACATTCTTTCTTTTCTGATTTCGTAGTTTCGGGTTGTTCTTGCGCAAATGCAAATGCAGCTAAAACTACTGTCATTGAAATGATAAAGATGAGTTGTTTGAACATTGTGTTTTTCCTTTCTGTATATATTATGTTAATTGTTAGTGATTATTTACGTTTTAATTATATAATTGATGACAATTTTATTCTACCAGTGCAATATAATATTATTCGGTTTTAACTTTTTCTGTTAAAAATCCGGGATTGCAAATTATAATTTTTCAATGTAATTGTCTTTTTAAAAGTTGTGCATTTATAGCTACCACAATGGTGCTTAAACTCATCAACACAGCACCTATTGCCGGACTGAGCAAAATATCCCATTTAAACAAAACACCTGCTGCCAATGGAATTGCAACAATGTTATAGCCAGCAGCCCACCAAAGATTTTGTATCATTTTATTGTATGTAGCTTTACCGAATAAAATTAAACTGGCAATATCTTTCGGATCTGAGTTTACTAAAATAATGTCCGCTGTTTCTGCTGCTACATCTGTTCCCGAGCCAACGGCAATACCTACATCTGCTTGTGCCAGTGCCGGTGCATCATTTACACCATCGCCTGTCATAGCAACGTATTCACCTTTTTGCTGAAGTTCTTTTACTTTTTCTAATTTCTCATGCGGTAAAACATTTGCTAAATAGCCGTCCATTTTTAGTTCAGTGCTAACTTTTTTTGCTACCTTTTCGTTGTCGCCTGTGAGAAGTAAATTTTTAATTCCAACTTCTTTGAGTATTTGAATAGCTTCAAATGCGGTTTCTCTTATTTGATCCGAAAATATAAAATAACCTGAGACTTGATTGTCTATCAGCACATAAACAACAGTTCCAATAAATTCATCATTCATTTCAGATAAGCCGATGTTTTGTTCTTTCAAATAATTCGGACCAACTACTTTTATTTCTTTTTCTTCAACAATTCCTTCCAATCCTTTTCCCGGAAGGTAATTGAAGTTTTCTGATTTTGGGATTTTAATATTCAACTCTTTTACTTTTCGAATTAAGCCGGCAGCAATATAATGTTCAGAATGTTGCTCAATACCTGCTGCCAAACGAAGTAATTCTCTTTCATCAAATTTTGGGTTCAGAACTTTTACTTCCTGTAATTCGTGTGAACCTTTTGTAAGTGTTCCGGTTTTATCAAAGATAATTGTGGAAATCAATCTTGCATTTTCAAATGCTGTCCGGTTGCGAATGAGCAAACCTTTTCGTGCAGAAATAGAAGTTGAGATTGCCACAACTAATGGAACAGCTAAACCCAAAGCATGAGGACAGGAGATCACCATAACTGTAACCATTCTTTCTAAAGCAAAAACAAATGGAAAATCTAAAAGCAGCCACACTACAAGTGTGATTACTCCTCCGCCTAAAGCAACAAAGGTTAAAACCTTTGCGGCACGATCTGCAAAATTTTGTGTTTTGGATTTTATTTTTTGTGCATCTTCCACAAGTTTCACTACTTTATTCAGATAACTGTCTTTACCCGTACTAATTACTTTTATGATCAAAGAACCATTTCCATTTATAGCTCCACCAATAACTTTGACATCTTTTTCTTTTTTAACGGGTTTGCTCTCACCTGTAAGCATACTTTCATCTACATAACTTTCACCTTCAGCTACAATACCATCAACAGGAACTTTTTCTCCCGGCTTCACCATTACCATATCTCCAATTTGCAAATTACTAACCGGCATATCGTGAATGTTTTCTCCCATAATATGATGCGCAGTGGAAGGCATCATTTTTACAAGCAACTCTAATGAACGGGAAGCACCCATAACTGACTTCATTTCAAAGTAATGACCGATGAGCATAATGTCTATCAGTGTTGCCATCTCCCAATAAAAATCCATCCCTTGTAAACCAAATGTGATAGCAACACTGTAAATCCAGGCTACTGAAATAGCCACACCAATGAGTGTCATCATTCCAATAGCTTTATCTTTCACTTCATCATACAATCCTTTTAAAAATGGAAAACCGCCGTAAATGAAAATGAAAGTGGAAAGAAATGCTAACACATATTTGTCACCAGGAAAAGATAATTCAAATCCCAACCATTGTTGTATCATATGTGATAGAGCAAGCACTGGAATGGATACTATTAAACAAACTATAAATCTTTTCCAAAAATCAGCAACATTGTGACCTGCGTGTTTGTCGTGTCCGCTTTGACTATGACTTGAATGTTGTTGGTGTTCAACTTTGTGATGATTATGTTCTGTATGTGAAGTATGATGTTCCATCTTTTATTAATCAATGAACTACTTGTTCAGGAAACTTTCCATTCAGTGTGTTGAAAATAATCTGTGAATAATTTCATTTTAATTGTGAGAATGGTTGTTATGTTCTTCTCCATTATGATGATTTTCATTTTCTTCAGTTTCATTTGCCATTTTTTTATAATCATCGGCGGACATATCCGGAAGTTTTTTTGTAAACGCAACAATCGCCCAGATTTTTTCATCCGAATGTGTCTTGCCCCATGCTGGCATACCGGTCATATTTATTCCATTTTTTGTAGCCCAGAAAATTTCTGCGGGTTCAATAAATGCTGCCACTCTTGGCAAATATGGAGCGTGGGGATTTAACCCTTTTGATAATTCTGTTTCTTCCATTCCAGGTGCACCATGACAGCCCGCACACATTGCATTGTAATGTTCAAAGCCTTCTTTTATCATCTCAGGGTTCTCCAGATTTGGAACCGAGATTTCCTTTATACGGGATTCAATTGAATTATTTTTTGTAGTTCTCATAATCCATTTCATCATCCCGTGATCCTCGTGCATTGCACTTACATCATGCCATCCGCTGTACATATAAATCATTAGAAGCCCAAAAAGAACTACTAATGTTATGACAACACTTAATAAGATTTTCATATATCCTCCTTCATAAAAGATGATATCCTTTTAGAAGATGTCATCTCTGTTTATTTTTTTGTGAATAATTAGTTGATTCAACTTCACTCACTTACAACAATCTTTACCTTTACTTGCTTGCTTGAACTTAAAATATCCAAATATGGCTACTATTGCTATAAAACTTAAACCGATAAGTATTTCCATAATGTTTAATTCTCTTTTACTTTAAAATTATGTTTAAGAAGATTTTCTTCAGCCTTTTGAAGAGAAACTTCTTTCAAAGTCATTCCGCATAAAGGACACTCACCAGGTTTATCAGAAACAACGTTCCAACACATTTGATCCTGATAAACTTTTCCGTCTGTATTTTCATCAATAACTGCAAGATCAATTACACCTTCACGAACAATTGACGAATCAACTTTTACTGCATCTGATTTCTGCATATCGTTATTATGATTTTTATGTCCTTCATCCTGTGCACAAGAAATTAGTGCAATAGAAAAAACTATTACAGCAATTAAAAGAATTGAGTTGAGATTTTTTATTTGATACATTTTGTTCTCCGGTTTATTAATAAATATAGTGTTAATTGTTTATTTAAATAATTCTAATTTTAATTCAGTTCTAAAACTTTCCACTCCGCAAAAGTTTCTCTGCGGAATAAGTTCTAACATAATTAAGGATATTCGATTAAATTCTTCTGAGCTTCATTGACTGTGAATTTTTTCAAATCCATTTTACATAAAGGACAGGTTCCCGGTTTATCAGAAATTACTTCCCAATCCATCGGACATTGATAAACAAAACCATCTTTATTTATATCGAGAGTAGAAACTTTTACGTCTCTTTTATTAACAATATCTTTTTCCTCATTCATATTTTTCATTTCTTCAGATGAATGCTGGGAATGATCATTTACTTCCTTCTTTTCCTGATCAACTTCTCCATGCTGATGTCCGGTAGGCATTCCGCTTTTCAACTGGCTTTCAGAATCAATAAGGAATCCGCCAGTTGCCGCAACTTCTTCACCTTCTTTTAATCCGGAAAGAATTTGATAATTATCTCCGAATTTATTGCCAACTTTCACTTCACGTGATTCAAACATTCCATCGGGTAATCGCACCCAAACTATATTTCTTTTGCCCGAAAACAAAATTGCATCTGACGGAATTATCAATCCATCTCCAAAATTATTTTTAAATATTGTCTGACCATACATATTCGGGCGAAGCTTGTTTCCTTTATTCTGAATTTCGCTTCTGATTTTAATTGTTCTTGTCTCCGGATTTACTACAGGATATACAAATGAAATTCTTCCGGTAAATGTTTCTCCAGGGAAAGCTTGAAGAATAAGCTCCATTTTACTTCCGGGTTTTATTACGTTTAAATCGTTCTCATAAACTTCGGCAATATTCCAGAGTAAGGATAAATCTGCAATTTCATAAATGGAACTTCCTTCGCTAACATACATCCCCTCCTGAACTTTTTTCTCGATTACAGTTCCAGAATAAGGAGAATAATATGTGATGGTTAATTTTATTTCACCGGAGTTGTCAAGTTCTTTTATCTGATTGTCTGTAATTCCAAGTAGCTCAAGTTTTTTTCTGGCAGAATTTTTAAGATCATTTTTAGTCCCGGAATTACCAGTTGAATTGTATTCTGAGCTTTGTTTATTTCCTATTGCAATCAGATAATCATTTTGTGCCTGAACAAGATCGGGACTATAAATATCAAAAAGAGGTTTACCTTTTTGTATGAAGTCGCCGGTTTTATCAACATAAAGTTTTTCAATCCTTCCGTTGAATTTTGCTGAAATCGTTTTTCTGTTTTCTTCAACAAAATCGAGATAGCTGTAAGCACTGATTTCTTTAACCAAATTTTGTTTTTTAACTTTGATAGTAGTTACATCAGCGAGTGCAATTTTTTGATCGCTCAAAATTATCATTCCTTCCATATCTTCTAACTTTGCTTCTTCAGAAGATTTTTTTACCAGATCCATTCCACAGATTGGACACGATCCTGGTTTATCGGAGATAACTTGCGGATGCATAGGACAGGTGTAAACTACTTTATTATTTTCCGCATTGTCATTTCCATTATCAGATGAACATCCTGTTGATATCGTTAACAATAAAATTATTACTAATGGTAGATGGTAGATGGCAGATGGAAAATGTATTTTTAATTTTTTAAACATATTATTTATCCTTCTTTCTCAAACTGGTTTTAATCTTTATAGATGAAAATATTTTTTTTAATTCAAAGCTTTCATTTAAAAGTCTTTGTAACTCTATATCTTTTTTAAAATTTGTTAGTATTGCATTTAAAACTCGGTACCAATAATTACTTTCACAGATTTCTTTAAGAACAATTCCAATTTTATGATTGAAATCCATTGCCGATTCAGCAGCTTGTGCTTCTTTACCCCGTCAAATAATTTTTCAGCCGATTTCTAATAAATCTTTTCCCGTAAGAACTTTTCAAATATTTTTCTCTATGTAGCGCATCACTTTTGTTGTAACAAACCTCCGCATAAACTAAATCAAGAGGTCTCCTTGATTTTGTCGATTTAACTTTCCCACTATTATGTTCTATTAATCTCTTCTTTAAATTGTTTGTAAATCCAACATAGAATTTGTTGTCTAATTTGCTTTGTAAAATGTATACAATATATTTTTGTTTCATATTTGACGGGGTGAATAATTTGATCCTGATGAAGTTGAAGATTTTCCTAACTGATAGACGATTATTCCAAAAACTTTATCTTTTGGTAAAGACATTAAAAATTTCAGAGTATCAACTCCAAATTGAAATGTTCTTTCTAATAATTCTTCGGTTTTAGGATTCATTTTACATTACCTCATTATTATATCCATTTCCCATCTACCATCTGCCATCTTCCATCTTCCATTTTCTCCCGCAAGGCGGGATTTCGCCCTGCCTACTGGCAGGCAGGTTCGCTCAACATCTTCTATCACAACCTTTTTCCAACCATCATTTCAATTTCAGCGATAGCCATTTGACGATCAGCTTGTGCCATATAAAAATTCATTCGTTGCATAAGAAGCATTCTGTATGAATCAATTACAGTCGTGATATTCGTGCGATTGTTCTGATAATTTGCCAGTTGTGATTCTGCAGCTTGCTCATAACTTGGTATGACTTCTTTTGAATAAAGGTTAATCAACTCCTGTGCTGTCTTCAGTTTAACAAAAGCTGTTTGCAGTTCTGTTATCATTTCTCTTTGCATATTATTCTTTTCATACTCAATACCTTTAATATCAGATAGAAGTTCTTCTTCTTTATTGCTGTATTTTCCAGATGACCACGGAACGAAAGGTAAAGTGATTGAAGCCATCAGTGAGTACATATATTCAGTACTTGCTGACTCCATACCAATCATGCTAATATCTGACTGAGATGTGAGTATCATTCCCTGCGGCATTCGCATAAACATTCCTTCAATCATAAGATCAGGAACAAGTTCACTATTATTTGCATTCACCATTGCTTTGTTCATTTCGATCATCGTTCCCATTTTTCGGAGAGAAGGATTTGAATCAATCAGAATTGTTTCCAGTTCATCCTGTGAATAAGTGAGTGAATCTTCTGCAATAGACTTTTCAATTACAATTTCATTTGAGTTGAGTTTTCTACCAAGCAATTTGTTCAGTTTATAAATTTCGGCTTCACGCTGTTTTTTCAGAATTACAAGCTGAGCATTATTCGATGCGACTTCACTTTTAACTGTTAAAAGATCCGCCTGATTAATTCTGTTTACCTGATAGCTGACATCAACAGAACTTAAAATATTATTTAATAAATCAATTGTGCCCTGTTGAACATCGAGTTTTCTTTCGATCTGCCAGATATTATAGTATTGCATTTTGATCTGTGCAATAAGATTTATTTTATATGAGTCGTAATCTCTTTTTGTTACTTCAACATTCTGAAGTTCAACTTTGTTCATTGCACTTAACTTTCCACCGAGAGGAAACATTTGAGAAAGTGAAAGTGAATTAGAAATTGCACTATTCCAGATATTAATTTCCTTGATTGGTATTTGATCAAACTGCACTCCAAGTGTTGGAGGTGGCAAATAATCAACTGATTCAGCTCTGTATTGTCCGGAATATATTTTTTGCTCAATAGATTTTAAATACGGATTATTCAGCATAGCTTCATTAATCAATGAATCAACACTTTGAGCAAAACTGTTTTCGAAAAATGAAAATATTGTTATTAGAATAATAAATACTCTTTTATATAAATACTTAAAAGACACTAATGATAAATTCGAAATTCGAAATTCGAAATTCGAAATTCCATTTCCCATCTTCCATTTAACATCTACCATTTTTATTCTCCCTCCTTCATCCAACCAGCCATTTTTGAAATTTGTAGTTTACCTTTTTTAAGTGCACGCTCCTTCATAATTGCAAACAGAATTGGTGTTACAACCAGAACATGAACTGCTGAAGTAAGTAATCCTCCGATCATTGGTGCAGTAAGCGGCTTCATTACGTCTGAACCAGTACCCGTTGCCCACATAACAGGAACTAAGCCTATCATTGTTGTTGCAACAGTCATCAGCTTCGGTCTTAATCTTAGAACAGATCCCTCAACTGTTGCTTCATAAATATCATTTTTGGTGATCTCAGTTATTTCACCTTTCTGAAGAGCTCTTAATTTTTTATCAAGCGATTCATGAAGATATACAACCATCACCACACCAGTTTCCACTGCAATTCCATACAAAGCTATAAATCCCACCCAAACTGCAACAGAAAAATTATATCCGAGAATATAAACCATGTATATTCCTCCAATTAATGCAAAAGGGACTGAAAGCATCACTACTCCGGCTTCAACATAATCTTTCAGAGTAAGGAAAAGCAGCAGATAAATTATCAGGAATACAACCGGCATAATAATTTCAATTGTCTGCTGAGCACGCATTTTACTTTCGTACTGACCACTCCAGGTATAAGAATATCCGGCAGGCAGGTTTAATTCTTTTTCAATAACTTCTTTTGCATCAGTCATTACACTTCCCATATCTCTTCCGCGAGTATTCATAAAAACAATTGAACGCAACATTCCGTTTTCACTGCTGATCATTGGAGGTCCTGTTAAAATATTTATATCTGCTAATGTTGATAATGGAAGATAGACGTTTGAATTTTGCGAAGCACTAAGTAACGAAGAAACATTATCAGAATTATTTTCCTGAATAATTGTGGATTGCGATGATCCGGAATTTCCACCCATACTTCCCATACCGGATGATTGTTGCATTGAACTAATTCCAGCATTAGTTGTATTCATTGTTGGTGAATTCATTCCGGCAGAAACTCCAACAGGAACAATAAGATTTTTCAAATCATCAATATTATCTCTGAAATCTCTTTGATATCTCATCCGAATCGGAAATCTCATTCTTCCATCCAGAACAATTCCGAGATTTTGTCCGCCGATTGCTGTTTCAATTATATCCTGCAAATCACTTACGTTTATTCCGTATCGCGCAGCAATTTCTCTTTTGATTTGAATATCAACATAATATCCGTTTTGAACTCTTTCAGCAACAACATCAGCAGCACCGTTTACAGTTTTTAAAATTTGTTCTGCTTTGATAGCATAATATTCAAGTGTATCCAGATCAGGTCCGAATATTTTAAAACCAATGTCCGTTCTAACTCCGGTTGCGAGCATATTTATTCTGTTAATAATTGGTTGAGTCCAACCGTTTGTTACTCCGGGAATTTGAAGTTTGTGATCAAGTTCATTTACAATATCTCTTTTCGTAATTCCGGGGCGCCATTCATCTTTTGGTTTGAGAAGAATTATTGTCTCAATCATACTTAACGGTGCATTGTCGGTTGCAGTTTCTGCTCTTCCAACTTTACCAAGTACGTGATCAACTTCGGGAACGCTTTTAATAATTTTATCCTGAACTTGTAGAATTCTGTTCATCTCGGTTATTGAAGCATTTGGAAGTGTTACCGGCATATAAAGAATTGAACCTTCATCGAGCGGCGGCATAAACTCTGAACCGGTGTTAATTATCATCGGAACTGTTATTAACAAAGCAATGATATTTATTGCAATTGTGATCTTCCGATGCTTGAGAACCCAATGAATTACAGGCTCATAAAGACGAATAAAAAATTTTGTTGTCGGATTTTTTTGTTCGGGTCTGAACTTGCCTCTCATCAGCATTGTCATCAAAACAGGAATCAATGTGATAACAACAATTGCGGCACCAAACATTGCAAAAGTTTTTGTGAATGCGAGCGGATGAAAAAGTTTTCCTTCCTGTCCTGATAATAAAAACACAGGAAGAAACGAAACAAGTATAATAAGTTCAGAAAAGAAAATTGCTCTGCCAACTTGCTTTGCTGACATAATAGAAATGTTTTTATATTCTTCGCTTGTAAGATGTCCTTTCTCTGCAATTGCTTTTGCGAGATTTCGATATGCGTTTTCCACAAGCACAATTGATGAATCAACAATTACTCCGACTGCAAGAATAATTCCGCCAAGTGACATAATGTTGCTCGAAATTCCGAATGTGTACATCAGGATAAATGAAATGAGAACGGAAATAGGAAGTTCAATTAATATTCTGACTATACTTCTGAAGTGAAGCAGAAAAATTGCAACCATAATCGCAACGACGATTGATGCTTCGATCAATGCTTTCTCAAGAGTACCGACAGCTTCTTTTATTAATGTACTTCTATCGTAAGAAGCAATAATCTCTACACCTTCAGGAAGTCCCGGAGAAATTTCTTTTATTTTTTCTTTAACCCGGTCGATAACATTCCGTGCATTTTCGCCGCTTCGCATTACAACAATTCCACCAACAACCTGTCCTTCACCATCTTTCTCCAATGAACCACGACGAATATCACCGCCAAGCTGAACAACAGCTACATTTTTTATCAGAACAGGAATACCATTCGGATTTGTTCTTACTACTGTATTCTCAACATCTTCTTTAGATTTTATATATCCCTGACCGCGCACAAAATATTCAGCATCGCTTGCTTCAATAATTTTTCCACCGACTTCATTATTACTTCGTTGAATCGCGTTGATAATTTCTGATGTGGAAAGATTATAAGCACGAAGTTTATCTGGATCAATATCTACCTGATATTGACGAACAAATCCACCGATACTCGCAACTTCAGCGACACCTTCGACTGCAGATAATTTGTATCGAATATACCAATCCTGAATTGATCGCAGTGTTCCCAGATCATAATTTTTTCCTTCAACTGTGTACCAATAAACGTGTCCAACTCCGGTTCCATCAGGACCGATAGATGGAACAACTCCACCGGGAAGCTGTGCCTGGATTGTATTTAGTCTTTCGAGTACACGAGTACGTGCAAAATAGATATCAGTATTATCATCGAAGATTACAAACACGAAAGACATTCCGAACATCGAATTAGCACGAACTGCTTTTACATCAGGTAATCCTTGCAAACCTGAAACAATCGGAAATGTAACCTGGTTTTCAATTACTTCAGGTGATCTGCCCATCCACTCTGTGAAAATGATAACTTGATTCTCTGATAAATCAGGAATCGCATCAACCGGAAGATTGATGACGCTGTAAATTCCGAATCCAGTAATAACAAGGTAAGCGAATATTACGAGAAACCTGTTGTGTGCACTCCAATCAATTATTTTTTCAATCATCTTATTTCCTGAAAATATTCAACTGCTGTATGAATTACAGTTGTCAATTCATTTTAAAAATTTTATTTAATAAATGATGATGCGCGGATATAACTATCCACTACATCCACAAAAGGAATAAGAATGAATCAGATCAGAAGAACAGAATTGGTGATATGTAAATCAGAGTTGATTAAAAACGGTGGTGAAGAATCACAATAGAAAGATTCTTCGACTGAAAAATCAATTGGACAAAAAGTAGTTGGTGTTAACTGTGTTAAATTTTCTGAAAACGAAAAATTATTCACACCAGATTTACCTGAAACAAACTCATCATCGACTTTGTTGTAAACAAATTCTTCATGACAGCAAGTTGATTTTTCAGATTTGATGACAAGAGAATTATCAAATGCTTTTTCATTGCAGCATTTTGTTTCTATCACTTCCATTTCGCTTTTGCACATCTCACACTCGCTCAGAGATTTTTCATTCATCATCTGGCAAAGGTGATACGAAACCGGTAACCCGGTTGTTGAAACCAGGAACAGGAATGTTAAAAGCAATATTGATATTTTTTTCTTCATCATCTCAGATCAAACATATAGAATTAGTTGTTATTAAGCAATGATAGTGCCGGGAAATTTGTTATATAATTTTTGTTTTCTTTAATATTTTATCCGATGATTTACCAATTATGGGGATTTTATTTCTTTTATTTCCAACTTTTAATAGAAACTCAGAACAGAGAATTATTTATTTGTTTCCGAATAATTGTACAAATATCCCTGTCTTTGTTTTGCTTCTTCATCCCACTTAACTGTCGTCGTTTTAAGAAACTCTTCTTTATCAGCTTTCATCTTTTCAGGGTTTAGTCCGATAAATCTTTGTGCTTTTTCTTTTGTCGAAATATCCGGTAGTTCAACAGGATATTTCCATCCCTCTTTTACAGATAGAGCTGCAAGTTCTCTTCGTGCCTGTTCACCTTTTTGAATTGAAGTTCCCAAAACTCTCAAAGCTTCGACCGGTGCATGAAATCCAAGTGCATTTGCGGCAGCAACCCAATCCCATCTCCATTGTGCATGACGAATTAAAGTAAGAATTGATTTCATCTGTTGTTCAGTGGCTCCATTTTCCCACGCAATCTTTGCTTCGATGTGAGCAGCAGCTAAAGTTTTTTCGGCAATTCTTCTTATCTCTTCAATTCTATCCTGTCTGTCATAAACATCCTGAATTAATCTTTCTGTTTCCACACGATGACAAACCTGACAGGTATTTGAAACGTTGTTTAGTGGAGATTGAATGTGGTGATCAGTGAACTTAACTCCGCCTTCACTTTTATACGGCATATGACAATCTGAACATGAAACACCACGAATTGCATGAATACCAGTCATAAATAATTCGTAGTCAGGATGCTGTGCTTTTAACATCGGAGCTTTGCTTAAAGCATGGGTCCAATCAGTAAATTCCATTGCATCATAATAAGCTTCCATTGAATCAGCATTGAAACCTTTATCCCATGGAAAAGTTAAATACTTTCCATCACCTTTGAAATAATATTCAACATGACATTGTGCACAAACAAGCGAACGCATTTCCTGTCTTGAAAAGCTGGTGATATCTTTACCTTGTCTTTGAAAAGCTTCGATCAAGGCTGGTCGAGTAATTCTTAGATTCATGGTTTTAGGATCATGGCAGTCTTGACATCCAATCGGATTTACAATTTCAGCACCAAGATCTTTCCATTTCTTTTTATAAAAATCAGAAGCTCCGATTTCATCCATAACTCTTGGGACATCCGTACTCTTACATGTCCAACAGGTAGCTGGTTGCGGAGAATATTCGTTATCACCTGTTCTTAAAATTTTTCTGATGTCCTCGATTGCATGTGCATGACCTCTTCCCTGATTATATTCTCTTGAAAATGCATATCCAGCCCAAAGGACAACAAGTTCCGGATATTTATCTAAGTAATCAATCATAACTGACCCGCCATGTTTGCTTGCAAAATTGGTTTCCAGAGTTTTCAGGTATGATTCATATTCGCGCGGAAAGTTTTCTCCCCAAACTTCATTTCTTGGTTCCCACTCATTTAATGGTTTAAGCATTTGCAAGGTGTAAAGTGCTTCACCCCTTCTTTCGATAATAGTTGAAGCGAGAAGACCTATGAAGAAAACTACCACAACAGTCGCAATAAAAATTACCCACGCAACCCATGGTTTTGCTTTTATAATTTCGTTTAATGTTTTCATAATAACCCTTTTAAAAATTATAATTCATTGAACTCTCTCTGTATCTCTCTCTTAAGAAGAGAGAGAATTATTATGACGATAGAACTGTTCATTTATTTTTCTGTCAACTCTGAAAATTCCAGTTTACTGCTCCAATAAGTCCTTCTCTTTTTAAGAGAAGGGTTGGGATGAGTTCTTTTTCCTTAACTGCTCACTTCCAATTCTCGATTAATTTTGCTGAGAACATTTTTCAAATCATTGATAACTTCATCGTTATTGAATCTTATCACCCTCATTCCAAGAAAATTTAAAATCTTTGTTCTTTCTTTATCTTCTTTCAGTCTGTACTGATGATACTTACCGTCCAGCTCAATAATTAGCTTTTCCTGATGACAATAAAAATCAGTTATGAAAAAAGTTTCTTTACCAGTTATATCGTGAAAGATGGGATATTGCCTGTAAAATTTCTTTCCTAATTTCTTATTGCGAACAGCTTCCCAAAACAATCTTTCTGCTATTGTTGAATTTTTTCTTAATTCACGACAAACAACTTTGGTAATTTCGACTAACCTGTGCTTATTACTTAAGCTCATTGAACTCTCTCTATATCTCTCTCTTAAAATGAGAGAGAATTATTTTCTTTGCACAACTAATCCTAAAAAATTCTGTCAGCAATATTATTAAAAGTTATACCTCAAATAAGCCCTTCTCTTTTTAAGAGAAGGGTTGGGATGAGTTCCAATTAAACCCCAGTAAACATTAATTTTCATTTCACAATCTCTTTAATCCACTCCGGATAAGGCGCCGATAGTTGTGGAGTTCTTGCAAATGGTGTTGATGTCAAACTATTCACTCTTCCGTGTGGAGTTTCTCTATGACAATCCCAGCAATAACCCTGACCTTCTTCCTGAATTGATTGAGCAGTTATCGCTCTTACAGATATTGGATGAATTTGTTCTGAATGACATCTGACGCAATTTCTTTGAACTGCATTTCTGCCTGCCTTATGAATTCTTATAACTTGAGGTTCAAGCCTGAATGTAAACATGTATGAATGCCTCAATCCATCTGATGCTTTGAAAAAATATTTTTCAAAAATATTATTCTGAGGAACGTGACAATCGTTGCAGACAGTAAATCTTCCATGACTGCTGTTCTGCCAGGTTGCAAAATATGGAGCCATTACATGACAATTTACACACGCTTCCGGTTTGTCAGATAGATATGATGTAGCTCTGCCAACATGAAGTGTGAATAGAACCAACCCGCAAAAAATTCCAATCAAAACCAGCACTACAAATCTCCATGTTGCAGGTGGTGCAAACGCTTTAAGAAATGTTATCGGGTTCATAAAATTTTATTTTTGATTTATTGAGTATCTGATTTTGTCACACATAGTTTGCAATTAGCTTTCATTGCAAAATGTTTTAACAGTTCTGATCTAAAAATGAGAGTTTATTTTATTTTTTGTTTCAGCGATAATGGAATCCCCAGGTAATACTGCAGATACTTCCTTATAACATAAACAATGATTAGCCCCTTTAGTTGGTTGTCCGGAGTTGTATAAATCACCGGATGTCTTATCATATTTGAAAATAACAATCAAATATTCCGTGTAAATTTCACTTACAAATTAAGACATCCGGAATTTTAATCCAATCTTATTTCAACAAAAACACTAATTGCTTGTCTGCAAAAGTTTCTCTTCGAGAATAACAGATTTTGGAAACAGAATATTATTCTCAAGATGAATATGCTTATGCAGATCTTCCTCAAACTCTTTCAATTCAGAATAAAGAGCTTTAAATGTATTGCAGGCATCTTCCGGATGAGTGAAGTTATTGCTCAATTCTCTGATCTTTTGTAAACCATCACCTGCATTTGTATGTTCGTATTCCATCATCCGAATTGGATTTTGAATTGAACCAAAAGGCGGCGGCGAGAATTGACCATTTTCTTTTTGTGTTAACACCATCTGTTTAATTTGAGGAAATAAAATTCTCTCCTCTTTCATCATATGCATTTCAAGCTCTTCTCTTACAGCAAGATAAAGGTCTGCAATAAGAATTGTTTCAGGATGATTTTTCCCGTGCACTGCTGCGACTTTATCTGCATGTAAAGATAATATCGGGACCATACGCCGTACATACTGATGATGATTATTTATAATGTAATCAGCAAGAAAATCCAGCGACCAATCATCAGCCTGTATGTGACCATTTCCATTTTCTTTTAAATCATTTAACCGAAGTACAACTTTTTCTGTTTCGATATCCTTATCTGCACAAGCATCTTTTAAAGTACGATTGCCTCTGCAACAAAAGTCCAGACCAAATTCCTCAAACACAATTGCAGAACGGATATTTTCTTTTGCTATTTCTGCGAGAGTTTTTGTAAGCAAGATGCTTCCTTCGGTTTTTGTTTGGTTACTCATTCTATTCACCTCTTTAATAATTTTAAGCCTGAGGCTTATCAGCTTTCGGCTGTGAGTTATTTGATTTCTTTATTAATATCATTCCCGGAATTGCTTTCTGAATTATTCTTCAAAGCATCTTCATTAAATTTTTTTATTGCTTTTGTTCCGGCCTGCCTGTCGGTAGGCAAGGTTGGATGACCAAATGACTCCATATCCTGGTAAAGTTCAAGATATTCTTCTTTCGAAATATTATTCTGCCATTTGCCCGAGATCATTCCATATCCTGTAACAATCATAAAAATTGAGACAACACCAATCGCAACATATTTTTTGTTAATCTTTTTCTTAGCCGGAATCATTTCAAGTTGAAGTGTATCAGCAACTGGACAAACATCAACGCAATTCAGACAGGAAGTACATTCATCAGAGATTACTGTTTTCACTTTATCCACCTTAATGAATGACGGACAGGCTTTGTTACACAATCCACAGTCGATACAACTAACAGGATTCCTTTTTATTTTGCCTGGACTAAGTAACGAAGTAATTCCAAGTAATGCACCATAAGGACAAAGATATCTGCACCAGAATCCTCTTAACACAATTGAAAGCAGGAACAAAATTCCAATCACTATCAAAGAGAATCTTGAAATTTCTGCAAAGAAATAATACATATTCACATCAGAAACAAGATTGTACGGGCTATCAAGAAATGCCTGAAGTGCAGTTGTACTCATTAAAAATATAACGGAGTAAAAGAGAAATCCGAGTAATAAATATTTCAAACTTCGGAGCGGATAATCCAGAAATTTTGGCAGCTTCAAATCTTTACCAAAAATTTTTTTTCCAAAATCACCGATCAGTTCTGATAAAAAACCAACAGGACAGAGCCAACTGCAAAAAGCTTTTCCAAAAACTATTGAGACAAGAACAATCGCGAAGAAAATAAAAAATCCTGCAGGATGTGCCGAGTGAATTTGTCCTGTCATCAGAAATAAATAAAAACTCATAAAGGAACTGATTGGAAGAAAGCCATCAACTCCGGGTGGGCGTGATGAAAAAACTGAAGCACCATTTGTTTCCAGGTATTGAATGAACTGATAGAACTCAACACCAATCCAGATACAAAGAATTGCAAATGCCATCTGCACAATGAATCTTACTTTCTGAATTCCCTTTTCTTTGTTCTTGATAATCTTCTTCTTTGTCATCCCGAACTTGTTTCGGGTTCTATATTCTATTGGAATATCCTGAAATGAACCTACCTGCCGTACAGGCAGCGTCGGAATGACATCACTTTCATTAATTTTATTGGCATCTGTCATTCTGGGGCGTGAAGCGACTCCAGAATCTTTCGTGTCAGATTCCAGACAAGCTGGAATGACATTATCCTGAATTCCTTCATATTTGCTATCATTAAATTTCATATATCAGATGTATTAGTCTGATTAAATCATAAAAAAATTTTTACAAACTTTTGATCTTGTTCAACGTTTTTTCTCCCAACTTGTCAATCGTTTCGGAAGTGAGCATATCGTAAGTCTGATTACGTAACGGACCCCAGATGTGGTGAACGGGACAGGGATGAGTCGGTGAGCAATCCGCAAAACCGAGTACACAAGTATCAAACATTTCAAGTCCGTCAATTGCAGCAACAACATCTATCAATTTAATTCTTGATGCTGGCTTGGCAAGCGAGAAACCACCTGACTTCCCTTTGGTTGAAGATATCAATCCACTATCGCGCAAACTTTGAAGTATCTTGGAAATAAATTCACGCGGAATTTTCAATACTCGTGAAATTTCCTCTGCAGAAACCAGAGTATTTTTTTCCTGTGCTGCGAGGTAAAGAATTGCCTGCATTCCGTATTCACATTTCTTTGAGAATATTACAGTCATATAGTAAAATCAGATAAAATTATCTGATTAAATATAGATAATTGATTGCAAAATGTCAATGAAGCAGAGCAATAGCTAAAAAATGAAAAAAGTTTGTAGTCAAACACTATATATTTATTACAAATTCTGAAATTGGTTACTACTTCATACTCTTCATTTTGAACACCTAATATTAATTCATATAGATTAACCTCAGTTATTCGCCTCAATGTCAAGTTAAAATATTTCACTCTCATAATAGAATTGAACATTCTGCAATTTCTATTAGAAGTATAACACACTTTAGATTTAATTCAAACAATTATCTTAATTTTTTGATGGGAAACTGATTAAAGAACAATAATTTATTTCAGTAAAAATTGAACAGATACTATCAGGTTGTTTGCTTTTATGAATTAACGAGGTTAATATATTTTTATTATGAAAAGTAGGTATAATAATGTATCAAATTTGTCAATTCGGTTTAACTTAATTATAATTAATTAAAAGAATTTGTGAATGATGGAAGTATTTCAAACACTGGTTGAACGTATAAAAGAAAATAAACCGACTGTACTGGTAACTGTTACAAAAACAAAGGGATCAACTCCAGGCAGAGTTGGTTTCAAGTTGCTTGTGGACAATGAAGGAAGAACGACCGGAACGATAGGCGGCGGTCCTGTAGAATTTCATGCAATTGAAAAGTGCAAAGAATTATTTAAAGGAACACTGTCTGGTTTAAACGAAATTATTCAACTTGTTGATCGAGAAGCCCCTGAAATAGATAACTCCAATCCCAATTTTACAAAACTTTTGCTACCTGCCTGGTGCGGCGGCGAACTTGAACTTTTTTATGAGTTAATCAGCAATAAAAAAACAATTTATATTTTTGGTGCCGGACATATCGGTGAGGCAGTTGCTTCTCTTGCCGCACAACAAGAATTTTTTCCTGAACTTTTTGATAATAGAAAAGATGTTCTGGATCAAATGCCTGACTTTTCAGGTAGAAAGCATCTGATAGAATATCCTCCTGCACCATTTCAATTTGAACTAAATGAAAATAGCTTTGCTGTTTTAGTTACTCAGTGCTATAAATTTGATCTTCCAATACTTGAATTGTTATTGACACAATATCCTAAAATGAAATACATTGGTATGATAGGTTCAAAGCTGAAGGTTAAGAAATGTATTCACTATCTGAATGAAAAATACGGGAATAAGTTATCCTACCATAATCTTTATGCACCGATCGGAATTGATATTGGCGGAAATACTCCGGGTGAGATTGCAATTTCAATTATGGCAGAGATAATGGCAGTAATTAATAACAAAGAAGCACCTCATCTCAGATTAAACTATCACACAATAAAAAATCCGGACAGCCAAACTGTAATCAAGAATGAAACAAGCATATATAATTGATGCTGTAAGATCTCCGATTGGCAGATACAGTGGTGTTTTAAGCAGTGTTCGACCGGACGATTTAGCTGCTCATCTTATCAAATCAATATTGCACCGAAATCCTGAAATAGATTTTAAACTTATTGAAGATGTTTTGCTTGGATGTACTAATCAAGCCGGAGAAGACAATCGCAACATAGCTCGAATGGCTTTGCTGCTTGCAGGTCTTCCTGTTGATATCGGCGGTGTGACTATTAACCGTTTATGTGCTTCAGGAATGCAATCAGTTATGGATGCATCGAGAGCAATTATGGCTGGTGACGGAGATGTTTTTATAGCAGGTGGTGTGGAGAGTATGTCACGAGCGCCGTTTGTTTTTCCAAAATCTGAATATGCATTTGATAGAAATGTTGAGATTTATGATTCCACAATCGGCTGGCGATTCCCAAATAAAAAATTAAATGATTTGTATTATCCATATTCAATGGGTGAAACTGCAGAGAATGTTGCTGAAAAATGGAAAATTTCCAGAGAGCGACAGGATGATTTTGCTTTCAATTCACAGCAGAAATATAAATCGGCATTTAATAACGGAAAATTTAAAGATGAGATTATTCCTGTTCCCGCTCAACTCAAGAACGAAGAAACAATTATTGTAGATAAAGATGAGCATCCGCGGCTTGATACAACGAAAGAAAAACTTGCAAACCTAAAACCTGCATTCAGAAAAAACGGAACTGTTACCGCAGGTAATTCTTCAGGAATAAATGATGGTGCTTCGGTTTTATTAATCGTTTCTGAAAAGATAATTCAGAAACACGGTCTCAAACCGCTGGCAAAAGTGAAAGCGATGGCTGTCGCCGGTATTGATCCGGCTTTTATGGGAATTGGTCCGGTTCCTGCAACAAAGAAAGCTTTAAGCAGAGCAAGTATAAATATTAATGATTTAGATTTGATTGAAATGAATGAAGCTTTTGCTTCACAGTCTATTGCATGTATTCAGGAATTAAAATTGGATGATAATAAAGTAAATGTTAACGGCGGCGCTATTGCACTTGGTCATCCGTTAGGTTGTACTGGTGCGAGAATTATTACAACTCTTCTTTGGGAAATGAACAGGAGAGAAAATGTGAAAACCGGTCTTGCAACTATGTGCGTAGGTGTTGGTCAGGGTGCTTCAATGATTTTTGAGAAAGTTTAATTTAAAATATAGTACTTCCTATACTTCTTCCTCCATCAATGTGTATAATCTGTCCGGTTATAAATTCACTTTCCTTAGAGAGTAAAAACGAACAGACATTTGCGACATCTTCCGGCTTACCCATTTTTTTTGTTGGCTGAGCTTCAATCAAATCCTGAAGAACTTTCTGCGGAAGATTTTGTGTGAGAGGAGTATCAATCAGACCAGGTGCAATTGCGTTAACATTTACATTATACTTGCCCAGTTCTAAAGCAAGAACTCTTGTGAGCCCAACAATTCCAGCTTTCGATGCAGTGTAGTTCGATTGCCCCCTATTATTTCCCAGCCAAGCTCTCGATGAGATATTTATAATTCTTCCGCTTTTTTGTTCGCGCATTATTTTAGCAGCTTCACGGCACATCAGCCATGTGCCGCGCAAATTTACGTCAATTACCTGATCGAAATCTTCTAATGACATATTCCAGATCATGTTATCACGTATAACTCCAGCGTTGTTAATCACAGCATCAATTTGTTTTCTTGTTTCAAGAATTTTTGAATAGAGGTTTTTAACCTGTTCTTCATCACTAACATTGCACTTAATGAAAGATGATTTATCTTTCCCAAGTTCAGAAATAACAGACTTCCCTGTTTCTTCATTCAGATCTGCAATAACAGTAAAGAAACCATCTTTAATTAATCTTTGTGCAATGGCTTTACCAATACCCTGTACACCGCCTGAAACTAATGCTGTTTTATAATTCATAGTTCTTACTTAATGATAATTTATTTATTTACTATATTGACATTTAGCAATCAAATTACAAATTTTCTGTGCAGTAAATGTAAAAATAAAAAGATAAAGCAAGTTTTTCAGGAAACATAAAAAATTTTGTTTTTAAATCGGATAAATTTATCTTAATTAGAGTAATTTATCAGTATATGAAACATGTAATCATATAAAATTCTATCAGGTTCTGATGACAAATAACAATTCTAATTCGAATGCTAAAATTATTGATAGATGTAAAGAGCTTGCATTTGATTTAAATTTTAACCGGGCTAAAGCGTGGAAGTCCGAAGATAAAAACAGAGTTTTAATCGGCTATCTTCCCGTTTACTTTCCACGAGAAATAGTTCATGCATCGAATGGACTTGCAGTTGGTATTTTTGGTGCAGGAGACAAAAAGCAGATTATCAAAGGAGATGCTTATTACCAATCCTACATTTGCCGTCTTCCGCGAGGAGTGATTGAACTTGCGCTCGACGGACACTTTAAAGGATTTGATGGCTTTGCATTCCCTGCTATCTGTGATGTCATCAGAAATCTTTCCGGGATGTTTCAGTTACTCAAGGTTGGAACTTTTGTTCACTATCTCGACTTTCCGCAAAACTTTGATCCACAGATTGGCGGTAGCTTCTATAAAACCGAAATCAATTCTATCCTCAATAACATAAAAAAAATTAATCACATTGAAGTTACTACTACGCAACTAAACAATGCCATCAAGCTTTACAATAAAAACAGAAAGTTAATTGAAAATATTTACAACATCATACGAGATTTTCCGTGGAGACTTTCAGCAGAAGATTTTTATTATATCATCCGCACCGGTACAGTAATCCCTGTTGAAGAGCATAATGAAATTTTAGAAGAGGTTTATGATTTTATCCAGGAAGATTCGGTTAAACCAATGGATAAAATAAAAGTGGTTGTGTCAGGAGCTTTCTGTGAGCAGCCTCCGATAAGTCTTATTAAAACTATTGAGATGGCTGGCTGTTACATTGTTGATGATGATTTTATGCTGGGCTCGCGTTTTATTAAAGGTGAAATTCCTGACAATTCCAATGATCCGATTGAAGCTTTATCAAATTCATATCTTACAATGAGCATATTTTCTTCATCGGTTTATGATGTTGACAATCCAAAAGAAGAAAGACTATTGCAGGTTGTAAAAAATAGAAAAGCAGACGGAGTTGTGTTTGCAGCACCAAGCTTTTGCGATCCTGCATTACTTGATTTGCCTGTACTTCAAAAAGCTTGTGATAATGCAAATGTACGATATGTCAGTTTTCAATACGCTGAAAATACCGGTCAGTTTAAAAATATAAAAGAACAGGTTGGTGCTTTTGCTGATTCAATCAGACTCTGGAGCGAAGAATTAGTTTAACTCTGATTCAAACCATTATTAAAGAGGATAAATAATGAGCGTAAATGTTGAAAAAGAAAAAAGTATGATCATTCAAAAAGAGATGATCGCAAAACTTTTTAAAGATTTAAGCACTGCAAAAGAAACAGGGAAAAAAGTTGTTTACACTTTTGTCCCGGGTAATCTATCAGAGTTAATTCATGCGTTTGATATGCTTCCTGTTTACCCCGAAATAAATGCGCTTCAGTCCGGTATGAGAAAAAGATCAGGTGAATATATTCATGAAGCAGAAAAGTTTGGTCATTCGGAGGATGTGTGTACTTATGTCAAATGCGATATTGGTATGATGTTGAAAGGAAATATTGGACCTACAGGTGAAAAAATTCCTGCACCTGATCTGCTTCTGTTGAGTTACACAGGTTGTTTTACATTCATGAAATGGTTTGAAAATCTTGAGGATCTTTATCCCGGAGTTCCGGTTGCGATGCTTCACACTCCATATCAACAGGCGGGTGAAATTACTCCCGAGATGACTGAGTATATGGTTAAGCAGCTTAGGACAGAAGTGATACCTAAAATGGAAATGGTTTCCGGAATTAAGTACGATGAAGATAAGCTCAAGCAAATTTTAAATAATTCTGTTAAAGCAGAAGATCTGATAGTAAAAATATTCGACACACCTAAAAATGTTCCTTCGCCTATTGATGCTTATTTTGCAGGAGTTTATTACATCGGACCAATCAATATCGGTTTCAGAGGAACAGCAGAAGCAGTAACATATTACAATGAACTTTATAAAGAAATTCTGGAAAGATCTGCACAGGGTCTGGGTCCTGTTACTCCTGAAGGCGAAATAAAGGAAGAGAAATACAGATTAGTTGTTGAAGGTCCGCCTAACTGGACAAGCTTCAGAGAATTCTGGAAACTTTTTTATGATATGGGTGCCGTAATTGTTGCTTCTTCTTATACAAAAGTTGGAGGTGTTTACGATCTGGGTTTCAGACACGACGCTGAAAGACCGCTCGAAAGTCTTTCTGAATATTGTATGAACTGCTACACAAATCTTAACCTGAATCAAAGGGTTGATCTTCTTGCAAAATGTATTACCGATTATCATGCAGATGGTTTTTTAATTAATTCAATTAAGAGTTGTAATTCGTTTTCTGCAGGTCAACTGTTAATGATGAGAGAACTTGAAGAAAAACTTGAGATACCTGTCGGGTTTATTGAGTCAGACCTGGTTGATCCGAGGTATTTTTCATATTCGAATATAAAAAACAGGCTGGAATCATTTTTCCAGATGCTTGAGCAGAGAAAAATTATTATGCAACAATAAAAAGTTATTTGTTATGAATAAATATTATTTAGGCGTGGATCTTGGTTCAACAACCTCCAAAGCAGTGATAATAGATGAGAAAGATGAAATCATTGGCAGAGGAATAACAAACACGCGTGCAAATTATAAAGTCGCAGCAGATGTTGCCCGCCTCGAAGCAATTTTTGATGCACGATTCAATCTTCTTGAAAGAAAACTCGGAACGGAGTTGACTTCTCATCCTGAAAACAAAAAATATCTTGAGGAAATTAAATCCATATTTCATTACCTTCAATTCGAAAGAAGACTTGAAACTCTTCATATTCAGTTGAAAGAATCAATTGATTCATCCGTTGCATCTGAAAACAAAAAAGTTTTATCAGGTTTTATAGATCAGATTATTAAGAATGTGGCTCCGCTTATTAGAAAAGATTATCTGGAAGGAAACCTTGCTTCAAAAAGTCAGTTCTTCCGTGATATTATCAGTGAAAAATATCACGAACAGGTTGAGAAGTTCGATAAAGATTATTTTGAAACCCTGATGCTGTTATTTGATAAAAGCATTACTCCTGTCGAAAATAAAATGGTGGAATACGATTTTGTTGAACTGGTGCACGAATCAATAAATTTGCTAAACGGCAGGTATAGCACTCTTCCAAAACAAAGTAACGATGTTCACTTTGACCCCGAACTGAATTTACTTGCGGGGAAATATGAATCAATCTCTTACTCTTTAAAAGAGCATATTGAACACATTGCGAGTATGGATATACACATTGCAAATATGGTAGGAACAGGTTACGGCAGAGCTCTGCTTCCATTTCCTGAAGATTGCATTAAATCTGAAATACTTTGTCATGCTTTTGGTGCTCACGCTGTTTTCCCTGATACAAGAACCGTTCTTGATATTGGCGGACAGGACACAAAAGCAATTCAGGTTGACAGACACGGATTGGTTACCAGCTTTCACATGAATGACAGATGCGCCGCAGGGTGTGGAAGGTATCTCGGTTATATTGCCGAAGAATTTAGTCTCTCGCTAAACGAACTCGGACCGGTAGCACTCGAAGCACAAAAAGAAGTTAATATCTGTTCAACTTGCACAGTGTTTGCAGGTGCTGAAGTAAGAGAACTCCTGAATGTTGGTGAACAAAAGGAAGATATTCTCGCCGGTTTGCACAAAGCTATTGTCATCAGAGCAATGTCGTTAATCGCAAGATCGGGTGGAGTAAGAAATGAATTTACTTTTACCGGCGGTGTTGCAAGAAATCAGGCTGTTCTTAAATATATAACAAATATGGTAAGAGATAGCTACGGTACTGAAATAAAAATTAATATTCACCCAGACTCAATTTTTATGGGAGCGTTAGGAGGGGCAATGTTTGCAAGAAGAAATATGAATGTAAATCTTCCCTCAAAAAAAACTCCAAAAATAGAGGAGAGCATCAACTAATATGAATAACAAATTTTTAACGCTTGGAATTGACGTTGGCGGCAGTTACATAAAAGCCGTATTGATTGATTATGCAGATGATCAAAAAATTATTCTGAGTAAAACTGAAAAAATCAGGAAGAGAAATCCAGTTGACGTGGCTGATGAACTTGTAAATTTCATGTTGAAGAAGAGTAATCTTGATTATGATGATATATCATACATCGCTTCGACAGGCGAAGGCGAGATGGTTGAGAAAAAAACCGGACATTTCTACAGTATGACAACACACGCACGCGGCGGACTTTACTTTAATACAGATGCAAGAACTGTTGTTGATATGGGAGCGTTGTTTGTCAGAGCTATAAAGGTAAATGATAAAGGTAAAGTGCTTGATTATAAAATGACAGGTCAGTGTGCTTCTGGCTCAGGACAATTTATTGAAAATATTTCGCGTTACCTTGGTCTGGCAATTGAAGAGGTTGGCGATATATCACTTAAATCTGCTGCGCCGGAAACTCCATCCGGTATTTGTGCTGTGCTCGCGGAAACCGATGTAATTAATATGGTATCAAGAGGAATTGCAACACCGGATATAATAAAAGGTATTCATCTTTCAATAGCCAACAGAGTAGTTCGGTTGTTAAGTTCTTTAAAAGCTGATTCACCAATTGTTCTTACCGGCGGAATGGCAATGAACAAAGGAATGGTGGAAGCAATAAGAGAGCTATCAAATGAGAGTAAACATAAATTTGAATTTACAGCTTATCCCGAATCAATTTACGCGGGTGCAGTTGGTGCGGCACTCTGGGGTGGTTTCAGATATTTAAAACTCAAAGAAAAAAATGAAGCCGTTGTCCATTAGGAGATTTCAATATTTCAAATGAAAAAAGATAACGAAAATATTATTTCTGATTCGAACTTGATGATTTGCAATACAAAATTGGGAGAAGTGGTTCCCAATATTGCGCAGATGCTCAGAAGAAATGCTGATAAATTCGGAAATAAAATTGTCTTCAGAGAAAAGAGAGATGAAAAATACATTGAGTTAAACTGGAATCAATTATATACTGATATCTGCAATATCGCATCAAACTTAAAAAAGTTTGGATTTAACAAAGGCGATAAAATGGTGATTTTTTCACGTAACAGATTTGAAATGCTTGAACTTGAACTTGCTCTTATGGCTGCAGACGGAGTTGCAGTTCCCATCTTCTTTAACTACAGTAGTGAAACAGCAGAACAATTAATACAGCATTCGGATGCAAAGTTTTTAACGGTTGGAAACACTGAGCAATTGGACAAGATAATACGTGAGCTTCCGCTAAAACACATTTTCATTTTTAATGAATTAAGTTCAGCAGAACTTACCAGCCGGAGATTAAAACATAAAAACCTTCATCCGTTTTCTGAGCTTCTGAATGAAAATAAGAATTCTGCTTCCAGCCTGAACTTTAATACACATCCTGACGATATCTGTCTGAATATGTACACATCAGGAACAATGGGCAATGAAAAATGTGTTCAGCTTTCACACAAAAATATTTTATCTCAGCAGGCTGCAATACAAGTTACTCTTAACCTTGATGCGAATGATCGCTTCCTTAGTTATCTGCGCTGGCATCACAGCTTCGGTGGAATTTTTGAAATATTCGGAGCGTTATATAACGGTGCTTCGATGACTCTTGAATCGAGTCTCGGTACAGACCCGGCTGAAATACTTAAAAACTGGAAAGAAATAAAACCAACTGTTTTTTTTAGTGTACCACTTATCTATCAGGCAATTATAGATTTGATTGGTGGAGATAAAAAAGCTGAAGAAGAATTTTTTCATCCCGGATTAAAATTTGTTTTTACTGCTGCAGCGCCGCTTCCCAAAAGAATTTCCGATGAATTTGAAATGAGAAAAATTCCTGTTGTTGAAGGATATGGACTCACAGAAACATCACCCTGCTGTACACTTACCGATCCGGAAATTAAAAGAGAACCCGGAGTTGTCGGTTTTCCTATTCCCGGTGTTACAATTAAGCTTGCGGAAGATGGCGAAATACTCGTTAAAGGTCCGAACATAATGAAGTGCTACTATAAAAATGATCTGGCTAATAAAGATATTTTTACGGATGACGGATGGTTCTGCACCGGTGATATTGGTGAGATCACCGATTCCGGTTTGCGTTTGATTACAAGAAAGGATAGAATATTCAAACTTCTCAATGCAGAAAAAGTTATTCCGACAAGAATTGAAAGCAGCATCTTAAAAAAATGTCCGTATATCTCGTATGCTCTTGTTGAAGGTAAAGGAAGAAATTATCCAGTTGCTTTATTATTTCCGAACCATAGACTACTTGATAAAACAAATAATGTTAATGGAGATTTTCCTGAGTGCAACTGTCCGGAAGGTATTTCCGAGCTTTCGGGATGTCTTTCACATTGTCTGAAAGAATTAAACTACAATATGAATCAGAAATTTTCCTGGATAAAAGCAGCAATGCTTGTTGATGATGAGCTTTCTATAGAAAATAAAACATTGACTCCTTCACTAAAACTTGCACCGAATAATGTTAAAGAATTTTATAAATCTCATATCGAAAAACTTTATGGAGAAGATGTGAAAGTGGTAGGCAATGTTTATATACTTCCGCTTGATGAATAAAATATCAGGGTATTTTTCTTTATGTATGAAATAAAAGCAACAAAAGTTTTGAGGGAGTTGATGAGTGATTACTATCAGTCATTAGGTAATCACAATAAAAAAATTGCGTGGTGCACAAGTGTTGGTCCGGCTGAACTTCTCAGATCATTTGGGTTTGAAGTTTACTTCCCCGAAAATCATGGTGCATTGCTCGGTGCAAGCAGAACTGCAGGCGATTACATACCAACTGCTGCAAAGCTCGGTTACTCGAATGACATCTGCTCATATTTAACTTCGGATATCGGTGCTTATCTTCATAAACAAACTCCACTTTCAAAACATTATTCACTTGACTCGATTCCCAAACCAGACCTGATAGTGTACTCAACAAATCAGTGCCGGGAAGTTCAGGATTGGTTCACATATTTCAGCAATGAGTTTAAATGTCAGATCGCAGGAATTCATCCTCCCAGATATCTCGGCGAAATAAAAAAATCTGACATTGAGGATGTTGCAAATCAGTATAGAGATATGATACCTGTTTGTGAAGAAACTTCGGGTAAAAAATTTGATCTGGACAGCTTTAGAGAAACTGTAAGATTGAGCAAAGAAGCTACTTCGCTTTGGAGAAAAGTTCTGGAAACGGCAAAACATTCTCCTCCTCCAATAAGTTTTTTTGACGGTGTAATACACATGGGTCCGATTGTAATTTTAAGAGGAACTCAAACTGCCGTAGATTATTACAAGTATTTACTTGAGGAGTTGAGCACCAACATAGAAACAAATACCGGATTTATCAGCAAAGACAGATGCCGTGTTTATTGGGAAGGAATGCCTATCTGGGGAAAGCTGAGATTTTTATCAAACCTGTTCGTAGAAAACAATACTGCGGTTGTTGCATCTACTTACTGCAATAGCTGGATATTTGATGACTTCGATGAAAAAAATCCTTTCGAATCAACTGCACTTGCCTATTCTAAAATATTTATTAACAGAAGTGAAAAAGTAAAGCTTGAAATGTTAAAACACTTTATTGAAGAATATAGAATTGACGGCGTGATTTTTCACGACGCAAAAACGTGCTTTAATAATTCCAATGCCCGGTTTGGAATGCCATATCGTTTAAGAGAAGAAGCAAATGTTGAAACTCTTGTTATTGAAGGAGATTTATGTGATCTGAGATTTTTTTCTGAAGGACAAACAACAACTAAAATAGAAACATTCATTGAACAATTGGTTTAACTATTATGGATGCAGGAAAATATAAAATTGGTGTGATCGGATTAGGTCCGGTTGGTCTGACTCTCGCGACACATTTTAAAGAAGCCGGATGTGATGTTCACATCTGCGATGTTGAAAAAAGAAAAATCAACCTGATAAGAAGCAGCGGAATTGAACTGGTAGGCAGAATTGAAAAGCTGTTATACTTTAATCACGTTTATTCATCTGTTGATGATATGCTGAATAATGATATTGATGTTCTGATAAGTTCTGTTAAAGCCTATCATGTTAATTCAATAATGGAGCAGATTCAAAAAGAAAAAATAAAAAATACACTTTTACTGATAGCTCAAAATGGTATTGAGATAAGAAGGATGTACCATAGTTTGTTTAATGATTCCAACATACTTAGGATGGTGATTAATTTTGCGGGAAATCTTAACGCACCGAATGTAGTGAATGTAACTTTTTTTAATCCGCCGAATTATATCGCTTCGATTGATGATTCAAAATCAGAAACGGCTCAGTGGCTTTCTGATCAACTTACAGGAGTAAATCTTGAAACAAAATGTCTTGATTCTTTTAGTATCGAAGATAAAGTCTGGGAAAAAACAATTCTTAATGCAGCACTCAGTCCTCTTTGTGCGATTTCAAGATTAACAATGAGAGAAGCGATGGCTCATCCCGATACTCTTGTGATAATTGAACAATTAATTTTAGAGGCAATGGAAGTCGGCAAAGCTGAGGATATTAAGTTCGGAGATAACTTTGTTAAGCTTTGTATCAGATATCTGAAAAATGCCGGTGATCACTTCCCTTCTCTCGCGGTTGATTTATTGAGCGGAAGAGAAACAGAGATTGATTTTATGAACGGGAAAATTGTTGAGTTCGGGAAAAAACATTACATCAGAACACCATTAAATCTGACATTCACAAATCTTGTTAAAGCTATTTCACATAAAAATGCTTTCAACATTAAAGATGGAATCAGTAAAGAACTTGTCAGCGAAGGAATGTGAATCACATAATATATCTTCAAAAATAAATCATAAATAATAAATAATAAATAATAAATTAAATGTATTTGCCGGATTTTATATACCATAAACCTCAAAATCTTCAGGAAGCATGTTCACTTCTTGAGAAGTCTGAAAACGGAGCTGCGATTGCAGGAGGCACCGATGTTCTCGTCGAAATGAAAAAAGAGCTGCGTAATAACAATGAGTTGATTTCACTTTCAGGAATAAGTGAATTAAAAATTATCAATGAAGATGATAAGAATCTGTATATCGGCGCTGCTGTAACCCACAACGAAATAATTGAATCATCATTAATTAAAAAAAGTTTTTCTGTTCTTTCAGAAACTGCGAAGGAAATAGGCAGTGACCAGATACGGAACACAGGAACAATAGGTGGAAATCTTTGCACGGGTGCTTCCTGCTGTGATATGGCACCTGTTTTAATTGCTGGTAATGCAAATCTCGAAGTGGTTTCTGTCCGGAGTAAAAGGAATATATCAATTAAAGACTTCTTCCTGAATCACAAAAAAACTTCACTTGAAAAAGGAGAAATATTATCCCGGATAATCATACCTAAAGTTAAAGCCGGATCAGGAATAAGTTTTCTCAAGTTTGGTTTAAGAGAAGCCGCATCTATTTCTGTTGCTTCTTCAGCAGTTATGATTAGAATTGATGGAAATGTTGTCGCTGATTCTATGGTTGTTGTCGGTGCTGTTGCACCAACACCTGTTGTAAGTAAATCAGCTTCCGATATTTTGAATGGAGAGAAAATTGATGAGATCGAAACAAACTTAATGCTGCTTGATAAAGTTGGTGAAGCTGTAAAAAAAGATTCTCTGCCTATTGATGATATAAGAGGCAGTGCTTATTTCAGAAGAAACCTTGTTAAAACACTTTCACAACGGACACTAATTGAAGCAATAAATCGTGCAAAAAAATCTTTAAAAAAATAATAGAAGACATTGAAACAATTAATAAAAATTAAAGTTAATGGTAATGAATATGAAGTGGCTGTAAAGCCCGTAACTACTTTAGCCACACTACTTCGTGAAGAACTTCGGCTTACAGGAACAAAGGTTGGCTGTGAAATGGGCGATTGCGGCGCTTGCACAGTTCTGCTAAACGGTAAAGCAGTTAACTCTTGTTTGGTTCTTGCAATTCAGGCAGAAGGACAAAGTATTACTACCATTGAAGGCATTGCCAATGGTGAAAATCTTCATCCTATCCAGAGAGCATTTGTTGAAAAAGGTGCGATACAATGCGGTTACTGTACTCCCGGAATGGTAATAAGAACGAAATCATTTCTTGATGAAACACCACATCCATCTGAAGAACAAATTAAAGAAGCGTTGTCAGGAAACCTTTGCAGATGCACGGGCTATACAAAAATTATTGAAGCTGTTGAAACTGCTGTTGAATATCTTGATGGAAAAGAACCAAAACCAATTGAATATCAGCCGCAAAAATCTGCAATGAATCTTTCAGTTGTGGGAAAACGACTCCCGAAATTGGACGCTCCTGATAAAGCAACAGGGAGAGCAATTTATACTGATGATATAGTTCTTCCGAATATGATTTTTGGAAAACTTCTCTTAAGTCCTCTTCCTCACGCAAAAATTAAATCAATAGATACTTCCGAAGCTTTAAAACTTTCTGGAGTGAAAGCAATACTGACCGGCGCCGATGTACCTGAAATTACATACGGAACATCACCGCCCCGCTACGATGAAAATGTTCTGGCGATTGATAAAGTAAGATATGTTGGTGATGTGATTGCTGCTGTTGCTGCAGTTGATGAAGAAACTTGCTGCAAAGCTCTAAAATTAATTAAAGTAGATTTTGATGAGCTGCCTGCTGTATTCGATCCGATTGAAGCCATGAAAGATGGTGCACCACGTCTGTTCGATGATAAATTTGAAAATAATATTAACACAAGTGTTAATCATCACTTTGGTGATGTTGAAAAAGGTTTTGCCGAAGCAGATTATGTTAGAGAAGAAAGATTTATTGGCAACAGAACTTATCAGAACTCAATGGAACCACACGTTGCTATTGCTGAATGGGACAGACACGGAAGAGTTACACTATACACTTCCACACAGGTTGTTCACTATGTTCATCATCAGCTTTCTCGCATACTTAATTTGCCTCTTGGAAATATCAGAGTAATAATGACAAACTGCGGTGGCGGCTTCGGCGCAAAAGCTGCCACAAACATGCTGGAAGTTCTTTCAATTCTTCTTGCAAAAAAAACCGGCTGCCCTGTTAAGATGCGTTTCAACAGAGAGGAAATGTATTTGTATGGCAGAGGCAGACACAAACAATATATTGATCTGAAAATTGGTGTAAAAAAAGATGGAAGAATTACTGCAGTTCAGCAAAAAGTTATTCTCGAAGGCGGAGCTTATTCAAGTTTCGGAGTCGTCACAACTTATTATGCTGGTTCAATGCTGCCAACTCTGTATAAAATGCCTAACTACAAATATGACGGTTACAGAATAAATACAAATCTTCCTCCATGCGGAGCTTTCCGCGGTCATGGAACGCCCCATCCTCGTTTCGCTTTCGAGTCTCTGCTTTCAATGATTGCTGATGATATTGGTATGGATCATATTGACATTCGTTTAAAGAATGCAATGGAACCGGAAACGCGAACTTGTAATGATCTCGATATTCATTCCTGCGAATTAAAAGCTTGCCTTGAACTGGCAAGAAAAAAATCAGGATGGGATAAAAAGAAAGGCAAACTTCCAAAAGGAAGAGGAATTGGTATCGGATGTGGTGGATTTGTATCAGGTGCAGGTTATCCTATTTATAGATCACAATTTCCGCACTCCAATGCAATCATTCGTGTTTTAGAAGATGGTTCCAAAGCAGTTTTATATATCGGTGATGCAGATATAGGTCAGGGATCAAATACTGTTTTAGCACAGGCAGCAGCAGAAGGAATGGGAATTACTCTTGATAAAATAAGTGTGGTTGCTGCCGACAGTGATTTAACTCCAATAGGTTTCGGGGCTTACTCAAGCCGGGTTACACTAATGGGAGGCAATGCCTCTAAAATGGCTGGCGATGAAGTAAGAAAACAGATTCTTCCGTTTGCCTCCGGTTTATTAAATGTATGTGAAGAAAAAATTGAAGCACGTGAAAATAAATTTTATGAAAAAAATAACTCAGAAAATTTTGTTCCGTGGGATAAAGTGGCGGCGGAATTCTTTTCAAAGAAAGGTCCGCTTGTTGGACGTGGTCATTACTCACCACCAGAAGGGCTTGGAGGAAAATATAAAGGCGCAACTGTGGGAACATCCCCGGCTTTTTCTTTCTCGGCTTCTGTTTGTGAAGTTGAGGTTGATATGGAAACAGGAAAAGTTAAAGTGCTTAATTTCTGGGATGCTCATGATTGCGGAACCGCTATCAACCCTCTGGCTGTTGAAGGACAGATTGAAGGTGCAATTGTTATGACTATGAGCGAAACTTTGCTTGAAGATCAGGTTTTCAATTCAAAAGGAAAGCTGCTCAACGGGGATTTGCATAATTATTTGATTGCAACTTCTGCAGACATACCGGCAATTGATACTTCAATTGTTGACAGTTATGAACCGAATGGTCCGTTCGGTGCAAAGGAAGTGGGTGAAGGTGCTACTCTTCCGATTCTAGGAGCAATTGCAAATGCTGTTGCAGATGCAATTGGTGTGAGAATATTTGAGCTCCCGATCACTCCGGAAAAAGTTCTGAATGCTATAAATAGTAAGAAGAAACCAGACTGATGAATAAGCATTATCTCGGAATAGATATAGGTTCATCATTTATGAAGTTTGTTGTCACTGATTCTTCCAGTAACATTATGTATAAAAATGTTATCAGAACTCTTAGCCGGGACAAAAAGGAGAAAGAAAAAATTCAAAATTATATATTCTCAAACTTTCAGATTAAAAAAACCTGTGCAACAGGCTACGGACGTGAACACAATGATTTTGCTGATATAACAAAGACAGAAATTTACTGTGCATCTGCAGGTGTATCTGCTCTATGTAATGAAGAAAAAACAATCGTAGATGTGGGTGGTGAAGATGTAAAAGTCATCAGAAGTGCTAATGATGGTAAAGTGATTGATTTTTATATGAATACAAAATGTGCTGCAGGGACCGGTACATTTATAACAGAGATTGCAGAAAGAGCCGAGATTGATGTTTCAGCGATGAGTGAACTTGCAGCTAAATCTAAATTCAGTAATGAGCTTAACAGTTTTTGTACAGTGTTTGCTAAAACCGAAATAATGAAATGGCTCTTCAGTGATGTACCGGTTGAAGATGTAGCAAAAGGAATTTATCTTTCAATCGTAAACAGAATTTCAAAAATCAGAATGGAGAAAGATCTGAAAATTTATCTCATCGGCGGCGTTGCACAGTTTCATCCTTATTTAAAGAATGCTATGGAAGAAAAATTCAATACAGAAATTGTTGTGCCCGATAATCCGCAGTTTATTTGTGCATTGGGTGCATCCATTCTTGCAAAAACTTCCGGAGACAAAGATGGAATCAGCACACAGAAAAAAGTTTTTAATAATGTAAAATAGAAAGATCTGTTTGTAGGATGAAATCATACCACAGTAAAGAAAAAGGAATCGGGATTGTTTATGATGATATTTATCTGCTTGGTGGTGCAAGAACTCCATTTGGTAAATTAGCTGGTGCTCTTGCAACCGTTTCGCCAACCGATTTGGGAATCTTTGCGTGTAAAGCAGCATTGAAAAAATCATCAGTAAGTCCCTCAGAAATCGATCAAACTATAGTTGCTAATATCGGACAAAGCTCGTACGATGCTTACTTCCTGCCAAGACACATTTCTCTTTACTCAGGTGTTCGGACAGAAGTTCCTGTAATAATGGTACAGAGAATTTGTGCATCAGGATTTGAAACTATAATTGCCGCAGCCGAACAAATTACACTTGGAAAAGCGGATGTTATTTTGTGTGCTGGAACAGAAAGTATGTCATTAGCGCCGACAGTCAGCTTCGGAAACAGGATGGGTTATCAGTTAGGGAGAGTTGAGTTCAAAGATATGCTTTGGGAAGCATTGAATGATACTGCTGCAGGATGCGCAATGGGTTTCACAGCTGAAAATGTGGCAAAGAAATTTGGAATTACTCGCAGTGAAGCAGATGAGTTTGCTTTCCGGTCTTTCAGCAGAACCAACTCAGCTATTGAAAGAGGTTTCTTCAAAGATGAAATAATAAATATTTCATCTGCAACTTTTGAAGTTGAAGGATTATCACCTAGAAAAGTAAAACTTCCTAAAAAATCTGAAAACTTTTCTGTTGATGAAAATGTCAGATCAACAACCTCTGAAGAACTATCCAAACTTCCACCTGTTTTTGGGAAAGATGGAATTCAGACTGCAGGCAATTCAAGCGGTATTGTTGACGGTGCCGCTTCGGTTGTGGTTGCTCATAAAAATTTTATTGAATCAAAAAAACTACAGCGGCTGGTAAGGGTTGCTGCTTCCACTTCAGCAGGTATTGATCCAAAAATTATGGGATTGAGTCCGGTTCCTGCAATCAGATTGCTTCTTGAAATTACCGGATTAAAATTAGATGATATTGGTTTGATTGAAATTAATGAAGCATTTGCTGCACAATTTATTGGATGCGAACGCGAATTAAATTTTGACAGGAATATTGCAAATGTCAACGGAGGTGCAATTGCAATCGGACATCCATTGGCAGCAACCGGATTGAGAATTTCACTTACACTTGCAAGAGAAATGTTGAACAGAAAAGTTAAATACGGTATTGCTTCTGCATGTATTGGCGGCGGACAAGGAACTGCAGTGCTTCTTCAAAACGAAAATTTATAATAGAAAAAGAAAGAACATTAGTGAAGGACAATTCAATTCTCTCTTATAAAATGACTGAACAAAATGGCGAATTTGTTCTTACAGAAAATTCGTTCCCACAGCTTAAAGAAGGTGAGGTGCTTGTGAAAGTTGCAGGCTGTGGTGTTTGTCATACTGATATCAGCTTCTGGCATTATGGTGTAAAAGTACGCCATCCTTTACCTCTTACATTAGGTCACGAAATCAGCGGAACAGTAATCAGCGGTTCTGAAAAATGGTTGAACAAAAATGTAATCATTCCGGCTGTGCTGCCTTGCGGTGAATGCGAATTATGCCGGAGAGGCAGAAGCAATATATGTCAGAAACAGTTGATGCCGGGAAATGATTTTGATGGCGGATTTGCAACTCATATCAAAGTTCCTTCAAAGTTTTTGTGTGAGGTACCGGAAAATGTTCTGAGTAAATATTCTCTCGAAACTCTTGCTGTTATTGCTGATGCTGTTACTACTCCTTATCAGGTAATAAAAAAATCAGAATTAATAGAAGGTGATGCGGCAATAATTTTAGGTGTCGGTGGAATAGGAATTTATGGAGTCCTTCTTGCAAAAATATTGGGGGCTAAAGTTATTGCTCTTGATATTAATGACGCCAAACTTCAAATCGCAGAACAAAACGATGCTGATGTTGTATTGAATATTAAAGATCTGGATATCAAAACTATAAAATCAAAACTCAGAGAATTTGTAAACAGATTAAATGTTTCCGAATACTGCTGGAAGATTTTTGAAATGTCTGGTACAAAAGCAGGACAGGAACTTGCATTTGCTCTTTTAAGTTTTGCATCAACGCTTTCGATAGTCGGATTTACTCTCGATAAGCTTGAAGTAAGATTAAGTAACCTGATGGCGTTTGATGCTTCACTTATCGGAACCTGGGGATGCAAACCAGAATTATATCCCGAAGTTCTTGAACTGGTTGCAAATGATAAGTTAAAAATTGATCAGTTTGTTCAAACTTTTCCTCTTTCAAAAATTAATGAAGTTTTTAAGAACACTCTTGAACATAAATATACAAAACGGTCTGTACTGGTTCCTGATTTTAATTACTAAGCTGATTACAAAAGCAGAGAGATGAGATCTTTACTCAATGAAATAAATGACTAACCTATAAATGAGGATAACCTTTATATCTGATTTCATTTTCAAAAAAAGATATCATCTGTGAACAATAAACGTTTTTGCGTAACATCAGTCAAAAAATATTTTATAAACTAAATGTGGATTAGGCTATGCTTATAGATCATAATTTAACACCTGTTGAATACAAAGAAATTATTTTCGAAAAACGATCCTGTCTCGATCACTCCGCTAAACCGATCGAAGGATTGTTCAATGCCTGGATTATTATTAATAATCCAAAGCAATATAATTCATATACAACACAGGCTGTAAAAGAAATTATCCTTGCATTCAGAGAAGCCTCAAATGACAGAAGCGTGGTTGCAATAGTCTTCACTGCTGTTGGTGACAAAGCTTTCTGCACAGGTGGAAATACAAAAGAATATGCTGAATACTACGCTGGAAATCCGCAAGAGTATAAACAATATATGCGGCTCTTCAACGATATGGTTTCCGCAATTTTAATGAGCGATAAACCTGTTATTAACAGAGTAAATGGAATGAGGATTGGCGGTGGACAGGAAATCGGAATGGCATGTGATTTTTCAATTGCTCAGGATCTTTCAAGATTCGGTCAAGCTGGTCCAAAACATGGAAGCGCCCCTGATGGTGGTTCAACAGATTTTCTACCTCTGTTTGTTGGAGTTGAAAAAGCATTTTATTCATGCACAGTTTGCGATCCATGGTCTGCTCACGAAGCATTCAGAAATGGTTTGCTGACCGAAATAGTTTCTGCACTAAAAGTTAATGGTAAATTTATTCCAAATCCTCTTGTTCACACAGATAAATGGTTGAATGAAAATGGCGAAATAATCTATGGAACTTTTAAGAGAGGTGAAGATGCGGAAAAAGCCAAAGAAGTTTTAAAGACTGGTGAAGTAGATCTGTCATTGCTTGATAAATGTGTCGAAAATCTTTGCACAAAACTTGCTTACCTGATGCCTAATTGTTTAAGTAAAACTTTGAATTCAATCAGGAAGCATAAATTAGAATATTGGGATAAGAATAAAGAAAGCAACAGGGATTGGCTTGCACTTAACATGATGACGGAAGCAAAAGCCGGCTTTAGAGCTTTTAATGATGGACCAAAAGACAGCAGAGAAGTTGATTTTATTAAGATGCGACAACTTCTTGCAAAAGGACATGAATGGAATGATGATTTGATAAAAGCAATTTCGCCGTATTATCAGAATAAATAATTTGGATAATATTTTTCATGTAGTCGAAACCTTCAGGTTGCATCTGATATATGACGTTGCAGAATGAAACATACACCTGCAGGATAAAAAATTAAACTCAAGCTAGTCAATAATTAAAAACTAAACACCCGACATATTCATGCACAAGATAAAATTAGAATACTCTCACAATAGCTCCGTTGCTCGCATTATTCTCGATGATGGCAAAGGAAATATACTTGACAAAATAATGATGAGCGAATTAATTGAATTGCTCAATTCCTTTGCAGGGAAAAAAGATCTGAAGCTTATTACAATTGAAGGTTCGGGAAAACATTTTTCATTTGGCGCAAGTGTGGAAGAACATACAAAGGAAAACTCTGCCGCAATGCTGAAACAATTTCATAAAATATTTTATTTAATTATTGATCTTTCAATTCCGGTTCTGGCAAAAATTTCTGGTCAGTGTCTTGGTGGTGGACTTGAACTTGCTCTTGTCTGTAATTTTCTTTTTGCAGACAAATCAGCAAAGCTTGGTCAGCCCGAAATTTTACTCGGTGTTTTTGCACCTCCTGCTTCTTTACTGCTACCGATGAAAATTGGTAATGCACTTGCGGAAGAACTGCTCATCACCGGTAAATCTATTACTGCTGAAGAAGGAAAAAATATTGGACTAATAAATGAAGTTTTTGAATCACGTGAAGAAATGGATAAATCACTTGATGTTTGGATCGAAAAAAATATATCCGGCAAAAGTGCCTCATCACTTCGTTATGCAGTTAAAGCAGCACGTTCTTCATTCAATAAAAATTTAAAGGAAATGTTACCTCAGCTTGAAGAGATGTACTTAAACAGCCTGATGAAAACACAAGATGCAAACGAGGGAATAAATTCTTTTCTTGAAAAAAGAAAACCTCTTTGGAAAAACAACTGATATTTTACTCTGATCTCTTAAAATTTTATCAAAATGTCTCTTGCAATAATTCTATAATCATAAAAAGATTCTATGAAAAAAATAAATAATGTTGGAATAGTCGGTGCAGGCACTATGGGTTCTGCACTGGCTCAAAAGTTTGCACAGGAAGGGTTTAATGTATTTCTTGCTGACCGCGAGATGCAATTCGTTGAAAAAGGCATCGAAGGAATTAAAAGAACTCTTCAGGAAGGAATTGAACGAAAACTTTTTACATCTTCACAAGTGGAAAAATTTCTTGATCTGATTAAAGGCACATCTGATTTAAATGATCTATCAATATGCAATTTAGTTATTGAAGCTGTCTTCGAGGATTTTAATGTTAAGCAGAATTTGTTCAGACAATTAAGCAATATCGTGACTGAAGATACAATACTTGCAACTAATACTTCATCATTTTCAGTAACTGAATTATCTGAAGCTGTAAGTAAACCCGGAAGATTTATCGGTATGCATTATTTTTATCACGCAGCAAAGAACCGTCTGGTTGAAATAATCCCAAGTGATAAAACTTCTGATGAAACTTTTAAAGCTATGAAAATCTTTTCTGTAAAATCGGGTAAAGATCCAATAGTTACCAAAGATAAATATGGATTCGCAGTTAACCGTTTTTTTGTACCGTGGCTGAATGAAGCTGTTCGTTTGTATGAAGAAGGAATCGCTGATGCTAACAGAATTGATATAGTTTGTATGAAATTATTCGGAATCGGAATGGGTCCTTTTGCGTTGATGAATGCAACGGGAGTTAAGATTGCTTATCATGCTCAGAAAACTCTTGAACAGTTTGGAAATTTTTATAAACCGTCAAACCTGTTAAAACATCAGGCAGAAAGCGGTAAGAACTGGAACATCGAAATAAATGAAAAAATAAATTCTGACGCATCTGACGAAATAATAAAAGAAAGAATGCTCGGTGTGGTCTTTTTTGTTTGTTTACAGATACTCGAAGAAAAAATATGCTCAGCAGCAGAATTGAACCGTGGTGCTAAAATTGGTCTGCAGTGGAAATATGGTCCGATAGATTTTATGCAAAAGTACGGCACACAAACGGTAAATCATCTTGCAAGCCTGATTGCTGAAAGATATGAAATGAAGTTGCCTGCTGTGTTTACTTCTGATAATTCAAAGATTGAATATGTTCAAATTGAAACTTCCGGCAACAGAGCAGTGATAACTATGACACGACCTGAAGATATGAATGCATTGAATGAAGATGTAATGAAGCAGTTAGCTGATAGGTTTGAAAAAGCCAATATAGATAAAAACATTCAAACAATTTTTATAACCGGAACGGGAAAAGCTTTTGTTGCAGGTGCAGATATCAAATTCTTCATTCAAAACATTACCAGCAATAACATTCCCAAAATAGAATCGTTCACAAAATTTGGTCAAAAAGTATTTGAACAGATTGATAGTTCTCCTAAAAATGTTGTTGCAATATTGAACGGGCTCACATTAGGTGGCGGACTTGAACTTGCATTGTGTGCTGATATTATTCTTGCTTTGCCAAATGCGTCACTGGCTTTTCCTGAAACTGGAATTGGAATTTATCCGGGTCTTGGCGGTACGCAGCGAGCTGCAAAGAAAATTGGCAAAGAACTGGCAAAATATCTTATCTATACGGGAAAAATGTTAAATGCATCTGAAGCAGTTGAAATCGGATTGGTGGACGGTGTAATTACCGTTGATGAAATGTTTGAACTTTTTGAAGGTAAAAAAGTTTTACCGGCACCAAAGAAAAGTAATCCGACAGAGAATAGTAATTGGAAGAACATAATTAATTTCTTTGAAAGCAATACTGTTCAGAATATTCTTGACGAAAAATCTGTTAATGGCAATTTGCCCGCAGAAGAAGCTGATAAACTTGTGAAGACAATAAAGAGAAAAGCTCCAATTGCACTGAAGATTGCAGAAAAACTTATTGATGAAGCGCGAGGCTGCGAGTCTGAATTAAAAGAGTTGAAAAATATTTTTTCCACTTCAGATGCTTTGCTGGGATTAAGTTCAATCGGCAAAAAAGTTGAATTCAAAGGTGAATAAAAAAGAAAATTATTCGTCTGTATTATTAGCTGCAGGTACTTCATCGAGAATGAAGCAATGGAAGCCGGGAATTCTGCTCAACAATAAACCTCTTTTGTTCTACAGTTTAAAAACTCTTTCTGAAGTATGCAACGAAGTGATTATTGTCGGTGGATATAATTTTGAAAAATTGCTGCGGTTAACCGATGAGTTCTCAAATAAATATAACTTCCCTTTAATTTGTGTTGAGAATAAAAATTATTTATCAGGGATGTTTTCATCAGTTAAAAAGGGAATTGAGAACGTTACTGCTGATAATATATTTATTGCTTTATCTGATATTCCTTTTGTAAAGTCTGAAACTTATATTAAGATGATTGATTGTTTTGAAACAACCGAAACAAAACCGGATATAATTTATCCCAGCTTCAGCGGGAATGAATCGGGAATAAAAAAAAGAGGGCATCCTGTTCTGATTACAAAAAGAATAAAGCAAAGAATAATAAATGAAACCGGGGATGTTATACTCAGTCATCTATTACACGAGTTCAAAGGAATTGATTGTGCTGTAAATGACAAAGGAATTAATTTCGATATTGATACCGAGACTGACTTTGAAAATGCACAGAAATATTTTTCGGATTGAATTTTTAAATCCTGCCCAGCAATCAAAGTCATGTAAACAGCAATAAACTGTTGACCACATTTTTCTGAAAAGCCATTACTCAGTTTGGTAGGCAGAAAACAGTTTCTAATCACCTCGTTTCATTGATGTTCAATCATCAAAGTTCCGAACTTTTCTGAATTATCTATAAAAAATTTTTGTTCTCATTTGCAATTAACTCTTGACTAGTAAACAATAATTCTTTAGTTTAATCAGAGTAAATAATCTGATTATAGATTTAATTAACAAATCCCTTTTTTTACTTAACAATAGGTAATTAAATGCGTCTATTTCCTCTGGAGAACTCAGGACAAAACTCATTATTTGTAATCATTGTTGCGTTGAGTTTTATCTTATTCTCAAATACTACGAACTCACAAAACCGCGGCGAAACAATTTTCAAAAGCACCTGCCAGGCATGTCACTCAATCGGCAAAGGACGATTAGTCGGACCAGATTTAATAAACATACAAGATCTTAGACCAGAAAGCTGGCTGTTAAAATTTATAAAATCTTCCCAAACCGTGATTAACAGCGGTGATAAATATGCAGACTCACTTTTTAATGCATTTAATAAAACAATTATGCCCGATCAGAATTTTTCTGATGCAGAAATTAAAGATGTTTTGAGTTATATCACTCAGCAATCTGTTGGTGGACTGGCAGATGTTTCAAAACCTATCGTATTAAGTTCCGGATTAACTCTGGATCAGGCACGTGATAATGAATTTACTATCGGAAGAAAATTATTTTCTGGTGAACAGAAATTAACAAATGGCGGTCCCGCTTGTATCTCCTGCCACAACGTAGTCAATGATGAACTGATGAGCGGAGGTTTACTTGCATTGGATTTAACACAAGCTTTTACAAGACTTGGAGCGCAGGGAGTTCATTCAATCATTTTAAGTTCACCTTTCCCGGTGATGAACGCTGCATTTGTAAATCATCCCGTAACTGATGATGAAGCTTTTTATCTTACAGCATTTTTAAAAAATGCAGACTTTGTTTCATCAATTCAAGAACCAGCAATTCCTCAGGAAAGATTTTTGTATGCAGGGATTCTGGGTGTAGTTGTACTGATTACATTTTATACCATAATATGGCGGAAAAGAAAAAGAAACAGTGTAAATCATTCTATTTATAAAAGACAATTGAAATCAATCTAACAGTTAATTAAACCAAAGAGAAATTTTCTATGAGCTGGATTAAAGATTTAATATCACCACAAACAAGACAATGGGAAGAGTTTTACAGGAATCGTTTTCAACACGATCGTATTGTAAGAAGCACTCACGGTGTTAACTGCACCGGCGGTTGTTCCTGGCAGATTCACGTTAAAGATGGAATAGTCGTATGGGAAACTCAACAGCTTGATTATCCTTTGCTTGAAGGAAGTTTACCACCATACGAGCCACGCGGATGCCAGAGAGGAATTTCTTTTTCGTGGTATTTGTATAGTCCACTTCGGATTAAATATCCCTTAGTTCGCGGAACTCTCCTGGATTTTTACAGAGAAGAAAAAAATAAAACTGGTGATTCTTTACTTGCATGGGAAAATCTTCAAAACAACAAAGAAAGAAGAAGAGAATATCAGAAAGCGAGGGGCAAAGGTGGATTCCGAAGAGCTACATGGGATGAAGTATTAGAAATAATTGCTGCTGCAAATATCTACACAGCAAAAAAATATGGTCCTGATCGTGTAATTGGATTCTCACCAATTCCTGCAATGTCAATGCTGAGTTATGCTTCAGGTGCAAGATTTCTTCAGCTATTCGGCGGAGTTAATTTAAGTTTTTATGATTGGTATTGTGATCTGCCAAATGCATCACCCGAAGTCTGGGGTGAGCAGACAGATGTTTGTGAGAGTGCTGATTGGTATAATTCTAAATTCATCGCTGTGATGGGTGCGAACTTAAATATGACCAGAACACCTGACACTCACTTCTTCGCTGAGTCTCGTCACAACGGAACAAAAGCAGTTGTCTTCTCACCTGATTTCAGTCAGGTATCAAAATATGCTGATCAATGGGTTCCACTTCATGCAGGAAGTGATGGCGCTTTCTGGATGGCTGTTACTCATGTAATATTAAAAGAATTTCATGTTGAAAAGCAAACCCCGTACTTCATCAACTATGTAAAGAAATACACTGATTCTCCTTATTTAGTTGAGATAGAAAAAGAAGGAAATATATATAAAGCAGGAAGATTAGTAAGAGCTAACAGAATTTCGAAATATAAAGATGCTGAAAACGGTGATTGGAAATTTTTAAATATTGATGAAAGTTCCGGAAAGCTGGTGATGCCAAAAGGAAGTATGGGTCACCGATGGGATAAAACGCAAGGCAAATGGAATATGAAATTTGAAGATGGTGAGGACAACTCATCTTATAACCCTCTTCTTTCATTAATAAATAATAACGATGAAGTTTTGCAGGTTGAATTCACTGAGTTCGGATTAGATAAAAAGCGGATGAGAGGAGTTCCTGTTAAATATATAGAAACAATTGAAGGTAAGAAGATTCCGGTTACAACAGTTTATGATCTTACAATGGCTCAATATGGTGTCAGTAGAAATCTTAAAGGAGATTATCCTGCTGATTATAATGACACAGATTCTTCATACACTCCAGCGTGGCAGGAAATTTTCACCGGTGTAAACAGAAATACAGTAACTCAGTTTGCAAGAGAATGGGCAAAAACAGCAGAAGCAACTCAAGGCAAATGTATGATAATTATTGGTGCAGGAGTTAACCACTGGTATCATAATAATCTGATTTATCGTGCAGGAATTATGGCGTTGATGTTAACGGGCTGTGTTGGTAAAAACGGCGGTGGACTCAATCATTATGTTGGTCAGGAAAAATTAGCTCCTGTTGATTCGTGGGGAACTATTGCTTTCGCAAGAGATTGGGTTGGAGCCGTAAGACTTCAACAAGCACCTATCTGGCATTATATCAACACGTGTCAATATCGTTATGATGGATATTTTTCAAAATATAATAAACTGCCGGAGAACGAATGGACAAGCGGTCATCACGCTGATCAGATTTTCAGATCAGTCAGAATGGGATGGATGCCTTTTTATCCGCAGTTTAATAAAAATACTTTTGAGTTATGCAAAGAAGCAGTTAACAACGGCGCAAAAAACGATGACGATATTAAAAAGTATGTTCTTGAAAAATTAAAATCAAAAGAACTTCAATATGCAGCCGGAGATCCTGATGCTGAAATTAATCATCCGCGTGTGTGGTATATCTGGCGAGGAAATGCAGTACTGGCCAGCATGAAAGGACACGAATATCTTCTTAAACATTATCTGGGAACACATTCGAATCTCATTGCAGTTGATATGAACGATCAGAAAACTGAGGAAGTAAAATGGCATGACATTGCACCCGAAGGAAAAATGGATCTGGTAGTTGATCTTAATTTCAGAATGGATTCATCTGCATTGTATTCTGACATTGTTCTGCCGGCAGCTTCGTGGTATGAGAAAGCAGATTTAAACAGCACTGATTTACATTCATTCATTCACCCACTTTCCGCAGCAATCGCTCCTGTGTGGGAAGCAAAATCTGATTGGGGTATTTTTAAGGAAATCGCACTTTCAACGAGCAAGCTTGCTGAAAAACATTTTTCTGAACCGCTGAAAGATATTGTTGCTTCTCCCCTTTCACATGATAGTGCTGACGAAATAACACAGCCTTCAGTGAAAGATTGGTATAAAAATGAATGTGAAGCAATTCCCGGAAAAACAATGCACAAGCTTGCAATTGTTGAAAGAGATTATACTCAACTTTACAAAAAGTACATCTCGCTCGGGGAAAATATAAAAACTAATGGACTTAATGCTCACGGCAATGGTTATAAATGTGAAGAAGAGTATGATGAAATGATTACATCTTATCACTTTCAAACTGAAAAATTTAATGGGAAATCATATCCATCAATAAAAGAAGATGTCTGGGCATCAAATGCTGTATTGCATCTTTCAACATTAACTAATGGTCATTTAACCGTACGTGCTTATCAGAATGCTGAAAAGAAAACAGGATTAACTTTGGTTGATCTTGGCGAAGGAAGTAAGGATGTAAAAATTAATTATGCAGACCTTCAAGCTCAGCCAAGAAGATATAACAATTCTCCGTTATGGTCAGGGCTTATGGATAATGGAAGAGCTTATGCACCATTCACATACAATGTTGAAAGATTAGTTCCCTGGAGAACTTTGACAGGCAGACAACATATCTATCTTGATCACGAAATGTATATAGCTTTTGGTGAACATCTTCCAACCTATAAACCATCGCCTTCTCCGGAAGTTTACGGCGATTTAAGAGAAACGCTGAAAGAAGGAAAAGCAAAAATATTTAATTGCCTAACTCCACATGGTAAGTGGCATATTCATTCTACTTACATGGAAAACCTTCGTATGCTCACTTTATCCAGAGGCTGTGAACCTTGCTGGATAAATGAAGCTGATGCAAAAGAGCTTGGTATAAATGATAATGATTGGGTTGAAGTTTATAATGATCATGGAGTGTATTGCACCCGTGCAGTCGTGAGCACCAGAATTCCAAAAGGTGTTTGCATTGTTTATCACGTACCTGAACGAACAGTTGGAATTCCTAAATCACAAGTGAGAGGAAACAAACGGGCTGGCGGACATAACAGTTTTACCCGTGTTCATCTCAAACCAAATTTGCTTGCAGGTGGCTATGGACAGTTTACTTATCATTTTAATTACTGGGGTCCGACGGCTCCAAACAGGGATACTCACGTTGTAATTAAAAAGATGGATGAAGTGGTGTTTTAATTTATGAAAAAAGATGTGGAGAGATGACATCTTTAGATATTACTATAAGGAAATTTAAATCAAAGTCTCTATTTAAAGATCGAAGAGATATTTCATGAACAGAAAGATGTCATCTCTCTGTTCTGTTCAATTGCAAAAAAATCATCAATAATAAATAATAAATAAAAAATTATGGACGTAAGATCACAAATCTCAATGGTATTTCACCTGGATAAATGTATCGGGTGCCACACTTGTTCTATTGCCTGCAAAAATATCTGGACTGACAGAAAAGGTGCGGAATATATGTGGTGGAATAATGTAGAAACAAAACCTGGTACCGGTTATCCTTCAAAATGGGAAGATCAGGAAATATATAGAGGCGGCTGGGAAAAGAATAATGGCAGTATTTCATTGAAAGGTTCAGGAAAAATAAAAGGACTAACAAATATTTTTCACAATCCGTATTTACCTGTCATCGATGATTATTATGAACCATGGACTTACAAATATCTTGACCTGATTGAATCTCCAAAACAGGATGATCAGCCAACTGCAAGACCAATATCTCTTATTACAGGTAAGCCGATAGACATTAAAGCTGGTCCAAACTGGGATGACGATCTTAGCGGAACTCCTGATTATGCAAGAAAAGATCCGAATCTTGAAAACCTTTCACCCGCTGAACAGGAAGCAATGTTCCAGCTTGAACAGATGGCATTCTTTTACTTGCCGAGAATTTGTAATCATTGTCTAAATCCTGCTTGTGTTGCATCGTGCCCGTCAGGTGCTATTTATAAAAGAGGTGAAGACGGAATAGTTCTGATAAATCAAAAAGTTTGTCGTGCATGGAGAATGTGCGTTACTGCATGTCCTTACAAAAAATCTTATTACAACTGGAGTACAGGTAAATCCGAAAAATGTATTTTATGTTTCCCGAGACTCGAAGCAGGTTTGGCTCCTGCGTGTATGCATTCCTGTGTTGGAAGAATAAGATATCTTGGCGTTATGCTTTATGATGCCGATCGTATAAATGAAGCAGCTTCAGCAAGTGATGAAAATCTTATTGAAAGCCAGTTGAATATTATACTTGATCCTTTTGACGAAGAAGTTATTGCTTCAGCAAAAGCAAACGGTGTTGCAGATTCAACAATTCACGCTGCACAATTTTCACCAGTTTATAAATTTGTTAAGGAATGGGGACTTGCATTACCTCTTCATCCAGAGTTCAGAACTCTGCCAATGTTGTTTTATGTTCCACCTCTACTGCCGGTTATGGCGTCATTAAGTGAAAAGAAAAATAAAGAGCAGTTGGATAAACTTGATCCGATTTCCAAAAAGTGGGATGACAACTGGCTTTATGATACAAGCACGGAAGAATTATGGGGAACTATTGATCAATCACGATTTCCATTACAATATATGGCAAATCTTCTCAGTGCCGGCGATACTTCAAAAATTCAGAAAGTATTAAAAAAATTAATGGCAGTCAGAATTCACAGAAGACGTGTAACTGTTGGTGATATTAGTGCAGAAAAAGCAAATGGTGCTTTGACTGATACAGGATTAACATCAGATAAAGCAGATGCAATTTTTGCTTTAACATCGCTCGCTAAATTTGATGAACGATTTGTTATTCCTCCTGCACATCGTGAACTGGCAATTGAAATGATCGAAAACACTGCTGATGTGAAAGGCTCAACTGGATTTGGATTCCTGGAAAAACCGAGCAGAGGTGTTTAGTTTATTATTTTCTGTTCTTAATTTATTATTAAACAATAAGATGTCCATTAGGGATGAAAAAAGTGCTATATGAAAATCAAAATTTCAAAAAAAATAATATATAGAATTTTATTAGGTCTGCTAATCGTCTTTATTGCAATACAATTTATTGCAGTTGAGAAAACGAATCCGCCCGTAACTGGTGAATTAAATTTTCCAAAAGAAATAAAATCAGTCATGCAAAGAAGCTGTTATGATTGTCATTCTAATGAAACTGTATGGCCTTGGTACAGCCATATTGCCCCGGTTTCCTGGCTGGTATCGAAAGATGTTGTTAAAGGCAGAGATGAATTAAACTTTTCTGAATGGGATAAATACTCAGATAAACGACGTGCTAAAAAAATAAAAGAAATTTGGGAAGAGATCGAAAAGGGTGAAATGCCAATGTCTATTTACATTCCGCTTCATCCGGACGCTGTATTAACTGCAGAGGATAAAGAATTAATTAAAAAATGGGTTAATGATTTTAACGCATCGGCAAACCCTGTCATAAATAACCAGATGGATTAAGCAATGAACTCAACATTTGAAATTTATAAATTGTTCGCATCCGTTTTCACATATCCAAATGAAGAAGTCCGAAGTAAAATAGATGAGCTTCATAATTTGCTGGATAAAAGTTATCCCGATGTATCTGAAGTCATGAATGATTTTTTTGAATTTACAAAAACTGTTTCAAAGTGGAAGTGGGAAGAATTATTTACTCGAACTTTTGATGTGCAGGCAATTACAACTCTAGATATTGGTTATGTGCTATTCGGTGATGACTACAAAAGAGGTGAACTGCTCGTCAATCTAAATAAAGAACATCAGGAAGCTGGAAATGATTGCGGAAATGAACTGGCAGATAATCTCGCAAATCTGCTTCGACTGATTCCAAGAATGCAAAATGCAGAGATACGAAATGAGCTTGTTGAGATAATAATTATTCCGGCTCTTGACAAAATTATCAGCGAGTTTAACGCTGAGAGCGTCAATATGAAAAATAAAATTTATAAAAGGCAGCACAAAACAATTATTGATCAGTCAGAAGATTACGGAAGAATATATCTGAAGCCGCTAACTGCCATTAACGAAATCCTTAAAAAAGATTTCAACTATATTAAACCGAACAATGAACTAAGTTCGAATAGTTTTACCAAATCAATTAAAACGGAAATAGAAATTGATTAACGAAAAGATTTCATCTTTAACTAAAGAATAATTTTTATAACAAAATAATTAACAGCTATGAACATACTTTATAACTTTCTTTTTATTGCTCTGCCCTATGTTGCAATTACAGTATTTCTCATTGGAACAGTTTACAGATACAGAGGAACAAAGTTTAAATTCTCTTCCTTATCATCTGAGTTTCTGGAAGGTAAAAAATTATTTTTTGGCTCAGTTCCGTTCCATTATGGAATAATATTTTTATTCTTCGGACATCTCGTTGCATTTCTGCTTCCAAGAGAAGTATTGTTATGGAATGATCAGCCGGTAAGATTATTAATACTTGAAGTTTCAGCTTTCATTTTTGGTATAAGTGCATTTGTGGGAATGTTTCTTCTGATAATAAGAAGGAAAACTCATCCCAGAATCCAGATGGTTTCAACTAAAATGGATCTGATAATAGAAATTTTAATTCTCAGTCAAATATTTTTAGGATTGTGGATTGCTTATGGTTATCGCTGGGGTTCTTCATGGTTTGCCGCTGTTCTTTCACCATATCTTATGTCAATCTTTACACTTGATCCACAGATTACTGCGGTAACTAATCTGCCGCTGGTAATTCAACTACACATCGCAATTGCTTTTCTTATTGTTTTATTAATTCCTTTTTCAAGATTGGTTCATTTGCTCGTTCCTCCTTTAAGTTATTTATGGAGACCATATCAGAAAGTTATCTGGTATTGGAACCGAAAAAAAATTCGCAACCCTCGTTCAATCTGGGCAGTTACTAAACCAAAGAATAATTAATTAAAGATACAATTATTAAAAATAATTAGTTGAAATGTGATGATAGAAAAAGCAGGATTTAAATCTCACCAGATACTTTTCTTCAACACACTTGCTTTTACAATCTGTTTTGCTGCATGGACACTGAACGGAGTACTTGTTACATTCCTTGTGGACTACAACATCTTTAAATGGAACAGTGTTCAGGTTGGCTGGCTTCTGGGTATCCCGATTCTTTCTGGCGCAATCTTCAGATTCCCGATTGGAATGTTGACAGATAAATTCGGTGGAAAAATTATTTTTACAACTCTTTTGTTCTTCTGCTCTATACCAATGTTCCTTCTTTCTTATGCAAATGATTATACAATATTTGCTTTGTTAAGTTTCGCCTTTGGTTTAACGGGTTCGAGTTTCGCTTGCGGAATTGCTTTTACATCGCTCTGGTATCCAAAGAATAAACAAGGTACAGCTCTCGGAATTTTTGGAGCTGGAAACGCCGGAACCGCTTTAACTGCATTCTTTGCTCCAAAACTGCTTGACTACTTAACTAATCACGGCAATAATGTGGAAGGCTGGAGAACGCTGCCGCAAATTTATGCCGCTGCTCTGGTAGCAATGGGAATTTTATTTTTCATTTTTACGACGAACAGAATTCCTGAAAAACAAAAATCAATTAATGAATTATTAAATCCACTTAAGCAGATTCGACTATGGCGTTTCGGTTTGTATTATTTTCTTGTCTTTGGATGCTTTGTTGCCTATTCGCAATGGTTGATTCCTTATTATGTGAACGCTTATTACATGACTCTCGTAACCGCAGGTATTTTAACTGCGATGTTCAGCTTACCTGCAGGACTTATCCGCGCTTTTGGGGGATGGCTTGCTGATAAATTTGGTGCGCGAAAAGTTATGTATTATGTATTCAGAGCATCAATCGTTTTTGCGTTTCTATTAATTTTTCCGAGGATGGAAATTTACTCACCCGGTGAAGGTGTTACAGCTATCAAAAGCGGTGTAGTTACTGCTGTTAATGAGAATGAAATAGTTTTAGACGATCAAAAATATCCTCTTATTAAAAAGGCTGCTGAATATTATCACGAAGCAAATGCTACTTTAGTTCTTCCCAAGATTGAAGCATGGCACGAAGCTGCAGTTAAAGTTGGTGATGAAGTTAATAAACGTGAACTTTTAGCAAGAGGTGTATCGAGAATATTTTTCCAGGCTAATGTTTGGATTTTTACAGGATTTGTTCTTTTAATTGGTATGACGTGGGGAATCGGAATGGGTGCAGTTTATAAATTTATTCCGGAATATTTTCCAAATGAAGTTGGTGTGGTCGGCGGTACGGTAGGAGTTCTCGGTGGATTAGGTGGTTTTTTCTGCCCGATTATTTTTGGATATTTATTGAGTGTACTCGGTGTATGGACATCAAGCTGGTTTCTAATGCTATTGCTTTCTATTACGTGTTACATTTGGTTTCATAAAGTTGTAACAAGAATGTTGAATCAAAAATCACCCGAGCTTCAGGAAAAATTCGAAACAGCAAAATAAAATTTTTATTGTTCTTTGATTTATTTATTAAGATGTCATTGGCAACAATTACATTTATTGCGTTGCATTTCTGGATATAAACCTGTTGAATTGATCATAAACAGAATGTAAAAATCCAATAAATGCTGCAAGCCATGCAGTTAGCGCGATATAAATAAAATATTTCGGTACATCTTCAAGGAAGTAGATGTCCATTGAATCTGCCATATGAAATGTGCAGGCAGTGTACATTCCTAAAGGAAACACCGCACCCCAATATAAAGGATCGTATTTGAGTGGAAATCGTTTGTATATATGTCGCCAGATAGCAAGCACAAAAAGCATTGGTATCCACCACGTTCCGGTTGCCCAGTAGAAAATTGTAAAACCTTTAACAAAAGGAATTAGCGATTCTAAAAAAGGTGCATGGTGAGTACTTGATATCAACAGAGATCCTGCTAAAGTAGATATTGCCATCGCACCCATATTTATCCAGTAAGGTGGTGAAAGATCTCCCGGAAAAAGTTTGAAAAATGTATAACGATAAAAAATCAGTGAGATCATCCAGATATAAAGCATACCTCCCCACATCCACATACACAGAGCCAGAAAGTTCATTTGTAATTTGTAAGGTTGTTCAAGGTGTGCTGCAATTAATGTACTTAGCGCTGCAATTGACTGGGTTGCAACTACAGCTAAAAGCCAGGCACCGGTTATTCCCTGATCAAGCGACGGTTTGTTTTCTTTTACAGTTAAAGCTGTGAAAATTGTATAGTTGAATATTACCCAAAGAATTATTCCTATTATCCATAACGCAAAAGCAAAAGAGTAATCATTATAGATTATGATGAACTGACTACCAAGAATACACGAACCGGCAACAATAGTAAAGAATCCCGGACCTTTTTGATGATCTATCATATCGTATAAAAAATCTTTACGATAAAACAGTATTCTCAGGATATTCAATATCCCAAGTAAAATATAGAATACGATATTCAGCCAGAACAGTATATGTGCTACTATATGAACTTTTAGCATGAAATGAGAAATTGAGATAATACCGGTGGACATCACCATAGCGAAATATGCTGGAGGAAGATTTTTGACTACTTCCCGCAATTTATTAATAAAGTGACTGCCTTCTGCGGAGATGCTACTATTGTTGTTCATTCGTTAAGTTAAATTAATGAATAAAGAAGGAATGTTCAAAAGAAATATATTAAAAAAATGATGTTGAGAAAATTAAACTGAGAATTTTTCTAACCTTTACTATTTCAGTTTAATGACTATATTTATTGCATCATTTAATGAGAAGGAAAAATATCAATATGAATAAAGATAAAAACTCTGATCCAATTAAAAGATTTGTTGAAAAAGAAAGCTCGGAAGAGTATTCTCCGATGGAGCCGCCAGACGCATTTTCACCTCCGGCATTAGATGAGGTTGAGTACGAACAGATGAATAGTGTTCTTAAAAATTTTATGGATGAACATAAAGCTTGTCTTAAAAAACTGGATATGTTCGAAGAAACACTTAACAAAATCAGAATAAATGGATTCAGTGCTCAAAAAGAAGTAAGCGGAGCCCTTTCGGAATTTTTTCAGTTTGTTGATAACAACATTCGCACACACAATTTAAAAGAAGAAAAATTCTTATTCCCTCTTCTTAATCAACGTTATATTGAAAAAGGCGAACACAGTACAGGTCCTGAGAAAACAAATGCAGTTGATATGCTGGAAGATGATCACATAAAATTTATTCAGATCGCTGCCATCACTTTTACAATGTTCGGACTTGCCGGAAGATTACCTGATCAGTCTTCACGTCTTGTAATTCTTGACATAGCTCTCGAACAAGGTAAACAAATGGTTGAAATGCTGCGGCTACATATTTTCAGAGAAGATAAAATTGTGTTTCCGTTTGCTCAGTTAAATTTAACCAATAATGAATTTGCAGAAATGAGTTCAAATATGGATCGTTTTTCGCCACATTAATTTTTTAAAATTTTCTAAACCAAAAATGAATGGAGCAAAATAATATGGCAAATCAAATTATAAATTTTTTACACCTGCTGGCAACGTCTGTCTGGATAGGAGGAATGATTTATATGCACTTGATTTTACTTCCATCCTTAAAATTAATTGATGCACAGCAAAGTGGGAAACTTATGGGTATCATTTCAAAAAAATTTTCTATCACTGCCTGGATAAGCATTATAATTCTTCTTATTACCGGATACTTGAAAACACCTGCGGAAATGCTTTTAAACACTTCTTCTCAATCAGGAATTATATTGACTGCAAAACATATTCTTATCCTTTGCGTAATCGCAGTAGGATTGATAATAGCAATACGCATCGTACCGAAACTTAGAGGATCGATGCCAAAGCCAGGCGAAGCACCTCAGGCTGAGTTTATAAAATCACAAAAAATTCTTCACACTTTAGCAACAATTAACCTCACTCTTGGTCTTCTAATAATTGTACTTGCTTCAATGCTTTGGTGATGATTAATTTTACTGCATTAAGATATTATTTAAATAGTAATCATTCTTTAAAATTAGAGGCAAACAAATGAGTAAACCATATTTCCCGGTTGAATCACTTTACCGCATGCCATGGACAATGCCGGATAACGGTATTACCTGGCTTGAACCAACTTCACAATGTAACCTTAGCTGCTATGGCTGCTACCGGAAGAACATAAAAAATTCTCATAAATCTTTGGAACAGGTAAAGCACGAACTTGATTTTTTCCAGTCACAAAGAAAATCAGATTGTATCTCAATTGCCGGTGGCGATCCGTTAGTCTATCCTCACATAATTGAGTTAGTAAAGCATATAAAATCAAGAGGACTCAAACCAATAATAAATACAAATGGAATTGCTCTTACAAAAGAATTGCTTCACAATCTTAAAAAAGCAGGCGTGTTCGGGTTTACTTTTCATATAGATTCAAAACAAGGCAGAGGCAGAGAAGAGAAATGGAAAGACAAAAATGAAGTTGAACTGAACGAGCTTCGTCTCTATTATGCTGAGATGCTTGCTGCCGAAGGAGGAATTGCCTGCTCTTTCAACTCAACTGTTTATGGAGATACACTTCAGTATGTTCCTGAACTGGTTGCCTGGGCGCAAAAACATATTGATATAGTTGATACAATGGTCTTCATTCTGTTCAGATATATTACACCAAATACACCCTTTAATTTTTATATTGGAGATCAAAGGATTGTTTGGACAGACATACATTATCATTCAGAGCAGGAAGAAGTAGTTGATTTAAAATCACCGATGATTGTGGAGAAAATCAGGGAAAGATTTCCTGACTTTGCACCATCCGCATTTTTAAATGGAACTCACAAAGCTGATGATTACAAATGGCTTCTTTCTGAAAGAATCGGAAATAAAAATAAAATATTCGGCTACACTGGTAAAAAGTTTATGGAACTGGTAATGACCGTCTATCATTTTAAGTATGACAAATACTTAAGCTATGCATCTCCAAAAACATTGGCAATGGGAAGATCAACAATGTTTGTGTTATCACTTTTCGATAAAGGTGTCAGGAAAGCTCTGAAAAATTATCTGAAATATCTTGCTGTTAATCCGTTCAGAATTTTTAAGAAAGCACATCTGCAATCAATATTAATTATACAACCACCTGATCTGATGGCTAATGGTGATCAGAGTATGTGCGATGGATGCCCGGACATTACTTACTGGAAAGATAAGGACGGAAAAGAACAGCTTGTCTGGTCCTGCAGACTTGAAGAACCAATGAAGTACGGTGATTTCTTAAGAATGATTCCAAAGAATGCGATCACAAACGAAAATGAAAAAGTTTTGCATTTAAATTACAACGAAAAATAATATTTAGATAAATGATGAAGGAGGTTAACAATGTCGCAAATTCCAAAACGATTTAAAAAGTTTACTGAAGATCATCCCGATGTTGCAAAAGCTTATGAAAAAATGGGAGATGCAGTTCACGCCGCAGGTCCACTGGATGAAAAAACGAGAGCATTAATAAAACTTGCTATCTCAACCGGTGCACGACTCGAAGGCGCTGTTCATTCGCATGCCCGTAAAGCTATTGCTACCGGTTGTTCTACTGATGAATTGCGACATGTTGCTTTACTATCTCTTCCTACCATCGGGCTTCCATCTATGATGGCTGCATTAAGCTGGATTGACGATATTATTACTGGAATTAAATAATGGAAACATTATTGCAACTTTTCCTTTCGTTTCTGAAAGTTGGTTCTTTTTCGTTTGGTGGTGCTTATTCACTTTTACCACTAATTGAACGCGAAGTTGTAACTAATAATCATTGGCTTTCAAAAGAAGAATTTTTAAGAGTACTTGGTATGGTCGAAATTTTCCCCGGAGCCATTTCAATTAAGTTTGCCACATACACAGGCTACAAAACCGGTGGAATACTCGGTGCTGTTGCAGCAAATTTAGGTAACCTGTTTACTCCCGCTATTATGATATTATTTACTGCATATTTTTATTCATTATATGAAAAAAATGAATTCGTTAATAAAGCTTTTAGTGGGATTAAATATGCAATAGTGGGAATGATTGTTGCAATAATGTATCAATACGCAATTAAAAGTGGAACCGATTGGAGAGCTTATTTAATGCTCGTCGTCGGAGCAGCATTAATTCTTACATTCAAAATGCATCCGGCTTTTGTAGTTCTCATTGCTGCTGTTATTGGACTAATAATTTTTTAAGAATATGAAACTGGTTGATAGCTTCGGTAGGATCCACGATTACATCCGCATTTCTTTAATTGATAAATGCAATCTTAATTGTATTTACTGTAATCCTGTTAAGTTGTTTAATACTTCATTAACAAAAAAAGATATTCTTAGTTATGAAGAATTAATAAGATTAATTACAATTCTTGTAAAAGATCTTGAAGTAAAGAAAATTCGTTTTACAGGCGGAGAACCATTAATCAGAAAAGATATAGTCAAGTTTTTTGATATGTTGTGTTCTCTTAAAAAAGAAAATCCCTTTGAAGTTGGAATTACTACTAACGGAACCTGCCTTGAAGATAAAATTGAATCTCTGTACAGATGTGGATTGGATTCCCTGAATATCAGCCTTGATACATTAAACAGACAAAAATTTATAGCGATTACCGAGAGCGACATGTTTGAATCTACACTTCGCTCAATCAATATAGCAATGAACACAGGCTTCAAAAATGTAAAAGTAAACTCTGTTATTATCAGAAACATAAATGATGATGAGCTTATTGATTTCATAGATTATTTTAAGGATACCGATATTAATATCAGGTTCATTGAATATATGCCCTTCAGCGGGAATAATTGGGATAATGAAAAGTTCCTTCCGTGGCAGAAAATGAAATCACGTATAGAAGCTAAATATAAATTAGTGAGTGTGGTTCAGGAAGGAAAAATTGCAAAAGATTATGCAGTTGAAGGAACGAATTGCAAAGTTGGTTTTATCAGTTCAGTTTCTAATCACTTTTGCGATAGTTGTAATCGCTTGAGAATAACCGCATCAGGAAAAATAAAACTCTGTCTGTTTTCTTCTGTGGAAGATATTGATTTAAAGATTATGCTGAGTGATAATTCTATTGAAGATGAAATAATTGCAGAAGTAATTTCAAATTCATTAAAGAAAAAATGGTACAAGCATCCCGAAGCAGAAGAACTTGCAGAAATGAATTATAACAACATGATGAGCATTGGTGGATGAAAAACTTTTCTCACACAGATAAATCTGGCAAAGCAAAAATGGTTGATGTTTCATCAAAAGAAAAAACTGTGCGAACAGCAGAAGCATCTGCTGAAGTTCATGTATCAAAAAAAGTATTTGATAAAATAAAGAGCAATGAAATCCAAAAAGGTGACGTACTAGCAGTTGCGAAAATTTCAGGCATACAAGCTGCAAAAAAAACATCTGAGTTAATTCCACTTTGCCACAATATTTTCATTTCTTCTATAGATGTTGTATTAAATCTCAATGAGAAGAAAAATACCGTTGAAATTAAATCATTAGCTAAAACTATAGCTCAAACCGGAATAGAAATGGAAGCACTGACCGCTGTCAGCATTTCAGCTTTAACAATTTATGATATGTGCAAAGCATTAGATAAATCAATTACGATCAAGGAAATAAAATTACTAAGTAAGACTGGAGGAAAGAGTGGAAACTTTCATCATAAATGAAAAACTATTCAATAAACATCATGTTCAATCTGGAAGAATTGTTGCTATCTCAACAAGTAAAAAGAAAGGAATACCTAAATCAAATGTTTCATCAGCACAATTAATTGAAGAATATGGAATCGATGGAGATGCACACGCCGGAAACTGGCATCGACAGGTAAGTTTTCTTGCGATGGAAAGCATTACTACGATGCGTGAAAAAGGTTTACCGAAACTTCGTCCCGGTGCTTTTGCGGAAAATATTACAACAGAATTTATCAATCTTCCCGGTTTACACGTCGGTAATAAAATTAAAATCGGAAAAGAAGTTGAACTTGAAGTTACGCAGATAGGAAAGGAATGCCACACAAAGTGTGCTATTTATTTTAAAGTTGGTGATTGTGTTATGCCAACCGAAGGTATTTTTGCAAAAGTAATTAAAGGTGGTACGATTTACGTTTCAGATGAAGTTAATATAGCAGATTAAAATGATTTCTTACACAGAATCATATCAAATTGTAAAAAATGAATTTCTAAAATTAAAACTTGAAATTGAAGAAGTTGATCTTCTGAATTCACTCAACAGAATTTTGGCTGATGATGTTTATTCTGATATCAACCAACCTCCCTTTCACAACTCAGCAATGGATGGATTTGCAATCAGGTTTAATCCTAACATCAAAAAGTGGAAAATCATTGGAGAAATTTCAGCCGGAAATTATAATCGATTCACGCTGAATGATGAATCTGCTGTTCTGATAATGACTGGAGGCAAAATTCCTGAAAATACTTCCGCAATTCTCCCCGTTGAAGATGCAATTACCAATAACGGATTTGTAATGCTTGCGGATGGAAAATCAATTAAGGAAAGTCAACATATCAGAAAAAAAGGAGAAGATTTATCAGAAGGAATACTGGCACTTAAAAAAAATCAATTAATCACTTCCAATAAAATTTCATTACTTGGTGCATGCGGAAAATCGAAAGTGAAAGTTTACCGTAAAATTAAATTCGGAGTGTTTTCAACCGGTGATGAACTTATTGATATTGATGGTAAAGTTACTGAAGATAAAATTCGAGGGACCAATCTTTACTCGGTTATTTCTTTATTGAATGAATGTAATATGGAGACGTTAAACTTTGGATTTGTAAAAGATGACAAAGCAAAAATCCGTGAGAAACTTGCAGACGCGTTTAACAGCGATATTGATATCCTTGTTACAACAGGCGGCGTTTCCGTTGGCAAGTATGATTATCTTAAAGAATTATTAATCGAGTTTGGTACCGAAGTTAAATTCTGGAAAGTTAACATTAAACCGGGCAAACCGATCGTATTTGGTATTTGGGAAAAAGAAAACAAGACGAAATTGGTTTTTGGACTTCCCGGAAATCCGGTTTCATCTTATGTGAATTTTTTAATTTTTATCAAACCTGCGATTCTGAATTTTTTTGGGATTACTCCAGACAACTCTGTTATGGCAGAATTAACTGAATCAATTATTAAAAAAGATGATAAAAGAAATTTCTTTCGCGGTCGTTTGGGATTCAATTTAGAAAAAGGAAAATACTTTGTAAAAGCTTCAGAAGCACAATCATCTGCTGATATGATGCAGCTTGCAAATGCAAATTGTCTGATTATAATTGAAGAAGAGCGAATGAATCCCCAAAAAGGAGAAATGATAGAATGTATAAAGATATAACTGGAATAATTCTCGCCGGCGGAAAAAGCAAACGAATGGGTTTGAATAAATCTTTTCTTAAGGTCGGTGAAGTGACGATGATTGAAAGAACTACTGAACTGATGAAGAGTTTGTTTGATCGTGTGATACTCATAACAAATACTCCTGATGAATACAAATTTCTTGGAATAGAAATGTTTGAAGATATCTATAAAAATGTTGGTCCACTCGCCGGCATACATTCAGGATTAGCTCATTCGATTACAGATAAGAATTTTATCATCTCCTGCGATATACCGTTTGTGAATAAGGGTGTAATTGAATTCATCATCAATTATAAAACCAATAAGTCAATTACGATTACAAAAGCAGATGGATTCGTTCAGCAGTTGTGTGGTCTCTATTCAAAACAAGATTTACAGGAAATAGTTGAACTTATTGAAGATGATAAACTTGAGATTAACAATTCTCAAAAGTGTGGATGTAAAGTTTTACAGCTTGTTCAAAAACTTGATGCTGAAATTATAGACATCGCTAATGAATACGACGGATACGAAGAAGGTATGTTTCTAAATATGAATAAGCCTGAAGACTTTGAACTTGTTAGAGGGAGAATGAATTTGTCAAGCTGAATTTTTTCAGCATCGTTAATTAATAAGAATCAAAAACAAAGGAGTAATAATGAAATCTATTTCAGAATTTATGGAACAAGATCACGACAGATTGGATGACATATATATTCAGTTTAAAGAGCTGAGAGATTCCGATCAGAATAAAGCAATGGATATTTTTTCTGAATTTAAAACAGATTTACAAAAACATATTTTATGGGAAGAGGAGATTTTATTTCCGTTGTTCGAAAGCAAAACCGGAATGGCTGATACAGGTCCAACCGCAGTTATGAAAATGGAACACAGAGAAATAAAGAATTATTTAAATGAAATTTTCACATATCTGAAAAATGGTAATACTCAAACAGATGAACTTGAAGAAGGATTACTTGAAGTCCTTAGCGAGCATAATCTTAAGGAGGAAAACATACTTTATCCAATGATTGATAATGCAGTTGACGATAAGGAACTTGAAGATGTATTTTTCAGAATAAAAGATCTCTCACCGAAAAATTATGACAACTGAATTAATTTTCACTTGTCGATTGCTCATAATTAATCCAAAATAATTTATTTGCGTCAAGAGAATGACTTGATTCAAATTAGTCATTATTACCATATTGACGATAATCTAAATGCATTTACTGATGAAACGAAATAATTATTTTTATCTACTGTCGGCACTTATTGTCTTTTTTTTATTATTTTTTTCAAGTTGTGATTCCGTTTCTGATCCACCACCCATAGTTGACAATACTTTTAACGGATTTGAGACATACCAGGTTGCAGAAATATTCGCAAAAAATTGTGCGCAATCTGGCTGTCATTCCGGTACTGAACCGGAACACAATCTTTCATTTGAATCGTGGTCAAAGTTGATACTTGGTTCCTCCGGAAGACACTTTGGTGATACAACAGGGCATGAAAAATCATCAAATATTTTTCATGGTGCTGATGAATACGGAGGGGAGGCTGTAATTCCATTTAATGCTGAGCGTAGTTTACTTTATAGATTAGTTATTGGAGATGTTGAAAATTCTTCATTCCGAATGCCTTATAACAAACCAAAGTTATCTGACAATGAAATCAACATAATCAGAGATTGGATAAACAATGGCGCTAAATCTTTTTCAGGTGAAGTTCCATACTTATCTTCAAATGATGAAATATTCGTTTGTAATCAGGCTGGTGATGAAGTGTCAGTTATTGATTTACAAAACAAACTTGTTAAAAGAACGATTGATGTTAATCTAAATCCGGCAAGCATTGATCATCCCGATCACATCACAAGAAAAGATGGATTTTTATATGTCGGGCTTGTTGCAGCAGGTAAAATACTTAAGATTGATATAAACACTTATCAAATAGTCGGAACTGTAAGTGGATTGGAATTCCCCGGTATGATAGTTTTCAGTAGTGATGGAAGAAAACTTTTTGTATCCAAATCTCCGCTCGCTCCAGGTGCAATAACAGGTGTGTACGAAATTGATCTGGCAACTATGACTCTGGTTTCTGAAATAAGCTTGCCAATTGCCGGTGTACCGCACGCTCTTGCCATTACACCTGATGACAAACTGCTTATTGCAGATATGAAGTGGGACAGAATATATATATATGACACAAATTTAAATGACTTCGATGGTGACCCAATTTTAATGTCACCCGGACAAACACCCTTTCATGAACCTATTCATGCCTACATATCTCCCGATGGGAAATATTTGTATGTTTCCTGCAAGGGATCAGGTTATGTAATTATTTATGATGTTCAATCGCGTCAGGAAGCAGCACGTTTATCTATGGGCGATCATCCGATGCAGATGGCAATTACACCCGACGGGTCCAAAATTTATGTTGCAGTATTCCATGAAGGAAAAATTAAGGTCATCAAGAAAGATGGAACAAACTGGAGTATTGAAAATGAAATCTCGCATCATGCTTTTCATGATTTATGGGGAATTGATTTGACATCTGACGGCAAATATGTTGTTGCTACAAGTTCAAATGAGATGAATGGATATAAACCAAGATATAATCCGGTGGGAAAACAAAGAATCTCAAATGTGGCATTTGTGGAAACTGCTACAAATGAAGTGGTCAGAATTATTGATGTTGAAAGATATGCTTCAGGAATAAATGCAAGGTAATCAAATAGATTAACTCAACCCAGAAATTTCATTTCCTATTTGCTCTGAATATTCAAATATTTTAATTGCTTTTTCCTGATCGGCAGGTGTAAGATTTCGGATAAAAAAACACAGAATAAACAACACATTATTATTCTGCAGGAATGGAATACTCACTGCTGAATTTAATCCGCTCTTCGAAGCAACCTCTGTTCTGAGAAAATTATTATTTAAAAAAATATCTTCAATCCACATTACTTTTTTTTGCTGCCATGTTCTGCCTACTAATCCAATTCCTTTTGCAAACTTGTGAACCGAACTGAACTTGGAGAATTTTTCAAAGTGTTTTGAAAGTTTACTCCAGAAGCCAGTCCAGACCATAAATTTTCCATCTTTTGAAGGAAGCCAGATTTCACCATACTCCCAATCGTTCAGCTTGCATATATTCTTTAGAAGGAATTGACTTGCTGAATTCAAATTCCCCCATTGACTCAGTTCAGATATTATTTTTTTTAATTCACTATCCATTAAATTTTTATTTTAACAATTTGTGAAATGTTCAGTCGTTAAAATATTTAGTATTAGTTTTTGAAATTTTTCTGAGTGTCTCTTTAGAATCTTTATTGATTTCTCTATAGATATATATTCAACTTATATTTTAACTGCTGCTCTGCAGAGGTTTATCACCCGATTTTCTTTTTGAAATTCTACGGTCAACTGATAAGCCACCAGAGCCGAAAACAAAATATATAAGTAAGAGAACAAGCACAAGCGCTGAAAGTTCAAGCGACTGACCAACCGAAAGTAATCCTTGTTTAAGATGAACAAGAAATACTGCACCGAAAAGCACCGGAATCTGAAGCAGCGATCCGAGTCTGGTTATCAAACCAATTGCAAGTGAAAATCCTCCAATAATATGCGCAACAGTTATGTACGAATACCACCAATAAATTCTATCTTCCTCAGCAAGCCTGGTTATGGCTGCAGGATCTGAAGCAAGTATCCATCCACGAACAAATAATGCAACACCTAAAAATATTCTGATCAGACCGTACGCCAGATCACTGTTTTTATCTAACCACAACTTAAGCTTTTCAAAGAATGCCATTTTTTACTCTTGGATATTAATATTATGACGTAAATTATTTCAGATGTTTATTAGTATTTCTTAAAATATGAATAAACTTTTTAACCTGATATCATGATAGCATTTATTCATGTGAAAAATCTTATCATCAAAAAAAATCAAGATTATTTTCCTAAATCACTTTTTACTTTTGATAATAAATAATCTGCAACAGCTTTAGCTTCATCTGGTTTTAAACCTGGATTGGGCATCGGCGGATAATCAGGATTAACTTTAACAGGATTTCTAATAAAAGCTATTAGCTGATTTTCCTTTCCAAAATATTTTGGGATTACTTCGTCATGCGGTGGACCAACTAATTTTTTATCAAAAGTATGACAAGATGCACATCGGACAGAGTAAAGTTCTTCACCATTGATGGTAACAACTTTATCGCTTCCTTTTAATTCAGCCAGGTAATCATCATACTTTGCTGCGAGCATTGTGTATTGAACTTTGTTTGAACCTGCAATAAGCATTTGATCGCTCAAAGCATTGATTAATACAAAAAGTACCAGTAACACAAGTAAATATGCTGCGAATGTTTTGTTTGCATTTTTGTACAACTGATAAAGTAAGTGATAAGCTATGAATAAAAACACGACACTGAGAATTAAATAAAAGAAGAAAGCTCCTGATAATGAAGTTTTGGGCAGCAATATCATGTTAATAAATATCAATAATGGTATGCTGACTATTGCTGCGAATGTAATCTTTAAATAGAGTTGTACAGCAGACGACGAGTAATCTTCATTGGTATCCGCGTTAGATTTTTTAATGTTGTATTTTCTAAATAATAAAATAGCTCCTGTAACAGCAAGCGAAATAAGTATTAACAATAAAAATCTGAAAAGTACAACACCAGAGAACAGGTTTATTGATTCAGCAGCAGCTAAAGAAGACTCAGTGTATATAGAACTTGTCATTGCTGCACTAAATAACCATAACGAGAAAAACAAAAGTATCGAACCAGCCAATCCTGAATTAATATCAACCTGTTTGAACATGTAAAACGAATTTTTATAACTGTAGATAAATAGCAAACCAATTACTAACAGCACCAGCGAATAAATAAGAAAATTAAGGTTGGGATTATTCTGGGATTGAAATAGTTGTGCTAAAATAAGGATTACAGTGATGCCTGGAAGAATACAAAACATAATCCCTGTCATTTTATTGAACAGAACTGTATCCATAATATCTTTTGAAAGTAGTTCATATTTAACATCCAGATCTTTGCTTGCTTTCCGCTTCAGATAAATTGAGATTAAAGTTCCCCATAAAATTATACTGCTGAATACAATGAACAGCATCATGACAATTACTAACATATATCCGATCAATTCAATGTGTTCAGTTGATTGAGGTAACGTGAAATTTTTAAGCCACTCCATACTTTCCTGTAATTAAGTTTAAGTGAGTTGATGTAAAAAAAAGAAAAAATTAATGAGATAAAATTCTCTGTTCAAGATACAATTATCCCTGAATTTCAGCAAAAAAATAATCAAAAATCTTTCTTTTTAAAAATCCTGCTGCTTAAAAAGAAAGGAATAAATATCCAGATGATAAGACAAATGAAAGAAATAATCATCCCGGATGAACTTCCGAAAAATCTTTGAAATACGGCTCCGGTGTAACCCATCAAAGCGGCAATATCAAACTTCATTAAAAATAAAATTCTTCCAAGATCAATTGGATTTAGAGTACTCAGAATTATCATTGCATTTTCAAGCGGGTAATCCTGAAAATAATATATAACCAAAAGAATGATTCCGTCGTAAACAACTGCAAGTACCAACCAGATTAAAATTGCAATACCAAGTCCTTTTGATTTGTCATCCTGCTTTACAGAAATCAAAAACGAAAGTGCAATGAAGATGAACGTGAGTAAAATTCCGATCAACAGTAATAAAATAAATCCATCAATCTGCTCACCAACTTTTCCAAACAACAAAAACGGCACAGAAAATCCGATTGCGAATCCTGCAGAAAGAGGAATTGCCGTTCCTAAAAATATTCCGAGGAAAAGGGATTTCCTGTCAATCGGTTGGCTCAGCATCATCTCGATAAATTCTCTTGAATTATAAAAATATATCGAGCCAAAAATGATTGACACAAGCGGAATGACTATTATAATTATGTTCATCAGACTGATGTATGCTTTGTTTACATCTCCGCTAAAAGTAAATAATCCATATCCAACTAGAAAGAAAAAGAAAGTGTAAAGCAAAACCCACTTGCTTCTGATTGTGTTGTGGATTTCGTAAAGTAATATTTTTTTAACGAGTTTCATTTCTAATTTTAATTGGCGAACTCTCTCTGTATCTCTCTCTTACAAAGAGAGAGAATTGTTATCAATATAAAACGTTTAATTTTTATTTCTGTCAGCAAAAAATTTTAAAAGTGTGAACTCAAATAAGTCCTTCTCTTCTCAAGAGAAGGATTAGGATGAGTTCACATTAATTAAGTCTTCACTCCGAATTCTTTTTTGATTTTCACAACTACGCCATCCAAATAATTTATCACTTCTTCATTCTTAAATCTTATCACTTTCAATCCAAGATGATTTAAGATTTTTGTTCTTTCCTTATCTGCTTTTAATCTATATTGATGGTATTTTCCATCAAGTTCGATTATAAGTTTCATTTCGTGGCAATAAAAATCAGATACGAAAAAAGTTTCCTTACCTGTCAAATCGTGAAAGATCGGATACTGTCAATAAAATTTCTTCCCTAATTTTTTAGCTCGAACTGATTCCCAAAGTAATCTTTCAGATTCGGTTGAATTCTTCCTAAGTTCACGACACACAGACTTGGCAACTTCGACTAATTTCCTTTTATTGTTGAGACTAATACAACTCTCTGTATCTCTCTCTTAAAAAGAGAGAGAATCGTTATCAATATATAAGGCTTAATTTTTATTTCTGTCAGCATATAAAGTGTTTTGTTCTTATACCAATAAGTCCTTCTCTTCCCAAGAGAAGGATTAGGATGAGTTCTGATTCTGACTCATCAACTCAGCAATTGCTCTTTCAAGCTTTGTTTCATTTTTATCTTCGAGCAACGACTGAACACTGCCTTTAAATTTTATTTCTCCTTCAAGTAAAAAAATAATTTCATCTGAAAGTTCCTGTACTTCATTCATTAGATGCGAAGTCAGGATTATTGTCTTTTTTTGTTCTTTCTGTTTCAGAACAAGATCTTTGAAATAGCTGCTTGAAATCGGGTCAAGTCCTGCAGTTGGTTCATCAAGAATTATTATTTTAGGGTTGAAAGCAAATGCGATCAAAGCAGATATTTTTTGCTTTGTCCCACCGGAAAGATTTTTAAACGGCTTCTCCATTTCAGGCGTAAGCTTCAGTGATGAAAGAATTTCTGCATCATCAAACTCATTACTATTTCTAATTGACTTTATCAGCGAAATAATTTCATTACCAGTCAGGTTTTCAGGATACCTTGCTATCTGTGGCATGTAACCAATTTTATTTCTGTAGAGATAATCATCTTTTACTATTGTTCCATCAACTTCGATAATTCCGGATGTTGGTCTTACAAGTCCGAGGATTGTTTTTATCAAAGTAGTTTTTCCGGAACCATTTGGACCAACAACAGCAGTAACTTTTCCTGCTTCAATAGTTAAATTAATATTCTTCAGAACATGATTCTTTCCAAAATTTTTAACGAGATTGGCTACTGTTATCAATTCACCATCCTCATTCGTGGTTTCGGATCGGTGAGTGCTTCCGGAGTTATTGCCGGAATAATACTTTCTGCAATATTCAGAATATCTATAAATAAACTATGCAGAAGTACCAAAGAAGTTGGATGAGATTCAATCATCATCGAAAACATTGTAACCGGTCGGAAAGGAATATCACCGAATCCATCTTTGTTGAGATCGTATCCATCATAATCAGCCCAATAATTTTTTTCGAATGTGTTAAAATTCTGTCTGCTGTTAGTTGAAATATCAAATGAATTTGCTGCGAAATTGTTATCATAAAAATAATTTTCCATTGAGTTTGCCATCAGCTTCAATGCCCAGCCGTTTTTGGTAAAATTGTTTTTTTCAACTGTAACTCTGCTGCTGCCTTCCATGTATAATCCGATAGAATTTTCATCAAAAATATTTTTTTCAATATGACTGTCAGAAATATCTTTCAATAATATTCCGTAGGATGCAGCACCCCAGTTTTTTAGAAAATGATTTTCAAACATCAGTACATTTTTTGTGTACATAACTGCTACTCCGGCTCCGTTATTCAGAAAAGTGTTATTTGAATATGAACAACTATCTGAAAACATAAAGTGAAGCCCGTAGCGAAGGTTTCTTTCGCTGTGGTTATTAATTATCTTCCCGTGACGAACAAACTCAAAATAAATTCCATCACGATGGTTATATACTTCATTACCTTCTATCGTAATATCGCGGCAGTACCATAGATGAATTCCGTTTCCTGAGTTCGATTCTCTTTTTCCCTCGCCTCTGATAAAATTATTCCTGACAATACAATCAGCTGACTTGGCAAGATAAATAGCAAAGAAATTGTTATTAAATTTATTTCCAGTTATTACGCAATGCCGTACTTCTTTTAATCTTATCCCTGCATTTTCTTCAAGAAAACTTATTCCGGAATTATTAATCGTAAGACCTGATATTTGAACATCATTTGAAACAATAGTAAATATCTCTCCGGTACCTTTTCCATCGATGACAGGAAAATTTTCTCCGATGATCGTTAGCTTTTTATTGACAATTATATTCCCTTCAGCATATTCTCCAGATTTAACTAAAACTGTATCGTAATCATTTGATTGAGAAATAGCTTTGAGAATTGTATTGATTGGTCCGGAGTTGGAGACGATAATTACTTTAGCAGAGGTAAGGGTTGCAAATAATGTAAAGGAAAGAAAGAATATTAGTTTTATTTGAGTTGGCATCTGACAATATCAATCAATATATATTTTGAGATTCCGGACTTTCCTGCCAAAGCAGTAAATCCGGAATGACGATCCGCTCACATACTTCTTTGTTTAACTAGTTCAATCACATCAACCCAGTTTAATATGCTACCACTACTTTCCGCTATAAACTTTTGTCTGGAAACTTCACTTTCAAACGACATCACATTTAATCCCATCGGACTTCTGATATTTTCATTGTGAACATAGAACGCTGAGTTAGCATCAATTAAAGTTTCAGGAACTGCAAAATCTGTTACTAAAAATTTTTGATTAGCATCTCCGATTAAATTTTTTACCAATGCATAATCAATCATGCATCCAACTTCATCAAATTTGAATACTTTTCCTTTATCAGTAACAATCTCCGAACCGAAGCGATTATCTGAGATCAACATCCGACAAAACTCACATTCATCTTGTCCATAATTTATAGGCTCAGGATTGCTTCCACAAGATGTGGTTCCGAAAAAAAAGAGTGCGAGTAAGAATAAAAATGATGATTGGTTACGGTTAAACAATTCAATCCTAGCTTGTTTTATTTTTTCTATCCAAAAATAAAGCGATTACAGCAATTAATACGACCACAGCAATAATCAAAGAACCAAAATGCGGCATTGAAACCGCATTGAAGTTTAAAAGCATTTTTGAACCTATTAATGGGGGCTGGTACGCCATTCCGGGAACTTTTATTGCAGCATTCGGATCAAGATCATGACCATAATCATATCCCCACAAATAAAAATCATAAAGTCCGACAGCAGCCATTACAACAAAAAGTACAATCCAGATATAAACGAGAATACGTTTCCCGAGTATGCCTGAGATCAGACCGAACAGCGTCATAAAAATAATTACGAAGGGCATAATTGTTAACTCAGGTATAGCATCCGGTTCAATTCTTTTCATTCCAATATAATGGTTTAGACCATTAATGTTTTCAAGATCATGTTCTTGTTGTCCGGTAATTTTATTTATCCAGATTTCCAAACCGATTCCTTCAGGATATTGAGGAGCTTCAAGATCAATATACCATATCGGAAAAAAGAAAGTTAAAATTAAAATAAGTGAAGCAACGATGATTAATATTTTAGATTGAGTTTTCATAAGATAAATATGTAGCACAGATTAAATAATCTGTGCTACGATTTCATTAAATTAATTATTTCCCTGTTCCATAAGTGATCGCCACGTTTGAACCTTTGGGCGATACTCTTATATATCCCTGCATTTCCTGGTGAAGTGCTGAACAAAAATCAGTGCAGTAAAATGGATATATTCCTTCCTTTTGTGGAGTCCACACAATAGTCTCGGTAGCGCCGGGCATAATCAGCAATTCGGAATTTTGCATTCCTTTAACTGCAAAACCATGAGGAATATCCCAATCCTGTTCAAGATTTGTTACGTGAAAATAAACAACATCACCAACTTTAATACCTTCAATATTATCTGGTGCAAAGTGTGTTCTGATTGTTGACATGATAACGTGTACTACATTTCCTTCTCTGACAACACGAGCATCCTTCTCTGCTTTAACTCCATACGGATGAGAATTTTCTTCAATAGGATAAATCTTTTTAGAATTTTTCATAATGATGTCTGCAGGAATTGCCTGAGCATAATGCGGCTCACCAATTGTCGGGAAATCCAAAAGCAGTTTCATCTTATCACCCGTGATATCAATTAACTGGGCTGACTGTGTCAACTCTGGTCCGGTGGGCAGATATCTGTCTTTCGTAATTTTATTTAGAGCGATTACATACTTACCCCAAGGTTTCCTTGTATCGCCTCCGGGAATGCAGAGATGACCAATAGAATAATATGCAGGAATTCTGTCAACAATTTCCCAGGAACCAACTTTCCATTTTACTATTTCTGATGAAATGAATGAAGATGTATAACCATAACCATTATCATCAAATTCTGTGTGTAGTGGACCAAGTCCAGGATTTTGAACTTCACCTGCGATCGTAGCTTCATATTTTAATACTGGTATTCCATCAATAGTAGTTTCGAATTCTTTGTTCTCAATTGCTTTAAGCATTTTGTTGAATGAATGAACAGGTATCATAGATGCAAGTTTACCACCGGCTGCTATGTATTCACCTGTTGGATCAACATCCACACCATGAGGAGATTTTGGTGTTGGCAGATAATAAATTAAACCGGGGCATTCTTCAGGAAGCAGAACTTTCACGCTCTTTTTCTCTTCCGAAATTCCCATATGTTTCTTTTCATCAAAATAATTTCTTAAGTAGCTTGTACTAAAAGTTTTTGCTTTACCTTGTTTAACATACTCTTCGGCTTTTTTCCAGTTTACCGCTGCAATAAAATCTTTATCATTTTGTGAAGCATTAACTTCAAGCAAAGTATTTGCCTGTTCTGTGTTGTAGCTTGTGAAGAAAGCCCAGCCGTGAGAGACACCTTTTCCTGAATGAGCTAAATCATAATCAAATCCCGGAACAAGGATTTGGAAAGCAACATCCATTGCCCCTTCTTTATTAACGCTTATAAAACTGATAGTGCCTTTGAAGTTTTCTTTGTACGAACTGATTGGAACATCTTTTTCAGGAATTGGAACACTGAATCTGGTTGAAGCAACAACATACTCGGTATTCTCAGTTATGAATGGAGAACCGTGATTACCACCCGAGTTTGGAATTTCAATTATCTCAGCCGTTTTAAAAGTTGAAAGATCAACTCGTGCAACTCTTGGAGTATTATTTCCATTAATAAAAATCCATCTGCCGTCTGCAATTCCATCTGTCTGAGAAAGTTTTGGATGATGAGCATCATCCCACGGAACAAAACCATGTGAGGTCATAAACATTGGTTTTGATTCTTCTGAATAACCCCAGGCTTTTTCCGGGTCTTGTGAGAAAACAGGAATTACTCTAAACAATCTTCCACTTGGCAGACCATAGACACCAATCTGTCCGCTGAATCCTCCAGAAGTGAAAAGATAAAAGTCATCATAAGTACCGGGTGCAACATAAACTCTTTCTGCTACATCCCCAGCCGTTAAATCTTTTGATTCCTGGCAGCCATAATGTAAAATCACAAATGCAGCTACTACTGCAAGACCAACAAGAATTGTGTTCAAATATTTGCGGTTCATAAATTTTCCTCCCATTTTATTATTTCTTTGTATTTTGATTTTTTAGTTCTTCATCGAGAAGTCTGAAATACTCAAGCAATGCACGTGCATCTTTAAGAGAAACATTTTGATTTGTCATCTTTGTCATATACTCAGCAAGCATTTGTTTACTGTGTGGATGTTTCTCAAGATTTTCATCAGGATTTAAAACTGTGTTCATAAAAAATTCAGGTGTGACTCTTTGCAGTACATTTCTTTGTGCCGGACCAACATATCTCTCATCAAGTTTATGACAGGCTGCACATTTCGATTCAAATATTTTCTCACCATCTGCTGCCATTGTTTTGTCAATCGGTCCAAGGTTTAGTTTCTTTTTAACAGGACCAAAACCGTTTTCAAGTTCCCAATCAGAAAGTCCGGAAGTATTGGTTTTCTGATCTACTGATTTACCCGTATCACCTTCTTTATTTTCTCCGCCACAAGCGAACAAAAAGAAAATCATCAGTACAGTCACTAATGAAATTATGGCATTTTCAGATAAGGCATTTTTTATTCTAACTCTCATTTATATTATTCCTTTATTATGGTATTAGTTTGATGTGATTTTACTTTTTTCTATCGAAAAATAGGGATTTTTTAGGATTTTACATAATCAGATAAAATTGTCTGATTAAAATTAACAAAAATTTTAATCTTAGTCAACAGTTGTTTGAAATAATTAATTATGAATCAGACAGTCGAATCCGGGGTAGGTGTAATGAGTTCAGCTTCTTTTCGTTTTACAATCTTTGCAGTCAATCTTTCATCAAACAACTTGGCAATTTCAGCGCCGAGAATAAAAACCGCAGCAGAATAATAAATCCAGAACGCAACTACAATTACCAACGCATAAGCGCCGTAAATCCTGCTGAATGTAGTAAAATTAGATAAGTAAATACCGAAAAGAATTTTAGCACCCACCCAGAAAATTGCAGCCCACATTGCACCGATTGCAACAGACCGTTTGCGAATTTTGATAATGGGTATGAACTTATAAACGACAGCAAAGATGAAAAACATCACAAAGAATGAAAACGATGCAGTAAAAACTCTTTGCAACAAAGGATGATTAAAAAATTGCAGATAAGGAGTTGACTGAGCAAATGAAACAAGAAAATCAAGTATCGGGATTGTTAAAATGAAAACAAGAAACACCAATACAATAATTATAATTACCAGAAAATCACGCAGTTTTCCAAGAAATATGTTGATGTCTGTGTCTGTTCCAAAAACTTTATTTAACACAGTTCTGAGACTACTTGCAAATCCACTGGCTGCAAAAAACAAACCGATTATACCAACCCATCCGGCAATATTTCTATACTCAACTACCTCTTTGACCCGATCAAAAATAACTTCCTTTACAAAGTTGGCGTAAGTTGAATAAGGTATTACAGTATCAATAAGAGTATTAATTTGCATTTCTACTTCAACTGAGTTCAGAAATTTTCCAAGCAGCCAGAAAATAATTAATGTCATTGGAATTATGCAGACAAACAATGAAAATGCTAATCCGCCAGAGAGGAGAAAGAGATGATGGTGATCTGTTCTGTTGTACAATCCTCCGAAATAATGTTTGCTAAATTTTTCAAACCAGTGCCAGGCAGGAATCAGATGAAGAAAATAACGCAGCTTTCTGAATGATTCATATACTTTCGTCTCCTTTATTTTCTCGAGCAGTTTATTAATCACCGGTCATTATCCGCGGAATTGTGTTGAAATAAATATCTGCAAGATCATCCACTGAAACTTTAATATCATCGTTAATTTTTAACTCTGAACCACCAACTTCCCCTGCATGAATGCATGGCTGCATGGATGTATGAACGATGTTTTCAAATTCATCTTTTTTATCTGGTGATATTGAAACAATGATTCGTGATTGTGATTCTGAAAAATATGAAAAATCCTTTCTTGACTTGATCGGGATTGATACTTCAGCACCAAACTTTTTTTCTTCATTTATGATACAACACTCAGCGAGTGCACAAATTATTCCTCCTTCTGAAATATCGTGAGCAGAATTAATTAATTTATTTCTGATGAGTTCGAGAACTGTATCTTGTAATTTCTTTTCTACATGCAGATTTAGCTGCGGACAATCACCTTCAACTTTTTTATGAATTACTTTTAAATACTCGCTGCCACCAAGCTCTTCTTTATCTTCTCCTAACACATAAATCAAATCACCTTCGTTTTTGAAATAGGAAGTTGTTATGTGTGAAAGGTCTTCAACTAATCCCAGCATTCCAATTGTTGGAGTTGGATAAACCGCGAGACTTGTTCCGACCTTATCGGGATCAGGAGATTCATTATAAAAACTTACATTACCACCGGTAACCGGAGTATCAAAAAATCTGCAGGCTTCTCCCATTCCGGCAATTGCTTCTGCAAACTGCCAATATATTTCAGGTTTGTAGGGATTACCAAAGTTCAAACAATTTGTGATTGCTAATGGAATTCCTCCCGAGCAAACAATATTTCGTGCTGATTCAGCTACTGCAATTTTTGCACCTTCTTTCGGATTAAGATAAACATATCTTGCATTGCAATCAGTTTTCATCGCGAAAGCTTTATTTATTCCTTTGATGTAAATCACTGCTGAATCACAACCGGGACCAACAATTGTGTTTGTTCTAACCATTGAATCATATTGTTCGTAAACCCATTTCTTGGAAGCAATGTTTGGTGAAGAAAATACTTTCTGAAAAGTTTCCTGGATATCCTGCCTGCCGGCAGGCAGGTCTTTTGGTTCAGGCAAAGATGAGAAATCAAATTTTCTTTTTTCTTTTATATAAGATGGTTCTTTTTGTTCCCGAATGTAAACAGGTGCACCACCTCCAAGTACTAATTCAAAAGGAGGAAGTTCAGCCTCGAGTTTTCCTTTGTAATTGATGAATAGTTTATCATCATTAATTACTTCACCAATAATTTCACAATGCAGATCCCATTTTTCAAAAACTTCTCTAACTCTTTCTTCATAGCCTTTCTTCACAACACACAACATTCTTTCCTGACTTTCAGAGAGCATAATTTCATAAGCACTCATTCCCTCTTCACGTAATGGAACTTTATCAAGATTTATTTTCATTCCTGATTTACCTTTTGCACTCATTTCACTTGTTGAGCAGGAAATTCCCGCTGCACCCATATCCTGGATTCCGATCAAATATCCTTTGCGAATAATTTCAAGAGAAGCTTCGAGCAAAAGTTTTTCAGTAAACGGATCTCCAACCTGAACCGAAGGACGTTTCGATTCAGATTTTTCCGAAAGTTCTTCAGATGCAAAAGTTGCGCCGTGAATTCCATCTCTTCCAGTTGATGAACCGACAATCATCACAGGATTTCCTTCACCTTTTGCAACAGCACTTGCGAATGTATTCGTCTTTACAATTCCAACTGCCATTGCATTAACTAATGGATTTCCCTGATATGATTCATCGAAATAAACTTCACCGGCAACAGTTGGAACTCCAAAGCTGTTTCCGTAATCACCAATTCCTTTTACACATCCTGCAAATAAATATCTTGTGCGTGCATCATCCAGATTTCCGAATCGTAGTGAATTGAGGGAAGCAATTGGTCTTGCACCCATAGTAAAAATATCTCTCATTATGCCACCAACACCTGTCGCTGCGCCCTGATATGGTTCAACTGCAGAAGGATGATTATGACTTTCAATTTTAAATGCAACTGCAAGTCCATCTCCAATATCAACAAGTCCGGCATTTTCTTCACCAGCACCAACAAGCAATCTTCCACCGCTTCTCGGCAAAGTTTTTAATTGAGCTATTGAATTTTTGTAACTGCAATGTTCACTCCACATTACACTAAAGATTCCCAACTCGGTAAAAGTTGGCGTCCTGCCTAATATCTTTAATATTCTTTCATATTCTCCTTTATTGAGTCCGTGCTCTATTGCAAGTTCGAGAGTTACTTCAGGTTGTTTCATCAATTCAATTGTTTTTAATTTAAGTGTGAAATTTTAGGTAAGAAATATAAAGGATTTGTAAATGTTATTGAAAGCAGGTAGCCTCAACCTTCAGGTTGAGGTAAAATATTTCTTGGGTCTAATATTCGTTATCCTACGCAAGCTAAAGCTTGCGGCTACCAGATAAGCTACCAATTTGATTCCCAATCTTCTAAATTATAATTCGTTGATCCTTTAAAAGGATATTGCTTCCAATGTTCAACCAGTCCGGCTCTTACCGGATTATTCAAAATATATTTTATATGTATATCAAGATTTTCTTTGCGTCGCAGAATATGATCATAATAACCCTTTTGCCATTTAATCTCAGGATCATTTTTAGATAACCAGTATCCGGTTTTTTGCTTAAACATATCCAAACATTTTTTTATATCTGAATTTGATTTGTCTCCAGTCAATGTTAAATGAGCGTGATCTGGCATGAAGAGGTACACAAAAGCAGAACAATTATATTTTATCAACTCAGCTAATAATATTTTTTCAAATACTCTAAAGATGCTTTCTTCTACAAATAGCTTATTCCTATCCTTTATACAAATTGTAAATGATACAACTCTCTCACCTCTATAGATTTCAGAATCAAGCCTGTGTTTCTTCTCTCGTATTGGTTTCATTTCAAATTAGATCTGGTAGTCTCAGGCTTTAGCCTGAGAAAAATTTCTGACTTTGCAAACCTCAACCTAAAGGTTGAGGCTACCACTCTATTATTTAATACTAATGTACTTTTCCCAAATATTATAAAGTTGATAAGTCGCATAAACATCTTTCGAACAATAAACTGCAATATCTTTTATCCTTCCGGCTTCATAAAGATTTTTAACTTCCATTCCTGAAATGTCTTTTGATTTTGGCGATTCGATTCCAAATGACTGGCAATAAAAATCGAGATTAAATTTTCTTGTTGAGCCATAAAAAGTAAATTGCTCCAGTAAATCAATGTGTTCATCGCCATAACGGTAACCCATTAAATTCTTTGTGACTTTAACTCCAACCATCGCTGATCTCATCATTAAAAAAGGAACATCAAAATTTCTTCCGTTGAACGTAATAAACTGGTCAATTTGTTTTACGATTCGCCAGAAGGATTCGAGCATTTCTTTTTCTGAAAGTCCTTTGTATTGCACTTTTCCTCCGTCTGTGGCGGATTCAATTGTCCATTCTTCTTTCATTTGACTTTCATAATAGACATAAGATTTTTCTTTCTCTACATCATAAATTCCAATTACTATACATTTTGAAGTAAACGGATAAAGACTTGTGTAACGCACAGCATCATCAATCATCAACTGTCGTTTATCAGGATCAGGTTCTTTATCTGCATAACGGAGGAGATATTCTCTCTGACTCTCGGAGAGTGATTCGAAAGGATAAGCGCAGGTTTCAATATCGAAAACTATTCTTCTCATTTTGCCTCCTATTTTTTTATTGTTGTCATTGCGAGCGACCTGCCTGCCGGCAAGGCAGGAGCGAAGCAATCTTAAGACTAAAATAAGATTGCTTCATCCCTATAAATAGAGATTCGCTATGACAAAATGATTATTATCTTAAAATTTGAACTGTTGGTTCAAACACTTTTACTTTTTCAATAAAACTTTCGGGCAGTGGAGCAGACATTCTTGTTTTTGGGTCCACATGAACGATAACTACTTTTCCATCAACGATAACTTTGTTTGTTCTCAGATTTACAATCAAATGATCATATCCGAAAGATGATTTTTTAATAAAACTTATTCTTGAATACACGTCAAGGATATCATCGTGGTGCGCATAACCACTGTAATTTATTTCATTACGTACAATAAAAAACAAATTTCCATCCGAGAAAATTCCACCTTTAGGAATTAATCCCGCAGCTTTTGCATATTCTAATCTTGCAGTTTCAAAATAATTAATATAAACGGCGTTATAACAAACCCTGAGCATATCAACTTCGTGAAATCGAACTGTTACTGAAAATTTATGTTTGAAATCCTTTAAAGTTAACTGTTGATTCATTTGAAAACCTCATCAAGAATGTTTGCAGCTTTCTCAATATCATCATCATTAATATCAAGATGCGTGACTGCACGAAGTGAATCTATTGTACCCGGAGTCAGGATCAATCCTAATTCTCTGCATTTAATCAATCCTTCTTTGGGTGTCATATTGAGTGGTTTGAACAAAATAATATTTGTCTGGACCGCTTCCATATTTATTTCAAGATTTGGATTTTCTTTTATTCTTTCGGCAAGATGTTTTGCTCTCCAGTGATCTTCTTTTAATCTTTCACGATTATTTTGAACTGCATACAATGCCGCTGCTGCGAGGATGCCAACCTGTCTCATTCCACCTCCCCATGCTTTTCTGACCCGATATGCTTCGTGGATAAATTCTCTTGATCCTGCAATTGCAGAACCAACTGGTGCACCAAGTCCTTTTGAAAAACAACAGGAAATTGTATCGAAGTGTTGAGCATAATCTTTGGGTGAAACTCTGGTTTCAACACAAGCATTCCACAATCTTGCACCATCCAGATGATAATAAAGTTGATGTTTTTTCGCTAAGTTTTTCAAAGCTATAATATTATCAAGCGACCAAATGGTTCCACCGGCTCTATTGTGAGTATTTTCAACTTCAATAACTTTTGTGCGAGGCATATGATATGCAGTCGTTCTGATATAAGGTTCAACCTGATCTGATCTCAGAATACCAAGTTCTCCATCAAGCGGATAGAGTTGTATTCCGCTTAATCGTGCAGGTGAAGAAGATTCATAATTAAAGATGTGAGCTTCGCGATCGCAGATAACTTCATCACCTGGTTCAGTAAGTACATTTAAACAGATTTGATTTCCCATCAATCCGCTTGGAACATATAGAGCTGCTTCTTTACCAAGAAGTTCAGCAATATATTCTTCAAGCTTGTTTACAGTTGGATCTTCCTTAAAAACATCATCACCGACTTCTGCTTCGTACATTGCCTTCCGCATTTCAGGTGATGGTTTAGTTACTGTGTCGCTACGGAGGTCAATCAAAACTCACTCGAATGGATTTGAAATTACTAAATCTGAAATTTTTAGAAAATCATCAATGTTGCGGGTTACTAATCTTGCTTGATAAATAATTGACGATGCTGCTATAATTGAATCTCCTAATCCGGCTTTATGTTTTTTTCTTATTGCAATAGTCTTGTCTTTTATATCTTCATTAAGATTTATTTTAATAAAACCATTAAGAAAAGATTTGATTGAATAAATTTCATTGTCTGTAAGTTTTGGAAATGAAAGTAATTCTATTTCAGTTATAATAGAATAATAAACATTGTTGCTTGATAAAAACTCAGAGGTAAAAAATTTTTCGACGTGTTGATTACCATTTAGGTAGTAAATGAAGAGATTGGTATCATATACGAAATTATCCGACGGCAAGCTCCCTCTCCCATTCTTTTCTAATTTGTTTCTGGTACTCAAGACCATCAACATTATATTTTTTTAACAAACCTCTTGCTTTCTTTATAACTTCGAGATTTAATTCTTTCTTTAAGATGTTCTCATCCACTTCAACCTGAACTACTTTATTGTCAAGATATTTCAAAGATTCACGAGGTAGTGTTATAATCAACTTCTTATTTTTTTTATTTGTTTTTTGCATACTAAAAGATAAAGAATCTATCGCTATTCATCAATTACTACATTTTAAACTTACTTTTCAGCCAAATTAAGATATTCATTCCAAAAATCCAGAAAGAAAAAACCGAACAAAGAATAGGTACAATTAATGGATTCTCTGAATAAAATGTTTTTTCATCTTGCAAAGGTACTTCTCCAACTAAAGTTGTTTTCACAAACATCTTTGTTTCAGCGAGAATATTTCCTTTCGCATTAATAATGCAACTTACACCACCATTTGCGCAGCGAACAACAGATCTTCTGTTTTCTACAGCCCGAAGCATTGCAAAATCTTTATGCTGATAAGGTCCGCTTGATTTTCCGTACCAGCTATCATTGGTAACTACAGTAATTAACTCAGCACCTTTCTGAACAAAAGCAGTTACAAAAACAGGATCAACAGATTCGTAACAAACAAGACCACCAACTTTTATTGTATCAATTTTCTCATTCTTAATTTTAAATACAGTTGTATCTTTCCCAATATTCCATCCCGTAATACCAACTCCCCATTTCAGTAAATCACCAAGAAAAGCAAATTGATCAACAAATGGTACGCGTTCGCCAAGAGGTACGAGTTTCATTTTTCCATATCGCTGAATATTTCTTGAACCAGGATTGAGTCCAAGAACTGCATTGTAAGTTCTGTAATAATAATTTCCCGGTCCGGAATATTTTGAATCTTCAGGAATATTATTCTGATTCAGATCATAAATTATATCCGGCATTCCTGTTAGAAGTGAGACATGATTTGTGTCGAGAAAATTATAAATAGAATTTTCAACCATTGGGTAAGTTCCACCAAACGCATAAACAGGAAGAGCTGTCTCAGGCCAGAGAATAACTTCAGCACCTTCATCTACACATTTTTGTGAAAGTGTAAGGTACATATTTAACAGGTCACTTAGATTTCCTGTTGACCATTTATCCCATGGATTCAAATTTGGCTGAACTATTCCGATTCTAACTTTTCTTTCTGAAATCCTGAACGTTGATGTTTTGTAAATTCCGTAAATAATCATGCAGAGAAAAATAAACACAGCAATCAGTAATGGTTTCAATCTAAATTTTCTTTCCGAATTCTTTTCAAAGAAAGATTTAAAGAGAAGAACATTTAGGTATGCAGCAATTAATGATAAGCCGTTTGTTCCAACAATATCTGCACCTTGAATAAACAAATTAAACTTTGCGAGTCCGTGCCCAAGTAGAAGCCATGGAAATCTTAAATCGGTTTGTGTTAAAAGATATTCAAGTGTAACCCAGAATAACGGAAAGAACCAGATTGCATCAAATTTTGGAAATACTTTTCTGGTCAGATAAAAAAGTGTAGATGGAATTAACATCACACACGGATAAACAAGAAGCAGTGCAACACCAGCTAACATCAAATATGGATCAGCTTCGGATGACCAGCTTCCAACCCAATAAATAGTAATCAAACTGAATACCAATGAAAAAAGAAAAGTTGCGCTGCTTATCGAAGCAAGAGTTGTTCTTCTTTTTATCACAATGAAGTAAGGAATCAGTCCAACAAAAATCAAAAGTGTAAAGGGGAAAGGAAATGGTGGGAAAGATATTCCAAGAATAATTCCACTGAGAATTAACAATAATCTTTCTTTTCTTCGTTGTTTCTTTTCTTCAGGGGAAAGCTGGACCTTGTATTTAGAAAATAATTTCAAACTGCTGATTTTCTTTTTCTGAAAAAATATCTTACAATGAAAAATAAAATAATCACGATAGTAACTACAATTACAATATTACTGTAAGTTGTTAAATATTTATCCACAGATTCAACATTATCTCCAAAAATAAATCCAAGGTATAGTAAGATTGCGTTCCAAAATAAAGCCGATATTAAACATAGTGCTATCGTTCTTTTTGGGTCAAGATTACTAATCCCCGCAAAGAAAGAAATCACGGCTCGTGTTCCGGGCATAAAACGGTTAACTACGACAATGACGTAGCCGTATTTTCTGAACCAGGTTTCAACTTTATTAAGCGACTCAACAGGAATAAATCTGAATTTTCCTGAGTGAATTAATTTTTTATCTACAGTCGCTCCAATGTAAAACATTAATGAAAAACCCAGAATGCTACCAAGAGTTGCAAATGAAAGTGCAAGTAAAAAATTAATATCGCCGGTACCAATAAGTGTTCCACCCACAACTGTAACAAAGTCACTTGGTGATGGTGGAAAAACATTTTCAATAAATGCAAAGAAGAAAAGTGTAATGTAAATCCAGAATGGCGGAAATGTTGCAATCCTGGAAAGAATATCTTCAAACATTATTTTCTTACTACTGTTGCAACTGCCATAACTGATATTCCTTCTTCCCTTCCAACGAATCCAAGTTTTTCAGTTGTTGTTGCTTTGATTGAAATACGATCAGAGCCGATATCAAGAATCTTTGAAATTTTTTCTTTCATCTTCTGTATGTAGGGAGAAATTTTTGGCTGCTGAAGCATTACCACAGCATCAATATTGTTAACATAAAATCCCCTGTTACGTATAAGTTCGTGAGCCTTCTTCAGAAATACTGTGCTGTCAGCATTTTTATATCTCACATCATCATCAGGAAAGTGAGTGCCAATATCTCCAAGTGAAAGTGAACCAAGCATTGCATCGGTAATTGCATGCAAAAGTGCATCAGCATCAGAGTGCCCTGATAATCCTTTATCGTGAGCAATTTCAATTCCTCCGAGAATCAGTTTTCTTCCTTCAACGAATGCGTGGACGTCAAATCCAATTCCGGTTCTTAAATCTATAATCAAAATTTTACCTCAAAATCTGTGAATTCATTTTTTGTTTCCTGCCAATCTACTTTACAGGATTTAACAGAAGCGTGGATTGGTCCGACTTTTAATTTCTTAATTAACTCTTCAATAATGGCTTTCTCACCTTCAACAACTGTGAGGACTTCACCGGTATAAAGATTTTGGGTATAGCCTTTTAATCCAAGTATTTGCGCTTGACGAATAACAAAATATCTATAACCAACTCCTTGCACCAAGCCATTAACAACAATTTCAGCACGAACTTCCATTTATAAATAAAAATTGTTTTATTGCTCTATTGTTAAATTGATAAAAGCAATATAACAATAAAACAATTTAGCAATTAATCCAGAACATTGGTTCCCGAAAGTCATATTCATATTTAGAAAATTTTATATTTAAGTTTTGTTCCTAATTGAATACCCAAAACTCTTCAGCAGATTTTCATCACTTCGCCATTTTTTTCTGACCTTAACTCTCAGTTCAAGAAAAACATCTTTTTGCAAAAACTCCTCGATTGATTCTCTTGCAGCCTGTCCAAGTTTTTTAATTGCGGTTCCACCTTTGCCGATAATAATAGCTTTCTGGGAATCTCGTTCAACTACAATTTCTGCACTGATGAAATTTTTTCCTTCTTCTCTTTCTTTAAATTCAATAATCAATACCTCACTGCTGTACGGAATCTCATCACGGTAATGCTCAAGAATTTTTTCTCGTATAATTTCTGAGACAAAGAATCTTTCATTAGCATCAGTCACCTGATCATCAGGAAAAAGTTTCGGTCCTTCGGGAAGAAAGCGAACTATTTCTTCTTTTACTCTTTGAATATTAAAGTTGAGTGCTGCTGAGATTGGAATAATTTCTTCAAATGACTTCCTTTTTTCAAAATGCTTTAACAGCTCAGTGACTTTTTCCTGGTTGCTCAAATCAACTTTATTTATCACCAGTAATTTAGGTTTTGATGATTTCAAAACTGATTCACTGATAAATTCCTGATTAAGCAGAATTTCACCTAACGGATCTTCAGCTACATCAATAACTAATAAAATAACATCTGCATCATCAAGTGAAGTTTTAACATCTTCCATCATCTTTTCCTGAAGAAGATATGATGGCGAAAGAATGCCCGGAGTATCAAGAAAAATTATCTGGTAATCTTCTTCACTTAAAATTCCGAGAATTCTTTTTCTTGTTGTTTGTGGTTTTGATGTGATAATTGAAAGCTTTTGTCCGAGCAGAACATTTAACAGAGTAGATTTGCCTGAATTGGGTAAACCAAGTATTGCAGCGTAACCTGTCCGGTGATTAGTCATTATCTATTATGAATATTCCAAAGTGAATTAAAAGGACTTCGGAAAAATACTCTCGAAGGAATTGAATTGCTATATTGTTAAATTGTTTTATTGTTGGAGAACAGTTAATTGATATAACAATACAGCATTAAAGCAATGCAACAATTCTTAATAATGGATAAATATTTTCAAATAAGTTAGAAAAATGGCAGGAAGAAGTTAATTCCCCAGATTAGTTTTAGTCCGTTTCTGCATTTCAAAAAAGAAATAACCAGATATCAACAGGATCAGAGAAAAGACCGATCCAATAATTGACAAGCTTGTTCCACTGAATAAATTATGGATGGTTCTGACCAGTCCTTCGCTTAGACCAGATACAGAATCAAAAACAGATTCAGAGCCGTTTGCAGCAGACGTAGTTGCTGAAATCATTGCAGAGATAGAAATACCAAACATTATAAGGCAAAGTAATACTATAAATGTTACTACTGAAGCAATAAAATATTTCTGCTGTTTTGGAACTGTTGATCTTTTTACTATTTGCTTCATCAACTTTTCGGTAAAGCCAGCAGTAACTTCATCTTCAGTAATTGCAGATAAATTATCGTGAACTAACTTTAGTGCATTGAATTTTCTTTGCAGCTCTTCTGAATTACGAATAATGGATTTTACCTGATCAGCTTCTGCGCTGCTCAACTCACCGTCAAGATATTTATTTAATATATCATCTGTAATCTGAATCATTGTAATTCTTCGGCTAATTTATTTTTTAAGATTAAATCCCGTAATGCATTTCTTGATCTGTAAAGCATAACTTTAACATTTGAAATGCTCATCCCCGTTACATCACTTATCTCATCAATTGTCATTTCATTTAAATAGAACATTGTTATAATCGCTGAATATCTCTCCGGTAATTTACTAATTGTTCTATGAACAAGATCCTTAACATCTGTTTTCTCGATCTCATCAGAATTATATTCACTTTCAAGATTGATGTAATCTTCTACAGACGTCATTTCAGTTTCTGTTTTTCTTTTCTGAGAAGATAATTTCGTTACAGCTGAATTATAGACAATTCTGTAAAACCAGGTTGAAAATTTTGATTCACCTTTAAAATTCACCAACGACTTATAAGCTTTCAAAAAACAATCCTGTAAAACTTCTTCGGCATCGAAATCATTCTTCAGCATTCTCTTTAACATTGAAAATGCTTTATTCTTGTATCGATTCACTAAAATTGAATAATCAGAACTATTGCCTTTTCTAACCGAATCGATTATTTCCTGATCAGAAAGATTTCTCATTCAAATGTTAGACTCTGAGTTGGTGATATTGGTTACACAAAGTTTATTTCCTTTGAAAAATATATTGCGAAAACAACAAAAACAATAAATGAACGCTAAAAGTAATTTTAATCTTGCTAACATAGTGTAACCTAACAGCAGGAATAAAAGTCTCAACTATTAAACAACAGAAAGGAAAAGAAAATGCAAGAAGAAGTAGTTGCCGTATTTATTCCGATAGTAATGTTTCTAATTATCGGATTGATCTGGGTTACATTTATATATTACCGTTCCAGAGAAAGACAAATGCTGATAGAAAAAGGATTATCTTCTGAAGATATAAAAAAATTCTTTGAACAGAAGAGAGATCCTTTCTGGCTTATGAAAATCGGCATCATCTCTATTTTCTTTGGAATAGGATTGGGAATCGGTTTAATGTCTGGTGCGGAAGAGACCCGTGAAGTAGTTACACCTGCTTCAATATTTATTTTCACAGGAATTGGTTTTGTAATTGCGAACATCTATGGAAACAGGTTGAGACGTGCATACGATTTAGAAAAAAAGGCTAGTAGTTAGAATGAAAGCCCCTTCCCTTTGGGAAGGGGTTTGGGGTTAGGCCTCTTGTGCTTCCAGCCACTTTTCAGCATCGATAGCAGCCATACAACCTGATCCAGCCGCAGTTACAGCCTGACGATATTTACTGTCACTCACATCACCGGCAGCAAAAACTCCTTCGATGTTAGTGTAAGTTGAACCGGGCTTAACTTTCAGATAACCAACTTCATCCATATCAAGCAGACCTTTGAATATTGCTGTATTTGGTTGATGACCAATTCCGATAAATAAACCATCAGCATTAAATTCTTCAGTTGAATGATTCTGTGTATCTTCAAGAACAACTCCTGTCATTCTCTTTATTCCATTCTGCTCAACACCAACAACTTCTTTAATTGTTTTATTAAGCATGAATTTTATTTTCGGATTTTTCTCGGCTCGATTCAACATAATATTTGAAGCTCTGAAACCTTCTCTTCGATGCACAACTGTAACTTCTGAAGCGTGGTTTGTAAGATAAGTTGCTTCTTCCATTGCAGTATCTCCGCCGCCAACAACAAGTACTTTCTGATTTTTAAAAAAGAATCCATCACAAGTTGCGCAAGCAGAAACTCCATATCCCATATATTTCTTTTCACTTTCCAAACCGAGCAGTTTTGCTGAAGCACCGGTTGCAACTATTACTGCATCAGCAGTATAAACATCATCATAAGATTTTAGAACAAATGGTCGCTTTGAAAAATCGACTTCTGTAATTTCTTTGTAGATACTTTCAGTTCCAAATCTTTGCGCTTGTTTCCTCATTATGTCCATCAATGCAGGACCCTGAATGCCGTGTTCGAATCCGGGATAGTTTTCAACTTCAGTTGTGATTGTTAATTGACCACCGGGCTGCATTCCTTCAAAGATAACAGGTTTCAGATTTGCTCTTGCTGTATAAAGCGCTGCCGTAAATCCCGCAGGGCCTGATCCGATAATTATTATTTTGTGATGATTATCTGACATTTCTTTCCTTTAAATGAATTATAGTTAAAAATTAATTTCTGAAGATTTGATTCTACAAATTTACGAAAGATTCACAGAGCATGCATGAATGCATTTTTGAATACGATCATACATACATGCATTTATGCATACATGCTATTAGTATAATAGATGAATTTGTTGATTAGTACGAGAAATCCTTTATTAATTCAACGATTTTTAAGATATGATGCATTGCGTTTTAATCCATTCAGCTTTGCTCTTTTAATAGGCGAAGTTCGAAATTTTTCTTTGAACTCCTCTTCTTTCATTTCAAAAATATCGATCAATTTCAACTCTTTGTTTTGAGGTTGAAAATCATTTATTAAAGTTTCAACTGAAAATTTTTGATTCCATGGACAAACATCCTGACATATATCACAACCGAAAAGCCAGTTATCAAACTTTCCAATAAATTCTTCTGATATTTTTCCTTTATTCTCTATCGTCAGATAAGAAATACATTTATTTGCATCAACAACATATTCCTGAACAATTGCACCAGTTGGACAAGCATCAAGACATGCAGTACAGGTACCACAGAAATCAGGAATCTGATCGGAGTAATCAAATTCATAATTGGTAATTATGTTAGCTATAAAAAACCAGCTCCCGATTTCGCGATTGATTACATTTGTGTGTTTTCCAAGCCAGCCAATTCCAGAACGAACTGCCCAGGCTTTATCCATCACTGGTCCGGTATCAACATACGAAATACTTTCAAACGCCGGATCAATACTTTTTAAATCTTCTTCCAGTTTATCAAGCATTGACCAGATAATCAGATGATAATCTTTTCCCCAGGCATATCTTGAAACTTTACCTTTAGTAATTTCATTTGAAAATGAATGCGGAGTATAGTAATTAAGTCCAAGTGAAATAACTGATCTTGCATTTGTAAGAATTTGATTTATGTCTTTCCTCTTTTCAAAATTCTTTTCCATATAATTCATACCAGCCTGATAATTTTTGTCCAACCACTTCTGAAGATTCTGAGATTCGATTTTCAGAATTTCGGCTTTGGCAAAACCGATCAGATCAAAACCAACTGCTTTCGCCTTTTCAACCACTATTTCATTCGATAACTTCATATTTGTTTGATTAAAAAAGTCCTCCCCTTTGGGGAGGATTTAGGTGGGGCATTACCATCTCAATTCTTTTGGTGAAACCTTCACATAAATTTTATCATCAACAACTTCTACCGGATAAACTTGCAAACCATTGCTTCCTGAATCTTTTTTCCCGGTCCGAAGATTAAATTTCCAACCGTGAGCTGGACAGACAACAAATTCATCTTCTACAAATCCGTCATAAATTAAACGAGTTTGCTGATGAGGACAAGTGTTACTCAATGCGAATATTTCAGAATTTATTTTAAATACAGCAATCTCAATATCATTGATAATAAATTTTCTACCTATGTTTTCTTGTAAATCACTTTTTACACAAAGAAAAACATAACCATCTTCTTCAAGTTTCATCAAATGTTCTGAACGATTTATCAACTGCATATCTTTCATTTAGTTTTTTAACTGTTGCAACAGCAAAATCAGGATCGTGACCGAAAAACAATTTCCAGTTTTCATCCAATGCGAGTTTTAGGTACTTTAATTTTTCTTCGAGAGTTACAAGAGGTTGAAGATCATATCCCATTATATAGGGAAGTGAAATGTGTGAGATGAACGGCATAAGATCAGAACAAAATAATATTGTGTTGATTCCATCAGAGATTTTAATCATCTGCTGACCGAATGTATGTCCGTTTATAACTAAGAATTCAATTTCATCATCAAACATTGAATTACCGTTTGTGAATTTGAGTACTCCTTCATCCATCAACGGCTGAAAGTTTTCTTTTATATAGCTTCCTCTATCTCTGTCGGAAGGATTGATTGCCCATTCATAATTCTGCTTTTGAACATAATATTTTGCATTTGGAAAGGCAGGCTGAAATTTAGCATTTACAGAAAAGGTTGAACCGCCAGTATGATCAAAGTGAAGATGAGTCAGGAAAACATCTGTAATGTCTTCAGCTTTTAATCCCTTGGATTCCAGTGCTGAATTCATTGATAACATTTCATCAATAGCATAAATATTTTTTGATTTTTCATCCCACTTGCTGCCCATTCCTGTATCGATGATTATTTTTTTAGAATCACTTTCAAGCAATAAATTTCTTGTTGCAAGTCTGACACGATTTACATCATCGGCAGGATTTGTTTTTTGCCAGAGAGGTTTTGGAATAATCCCGAACATAGCACCGCCATCAAGCCCGAAAGAACCTGAATTGATAATCCCGAGTTTATATTTACCGATTTTCATTAGAATTAATCAATTTGATTTATTGTTTCTTCCCCAAAATAAAAAAGAATGATTTCAATTCACAGAAAGAAAAGATTTAAAATAAAAAACCCCGACAATGCCGGGGTTCATCGTAAATAAATTTATTACCTTCCTAATCCATCTAGATAATCTTTCCTGGCAAGAAGCTGCTCTTCTGTTTCGACATGTTTTGGATCCGGAATGCAGCAATCAACCGGACAAACTGCCGCACATTGAGGTTCATCATGAAATCCTTTACACTCTGTACATTTATCAGGTACTATGTAGAAAAATTCGGCAGAATAAAATCCGTTTGCACCAGATGGAGCAGCGTCACCATCACCATAAGATTTACCAGATAATTCCCAATTAACTCCACCTTCATATATCGCAGTATTCGGACATTCAGGTTCGCAAGCACCGCAGTTGATACATTCTTCAGTTATCATAATTGCCATAACAGTTCTCCTTTAATTTTAATTCTATTTTTGAACCCTATTTTTAAAACAGGATAAATTTCTGAAAAGTTCTTCTGAAATTTATAAAAAATACAATCCTTGACAAGCCAAAATACGATTAATGAAGTATATAATTCTAATTATTTTGTATTATCTGAAAATTTTAAGGTTTTATTCCACTAAAATTATTTTGTAAATGACTAAGAGCTGTATTGGTTGTTTCCAGATTTTTATCAACAGCAAACTTTTCTGCATTCTGAATATTTCCTGAATAGAATCTCCACCATAAAAGAGTTCCGACAGCAAATCCATCAAATATCCTGTCTTCTATAAAAGCATTAATCGTAAGATAGCCCCAAAGAACATTCCAGCCAATAGAAATTAATCCGTTAAGATATTCTCCAGTATAAAATTGTCCTGCACCAGGGATTATTGACAAAGTTTTTGCAAGAGTTGGATTATACAAGTCTTCAGCAATTGAATCACAGAAAGTTGCAAGTTGATGGTCAGTTTTTATTTTAGAAAAAGACTGTGATGCTTTTTCCCAATCATCTGAAAAAATAAATGTCCATCCACGCCAATAATTTATTTCATCAGTTTTATTTTCAAATCTTGAATCATTTTGCAATGAATCCAGTAGTTCAAAAGCTCTGACGGTTGTTCTTCTCAATATATTTATTTTGATGATTTCAATTCGGGATTTGAATAACTCATCGAATGTTTTTGAACGTAATTCAGCAATTGTGAAATAATGAACTGCATCAGAAAAGTAAGCTCCTACTTTATAACTAAGTCCAATCTTAAAATTTGCGTCATAATCATAAACTCCTGATGAATCAAAAAAGAGAAGTCTTTTAAATTCAGTAACAGCATCAAAATATTTTTCTTCATCAAATAAATTCTTTGCAAAATTGAATTGCTGTTCAAAAACATTTTGAGCAAACAACTTTTGTGCTGATAATAACAAAAAAGCTGCGATGAATGATTGTTTAATTACAGAAATCATATTCAGGGACAAAATAATTTTTTTCTTCGAGAAATAATTTTAAACCATCGTTAAATTTAAAATCAACGCGTGCATTAAATATTTGCGCAGATGCAATTGAGCCATACACATTTCCTGCATAGAAAAAAGCTCCAAGACCAGTAAATATCCAGGCACGTGTTGTGTGATCAGCCCGAAAATTATCATACGCAAGAAATGCGAAAAGACCAGTTACCAGAAAAGCTGCAATTCCATCACTCCATTCACCAACATACATCTTTCCGCTGCCCGGAATAATTGCAGACATAATTCCTGAAAGTTCAGCACTTTTATATGGTGGATTTGTTTTTAAATCATAATACAACGAAACGATTCTTTTCTCTTCTTCGCTGAAAGGTCTGATTAAATCTTCTTTTAATATCATAATTGAGTCAGCATATAACATCGAAACGCTATTTAGCTTATTTATTCTTGATACATACTGATTTTCAAATAATAAACTATCGGAGACAGAAAGTGGTTTTGTTTCAATCAGCATTTTATTTTTTAAAGATAATAAATACGCATCAGGAAAGAGTTTTGAGCCGGCTGAAAGTGTTTTCAAATAGTCGTTTGAATTCTGATAAAGACTTAATTCAGAATATCCAATCATAATCTTAAAATGGATGGTATCATTAACTAACTGATTATCAATTTGTGCGTATTGCTCTATAGCGCGAAGATAATCACCTTCGCAAAAAAGATGATCAGCGAATTTTTTTATATTTTCATGTGAATAAAAATCGAAAGAAGAAGATTGTGCAAAAGTTACTGAATGGATCAGAAAGAAAAGTGTAAGATATTTTCTCATTCATCATCAACTATAAATTCTGGTGGCAAATATTTGATATTTTTTCTGTTTAAAGTGTAGTTATCAGGTGGATCATAATAATAACCTGTACTTACCCGCGGATAATGATTATGATTCTTTATAATATTCATATCACGGGTAAATCTATCGAAGAACATCAAAGATGCCTGGAAAATATTTGTCACTTTCGCAGACTGAATTAAAAATGATGAACAGGTTGGTCTGAATGGACAATTGTCACCATCCACATCAGAAATAAAAAACCAGTAAGCATTTGCCAGTGATTTGCTCACAAACTCTCCGGCACTTTCTGATTCAAATGAATAATTCCTTTTAGTAAAATGAATTTCTTTTTCGTATGATATATCTGCCTTTTGCCATTTGAGATTTTCAATCTGACTAAAAGCAGCAGAGGAAGATAAAAGAAAAATCAATAATAATTTGATTTTACTTTGCATCAAGCAGCGACCTTGCAATCACTATTTTCTGAATTTCAGAAGTGCCTTCATAAATTTCTGTGATCTTGGCATCACGCAGATATCTTTCAACTAAATATTCTCTGACATAACCATATCCGCCGTGAACCTGAATAGCTTCAAGTGCACATTCTACTGCAACTTTTGAAGCATAAAGTTTTGCCATCGCAGCTTCTGCAAAATATTTTTTGTGAACATCTTTCAAAGCAGCAGCTTTTAAAGTTAATAATTTTGCCGCGTCAACTTTTAAAGCCATATCCGCAAGCTTAAACTGAATTGCCTGAAGATTTGCAATTTCTTTTCCGAAAGCTTTTCTTTCTTTTGAATATTTAATTGATGCTTCAAGTGAAGCTTCTGCAATTCCTAATGCCTGGGATGCGATCCCGATCCTTCCACCATTCAATGTATTCATTGCAAAGTTAAATCCTTTACCTTCTTCCCAAACAATATTTTCTTTTGGAACTCTGCAATTCTCAAAAGTCAACGAACAAGTATCCGAACTTCTTATTCCAAGTTTATCTTCTTTTTTTCCCTGACCGAATCCAGGTGTTCCTTTTTCAACAATGAATGTCGAAATACCTTTGTGTCCTTTAGATTTATCAGTTGTTGCCATCACTAAATAATAATCAGCAGTCGTTCCGTTTGTAATCCAATTTTTCATTCCATTCAAAATAAAATAATCACCATCTCTATCAGCCATTGTATGCTGCTGGGTTGCATCACTGCCTGCTTCGGGTTCTGAAAGAGCAAATGCACCAAGCTTTTCACCTTTTGCCAGCGGAACTAAATATTTTTGCTTCAGATACTCTGAACCGTATTCTTCTAAACCCCAGCAGACGAGTGAATTGTTGACTGACATTATTACTCCAACACTTGCATCTACTTTCGAAATTTCTATCATTGCAAGTACATAGCTAATCGTATCCAATCCGGCTCCGCCATAATCCGGTGAAACCATCATTCCCATAAATCCAAGTTCTCCCATTTTTTTAATTATATCTGCTGGAAATTCTGCATTGATATCTCTTTGAACAGAAGATTGAGCAATTTCGTTTTGAGCGAAATCACGAGCAGATTCCTGGATCATCAATTGTTCTTCAGTAAAATCAAAATTCATTCTTTACCCCGTATTTTATTTTAACAAGTTAGATAGATATTAGAGTTGAATAATTTTCTTTGACAAAAATAATGCAATCTGAAATCTAAGACAACGAATTTTTTAAATTGAATTGATTATTCGTGTTGTCAAAGGTGATGTCTTAGATTATTTTTGGATTATGATTAAAGCAATAGAGACACTTAAAGGATTAACTCTCTCAGAATTAAGGGAATATTTTATCACACAAAGCCAACCTGCTTTCAGAGCCAAACAGGTATTTAAATGGATGTACGGTGATATGGTTGACAGTTTTGATGAGATGAGCAATCTTCCAAAATCATTGAGAAATAATCTTTCTGAAAAATTGACAATCGATACTCTCCGATACTCTATCAGCGAAATTTCTCCATCAACCGGAACAAAGAAATATATTTTTGAAACCCATACCGGAGATAAAATCGAGTCAGTTGTAATTCCAGAGAAAAAACGAACGACACTGTGTATTTCAACTCAAGTTGGCTGTCCTCTTGATTGTAAATTCTGTGCAACCGGATTGATGGGATACAAAAAAAATTTAACATCAGGAGAAATATTTGATCAGTACAAGCTTGCAAGTAAAGATTATAAAGAAAGTGAAATAACGAATATCGTTTATATGGGAATGGGCGAACCACTTCTGAACTTCAAAGAAACTTTAAAGTCTCTGGAAATATTTGCAGAAGAATTAACGACAGGAATAAGTTTGAAGAAAATAACTGTTTCAACCGCAGGTATTGCTCCAAAAATTCAAGAGCTGCAAGAAACAGGATTGAAAGTTAAGCTCGCATTTTCGCTTCATTCTTGTTTTGAAGAGATAAGAAATAAAATAATGCCGATCAACAAAAAGTATTCTCTCAAAGAAAACATCGAAGTGTTAAAAAGTTATGCTGCGAAAACTAATACTCGAATCACTTTTGAGTATGTTATGCTTGACGGAATAAATGATCGGGATGAAGATATAAAAGCTCTTGCAAGATTGATGAGTACAATCCCAAGTAAATTAAATATTATTCCGTTCAACTCACTTGAACATATGGATCCAACAGGTTTTTCAGGAAAACTTCGTTCAACTTCAATGGAGAGAATTCAGGAGTTTGCTGATAAACTAAGAGAAAAAAATATTACTATTATGCTGCGAAATACACAAGGTGATGATATTGCTGCGGCTTGTGGACAACTTGCCTATCCCCCTACCCCTTTCCTAAGGAAAGGGGCTTTATGATGAGAAAACTTACTCACGATGAAATAGCAAAGAACAGAAGTACTTTAGATTCATTACACAAAGTGAAAAAACTTCCTGTTTATGTTGTGTTGAACAGTATCAGAAGTTCATATAATGTTGGTTCGATATTCAGGACTTCCGATGGAGCAATGATCGAAAAACTTTTCCTTTGCGGCTACACACCGTATCCTCCACATCCTGAACTTCCAAATGGCAAAAAAGATGTTTTGAAAACTTCTCTCGGTTCAACAGAAAGTGTTAAATGGGAATATGTTAAAGATCCTAAAGAAGTTGTGAGACGAATGAAAGAGAATGGAATAAAAGTTTGTGCGCTCGAACTAACGAGCAAAAGTTTTCCTTATTATGAACTGAAGAAAGATATTTTCCCTTTGTGTCTTGTTGTTGGAAATGAAATTACAGGAGTATCGCAGGAAATTTTAGATATGTGTGATTTTTCGATTGAGATTCCGCAATTCGGAATTAAGCAATCATTAAATGTTGCAGTAGCTTATGGGGTATCGGTTTTTAGATTAAGAGAAATATTTGATTTGTAATTTGTTTTTTGTGACTTGGAATTTCCACTACACTGCCGCAGTAAAAAACTCTTCCCCGTTATCTTTAGTATGAATTAACAACAGGTTTGCACGAACCATTTTTACAAGAGTTCTCGACGCTCTTCTTTCGGAAATGTTTACAAGATTACTTAATTCCTTAACAGAAATTTTTTCATAAAGAGATAAATACTCAAAAACTCTTTTTTCAACATCACCGATCTGATATTTTTTTAATGCAAGATTTGAAGAATTTGCTCTCAGTATCCTAACCGTCTCTTTACTTGCTGTAACACTTTTATCATTCACCCTTACAAGCACAATTGCTTTATTAATATCCAATTCATTTTCGTAATCCTGAAGACGATGAGGTTTATTATCTGACTCAGGAATGCTGACTACAACAACTTCCCTTCCATAAACTTCAATATAATCTATCGAATACTTTAAAGGAGGTTCACAGAAATTCTCAGCAGCATTTTTAATCATTTCAGATTCTGCTTTTTCGCTATCAACACCAACGACTTCTCTGTCATCATCTACACCAAAAATCATATAACCCCCTTTTGTATTAGCAAAAGCGATCATCCCTCTTGCAATTTTCTCTGGTGTGGTAAAATGTCTTTTGAATTCAACCTGAAGATTTTCCCCTTCTTCGATCAACTCTAAAAGATGACGTCGGTTCATGTTTCAATTGAAATAGATAAATGAGATGAACAGTTTAAAAATTAAGATAAAAGATTAAAGTCAAAAGATTAAAAATATTATTCTTTCTTCTTTGATCTTGGAACTATCTTCGCCTGCGTGGATTCCAGACAGGCTCTTTATTTACAGGGAGCTTTTTCTTCTCGCTTACTGTTTGTTTTTGTTCGGGAAGCTGCTGTTCCTCTTCCAAAGCGACCTGAATCGTATCAAGTGGAGTAACAGCTAAAGAGTCAACATTAACCATATTGTTAACTCCATTTGAATCTGCTACCACTAATGCATTCAAAGAATCAAGTAATGCAGTTTCCTGTTTCTTTTTTTCCTGTTTATATGCTGTAACTTTTGGTGCAACCACGCGAACATATTCAGACGCAGGATATTTTAAGATGAGTGTATCGTAAGCTGTAACTGCTGCCGGATAATCTTTAAGCTCATTCTCCTCTATCCAGCCGGAAGCATAAATAGCTTTTGGCGCAATATCAGAATTTGGATACAACTCAGGTATTTCTTTCAGTTTGTTAATTGCTGAATAATAATCTCCTGCAAGTAAAAATTCTTCTGCAAGTTTGTATTCATTAACCGCCGGATCATATTTCAAATCTATAAGTGGTTTATTCAGCTTTACTGCTGCTGCGTTAACTATACTTTCATTTTTATAATTATCGTAAATAATGTTGAAAAGACTATCAGCACTTTTCTGATTATCTTCTGTAAGATAGTAGCTGCCCATTGCAAACAATGAATTTGCATAATATGAATTGTCAGGATACTCGGTGAGGTTGCTGTAATAATATTTATAAGCAGAATCAGGCAGATCAAATTCAGATAAAAATAGATTGCCAAGATCAAGTTGATTTTTTGCAACAAGTGTTTTTAGAGAATCCTCACTTATTTTCGGTTTTCTCGGAGGATTATTTTTAAACTTAAGTGTGTCAGGCAAAGCTGAAATCAGTTGGTTAGCAAGCGCTTCGCGTTCGCGCATTTTTTGTTCGAGGAGAACTTTCGCATTCGGATCGAAAGTCCGGTTAGTAAACATACTATCAAATTGTGCTACGAGTAATGAATCTTCCGGTTTGGGATATCGTACTTTTGTCATTATCGTATCTCTGTTTATAAACTCCAGCGAGTCTTTGAGATGAACAACCAGAGTATCAGCTACTTTTAAAGAATCAAAATAAAATCCCGTTGTATCGGTATCACCAAGAAGTAATGTCTCAAGTCCCGACCAGCTTTCCTGCAGTTCCTGAACATTTTTAATTTCTTCTGCGATAGCTAATGAATCCTGTACGTACTTTATTGAATCCATTGCGAATTGCTCAGGATATTGCAAATAGAACAACTGTTTTCCGTATTTAGTCAATTCCCGCTTTATAATTACATACCGGTTGAATAAACGCTGCTTCTCTTTTGCAGGTTGAATATATTCTTTTGGTAGCTGAGAAGTTGAGGCTTTTTGATAATAAACCGCTGCACTATCCAGCAATTTTAATCCGTGTTCATAAACGCTGCCAATTTCATATTTGGCAGCACCAGCAACGGAAGTATTTTTATAAGTGGTATCAACCACAGTTAGTTTAGTAATTGCTGCCTCATAATTACCAAGAGCATTTTCTGTAATACCAATTTCAAGATCTATATCTGAATATTTATCAGCATACTTATCTTCTGAACGCATGTTAGTGAAAATATCATAAGCTCTTTCGGGTTCGCCGATTTGCCTGAGTGCATTACCAAGTTTGAGTTTTGCAGAAACTTCAAGGTCATACGCTGGTGAATGTTCAAATACCTGTTCGTATGCTATTACAGCATTCTGGATATCACCAATCTGCATATTCAGGTTACCTACTTCGTGCCAAAGCTCAGCATTGATTGTTTCATTATCTGATATTCCGAGGAATTCATTTGCAACCTGTATTGCAGCAGGAATATCATTTATAGTTTTTCTGTAAACAATCTCCTCAATATAAGCCTGCTCAACAATTTCTTCTTCATCTTCTTCTATTCCTATGTCTCTTACTTCTGTAAGAGTTGCCAAAGCATCGGAATAATTTCTTAATCTCATATCACACTTGCCGATCCAAAGTTTTGATTCGAGTGCATACTCACCTTCCGGATCACTTGCGATTAGTTCTTTAAATTTCTGCTGGGATTTCATATAGTTCTTCTGATAGTAAAAAGCTTTTCCCAGCATCAACAGTGCTTCATCTACATAAGAAGAATTTGAATGGAACTGAAGAATGGCTGAACATTTTTCTATTAATTTCTGAACGTCTGCATTTGCAGCCGGAGGAATTGTGGATGGTTCAACAGAAAACAGGTCTTTTTTCTGATCTGTTATCTGTTTTTCAATTTTTGTGTAGAGCTCATCTGCATTATAGTAAAGATTGAAGTAAGTGATGAAGTTATCCCAGACACCGCAACCGGTTAGAATAATCAAAATTGAAAATAAAAAATAAATTCTATCTTTAAAGAGATCGGTGATCATTGCACTTGAAACTATTAAAGAATAAATAAAACAAAAAGGCAATTTAAAGGGCGTCTTTGCCTGATTCCCCTGTTCTAATCCTGACTACATCCTCAACATTATAAATAAATATCTTACCGTCTCCAACCTGACCCGTTTTTGCAATTTTCATAATTGCATCGATAATTTTTTCTGCTTTGGAATCCTCTACCACAACTTCGATTTTTATTTTGGGTACAAATTCAATCCGGTATTCGCTTCCGCGGTAAGTTTCAGTATGACCTTTTTGTCTGCCGTAACCTCTTACTTCAGAAATTGTCAAACCTCGAATTCCAATTTCAACAAGAGATTCCTTAACTTCTTCAAGTTTGAATGGTCGTATTATCGCTTCTATTTTTTTCACAGAACCTCCTATTTTCCGTGACAGTTTTTATATTTTTTTCCGCTGCCACAAGGACAGGGATCATTCCTTCCAACTTTTTCTGCAACCTGAATGGGCTGCATCTTCCCGGCAACCTGCGGTGAGCCAGGTTTTTGCTGCAATCCAATATTTGTAGTCACAGCTTTACTCTCAGTCATTCTTGTTACAGGTTGTCGTCTCTGCTGCTGAACTTCTCCCGGCGCGTGCGGGAAAAATTTGAATGTAAATGACACAACGTCATTTCTTATTTGTTCAAGCAGTGAAACAAATAATTTAAATGATTCACCTTTGTATTCAACAAGCGGATCTTTTTGACCATACGCCCGAAGTCCAATTCCTTCTTTCAGGTCATCCATTTCCCTGAGATGCTCTTTCCATTTTGTATCTATCACACTCAGCATTGCATAACGTTCTAATCGCGCCATTAATTCTGAACCAAGCATCTGTTCTTTTTTATTATAAAAATCTTTTGCAGCATTAAGAATCTTTTCTTTCAATCCATCTTTACCGAGTTTATCAAATTCGTCTGGTTCAATCTTGATATCAACAAGAAGTTTCATCATTAGTTCCTCCCGCAGCAGATCTGCTTCTGCATTATCAAAATAAGTGTCAACTAATGCTGATATGTATTCATCAAGTAAATCGAAAACTTCACTTTTCAGCCTGTCTCCCTGAAGTGCACGATTTCGTTTTGTATAGATAACCTCTCTTTGAGAGTTCATTGTATTATCGTATTCGAGCAGACGTTTTCTGATTGAGAAATTATTTTCCTCAACTTTCTTCTGCGCTCTTTCAACTGATCGGCTTATTAACGGATGTTGAATAACTTCACCTTCTTTCAATCCCATTCTTTCCATGATAGATGAAATACGATCAGAACCAAATAATCTCATCAGATCATCTTCAAGTGAAAGATAAAATTTAGATGTTCCGGGATCTCCCTGTCTTCCTGAACGACCACGTAACTGACGATCAATACGTCTCGATTCGTGTCTTTCAGTTCCAAGAATATAAAGCCCGCCTCTGTCTTTTACTCCGGCACCAAGTTTTATATCGGTTCCTCTTCCTGCCATATTCGTTGCGATAGTAACAGCACTTATTTCACCTGCATGTGCAACAATTTCTGCTTCCCTCTGATGCTGTTTTGCATTCAAAACATTATGCTGAACTCCTTTTCTTTTCAACATTCTGCTGATTGTTTCAGACACTTCAACTGAAGTTGTACCTACTAGTACAGGTCTTCCCTCTTTTTTCAATTCTTCAATTTTTTCTATTACTGCATTATATTTTTCTCTTTTAGTTTTATAAATTGAATCATCCGTATCATCTCTTACACAATCTTTATTTGTAGGTATCACAACTACTTCAAGATTATATATCTGGAAAAACTCATTCTCTTCAGTTTCAGCAGTTCCGGTCATACCAGCAAGTTTTTTATACATCCTGAAATAATTTTGGAGTGTGATTGTCGCCAGTGTTTGTGAATCTCTTTGTACTTTTACATTTTCTTTTGCCTCAATTGCCTGATGAAGTCCATCGCTGTATCTTCTTCCCGGCAGAACACGACCTGTAAACTCATCAACGATGGCAATTTTTCCGTCTTCTGTTACAACATACTCAACATCTTTATCAAACAATGTGTACGCTTTTAACAACTGATGAAGCGTATGTATTCTTTCACTTGCTTCAGAGTATTTTGAATAAAGCACATCTTTTTTTTGAATTTTTTCCTGTTCGGAAAGATCCGGATCATTTTCAAATTTGCTTATCTCTGTTCCAAGATCGGGAAGAATAAAGAAATCTTTTTCCATTCCGCTCCCCTGAGCAAGTTCTTCACGACCTTTTTCTGTTAATTCAATACTATTGTTTTTTTCATCAATTACAAAATAAAGTTCGTCATCAATTATGTACATATTCTTTGCTTTTTCGCGGAGATACTCAAGTTCGGTTTCCTGCATAAGTTTTTTGTTAGAAGCTTCACTTAGAATTTTCATCAGCTTATTATTTTTCGGTAAACCTCTGAATGCTCTGAAAATATGAACGCCAGCTTCAGGCGTTGCACCTTGTTCCTCAAGAATTTTTTCTGCTTCAGCCAACATGCTTGCAACAATATTCTTCTGCTTTTTAAAAATCCTTTCAATCCTGGGTTTCATTTCCATAAATTTATGATCATCAACATCAACCGGACCGGAAATAATAAGTGGTGTTCTTGCTTCATCAACGAGAACGGAGTCAACTTCATCCACAATTACATAATTATGTCCACGTTGAACTTGTCCTTCTTTATCAATTGCCATATTATCACGCAGATAATCGAAACCAAATTCATTGTTTGTTCCGAATGTGATATCACGATTATAAATTTCTTTTCTTTGGCGAGGTTCCATCGTGTTGAGAATGCAGCCGACAGTAAGTCCGTGGAATTTATAAATCTCTCCCATCCATTCGCTGTCACGTTGAGCAAGATAATCGTTCACAGTTACAAGATGAACTCCTCTACCGGTGAGTGCGTTCAAATAAACAGGAAGTGTTGCAACGAGAGTTTTACCTTCTCCGGTTGCCATTTCTGCAATTTTACCTTGATGAAGAACTACTCCACCGATAAGCTGAACATCGTACGGAATCATATCCCAGGTAATTTTATTTCCGACAACTGTCCAGCTTTTTCCAACCAATCTTTCACAGGTTGATTTCACAACTGCAAATGCTTCAGGAAGAATTTGACTTAATATTTCTTCATATTCTTCATCAAGTTTATCATTTAATCCATCAAGTTCATCGTAAGCCGTACCTCTGTCAAAATCTTCATCGCTTTGAAGTTTTGATTTTAACTCATCAATTTGTTTTCTTGTTTCAGCGGTGAATTCATTTATTTTATTTTTGAATTCCTGTGTTTTTGCACGTAATTCATCATCGGAAAGCTGTTTCAGCTTTTCATATTCCTGATTTATTTCTTCAACTACCGGCCATAAAAGCTTAAGACTTTTCTCATGCTTATCGCCAAATATTTTCTTAATTACATTTAACATTCAGTGTCTAACTCCTTAATAAAAGTGCGTTTAACATACTTATGTAAGTTTTGAAATGCAATTTAAGAAATTTTGGTTAGAATAGACTTTTAATTTTGTTAAACGGTATTTCAAGATTTTTGTTGTTTGTTTTTTAAATATTAAAGATATTTAAGAAATAAAAAGTTGATTCTTGCAAGAAGATAATCAGATGAGTATAAGAACATTGAAATGGGAATATTTTAACAACAATGCTGTAACCCGTACATTAACCTATAACAACCATGGATGGCTCAGCAAAATAGAAGATAGCTATATGTCAGAAGAGTTGTTGTATCATTCCGACGGTTATGGAAATGCGGGTACTACACCGGTAATATTTCACAGATAGCATTTATGGATAAGAGTATTGCTAATCTGTACGACTATATCACTCAATTTAAGTATGATAATTTAGGAAGAATGCAGGTAGCAGACCATTTTGGTATGTGGGCTGGATATAATAACTATGATATCGGTGTCGGAACTAACAATGAAACAAAATTTGATGCAAACGGCAACCTGTTATTTATAAATGAAGGAACTAACCGTAACTATAAATATTTTGATGCCACAAATCTTATTAAAAATACGGATGGATCAGCAAACACAGTATATAGTCATGATAAAAATGGAAATATTATATACTCTACACCTAAAAGTATATCGTTAACCTATGATTCGTATTTTAATTTAACATCTACCACGATTGATGATGAATATAATAGTATTGGATCGTCCATTTATGATGCTGCGAATGAACGGGTCTTAAAACAATTCCTTTTGTACGATCATACTTTTAAAACTTTTTACTTTAGAGGTTTAAGTGATTATCCTTTGATTGAGAAAAATTACGAGTTTTCGACTCTAATTAATACAATCCTTTATATATATGGTCCCACAGGTTTGGTTGCAATCAAAGATGGCAGTACTGTTAATTATGTGCTTAAAGATCATCTTGGTTCTACAAGGATGGTGCTAAACAGCAGTAATCAAGTTGACTCAAAATATAACTACTCTCCGTTTGGGAGAATAATGTACTCCTCTGTAAGTACAGATGTAGCATATAAGTTTACAAGCCAGGAGTTTGATGACGAGAACGGTTTGTACAACTTTAGAGCAAGAATGTACGATGCTGAGCTTGGTATGTTCTATGCCTACGATCCTGCTATGCAGAACTTCTCTCCTTTTGGTTATGCGGGAAATAATCCTGTTATTAGAGTAGATAGAAATGGTAGGTGGTTTGTTGTACCTCTCTTTCTGGGAGCTATTATGGGTGAAAAAATTGCTAGAGAAAAAGGCGTAACTGGTTTTGGATTATTAGGATATATAGGGGCTTCTATGGCAATAAATGTAGCAACAGCTGGTTTAGGAATGGCCTTCACAGGCTTTACATCGACTATTACTGCAGGTTCTTCTGCAATGATATCTGCTGGGATTGGTGCAGGTATTAGCGGTAGTTTAAATGATTTGGCTATGTCTTGGCTATCGGGTGATAAGCCCAATGAGTTTTGGCGAAGTTTCGGAGCTGGATTCTTAGGTGGTTCAATAAAGTCTATAGGGGGACCTTTTGCTTCGTTTGTAGGCGGAGGATTAGCAGCCGGAATTAATTCACAGGAAGCTTATTTACAAAATGCTTTAATTGGAGGTCTAATAAGTGTTGGCGATTATTATCTTGAAAAAACAATTAGATATAATAGAAAAACTGGTATTCCTGTGCTAGATGAAAATAGGGAAGAAATAGATAATGCAATAAGGGAAGCTCATCTCGAAGGGAATGAAGCGGGGTCAATCTTCGAAGGTGATCAACTCAAGGGAAAATGGAAACAAAGTGAAACAATTACTGAAGGGAGAAAAATTAGAAAAGAAATACTTCTTCCACCAGGCACAACTCAGACTATTCACTCTCATACGATCCCAGGTGGTCCGAGTGAAGTCGATTTGACACAAGGATTGATTGATTCACCGGTAATTGACTGCTGGAACATTTATTTAATTAATGGAGGGGGCTACACAAATGTCGGTTTGTCTATAAACTATTTTATGTTAAATTATAGTCAGATAAATTTTTGGGGGAGATACTTTTATAGGTTTAAGTGAGGATATCATAGTAAATTATGATTTGCTATCTATTATAACTTTATGTATGTCAAAAAAAAATATAATCTAGTTTAAAATTTTTTATTATCTTTTAGTCTAAGAATAACTACTTTATTACAGAATCAAACAATATAAAATACCGCAATGAAGTTATTTATAATGGCGTTGATTATCATGTTGAGTACTACATTCACTATCTTTGGACAATTATCCTACTATAATTTTACTCCCAATGACTCTACATTTAAAGTTGGTTATGAAGAAATTGCAAGAGACTTCACAGAAAAATACGATTTAACTGACCTACAAAAAAAGAGTTTAAGGATTCTGATTTTGAAGTGAGGATTTGGAATTCGGTTTCAAATGGATGTGACGGTGTATTTATTGTTAATAAAAATAATATTATGAGTGTTTACTATCTGGATGATTTACAAAGTTCCTTCGATAGAATTCTAGATATAGTTGGTTTATATAAACCGGAGATAAATTTACTAGATAGTAATTTAATTGAAACGAAACTTTTATGGGCAAAGCTAATGGGAAATGATATTCTGAATTTACCAGATGAAGAGGTGGTTATTCATAGTAATGTTATTTTAGATGGAAGCTTATATATAGTTGAGATTGGCAATGATCTTGGATATAGATGTTATCATTATGTGAATCCAGAATTGTACCAAGTTGAAGAAGCAAAGAAAATGACCAAAATAATTAATATCATTAATAATGATATAATAAATAAACTATAGTTTACTACTTAAAAACGATATCAAATATATTGCGTTAATTACATAATTTCATTTGAAAACTGTTTCTCTGAAAATCTATTATTTAATAATCTCCTTTATTTAATACTTTAGTAAGTCTCACTTTCTTTTAAGATGGGAATTTATTTGAACTCTCTTTAATCTCTGCCAGTGGCGGACAAGTCTCCCCTACAAAGGGAGAGACCTATTAGCATTGTACAACATTTCATTTATTTTTTCTGACAGAATGTTAAATGTGTAGACATTGTTAACAATAAGTCTTTCTCTGGAAAGAGAAGACTGCCTGCTTGAAACAGTGAGAGTAAATATTCCGGGTAAGAGTTTATCATCCATTCTTATGAACCAACCATAATAGAACAATTTTGCACTTCAGAGTTTAGATGTTATTTCATTTATTATCAGAGATACTACGTAGTAAAAATATCAGTAATTATACTGATTCATTTGACCCTCCAAAAAGTTAAAATACTTCAGGTAAATTATAAAAATGTTAAAAACAGGAATACTTTGTTCAATAAAATTCCTCATAAGGAAATTGTAGAGTTTACAAGAGTATTGGGTCTTCTTTTATACTCGCGGGTTTCTGTTATCCAGGCATTTGAGCTGATACAAAAGCAGACAAAAAATGAAAAGTTGAAAGCTATTGTAAAGAGTATTCTTAAAGATATAAAAAGTGGATCCTCCCTTTCAAAAAGTTTTTCAAAACACCCACGTGAATTTGCGGATATATTTATTGCAAATTTAAAAGTTGGTGAAGAAACAGGAGAAATTGCTGAGGTGATTGTTGAGTATTCCCTCTATCTTCAAAAGATGCAAAGTTTAAAAGGTAAAATTCTGCAGGCAGTGCGTTACCCAATAATGGTTCTTGTGGTCGCAGTTGGTGTTGTAACGTTTATGCTTCTATTCATCATCCCAACTTTTGAAGGGCTTTTCCAATCCGTGCAGGCAGATCTTCCTGTTATTACTCAACTTTTATTAATCCTGAGCAGGGGACTCGTAAATAACAGTACTCTGTTGTTCTTTATTTTGCTGTCGGTTGCTGGATTAATTTATTTTGGAAAAAATAATGAATCGTTCCAGAAAAATTTTGTAGATAAATCTCTTGTAAAATTACCGGTAGTTTCTAAAATGTATATAACCGGTTTGCTTGCGAGGTTCTCGCTCAGTATGGCAATATTATTAAAGAGCAAAGTTGGGTTAGTAGAGTCACTTAAAATATCCAAAAACATAACCTCCAATCATTTATTCAAAAACCAGATTGACCTGCTACTAAAGAAAACAATTTAAGGGGAAACTTTATCTTCAAACGTAAAGTCTTCTCAATTCTTCGACCCAACGTTTACAAGATTACTGGCTGCAGGCGAAGAAAGTGCAGAGCTCGACAAAGTATTGATGCAAATGAGCATTTACTATAGTAGTGAATTTGATCATTACCTGGATAATCTTACTTCCTTACTTGAACCAGTGCTTATTTTATTTGTTGGAGGAATTGTTGCGGTAATACTAATCGGGCTTTATCTGCCAACAAAGTATCCAATCGGAAGTGCACTTCCTGATTTTTATCCTGATGAAAAGATTTGCAAGGAATCATTTTCATTCGCTGAAAGAGTTTTAAACGATGTCAACAGGTTAGTTAAAAAATAATTAGCTGCTTTTTACTGCCTATAAGTGCTAACAATCCCATTTATCCTTAAATTTGAGTAATAGAACAATTAGTCTAACTCATCCCTACCCTTCTCTTCAGAAGAGAAGGGATTATCATTAGAATTCCATTCAATTATTTTTACTGACAGAAAAATTTTCATTTTACGTTTTATTGAAAATAATTCCCTCTCTTGGCAAGAGAGGGATAAGGGTGAGTTCATAATTTTATTAAAATTCTTGTTGATTGTGATTTGAAGATTGAGGAAGTTTGATGAAAGAAAATATTTAGGTGATTGATATGTTTTTTAAAAAGAAGACCAAAATACTATTCGATGGGAATAATTCTATTTATAATGATGAATACATCTCATTTTCAATCGATGGTGAATGGGAAGACAATTCTGATAAACAAAACATTTCATTAATGCATAAATCCAAAACAGAAACGATTGAAATTACTTATCAGATTGCTAAAAGGGCACCATTGTCAAAAGATAACATTATTGAAACGATAGTTAAAAATATTGAAGCTCGAATAAATCTATTACAATTGAGAAGTAATGGAAATTTTAGCTTTGATGAACCAATTTATGAGGAGCAAAATTTATCCTATAATGTTGAGATTAATGGTGAGAATTCAGCAGATAATGTTTTTGTTGCAATAAAAATATTTGGTAGAAGTAATTTAATAATTATAATAAGTCATTATGTATTTGGGAGTTTTAATAAGAATAAAATATCAGAATTTAATAAGCAGATGTGGCAACAAATTTGAACATTAACCATTTAGTATTTCAGTTTATAATTTATGATCTAAATATCATGCAAATAATTTGAATTACCCATTCAATTTATTCCGACAACACATTTAATTAATAAATATATCAAAGTGCTAACAATCCCATTTATCCTTAAATTTGAGTAATAATTGATTATTTGAATTTAAGAGTTCATTTCATTGCGATTAAAAAAATTATCTGACAATTTTATAAACAAGCTTGCCGGCTTTTCTGCCGGCTCACTTCCACCGCAGGATTTTGCAGAGGTTCTGTTAACGGATATTTAGCAAATAAGATAAACGTGTTCTATATTTAAGTAAATAAATTCCGTAATTACTATGAACAAAGCTGAATTAAAAAATAGAATTGTAAATTCGTTAAAGGAGCAAAGAGAAATTGAAAAAATTATTGTCTTTGGCTCGTTTAATAAAAGCAATACACCAAATGACATTGATATTGCTGTAATTCAAAACAGCAATGAAAATTATCTAACTCTTGCATTGAAATACAGAAAGCTGATAAGAAATATTTCAAAAGAAATTGCAATAGATATATTTCCGATCTCAAAGAAAAATGATAATAACTTTTTCTTAAATGAAGTTACTAACGGAGAAATTATTTATGCAAGAGGAAACTAAAAACTGGCTTATATATTCAGAAGAAAATCTTAAAGCTGCAAAAGTCCTACTTGAAAGCAAACTTTTCAATCCCTGTCTTCAATCCGTTCAACAATCAATTGAGAAAGCTTTAAAAACTCTCTTTATAGAAAATGAAATACCATTTAAGAAAACACATAACATAATGGAACTGAAAACTATTTTATTGAAATATGATGTTAATATAAAACTAACTGATGACGAATGTGATTTTCTCGATAGCATTTATCTGCCAACAAAGTATCCAATCGGAAGTGCACTTCCTGATTTTTATCCTGATGAAAAGATTTGCAAGGAATCATTTTCATTCGCTGAAAGAGTTTTAAACGATGTCAACAGGTTAGTTAAAAAATAATTAGCTGCTTTTTACTGCCTATAAGTGCTAACAATCCCATTTATCCTTAAATTTGAGTAATAGAACAATTAGTCTAACTCATCCCTACCCTTCTCTTCAGAAGAGAAGGGATTATCATTAGAATTCCATTCAATTATTTTTACTGACAGAAAAATTTTCATTTTACGTTTTATTGAAAATAATTCCCTCTCTTGTTAAGAGAGGGATAAGGGTGAGTTCATAATTTTCTTAAAATTCTTGTTGTTTGTGATTTGAAGATTTAGGAAGTTTCACAGAGTAATTTAGTTGAGAAAATTTAATGAAAGAGGAATAATAAGCACTTAATGAAAAAGTTAACTTCATTCGAAGAGCATTTAAACAAACGATATGGCAGAAAAGGAACTGCAAGTCGAGAAAAGTTTGAAGCTGAATCACTCGCTTTCAGACTTGGAAAAATGCTGAAAGAGGAAAGAAAGTAAGCCAATCTAACACAGGAACAGTTTGCGGAAAAAACCGGAACGAAAAAAAGTTATATATCAAGAATAGAAGCCGGGAAAAGTGATATTCAATTTTCCACTTTTAGCAGAATAATTGAAGTCGGGCTTAAGAAGCAAATTAGTATTTCGATTTCGTAATTCGATTAAAAACCGTTGAAACGGTTATTAAAACTTTTCAATTCATTATCCGATTTATCGGTTTCATACACAATAAATATTTTCCAAAAATTTTATTGAATATTGTTTTTAGATTGGGAAAGTTTGTACGACAGATAATAATTGAGATGTATATGAGAATTATTTGTGGAAAATTTGCTTAACGGCTTTAAATAGTTTTTCTTATAATTAAAGAAATAAAAGAGTTTATAAATAAAATTAATTTTGAGACTCCTATGAAAGAAAATCAAAACAAATCACTTGCAATATTTGAAACTTTTAAAATCCGCCGCCATTATGATGAAGAAAGAGAAACCTGGTATTTTTCTGTAATTGATATTGTTGCTGCACTAACTGAGCAGCATGATTTTCAAACAGCTAGAAAATACTGGAACAAACTTAGTGAACGACTTAAAAGTGAAGGAAGTGAAGTGGTGACAAATTGTCACCGGTTGAAAATGACTGCACAGGATGGAAAAATGAGAGAAACCGACGTAGCAGATGTTGAAACAATTCTTCGTATCGTTCAATCAGTTCCAAGCAAAAAAGCTGAACCAATAAAGCTTTGGCTTGCTAAAGTTGGCTATCAAAGAATTGAAGAAATGAATGATCCGGCAATAGCACTAAACCGTTCACGCGAATATTGGCAGAAACAAGGAAGAAGCAAAAAGTGGATTCAACAACGTATGCTTGGACAGGAAACTCGCAATAAGCTGACTGACTATTGGGATAAACATGGCGTTAAAAAAGATGATGAGTTTGCAATACTTACAAATATTATCCATAAAGAATGGAGCGACTTAACTGTTAAGGAGCATAAATCTCTCAAAGGATTAAAGACCCAGAATCTGCGGGATCACATGAGTGAAGCGGAGCTTATTTTTACTGCTCTTGCAGAGCTTTCGACAAGGCAGATAGCAGAATCTGAAAATGCTGAAGGAATTGAAGAAAATAAAATCCCTGCAAAAAAAGGAGGGAAAATTGCTAAAGATGCAAGGAAAGCTCTTGAACAAAAAACCGGTAGAAACGTAGTAACCGGGGATAATTTTTTACCTCCTGTAAACAAGAACAAGTTTAACAAATAATTACGACTAATATGGCTAAAGTTTATCATTCTTAAATTTTTGTTGATTGTTTTTGAGAGATTGAGGATATTCGTAATGAATATCGTTAATATAAAACCTAATCATAATGATTCGTTTTTATATCACTAAATGTTCCAAGTTCAAAACTATTTACTAAAAAATCTGAATTTGAAATTTATATTTTAAGAAAAGAAGAATAATTTACGCATATGAGTCATCCACTATATGAACTACTTCAAAAATTAGAAGATGCGCACATTTTTTTCACTCTTGGAAGAAGTAGACCAGACACTATTCGTGTTAGTTTAACTATTGTTGGTGAGAGAACAGAAATAGACGTTTTCGATGATGGACATATGGAAGTATCACGATTCTTTGGCGATGAGAGTATTGTTGGGGAAAAAAAATTAGTTGATAAAATCATTGAAGAAAATAAAGATTAAATTAAAAAACGGTATTATCAAAAAGTCATTACTATAACATCATCCAACCCCAGTGCTAACAATCTCATTTATCCTTAAATTTGAGTAATAATTGATTATTTGAATTTAAGAGTTCATTTCATTGCGATTAAAAAAATTATCTGACAATTTTATAAATAAGCTTGCCGGCTTTTCTACTGGTTCACTTCCACCGCAGGATTTTGAACGTCTTATAAAACTGTTCACGACCGAAATTAATAAGCATTACTTTACTCATTCATCCGAATCAAATCTGCTGAGAATAATCAATGGAATGTTTGATAAATACTTTTTCCTGAGTGAGTGTCTGCGTTATCCTCATTATGCTGAAATGCTTGTTAGCATTGCATCCAACAGTAATTATTTAAGCGATATTCTCGTAATCAATCCGGAGTTTTTCTATCTCGTTAGCGATTCATCAATTCTTAATTCAAAGCTGGATAAAAAAATATTTGAAGCTGAAGTTGAGGATAGAATTTCTCGTTACTCATCACTCGATGCAATAACTCACGCTCTAAATTCACTGAAGAGAAGAGAAATTCTGAGAATAGGTTTGAAAGATATTCTTGGTCAAGCAGAGGTCAGAGGAATCACATCTGAACTTTCGATTATTGCAACAACGTTAACTAATAAATTATTTGAAAGTTGTTACGATTTCGTACTTAATAAATATAAGATCGATACAGTCAAACAAGAGTACTGTATAATTTCGCTTGGCAAGCTCGGTGGTGGTGAATTGAATTATAGTTCAGACATTGATATTATAATTTTTTATAATGAAGAGAGCAAAATCGGAAACAGATACTACAGTGAAATACTTTCAGAAACTATCCAGTTATTTCTTGAAAAATGTACATCATCAGAAGCAGGAAGTTTGTACAGAATTGATCTTCGATTGAGACCTGATGGTAAAAGTTCATCGGTGTGCAGAAGTATTCAGGAATATCTCGATTATTATGAAATTCGTGGAAGTGATTGGGAAAGACAAATGCTCATCAAAGCCGGATTTCTTGGCGGAAATGAAAAACTTTATTCACAGTTTATGAAATACATAGACAGGTTTGTTTATCCGACTGTTCATTTCGTTTCACCAATTGAGCAAATGAAAAAACTGAGAAAAATAATCGAACGTGATTCAGAAGATGCAAACATAAAATTAATTCCCGGTGGAATCAGAGATATTGAATTTACGGTTCAGGCATTACAGCTTCTTAACGGCGGGAAAGATGAATTAATAAAATCAGGTAATACTTTTTCTGCCTTAGAAAAACTAAGTGATACAAAACTTTTGAAGAAGAATGAATATAAAATTCTACACGATGCTTATGTGTTTTATAGAAGAATCGAACACTTTCTCCAATTGATGAATAATACACAAACACACACAATTCCCGAAAGCGGGGAAATTGCAGAGAAGCTGAGTACTTATCTTGAATTTAAATCATTGAATGAATTTAAGGAAAATGTAAAAGTATTTCGAAAACAAGTGAGAGATATTTACAATTCAATTGTTGGTGAAAGTGAAAAAACAAAAGATGAAAATAAAATTTTGACTAAAATAAAGTTTACAAATCCACAAAAAGCATCGAAAGACATTTCATTTTTACGTGAAGGAAAAGGATTGACCGTAAGCAGAAAGTTTGATAAATCTGCACTTGAATCCTTCAACAAAATAGAAAATAATTTCTACGAATATTTGCTGAATGCTGATGATCCTGATTTATGTGTTTCAAATTTCGTTCGTGTTATCAAGCAAGCTGATTTCCCTTCCATCTGGTATAATGAATTTACGGATGAAAATTTTCTACAAATATTTCTACAGCTTTGTGAAAACTCTCAATTGGCAGTCGATCTTTTCGCGGAAGATAAAATTTTAAGAGAGAGTTTTCTAAGTCGGGATTTTCTGAATATAATTTCAATAGATGAAACCAAAAAAATCCGTTTGAAAAATATTTTATTCAATCTTGCAGTTCAGCTAACTATCAGTCAGATTGATTCTGTAGCAGCTTCAAGAACTTTGAGCGAAACAGTAAGCGATAAAATAAAATTAGTTTCGGAAGAATTCGGAATAAAGAAAAAATGGAATGATGATTATCTGATTATTGTTCTCGGAAGTACAGGAACCGGGACAATGACTTTTGCTTCTGATATTGATCTGATATTTGCAGCAAAGAATTCAGGAAAGTATCTAAAAATTCAAAATGATTTTCAGAATCTTCTGGCTGATTTAAAAAAAGAACTTTCACCATTTTCTGTTGACTGCAGATTACGACCGGAAGGTGCAAGCAGTCAGTTGGTTTGGGATTTTGATAAATACACCGAATATTTGAGTAGCCGTGCAAGAATCTGGGAGTTTCAGGCAATGTTGAAAGCAAGTTGTGTTGGCGGAAATAAAGAATTATTTTCTAAACTGACTACATCATTTCTAAAAAGAATTTCTAAGTTATCTGACGCTGAGATCATAAAAGGAATAAATGATATCAGATCAAAATCAATATCCAGCTTTCCTGCTGAAATGGGATTAATTGATCTCAAGAAAATTTCTGGTGGATTAAATGATGTTGAGTATGCTGCTCATTATCTTCTGCTTTCAACTCCTGAAAGTGCAAATCAATTCATCGGTAAAGCTATTCCGGTTATTTTAAATGAACTTTCTACAAAATCAGAACACAAAAAAGTTTTAAATGAGCTTGCTGATAATTACATTTTCATTAAGAATTTAGAAATTTTTAACCAACTTAGCTTTAGCAGTAGTTCTTCAAAGTTATCGATCGAAGAAAATAAATTTGGGAAGCTTGCGCGTTTTATGAAATATGAAAACGATTCAGCGTTAAAGAAAAAATTAAATTCTGTTCTCCAGTTCAACAGAGAGAATTATTCTAAGTTTATTAAAGTGATTTAATCCTTTAAAACAACAATTGAATTAAGTTACTGATTGGTTTGTTTTTATTTTTAGTCCATCAGTTCTTTGTTTAAGTTTATGTTTAAGTTTCAGGTTTAAGAATATTTTTAAGAGATACCTGACAATTACTGGTAATGTAAGTTCAATAATTATAACAGACAACCATAGAACTAAAACAATCAGCCAAAAACCAATAACTAATATCACAGAATGATCCGGATAAAAAAGTATTACGTTGTTCTAACTTCAATATTTGTATTTATAATATATTTATTCACACTTGCACCTTCTGTTGTTCAGATTGATTCCGGCGAACTTGCTGCAGTTCAGGCAACACTTGGAATTGCACATCCGACCGGCTATCCATTATTCACAATGATCGGATATTTGTTCTCACTGATTCCACTTCCATTTTCAAAAATATTTCAATTAAATATTCTTGCTACAATTTATTGCAGTATCGGAGTTGGCGTTTTTACTTACACAATAAAATATTGTCTTGATAATATTTTGGTTTTCAGAAAGAAAAATTTATCAAAAGAATCAGCTAAGAAAGAGAAGAAGAAAAGCAAAGAGCAGTCAACAGAAAAACAAATTGAAATTCCGGAAAATTTCAAGTTGATCACAGCAGTATTTGGCGGACTTTCACTTGCATTCAGCAGAACATTCTGGTTTCAAAGTACTTCGGTTGAAGTTTATTCACTTCACTTACTTTTAATAACACTCATCATATTTTTTCTTCTGAAAGCATACGTAAAATCTTTTGAGAATGATAAACTTTCGAACTGGTTATTGTTTGCATTTTTTCTCGCACTCGGATTTACAAATCATCTTACAACATTGATGATACTTCCCGGAACTGCTTACTTATATTTTTCACGATACAAATTCAATTCAGCAAGTTTTAAAAAATTAGCACTGATGATTACTCTTTTCATCCTTGTTCTTATTGCGATTTATTCTTATCTGCCATTGAGAGCTTCACAAAATCCAATATTGAATTGGGGAAACCCAATCGATTGGGAAAGAATTTATCGTCACGTCACCGGAAGACAATATCAGGTTTGGTTGTTCACATCATTTGATTCTGCGGGAAAACAGTTCAGTCATTTTTGGAACATTCTTCCTTTTGAATTTTTTATTGGATTACTTTTTGTATTGATTGGTCTAATTGTATCGTTATTCAGATCAAAAACTCTCGGCTTGTTTATTCTCATCTCTTTTCTCTTCACTTTATTTTATTCGATCAATTATGATATTCACGATATTGATTCTTATTTTTTACTTGCTTTTATAATGCTTGCTTTCTTTTCATCCTTTGGTGCTTTAAAAATTTTGGAAATGAAAAGCCTTCCTAAAAATTACGGACTGATTGGCTTGGGACTGGTTTTGGTAATTCAACTATTTTTTAATTTCAGGGAAGTGGATCAAAGCGGTGTTTATACTTATGAAGATTACACCAAAGCAATATTAAATACTTCACCAAAAAATTCGATTATATTCAGCTATCAATGGGATTATTTTATATCAGCTTCGTATTACTACCAGTACGTTGAAAATCAGAGAAAAGATATTACAATAATTGACAAAGAACTTCTGAGACGATCGTGGTACTACAACCAAATCAACAATCACGATCCGAACATTCTTAGTGGAGTAAATAATGAAGTTGATCAATTCCTGATCGCACTTCAGCCGTTTGAGCGGGACGAAAAATTTGATGCCAATAGACTGGAAAATCTTTACAGAACTATTATGAGTAATCTGATTAAGACGAATGTAAGCAAGAGAGATTATTTTATTGCTCCTGAGTTGGTTGATCAGGAAATGAAACGAGGTGAATTCAAAATTCCGGATGGATATAACTTGGTTCCGCATTTATTTTTCTACAAAGTTGTGCAGGGAGATGAATATGTTCCTGCACCTGATCCGGATTTTCAAATCAGAATTTCTTCAAACAGAAACTATTACATTGATCAGGTTGAGAGAATGGTCGGGCAGATGTTATCGAACAGAGCTTATTATGAAGTAAAATTTGGAAAAACTGACAGAGCAAAAATTTATCTTAAAAAAATATTGAATGACTTACCGGGCTTTAAGCTTCATCCGGCTTTACAACAGGTGTTAAAGGATTAATCCTAATGTTGAATTGATTGAAAACCCGACTATTCATTTATTTAACTACCAACATCTTTTTTACAGATAAATAGTTATCTGCTTGCAATCTATAAACATACATTCCACTCGCATAGTTCATTGCGTTAAATTGAACTTCATAATATCCAGGCTGTTGTTCTGCATTTACTAATGTTACGACTTCACTGCCAAGTATATCGTAAACTTTCAACAATACTTTACTGATCACCGGCAACTGATAACTGATTACTGTACTTGGATTAAATGGATTCGGATAATTCTGCTCAAGCTTAAATTCTTTTGGACCAATGTAACTGAAGATGAATGTCTTTGTCATCATCAGTCCGTTTGCATCTGTTATCATAAACTCAATTGTATCTTTTTTTGTAATTGAAACATTTCTGCTTATATCAAATGTGAATGTTACTTCCGCTTCTTCTGTTGGTTCTATCCTCTCAATAATTTTCTCTGATTGGTGAAAAGTAATTGGCTCTTCCTGAAAGCCCCTCCTTTGGAGGGGTTGGGGAGGCCTTACTTTAACATTTTCTGCAGGATTTGTTTCTGAAATATTTGCAATCGTTAGTGTTATCTCGTTACCTTTTGTGCCCGGCTGGATTTCGTAAATGTTTTGTGCAAAGTTTTCTCTGAGTAAGAGTAAGATTAAGAGTACGAGTAAGAATAATTTATTTTTCATTGTAAATTTTTAATTGTTAATTATACATTTTACAATACTTACGGACACGGTGTAGAGTTCTTATTTGCTGTTACACTTGCCTGATCCAGAGTCCAGGTTAAATTTTTTCCGTTGAAATTTACACTGAATACATTTGTATGTGTGCCAGGCAGAAATAGCTTTGGTTGTCCCTTGTCAATTTGAAGTGATACAAACTTGTTTTTACTGCCAATCGGTATATAGATACTTACACCGTTATCATTAACATATCCGAAATATGCTGTGTATGATCCTCCACCATTATTTCTCACACATTGAAGAGTAGGTACAAGTAGCCCCAACAATATATTAAGATTATCAACTACATTTATTCCAGAAATATCTGAATTGATTCCATAGGTGCTAATCCATATTTGGTGACTACCAAGAGTTGACATCTCTGAGCCAGTAATTGGAAAGGTAAGAACTGTGTCTGAAATTACAGTTGTAGTTTTTGCGCTACCATTAAAATAAGCTATTGATGAATCAGAGAAGTTCTCACCTGTTGCAGTTACAGTTAAACCGGTTGGTGGGTTGCCTCCCGATACATATCTCAATATCATCTGAGGTGTGATTGAAGTTAAGACTGGTGGAATAGCCTCCGGAAGGTGTTCTAATAAATATTCAGTGTTGTATCTTAATAATGCATAAGCTTCGCTTGTAATATTTCCTGAACTGTCTTGATTGCATTCATCAATCACGGATTGAAGTGTGTACTCAACCCAAGGAATATGATTACCCTGAAGAAGTGTTTTTGTTGTGACAAATAGGCTGTCGTATTTATCTGCTATCACTTGGTTTGCTATCCAGCCGAGTTCGAAGGAGCGTTGGGTGTAGTTTAAAAGTGTGTCAAGGAAATCTAGTTGGATGAGTGAATCCGGAGGATTATTTGGAGATAGTGTATTTGTGACAAAGGAATTTAATTTGACCTGTTCTATTTCTAAATCGCATTCTGTATTATAACCCTGTACATAAATATTATTAATTTTTGGAAGACCGGAACTAGTGAAAAAATAATTGTTTTTTTCTTCTCCAGGCTTAATAAATGCCTCAGGATAATTCCATTCTGGAGACTCAATGAAAGCCCATATAAAATTTTCATCTCCCCTAAAAAAGAAGTGCCAGTCTAGTGGTTGATTAAATTCAGAAATATTTTCTGTCTGAGCATCAATTCCGAATAGTATAATTCTTTGTAAGCTTGAGATAGTATTTTTAACCTTATAATAATATTTGTAATTACCGGATACTTTCTCAACTTTGCAATTAATTTCTGCATCTAAGGCATCTTTAGGAATGATTTCAGGAAATGGCTGATTATCCCAGTTCCCATACAGACTTCCATTCCAACTAAAACATCCAGCACTAACACATAACTCTGAAATTCCATCACCATCTCTATCCAGCACTCCAATATCATCAGTAAAGCCCCCAACAGAACTTGAACTATCTTCATCAATATCATTAATAAACCAACCGCTTGTTCCATTCCAGCTCAAGATCCATATATCCGATAATCCTCCGCTGAAACCACTATTCCAAGAGGTAATGATATCAATGTTACCATCTAAGTTCAAATCCATAACTCCCATTATCACAGAATTACGCATATCAAAACATTTTATAACAGGATTAGTTTTCCATAATATTGTGTGATTTCTATATATGCCAACTATACCAGTTGATTTAAAATCGTTTGCTTGATCTTGGGTATAAGCCAAAAATATAAAACATTCTTCCAAAGTAGAATATGTATCTACTACTTCGAAACCGAATTGCCTCATTGTATTTTTTGATCTATTAACACTCATTATATCAGATGCTCCATAATCAGACCCACAACTTGCAACAATTGCTGCATTGATTTCTTCAATTTCTTCTTGTGTAACACCTGGTTGTGCAAACTGAATAGTAGTTAAAAAGATTACATATAAGAACATTAATTTTTTCATTTTCTTTACCAAATTTTATTGTGGGAAAAATCTTTTTGAATTGTTGATAATTTTTTTTGAATATACCAAATCATAGGGATTCCATTTAGAATCGTATATCCATTTACAAAAAGAATGCTCATAACCCTCTGACCAATTATTACTACTTTCAACATTAATTCCTAATCCATCGCACAAATATTTTTTTTGAGTTTTATAAAAGAGGTACACATAATTCATCAAATTAATATTCTCAGGAACGTCCTCCTTAGGATAACCGATGTCACGTGCTGTTCCATATAAAAATTGGGCTAATCCGTAAGAACTTGCGACTCGAGTTTGTGCAATATTATTTTTAGTTCCCTTGGGTGCATCATTTCTGGTCCATTCGTTTTTCAAAAAATCAATCATTTTATTATTCGTAGAATCATATTTCTGAACATTAGTTAACTCGGGATACAACTCAGCAAATTCATTCGCAATTCTTGTATAAATAGTATCGACAACTGTGTAACCGAGCCAAACTCTGTGAGTGGTAGAATTTCTTCCACCATAATAATTCACATCAGGGTTCGGGTTTACTAGTTTAGAATAATTTTTCACCATATCCCAAACGGTATAAATTTGAGATGGATAATTAATTAATTGGACATTGTAATGTGTTGGCATATTAGGATAAGTGTAAGTAGAGTCATAGATATAATAACTATTATATTTAGGGTTTGTCTTATAATTTGGCTCATATTGAGTCGTAAACGGTTCAAACCTGTAAGATGGCGCAAATCCGGAATCTGACAATGAATTGAAATATGTTTTCGCTGATTCCGTGAACATTTGTCCTTTAATTAATTGAGGAGGAATACCATGTATGCCCCCATAAAAAATACATAGTGAATCTATATTTACAGTATTATTAAGTACATCTTTCGCTTTTTCAAATGAAGAATTTTGTCCATTCCATATCATAGATGGCTTCACAATCTTTATTTGTATTTGTGCAGAATCTCCATTCTCCCTTTTTGCTTTTAATGTTATAAAATAAGTTGAATCTTTATCCCAGTATCTACCAACTAACCTAATCAATCCGGACTGTAATGGATTCATTTTAATGATACTATGATTATATGTTTTGCCTTTCACATCGATGGGGACATTTTCAAATTCATTCGTTGGATATTTTTTCTCCCAGTAAACACCCATTTTCTTAGCACAATCATTACAAGTATCAATAACTGTTACAGGATTATTACCCCAAACATCTTCAGACAATCCTCCATCAAGGTAAGGAATTCCATTTGCATCAACGGGGGCTTCTTCAATCATCAATTCATCAACTGTTTTATATCTTGCCTGGTAATATTTTGTCTCTCCAAGCAGTATAGTTGGTTCTTCATTTATATATGCTTGTACAATTGCATAATTCGAAGTCTGTGGTGGTCCCGGCAGACAATCAAATAAAACATCTTCATCATTATTACTTTTTAACATTGCGATTTCTTCAACTAAACCAATTCTTAATAATACTAATCCTGTGCTATCTGCTGTTGTATCTGCAACAAATTTTATCGGCTGGTTTATATCATAAAAATATACATCAATACTGTCATCAACTAAAATGTTTCCAAGTGTACAACCTTCAAGCATTGCTGCTTCAAAAGTTTGTGTCGTATCAAAATCCGTTAGTGTTCCATCAGGTAATCGTTTCTTTATATTTATATCAGCCGTATCGCCGGGGAATAATTCTGTTGGGCTTACTTCCACAAAAAGACTGTCCCACTTAATTGTGAGTTGTTCTGCCGCGTAGTCTCTCTGCAGAATGTTAAATAATGGCATCGGACAGTTTATGCAATCAAAATTATCTTTAACTATCATTCTTTCTCCCTCTGCATTCCACCTTGCACAGAATTGATTGTAGTTTTCATAGTTTATTATAACAACTGTAGAGTCAACTGTGAGTGTATCAGGTGCTGTGAAAAGATATTCTCCTCCTCCAAGATAAGTTAACTGCCCGCATTCTGGCTCTATGGTTATCGTTTTCTGAAGAATATCATAATTATCTTCGTTATATTCATATTGATTCGGTGTAATCCATAGTTTTATTATGGTCGAACCTCCCGGTTCTACTGATGCAGGTGTGAAGTGGATATATATCTGGCTCGAATCGCAATCATAGTAAGAACAATTTCCAAACACACATCCGCTCTGTGCTGGGTTTATTGTTTTTGATTCTTCTGGATTTATCTCTACTCGTTCTTCAATTTTTATTTGTGCGTTAAGCGTGGGTGTAATTAAGATTAAAGATAAAAGTAAAAAGATTAAGAGATTGATGGTTGATGGTTGATGGTTGATGGTTGATGGTAAGATAACAATGATTCTTTTTTTGTCAAGCAGCGAGTATTATGTTTTTGAATTTCTCCCATAAAGGCTTCATTTTGTATTACATTTACAATATTTTTTTGTTCTCACTGAGAACATAGATTTTTGATTTGATATTGTCAAGAGGGGAGGAAAATATATTTTTGCTTAATTTCATATGATCAAAATAATGCCAAATACATATGTGGAGAGATTCCATTTAAAACAAAATCACTTCTCTGCTGCATTTAACAATTCATCAATTCTTTCATTACTCAACTCAGCTTTTGTTCTGAATGACTGAAGTGTTACATCCGTTTGTTGAATTAAATTTCTTTTATAATACTTCGGTGCGAAGATAGAGCCATCAATCATATAAATTCTTTCGGTTTTCTCATCATAGAAAAAGTAGTTTACAAAAGGTCCACTGTTATCGAATTCATTCATCCACAAACCCTGAGTAAATAACGCATATCTTCCGTTAAAATCTACTTCATTGACAACAAATCCATCCTCAGAAACAAAAACAATAAATGAATCTCCAACTGATTGGAAGAATTTACTCGTTAATCTGTCCCGAATAATTTTTATTGAATCCTGATTCAGATAATCCGGATCTGCGTTATCAATCCAGTGAATGAAGTATAAAAGTTTTATATCATTTCCCTGAGCTTTCTCCATTAAAACAAATTTTTCTTTCGGGTCATCTATAAGGATTTTAAAATCTTTTTGAACATAAATTATCCAGCCATATTCCTTTAACAATTTTCCTTCAACTGCTTTTTGCTCGAACTCAGGATTATAAAGATTACTGATTAATCTTTCATCAGATTTTTGCTGGAAGGTATTTAACAGATTATTTGAATTGCTCAAAATATTTTCATTCAGCGCTTCAACATTTGGTGCTGATATTACAGCAACAATCTGGTTCTTCGCCCAAACGTCATATTGAAATGCAACAAACTCTGAATCAGCTTTAAGTTCATTTTGAACAGAAGTATCTTTTATACTGCTTAAAAATTGTGAGGTGCTACTTCCCGAATTATTTGGTGCGGCGATAATGAGGTTCTTTACATTTTTATTTTTATCGAGTTCGTCTAAATCAATTCTTTTCAGATTGTATAATTTTTCTGGTTGCGGAGTAGTTATTTCTTTTTCAAAAACAGATTTAAGCGAATTTGATATTGCTTCATACTCAATAGAATCAGCCACAACAAAAATTTCATCTTCTGAACCTTTTGCGCTATCCTTTGGTTTATTGTATAATAGTAAGAACAACAAAAATGCAATTACGATAACCACAACTGTAATTGTAAGCAACAGCCAGGTCGGATATACTGATGATTTTTGTTTCATATTCACCTTGATACATTTGAGAGTGTTAATTCCAGATTCGGCAGTAATGCAAGGTATAATCCCCACATCGTAAATCCGACAGACAGTGGGATTGACAGATTATCATCGATAAGCCTGAATGAAATATTTTCTACAATTGCACCAACAAATGCAGCTATAAAGCCAATCAAATATTCTTCTAAGAAACCGCCGATTTTTGGAGTAAATAAAATCACTATGCATGCACTAATAAAAAAAGTTAAAGTTCCCTCAAAACTTTTTGAAAGAAATTTATGCTTTCCAAATTTTCTACCAATCAATGCTGCAAGCGAATCACTTATTATCAGAATCGAAAAAGCTGAGATGAAAATTACCTTTGGGAAAATAAGTACACTGATAAGAGCAGAAATTAGTACGTAGGTTGCGCCATTAAGATTTTTCTTTTTATGATCGAGCTCATGCTCACGCAGCAGGAAGCCAAAAAATTTATAGAATATTTTTCCGGTTTCCGGATGAAGGTAACGGCTTAAATCTATTATTAAGGCAGCTGCAGTGAGGATTCCGAGAATTATTGCCGCAGTCTTTGCAGTTATGAAATAGTAAACAATAGGAATGGACAGCGAAGTAAGATGAATCAGCTTTCGGAATAGTTCATCTTTATACTGAATCGTACCGTTATCAATTTGCGTCATCTTTTACAGAAGCATCCTTCTGCTTTCGCTGCTGAATCATTGCCTTAACGTGTTCAGGAATTTCTTCTTCCTTTTTCGGTTCCGGAATAACAGGAATAGGAGGCAATTCTTCACCTTTTATTATTCTTTCAATTTCTTCGGAGTCAAGAATTTCGCGTTCCAGAAGTTCCATTGAAAGTTTATGAAGCAAATCGATATTATCTCTTAAAATCTTCTCAGCCCGATTCATCGAATTATTTATTATTCCCCGAACTTCTTCATCTATTTCTATTGCAGTTTTTTCACTGTAGTCGCGATGCTTCTGAATTTCTCTTCCTAAAAATATTTCCTCTTCCTTTGCACCGTAACTCATCGGACCCATCTTATCACTCATTCCCCATTCACATACCATTTTACGTGCAATGTTTGTTGCTTTTTCTATATCATTTCCTGCACCGGTCGTATAGTGATCGAAAACAATTTTCTCAGCAGCACGACCACCAAGTGCATAAGTAATTACTGCTTCAAGATATTCTTTTGAATATGTATGTTTCTCATCGATTGGAAGATAGCTTGTAACACCAAGCGCACGTCCTCTCGGAATAATAGTAACTTTATGAACCGGATCAGCTTCCGGAATCATTCTGGCAACAAGTACGTGACCAATTTCATGATATGCGGTGGTTTTCTTTTCTTCTTCTGAAATAATCATACTCTTTCGTTCCATCCCCATCATCACTTTATCTTTTGCTTCCTCAAAGTCTGACATTTCAACTTTTTTCTTGTTCTTCCTTGCCGCAAGCAGAGCAGCTTCATTGACAAGATTTGCTAGTTCTGCACCAGCAAGCCCGGGAGTTCCTTTTGCAAGTACTTCAAGATTAACTTTTTCTTCCAGAGGAATATTTCTTGTGTGAACTTTCAAAATTCCTTCACGACCTTTCACATCAGGTCGGTCAACTACAACCTGTCTGTCAAATCTTCCCGGTCTTAATAAAGCCGGGTCTAGTACATCAGGACGATTGGTTGCTGCGATTATAATAACTCCGCTGTTTTGCTCGAAGCCATCCATCTCAACAAGTAATTGATTTAATGTTTGTTCTCTTTCATCGTGACCACCGCCGAGTCCGGCTCCGCGGTGTCTTCCGACTGCATCAATTTCATCAATAAAAATTATACAAGGTGCATTCTTTTTTCCTTGTTCAAAAAGATCACGAACACGGCTTGCACCCACACCAACGAACATTTCAACGAAATCTGCACCACTGATTGAGAAAAATGGTACGCCAGCTTCACCTGCAACAGCACGAGCAAGTAAAGTTTTGCCTGTTCCCGGAGGTCCGAGCAAAAGTACACCGCGTGGAATTTTTCCACCAAGTTTTTGGAACTTAGTAGGTTCTTTAAGAAATTCGATTATTTCCTGAAGCTCAACTTTTGCTTCATCAGCTCCGGCGACATCGCGAAACGTAACACGCTGACTTGACTGACTGATTAGTTTTGCTTTGCTTTTACCGAATGAAAAAATTCCTCTTGAGCCGCCACCTTGTCCCTGCATTCTTCTCATAATAATTATCCAGATTGCTATTATAAGCAGCCATGGAAGAAATCCGAGAAGAACATTCAACCATTCGCTCGATTGTTTGTCGAATGAATAATTTATTCCCTTTTCTTTCCAGAGTGTTTCTTCTTCTTTGATTATTGGTTCGGGAATGTAAACCGAAATAGCTTTAACTTTAGTTTCAGTTCCGTTAATCTTTACAGAAGTTTCGGATGTTAATTCAGCGCGGAAGAAATAATCATTAATGTCTGATTTAGTTATAGTTGCTTCTTTAATTTTATCAGTATCATTCAGAAGTCTGCGGTATTCAGCAAATGGAATATCAACGTACTGTTCTTGTGTGGTTCTGAAAACCTGCATAACGATTATTGCCGCAACAATAACCGCTCCCCATCCGAATACCATTTTAAGAACTTTTGACCAATCAAAGTTATCATCAGGTTTGTTTGGGCCCGATCCTTTCGGATTTTTAGGTGGCTTTTTATTTTCATTATTATCAGTCATAAAAAATTTTTTAAAATCTATATTCATTAAAAAGTTTAATCTCCATTTTCTTTTAAAACGTAAATTCCACGTAAATTCCGGTATTTCTGAGCAAAGTCCAGACCATAACCGATTACGAATTTATCAGGAATTTTAAAGCCAATATAATCAATTTTCACGTTATATTTCAGGCTTCCGGGCTTCACCAGAAGTGAAACTACTTTCATACTATTCGGACTTTTTTCGGCAAAAAGTTCCGCTATATACTTTATAGATAATCCAGTATCAACAATATCTTCAACAATTATTATATCTCTGTGGTTTACCTCGCAGTTGAGCTCTTTGAGCAGCTTCACATCACCGGAAGAGATTTTTGCATCACCATAACTTGATAGTTTGAAGAAATCAATTTCACAATTGATGGTCAGATATCTAATCAGATCAGACATAAAAAGAAATGAACCGTTTAATACACCAATGAAAACAGGTAAACTTGATTTATAATCTGATGAAATCTGGTGCGCAAGTTCTTTAATCCTGTTTTGAATTTGCTCTTCTGAAAAAAGAAGAATGAATTCATCGCTGCCTATTACTAATTTTTCAGATGCAGTCACTTTACTTTTAAAGTTAGTTTGAAAATCCTCTTTGTTCCGGGTGTAACCTTAAATGTTTCATCAAGACGTAATCCAATTACCCAAACAATTTTTCCTGAATTAGTTAAAACGTACTGATCTTTTTTATCAACTGATGATATTTTTACATCTGATAGAAAGTCGGATAACTTCTTTGTGCCTTTCATTCCAATTGGTTGAAACTTATCTCCCTCTCTCCATCTCCTGATTTCAAATTTCTTTCCCAGTCCATCTCCGGAAATAAATTCTGAAAATTTATTATTAGTGAACTTAATCATTTTCTTGTTTACTTCTTCAATTGAAAACTCTGTGCCATTAAGTTCAATTTTCTCATCTGCGCTTACAAGAAAGACAGTATTATTTTTATCAATAAGATTTTTGCAGATTACTAATTTATCTCTTTCTCTGAGTGCAGATACTTTTTCTTTCAGATGAATTGATTTACCTGATTGCGAATTTATCAGATTCGTCAGATCACAAATATTCGCTGATGAAAGTTCAATTCTGAAATTTCTTTCGATTAGTGATTTTAAAAAAACTCCCACAAAGTTTCTATCACGTTTTGAAAATTTGTTTAAGTTAATAAAGACCTTCCCGTCTTTTTTAATAACAGCATTTCTTTCCAGCTTTTCAATCTCTTTCTCTACTACCAAACTGATCTCTGAAATTATTTTCGATGTTTTACTGATCTTCTCTTCAAGCTGCGGATTCAATCTCTTTTTTAACTCTGGAATAATTTTATTACGCAAAAAATTTCTTTCATAATCAGATTTAAGGTTGCTTTCGTCAATCCGAAAATGAATTTTATTTTGCACCAGATACTTTCTGATTTCATCTGAAGTAAGACTAAGGATCGGTCGAATTATATTTTCTCTTTTTACAGGAATACCTGATAGCCCTTTTAATCCTGCACCTTTAAACAAATTCAAAAGAATGGTTTCAACATTATCACTTGAGTTGTGTGCTGTGGCAATTTTATTGCAGCCAAGTTTCGTTGCAGCTTTTTGTAATTCCTGATAGCGGATTTTTCTCGCGGCTTCCTCGATCGAAAGTTTAGATTTCTTGGCATTAGCTTTTACTTCGTTTGAGACACTTACAAACGGCACATTATTTTCCGAACAAAAATCTTTGCAGAATTTTTCATCGTCATCAGCGGATTTACCCCGAAGCTTATGGTTTAAATGAAACGCTGCTAACTTAATCCTGAATCGCTTTTTAAATTTTAGTAGAAATGAAAGAAGGAAAACTGAATCTGCCCCACCACTCAATGCAACGAGGATTTTATCGCCAAAATCAATGAGATGATTTTCATCAATAAACTTCAGTGCTTTTTGTTCGATGGTTTTTATCATTTATGTAGAGATGAATTGTGTTAACAAACTTATGGAAAAAGGATATTTTAAAGACTCATAGTATTTAAGTCATTCCAGCGAACCAGCAATTGACGGACAGTCCGGAATCTGATCCTATCGATCTTAAAATTCTGGACAAACCAGAATGACAAAACTCTATAAGTAATAATTAATCTTAAAAATTTAGTTTATCTCAATAATCTCATAATCAAGTATTCCGGCAGGTGCGTGTATTTTCACTTTATCTCCAACTTGAGTTCCCAACAATCCTTTCCCTACAGGAGAAGTGATAGAAATTTTTCCTGCCTGAAAATCTGCTTCTTCGGGAGATACAAGCAGGTAATCAAACATTTTTCCGTTTTTCAGGTTTTTAATTTTTACTTTGGATAGAATATGCACTTTGTCCTCTTCAAATTGTGAGGGATCAATCTCTCGTGCACGCGAAAGCATGTCTTCAATCTTTGCAATTTTTAATTCAAACAATCCCTGTTCTTCTTTTGCGGCATCATATTCAGCATTTTCAGAAAGGTCACCGTGAGCACGAGCTTCAGCAATTTTTTCTGCCATTGCTTTTCTGCCGTTGGTTTTCATTTCTAATAGTTCCTTTTCAATCTCGATTATTCTCTCTCTTGTGAGATAAACAAAGTTTCCATCTGCCATTTCTATCCTTTTGATTTGATAAAAAAAATTGCCACCGTCCTGAATATCAGGACAGTGGCAGGGCAAAATTAAGAATTTGAACTTACCTTGTCAAGGCTGGATTATTTGAGAAGTACCTGTCCGACGAAGGTTTATCGGAGGAGGATCATCTTCCTTGTCTCCGCAAAATTTTCCATTTTTCCGTCTTTGCTTTGCAAATCCGAGACAAGCAATTTATAAAAATAAACTCCACTGCTCAGTCCTGTAGCATTAAAATCTATTTTGTGTTTTCCAGCCATAACCTGCTCATTTATCAAAGTTGCAATTTCTTTTCCGAGAACATTAAATACCTTAATTGTAACAAAACCGTTTTGCGGAATGCTGAACTCAATCGTAGTTGATGGATTGAACGGATTCGGGTAATTCTGTTCGAGACCATAGCTAAATGGCTGGCTGATATTTTCAACTTCGGTGATGATGGTATTGTTTTTCAGAATCCAGTTACCGGGATCAAATACAATTGATCCTGGGTTTCCAATAACCTGGAATTGAAAGTTCTGAGTCTGTGCATTGTTAAATAAAGTAACGGTTGTATCTCCTAGAGTAGTATTGATTCTGATCTGCACTGGCATTGTGAAGAAAGAAGGATTGGAATTTACTACCTGGTTTATGTTGAGCGAAATATTATAAACATCACCACCTACGAAGGATTTATTCCAACCAACTGTATAAGTCGGTTCGTTCTCCCCGTAAATCCATTCCTGGAAGAAGTAATCGAGACTCTGACCGTAAACACTCTCAGCAATTGCCTGAAAGTCTTCTGTAGTTGCAACTCCATAAGAAACTGAAGGATGTGCGCTGTATGTTCTTGTAATATCAAAAAATGTTGAATCACCAACAACACCTCTGAGCATATGAAGAACAACACAACCTTTTGAATATGTTCGCGAACCATCAAAAATTTCCCATTCATTTGAAATATCCTGTACCCAGACACTTCCCTGTGCATTTTTTGCGCTGTTCATTTCTGATAATATCTGAGAATTATAAGCTGCTTTACCGCTCTTTGCTTCAACATAAACTGCTTCAGAGTAAGTTGCGAAACCTTCGTTAAGCCAGATGTTATGCCAGTCTGCGCAGGTAATCATATCACCGTACCACTGATGAGCAAGTTCGTGAGAAATAACTCCCGATCCCCAGAAGCCCATAGAAGTACAGGTTTGATGTTCCATAGCTCCACCCCATTCAAATTCTGCATGTCCGTATTTTTCCTGAATAAAAGGATATTCACCATATCGGTTTGCGAATACTGTTATCATCTCATCAGTTTCTTCAACAATGGGTTTTACATAGTTGAAATTTTCAGGATAAATAAAATTCATTATCACCATTGAATCTGATTGACCGTAATGATAATAAGTATCGTACTGAGTATAATTTGAAATAGCAAGTGAAATTAAATAATTAGCGATGCTATAGTGATTTTTCCAGTGATATGTTTTTGTTCCATTCCCATTATCAACAACACTTTCAAGAGTTCCATTTGATACACCAATTAAATTGCTTGCAACAGTCATCCAAACATCAGATGAATCTGCTTTGTCTCCGGGCGTATCTTTCTGAGGCCACCAATACGGACCACTGAATGCTTCACTCAAAGTTGATATAATTGGTGAACCATTATGTGTACTAAAATCAAAACCACCGAAATTAGTCCCGCTTGGTACACCACGGTAAAAAACTTCAAGTGTAAAGGATTCTCCTTCATTGTAAGTTTGATCAAGTGTGATATTGATAAGATTATTTGTATGTGTGAATAATGCAGATAAACCATTGATCAAAACTGAATCTACAATTAAAAAACTTCTCAGATCCAAAAAACAAGAGTTGATAGTTGTTGTATCTGCCTTAACTCCGATTATAATTCTGCCTGTGAGATAATTCGGGCTTGTGGTGATTGTTAAATCGAGACCATAATAAGTGACATCTATTTTAGTATCTCCCGGATAGAGAACTTTTGACATTTGCATTGATCTGGCGTGTCTTTCTCTTTCAGTTTTAATCCAGGGTTTGTATTCATCCTGAGCAATCAGAATGAAAGATGTTAGAAGAACAATTGTAAAAATGTATTTTATCATTTTAATCCTGCTTTTAAAAATTAATATTTCATGTTAAAATAGTGGTTAAACCAATAAATAAACACTGTTTAATTTTTATCTTCAATGAGATGATGAAACAAGAAAAGTTGCTGTTTGACAAACAACTTGAAGGTAGGTATTTTAGCACCGTTTTAATTAATAATAATCATCATTACTTAGGAGTTTAAAATATGATTTACTTTCTATCTCCGAGAAACTTTGCGTTTTTAATCATCAGTATTTTTATTGTTTGCACAAATAATTTAACTGCACAAAATAATTTTGCAAATTTGTGGAGCAATATTTCAGAAACAGGATTAGATGCCATTGGAACACGATATATAATTCCTGAAACCTACCGAACACTTGAATTGGATTTACAAAATTTGTCAACTGCATTAACACAAGTTCCTGAAGAGAAAACTACCAGTGTAAAAAATTCAAGATTTATTTTAAGTCTGCCGCTACCGAATAATTCTTTTGCAACTTTTAAAATTGTTCAATCGCCGGTGATGGCAGAAGAGCTTGCTGTTAAATATCCTGAAATAAAAACTTACCTCGGGCAAGGAATAGATGAAAATTCAGATGCAAGAGTTCGTTTTGATGTTACACCTGCTGGATTTCATGCAATAATTTTTTTATCAAATGGTACAGTTTATATTGATCCTTATTCATTAGGTGAAACAATATACTACATTTCTTATTATAAGAGAGATTACACTCCAACTGAAGAGAGATTAAATCTTGAATGCACTCTTTTAGGAACTGACTCAGAATTTGGCAATCAGATCAAACAATTAGTTGCAGAAAATCCGTTAGTAATGACTGGACCTCAATTAAGAACTTATCGAACAGCGATCGCTGCAACCGGTGAGTACACAAATTTTCATGGAGGTACAGTTCCTCTTGGTTTAGCTGCCGTTGTAACTGCATTAAATCGTGTTACCGGAGTTTATGAAAATGAGGTTGCAGTCAGGATGATATTAATTGCAAATAATGATCTTATCATTTATACTAATCCTTCGACAGATCCTTACACAAATAATGATGGTTTTGCAATGCTTTCACAAAACCAAACTAATCTGGATGCAGTTATTGGATCAGCAAATTATGATATTGGTCATGTTTTCAGTACCGGCGGCGGTGGTGTTGCATACCTGGGAGTTATCTGCCAGGCAGGATATAAAGCACAGGGAGTAACTGGTTTGCCGCAACCAATCGGTGATCCGTTTTATATTGATTACGTTGCCCATGAAATGGGACACCAGTATGGCGGTAATCATTCGTTTAATGGAAACGCAGGTTCCTGCGGTGGTGGAAACAGGAATTCTTCCACTGCGTATGAACCTGGAAGCGGAAGCACGATTATGGCTTATGCAGGAATTTGCGGTAGTCATAATTTACAGAATAACAGCGATGATTACTTTCATAATATAAGTTTTGTAGAAATTGTCAATTATACAACTACTGGCGGTGGAAACTCATGTCCCGTTATTACAAATACTGGAAATGGAGAACCAACAGCATCTGTTCCGGCTGGTGGGTTTACAATTCCAATCAGCACACCATTTATACTGACTGGTTCCGGATCTGATCCTGATAATGATCCATTAACATACTGCTGGGAAGAAATGGATCTCGGACCAGCAGGACATCCAAACTCACCTTCTGGTAATGCACCGATCTTCAGATCGTTTGATCCTGTTACTGTACCTTATAGATATTTTCCAAAACTGTCAAACATTTTAAATAATAATCAAACGATTGGAGAGATTCTGCCAACATACACACGAACATTAACTTTCAGATTGACCGTTAGGGATAATCGTGCTGGCGGAGGTGGTGTTAAATATGCGCAGATGCAGGCAATAAATGTAACAAATACTGCAGGACCTTTTCTTGTAACTCAACCAAACACCGCTGTTACTTGGCAAGGCAATACAAATAATACAATTACCTGGAATGTGGCAAATACAAGTGTTGCACCTGTTAATGTAACACAAGTAAATATTTTGTTATCAACCGATGGTGGAAATAATTTTACGCAAACTCTTGCTGCTAACACCGCAAACGACGGCACCGAAGATATTTTTCTCCCAAATTTTCCAACAACACAGGCAAGAATAAAAGTTGAAGCAGTTGGCAACGTCTTCTTTGATCTTTCAAATGTTAATTTCACTATTACTGATAATATTCCCGTTGAACTTACAGCGTTCTTCGCCATTAAAGTTGAAGATGGAATAATGTTGAAATGGACAACAGCAACTGAAACGAATAATTCCGGATTTATGATTGAAAGAAGTTCAAACAATATTGATTTTTCAGAAATTGCATTTGTTAATGGTAATGGAACATCAACCGAAGTAACTGATTATGAATACAGAGATGCAGTTTTAACTGTGGGTAAATATTTTTACCGACTCAAACAAATTGACTTTGACGGCACTGCTACTTATTCAAATGTAATTGAAACTGAAATTAATGGACCTGCGGTATTCGATCTTTCACAGAACTATCCAAATCCTTTCAATCCATCTACAATGATAAAGTTTTCGTTACCGGTTGATTCTTATGTTCGTATCGAATTGTTTAATACTTTGGGTGAAAAAGTTGATGAACTAACTAACAGAGATTACAGTATCGGTAATCACGAAATTAATTTTGATGCATCAAAACTTTCTAATGGTGTTTATTACTATACAATTAGTGCGAATGGTTTAGATGGAAGTACATTTGTTTCGACGAAGAAGATGGTGCTTATCAAGTAAATAATTGTTTTTAATAGTAAGGGTTCAAAATTTTGAGCCCTTACAACAATTTCAAAAAATCAATCAACTTCCTGAATTCTGCAAATCCTTTTAAAATGGCAGTAGCGACAGACTTTTTCTTCGCGGTTTTCCAATGTTGAAAGATGAAACTTTCCATTTGATATATCTTTTGTAATATTTTTTATCATCTCAAGGCAAATATTAATCATTTCTTCAGAGGAGGAAACATCTTCCTCAACGTTTTCAGTTTTGGATTTTCTTTTTATCCGGACATCCTTCTTCCCAAAATCATTCACATTGAATTTCAGTGAGAATATTTGTGCACCTGCTGGTTCGTAATTATCAAACAATTCGCGTTTTATTAATTCTTTTGCTGCGAAAAGATATAATGGAAGCTGTAATGAAATTCCTGTCGAAAGATCTTCTGAAGTTGGTTTTGTACCACCAAGCTTATAATCAATCACTTTAAAAGTTTTACTCTTTTCATTAATATCTATCCTGTCTATTTTACCACGCAGTTTTATTTCCGCAGCATTAACAGGCTCACTTACTTTTTGATTTTTGACTTCTTCATTTTTAACTTTTCCAAAACTTAGCTCAAAGAATTCAGGAATATATCCTCCATCATTGTTAAGTTCTTCTTCAAGAAATTTGTAAAGAAGCGATTGCGTTCTTCTTCCGTTTAAGCCAAGTAGTTTCTCACGTTCATAAAAAGAAAACTCGGGATTCAGATTTAACTTATCAAATTTTCTATCTGCGATTTTAAATAATAGTTCTTCTGCAGATTTAAATTGTTCTTTGCTGCAATTGTAAAGAACGATACTCTTTTCCTTCAACTTGGTATAAAACTCATAAAGTATTGAGTGAATCAAACTGCCGTATTCAAATGCTTCAAGTTCCTCTTTTGGTTCTTCAACGGTTTCAAGTTTGAGAATATTTTCTACCAGATATTTATAGGGACACTTCGCATAATTTTCAAGCTGAGTTGCTGAGAATTCTCCTTCTGTTACTTTAGAAAGTCTCTTTTTCACATTATTGCTAATTTCAGGTGAAATAAAACCAGCATATTCGAATTCCTGAAATGGATTTTCAATTCTTTTTTTATCCACTTCGATTTTTCTGCTAATGGTCTCGAGATCAACTGCGTACTCGTCCGTTAATCTTAAATTTAATCTTTCGCTATCTGATAGTTTACCGATAAAATCAAGAAGCTCTTCCCTGGAATAGATTTCATCTTTGAAGTTGTTACCTGATATTATTTTTGATTCGAACAAAGAATTAAAATCCTGCAAAAAACTAGATTTGACCAGTTCACGTTTGTCATCAGTTTGAGGAAAGCTGAGATAAAGTTTTTTCTTCCAGGTACATAAAGCCTGATAGAATAAATATCTTTGTTCAACCTGGTGCCGAATTTCCTCACGAACAAAAGACCCCGAGAAAAATATTTCCGGTGTAAATCTTGTCGGAAGATCCCCGTCATTCAAACCACCAATAAATAAATAATCAAAACTTAATCCACGAATTTCATTAAGCGTAGTTATTTGTACACCATAGCCAGGCTTTTCTGAAACGTTATATCTTGTAAATACTGTGCTGGTTCTTATCTGATTAAGAAAAAAATGAACAGGGAAAGCAGTTTTCTCCCCGTACTCAAGTTGAATCATATCCATCACTTCATCAATCAATTTCAAAAAGGAATTAAAAGCAGCAATGTCATTCTCAATAACTTCTGGTGGAGCATTAAGCAGAGAGGAAGGAAAATTGAGATTAAATATCAACGTGAACAAATTTTCCTTGAATTCAGCCGGAGTTATTTTCAACGCAAAGGGTTTTAAACTCTTTTTTATTTTTTCAAGATCTGATAATGCAGATTCGTAGCTATTTATCTTGCTGTCAGATTTGCCCGAATAATTTTCTGATGCGGAAAGTTCGGAGATTTTCAATTTCAATTTACTCAGCCATATTTCATATCCGGAAACAATTTTTAATTCGGTTGAAATTTTCAGAAGGTTTGAAATATCAATGTTCAACCCGGCAAAAAAATCATTGCTCAATGCACGGAATATATTCTTATAAAAAAAATCGTTCTCAAGAATTTCGAGAAAATTGATTACCGCTTTTACAGGTGATGATGTGTTAAGCGAAAATCGGTCAGTAAGATTGAATGGGATTCCGTAAACATTAAACCTGTCCCGAATAATTGCAGAATAATTCCCGATAAGGTTAAATACCACACAAATTTTTTCAGGATCAACTTTATTGATCAATATCAGTTTCTTAATCTCTTTTGCAATAAGTTCAACTTCTTCTTCCCGGTTCACTGCTGATACTTCATTTACTGAATCTTTAAAATTGGATTCCTTCGTATCAAATTTTCTGATGGATAGATTTTCACGTACTATGTTCAAAAACCTGGATTGAGCAGCAGTTGAGAGATCTACTGCTTCTGAAAAACCTTTTGATAAAAGATGATTGTGACAGGAATTCAAATGTGAAAAAACTGCAGGATTAAATTTGTAATAATCCAATATGACAAAAAGTTCTGTCTCATTTACTTCTGAAGCTGCATTTATAATTTCAACTTCCGGAGCCGTGAATTCATCAAATCCATTAACTAAAACATATTTGCATCCGGAGTAAATAAAATTGAATGACTCATCAAATTCTTTTTTGCTTTTAGAGTTCAGAGTAAGATAAACATCACCAGTTTCTTTTATTTTATTTCTCGCGAGCGTTTTCTGGTATTCATCATATACTTCAGCTATATCAATTGCTTTAAGTTTTTCTCTTCCCGATAATTTTTTAGCTTCTTCTTTAAGACGATTGGGTGTTATACCATGCCTTTTATACTCAGCAATCACATTCTTTATTCTTTCAAGTGTACCAAAAGGAATCTGATCTCTGTATTGCGAAAAATAATTTAGATTTACTTTTTTAAAACAATGATTTAAATGAAGAATTGCAACCTGCTCACTTATCTGTACGATGTTACCATCAATTTCTGTAAGAATCTTTTCTGTGAAGGAACCAATAGTTTCAATTTTAAGTCCGAAAAGAGAATTAGCAGGACTTAATGAAACCAAATCCCGTGTAAGATACCGGATTTTTCTTTTAGTTGGAACAATGAATAGTACTTCATCAATTTTTCCTTCACTCAATTTTGAATTGATTAAAAAATCAATATCAATTTTATCTATGTGATGTTTTGCAATAATCATTTACGTTATTTACCCGCTGAAAAAATAAGCTAAAAATCTCTATAACTCACTTTAGACCAACATTTATTCTGTTGATTATAAACAATGGTTGATTATTTTAGAACCATATATTTATTAGAATATGTATCAGTTAATATTTTTAATATTGTTCATAATTCCAACTACTCTCTTGTTTTCACAAGAGATTGGAGAACTTGCACCGCCTAAACCTCCCTTGCATTTCCCAAATAATGCATTAGGATTTGACCTGCTAATTGGTGAAAGCGGATTTGGTTTTGGCGGATTTTATAGAAGACAACTCGGTACAAAAATTACAGTGTTTGGAGATGTTTCCATTTCTGAAGCCAAAGATGAGCGCGAAATCGAATACGTTGATATCTATGGACAAACGTTTACTGTTGGAAAACAAAACCGGGTGTTCCAGATTCCATTTACTTTTGGCGCTCAATATCGTTTCTTTGAAAATGAATTGACAGACAATCTGCGTCCGTATATTAGTGCTGGTGTTGGACCTACGATCGCACTAACAACTCCGTACGCTGAAGAATTTTTTCGAGCGTTTTCTTATACACAAGTTCACTATGCTGCTGGTGGTTATGCCGGATTCGGTGCGAACTTCGGTCTGGATCAAAGCAACCTGATTGGAATAAACGTGAGATATTACTACGCTCAGTTTCTTGACGAAGGTGTTGAAATACTAAAAGGCAGATATAAAAGTTATTTGAGCGGTTTCTTCATCACGATTAATTTCGGATTTATGTATTAAAATTTCTCTGCAATTTAATCCTTCTCTTCATTTCTTCCATTTGATAGTACATCCAATAGTAAAAGTTTCAGGCACCGAAATTTCTTTTCCGGCAAGAAGTTCATCGAGTGCATTTCTCAGATAATGATTTTGTACTTTATCAGGCTTCTGCCAATTATCGTCAATCTTTCCGTGAAAAGCCAGTTTTCTTTGTTTATCAAAAAGAAAAATTTCAGGTGTGTGTGTGGCATCGAATGCTCGTGCAACTGATTGTTCTTCATCCCTCAAATACAAAAAATTAAATTTCTGTTCAGTTGCTCGCTTCTTCATATTTTCAAAACTATCTTCAGGATATCCTTTAGCTTCGTTTGAGTTGATTGCAACAACTTCTACTCCAGGTTCATGGTAATCATCCTGAATTTGTTTGATTCTTCCCTCATAAGCTTGTACATAAGGACAATGGTTGCAGCTAAAAATAATTATCAGCGCTTGTTTATCTGAAAATGATTTTAATGAATAATTTTTTCCATCAACTCCTGTTAAATTAAAATCGGGCGCCGGTGATCCAATCTTAAGAGTATTTGTCGCCATTGAAAAAACTCCTTCTACTTTTAGTAAATAACAAAGCTAATAATTAAATTAAAATCGTTATGAAAAAATCTCTTTTCAGAATCAATAATATTTCATTTTTATTTGTACTCATTCAAATTCTATTTTCAGGAAACATTATGGCACAGGAAAAACAACTCGCCTGGGATCTTTATCATTCGTACGAAAATTTCAATGAAAAAAGTTTAACAACACGACGATTTAAACATTCTGATATTGTTCCATTAATCGAACGACTGAAAAATAAAAATATTTTTAAAGTTGATAAAGCAGGCAAATCAATTGAAGGAAGAGATATTTACCTGATTTCACTTGGAACCGGTAAAACCAAAGTTTTTCTCTGGTCACAAATGCACGGCGATGAACCAACAGCAACAGCAGCATTATTTGATATTTTTAATTTTTTTTCAGATGATAATTCATTTGCTGATTTCAAAAAATATTTACTCGCCAATCTCAGCATTTATTTTATTCCAATGTTAAATCCGGATGGTGCTGAAAAGTTCCAGAGAAGAAATATTATTGAAATTGATCTCAATCGTGATGTAATCAGGCAGCAAACAAATGAAATGAAAATATTAAAAACAGTGTTCGATAGTATTAAACCGGGTTTTGGATTCAACCTGCATGATCAGGGAAGAGATTATTCTGCCGGAAATTCTTTTAATCCTGCATCAATATCATTTCTTGCACCTTCACCGGATTATGAAAAGAGTTTGACCGAGCCAAGATTAAAAGCAATGAAACTTATTGGTAATCTCTTTAACATTTTAAATGAATTTATTCCCGGTCATATTGCAAAATACCCGGATGATTTCGAGCCGAGAGCAGTCGGAGATAATTTTACTAAATGGGGAACAAGTGTTGTACTTCTTGAAAGTGGTGGTTGGCGAGGAGATCGCGAGAAACAATTTCTACGGAAAATTAATTACATAATAATTTTATCTGCTCTTAACAGCATTGCAAGCCATATTTATGAAACAACTGAATTAGATGTTTATGAGACAATTCCACAAAACGAAAAGTTTATGATGGATGTTATTCTCAGAAACCTTCTGGTTAAAAAAGATGAAATTGAATACACCATTGACATAGGAATAAACTTCGAAGAAATAAATATTAATGGAGCAAAAGATTTTTATCTTGAAGCAGAGATTGCTGATATCGGAGATCTCTCTGTATTTCGCGGTTACGATGAGTTTGATTTTTCAGGTTATTCCGTTGAAACAGGAAAAACAAAAGTTGATATTTTTCATTCACAGAATGAACTTGCAAAAATAGATCCAACTCAACTCTACCAGGAAGGATACACAAACATAGTTTTAAAGAATGAGAATTTTCATGGAGAATATTCGCACTTCCCTTTCAATATTTTTTTGAGTGAACAGAATATTCCAGAGGTTTCAATCAAAACAGAAGAACCTGCGAATTTCATTATTAAAAAGGAAGGTGAAGTCAGATATGCAATTGTGAATGGATTCGTAGTTGACATTCAAAAATTAGAAAAATGGAATGGCAATTCGATTATTTATGAAAAGTAACAGGCTGTTTTAATATGCGTTCGAAATATTTAAGAGATCGTTTTAATACAAGCAAGGAAGAACTTCAAAAACTCGGCAATGAGTTCACAAATGAAGCCCTGCCATTATTAGATAAACTTTACAATTTAACTTATTGGATTTTGCAGGATAAAAAATCAACAAAGAAAATAATTCAGCAGGTATTCAAAGAGGCTATCGAAGACTGCGATATAACAAAGAATGAAGCCGACTGGCAAAGCTGGATTGAAAGAATCTGGATGCGTGAGATTATTGAATTTTATGAGGGGAAAGAAAATGATAAAAATACTGATTTTAGTTTTATAGAAAATTTCCAAATGGAAATAAGCAGCTCATCAACATTTTTAACCGGTGAAACAATGACAAAAAAAATAGTTGATTCTCTGCAAATGCTTCCTTCCATTCTGCGAATTCCATTAATGATGAGAGAATCAGCTCAATTTAATTATGAAAAAATTTCTGATTTAGTAGATATTCCTATCGGTGTTGCTGCAACACGGATCTTTCGAGCAAGAAAATTGTTGTTTATGTATTTACTTGATAAATCAAATCTTGATAAGATAGAACATCTTGGTATGACGGATGATCCTTCAAAACTAATTTTCAAATACAGAGACTGTTCCTGCCAAATTGATAATGAGTTACCGGAAGTTCAACATTCGACTTTCTTTCTATCGTTACAGAATGATCAAAGATTAATGGCTGAATTCTCAATTCAAAAAGAGGTAAAGAATCTTTTGGCAAATCTTATTGAAAAAAAATCGGATGTAGAAGCTATTAAAGCTAAAATCAATAAACGGGCAAGAAAAAGATTTAGTTACAGATAATTAACAGATTCAGTGATAAAAAGCTCCTGTCTCAATACTCATAATCTTCATTTTTTGAAGTAAAACAAACAATCATCTTCTCGCCAATAATTCCAGTGACTGCAAAATTTGACTATCGGGCAGTATAAGTTTAAATTAGAAGCCTGAATAAAATAAGAGTTGATTATGGCTAGGATTAAAAACATAGAAGCGTTTTGTAATTCGTGCGGTTCGATTCAAAAAATGGAAATTACGAGCAGTGTAACCGGCGAAGAATCAGAATATAAAAAATGGGCGAAATGTAAATCTTGTAAACAGGTAATGGTGGTAGATATCAGTGATATTTTGAAGAGTGCCAATACTTCTCTCGAAGGGATTGAGAATGAAGATTGTAAAAAATATTCGCCATTGAGCACATTTGAAGTAGGCGAGACAATCTACCACGAAAATTGGGATGATTTCGGCAGAGTTCTTTCAAAAGAGATTCTGTCAAATGGAAAAAGTTCAATATCTGTTGAATTTCAAAAATCGGGTTTAAAAAAATTAATTGAATCACTAAATAACCAAGAAGCGAGGTGAAATAATTTGGTTGGCATTTCTATTGGAGAAAATGAATCCATTGATAAAGCTCTCAGACGATTTAAAAAGAAATACGAAAGGTCAGGAATTCTGAAAGAATATAAAAAGCGTACATTTTTTGTAAAGCCGTCTGTTAAGAAACGAATGGAAAAAATCAAAGCTGCCCGTCGCTTCCAGCGATCCGATGAATATTGATTTGTTAACCCCTCACAGCGAGGGGTTTTTTATTACTACTTAAGATGTAATACCGGTTCTATTATAGTCGGTTCTTTTCCTTTTGAATAATATTTTTTCAGATGCCTGACCACTGCTTCATAAGCTTCATCGATTGAATCACACATGGAGAATAAGCTTAAATCTGAATTACTTATCATCCCCATTTCTACAAGTGCATCAAAATTAATTATTTTGCTCCAGTACTTTCTATCATAGATAATAACAGCAAGTTTCTTTCTGACTTTTGCAGTCTGAACTAAAGTCAATATCTCAAATAGTTCATCCATCGTTCCAAATCCACCCGGAAAAACAACAAGTGCTTTTGATAAATATGCAAACCAGAATTTCCTCATAAAGAAATAATGGAATTCAAAACTCAAATCAGGTGTAACATAATTGTTGACGAATTGTTCGAACGGGATACTGATATTCAACCCAATAGAATACCCTCCTGCTTTCTTTGCACCTTTATTAGCTGCTTCCATTATTCCGGGCCCGCCACCAGTACACACAATGAACCTGTTTGCTGTAGTTTCAAGATTCAATGACCATTCAGTTAATCTTCTTGAAAGTTCAACAGCATCTTCATAATATCTCGACATATCAAGATAAAGTTGCGCTTCACGTAACTGTTTTGCAAAATTTTCAATTTGTTTTGGGTTAGTATTTTTTATTCTATTGTAATCTTTCAAAGCATTTCTACGGGATTTAAGTCGTGCCGATCCATAGAACACAATGGTATCCATTATTTTATATTTTTTAAATTTACTTTTTGGCTGGAGATACTCTGCAAGAATTCTTATTGATCTTCCATCTGAAGAGTTCAGGAATTCATTATCCTGATAGGCTTTAACTGTTTTTTCCATTTTACCTTTTGATATAAAATTATTTGTGAGAAGTTGAATGTTTGTGAACAGAACTATTTATTTGGAGGCAATAATTATTTCCATTTTTAATATGTGAAATATAAACATATTGTTAATTATTCAAATTTAAATTATTGAATTATTGCAGTCGGGTTTTAATGAAATCATTATTGAAGTTACTTTTCTTTGTTTTGTTCTGTTACAATTTATTTGCAGAAACACCTGAAAAAATATTTGAGCATTTGAATAAAATGATTCTGGATGTACCTAAGAGTACAAAAATGGCTGTAATGATTTACAATCCCTTGACTCAGGATACATTATTCAGCATTAATCATACGACAAGTATGATCCCCGCTTCGAATACTAAATTATTTACAACTGCAACAGCATTGGAATTAATGGGCGGAGACTATCTGATATCCACAAAACTATTTGCTGATGATAAAGATTTTTCAGATGGCAGATTAGATGGAAATATTTATTTAAAAGGATTTGGCAATCCCACATTTACAACTGAAGATCTTGAAGAATTGGTAAGTAAACTCTATCAGTCAGGTCTTAGAAAAATCACAGGAAATATTTATGGAGATGATACTTTTTTTGATAATGTTTATTCAAGAGATGATTGGATCAGCGAAGAAAAAGCGAATGTTACGTTGCCTCCGATTTCCGCTCTGATAATCGACAGGAATAGAACGATAGTCTCAAAAAAGCGAAAAGGACGATACAGGAATTACTTTGTCAATGTGCAGGATCCTCCTTTGTTTGCAGCAAAAAAGCTAAAAGAAAAATTAGTTGAGTTTGGAATTGAGTCTGATGGAAAAACACTTTCTGGACAAACTCCGGGCAATGCAATTCCACTATTGGAATCATCAATTGAATTGCGAAAACTAATTCAAGAAATAAATAAACACAGTGATAACTTTTATGCTGAATGCTTATTTAAAACTGTTGGATCGGTTTTTAGCGGTCGTCAGGGAAATTCATTCTATTCAACACAGGCAATTCTTAACTTCATTGAGGACAATAGTATTTACTCAACGGGTACAAAATTAGTTGACGGTTCCGGTATATCCAGATTTGATCAGGTAACTGCAGGTGCAATAGTTGGATTGCTTGAAAAAGTCTATTTCAATATTGATCAGTATGATGATTTTTTTAACTCACTCAGTATTGCAGGAGTTGATGGTACATTACATAGACGCATGATTAGTACTTTAGCCGAAAATAATTTTAGGGGGAAAACCGGAACTTTAAATGGAGTTTCATCTCTCGCCGGCTACATCAGAACTAGTAATGACGATGACTTAATTGTTTGTATTATGTTTGAATTTAAAGAGGGTGGTGCAAATAAACACAAGAATATTCAAGACAAAATTGTGGAATATCTGGCTGAGTTAAAAAATTAGAGCCCCGAAAAGATTTTTTCAGGGCTCGTTAAAAAAAGTTAATATTTATTCTTGTACTGGAGATTGCTGAGGAAGTGAAGGAGTTTGCGGTATATTCTGTCTGCCTGATTCCTGAATAATACTTCTTTGTTCCTGTGTTACTTTTCCGGGTAAGAAGAACAAATTAGCAACTAAAGCAAGAGCTGCTACAATTCCACCCAGCCACCATGTTGCTCTGCTTAGAAAATCCGCTGTCCTTCTTGTACCAAACATAGAGCCCATATTACTTGCACCACCAAATGTTCCTGCCAATCCACCACCTTTACTCGACTGCATTAATACAACTATTATTAAAAGCACGGCTGCTATTGATGCAATTAAAACCAGAATACTATACATAATTTTTCCTTTTTTCTGTTTTCTTAAATCTTTCAATTTGAGTTATTGTAGCGGGGGAGGGATTCGAACCCCCGACACGTGGATTATGATTCCACTGCTCTAACCGACTGAGCTACCCCGCCAATTCGTTTTATATACCAGAATTGGGAGGCAAATATAGCCACATTCACCTACATTTTCAAAGAATAATTGTTTGGAAAGCTATAAAATAAATGGTTGAATAACTACACTTCTTTTTCGATGCAATCCCATAAGATGTCAAGCAATTTGTTTAAGCCCTCACCAGTAACTGCTGAAAAGATTAATGGTTTTTCTTTTATCCCTTTAAATTTGAAAGCTGATAATTTTTTCTTTGTTCCGGTTTCGATTAAATCAGCTTTTGATAGTGATACCAACATTTTTTTTTGAACTAATTTTGAACTGTAGTTTTTTAATTCATTCAATAATATTTTAAAATCAGATTGTAAATCATCTGATGAACAATCAATTAAAAAAAGTATAACTTTTGTCCTCTCAATATGTCTTAAAAATTGATAGCCAAGTCCTTTTCCATGAGATGCCCCTTCAATTATTCCTGGAATATCTGCGACAGTAAAGCTGTGAAAATCTTTGTACTTAACGATTCCAAGATTTGGTTCGAGAGTAGTAAATGGATAGTCTGCGATCTTTGGTCTTGCTGCTGATATCTTCGATATTAAGGTTGACTTTCCAGCGTTTGGAAATCCTACAAGACCAACATCTGCAATTAATTTTAATTCCAGAATTACTTTTTTGTACTCACCTGATTTTCCATCTTCAGCAAAGCGTGGAGTTTGGTTAGTTGATGTTGCAAATTTACTATTCCCTCTTCCGCCTTTCCCACCGTTTGCAATAACAAATTCGTTGCCTTCTTTATCTAAATCAACAATGAGTTCATTAGTTTCGGAATCTTTTATGATCGTTCCAACCGGCACTTTAACAATTATATCTCTGCCATTCTTTCCATCTTTTAAAGAATTGCCACCGTTTTCTCCATTGCCTGCGATATATTTTTTTTTATACTTGAAATCCAGAAGTGTATGAAGATTACTGCTTGCGATAAATATAACACTGCCACCGTTTCCACCATCACCACCTGATGGTCCTCCCTTGGGAACATATTTTTCACGTCGGAATGTAACTGCACCATCACCTCCTTTTCCGGAAGTAATTTCGATGAGAGCAAAATCAATAAACATCAGGCTTGCCTGAAGTAATTAGAAACCGCGTTTGTGAATGTAATTGCTTCTTTTGAATAAGGGCTTATTTTGTACGAGGTGAATACTGCTTTTAATATTTCGGATGCCTCTTTATAAGAGTGGCAATCCATTACCCTCTCAACAGTGTTTGTAAAATCTTCCTCATCATTTGCAAAAATATAAGAAACGATTTTTTTAATTTCTTTCTTTCTCAAATAACTAAAGAGATCTTTAGGTCTAACGTTTCTTGGATGAACCACAGTTTTTTCATTCTTCTCCTGAACTGATAAAACGTTAGTCTTTTCTTCTATTTTTTGTTCTACTTCAGCGTAATCATTTTTTATTTGAGCTTTTTCTTCAAAATTCTCCGGTACTTTTTCCGAGAAGACAACTTCATCCATACTGTTCAAGTAGTCATCAAAGTTTTCGTTTTGCTCAGCTTGTGTTTCATTTAAGTTACTTTTTTCAAAATCTATTTCAGAGTTTTCAAATTCTGATGTTTCCTCAAACATTTTCCCTTTTTGCGGCAGTGTTAAATCCAGATTGTCCAAACCCTCAAATATATTCAGCAGGTCATTTTCAAGTGATTCAATTTTATTTTCAACAACTTCTGATTTAATATCTTCATCAACTTTATTGAATTTAATTTCAACGTCTTCAATTTCATCGATTTCAGATGTATCAGATATTTTTTCTGAATACATATCTTCTATCATTTCCTGAACTATTTCTTTTTCGATTGAGGTATTTGTTTGATCGGCTTCTATTTCAGAATCACTTATCTCAGTTTCTTCTAACTCTTCAATTTCATTTTTTATGGTATCTTCGCTTTCAATATCATTTGAAGACTTAGTTTCTGTAATTGCTTCAACTAGTTCATCAAGTTCCTTATCTGTATTTAAAATATCCTCTAATGGCGGGACGGAATTAACGGGTTCTATACTTTCATTATACGATAATGATTCTTCTGCTAAATAACTTTCAGATTCAGGAATATTAACTTCTATATTATCATCATCCACAGAATCAGTATCAGTGAAAGAAACAATTTCTTTCTCTTCTTCAACAACTATTTTTTCTTCAGTTTGACTTTTGGGCTTATTTAATACTACTTCGGAATTTTTTGACTCTTCACTGTACAAAGAAAGTAATGCTTCTTCCTCCTCCGGACTTAAAAATGTTTCCAAATCTGATTTTTGCATTTCATCTTTTTCAAGAGTGTTGTCTTTCTCTTGCTCAGATTTGACATCTTCAGCATCAATCTTGTTTATCATCTCATCGGTTTTAATTTCAGTCTCAAACATTGATGAGTCTTCTTGCTTAAATTGGGCATCGGACGTGAATAAGATTCTTTCTATTTCAACTCTGTCAAAGCGTCGTTTAACATCATTTGGAATAACTTTTCTAAGTCTAACTAATAAGTTCAAAAGATTTTTTTCTTTACAAAATATTTCTACGGATGTTAACGGGAGAAGATTTTTATCAACACCGCCTATGTTAAAGAAATCTCCAATCGATATGAATGAATTAGTGACTAATTGTCGTTGATTTGAGTTTATAAGTTCATTATCAATTTTATCCAGAATTATTTCAAATTCTGTGGATGAAATCTGCATTAAGTTTCTTTTACTAATATAACCAGTCAGTACTTTCTTAAAATATTCATAGTAGTATAAATAATTAAGCATCATTTTCATTTCTTCGGCAGAGATTACCGGCTGCTCATTAAATATTAATTTTGTAAGAGACCAACGGGGTCGAACGAGATAATTTATATTAAAAGAAACTGCCTGGAAGATTAATTTTTTAGAATCATCAATAGAGATTTTTTTCTGTTTTTTAATTTCGCTGGAAATTTTTTGGAAGTGATCTGATATCTCTTTCCCAGTATAATCAAAATAAGATTGCTGAAGTAATTTCTGCCGATCAGAATAAATCATATATTCCAACTCAGCGGAAATGTATTGAACAATAGCGGGGTGAATTCCGGTTGCAATTATTTTATCCAGAGTAAAAGTGTTTCCAAGACTTCTTACCTGGTTAAACGAAAAATCACCAATAAATTTTATTTCTTTTTCAAACATCACATTTCTCTCTAAATTTCAAGTCTCAAATTAAGAAACCACAATACGATAGGCAAATTTTATCCCAATATTTCCCAAAATTCAGGCCTATAAAAAATCCCGCTTTTGGGCAGGATTCTTTAGAATATTATTTGATGGTTCGGTTAATTTATACCACTTCCTCTTTAGATTTTACTTTAGACATGATATACTCTCTGTTCAACCTTGCAATATTCCTGACAGAAATTCCTTTTGGACATTCAGCTTCACAAGCATAAGTATTTGTACAACTACCAAATCCTACTTCATCCATTACTTTTACCATTTTCTCCACACGTTGATAACGTTCTGGTTGACCTTGCGGAAGCAACGCGTATTGAGAAATTTTAGCTGATACAAATAACATTGCAGAAGCGTTTTTACATGCGGCAACACAGGCACCACAACCAATGCAAGCTGCGGCGTCCATTGCTAAGCTAGAAATTTCTTTCGAGATTGGTATTGCATTAGCATCGGGTACACCGCCAGTATTAATAGAGACGAAACCACCTGCCTGAAGTATTTTATCAAAACCAGAGCGGTCAACCATCAAATCTTTAATTACGGGAAATGCTTTTGCTCTGAAAGGTTCCACCCAAATGATATCTCCATCTTTGAAATTTCTCATATGTAACTGACAAGTTGCAATTTTCGCAAGCGGTCCGTGTGGTCTTCCATTGATTACCAATCCGCAAGTTCCACAAATACCTTCACGGCAATCGCTTTCAAAGTGAACGGCTTCTTCTCCCTTCAGCTCAAGAGTATTATTCAACTCGTCAAGCATTTCCAGGAAGGATGCATCAGGAGAAACACTAATTTTATAGTCAATAAAGCTGCCTGCCGAGTTAAAATTTTTTTGTCTCCAGATTTTAAGTGTTAGATTAATATTTTTTGCTTCCATTATTTGTAACTCCTTACTGCAGGTTTCACATATTCAAATTCAAGGGGTTCTTTGTGAAGATTCCATTTATTTTCTCCGTTAAATTCCCAGGCTGAAACATGAGAATAATTTGCATCATCACGTTTTGCTTCTCCATCTTCAAATTGATATTCAACTCTGAAATGTCCGCCACAAGATTCATTTCTGTTCAGTGCATCAATTGCCATCAATTCACCTAATTCAAAATAATCTACTAATCTGCCTGCACGTTCAAGTGTTTGATTAACATCGTCACCACTTCCCGGAATTGTTACATTCTTCCAGAACTCATCTTTCAAATTTCTTATTTCATTCACAGCTTCTTTTAAGCCTTTTTCATTGCGAGCCATTCCAACTTTATTCCACATAATTCTTCCAAGCTGCTTATGAATGTCATCAACCGTTCGTTTTCCTTTTACCGAAAGCAGTTTGTTGGTAATTCCTTTAACTTCGTCAGCAGCTTTTTCAAATTCAGGATGATCTGTTTTAACTAATGTAGGTTTTTCTCCTCCCAGATAATTTCCCATTGTGTAAGGAATTACAAAATAACCATCAGCTAAACCTTGCATCAGAGCTGATGCTCCAAGTCTGTTCGCACCATGATCAGAGAAATTAGCTTCACCAAGAACAAACAATCCCGGAATCGTACTCATCAGATTATAGTCAACCCACAATCCACCCATTGTGTAATGAGGTGCGGGGTAAATCATCATAGGAACATTGTAAGGATTTTCACCTGTTATTGTTTCATAAATTTCAAAGAGATTTCCATATCGTTCTTCTATAACATGTTTTCCAAGTCGTTTCATTGCGTCCTTAAAATCAAGGTAAACAGCTTCACCACCTTTTATCCCACGACCTTCATCACAAACTTCTTTTGCAGCACGAGAAGAAATATCTCTTGGAGAAAGATTGCCGAATGAAGGATATTTTCTTTCAAGATAATAATCTCTTTCATCTTCCGGAATATCATTTGGATTTCGTGTATCCTGCTTTTTCTTAGAAACCCATACTCTGCCATCATTTCTTAACGATTCACTCATCAGAGTTAATTTTGATTGTGAATCACCGTGAAGCGGTAAACAAGTTGGATGTATCTGAGTAAAACAAGGATTGGCAAAAAATGCGCCTCGTTTATGAGCTCGCCAGATTGCCGTCACATTACAATTCATTGCATTGGTGGATAAGAAAAAAACATTCGAGTAACCACCTGTAGCAAGACAAACTGCATGAGCAGAGTATTTTTCAAATTCACCTGTTAACAGATTTCTGCAAACAATTCCTTTAGCAGCGCCATCAATAACGACTAAATCAAGCATTTCGCGACGAGTAAAAAGTTTAACATTTCCCTCTCCTACTTGCCTGTTGAGTGCACTAACTGCACCAAGCAGAAGCTGCTGACCTGTTTGTCCCCTTGCATAAAATGTTCTCGATACCTGTGCCCCTCCGAAAGATCTGTTATCAAGCAAACCACCATATTCTCTTGCAAATGGAACTCCCTGAGCTACACATTGATCTATGATATTGCCACTCACTTCTGCCAGTCGATGAACATTGGCTTCACGAGCACGAAAATCGCCTCCTTTTACAGTATCATAAAAAAGCCTGTATGTTGAATCTCCATCATTCTGATAATTTTTGGAAGCATTTATTCCACCCTGAGCAGCAATACTGTGTGCTCTTCTTGCGCTGTCATGAAAAGTAAAAGCCAGAACATTATATCCAAGTTCACCAAGTGAAGCTGCAGCCGAAGCACCAGCGAGACCTGTTCCAACTACAATAATTGTGTACTTTCTTTTATTAGCAGGATTCACAAGTTTCATATTGAATTTGTGGTTAGTCCATTTTTCAGAAATATTTCCAGTAGGAATTTTAGAATCAAGTTTTGTCATTAGTTACCTCCGTAAAAGAAAAAGAAATAAACTGGCATCGAAGCAAATCCGATAGACATAATTACAGCGTATATAGTTCCAATTTTTTGAATTAGAGGAAAATATGTTTTGTGGTTCCATCCAAAAGTTTGAAATGCACTTTGGAAACCATGATTAAGATGGATACCAAGCAGAATCATAGCAATTATATAAAGAATTACATACCACCATATTCCGAAAAAATAAACAACAATATCAAAATACTGATGAATATCTGCCAGCCCCATTGGATCGTAAACATTAAACCTCCAAAAGAAAGTTCCAAGATGTGAGATCAGAAAAATGAAAATAATTGAACCGGATAAAAACATTGTCCGTGAATAAACATTACTATTTTCTGATGAACCATTCACTTTATAATTAATACCGCGGGCTCTCTTATTCTCAATCCACAATTTAGTGCCATTAAAAATATGTAATACAAATGCCGTCAGAAGTACAACCTCAATTACCCGGATAAGAGGTTTAATAACATCAAGAGTAGCTACGTACCCATTGAAAGCATTTGCACCAAAAAACAACGTAATGTTTCCAATCAGATGGACGATAAGAAAAATTATCAGAAAGCTACCAGTCACAGCCATAATTAACTTCTTACCAATTGAGGAATTAAGAAAGATAGTAACTGAACTCATGCACAGACTCCTTCTTCATCCATTATTAAATGAATTTAAAATTGAAGAAATAAAAAAAATTATTTGGTTCATATAATCACGGAGAGATAATGTTATAATTAGTCAATAATTTTTAGATATGTAGTTTCTAAAAGATGAAATTTCTTAAACAAAATTATCACTAACATCCAATAAAATCAATTTTATGCTTTAATTATTGTTTGAATAGAAAAAATCGCTTGATTATTATGCTTATTAAGATTAAGTTTAGATAAGAATTAATAAAATTTGATACCTTCATTCATCCACTAACTCTGGATCAATCAATGCTAAAATATCTATTTACTATTTGGTTCAACTTCACAATGGCTTTTTTATTTTTTACTCACTCTATCGTTGCTCAGGACGAGAGTTTGCAAGATTCTAAGACATTATTTTTCCAAAATTATCTTTTAAAATATGGGGTTGATTTCAGCACGTCTTTCATCGGTGATTATTTTTCGAATCTTTCCGGAGGAATTCAAAAAGAAGATTCATTTATCAATAACATTCTGGTTAGTACTGGAATCGATATGAATAAGTTGGCTGGTGCTGATGGTCTATCTCTCAATCTCTCTGGTTTAGGAATACAAGGCGGGACTTTCATGCAAAATACTGGTGCTATGCAAGGTATAAGCAATATAGCTGGTGTGAATCATTGGAAACTTTACGAGGCATGGATTGAACAGAATTTTCTAAACGAAGATCTTTCTATCCTTATCGGTTTGTATGATCTTAACTCAGAATTTGATGTCAGAGAATCTTCCGGGATATTCATCAATCCATCTTTTGGGATTGGATTTGATTTTGCACAGAGCGGAGAAAATGGTCCGTCTATATTCCCCTATGCATCGTTAGCATTAAGAATTAATTACAACCTATCTGAATCTTTTAAAATATTAACAGCCGTATTCGATGGTGTTCCAGGAAGTTTGGATGATGAGAAAGGATTTCAGGTGCAATGGAATAAAGATGAAGGTGCGATGTTATCTACGGAATTAATATTCTTTCCTTCGACAAGAGAGTTTGGACAAAACTATTCTAAATATCTGATCGGTTTATGGTACTATACATCTGATTTTGAAAATTTATCAAACAACAAAAATGAAAAAGGTAATTTTGGAATCTATGTTAGCGGTGAACAATTTGTTTACGCTGAGAACTTATCACAGACGCAAGGACTTGCTCTATTCGGAAGATTCGGAATAGCAAACGGCAAATTTAATCAATCAGATTTTTCGATTCTAGGAGGGATTAATTACACAGGATTAATTCCTGAGCGGGATGCAGATGTATTCGGTTTAGCTTTTACAACAATACATTTAGCAGAAGAGTATAAAGAAATTACGAGGGTAGAGAAAATATTTGAAACTATCCTTGAATTAACCTATAGTTTCAAGTTGCTCGACTGGTTAACACTACAGCCTGATCTGCAGTATGTCATTAATCCGATTTTTGCACAAGAATCAAGTTACGCTTTTACTGCAGGGTTAAGAACGGGAGTAGCATTCTGATCAATTATGGAAGATTAAATAAATATGAATCGCTATTGAAAACGAATCATTAATCTAAACCAATCTATTAAAGACAAATTATCTTTGGAGGTTTTTTTGAAGAAATTTTACTTATTACTTTTTATTTTAATTTCCAGTAACTGTATTTACTCTCAGGATAGTACCGAACAATCAAAAAAAATAAAATTTGGTGGTTACGGTGAGATACTTTACAGACACTTCGATTACGGTCCGAATCAAAAAGCTTCAACAACCGGCTCACTCGCTGACAGTCGGGCTGAAGTTGATATACCAAGATTTGCACTTTCATTAGTAAGTTATTTCACAGATGATATCTATCTTGAAACCGAAGTTGAGTTCGAACATCTTGGGACAGGATCAGCACTCGAACTAGAATACGAAGAATTTGGTGAATATGAATTTGAATCTGAAAAAGGAGGAGAAATCCTTCTGGAAGAATTACACATCACAAAAATTTTTCTTGATGAATTGAAACTACGTGTAGGAAGGTTTTACGTTCCTGTTGGTTTACTAAACAAAGCTCATCGCCCAACTGATTATTTCACCTCAATACGACCTGAATCAGAATCACAAATCATACCCGTTGTTTGGAGCGAAACAGGTATAGAAGTTTTTGGAAAGTTATTCGGTTCACTTAACTATAGAGCACAAGTGATTAATGGTTTAGAATCAACCGGATTCTCGTCAGAAAAATGGATAGTAGAAGGTCATCAAAAAAAATTTGAATTTATTAAAGCAACTAATCTCGCTATTGCAATAAGATTGGATTATTCTGGAATTGAAAATTTGCTTTTTGGTGTAAGCGGTTATTATGGAAATACTTCGGGTAACAGACCAAAACCTGAAGATATGCAAAATGTCAACGGAAATGTTGGGATTTTAGATTTTCATGCAGCTTATAATAGTAATGATTTTATAGCGCGGGGATTATTTTTATTCGGACATCTTACTAACTCAGATATTATAAGCCAGAGAAATTCAAGTATATCTAGAAATATTCAATCACCAAGAACTCCCGTAGCTGAATCAGCTATGAGTTACTACATTGAAGCAGGTTATAACATTCTAAGATTTTTTGATACTAATACACCCCTGAAACTTTTCCCATTCGGACGATACGAATACTATAACTCAATGGAACAGGTGACAGGAAGTGTATTCGCAGATCCGCGATTTAAAAGAAACCTTATCACTTTTGGAATAAATTTTTTCGTTCTGCCAAACCTTGTACTCAAAGCTGATTACTCAATGCGCAAAGTAGGGGGTTTCGATTCTATCTATAATGATGAAAACACTTTTGGACTTTCAATCGGTTTTTACGATTCGTTCGTAGAATTTTAATAATCAAACTAAGGAGAATATTAAATGTCTAAAAAACTTCTGTCTTTACTAATATCAACAATCCTTCTTGTTAACTGGGGATGTTCAGATGATGAACCAGTTACTCCGGGACAAAACGATTACACTCAAATCATAACAAATTATGCTGACGAAGTTGTTGTTGCAACTTACCATAAGCTGGAAGAAAAAACAGGTGAGCTAAAAACTGCTGTTGATTTATTTGTACAAACTTCTAACCAGGCAAATTTAGATGCAGTATGTACCGCGTGGAGAGATGCGAGAGAATCGTGGGAAATGAGTGAGGGATTTTTATTTGGTCCTGTCGCTTTTTTAAGTCTCGATCCATCGATGGATAGCTGGCCTTTAGATCAGGCACAATTGCAGGCAGTTCTGTCAAGTCAGTTTGATTTAACTCCAGAGTTCATTCGTAACGGTCTTGGGTATTCTCTCAGGGGATTTCATACAATCGAGTTTTTAATATTCATTGATGGGAATCCAAAAAATGCAGCCAATATGACTCAACGTGAAAAGGAATATTTGAGTTCAGTAACTCAAGTTTTACTTGAAGATACAGAAACTCTCCATAACGAATGGCACAATGGATTCAGAAATGAATTTGTTAAAGCCGGTTCATCAGGCAGCAGATATGCATCGCAATTTCAGGCAGTTCAGGAAATAATTGAAGGAATCATTGTTATTGCTGATGAAGTTGGTAATGGCAAGATTGGAACTCCGTATCATACAAAAGATGTTCAAAGTGTTGAATCTCAATTCAGTTGGAATTCCTTAACAGACTTTAAGAATAATATAATAAGCATCGAGAATTCTTACCTTGGAAGAAATCCATCCGGTATTGATGGAGTTGGTTTGGATGATTTTATCCGGAACATAAATCAGAATCTTGATACAAGAGTAAGACAGGAAATAACAGATGCTTACAACGCAATTGATGCAATACCTGCACCGTTCAGAAATAATCTATATGCTGATGCTGAAATAACTGCTGCCATCAACGCATGTAATACTTTGATGAACACTTTTCTGGAAGACGTAAAACCATTAATCACTAACTAATATTCAAATTATGCTATACAGAATTATAATTTTATTGTTCTCAGGATTACTGCTATCTATGCTAACTTCCTGTTCTGAAGATATAAACAATCCTGATCCACCATCACCTGTTGACCCCGCTGAAAAATATTCAGGAGGCGGAACAACAACTTTTATATTCAGCAGTCAGGCTTTCTCAAACCCTGCCGCTAATTTAGTAAACACATCACTTTCTAAACATTTAGTTGGTGATTTAAATTTTGAACAATCATTTGTAAAAGCACCCGCACCACTTAACAGTGGGCTTGGTCCTTTTTTTAATAATGTTTCATGCTTTAATTGTCATATTGCAGATGGAAGAGGCAGACCTCCACTTGGCAATGAAGCACTTGAAACGATGCTGATAAGAATTAGTATTGATGGAACAGGAACTAACGGTGGTCCCAATCCCGTTCCCGGATTTGGTGGACAACTTCAGGATAAATCTATCTTCGGATATGAACCAGAAGGTAATGTAATAATTAGTTATACTGAAATTATCGGAAATTATCCGGATGGAAATACATACTCTTTAAGAAAACCAACTTATCAATTAGCAGGACAAGTCCCATCTGGAGTTAATATTTCACCACGAGTTGCACCATTTGTTTTTGGATTGGGATTACTCGAAGCAATTTCTGAGACTGATATTCTCGCAAATTCTGACGAACTTGATTCAGATGGAAATGGGATTTCAGGTAAACCAAATTATGTGTATGATGACAGAGATCAGACAACAAAGCTCGGAAGGTTTGGTTGGAAAGCAAATCAACCGAATTTATATCAGCAATCTGCTGCTGCCTATGTTAATGATATCGGAATTACAAATCCATTATATCAATTAGAAAATTGTCATAACAATGCAGTATGTGACACACTTAGTGATGATCCTGAAATCTCAAATGAAATTCTTGAATCCGTTGAATTTTATGTTCAGACACTTGCAGTTCCCGGGAGAAGGAATTTTGATAAAGCTGATGTAATTGCCGGTAAGGAATTATTTATTTCAATTGGTTGTGGTAATTGCCATACACCGGAATTCACAACAGGAACTCATCCAGTATCTGAACTTTCAGACCAGAGAATTTTTCCTTACACAGATTTGCTTTTACACGATTTGGGTGATGAATTAGCTGATAACCGAACTGACTTTAGAGCTAATGGAAATGAATGGAGAACTCCACCACTATGGGGAATTGGATTGGTGAGTGTTGTTAACGGTCATACAAATTTTCTTCATGATGGAAGAGCAAGAAATATTGAAGAAGCTATACTCTGGCATGGAGGAGAAGCAGAACAATCAAAGAATAATTTTATGCAATTAAATATTTCAGATAGGAATCGTTTACTTGTATTTCTTAATTCTTTATGAAATTTCTGGTTGATAAAAATAACTTTAATTACAGAGATGATAAACAGAAGAATTACAATTGCAAGAAAAAATAATATTATAATCAAACAGTCTGACGACGATAGGTTTTTTCTCACTTACAATAACTCTGAGATCGTTTTTTCCTTCGCTGGCTTTCAACAACTATTAAATCAATTAGATATTATAAATAAAAAGAATATCGAGACAAAAGATTTCGATCTTAAAACCTACACCGGTGCATACCTTGTTACTATTTCCAGCGAGGATACTAATGATTTAGTTGAATTATTATCAGAAGTAGCAGCAAAAAGAAGACAAACTTGCAAAACATACAGCAGAAATTTTTTATTACAGAATTTATTCAACAACAGATTAAACTGAGATATGAAAGATTTATTACAAAAAGTCCAAACACACATTTCTGACTCTGGATTATTCTGGACGTACCTGGCAGCAAATATTTTGTTATTAACTTTTTTTGTGACGCTTTTCTATCTATAATCTGCAAGATCAGAAAAATTATTTCATTCTTGTCCGATTAAGGTTCTTAGCTATCGGTTATAAAAACAAAATTAGTAAAAATCCGTAATCGTCCCACCGGATCGGATACTTTTATTTCATAAATACTCTTCCATATAATAGTTCATAGTATATTCAGACCAACAAATTATTTTTAGTTTATAAATTAACCTGAATTTTATATTATTTATTATAATGAATAAAACAATTCATAAAGTTTATATCGGTTTATTTTTTACAGTTGGGATTAGTGTAGCTATTCTGCTTGGTGTAAATGGATATCAGTATTACTCAACACCACTTGAAGAAAGATTTTTCAGTTCTCAACACGAACTGTTAAAACCCAGCGGATATTGGGGACACGGTTTTGGAATTATCGGTACGTTGATGATGATCATTGGTGTCAGTACATATATGATCAGAAAGCGGTACAGAAAATTTTTTAATTTCGGTTACCTGAAGCATTGGCTCGAATTTCATATTTTCCTTTGCTCAGTTGGACCAGTTCTCGTTTTATATCATACATCCTTTAAATTTGGGGGAATAGTATCAGTGAGTTTCTGGAGTATGGTGCTGGTGGTTTTAAGCGGTGTTGTTGGAAGATTTATTTATGTTCAAATACCAAGAACTATCCAGGGACAAGAATTGAGTATAAATGAGTTAAGTTCAATGAAAGAAGATCTCGCAAAAAGAATCAGAACTGTTTTGAGTGAAGATGCTTCAACTCTTTCAGAGTTCGAAAGAATATCTTCTGCCGATCGTTACAAAGCTTTTAATTTATCGGCTGCTATTGGTTTTATTTTCAGGGATTATTTTGATTTAAAAAAAGTGATGAGACTACTCGGAAAGAGAATGGTATGGCTTGGAATAAATCCAACAGAAAGAAAAGAACTTCTCACAATGGCAAAATCAGAAATTATTGTAGCAAGACGAATTGCTTTTTTAAGAACATTTCAAAAGTTATTTCACTGGTGGCATATTTTCCATCTGCCATTTGCGATCACAATGTTTGTTATAATGATTATTCACGTTGCAGTTACAATTATTTTCGGTTACAAATGGATCTTTTAATTTAGTCAATGATTATTGAAGAGGAATGAAATGAAATTTAAACCCATTTACTTATACAGTGTAGTTGTTCTGATAGCGATTATCATACTAATCATCGTAGCTATTCAGGAAAATTCCAACTCAACTGATATTACAATTAATAACGAACAGAATATACCTGATGACGATGTTCACAAACAATTAAAGAATCAAATGAATTCTTCACCTGGTAAAGAAAATGTAAATGAGGAATACAAAAAAAGATTGGCTGAACTTGAGCAGGCAGTAAAAAAGAATCCGAATGATACAACCGCATTAAAGAACTATGCTGATTATCTTTCAGCTTCTCACAAAATGGACGAAGCAATTTCGTACTACAATAAAATTCTGGATATTAATCCAAAAAGGACAGATGTTTATTTCTCGCTCGCATTAATCTATTACAACCAGCAGGATTTCGTTAAATGTGAAGAAGTAAATAAAAAGGTACTTGCCTTCGATCCAAAAAATCAAATGGCACTTTTTAACATTGGTGCAGTTGCAGCAACACAGGGGAATAAAGAAAAAGCGAAAGAAATCTGGAATAAAGTGATTTCAATTAATCCGGAAAGTGAAACGGCAAAGTTAGCAGAAGAGTATTTGGGTAAACTTTAAATTTTCTTAAAAATATTATCTTGATTTTCTTGAACGGATCCTTGAAAAAATAAAATAAATTATGGATGCCAGTAAAAGAATCGTCAACACATTAACAATACTCACTGGTGAGGCTTGTTCAATATTTATTGGAGATGAATTGCCTGACAAAACAAACGCAGACCAATAGTAGGGATTTGCCGAATAATTTTTTATAAAGTCCAGTTTTGTTTGTCTTAATGCTTCGGTTTTGGATTTTCCATTCGCCAGATGAGTATAAAAATCCTTCATAAAAAATGATGTGTATTTATCATTCACATCCCACAAAGAAACTAATACGCTTTTACTTCCGGCATCAAAGAAAGCTTTTTGCATTCCTATAATTCCTTCCAGCTTCATCAAGTCTGCCAAGACCCGAACGACAGGAACTTAATACAACTAAATCACTATTCAGATTTAATTGAACAATTTCGCCAAGTTCTAAAAATCCGTCATCCTGACCATCATTTTGATTTGCAAATAAAATTAGTGGCTGATCTTTGATCAGAAAAGAATGTGTTGAGATATGGATAACATTACTTTGATGCGCATTATTTTTAAAGTTAGTTTCTGTTGCTTCTTCTGATTTAAATATCAGGTTGCTGTTAATTGTTTCATCTATACTTTCAATTTCGTTTTTCGAATATTTCAGAGGGGACAATGAAATACTTCTTGAATTTGTGGGGTTTATGTTCAATAATCCACTTCGCACACTTAGCGAATATTCTGAATCCATTATGTATGGATCACCGATAAGTAAATTTTGATCGCTCACATTTACAGAATTATAATTCTGCATAATATAAATAGTTGATGAAGGTGAATATGATATTTTATAATCGTTAAGCAGAAAACTTTTATCACTATATAAATAAGGACTCTCTCCTGTTCTCCATTCTGTAACTAACATTTCAACCGGAAATTTTAAAAGCTCTGTTGGCAGATTAAAAATCAGGTTTGAATTTTTTGGAATTGAAACAAGAAAATCTTTAAACACTGAATTATACAGTTTGAACGAAGCTAATGCATTGAATGAGAATAAATCTTCATTGATATAAATTTCCTGACTTTCCAGATCGGACTGATAAACCGGTGATACACTTTGCAGCATCGCAATGAGACTATCACGATTTATCGGTAAAGTTTTAAAATTGAAATTAGCTGAACTTAAACTGAACAGGGTTAAAAACTCATCACTGACATACACTGATATTATATAATCATCATCTGTAAAACCTTTCTGCAATTCAGAAATATCTAATGAATAGTCAGAGTTAAGTAAAGCTTCAAGTTCTTTTGAACGCGAACTTAAATTTTTTGTGAAGTCAGCTAATAACTGATCAAGTGAGTCTGTCACAGATTTATCATACAACCCGGAAGTAATCATCCATTGTAAATCAATCAACTGTTTGTACTCGCTTTCATTTTTAAGATGCGCAAGCAGTTTTAATCTGTTAAGATTTGATTTTGTATTCCGCGATCTTGCTTTATCAATTATAAAAAATGCTTCCTTGCCTTTTCCCTGCTTTAAATACAATTCAGCAAGTGAGTTATACACTGAATTCACTCCTGAAAAATGTGATATCTGAATTTCCTGATTAAGCGTCAACGATAAAGAAATTCTTTCAATTATTTTAATAGCATTATTGTACCAAGTTTCTGCTTTTGAATATTCAGTTCTTTCATCAAAATTCTTTCCCAGTAAATATGCAGCTTCGATTTGATTATTGTAATCATGCACTTCACCACTAATATTGAAAGCGTTTTCAAGATTCCTGTCTGATAAATTATTCTTTCGCTGTGCACAAAAAATTTTCCCTTTGTAAAATTCCTGCACTCCAAAAAGTTGTGTGAGATCATATTTTTTTGATAAAGTTTGAACTTGATTTAAAAGTTTTAATGCTTTGTCATAATTATTTTGCTGATATGAATTGTGAGCAAGTTCAGTTTTAATCAATAATGAACTATAAATATCATCAACATATTCTGCGAGGCTAAGTGCCTTTTCAAAGTAGTTTTCAGCCGCTGCTAAACTATCAACTGAAGTGAGAACGGTACCAATTTTTGAAAATAATTTAATCTGTTCATAAGGTGATTCTGTAGATGATATTTTCGATTCGGTTTTCATTAAAATTTCAAGAGCTTCATAAGGTTTGTTGACATTGAAGTATAATGCACCAATCCCCTGTTCGATTTTGAGGATCGAAGAAACATCCTTTACTGAATCTGCAATAGCTTTTGCAAGCGAATAATATTCCAGAGCTTTTGCATAATTAGATTCGTTCGAGTAAACATCACCAAGCCCGGTGAGGTTCAATATTTTAGCAAATTTATTTTCACCGGCATGAGTTAAACCTTTTTTGAAGTATTCGAACGCTGAATTGTAATTAGAAATCTGCAAGTATAATGAGCCAATGTTACTTGAAAGATAAGATAATCTCTCTGTGTTTTTTATTAGTTCATAGAGTTCCAAACTTGTTTCATAATTCTTGCGTGAATCAATAAGATTATTCGTATATGTATAAGAAACGCCCAATTCAGAATGAAGAAAAGCCAGCAATTCTGTATTCTCAATAATTTTTGCCATCTCAATAGCCTGATGAAAGTCATCTCTTGCTTCATAGATTTCTCCATAAAGATCTTTAATAATTGCAAGGTTAGCAACAGATTTTATTTCTTCAATTTTATTCCCGGTTGATTGAGATTTTTTCAACGCTGATTTATATTCGGCATTTGCTTTATCATATTCACCCGACAGATAATATATTGTTCCTTTCAGATTAATAATTTTGGCAAGAAACGGATCATTGTCCGAACATAATTTTTCTGCTTTGAGAAGACAGATGAAAGATTTATCATAGTTACCGAGAATTCTATATGCATTTGCAAGTTGAACAAAAAGTTCCTTAAAAATAAAATTCTGGTTAACTAATAATTCTAATTTCTCAACTCCAACTGTTGTTTGCCCATTTTGAAATTCAACCATTGCTTCAAGATATAAATAGAATGGATTACCAGAACCATCTTTACGAACCTTCAGCCAGTCTGTTATTTTATTCAGATTATCAGAAATTTTAGCCGATAAAGCTAACTCCTCATAAAACCCCGGATAAGTTGGAAGCTTATCAAGCAATGAAAAAAATCCTTTGAAAGATTCCTCATATCGACCTGACCTTTTTTCCAACAATGCTGAGAGGTATTCTCTTTCAAATGAAGGTTGAAAAGATTTTAAACTTAATTGAATTTTTTGTTTATCAATTGGATTGTTTAATATAAGATCAAGATAGTATTTGAATTTTTTTGAGGTTTCTGCAAGCGAATCTGTATTTGAAAATTTTTTAGGATTATCTGATTCTGAGGATGAGCCGGATTGATTAAAATTTAACTTGCCTCCGAATATCAGCAAAGCTAAAATCAAAAAAATAGCAAAGACAATAAAATTTTTTAAATGAAACATCGATCAATTCTTCTCCAGCTCAGAAATTAATTTTGCTGCTTCTGGTGCAAAACTACCATTACCTTCGATAACTTTTTGGAAGTTTGAAATTGCAGAATTGCTGTCATCAATTAAGAGATATGCTCGCCCGAGATAGTAGTAAGTATTCAGTTTCAGACTTTCATAGCTTCCTGAATTATTTTTATCAATTGATTCATTAAAGTTGGTAATTGCTAAATTAACATTTTCAATGTTATAAGAATTGAACAAGCCCAGGAAATCAGACTCAGAGGCACGGAGATAAGTGAGCCCCAAAACGTAGTGAGAATAAAAAATTGATTTTTCATTTTTATGCTCATCAATATCCTGTGATAAAAACTCAATAGCTTTAGAATAATTTTTCTCGTCAATAGCATTTAAACCCTGTTGAAATAATGGTGAAGTTCTTCCACGTGTTAAATAGGAATTTTCACTTTCGTTTTTAAAAATATTTCTTTTGTAATCAGGTGTTATTGAAGATGAAACAAAGAACAACCCAATGTAGGAAACAACAATCACTACCATTGCAGCAACCGCATATTTGAAGAAGCTTGTTCGCTTAAATATAGAATTATTGATAGAAATACTTTTGCCGGATTCTGATTTTTGAGTTACAGATTTACTTACATGTTCATCTATCAGCGAGTATTCGGTTCTTAAATCGTTAAAAACATTTTTACATTCTGCACAATCTGCAAGGTGAGTTTTTATTCTTCCACTGAGAATTTGCATTATTTTATCACCTGAATCATTCTCCTCTTCATACAAAATATATGATGCTAATAATTCCGCAGGTATATGTCCACCCAATGAAATTGATGATTTGAGTTTGTTATAAATATTAATGAATGACTTTATCTCAGCATCCTTCTCAGAATATTGCATTAATAATTTCTGTTCATTCTCTGTCAAGTTCTGCTTATCAAGCAGTTCAAATATTTTTTCTTGATTTTCCATTGCTACCAATTTTATTGATTATCAACCATTTAGTATCACAGATAATGATTTCGTGACATTTATTCTAATTTTTCCTTCAACTCAAGTAAAGTCCTGTAAAACATTTTCTTAACAGCAGCTTCATTCTTGTTCAATTTCTCAGCAATCTCATTGAATTTCAAATCACCCCAAAATCTTAGTTTGACAATTTCCTGTTTCTCTTCACTTAGTGTATTCATCAGATTCAAGACTCGTTCAGCGTCAATTATATCCGCAGCTTCTGAAAATTTATCCGGTGCCGGCAGATTTTCTTTAAGTGAGGAAAAAGTTTTATTTTTTTCTGATTTATACCATCTAACAAAGTTTAAGAACAACACTCTTCTGAGCCATTTTTCAGGTTCATTAACGATTTGATACTGCTCAGCAAAAGAAAGGTAAACATTTTGCGTAAGGTCGTCCACATCATCAAGATTTTTTATTCTCTTCTGATTGTATTTTGATAGATAATAAGAATAAGAAATCTGACGAATGTATGCGGATAGTTTCGAGAAGGATTGAGAATCGCCATCCTTTGCCCTCTGAAGAAGAAGATTTAACTCCTGACCAGAAATATTTAAATAATTGATGTTTCTCTCTTTATTTTTGTCACGAAATTACTAAACTTGATACTAAGTTAAAAAAACGCGTTAGGATATGAAGCAAAAAGTATTATCGCTGGTAATTTTTATTACCGCTGTTCTGGCAGCTCAGCCTGAATTGGACATTAAGCCAAACAAAATTGAATTTGAAGATCTATTCAGCAGAATAGATTATACATATTTAATTAATAAAGGCAATGCAGTTCTTACGATAGACAGCATTGATTATAATCGTTCCGATTATATTCTGGATTTTGAGGAAAATCAACAGATCCCTTTCACGATACTTCCGAATGACTCAGTCAAAATGAATGTTACTCTTGTGGGTTTTTATTATATAACATATAGCGATACTTCGGATACAATGTTTGTTTATAATAATGGGATAAATAATGTTGAAGAACTTAAAGTGGAAATAGAATTTTATGAGGATGATTTCGGTTTTGTTGTTGGAACTGTCCGAGATAGCCTCACACCGCTTGACAGTACTTCAATTTACTTTTTCTATAACGGAATTTATTTAATCGACAAAGCTATAACAGATGCATCTGGGAATTATCAAGTAGAATTGCCTGAAGGTGATTACACAATTGCCGCAGAAAGAAACGGTTACTATGTTTTGTTTAAAGATAGTACTTATGATCCGTTTTTTGCAGAACTAATTGAAATTGATGATGACGATACTTTGACCGTCAATTTCAATATGAAGCGGATTACTAACTTCACAAATTCTGTTTCCGGACAGGTTTTCGATTCAACTAACACTATAAACATTGACAAAGGAATCATTATTGTAAGAACAGGTACACACGTTCCTTCTCCGCTATCAAAAGGAAACCAATTTCTTACAGATACATTGAACGCTTTTGCCGGTTTCGTTAAACCGGATGGAAGTTATACAGTTTATGCGGAATTGAGCAGCTACTATTTCCTTCAGGCATACACAAATAATTTTTTACCAGGATATTACAATGATGAAGGAGTTGCATCTGTCTTCTGGCAGAATGCAGATTCAATTTATATTAATGGTGGCGTTACAGATAAAAATATTTCACTGGTGCGGGACTCATCTTACGGAAATGGAACTATTCAAGGTTCGATCAATTTTACTTCATTCTCCGACCAGACAAATTATGAAGGCATAACTCTTCTCGCACGAAACATTAACACAAATGCTTTATACTCTTATAATTTTGGAAAAGAAAAAGCAAACTATAGTATATATAATATTCCTTACGGCACATACGAAATTGTTGCACAGAAAATCGGTTTTGATAATGCGTTTAGTCAAATCGTAACAATAGATTCATTGAATGTGATAGCGGGTGGAATAAACATAACTTTCATTATTGATGACATATCTGATGATGTTCAGATTTCTAAAGATTATTTTTTACATCAGAACTATCCGAACCCATTTAATCCAACAACAAATATTTCATTTTATTTACCATCCACTTCTTATGTCCGATTAAAAGTGATTAATATTCTTGGCGAAACTATATCAAATCTGATTGATGATGAACTTTCATCCGGTTTACATTCGGTTGTATTTGATGGAAAAGGATTATCATCAGGAATTTATTTTGTGATTCTTGATGCAAATCACTTCAGACTAAGCCGAAAAATGCTGCTTCTGAAGTAACACAAAATTAAATTTACTTTTCACTTTCAAATCTCAAAAACTTCTGATTGTTTGAATTTGATTGATTAAATTAGTGAGTAATTAATCATTTCATTTAAATTTGAATACAAAATCTGACAACAACAAAAGTTTTATTAAACGTGGATTGAAAACCACGTTAACCGGAATAATTACCAGCTTCGTTCTCGCAGCAGTAAAAATCTTTACTGGAATTATTGGAAATTCATACGCACTTATTGCTGACGGTATTGAATCGCTCACAGATATTTTCACTTCTTCGATTATTTTAACCGGATTATATTTTGCCGCAAAACCCGCAGATGAAAATCATCCTTATGGTCACGGCAAAGCTGAACCGTTTGCCGGAGTTGCAGTTGCCTTCGGAATTTTTATTGCTGCAATGGCAATTATCGTTCAAAGTGTGTACGAAATCATTACACCTCATCACGCACCAGAACCTTTTACATTAATTGTACTCATATTTGTAATCATAACTAAAGAAACATTGTTCAGGTTTGTAATTAAAGTTGGCACAACTGCAAACAGTGTTGCAATTAAAAGTGATGCATGGCATCATAGAAGTGATGCAATAACTTCAGCAGCAGCATTCATCGGAATTTCAATAGCTCTGATCGGTGGAAAAGGATATGAATCTGCTGACGACTTCGCTGCTTTATTTGCGTCAGTGATAATAATTTTCAATGCGTATAGGATTTTCAAGCCTGCACTTTTTGAACTTCTCGATACAGCACCTCCTACTCAGATAATTCAAAAAGTAAGAGATATAGCAGGAAAAGTTGAGAATGTTATGGGGATTGATAAATGCTACGTACGCAAAATGGGTTTTGATTACTTCGTTGATATTCATGTATTAGTTGATGCAAACCTTCCTGTCTATAAAGGACATGAAATTGCACATAAAGTGAAAGATGAATTGATGAAAGAATATTCAAACATTACTAATGTTCTCGTCCATATAGAACCATATTTCCCGAGTCAGATAAATTAATACTTCAATTAAATTCTTCATTATTTAAAACTCACTCAATAATCCCTATAAATCTCTCGGTGACGCTGATAATTCTATGTCACCTTTGTGAGTTAATAGACACTATATCTATGTCAGCATAAAATAAATAGAATTAAACAAAAAAAAGTAAATAAACATTAAGTTTTCTAATCAACAGCAAATTTCAATAAATAATAAGGAGTATAAAATGAATAACTATATTTTTACCAGAGTATCAACTGCAATTATTATTTCCATTTTGATCACTTCACTTTCCTTCGCACAAAACTGGCACATTCAAAATTCAAATACAATCAAAGAATTGGAAGGAATTCACATGATCACTTCCACTGAAGGCTGGATATGCGGAGATGACGGAGTTATGCTTCATACCACAAATTCCGGAGATACCTGGACCGTTTCTACATTAACAAGTTCAGATCTGAATCAAATTGTATTTAAAGATGCAAGCAATGGAATTGTTGTTGGCGATGACGGAGAAATTTTCACCACTACAAATGGCGGCACAAATTGGATTTTAAAAAACAGCGGCACAAACACGGATTTCAATGGAGCAGCTTATGCAGGCAATTCAACTTATTTTGCTGTCGGTGATACAGGTGTAGCTTTCAAATCTACTGATAATGGAAACACCTGGATAAGTTTAAATACCAGTACTGTTCAAGAACTTCATAGTGTCGCAGCAATTGATCAGAATGTTTGGATCGGTGCAAGAAATGGTCTAATGTTATTTTCAAGTAATGGAGGGACAACTTTCGCTTCGATGAGCAATCCGGCAAGCGATGATATAAAAGATATTCAATTCATTGATGCGTCAACGGGATTTGCCTGTGGTAGTAATTCATTTTTTATGTTCACAAGTGATGGTGGTACTAACTGGGTTTCACGTTCTTCAGGAATTCAACATGAGTTGGATGGGTTACATTTTGTGAATCAGTCCATTGGTTGGGTTGTAGGAGATGCAGGAAATTTATACTCAACAACAAACGCAGGATTAAATTGGATTGCGGAACAATCACAAACCATACAGGATTTAAATTCTATTCATTCTTTCGATGGAATTAATGTATGGGGTGTCGGAGAATTTGGAGTAATAATTACGAATTACTCATCACCAAGCGGAATCGATTTGGAAAATAATATTGCATTTAATTATAACCTCGAACAAAATTATCCGAATCCGTTTAATCCTTCTACAACAATTTGGTTTTCAATTCCCGCATCAGGATTCATATCGCTAAAGGTTTACAACACTTTAGGTGTTGAAGTCAAAACTCTCGTAAATCAGGTTTTATCAGCTGGTTCATATAGTATCGAATTCAATGCTGATGGATTAAACAGCGGCGTGTTATTTTATACGTTAAGCAGTAACAATTTCAAATACACACGGAAGATGATCCTTACAAAATAACTTACCGAACAATCTAATGATTCACCCTCTCAGGTTCCTTTCTGGGAGGGTTTTTTCTCTTGAGATAGTATGATTATTCATTAAAAAATATTACAGACAGAACTTTTTGTCCATCTTTAGCTAATGGTATATCTTTTTTGTAATATTTAAGAGAAATGTCACTATCTTTTATCGCTCAGACACTATTATGAATAAATAACGTTTAACCGAAAAGGATTTTATTATGCGGATGCTATTTAAACCTTATGTAATTGCTGATCGAAATATCAGGGTCAAATCATATTTAACCCCTGTCATATTGTTAATATTATTCATAGTTAACTTAAATGTTACAGCACAATGGAACACGCAAAGTCCGATTCCAACTTTTCTGGATGTAAGAGGAGTTGGAGCACCAACTGCTGACCGTGTTTTTATCGCAACCGAAGATAATTCTTTCGACAATAGTGGTGCGTTATTCGAATCGAATGATGGTGGAAACACATGGGTTCAGCGGAACATTCCCTTCAGTTTATTCGATGGCTTTAATGGATTATTTTTTCTCGATAGTCAGAATGGCTGGGCTTTCGGTAACGATAATTATCGAACAACTGACGGAGGAACTAACTGGACACAACTTCCCTTTCTCGGTTCAACATATTTTATGAAATTTTATACGACAACTTTCGGATTAGCAACAGGAAATTTTGATCGGTATGTTAGTTATGATGCAGGAAATAACTGGGTTGTATCTCCAAATAATATTTTCGCATTTGATTTTACAAATGATCAGATTGGACTTGGTGTTTCTGAAGCCGGTGTTTTCAGATCAAATGATGGTGGAAATACATTCATCTCCGTTCTTTCAGGTGATGCAAAGGCGGCTGTTTTTCTTTCAGATACAATTGCAATTAGCATAATAAATGAAACCTTTTATCGTTCAGATGATGGTGGACTAACGTGGAGTCCGGTAGTCTCAACCAATGGAAGAACTAAACTAACAGCAATCTCCTCAAGCGTAATTATTGCATGGGGAAGAACTGGTGGTTGGCCGAATTATGATGACAGAGTTTTAAGATCTTCAGATGGAGGACAAAGCTGGACAGATCTCGGAGAAATAATTCCTGAAGGTGTTGATGAATTTACTGTAGTTGATTTTCAAACTATTGTTGCGTCTGATGAAATTGGAAATATGCATCAATCTATTAATGCCGGATTGAATTGGACACAAACTTTCGTTTCAAGAGGTCAACAGCCAAGTTTCTTCAATAGCTCTGCTCCATATTTTTCTAATACTCAGGTTGGCTATTTTGCTTATGGTGCTGGCTTCGTTATTAAAACAACTGACTCAGGTGCTTCGTGGTTCCAGATTTCAAGTGGTACAGGAAAATCACTAAATGATGTTGCGATGTTTTCAAATGGAAACCTTCTTGCTGTTGGTGATAATGGGACACTTCTTTCGAGTGATGGATTTACACCTTGGATAATACATGAAAGATTTTCACAAAATAATCTTAAAGCAGTTCAGGCTGTTGGAACAAATGAAGCCGTACTTGTTGATGAAACAGGTCAGGTATTTATGAGCACTGATGGAGGAACGAATTGGACAGCGACCGTTAATAAACCTTCAAGTATGTCCTCAGCAGAAGATATTCATTTTACCTCATTACTTGATGGTTGGGTAATTGGTGTGAGTTTTAACACCGGAGCTTTGTATCATACTACTGATGGAGGAACAACCTGGATTCCGGTTACTGATTTTTTAGGCGCTTATAAATCTGTTGATGTAGAAGGTTCAAATATTTGGGCTGCTAACGTCGGTGAAATTTATTACAGAAGTACTGATAATGGTGCTACATGGATTCAGGCTGAACTTCCTTCTACACAGGTTCAAATTGAGGATATGGAATTTTTAAATGAAAGTATTGGTTATGCGGTTGGATGGTGGGGTCAGGCTTTTCGCAGTAATGATGGTGGAATAACATGGGAAATTTTACCCACACCATCCACCAACGATAACTTTACTGATATTCATTTACTCAATGCAAATGAACTCTGGATAAGCACAAATAATAATGTAGCTTATTATTCTGCGACAGGAGGACAGAGCTGGTCTGTTATACAAATTGATTCAGACGGTTTTGGAATCTTCAGTTCTATCACTGCAGTTCCCGGAGGTGATGCATGGATAGTTGGTGCTCAAGGATACATTGAACATTTTACAGGTCCTCCACCACCACCAGTAAATCAACCACCAGTAGCATCTTTTGAATTTAATACAAATGGATTGACAGTTGATTTTACTGACACTAGTACGGACCCGGATGGATTCATTGTAAGTTGGGAATGGAATTTTGGTGATGGAACAAGTTCAACTCAGCAAAATCCAACGCATACTTTTAATATAGCCAATACTTATATCGTTACTTTGACAGTCACCGATGATGATGGAGATACTGGAACTATCGGGAAACTCGTTGTTGTGCAACCCGGGCCTGGCGGTACTTTTGGTGATTTCACTGAGGTTACACCTCCGGATTCAATCTTCGTCACATCACAGGATGAAGATTTCTGGGTAATAACAACTGCACCTGCAGATTACGATAATGATGGTGACCTTGATATTGCAGTATTAGGTTATTTTGTAGAATACTTCGTGAGTGTTGAAGACAGATTAATCCTTATTCAAAATAATGGTCAGGCAGATTCCACAAGATGGGATTTTTCATATATCAACATTCCACTCGGCTCACTCACAACCGGTGCATCTGATCTTGCATGGGGAGATTTTGATGGTGATACAGATCTTGATCTCGTTGTAGGAACAGATGGCAGCACATCCATCTATCGTAATGATGAAGGAACACTCGTGTTAACTGATATTAACCTTCCCGGGTATTGGGAAGAGAACAGTCAGGCAGATTTTGATCTTCGTTCCATAACCTGGGCAGATTATGATAATGATGGTGATGCCGATCTTCTAATCCCATCAGTTTTCGATAATTCAACTTTTTCTTATAAGACTGTGCTTATGAGAAATGATGGACCAAATACCGGAGGCGGGTGGTTTTTTACTGCAATTGATTCTTTATTTTCTCCAACTAGCCATGCACAGAGTTCGTGGGCTGACTTCGATGGTGATCAGGATCTCGATTTACTTTTAGTAAATGTTGCTCCGTTAACTGATGATGGATTCATTAAGCGGTACAGGAATGACGGCGGCGGAAATTTCACAGTCGAAAATATACTCGGATCTTTAAGCATTGAACACGGTGAATCTCAGTGGGGAGATTATGATGGTGATGGTGATCTGGATTTACTCGTTGCTGGAAACTTGAAAGAAATTGATAGCACATATACCGCCATGGCACTTCGCATTTATAAAAACGAAGCGGAAACATTTATCCCCTTTGAAGTTATAAACTGCATACCTTGTGAAGGATGGTTTGATATTACTGCAGCAACATGGGCTGATTATAATTCTGATGGTGATATGGATATTTTATTAGCTGGCAATTACAATTCTGGTTCACAAATCGAAGGTCGCGCACGGATTTATACTAATGATGGTGGAACTTTCATTGCTGATACTGCTAATACTCTTCCGGCACCGAGAGCAGCCGGTGATCGTGGTGGAACTTTTTCATGGTTTGATTTAGATGGTGATGCTGATCTTGATTATTTCATTGCCGGTCAATATTTCGTACCGGGTGGAAATGGATTAGTTGAAGCTCAAATGCATGTCTATCGCAATGATGTTTTAGAATTAAATGAAGCTCCAACAATACCAACAGGGTTGGAAGGTACACTTCTTTCTGAGAATTCAATTCTCTTATCGTGGCTGCCTGCAACAGATGACCATACACCCTCACAAGCTATAACTTATGATCTTGTTATCATACGAAATGGAACACACGTCCCAATTGGAAATGAAAATAGTCCTTCGAATATTGTACTTACGCGTTTGCCTGAGCCGGGAAATATCAGTGCGGTTGTTGAATGGTCATTGACTGGATTACAAAATGGAGATTATCAATGGCAGCTTCGAGCAGTTGATGCAGCTTATGCGGGAAGTAATATAGCAATTGGAGAATTTAGTATTGGTGCAGTCTCTGTAGATGAGCAAAATGAAATTCCATTAAGTTTTAACCTCGAACAAAATTATCCGAATCCGTTCAATCCTGTTACTTTGATTACTTACTCAATTCCTGAAGCTGGTCAGATTTCATTAAAAATCTATGATGCATTGGGAACTGAAATAGCAGTTCTTGTGAATGAATTCAAACAAGCCGGTATTTACAATCTGAAATTTGATGGAAGCTGTTTTTCAAGCGGTGTATATTTTTATCAATTAACTGCAGATAATCCTTCGACAGGCTCAGGACAAAGTTTTATTGAGACGAAAAAAATGATTATGATGAAATAGCCCCAAAAAATTAATGCCCTCTCTGAATTATTTGGGCGCGTCTGCTAATTTAAACTATTTGTATTCGCTAATCTTTATTGATGTCACCAAAGTTAGTATTCAAATACTATATAATTCACAACTATCAATAAATTAACAGGAGTCTAAAATGTTACAAAAAATTTTTATCGCAGTTGGAATTATTTTTTCACTTACTTTAAATATTGCATGTTCTGAAGATGTTAATAATCCGGATAGCGATTCAAATATTAATAAGACGCAGGCAGTTCAAAAGGCACAGCAGACAAATTCCGGAACAGTAACTAAAACAGAATCGACAATCCATGACGGCGTTAAAGTCTGGGAAGTTTACATGATTACTACATCAGGCGGTGAATTAAAAATAAAGTACCGTGTTGATAATGGCACATTGGTTGAAATGAAGGGTACGTCTCCTTCGTTTGATTATGAAGTTCAACCCGGAATGAATTTAATTAATTATTCAACTGCAAAAACTATTGCCTTAAATGTAAAGAATGGTGATATCATAGATTGGAAATTAGAAAAAGATGAAAGTGATAACAGATGGGAATACAGATTTATTATATCGCTGGAGTGGGAAATCAGAATTGATGCTGTTACCGGAGTTGTATTAAGAATTAAGTAATTTTGGTAAGCCTTACAAAAACATTTAAGCGATGGAAGTACTTATTGAAAATATAGCAGCATATTTAATAGTAATTGCTTTCATCGCCTTGCTCTTCTATTACTACATTAATCAACACAAGAAAAAAACACAGAGCACCAAAAAGAAAATTGCCAAAGCTAAAGAACTAGGCTTCCACGAACCTGTATCGCTTCATCCGGTTGTTGATCATGATATATGCATTGGAAGCGGCGCTTGTGTTGCAGCTTGTCCGGAAAAAGATATTCTTGGTCTCATCAATGGAAAATCAACAACGATCAATGCTTCAAGATGTGTCGGACACGGAGCTTGCTTTCACGCTTGCCCTGTTCAGGCAATTTCACTTTGTATTGGTACTGAAAAAAGAGGTGTTGAACTTCCTCACATAAGTGAAGAATTTGAAACTACGATACCAGGAATTTTTATCGCTGGCGAACTCGGGGGAATGGGATTAATAAAAAACGCCGTCGAACAGGGAAAACAAGCGATGAATTATCTCGCTTCAAAATTGAAAAGTAAAGTCAATACAAAATATGATGTTGTAATTGTAGGTGCAGGACCTGCTGGAATTTCCGCTTCGCTTGAAGCAACCAAACAAAAACTAAAATTTGTAACACTTGAGCAGGATACACTCGGAGGGACGGTTTCAAATTTTCCAAGAGCAAAAATTGTTATGACTTCACCAATGGAACTTCCTCTACATGGAAAGGTTAAACTGACTGAAACTTCCAAATCAGAGTTATTAGAATTATGGAATGAAGTCCTATCAAAAAATAATATCATAATTAATGAACTCGAGAAAGTAGAAAAAATTGAGAAGCAAGGTGACTTGATAATAGTTCAAACAACAAAAAATCATTACACCACAAAATCTGTTTTGCTTGCAATCGGAAGAAGAGGTTCGCCAAGAAAACTCGACGTACCAGGCGAACAAAAAGAAAAAGTATATTACAGATTATTAGAGCCAGAGTTGATACACAATCAAAAAGTTTTAGTGGTTGGCGGTGGTGATTCTGCAATAGAAAATGCTTTACTGCTTGCAGATGAAAACAATAAAGTTACCCTTTCCTACAGGAATGAATCATTCTCAAGATTAAAACCTAAAAATCTGGAACGCATTAATAATTATTCAAAAAACGGGAAAGTAAAAGTCATACTTAATTCTGAAGTTATTGAAATCTTTGATAACAGCGTGATGCTGAAAGTATCAAATGAAAATAATCCTCTCGTTTTAGAAAATGATCTGGTTTATATTTTCGCTGGTGGAATACTGCCAACAAAATTTTTAGAGGAAATTGGTATAAGAATTACCAAGAAATTCGGTGAAGCAGTTTTGAAGCACTCATAGATTTCAGGAAGAAATATTATCAGATTTTCTACATACTTCTTAATTCTCGGATTTTATTTTCCTCTGTTCGCACAGATCTCTCCCGGCGATCTAACAAGTTTTCATGCTAACCTTGAAGGAATAAGTAATTGCACAAAATGTCATGAACTTGGTGAACAGGTTAACAATTCAAAATGCCTTGATTGTCATACTGAAATAAACACGAGGATTAGTTCAGGTTCTGGTTACCATTCCAGTTCCGGGGTAAAAGGTAAAAATTGTTCAAACTGCCACAGCGAACATCACGGAAGAAATTTTAGAATAGTAAACTTCAAGTCGGAATCATTTAATCACGAGAAGACAGGATTCAGCTTAACAGGAAAACACGACAATATTGATTGCAATGAATGTCACAAGTCAGATTTCATTTCGGATTCAAATCTGAAAAAAAGAAAAAATACTTATCTTGGTTTGAGTACGGATTGTTCTGCCTGTCACGAAGATTATCATCAAAAAACCCTTGGTGAAAATTGCAGCAGTTGTCATAACTCAGAATCATTTAAACCTGCAATAAAATTTGATCACTCTTCGGCTGCGTTTAAATTAACCGGTGCGCATCAGAAAGTAGAGTGCAGTGGCTGTCATAAAATTCAAAATAAAAACGGAAAAGAATTTCAGACATTTAAAGGAATTCCTTTTCAAAATTGTAACTCATGTCATAAAGATGTTCATAACGGAAGCTTTGGACAGAATTGTTCAGGTTGTCATCAAACATCAAGTTTCAGGCAATTGCTTACTGGCTCATTTGACCACAGTAAAACAAAATTTCCATTGGCAGGAAAACATAAATCTGTTAATTGCAACAACTGTCACAAAGCACCATCCGGTTATAAAATGCAATTTGCTCTCTGTACTGACTGCCACACAGATTATCACAAAGGACAATTCATCGTTAACAATGTCACAGAGAATTGTGCTGACTGCCATTCTGAAAATGGATTCAAACCCTCATTATATACATTGGAGAAGCATAACAAATCACAATTTCAACTTACAGGTGGTCATTTAGCTACGCCTTGTGAAAGCTGCCACTATCAGCAAAATATCTGGCACTTTAAAGGTATAGGAATTACGTGTGTTAGCTGTCATGAAAACATTCATAAAAATGAGTTAAAAGTCGAATATCTTCCTGAAAATAATTGCAGTTTTTGTCACCAAACTGTAAGCTGGAATACTATATCATTTGATCACAACAGAACCTCTTTCGTTTTGCAAGGAAAACACAGCTATATTTCCTGTGGCTCGTGCCATCGAAAAATTGAGGAAGAAATTTCATCAATTATTTTTACTTCGTTAAATAAAGAATGTGAGACTTGCCATAAAGATATTCACTTTGATCAATTTAAAGTTGAAGGAATTTCTGATTGCAGCAGATGCCATACTTTTGAAAACTGGACGCCCGAAAAATTTGATCATAACAAAACAAATTTTAGTTTGGAAGGTGCTCATCACAAAGTGGAATGTGCCGGATGTCATCCAAAAGTAGAATTAAATGGGAATACTTTTATCAAATTCAAATTAGATGATTTTAAATGCGCTGCTTGTCACAAAAAATAATATTGATTTTATTTCTGACTGTTTCTTCGCTTGCGCAGTCACCTCATGGCGAAAAGTTTAATTACGATTGCGAACTTTGCCATCAATCTTCAAGCTGGAAAATTGATGTGAAGAATGTCAAATTTGATCATAGTACAACAACTTTTGAGCTGGTTGGTCAGCATAAAGCCACAGACTGCAGAAGCTGCCATACAAATCTTGAATTTTCAAAAATAAATTCTGATTGCATTTCGTGTCATACAGATTTACACCAGGGAACTGTTGGAAAAGATTGTTCGAAATGTCATTCATCAAAAACCTGGATGGTTGAGGATATAAATGGGCTTCATCAGAAAGGAAGATTTCCTCTGCTCGGAAATCATTTAACCGCAGACTGCCAGCAGTGTCATACTCGTTTTATTGATCTGTATTTTGAACCGCTGAATACGGATTGTTTTGCTTGTCATGATGATGATTATAAATCTACCCAAAACCCGAACCATGTGGCAGCGGAATTTTCAACTCAGTGTGAAGATTGTCATGATCTCACAGCTTCTTCATGGTCATCGGTAAATATAGCTCACGACTTTTTTCCACTTGTTGGTGGTCATACAATCTCAAATTGTTTTGCCTGTCATGAAACCGGCGGAAACTTTGCAGGTCTTTCACCTGAATGTTTCGCTTGTCATGATGATGATTATAATAATCCTGCAAATGATCCAAATCATATTGCTGCAAACTTCCCTACTGACTGCCAGCTCTGCCACACTATTAATGGATGGTCACCATCTTCATTTGATCATGCATTAACTGCGTTTCCATTAACCGGGCAGCATATAACTGTTCAATGCCAGAACTGTCACACTTCGGGTTACTCGGGCACACCTACCAATTGTTTTTCTTGTCATCAGGAAGATTACAATGCAACACAGGATCCGAATCATGTATTAAAAAATTATTCAACGACATGCACTGATTGTCATACCACAAATGGCTGGGATGAAATCATAAACTTTAATCACAACATAACTCAGTTTCCGTTAACCGGGGCACATATCACTACAGATTGCAGCAGTTGTCATCAACAGGGATTTACAAACACACCGATTGATTGTTTTCTCTGTCACACTGCAGATTATAATAATTCTACAAATCCAAATCATATCGCCGCAGGTTTTCCGACTACTTGTGTGGACTGTCATACTACTGCCGCCTGGGCTCCATCAACATTTGATCACGATGGACAATACTTCCCAATTTATACCGGTGAACATGCCGGCGAATGGAATTTGTGTGCTGATTGTCATGAGATAGCAAATAATTTTGCAGTATTCACCTGCACAAGTTGCCACGAGCATAATCAGCAAGATATGGATGATAAACATCAGAGTGTTCAGGGTTACGTTTATGAAAGTAATGCTTGTCTCTCCTGTCATCCGGATGGAACAAAAGGGAATGCATTTAATCATAGTAATTCAATTTTTCCATTAACTGGCGCGCATACAACTCTTGATTGTATTCAATGTCATCAGAGTGGGTATTCAGGAACTCCAGCACAGTGTCTTGCCTGTCATCAGAATCAATATAATAATTCTGCAAATCCAAGTCATACAGTACTTTCATTGCCAACAGAATGTGAACAATGCCATACAACTAATCCTGACTGGCAGCCTGCAACATTCCCGATTCACAATCAATTCTTCGAATTACTCGGTGCTCATGCAAATGTTCCAAACTGCAGTGATTGTCATAATGGAAATTATAGCAACACTTCAAATACATGCATTGGCTGTCATCAGGAAGAATATAATATTGCACCGGAACATGCTGCGCAGGGTTTTCCAACAAATTGTGAAATGTGTCATAATTCTATTGCATGGAATCAGGTTACTTTTGATCACAACACAACCAACTTCCAATTGACCGGAGCTCATATCAATGTAAATTGTTCTGATTGTCATGAATCTGGTTTTACAGGAACAACAACGATCTGTTATGATTGTCACACAACTGATTATCAGCAAAGCAGCAATCCAAATCACACTGCATTATCATTACCAACTGATTGTGTACAATGCCATACAACTAATCCTGACTGGCAGCCTGCAACATTCCCGATTCACAATCAATTCTTTGAATTACTCGGTGCTCATTCAAGTATCACAAACTGCAATGATTGTCACAATGGAAATTATAACAACACTCCGAATACTTGTATCGGCTGTCATCAAAATGAATTTAACGGAACTGTAAATCCACCTCATCAGTTATTAAATTTCTCTACTGATTGTTTGCAATGTCATAATATGAATGGATGGATACCGGCAAGTTTCAATCATTCATTCTTCCCGATTTCAAGCGATCATAATAACGTTGATTGCAGCGAATGTCATTCAGAACCAAATTATCAGCCTCAATGTCTCAGTTGTCATCTTGAAGACTTTTTAGATGAACATGACCAGGGCGATCCAACCAATTGCTGGGATTGTCATTCTACTTTTGACTGGAATGATAATTCTCCTGGATTGAAACAAATGAGGAGAGTTGAATAATGAAATCGCAGCTCGTTATTTTATTAATCATATCGTTTAATATATTGTCAGCTCAGACAAAGAATACGAGGCTTCTTGAAGGAGTAATCAGTTATATATCATCACAAAATATTTATGTAAAGTTCGTCAGCACTAATGGAATTGAAATCGGCGATACACTTTTTCTAAAAAATAATAATGATTTTTTACCTGCAATAAAAGTAGATCATAAGTCTTCAACTTCGTGTGCCGGAAGTAGTATTATAAGCAGAAAGCTGGAGATCAATGATTTACTTTATGCAATTATTCCTGAAATTATAAAAGATTCAACAACAGAAGCAGTTATATCCACAACACTTATTCCTGTTGTTATTCCAACTGTAACTTCCGGGGAAATTATTACTAAAACTACATTAGAACCTGTCTCCTCATTCTCTGGAAAGATTTCGGTACAATCTTATTCTAACTTTACGAATAATCAGGCAAGCTATGATTATCAGCGATGGAGATATACTTTTCAGTTAAATGCAAACCGAATTGGAAGTTCCGGATTTTCTTATTCACAATATATCAGTTTTGCATATCGGGCAGATGACTGGAATAGAATCTCCTCTGATCTTTCAGAAGCGATAAGAGTTTATGATCTTGCTGTCAAATACAATTTTAATGAACGAACACTCATCTGGCTTGGAAGACATCTCAATAACAAAATTTCAAGCATCAGTTCAATTGACGGACTTCAGTTTGAATCAGGAATTAATGAATGGTCAATTGGTGCTGCTATTGGCTCACGACCAGATTTCAACAATATGGGATACAACTTTAAATTGTTTGAGTATGGTGCGTACATAAATAGAGCAGATTTACTTGCAAACGGTGATATGCAAAACACTCTTGGTTACTTTGAGCAGACAAACGATTTTAAAACTGACAGACGATTTCTCTATTATCAGCATTCAAATTCTGCAATTCAAAGCACTAGAATTTTTCTATCAACTGAGATTGATCTTTATAAAAAAGAAATGGGTGAAAGTAAAACGGAATTTTCACTCACAAGTCTTTTCACTTCAGTAAACATCCGACCGAGTGATTTCTTTGCAGTGATGATTTCTTATGATGCAAGAAAGAATGTCATCTACTATGAAACTTTCAAAACGCTTGTTGACAGTATAATTGAAAATGAAACAAGACAGGGTTTCAGAACAAGGTTAACTCTCAAACCATTTAATAATTTTTATATCGGCGGCGATTACGGTTACCGCCACCGCAAAGGTGACTTGAAACCCTCAAACAATTATGGTGGAAGCATTTCCTATTCACAAATTCCGGGAATTGAATCGAGTGTAACAGTTTCTTTTAATAAATTAAGCAGCAGCTATACAGAAGGCGATATCTGGACTGCAAGTTTGAATCGACCGATTGCCTTTGGATTTGATGTTATGCTTGGTTACAGATTCACTAATTATAAATTCAGATCAGGAATTGATGATCTCAAACAGAACTCGGTTTCAATTAATCTAAATACTTACTTTCTGAAACCTGTTCTGCTGAATTTCACTTATGAAGGAATTTTTTGGAAATCCATCACTTCGGGAGAAGACGTTCAATCATCAGGGAGATTTTTGGCTAATCTTACTTATAGATTTTGATTTTGTGTTTTTTAAAATAAAAGTAGCACAGAGTTATTCCGAAGGAATGGAGGTTGTGTGAAAATTCAGAAAAACCGTTAAAACGGTTGCAATTAGTTTTTTTTTGCATTTTCCCACAGTTAAAACTGTGGGTTAATAATATTCATACAGACTCAATGGCTTTGCCACTAATCTGTGCTACAAAGCAAAACCAATGTGAGACTCACCTTCGAGGTGAGTCTCACGTAATAAAATTATTTCATTAAAATCATCTTCTTAGTCTGTACAAAATTATCAGTCACTATAGTATAATAGTAAACTCCTGCGGATAGATGATTTGCATTGAAGACTATTTCATAACTTCCTGCTTGTTTTTCTTCATTCACAAGTGTAGCAACTTCATTACCAAGTACATCATAAACTTTTAGTGATACAAAACCGCTCACCGGTAACTGATAACTGATTACCGTATTTGGATTGAAAGGATTCGGATAGTTCTGTTCGAGCACAAATCCATTTGGTGCTAAATTATCTACTGCTGCTATTTCGCTGAAAGAGTATTTTCCGTTATAATCAATTTGCTTCAATCTATATTCTAATGCAGTTGCATTTATTCCGGTGATGTCGTCTTCGTAGCTGTAATATTGAGTTTCGGTGGTTGTGCCATTACTTTCCCTGAATCCTACCAACATCCAGTCACTTGTTTTTTCATCCTGAATATTTCTTCTATAAATTTCAAACCGCTGATTGTTAGTTTCAGTAGCAGTTACCCACTCAATCAGAATTTTTGCTCCTTTGTTTATTGCTGTGAATGAAGTAAGCTCAACCGGAACATTATTTTCATCCATAGTTAAAGCTTTAATACAAAGGTTTGCACTGCCCGCAGGCCACGGAGGATCTGCATAATAATACATATCCTGCCATTGAGAACCATCCCAGTAAAAACTTTCATTCGGATGAGAAGTAGAAGTGACAATAGTTAAATATGAATCTCCGACTAAAAGTACAGGAACTTCAGATGTCCTGTCAAAAGGCTGTCCACCTCTCGAAAGATTCAGGTAAACATAAAAGTCATTTCCATCTTCAAGAAGAATTGGATTTGCAATATCGATTGTGTAGAAACCGGTAAACTGTTTGTATCCAGATTGTGAAAATAATTCATTCTGGAGCTGACCACCCGTAAAAGTGTCATACACTTTAACTGTATAATCAAAGCTGTCTGCCGCAGCAAAGAAACTTACTGCTGTTAAATATTCGTTTGATCCAGCAATGAATGCATTAAAACCTTCATTGCAATCTGTTTTTGTTGCTCGCCATCCATGATAGTCATGATAATAAATGTTATCATATCTCTGCGGTTCAACATCTTTAAATGTGACGGCGCCCATTTCAATATTTTTTCCGCAATGTTTATCATAATATGAAATCCAGAAGTAACCACTTAATCCCCAGCCGGCACCCCAGCTATTTTTTACACGCCAAGCACCCGGCAATGGAGCTTGTGTTACCTTATTATCATCCCAGCCTACAATGGAAACTGCGTGATTCGGATCTAATGTTGATGTTGGCGGTTGGTAGTGAATATAGTTTTGAATAAATGAACCATCGTAACACATGCATGTGCCCATTACTCCATAATCCATTATCAATTGTTTTAGAGTATTTATATTGCTCAAATCAGAATAGGTATTTAACCAATAAATTTCTCTAGGATAATAATAATGCCAGCTTGTGTCAGATCTTTGTGGAGGATTGCTGTAAGATTGTCCATCAATATCTCTTACGGCTCCTTCTCCTCTTGATAAATAAGCTGATGCAACTCTGTAATCTCCTCCTTCGTGAACTACCAATCCATCACCGGTTGGCGGATTAAGATCTTCGTTATAAAACTGATTAAAACCATTCCACCAATCAAGATGGTACTCAGCCAGATTTGGCTCACCAGTTTCTCCGTTATTTGCCCAGGCACCTGTCATCAAAAGATTACCCTCCATTGCAGCCATCGTACCGTGTGTCCAGCAAGTTCCACCTTGCTGTGATTTGACTGATGTTACATAATTCACACCATTAACATTCCTCAAATCAAAAGATGCAGGAAGTGTTTGCGCTGTAATTGAAAGCTGCACAAACAGCATAAGCAAGCATACAAAAATTGAATAATATTTTTTCATCACTACCTCAAATGATTAATGAAATTGATTGAATTTTAGATTTTATTTTTCTTTGAAAAGGATATAGTTCTTTGCGAGTACAAAAACAGAACTGGCGTGTCCGGAAAGTTTCTGTTAGTGATGCATTTTTAGCGCAATATAATCTAACAGACTTAATGTCTGAAAATCCCCGAGTTTAAAACTATTAAATCAACTCTTTAAACTTATTCATTTTCAGTTTAAAAAGCTTGTCATAGTAATCATTTATTCTCATCATTAATCTCAAAAAGAAATTTTAATTTTGAATTAAGGCAGCTTCAAATTATGTTTAAATAGTTCTTTTCCCGACATTTGTCGGGATTACGGTGTTCCCACCCCGACTTGTCGGGGCAAGGGAAATTATAGGGAAGTCCGGTGCGATTAATTCATCATAGTCATCCTGAACTTGTTTCAGGATCCAGATTCCGAACCAAGTTCGGAATGACAACATAGAATTATCAACTCCGGCGCTGTCGCGCAACTGTGAGAGCAATTAACAATTAAAAATTTACAATGAACAATTTCCTAATTTTTAATTGTTCGTTATTCATTGTTAATTGAATAAGCCAGGAGACCTGCCGTAAATTTACCTGCCACAGGCAGGCAAGTTTAATCAGCCTTCGCGAAAATCCCGCAAACGGGATAAAGAGGTAAGATTAACGATGGCATCATAAAATTTCCAATCGTTTTATCTCAGCTTTTTTAATACGCGAAGTTACTTACTAAACTTTTATTTACAGGAGTAACTTCTATGACAAACATAAAATTCATAATATTTTTTTCTACGTTTCTAATAACAGCGATTGCATCTGCACAAAATAACGATGTGCATAAAACTGATTCATCAGGTTTTTACAAACTTACTGATGTAGTAATATCTGCTTCTAAAACATCATCAAGCACACTTGAACTTGCAAACTCGATAACCGTAATTGATTCAGCACAAATTATTAATAGTAATCAAACAAATGTTTTCGATTTATTAAAAAGTGAATATGGGTTGTCGGTAACTCAGCCGGGCGGTCAGGGTGCTTTATCAACGATAAATATCAGAGGATCAAATCCTGAACACGTTTTAGTTTTAATTGATGGTATCGAAATGAATATGACAAGTGATGCGGCTAATGTTTATGATTTTGCAAATCTACCAGTTGAACAAGTTAACAGGATTGAAATACTTCGTGGACCGCAAAGTACACTTTACGGTTCTGATGCTTTAGCAGGAGTTGTGAATATTATTACAAATAAAGGAACTGGAAATTCCACGTTGCTTTTATCCGCAGAAGGCGGTTCCTATAAATCTTTTAAAGGAAGTGCGGGAGTATCCGGAAGTTTTAATGATCTGAATTTTGTTTTGTCGTATGCAAGAATTCAATCAGATGGCTTTTCAGCTTCCGGCGAAAAATATGGGAACACAGAGTCAGATGGTTACGCTGGAAATAATTTTTCTTCAAGAATAGGATATGATTTTAATAAACAGTCCGGAATGAATTTTTACTTCCGTTACACAAAAGCAAAAACCGATCTGGATCAGTTCGGTGGAAAATTTGGTGATGATCCTTCTTACATTTACAATCTCGAAGAGTTCACAACAAGAGCTGAAGGTTATTTTAATTTGTTTGATGGTCTGTGGGATCAAAAACTTGGTGTTTCATATCATAAAAATCTGCGTGAATATAATTTCGATTCCACTTTATATAATCCTGCTTCATCAGATAGTAAATATGATGGCAAAAAATACAAGCTGGATTGGCAAAATAATTTTAATCTGTTCAGATCAAATATTTTATCTGCCGGAATTGATTTTGAAACTGAAGAAGCTGAATCTGAATACTATTACAATTCATCATTCGGACCTTATGAAAGCTTAATTCCAAAGCACCAGGTTTCAACAACTGGATTTTATTTACTGGATCAGTTAAATATTGATAACAGAATTTTTACTTCGGTGGGAATCAGGTATGATCATCATGAAAAATTCGGAGGAGCTGTCACTTACAGAATTTCTCCTGCTTACATATTCTGGCAAACAGGAACAAAGTTAAAATTCAATATCGGTAATGCATTCAAAGCGCCTTCAATTTTTTATTTGTATGATCCTGTTTTCGGAAATGAAAATCTGAATCCTGAAGAAAATTTCGGATGGGATGCAGGTATCGAACAGTATTTGTGGTCTGATGGAATTTCAATCGGGATAAATTATTTCGCAAATAACTTTACGGATCTTTTCGGTACCGATGAAAATTTCAAAACAATTAATATTGAAGAAGCTGAAACAAACGGGATAGAATTTTTTACTAAAGCTAATTTAATGCGAGAGCTTGATTTTAATTTCAATTATACTTTCACACATTCGGAAGATAAAAGTGAAACTTCACCGGATTACAATCAAAAATTACTCAGAAGACCGGAACATAAAATTGCTTTGCTTATAAATTCAGACCTGACAGAAAAAGTAAATATAAATTTTGAAATTATTTACACTGGCGAAAGAGAAGATAAAAACTTTTCTTCATATCCTGTTGAAAGAGTTGTTCTCGCTGACTATACACTGATAAATATTGCAGCACATTATGACTTGCTGGAATTCCTGAGAATTTATGGGCGGATAGACAATCTGCTTGACAAACAATATGAAGAAATTTATGGCTATGGAACTCCGGGATTTTCTGTTTATGGTGGGATAAATCTCCGTGTTGAGTAAGAATGAAATTATAAAATATTATTTAATAATAATTAGACTTTTGACATTAATAAATTAACTTTATCTTTGAACAATTATAAACTGATAATATTTTCAAAATATTTTTTAGAAAGGATTAAAATATGTTGAATGAAATGAAATCCGGTAATGAGGGGAACAAAATCAACGCAAGATTCTGGGTACTCACACTAATGATTTTTGCTGCAGCATTTGTGCGTTTAATTCCTCATCCGCCAAACTTTGCACCAATCGCTGCGATGGCATTATTTGGTGGCGCATACTTCAATAAAAAGTGGGCAGCATTTCTCGTCCCGCTGACCGCAATGTTTGTTACAGATCTGATTCTTGGTTTCCACGAAACAATGTGGGCTGTATATTTAAGTTTTGCTTTGATAGTAGTGTTTGGAATGACAATGTTAAAAGAAAAGAAAGTTGTAAGCATTTTCTTTGCATCAGTTATTTCCTCAGTCAGCTTTTTTATAATTACGAATTTTGGTTTATGGGTTTCAACACCATACTATGAAAAAACAGGTGCAGGATTAGCTGCATGTTACACAGCAGCAATTCCGTTTTTCCATCAGACATTATTGAGCGATCTGTTTTTCGTTGGAGTATTGTTCGGTTTATATCATTTAGCAAAACAAAAATTACCGCAAATTGCTGATTCCAAAGTCTGATTGTAAGAGGCTGTCTCAAAAGGTTCTCTCAATAACTTTTCTTGTGAGACAGCCTCCTTATTATTTCTATGAAACCACTGTTAATTGATCTCGATGGAGTTTTGAAAATTGGTAATTCACCATCTCCTGATGTAAAAGAGCTTTTCGGATTCATTGAAGTAAATAAATTACCTGCCTGCATACTAAGCAATTCAACTTTAAGAACAAGCGAATTGGTAAGTGAATTTTTTAATTCACACAAAATAGAATTAAAAATTCCGGCTATAACTGCCTTCGATGCAACACTTTCATACGTTAAAAAGAATTATAGAAAAGTCTCGGTCTATTGTCGTGATTATTTGCTACATCATTTTAATGGAATGATTGATGAAGAAAATCCTGAAGCGATTGTAATCGGTGATATTGCAGACAAATGGAATTACCGGATCATAAATGATATCTTCAAAAAAGTTTTAGCCGGCGCCGATTTGGTCGCAATGCACAAGAATAAATACTGGAATCCTTACGGTGAACTTTTAATTGATGCGGGTGCTTTTATAACCGGGATTGAATTCGCTTCAAATAAAGAAGCGATTCTTATCGGAAAACCTTCAGCTAATTTTTTTAAAGCAGCACTTGAAAAAATTAATTGCAATATTGAAAAGGGATTCTTTATGATAGGTGATGATATTGAGAATGATATTCTTGCAGCACAGATGATTGGCGGAACAGGAATACTTATTTACACTGGAAAAACAAAATTCACTCCCGATAGTACTGTTAGTAAAATTCCCAACTACGAAGCGCACTCACTGAAGGAAGTAATTTCAATTATACAGAAGGAATTTCTGTAGTAGCTTTTCTGATGCTTCCCCGTCTCATTGCATATTTAACAATTCTTTTCAAAGCTTGTGCATAACTCATTCCTCCGTGAGCAGCAGATCGCATAAATCCTGCACCTTCAGTAATATCAGGATTTGGATTGACCTCCAGAACATAAAGCTTATTTTCTTTTGAGAGACGCATATCTACTCTTGCATAATCTCTGCATCCCATAACTTTAAATGCTTTAAAAGCAATTTCTTTAGCTCTCTTTTCAATTTTTTGAGGAAGTTGTGCCGGACAAATAGGAATTGTTTTGTGATAAGATTCATGTTGAGGATCCCATTTTGCCTGGTAACTCACGATATTGTGAAGATGATCTGGCATTGTCGAAAAATCAATTTCACTTATCGGAAGAACACGCAATCTTTTATCACCCATCACTGCAACATTCAATTCTCTCCCTTCAATAAATTCTTCCACAAGAACCGGTTGATTAAAGTTTTTTAAAACATACTCGATTCTTATTCGCAGCTGTTTGCCGTTATTAACGATAGAATCATTTTCAATTCCTACACTCGCATCTTCAAAAGCAGGTTTTACCAGGAGCGGATATTTAATTCTATGAGGATACTTTGTTGATTTGACCTGAACAATAAAAAAATGAGGGATCCTGATACCAGCAGAACCAAGTAATCTTTTTGCAAGTATCTTGTTTTGACAATTTGCGAGTCCCATCGCAGGAGCGCCAGTATATGGAACGCCCATAAGCTCAAATAAACCAACAATGTTCATTTCGAGGCGAGGGTTATCCTTGTAAATTTCAACAAAATTGAAGATGACATCGGGTTTCTGTTCTTTTATATTATTGAGCAAAAGGTCGAGGTTATCTTTTATATTCAATGTATATGTATTAAATCCAACTGAGCTTAGTTTTTTAGCAATATAATCATATTCCTCCATCGGAGTAGTTTTCTCAACCTCAAAATAGGTCTTAAACTCAATCTCTTTAGGCTCTGTTTCTGATACCTTTCGATACATTTCCGGCTGAGCTTCATTATAAACGACGGCAACTTTTATTTTGGCTCTTCTCATGTCTCAAATTTAAAGATATTTTCTTTTTAATCGAAAGAAATGTGCTGACTAATTCATTTTGATTAATTAGATTTAGCATCTCAATATTATTGATCATGAGTTTCTACCCGCAACCAAATAAATATCAATGTGGACCCTTTGCATTAAAGTACGCACTTGTAATGCTGGGAATTTTCACGAGCGAAAAATCAATTGCAAGAAAAGCTGGCAGTTCCTGGTGGCATGGTACAGATGAATTAGGATTAGAAGAGGCTGCAAAATATTATGATTGCAGGTTTAAATATTTTCGTCGTGAAGTGGGACAAGATGCAATAAAAGTACTTATACAGCATCTCAAAAGAGGTTTCCCTTGTATTCTTAGTGTTGATAACTGGGGACATTGGATAACTGTCATAAACTGGCAGCAGGGAAAATTTATTTTGATGGACAGCTCGAAGGATAAAGTCATTCGGATTTATTCAACTAAGCAATTACTGAGCAGATGGAAGTTTATTGATCCGGATGATGAATTTAAAAGCTTTGATGGTTATGCACTGATTCCAAATTTTAAACCGAGAACACGCGCAAAATTCACTCTTGCTAAAGCCAGATATGTAATGCAGAAGAAAAATTCTGAACTTGCAAAACATTGGGATACTTATTTCAATGATTTAATTTCAATCTGCAAACCAAGAACTGCAACATCAATCCACACAATTTCATTTGGTGAGTTTTTGAGAAGATATGAAAAGATGATAATAGAAGAAGTTGTGTATTGGCACGGAATACCTACCTACAACGAACTTAGAAAAATTGTTGACAAAATGAAATTTATTGCAGATGTGTACAATCTTATCATTTATATTGATGAACACAAAAAAGCTTTGGTTGATATTACCAGCCTGCTGATGATGTATGCCTGCGGTAAATATGGTATGGAAAAAATCTATGCATAAAATTGAGTTCAGAAATGAGTGAAGTAAAAAGATTCAGCAAATTATTAAAGCCGGAATCAACAGCACTTTTAATAATTGATATTCAGGAAAGAATCCTGCCGGTTATCAGCAATCATGAACGGGTTGTTGAATATACATTGAAGTTAATAAAAGGTTTTAAAGCTTTAGGATTACCAATCTATTATACTGAACAATATCCAAAAGGACTCGGACCAACAACCAAAAAGATTACAGATGAACTTGTGGACTTAAAACTGTTTGATAAAATGTCGTTCAGTTGTTCAGGAGCCGGGGAGTTGTTCAATGAATTTAAAAAGAGAAACTTATCACAAATTGTAGTTTGCGGAGTGGAATCTCACGTCTGTGTTCAACAGACAGTTTTGGATTTAATAGAAAACGGGATGCAGGTAAACCTGGCAGCGGATGCTGTTTCATCGCGCAAAGAAATTGATTACCGCACAGCTCTTGACCGGATGAGATATCACGGTACCGAAATCACAACAACTGAAGCTATCCTTTTTGAACTTCTGAAAGTTTGCGGTACGCCGCAGTTTAAAGAAATTTCAAAGATTGTGAAATAGGTTTTATTTCACCACCATCCCAGGGCGTTGCACGACTGTCATTCCGAACTTGTTTCGGAATCTTTAATCGCGGTTTTGGTGAATAAGAAGAACCTGTCCAAAGGACTCCTTCGGAGAAACGAGTTCAGGTTGACAAAAAGAGACTCGTACACCATCCCCGACAAGGTCGGGATTTCTGACCTGTCTGTCGTAAGGCAGATGAATTGATCAGATCATTTAATCATCAACATCTTCTTTGTAGAAATGTATTCTCCTGCTTGCAATCTGTACACATACATTCCACTTGCTAAATGAGAAGCATTAAATTCAACTTCATAATATCCAGGCTGTTGTTCTTCATTTACTAATGTTACGACTTCACTGCCAAGTATATCGTAAATTTTTAATGATACAAAAGCCCCTCCTTTGGAGGGGTTTGGGGAGGCCGGTATTTGATACTGTATCGTTGTTGTTGGATTAAACGGATTAGGGAAATTCTGTTCAAGCTTGAATTCTTTCGGACCAATGTAACTGAAGATGAATGTCTTTGTCATCATCAGTCCGTTTGCATCCGTTATCATAAAATCAATTGTATCTTTCTTTGTAATTGAAACATTTCTGCTTATATCAAATGTGAATGTTACTTCCGCTTCTGCTATTGGTTCTATCCTCTCAATCGTTTGTTCTGATTGGTGAAATGTAATTCGCTCTTCCTGAAAGCCCCTCCTTTGTAGGAGTTGAGGAGGCATTACTTTAACATTTTCTGCAGGATTTGTTTCTGAAATATTTGCAACCGTTAGTGTTAACTCATTTCCCTTTGTTCCGGGTGTTACTTCGTAAACGGTTTGTGAAAATGAATAATGTGTTATTGCCAATACTATAATTAAAATTTTTATTTTCATTTCTTACCTCTGCATCTATGTCGTCCCTGACGGGACTTGATTTTTTTTGTTTTTTCTGTTTCTATAAATATGTCGCTCCTACGGAGCTATGAATCAGAACCTTCATCTTCATTTTTAATTTTTCATTGTAAATTCTTAATTGTTAATTTTTAATTGTTAATTATTCATTATGAATTATACATTCCTACGGAACGTTTAACTGAATCTCTACAAGTATATTTACAGAAATATCCTGCTGTTTATCAAGACTAACATTACCATACGTAGCTCTGAAGCTTAAGTTCTTTGGTAAAAGCTCTTTTGTTATTATTCCTTCTGAATTTGTAAGTCCGATATCTCGCCAAGCTGTTGAGTAATATTTTGTACTTGCACCTGCAAGCGGCTGATTGTTAAAATTGGTTACTTTTAATGTACACAGTACTGTTGCGAATGTTACTGTGCTGTTTACGCTTATGTCCTGCTGTTTGTCGTTTGGTACATATTCGTAAGTCATTCTAAAACTGTAATTGATTGGAAGTAGTTCTTTGTATGCAACTCCGTTTGATGTTGTTCCAAATGTTCTCCAAGCATCAGCATAGTATTGAACTGTACCCTGATCCCCCGAAGGGGCAGGCATTAAATTTCCTGAACTGTTTCTTAACTCTACCGCTGCGTTTACTGTTATAAAAGTGTAAGTATTGTTTTGTGCAGTAACATTATGAACAGTTTGATTTGCATATTCATAGAACATTCTTACGCTTACTGTTGGTTTTGTTGTTATCACTGTAAACGTTCCGTCTCCGTTGTTTACTGCATCTTTCCATCCGCTTGTGGCGGACTCATAATACATTACATTGCTTGCTTCTATTTGGTTGCCCAAACTGTTCTTTAAGTTTACGAGTAGGTTTGGGTTTGCTTGCGGCTCTGGAAGTCTGTCGAGAATGTATTGAGCATTCCAGTAAAGAAATTTCCAGCCTTCTATCGTTACAAAACGTGGATCTGAGTTGAGTGAATCTTTATAAACATTATCTACTAAATCCTGAAATGTTTTTACCTGAACTCTGCAAGTTAGTGAATCGCCATTTTGTAAGTTTGTTTTAGCAGTGGTTAAAATGTTTTTAAGTTCGTTTGAAAATGTTAGATCGCCGAGCCAGGTGTAAGTTAAAACACTATCTACATAATTAATTAAGTTATCTAATAAATCAAGTGTGAGTTTTGTAGAATCTGGTGGAACTGGAACAAATATTTCAACTTCATTTTCTATCAGAGATCTGGTTACCTCATCAGATTCATTTACTGCATATTCTTTTACGAACCGATAGTTTTGTAGAGTTCCAAATTCTTTTAATAAAGAATCAGCTATTATATAACGATATGAAGGAACAGGTTCTTGAACCAGCCTTTCTCTCATAAGCTCCGGAAGTTCAGAATAGTCAATTACAAATAATAACCAAAGTGATAAAATTCTTGAAGCATCGTCCGGCTCGTTCCTGAATGAATTAACAAGAACAGGTACAGCATCATTAGGATATTTATCTGCTATTATTGCATTTGCTATATATCTTGTAAAAGATGAGCCTCTGAAATTTTGTGCATAATCAAACACAACAGTTTTTGATTGTTGTAACAGATCAGGTCTATTATCAATGATCTTGGGAATTAAAGTAATATCAAAGAAATATTTTGATGCTTTATTGTTGTAATAATCAATAATATATTCAGCAGCAGAGTAATCTCCCAATTCAATTAATATTTTTGAACAATCATATCTTGTTTCAACAGGGTCATAACATTTGTTTGATGAATCAATAGCTATATGAGCTAGACTCTGAACATTATATGAACCCAGTTTTTGTAAGAGTCTTAAATAAATTGCAGTGCAATCTCCGTTTTGGGCTTTAGATTCTAATTTCGGGATCGCTTCAACGATATTATATTTTTCGACATTCAATAATGCATTGTAATTTTCTCTATTATTATTACTATCGAGACTATCAATAATTCGTTGCTTTTCTTGCTGCGTTAATTCCTGAGCACATAGTGGAAAACTAAATATTATAGTTAACAATAAAATTATAGTTATCTTCATTTTAATTTCCTTTTATTTAATTACAATCCCAAATGTTTTCAAACTCATTCAATAATACATCGATTCTATTTGTAACTATCGGAAAACCGTTAATGTAATTTTCGTGATCGACTTTTTGTCCATTAATAATAAAACTCTGATTTATATGGTTTTCATATCCTATTTTTAATCTCTGCTCAAATCCATTATATGTGCGTACGGCACCAACCGTTTCTCCAGCGACAATTTTCTGTAAATAGTTAAAATAAATTAGTTTAGCCTTTTCCTGATTATTAGCTTTTTTATTTTCTTGATCATAACTTCCACAGGTTACTTCCAACAAATCTAATGTTGGATAAAGGAAAGCATTTTGCAAACTATCTATGACCCACTGAAAATCCTGCCCGTGTGCATTTTCGTGTGCCATTTCAACTTCAAGAAAAATATATCCTCCAGCTCGTACTTTTGATGGGTATGATTTGTGTCCTTCTAAATCTTTTTTCGCATCACAAAGTTTAGTGTCATTATAAACGGTGGTTATTTCGCTTATGTGGTTTAATGGCTTTTGTCCAGCATTAGTAACGTTTGTAATACAGACATCCATTATTGTTTTGAAATAAGGAAATAATGGGAGTTTGTGTCCAAATCTCCAAATATTAAAATTATGAACATAACAAGCATTAATATTATTAATATTGAAATAATTTAGATCGTTAAGTTCTGACCACATTACGGAGAAAACACCGGATACTACTTGTCCTTGAGATGCATTATTTTGTTCAATTGTACACGCATCATTATTAAAAGATCCATTTGGAAAATGTTCAAAACGGAATGATGGTCTTAAAATTACTTCGTTGCAAATGTAATCTTCACACCCATCCCCCACCACCACCTTGCTAACACCCTCCAGATCGTGTGGTGTCCAGAAATTTTCTGGAAAACAGTAAGTACTTGGATTCATTGGTAGCGGCTCAGGTTCTTTTTTGTTTTTATTTGGATTAGTTATAATAGCTTCTTTTTCTTCTCCACCTTTATTCACAGGTCTGCTGCTTCCTCCTCCTTCTATCAATCCTACTCTTACCTTTACTGTATCCGTCTCCGTTAAATCATTCGCTGCAACAAAATATATCGGCTGATATACTTCTGCAAAATAATTTTCCATTGCTCCGTTATTAAGAATCAATCCTGCATCGCATCCTTCTATCATTCCGATCTCAAAACTATCCCATTGGGAAAAATCTTCGAGTGTTCCGTCAAATTTTTTTTTAATCATTATTAACTAAAATAAAAAACCCCGCTGTTTTCTTGCGGGATTAATTTAATCTTTTTTTCTATTCGTTTATTTCAACACCATCCCCGACAAGGTCGGGATTTCTGACCTGTCTGCAGTAAGGCAGATGAATTGATCGAATCATTTAATCATCAACATCTTCTTTGTAGAAATGTATTCTCCTGCCTGCAATCTATAAACATACATTCCACTTGCAAGATTACTTCCGTTGAACTGAACTTCGTAATATCCTGGCTGCTGTTCTGCATTTACTAATGTTACGACTTCACTGCCAAGTATATCGTAAATTTTTAATGATACAAAAGCCCCTCCTTTGGAGGGGTTTGGGGAGGCCGGTATTTGATACTGTATCGTTGTTGCTGGATTAAATGGATTCGGATAATTCTGCTCAAGCTTGAATTCTTTCGGACCAATGTAACTGAAGATGAATGTCTTTGTCATCATCAGTCCGTTTGCATCTGTTATCATAAAATCAATTGTATCTTTCTTTGTAATTGAAACATTTCTGCTTATATCAAATGTAAATGTTACTTCCGCTTCTGCTGCTGGTTCTATCCTCTCAATCGTTTGTTCTGATTGGTGAAATGTAATTTGCTCTTCCTGAAAGCCCCTCATTTGGAGGGGTTGGGGAGGCATTACTTTAACATTTTCTGCGGGATTTGTTTCTGAAACATTTGCAACCGTCAATGTTATTTCGTTGCCTTTTGTTCCGGGTGTAATTTCATAAACGGTTTGTGAATATGAAAAATGTGCTATTGCCAATACTATAATTAAAATTTTTATTTTCATTTCTTACCTCTGCATCTATGTCGTCCCTGACGGGACTTGATTTTTTTTGTTTTTTCTGTTTCTATAAATATGTCGCTCCTACGGAGCTATGAATCAGAACCTTCTTCTTCATTTTTAATTTTTCATTGTTAATTCTTAATTGTTAATTTTTAATTGTTAATTATTCATTATGAATTATACATTCCTACGGAACATTTAACTGAATCTCTACAAGTATATTTACAGAAATATCCTGCTGTTTATCAAGACTAACATTACCATACGTAGCTCTGAAGCTTAAGTTTTTTGGAAGAAGTTCTTTTGTTATTATTCCTTCTGCATTTGTAAGTCCGATATCTCTCCACGCTGTTGAGTAATATTTTGTACTTGCACCTGCTAACGGCTGATTGTTTGCATTGGTTACTTTTAATGTACACAATACTGTTGTGAATGTAACTGTACTGTTTGTGCTTATATCCTGCTGTTTGTCATTAGGTATATATTCATAAGTCATTCTAAAACTGTAATTGATTGGCAGAAGTTCTTTGTATGCAACTCCGTTTGTTGTTGTGCCAAATGTTCTCCAAGCATCAGCATAGTATTGAACTGTACCCTGATCACCCGAAGGGGCAGGCATCAAATTTCCTGAACTGTTCTTTAACTGAACTGCAGTGTTTACTGTTGTAAATGTATAAGTGTTGTTTTGTGCAGGAACATTATGAACAGTTTGGTTTGCAAACTCGTAGAACATTCTTATGCTTACTGTTGATTTTGTTGTTATTACTGTAAAAGTTCCATCTCCGTTGTTTACTGCATCTTTCCATCCGCTTGTGGCGGACTCATAGTACGTTACATTACCTGCTGGTATTTGCACCCCAAAACTGTTCTTTAGGTTTACAAGTAAGTTAGGGTTTGCTTGCGGTTCCGGAAGTCTGTCGAGAATGTACTGAGCATAATAATATAGAAATTGCCATCCTTCGAGTGTTACAAATTCTGGTGTTGTATTAAGTGTATCTTGAAACTCAAAATTAACTAAGTCTTGATATTGTTTTATATAATTTGCGCAGAATATAGAATCACTGTTTAATATTTTAGTCTTTGCATTATCCAAATTGTAATTAAGTAAATTTTTAGTAGTACTATCAATCCATTGAAATGCAAATGTTTTATTTGTTATAATTTTTAAACTGTCTATCATTTCCGGCAATGTTATATTCATAGGAAATTCTTTAGGTGTAAAATTCTCTAATGCATGACTTACAAACCTTTTTGCTAATGAATCTGTTTCCCAATTATAAAAATTTACTATATAATTTAAATTTTCAGGATTACCATAGCGATTGAATAGTGTATCAATGAAATATCTTTTGTAAACAGCCGCAGGTTCGTTATATATCTGCTCTTTTATTAAATTTTCTAAGCCATCATAATTATACTTACAGAGAAACTCAAATGAAATAATTCTTGAAGAGCTAAATTCTTTACCAGATTCTTCAACATTTTTAAAGAAATTAATATAAATCGGTATCATTTCGGCACCATAAACTTCTTCCAACTGATGAACTGCATTAAATCTAATTCTATAATCTTCAGAATTGTTAGCTGCATTTATTAATATACTTTTTGCTTCATTCTCATATTGGGGAACATTTCTAATCAGGTTTGGTAATAACCATATTGATTCAACATCGTAAGGTTTTACCCGTAGTTGCTGCATTACATAGTCAGCTTGAGAATAATCATTTATGTAAAATAAAGCTTGATTTACATGGGCTTTTGCGCTTAGTTTATTTTCACTCCCAAAGAATCTGGATGAATTGTAAAAATCAACGGAATCTATAAATGCTATAGCCAATTGCTGTGTATTCGGGGCATTTAAATAAGCCATTGCCCATAGAATACTAAGTTGAATAGGTACTTCTTGTTTCCAGATAATATTTTCTAAAACTTGTATAGCTTCGTATAGTTTGAATTGTATCGTATAATCTACACCAGCCCACACTACTGAACCTTTATCACTTGAAAGATATAGTAATATCTTTTGTTTAAATTCCTCATCAATCTCCTGGCTTTTGATTTGTATGCTTAGAAGAATAAGAAATATTGCTAAAATTGAAAATCTATTACACATTTTTCCACCTTAAAAGATTAATTACATTTTATTTTTAATTCTTCGGTTCTGCTTTTATTAATACTTATAATACGATTATTTATTTCATCAATATAATCTTGAATAATACTTTGCACTTCATATAAATCGTGGGAAACAGTTTCATAAGTTTCGTTTTCTATTGTTTCATCTTTACCTGTTATAAATGTATAAACTTTTTTTAAATCCTTCTGAAACTCTTGATACACATTATCCAGGTACACTTGAATTTTATCAATTGCTACATCGTAATTAGGAGCATCTTTACATTTGTATTTTGTATCTAGGAGTGTGGTATTGTATTTATCTACATCATTTTCTGGATAATAATATACGGTCTTTGCTATGGCAGTAAAAAAATCTGTTTTATGTAATCTCTCGTGTGCCATCACTTGTTCCTCAATTATAAATTCTACATCTACCCCATATTTCTTTTGTAATTCGAAATCTTCCAGAGCTTTACATAATTTATCTTCAGGAATTTTATTCCATACATCATCCAAGCTTCTGATAATGCCACTTTCAGGTACGCATTCAGGACAGAAAACTGTGTATGCTCTGATATAAATAGGATCTGAATTATAATTTAACTGCCATATTCCTTTCACACTATCAAAATAAGGCTCTACAGTGAATTGTGGTTCCCAAAACGGGCCATCATATATTGGATGAAAAAATCCATATTTACCAGTACATAAACTTTTTATATCATTTTTTTCATCCTCTAAACAGTTGCTCATATTAATTTCTTTAACATCAATCTTAGGACGTTTTATCGAAACAGGACAAGCCCATTCAGGTTTGTCACACCCATCCCCCACTTCCAGATAAAAATCGTTATTCAACAGGGATTCAAATATTTCTGCGGAACAATATAATATAGGGTTTTCGGCCGGTGGTGTTTGCTGTCTTTGTTTTTGTTTATCTGCTAAATTAGTTTGGTTTGTATTTGTGTTTTTCTGCTTAACTGGTCGAGTACCAAAACTTGGAGATTTTGGTACACCTATTTGCAACTTTACTGTTCCGTTCTCAGCTATGCTATCAACTACAAATTGTATCGGTTGTAATACATCATAAAAATATGCTCCGCTCTCTCCTCCAACCAATATCTCCCCTAATGCGCATCCTTCAACTTTAGCTATTTCAAATCCCTGCCATTCAGGAAAATCTTCTATAGTGCCATCCTGATATTTCTTTTGTATAATTATTGTGGCTGTATCTCCTGGTGCCAACACCGATGGTATTGCTGTGATTTCTAATTCAACTGGCCTAACTTTATATTGTAAATTTATTGGCTCAATCCCTGATTCGCTTGTGCTTATTCTTATTATTACTTCTTCATCCTGCTCTGATCTTATTCCGTTTGCAACTATATATATTCCTCCACCAATAAATGTTGTTCCATATTGATTTGTGTTTGAGTTCCATAGCTGACAATATTCATTGCCCTGTATTATCTCCTTGATTATTGATACTGTATCCGGTAGCCACGGCCAATATGTGTTGCATTGGTTCAAAACTTCATAATTATCTACTACTTCATAATCTCCGTATTCCATCAACTCAATTGTGTCTGTTGGTGTTATGTGGAATAATGGTCTGTAAACTTCAAAGCTATAATGTGCAACCTTTGTACTATTAGCAAATTTTATTTTTACCTGTGCCATATTCCCCGGTCCCTGTTTGTTAAAAACAAGATGTAAGCAATAATTGTAATCTATATAAAAATTTTCTCCCTCATCTGAATATGGTCCATCACAATCCAGGAAGCTTGTCCTTGGTTGAACATATTCAAATCCTTCTTCTATTGTTACTATCCAGTAATCATCATTAAAGTCAAAGTGAATACAATCGTTGTATCCGCCAAAACCGATGGCTGAACAATCACCATACCATACCGAATATGTTTTATCATCTCCATCTGTAACAATTATTTCAGGATCATATTCAAATTTATTACAGATTGATGTGTCGATATTAAATGTAGGATTGTTCGATACAGGTATTTTTAACGGTTCTATTTCAACTCTTTCTTTTATTATTACTTGGGCGGTAACGCTAGAAGATAGAAGCAATAGGTAAAAAGTAAAAGTAAGTAGTGAGTAGTGAGTAGTGAGTAGTGAGTAGTGAAAGTTTACTCAATTTGTTTTGTTTGTCAAGTTCTTTTTTTTCCAAACTTCTTTTCATAAAGTTTTACTCCACTGATTGAAAGGTTTTTCTCCCGCTTTCTTTCTGCTTTTATTTCCCGTCTGTAACTTATCTTCTTTCTTTTGCTTTATCAATAGAGGTTGTACATTATATTATTTGCGGACGCTAAAGTATCTTATTTTAAAACTCATCACCTATCTAAATAAATTAGGTGGGTCTGTGGTTCATTTGCTTTGACTACAAATGTTAAATTTTCTAACAGCAAAAAAACATTGCGATTTGCTATGATTTTTGAATACATACTGTAAATTTTACCCTAAATCGATTCAAAAAACTCGGTATTCCAATACCATAATATTTCCATGATGGCACAAGGCTTGCCGTAACATAACATTAATAAGTCAGTTATAAAGAATTGAACGAACAGCCGAGTGAATAATACAGTATTAAATACTCACCCCATTGTGGATGAAGCGTTAAAAAATTTTTTCGATAAAGCTGATAGAAAAGATTTTGTTGACAAACTGTCCATTGATACTGTTCAAAAGGATAGTGCAAAGGATAGCACCAGAGATCGTATTATAGATATAAGTTCATCACCGCAAACTCGTTACCAGATAGACCAGATAATTACTTTTGCTGAGACAAGATTAAACGAAGAAAAGTTTATTCAATTTTTACTTTATCTTGGTCAGCATACAATCATCGCTGGTGAAAATACGATCGCATTGGAAATACACGAAAAAATTATCCACTTGTGCAATGATAAAATTGAGATGACTGATATCGGAGCTAACGCACTGCTTGCAATAGGTGAGATTTATAGTCGTCAGGCACAATGGGAATTAAGTATAAGTTATCTGGACAGGTCAATTCAGATTTTCCGGAATGAAAACGATACCAGGGGAAACATTCACTGTCAGAATATTCTCGGAACTATTCATGGTGATCAGGGAAATCTAAACAAAGCTAAAGAGCATTTCGAAAATGCATTAATTGCATTGCAGGAAGTAAAGGATATTTCATTAATCGGTACTATTGAAATTAATCTTGGAATAATCAATGGTATGCAAGGTAATTTTAATGAAGCTCTTTCATACCTGAAAAGGGCACTTTTGAATTTTGAAAAAATTGGTGACATAAAAAGAATAGCTGAAATTAAACAGAATCTTGGAATGGTTTATACAAAGAAGAAAGAATATTCAACTGCAATAAATGAGTTCAACGAAAGTATTGAACTATCTATCCGTTCCAATTATTTGCAGAATTTAGGTATCGCTTACATCAACAAAGCTTTTGTTTATCTCCAGCAAAATGACTTTGATTTTGCAGGCGCTTTCGCTAATAAATCTATGGAAATAGCCAACAAAATAAACGATAAACTTTCCATTGCGGAAGTTTATAAAATAAAAGGAATCATTAATAGTCATAAGAACAATATTGAAGCTGCTGAAAATTCTTTGCTCACGGCTTACAGGTTGAATAAAGATTTGAACAACCAGTTAAATTTAGCTGAGGTTGCATGCGAACTTGGTGTCTTGTTTAAGAAAAAAGGCGAGTTAGCGAAAGCCGGTAAATATCTTAATGAAGCACTTGGATATTTTAAAAAGATAGATTCAAAAGCAGATATTACTTACCTTGAAAAATTAGTGGCAAGTTAAATTCACTAACACATTCCTCTAAAAAATCTTAGATTAACTTTTTTCACACTTCAACACAATTATGATTTGGTTCGGTTAAAAAAAATTAATAAAAAAACCTGTCCAATATTATTCGGACAGGTTTAAAATGCATTACGCCCTTCTTAATATGTTGTTAATGCTGAAAGAAGACTTAAGCCAAATACTGCAAAGAAAATAGCAGTCAGGATCAGCGTTAAAATCCAGTAGATAGCAATCAGCACAATAATAATAACAATCAGGTAAACAGCTTTTTTATCTTCAGGGGTTTTCATTATTGGAGATAAGCCCATGTATAGCAAAAACAGTCCATACAAACCCAGTAAAAACGCAAGCCAACCTATTGCCGGAAGAATGCCAAGTATTCCCGCAATCCAAATTGGCGTCATTGAATATGCTACCAGTTGAACTGCTCGTCCAAAGTTTTTTGCAGAACCAAAACTTCCGGCTAATGCATCAATAACAAAAGCTGCAATGAGTACTGATAAAAATGCGTTTAGCAATTGAACAAGTCCCATGGCAATTCCGTAAGTAACGGATGTAAAACCCAAAATGCCAATAACACCCCAGCCGACTATCGAAGCAATCGTTGGTATTAATGCAAGTGGAAGAACATATCCAACCATGATCTGCTGAACATTTGGTTCCTCAGCAGCTACTTTCTCCCACTCCGTTTTGGGAGTTATAATAATGTTTTTTGCCCGTTCAACAAGGTTCATAAATTACTCCTTTTAATGTTGATGAATGTGAAAGAGAAATTCGTTATTCACTAATTGGGTTTGCTTCTTTCATTGATTCCAGCTTACCAATATCAACCTGATCAATAGCAGATTTTATTTCAGCCATCGAAACAGCATTGCCGTGAACCGCAACAATAAATCTACCTGAAATTAAAACTTCAAAACTTCCGTACTGATCCTGATTGTTATATTTTTCAAAACCTTTGTGCCCTTTATATTTGATCGTTTTTTCATAACCTGATTCGTCCTCTTTATCTATATCTGCTATTGACCATCCCCAGGCTGCAAGACCAGTAAATCCGGTTGCGCCGCTTATATCCGTTATTTCCAAATCAATACGTTTGGAATAATCTTCATTATTGTAATCTGCTTCAGCCTTCGAAACAGTAAAACCCATTGCACCGCTTTTTTCACCTTCTGCATTTGTTCGTTTTAAATCACCAAGTGATTCGGGTAACAAAGCTTTCAGTTCTCTAAAGTCAACAACTTCATATTTTTTACCTTCTTCAATATTTTTCTGGACATCTTTCATATTATCTACAAAATCATCCAGACTTTTAATACCTGTTTTATCTTCAGATTCATTTTTTTGATTTTCATTTGGCTGGTTATTATCTCCCTTACCACAACCTGCAAGCAGGATTATTGTAGAAAGGAAAAGGTAGGTAATTATTCTCCACATAATTGAGCCTCCGATCAAATTATTTTTTTGTTGATGGTCAATAATTATTTGCACTCTAATATTATTACGAATTGAACATCATGGAAAATTAAATTCATAATAGATTGCTCACAAAACTTAGCAAAATTAGCTTTTCAAATCAATAGTTAGTTGAGCCGGTTTATTTTATTAAAACTATCATCTGATTTACATTCAGACATAATTTATGAGATCAGCAAAATGACGTAAAGATAATATCGGATTCCATATTTATTTTTTCCATGCAGAGACAACCAGGTCCTTAGATTCTACATTAAAATCTGATAAGCCGAGATCTGAGAAAAACTGAATTGAATAAAAGCCGGTCTTGAGCAATTCTCTGTCGAAATCCGCTCTAGAATGTGGAAAAAGTTTTGTGGAAATCAGAGACTGTTCAGATGGTTTTAATTTTGAGAAAGTTAAAATATTGAAGACTAAATACTCATTATAAAAATCATAAAACCTGATAAAATAATTGTCTTTTCCCTCTCTGATATTTACTATTCGTTTTTCATTGTTCAGAATATTTGCATAATTAAGAATCTGAACTAATAATCTTCCTCCAGGTTTTAGAATCCTATAACACCGTTGTATTGATTCAGCAAATTTGTTTGACGGAATATTAGCGAATGTATTTCCAAGAGATACTACTAAATCAAATTGATCATTAAACTCCTTCGGGATTTCGTCAGAAGAAGAAATATAGAAATTAATTTGACTGTCATATATGGCTGCATTTGTTTTTGCCACACTGATCATCTCAGATGAGGGATCGAATGCAGTAACTTTCAATCCTGATAAACTAAGAGCTATCGAATCAACACCGGTGCCGCAACCAATGTCTGCAGCAGATTTAATTTTATCATCTATGAATCCGGCTAAATCTTTACTTTTCTTTTCAATTAATTTTCCAAACGACACCATATCATCATAACCTGATGCTATTTCATTATAAAAATCGGTATTTGATAAAATTTTTACCATACTAAAAAAGTGTTTTCGGGTTCAAAGATATATTTTTATTTTTACAGTCAGATAAGTAATAAATTCTATTTAATCTTCTTAGAAAATTAAGGAAGTTGTAATGTCAAATCCACTTATTTCTCATATCGAAATTCCATCTACAGATCTTACACGTTCATCTGAATTTTTCAAAAAAGTTTTTAATTGGGAATTCAAACCTTTCGGGAATGGTTATTTACTCTTTAACAACCATCAGGGAATTATGGCAGGGTTGAGAAAAGTAGAATCTGTAGTTAAAGGGGATAGTACAGTTTTCCACGTAACTATTGATAATCTTGAGCAGATTCTGGAAAAAGCTATTTCTGCCGGTGGTCATATTAAAACCGGAAAAACTACTATCCCCGCAATGGGTTGGTACGCTGTCATTTTTGATCTTGATGGCAACAGCATCGGACTTTATCAAAAAAGCTCATAAGTTTTAAGATTAATTTTTGTATAAAAACTAATCAAGCTGAAATTATTTTTGCTTCTTCGGTCTCTTCAATCCGGTAAGTATGATTTATAGTCATTGCCTTTTGCAGCATTGCAGATACACCGCAATAAGTTTGAGTTGAAAGTTCTATTGCTCTTTCAACATCTTTTTCTTTTATGTCTTTTCCGTAAAAAACGTATTCCAAATCTACGTGTGAAAATACTTTTGGATGCGTTTCGGTTTGCTGTGCCGTGATATTAATTTCAAAATCAGAAAGATTAACCCGCTTTTTTTGAAGAATGCTCACAACATCGCTTCCAGTGCAGCCAGCTAATGCCATAAGAACCAGTTCTTTTGGTCTTGAACCAGCATCGCTTCCACCTAATTTTTCAGGACCATCCATTGTAATCCAATGATTTGTATCCCCTTTTGCCGTAAATGTCAATCCCTTTACTTGCTTCAGGTAAACTTTTTTTGTTTCCATTTCTCCCTTTCTTCAGAAATATGTTAAATCGTAGAAGTAAGATGCAATGTTCAGTAATAAGATTCAGTCCAATAATTGCATAATCAAAATAGCATTAAATCGTTCACGTGAGTATTACTAGAACAAAACTTTTTACTTCTATTCGTTGAGAAGAAAAAGATAAATAAGAAGAAAATGTATTCGATTGTATGAGCAGCCTGATAATTATTTGTGATGAAAGTGTTACTTATGAGTTAATTTTTTAATAATCTGCCATGCTTCTTCAATATGTCTTCTTTCGTGCCTTATACTTCCAATTGTCAGTCTTATTACAAACTTGTCATTAAGTTTTGTGTGAGATAAAAATATTTTTCCGGAAAAATTAATTTTTTCAAATAGTTTTTCATTTAAATTGTTTAATTCTTCCTCTGTTTTATTTCCGGGATTGTATCTGAAACAAATAGTGGAAAACAGCACAGGAGCCATCAACTCAAAATCATTTTCATTGTCAACCCATTCAGCAAATTCTTTTGCAAGTTTAATATGATTTTTAATTCTTGAAGCTAATCCATCTACTCCAAAATATCTTATGATGAACCACAATTTAAGTGAACGAAATCTTCTTCCAAGCTGAATTCCATAATCCATCAAATTTTCTACTTCATCATCTACTTTTGTTTTAAGATATTCTGGAACCAGACTAAATGCTTGCTTAAGTATTTCTGGCTTGCGTGTAAAGTAGATGCTCAGATCCATTGGAGTGAACATCCATTTGTGAGGATTAACAACTATTGAATCTGCTTTCTCCCAGGCTTTTGTAATCCATTTCATTTCAGGAATCATTGCAGCAACTCCAGCATAAGCAGCATCAATGTGAAGCCAGATATTATACTTCTCACATAATTCAGCAATTTCCTCAATAGGATCGATACTTGTCGTTGATGTTGTTCCAACTGTTGCAACAACACAAAATGGTTTATTCCCTTCTAAAAAATCTTCAACAATTTTCTGCTCAAGTTTTTTAGGAATCAATTCAAATTTATTGTTGACAGGAATTTTTTTCACGCCTTCAATACCAATTCCAAGTGTAACGGCTCCTTTTTCTATTGATGAGTGAGCGTGTTCTGAACAATACATTCTGAGTTTTGGGATTTCTTCTCTTCCAGTCATTCCTTTTTCTCTGAATACCAAATTCAATTGCTCACGTGCAGAAGCAATCGCATGCATCGAACTGGTTGAAGCAGTATCGTAAATAATTCCCCAATAATTTTCCGGCAAACCGATCATTTGTCTGAACCAATTCATCATTGCTCTTTCAAGTTCAGTGAAAACAGGAGAAGTTTTCCACAGCATTCCGTTTATTCCTAATCCTGCTGTCAATAACTCTGCGAGAATTCCCGGACCACTTGAAGTTGAATTGAAGTAAGCCATAAACCCCGGATGATTCCAATGAGTAATTCCATCCATCAAAATTTTGTCAACATCTTTCAAAACATTTTCAATGTCCTCGCCTTTCTGTGGTGGAGATTCAGGAATTCTTTTGAGAATATCGCCAGGATTTACTTGTGACAGTGGTGGATATTTTTCAATATCATTTAAGTAATCAGCAATCCAATCAATTAGTTGATGACCGCTTTTTCTGAATTCTTCAATTGGCATATCTGACATAGTTTTTCTCATTCGTTTATAAATAATCTATGACGGAAAAATAAGAAATGAATTTGTCTTTATTCACTTAGTATATTTTGATAAGTTTATGTGTGTGATTAAAAATAATTTCACATCAAATATCTATGAATAAATTTACTCCGATCATATTAGTATTTATCCTGATTTTAATTTTTTCGTGCACCGAGCAACTGCCTCTTGATAAAGATTTGACAAAGAAAAGTTATCAATTAATTAATCAGGATAGCCTGAACGTGATTTTTCCTGATGTTATAAAGGGACAAATTACTGTAATGGGATTTATCTTCACTCATTGTCCTGACATTTGTCCGATGACGACTCACAATATGTTTCTGACAGAAAAAAAACTAAAGGAAGATGGAATTGATGACGTAAAATTCGTGGCGTTAAGTTTTGATCCTGAAAGAGATACTCCGGAAGTACTTAAAAAATTTGCAGAAGCGCGTGAGCTGGATTTTAGTAGCTGGACATTGTTAACCGGTGAGAGAAGCACTATCAATGAGTTGTTAAAAAGGTTTGATGTAAAAGCCATCAAAACAGATGAAGCAATAGATTCGTCCGGTAACTATGAATATTCGATGATGCATACAGATAGAATTTCTCTTATTGATGAAAACTCCAGCCTGAAGAAAAATTATGTGGGCAGCAAATTAAACGTTGAAGAATTAATTAAAGACATAAAATTATTAAAGGATAAAAAATGAATATTTTATTTTCACTCTTATTCGTCTTCTTTGGCTCCGGAGATAAAATTCAAATCAAAGATGCATGGATGCGACCATCAGCAGAAAAAATGACAACTGCACTTTATTTTATAATTGAAAATAAATCTGAAACTGCGGATACATTATTTAAAATAGATTCCAGGCTCGCTGAAAAGGTTGAAATGCATGAAACGTATTCGGAAGGTGAAATGATGGGTATGCGTAAAGTTGATATGATCATTATCGAAGGAGGAAGTTCTTTTGAATTGAAACCAGGTGCACATCATATTATGGTAATGAAACTAAAGCAAAATATTAATGATGGAGATAAAGGCGAGTTTGTTCTTCACTTTAAACAAGCAGGTGAAATAAAAATTACTGCAACTGCAAAGAAGCCGAAATAAGGAACTCAGATTCCGGACTCTCCACTTTTGGTGGAGCGCTGGAATGACACCGCGAACTTTAAATCAACGAATTATAAAATGTAAATTAAAACTCCCTTCCCCTTGGGGGAAGGGTTGGGGATGGGGCCTACTTCTCGAAAAATTCTTCGGCGAACCTCTTCCAGTTAATATCGTCCAGCTTTTCCATTTCTCCAACGAAAATTGCACCTTCGGGTTCAAGTCCGGCTTCTTTGCTGGTCATAGTTTTCTTTTTTAATACCTGAAGTCTTTCAATATCTTCCTGATAAAATGAAACTGCAGATTTACCAATTCTCAATGAAGTAATTTCAGAATCCAATTCATCGGCGTCTATTTCACAAACATAATTTTTTTCATAAGAAGAAATTTCGAATGAATCAAGTTCGCTGTTTATAAACTTGTTAACTTCTTTAACTTTGCCACTGACCGGCGACTTAAATGAGATTGTTCTTTGTCCCTGAGTGATTGTAAAGAGTGATTGTCCTTTCTTAATTACCATTCCTAAGTTTGGTAAACCTACTGAATCAATTTTCCCGATAACTTTATTTGCAAAATCATCTATTCCAACTTTAACAGTTCCTGTTTCACTCACTGTTGCCCAGCAATGTCCATCAGAAATAAATACTCCACCCGGAATCTGAAATTCGGGAGCTTTTGTTCCAGCAACTTCTTTCAGATGTGTAATATGAACTTTCGGTTTAAGAGTTTTACTGATTCTATCTTCACGTTTGATAAGCAGTTTCTTGACGAATTCGAGCAGCTCATCTTCTGTAAAAGGTTTTTGAACATAATCCATCGCACCGTATTTCATACAGTCAACAGCAGTTTCAACAGTTGCAAAACCTGTAATGATTACGACATCAATATCCGGTCGGAGATGTTTTACAGATTTGGTTACTTCCAGTCCATCCATCTCAGGCATTTTTAAATCTGTAAATACAAAATCATACGAGTGAGTTTGAATAAGACCAAGGGCTTCTTTCCCGTTCTCAACTGTATCAACACAGTATCCGTCAAGCACGAGAATTCTTCTGAAGCTGTCGAGAATAACAGATTCATCATCCACACAAAGAATTCTGGCTTTTGGATTTTCTACGTCAGCACGCTTGAGCGTTTTTGCTTCCCTGCTGAAATCAAGATTAAGACTTACTTTGAGTGCTTCCTCTCTTTCCTGGTGTACTTTCTTTTCATTTACTCTTTTCGCAATATATCTGATTGTAATATCAGCAATGACGAAAACTATTACGGCTAATACAAATAGTGCCATGTTAACTCCCTTTTATAATTTCGTAAAATATTTTTTTCTACTTCCAATTTTAAGTTCCTACAATCTGTCAGATGCAAAAGGCACAAGATATTTCAAATCGAACTCAATATTTGAAGGGATTACTTTGTATATCCAGCCTTCAAAATATGGATCTTTTTCAAGTAAGTTTATATCATTAATTATTTTTTCATTTCGTTCAATAATTCTTCCACTTAAAGGTGAAAGTAATTTGTGAATGAGTTCATCACTCGTTAAAAGATTTGCAGATGTATCTCCCTGGATAATTTCTTCATCGTTTTCCATCAATTCTATCTTTACAAGTTTTTCGATTGTCTCAAGAAATAAATCTGTTGCGCCGATCACGGCAATACCTTCATTCTCAAGATTCATCCAGCTAAGATTTCCAAGTCGTTTATACTTTGGTGGTCCGGGAACATAAGAGATTGATGTTTTGTCATTTCGGAATTTAGCATCTTCGATTCCCTTTTGTACCCGATAATATCTTATACCTCTGTTGATTGAACTATTTAGCTCTTCGAATGTAAATGGTTTTGGCACAAAATCAATCGCACCTTTGTAAAGTGATTTCACCGCATTCTCAACAGTCGAAAATCCGGTTATCATAATCACCGGTGTCAGAATTCTTCTTTTTTGAATCTCATCCAGAAATGAAAATCCATCCATCTGCGGCATCATTATATCGCATAAAATTAATGAATACTCTTTCTGCGATATTTTTTTTAATGCAGATGATGCATCATTATCAGAATCAACCTGGAATCCTTCTGCTGAAGCAATTCTCGAAACTGCGTTGAGTATTACTTGTTCATCATCAACAACTAATATTTTTGCATCTCTAAACATTTTTGGCTATGCACTTTGCTTTATTGGTAAAAGTATTGAGAAAGTTGTTCCCTTTCCAATTTCGCTTTCAACGTTTATTGTTCCGTCATGATTATCAATTATTCCCCAGATAACAGCTAATCCGAGTCCGGTACCTTTCTGACCTTTCGTGCTGTAGAACGGTTCGAATATTCTGGGCAAATCTTCTTTTGAAATTCCGATTCCATTATCTGAGATTTTTATCTCAACATAATCTCTAACACCGGCTTCATCTACAAAAGTCCATCGCTGCCAGTCGCATTTTGGATTTATACATCCTTCAAACATTCCCTGTGGTGGAACTTCAAATGAGTAAATCGTGCTTTTGCATTTTGGACAAGTTAATTCTTTATCGATAACTGACATATTACACTTCGGACAGGATATTTGTACTTGCTCAGAAGCTTTAATCTCTAGTCCATATTTATCTTTATTCTTTCCGTAAATCGGATCGAGGTTTACAAATCCTTCTTTTCCATTCTGAACGATTTTTAATTTCACACTTGGTTTGCCATCAATTCTTACCTCTTCATCCATCAGTGAATGTCGTTTTGAGCAAACTGCATTTTTAATCTGGAGAGTACCATACGGAGAGAGACTGATCAGCCTGGAAGAAATTGCAATCTTACCTTCTCTTTCCTGAACAGCATCTGATGCATTGACAAGCAGATTTATAAATACTTGCTGCATTTGATTCGAATCAATTTTAAATATGGGAATCTTTTCTTCAAGATTTTTTTCCAGCTTGATGTGTTTCATTGAAAGCTGGTTGTCAACCACTGCGACAGCATTATTTATAATTTCATTTAAGTTTGCATTGCCTTTTTTAGGCACCGACTGTCTTGCAAAATCCAATAAGCTTTTTACTATTTCCCTGCTTCTTTTAGTTTCTCTAACGATTACTTTCAAATCTTCCTGAAGTTCAGGATCATTTACTCGCTTTAAAAGGAAACTGCTGTAAGTAAGAACGGCAGTTAATGGATTATTTATTTCGTGAGCAACTCCTGCCGCAAGTCTTCCCATCGATGCCATTTTATCGGATTGAAAAAGCTGGAGTCTTGCTTCAGCAAGTTTGTTGGTCATACTATTGAATGATTTGGCAAGCAGCCCAAGTTCGTCCGAACTCAAGTCTTTGATCAGATAATTTAAATTTCCAGTTCCAACTTGTTCAGTTGCATTGACTAATTCGTGAACAGGTCTTTCAATCCACTTTCTCACAAAAATTCCTATGATCAGACTCAACAATGCAATTGCAATTATTGCAAAAATAATCGAACGGAATTCACTGCCTGCGATCTGAGCATCTACATCTTTAAGACTAACTTTTACATCGAGTACTCCGAGCACCTTTTGATCTGCCGGATGAACGTGACAATCAGCTTCCGAGCATGAAGGTTCATTGTAAATCGGATTAATGATTCCAAGTGTACGACTTGAATCCTGAGGTGCATGGTAAATTCTCATCCTGTCATCCATTGGAAGTTTTTCAAGTGGTTCATTGGCTGTATGGCAGGCATAGCAGGCTTCAGTATTCTTATCGACCATTTGTCCAATCAATTCTTTTTTTGAGGAATACATTATCTCTCCTTCTTTGTTGAAGATACGTATCTCGCTCAAATCAGGTTCCTGTGAAATCATATTTATAATTTGATAAGTTCTATCAGTTTCGTTCTGAAGCATACTAAGGTGCGTACTGTTTTTTATCGTTTCACTCAGTTTGCTTGCATAATTTTCCGCCTGAGAAAGCAGTTCATTTCTTTGTGCTGATATACTTAAAAAAGAATAAATACTAATGATTGCAAATGTTACAACACCGACTGTTAGTATCAGCTTCAAACTAATTTTTGTTGTTGCTTTTTTCATTATCATTTCAATCAGTGTCTGTTAACCAACATCTATTTAATTGTTTTCCCGGGCTTATTCTGCGGATATATCATATCATCATGACATCCGTCGCAGGATGGCTTCTTCGAATAATCTTCACCCGCATGGCAGTCGCTGCATTCGAAATCAGTATGAGTTTCATCTAATTGCAAACCAGTTACTGAGTGCTTGAAGGTTTCACTATTCCAGCCAACATGACAATTTGAACATTTGTTATCAAGTTTTTTATATGGAATTTTAGAACCATGACAATTGCTGCAACTCAACTTTGAATGATAAGTCTTCAATGCCCAGCCGGTACTCTTGCCATGATCAAATGGTTCAAGTGCTTTGTCACTATGACAATTACTGCATGTTTCATTTTTGGGATGACAACTGATACAATTCTTATGCTGTTCTTCAAATGTTTTCTTTGTACTTACCGTTTTAAGATTACTGTCTGTTGTTCTGTTTACATCGTGACATTTTGTACAGCTTTCCTGTTTATGACAGGTTACACAATCCAATCCAAATTTCTTTGTATGATCATTGTGAAAAAAAGTAACGAGTTTTCCTTTATCTGATTTTGTCTGATAAACTAATTTTGTTGGTTCAAGAACTTCGGGATGATTTTTATTCGAATAATTTTTCTGCAATGCTAATTTTTCATCACCCTTCAAATCCTTTTTAGGAATATGACAAGAATTACAATCTGTTGTACGGCTCCATTCACGATGACAATCAATACATTGTCTGTGATAAGCGGCATTCAAATCCGGAACGCTGACATCTTCACGTTTTCTTGAAGTTTCATGGCAGTTACTGCATTTCAATATCGGACCTGAAGTATTATAATGATGACAACTCTGACATCCTCCACCCATTTCTGACATCTGTGCATGCATCCTGTGAGAAAAATAAACCGGACTATAACGGTTACTCAACTGATCTATTTTAATTAACTCAGGTGTTTGTTCAGGTTTTTGATATACAGTTGCTACTTTTTCTCTGGGACACAGCACAAGACAAGGTTCGCTCTTTGTTGGGACATCGCACGTGTGACATGTTTTACAGCTTATATTTAGTTTCGAATGATCTTTAAGCTGCTTTACCTGCGCATTAATTGAAGTGGCAAAAAATATTATTATTATAACTATAAATAATTTTCTCATCACTTCTCTCCTCTGATAGTGTACTTAGTCCGCGGTGCTGATTCTTTTCCGGGTAAACTTATCACCGGAAAATTTATTACAAAAAATCTATATAAAAGAACTAATAAGGCTACAAAACCAACTGTCAAAGAAATTTCTCCGAATGATGGTATGTAAGATTCCGTACTGTACGGTGGTGCATATGCAACTATAAAATTATTTATCCGGTTCAGCAGTACGCCGAAGACAACTAAACAAGATGCAATAAAAAGAAATAACGGAGATTTTAATACTTTTGTTGAAAGAAACATCCGGAGTGGGATAATTACTCCGAATAACATTTCGATTGTGAACATCACACTTGCTGTGTTGAATTCATTTAAGTAAACAAATGTTTCCCGAATAAACATATCACCAATTTTGAAAGCTAAATAAATTCCCAATAGTGGTGCAATCATTGAACCTAATCTCGAAAGTAAGTGCATCTCAGGTTTTAATCCCAAAGATCTTGAAGCAAGCATTGATTCAAAAATTACCATCGGAAAGCCAACTGATATTGCTGAAAGAAGAAATAAAAGCGGGAGAATTGGTGTTTGCCAGAGTGGATGCATTTTTGGTCCCGCAATTATCATCAAAGTTCCTAAAGATGATTGATGCAATGTTGAAAGCACTACACCGGCAATAATAAAAATAAACATCGTCTTTGATAAACCTTTATCAAGAAGTCGAAGTACTTTATCAGTAATATTATTTAAGCCTGAAAAAATTCCCGGAAGATTAACTTTTCCAATAAACCTTTCAGTAATCACGGGAAGAAATTCAATATAAAGAACGCTCAGATAGATCATAACACAAATACCAACTTCGAAAAGAGCTGAATTACCATTCCACATAATCAACGGATGCCAGATGTAATACCATCTTCCAATATCAACAAATACACCGAATGCTACAAAAGTATAACCAAGCATTGCAGTTAGTAATGCCGGACGAACGATTGCGTGGTATTCATTTTTATGCATTATATGACCAAGTGCAGCAGTTGTAAATCCGCCTGCTGCAAGCGCAACTCCTGCTGCCACATCAACACCAATCCATAATCCCCATGGATATTGATTATTCAGATTTGTAACAGCACCAAGCCCGAAGAAAAATCTTCCCATCAAAAACACAATGCCATTTAATGCAATAAGAATTAATACAACTACACCTGGTGTAAAAAACTTGTGCTTGATAGGAACAGGATGGACATTCTCGTGACTCATTATTCTTCCTCCTTATCAAGTTCTTTTCGACGTTTAGATAACCACATCATTCCTCCAAGTAATGCATACAATGAAACAGGAGGAACAAAATAAGCAAAAATTCCATGTTGAATTGATTCCGAAACACCCGGAGCCGGTTTCTCGCCAAGATTTGGAAAATCAAGTTCTGCAAATTCCTTATTTGCTAAGTATAACCATGAAGTCCCTCCAACTTCATATTCTCCGAAAATATGATCGACATATTTTTCAGGATTTCTTTTGATTCTATCACGAGCAATTTTAATCAGATCACTTCTCACACCATAAGTGAGTGCTTCAACCGGACAAATTTCCACACACGCAGGAATTTTTCCTTCTTTTACTCTTTCAAAACAAAAATCACATTTCATTATCAATGGGTTTAGTGCTTTATCATATTCAAACGCAGGTACCTGAAACGGACAGGCGACCATACAGTATCTGCAGCCGATACACATATCGGTATCCCACGTTACGCTTCCATTTTCATGTTTACTAAATGCACCGACGATACATGCTGACACGCATGCAGGATGATCGCAATGCATACACTGAACTTTTACATCAACAGGCAAGTTAGAATTTTTTCCCGGAGAGAATTCGTTCACAACTGTTAAGGCTGTATTGTCTGGTCTTCGTTTTGTATCAAGAATTTTTCTGTCTTCATAAGAATGTAATTCACCTGCGGGCAGATTATGAGAATCTTTACAAGCCCATTCACAATTTCTGCAGCCAACGCAAACCGTAGTATCTACTAAAACTCCCATCCGGTCTTCAGATAAAATGTTTTTAGGACCAGCTTTGGCAACAGTTGAAATACCTGCTACACTGGCTCCGACTAAAGCAGATGTCTTAAGAAAATCACGGCGGCTTTTACCAGGCATCTTATTATTCCTTTCAAGAATTAACTAAATATTTTTCAAACCGGATAAGGATCGCCAATACTGATATAATTTTATGCCATTCTTAATGATAATTGCCAGATCTTCAATTGTTAGAATTTGTTAAATAGAGCAATAGTTGGGAAGCATAAATCTATTTAGTTGATGAGATTTTCTTGATTTTTTATCAATACTGACAATAAGTAATCTTTTTTTTAAGAATGGAAAGCATCCCTAAAAAAAGTTAATTTTTTATAATTATTGCTAATTATTAACTGATGATAAACATTTAGCATCCAAAAATGTTTTCACTCACTGATTAACAGTTCACGAATATTTTTTTTCATAACAGAGATCATTGAGAAAAAAAATTAAACACCTAAAACTTTTCTCTTCAAAATTTGTGATGTGTTTTTCAACAGTTGGCTGTTGAAATAATTTACATTTTTTGTTAACCGGATTGTTTAACAATTCGTCAGAAAAAATTTAAGTCCTTACAAGTCAATGTGATACAAGAATAAAAAAAAATTATTTTGAGTTGGCATCTTGATTGCAACTTCATTAATAAAAACATTCTTGAAAGGAGAATATCATGCTAACATTTATTTTAATTCTTGTTATGGTTTTCATCGGCGTTGAACTGCTTGTCCGATTTGTTATAGAACCATTGGCATCAAAAAAGAAAAACAAATTGGCGAAAACCTACATACCAAGATTCGATCCTACTATCCGTCTTGCAAGTGAAACGATGTACGACGGTGGTGAAATTCACAAAGACGGTAAACCGATTGATGCGAATGATGAGAATTCCACAAGCGATTCAAACTCAAATAAAAATAATTAAATAGTAAAGGATACATTATGGTTGCGATTTTTGTTCTGACTGTATTTTTATTATTTCTTGTGGTTGACTTTTATGTATTAAAAGTCCAGGGAAAATTTCATCCCGCATTTGAACCTGAATTATCTCAACTGAGCCTGCCAATTTTTGAAAAAGCAAAATTTGCTGTTCCTTCAAATATATTTTTATCGAAAGGTCATACCTGGCTGCAGCCGGATAATAATGGATTAGTAGCAATTGGTGTGGATGAATTCGGAGCTAATGCTTTGGGTTCATTATCAATTTTATCCTGTGCAGAAACGGGTAAACAAATCAGGCAGGGAGATTTATTATTTGAAGGCGCATACGGAAACAAAAAAGTAAAATTCTTCTCTCCCATTGATGGAATTGTAAACTCAACTAACACAAATATTATTAATAAAAAAATTGGCGATCCGTATAAAAACTGGGGCGTTAAATTATCATCAAAGGATTTTACTGAAAGCCGCGATAATTTTTTTACCGGTAATGATGCCAATAACTGGATGAAGAAAGAGACTTCCAGATTGAAATCATTTATCAACAAGCATCTGCTGAAAGTTGAAGCCGCTGGTGCAACAATGTTTGATGGAGGAACATTGACAAATGAAACAGTTGATTCATTGGATGAACTGAGTATTACTGATTTTGAAAAAGAATTTTTATCACTTTAAAGAAACTGGGAATTAAATGTCGAAAGAAAAAGGACTCCTATTTGATGTAACGCTTTGTGTAGGTTGTGGAGCTTGCTACCAAGCCTGCAAAGAGCAGAATAACTTAAAACAAACAAGTAATGATTTTTTGAAAGATCACCTATCCGACAATACATTTACAATCGTTGAGCAATATGACAACCTGTACGCAAGAAAACTTTGTATGCATTGTAATGATCCGGCTTGTGTTTCCGTTTGTCTTGTTGGCGCAATTAAGAAGCAGGAATCCGGTGCTGTGGTTTATGATGCTGATAAATGCATTGGATGCAGATATTGTATGCAGGCTTGTCCTCATCATGTTCCAAGATATGAATGGAGTTCAACACAACCAAGAATTAAAAAATGTAATATGTGCACCGAACGTGTTAGCAAAGGTCAACTGCCTGCTTGTGTTGATTCTTGCCCAACCGAAGCAACTTTATTCGGTGACAAAGAACAGTTGATCGAAATTGCCAAAAAAAGATTATTAAATAACCCTGAGAAATATTATCAGCATATTTATGGTCTTGAAGAAGCCGGTGGCAGTAACGTTATGATTTTATCTCCGGTTCCATTCGAACAATTAGGTTACATCTCAAAGCTTCCTAAAAAGGCAATGCCGGATTTCACAGCGCAGGCGATGGATAAAATTCCATCCGTTGTTGTTGGTGGTGGAGCGTTTTTAGCCGGGATGTACTGGCTTACTAAAAGAAAAAATCAAATAGCTAAAGAAGAAAAAATTAATAATAAAGAATAATGAAAATGACTATTAAAAAAATATTAAAACCTTCGTTCTGGAAAGTTGTCTCAGTTATCATTGTAACAATGGGCTTAGTTTCCACTTATCTTAGATTTACAAAAGGACTCGGCGCAACAACAAACTTGCAAGATTCTGTTCCCTGGGGATTATGGATTGGATTTGATTTTATTGGTGTAGGTCTTGCTGCTGCAGGATTTACTATCGCTGCAACTGTTCACATATTTAATATTCACAAATATGAGTCTCTTGTTCGTCCTGCAATTCTAACAGCTTTTCTCGGATATATGGTTGTTGTCTGCTTGCTTCTGGTAGATCTTGGCAGACCAGAAAACTTCTGGCATCCATTAGTGATGTGGAATATTCATTCAGTTATGTTTGAAATCACCTGGTGCATTATATGTTATTCAACTGTTCTGCTTCTGGAATTTGCACCGGTCATTCTTGAAAAATTCAAACTCAAAGGTCCTATTAAAATTCTTAAAATAATTTCAATCCCTGTCGTGATTGCTGGTGTGTTATTTTCAACATTACACCAATCATCGTTTGGTTCTCTTTACCTGATCGTTCCGGGAAAATTACATCCATTATGGTACTCGTCTTTGTTACCTGTGCACTTTTTTATTTCCTGTGTTGCAGCAGGTTTATCAATGATAATATTTGAATCGTATCTGATTGCAAGAAGTTGTACAAAAGAACAAGGATTTACTAATACAGGTTTGAAAATAAATATTTTATCTGGTGCAGCCTTTGTAGTTTGGATTGCACTGATTGCCGGATTGCTGTTAAAGCTGTATGATTTTATCAGCAATGGAAAACTTCATTATCTAACTGTTCCTTCATTAGAAACAAATTTATTTTATTTAGAAATAATTCTTGGAACAATTTTCCCTATCATTTTGCTCAGCAATAAAAAAATCAGACAGGATAAAAAGTGGCTTTATATTATTTCAATTTGCGTAATCAGTGGATTGATACTTAATAGAATAAATGTTGCCATCACAGGATTAGCCGCGACCTCAGGAGTAAATTATTTCCCATCATTCGATGAAATCAGTATCACAATGATGCTTGTTGTTATGGCAATATTTGCGTTCAAATTAATTGCGAAGAACTTCTCCCTTTTTGCAGATGAAGATTCTGAGCATACAAGCAACGTCATTGCTTCAAATAAACCGAAACCAATAATTTTAAGTGAACAATATGAATAACAAGGATATATTCAGAAACAACGATTATCAAAGCCTGAAGTGTATCTGGATGGCTTCAAAGATCGTCGAGTACAAATTGTGCGATAACAACTTTGATTGTGAGAATTGTCCGTTTGATAAAGTTATGACGAATCTGCTTTGTGATAACCGAACAGAGAATCACGATATTTCAAACATTACAAATGTTATTACACAAAATCTGAACAGCATCAGGTTTGATGATCAGATTATCTATCTGAAAAATAACCTGATGGTTAAGCAAATATGTCCAAATACTTTTTATCTTGGTTTAAATCCTGTACTCATTAGTTTTCTTGATTCTATAGATAGCATAACAGTATCCGAATGCAAAAAAAATATTATCAAAGGAAAGGAGATTCTTCAAATCTCAGGTGAATGGGGTTCTGTGAGTATTTCTGCACCAATGAATTTTTTAATACACGATATTCCCGGTGATCCGACAAAGGTTATTTTTAATTCACAATGGTTTGCAATAATTGATGCTGCAAATCAGGAAATTGAAAAAGGAAAGTTATACAAACCTGAATTGAAAAATCTTCACGCTAATGCAATCGGTATAATTGAAGATATTAAATCATACATCCCGCAGGTTGGTAATACTATGATGGATGGTGGAACGAAGATAAAATATCTTTATCAGCTTGTTGGAAAAAATAAGTATTTAAACATTTTAAAATCGCTGATTTCAAATTAAGATTTTATCATTTTGCTAATAAGTATCTTGCTTTTTTAATTGCTCCAAAACACAATTCCTTTTTCTCACTACTTTGTGCATTTGAAATAGATTGTAAATCGTTGAAGTATTGTCTAACTTTAAACCACTTAGATTAAAAAAATTATGAAAATAGGGGTTTTAAATAGACTAAGTTTTCGACTCATCATTTCTATTTCGTGTATCCTCGTTGTAATTCTCTCAGTTTATACTTACTTCATTATAAAAAATCTTGATAGTTATCTGACTCACCTGAGATTTCAGAGTGCTTATAACATCAGTGACATAATTAAAAAATCTACTCGCTACGGAATGCTTTTAAATCGGCGGGAAGATGTTCATCAGATTATAAATACCCTTCGATCCGAGATTGGAGTTGAAGAGATCCGCATTTATAACAAACTTGGTATAGTAATTTTTTCTACCAAACCGGAAGAGATTCTCTCTCAGGTTGATTTAACAGATGATGCTTGCATTGTATGTCATAACAGTTCTGTTCCCTTAAAAAGTTTAACCAACGAGGATAAAATCCGGATTTATAAAAACTCAGATGATAAGAGAATACTGGGTTTGATTAATCCGATTCAAAATGAACCTGACTGTTCAAATGCTGATTGTCATGCTCATTCGTCCGATACAAATATTCTCGGTGTTCTTGATGTAGGCGTGACTCTTGATGAGCTTGATACTATAATTGAAGAAAGTACGACAAGAGTAATTTTGGTTTCAGTGTTTCTGGTTCTTATCATTTCTTTTTTTACTGATCTGTTCATAACAAAGTTAGTTAATAAGCCGATTAAAAAAATCAGAGCCGGTATAGAAGCAGTTGGTAATGGAAATTTAGATTACAAAATTGAACTCAACTCTAAAAACGAGTTGGGTCAAATGGCTTACCGGTTTAATGAAATGTCAACCAAATTAAATGAGGCATACAAAGAAATTAAAAACTGGTCTGAAACACTAAATGATAAAGTGAATGAAAAAACAAAAGAGCTGAAAAATATTTATGATCAGGTCAATCAAATTGAAAAACTGGCTTCGCTTGGAAAATTATCTGCCACAGTAGCTCATGAATTGAATAATCCGCTTGCAGGAATTTTAAATTACAGCAAGCTGATATCCAAAAAATTACAGAATCTTCAGAAAGATACTGAGCATCAGAAAATGATTGAATTTCTTGACATTATCTCACACGAAGCTGCACGATGCGGTCAAATTGTAAAAGACTTGTTGATATTTTCCCGTTCTGAACAAGATGAGTATGCTAAAGAAGACTTATTGAAAATTACAGATAACAGCATTACTGTTATCAATCATCATCTCGAAATTCATGGAATAAAGTTGATAAAGGATTATCCTGATGTTCCGATTTTAATTTATTGTAATGCAGACAAAATTCAGCAGGCACTGATGGCTCTATTGATTAACTCAATTGAAGCATCACCTGATGGAGGAAAAATAACCGTCAGCATTGTCCCCGAACAAAACAACATAATAATAAAAGTTGCAGACGAAGGAACCGGAATTTCGAATAAGGATTTACCTCATATCTTTGAGCCATTTTATTCTACTAAAGAAGATTCTAACGGTACAGGACTTGGGCTGCCAGTTGCTTACGGAATTATTACTAATCACGGTGGAAATATTGAAGTTGAAAAAACTTCAAACCAGGGAACTACATTTAAAATAACTTTGCCAACAGCCGAACACGCTGTATAAGGAATTCAATTATGGAGAAGCAAGAAAAAATACTGATAGTAGATGATGAAAAGGTTATCAGAGAATCACTTCAAAACTGGTTTGAAGATGACAATTATCTCGTTGACACAGCAGAAAACGGTGAAATTGCTTTAAAAAAATATACGGTTGAGAAATATGATCTTCTTCTTGTTGATATGAAGATGCCGGGTATGAGCGGATTAGACCTGCTCTCCAAAATTAAAGCAATTGATAAAGATGCTCTTATTATTCTCATCACAGCATTTGCCTCAGTTCCTACTGCGATCACTGCTTTGAAAAATGGTGCATACGATTATGTAACAAAACCGATTGATCCTGATGAACTTTCACATCTTGTTAAACGTGCTCTCGAACAAAAAGCTCTGAAGATGGAAAACATTCAGTTGAAAGAAAATATTGATGAGATAATCAAGCCCGATAATCTGATCGGTGAAAGTTTTCAAATGAAAAAAATTCTTGAGCTGGTACACACCGTTGCTAAAACAGATACTACAGTAATGATCAGGGGTGAGAGCGGAACCGGAAAAGAACTGATCGCAAAAGCAATTCATATTAACAGTAACAGAAAATATTTTCCGATTATAACTGTTAACTGCGGAGCTCTTGCAGAATCACTTCTTGAAAGCGAATTATTCGGGCACGAGAAAGGGTCTTTCACCGGTGCTCAATTCAGAAGAAAAGGAAAATTTGAAATGGCGGACCGTGGAACAATATTCCTCGATGAGATCGGTTCAATCTCCCTTAAAATGCAGGTGGAACTTTTAAGAGTGATCGAATCAAAACAATTCAACCGGGTTGGCGGAAATGATTTAATAAAAAGTGATTTCAGAGTTATCACCGCTACAAATGAGGCACTTGAAGAACTTGTGAAAACCGGAAAGTTCAGAGAAGATCTTTATTACAGGTTGAACGTATTTTCAGTTGTTATCCCTCCATTAAGGGAAAGAAGAGATGACATTCCTCTGCTTGCAAATTTTTTCATCAGGAAATTTTCAACTGTGATGAATAAGCCGGTGAAAACAGTTTCAAAAGAAGCGATGGAATTCCTTATAAATCATGATTGGCCGGGCAACGTCCGTGAGCTTGAGAATGCTATTGAAAGAGCGATGGTTGTTGGTAAATCAAATTCTATTACAGTTGATGATCTTCCCTTCCATCTATCACAAATCAATGGTCTGTTTACTGACGATGATAAAAGTCTTGCATCGATGGAAAGAAAATTTATTCTTAGAACATTAAATGAAAATAACTGGAATATTTCCAAAGCTGCTCAGTTACTTGAGATTGACAGAGTTACACTCTACAACAAAATAGATAAATATAGTTTGCGCAAAGCTGAGTATTGATGGAACTTTTCATTGCTCCTGTTAAATTCCATAATATGCCTCTGCTTCAAAATCTTATTGAAGAATTATCAAAGCGATTTTCCTCAGACATAAAAGTAATAGACTTAAAATTAAATATTGATAATTTCTTTTCAGCCGAAAGGAAGCAATATTTTTCAACTCAGATTATTGCAGAAGCAATTAAGCTGACTGATAAATTTGATGGCAAGATTGTTATGCTAACTGATGTTGACATTTTTGTTCCGGCGCTGACTTTCATTTTTGGTGAAGCCCAGTTAAACGGAAAGCATTCTATTCTTTCCGTCTGCCGGCTGTACGAGGAATTCTATTCAAACATTTCGAACAAACATCTTCTGCTTGAAAGAACAATTAAAGAAGCACTTCACGAATTAGGTCATTGTTTTGGTCTTCGTCATTGTCTTGATTGGGATTGTGTGATGCATTCATCTCCGGGAATTGAAGAAGTTGATATCAAAGGTATTAGTTACTGCCGTAAATGCAGTTTGAGTATTAAAGATTACAGGTACTAATTAATTCCGCCAGCTTATTTCATTCTGACTAACTGACGATCAATATTTATCAAAATTTTCCGTTTTGTTTTACTGAACAAAGTCATTTGTTCATGAAGCCAGACTATGAGTTCTTCCACAGCGTGGACATATCACAGTATCTTTTTTAAAGTCAGGTGGAATTTTTATTTTCAGTCCACATTCACAATCAACGAAAGAATAGTTATTGACCTTCATCATTATGTCACCTGCTTCCCGTTTTACTTGTTTGGTCAAACCAAGTGGAATTGATGAAGAAACTATTTCCTTCAAACCAACTGAAGTTTGATCGGCAAGTCCGGAAGAAGGAATCAGATTAACTTTATGTTTTTTTACTACATTGAAAGCATTCTGATAATCGATGTAATTTGCTCCACCTGACATACTTCTGAGAATTCTAATTCTTTCAGAGATTGGTGGATGAGTGCTTGTAAGATCAGATAGTTTTTGCTCTTTAGGTTTTAAAGGATTAACAATATACATCGGTGCGGTTACTTTGTTCGCAGTCTTTAACTCAATCGTATTTTGAGAAATTTTTTCCAGAGCAGAAGCAAGTCCTTCGGGATATCTTGTATAACGAACTGCTGATGCATCTGCTAAATATTCTCTCTTTCTTGAAATTGCAAAGTAAAGAAGCTGAGCAAGTATCGGCGCAAGTATTGCGAATGCAATTGCAACGATCATAATTATCAATTGTCCCTGTCCACTGCTCTTTGAAGATTTTGAACTATATCTTCCTCCACCGAACCAAAGACTTCTTAGAAAAACTTCAGAGATTAAAACAATACTTCCAAGCATAATTCCTGCAAAAGTCATAAACATAACATCGCGATTGACTATATGAGAAACTTCGTGAGCAATAACTCCCTGCAGTTCATCCCTGTTCAATCTTGCAAGCAAGCCAGCAGTAACAGCAACTGCACTATTTTCTGGCTTGATACCCGTTGCGAAAGCGTTCGGTGCAGTTTCATTCATGATATAAATTTTTGGCATAGCAGGAAGTCCCGCAGATATTTTCATTTCTTCAACTACATTAAATAGTTGTGGATGAACATCTTTTGTAACTTCTTTTGCACCACTTACTGCTAACAGTATTTTACTTCCGCTGAAGTAACTTATGAGTGAAAGTATTCCCCAGATCACAAGTGCAAAGAAGATTCCGATGAACCCACCGCCATCAGCGTAATATGCACTTCCAAAAAAATATCCCAGAAGTAATAATGTGATTCCAAGAGAAATAAAAAGTATCAGCGATTTTCTTCTATTGGACTGTATAAGTTCCCACATCAGTTAATTGCTCCAAAAAACTTTTGTCCATATAATTGTATAGATGAATGTTTTAATGATTGCATACTGTGTTTAATTATTTAGTTATTAGTTATTTGTTAATAGTCATAGTTTATTAGTTGCCTGTTTTTGTTTCTGGTAACCAATAAGTAGAAACTAATAGACATAACCGAAAACTTCTAAACCAAAACTAAAAACCAACAAACAAAGAACTAAATTTTCAGAAGCTAACTTTTGGTACTTCTTTTTCCTTTGCATCTTCAACCTGGAAAAATTCTTCCTGCATAAACTTGAACATTCCCGCAATAATGTTTGATGGAAACATCTGAATCTTATTATTATAAAATAATACCTGATCGTTATAACTCTGTCTTGCATACGAAATTTTATTTTCAGTTGAAGTAAGTTCTTCTTGCAGCGCAAGAAAATTTTGATTTGCTTTTAAGTCCGGATAATTTTCAACCTGAACACGAAGTTGCCCAAGAGCACCGCTTAGTAAACCCTCAGCTTGTGCTTTTTCACCAACTGTTCCGGCATCCATTGCCTGGCTTCGGTATTTTGTAATGTTCTCCATAATCTCGCGTTCGTGCTTCATATAACCTTTTACAGTTTCTAAAAGGTTCGGAATAAGATCGTGTCTTCTTTTTAATTGAACATCGATCTGCGACCAGGCATTTTTTACCCTGTTCCTCAACTGAATTAACGAGTTGTACATCGAAATCACAAACAATACAACCACTGCGATCACAATGATTACGATAATTAAACCGGTCATTTATTACCTCCATTATTTTGGGATGAATTTTCAAACATATTTTTTAAAAGATTAATTATTTTATTTTCTTTGTTCACAGATCCGAACTCAACGACTTTTTGAAGTTCGCCTTTATCGAACCAGATCCCGTGATTCTTTTTGCATTTATCAACTACAACTTTTCCTTTCTCACCAACTTCAACTTTTATCATTTTCTTTCTGCAGATTGGGCACTTGTGGCTTTTTTCATTTACAGCTTCAGCTTCTTTAAACAAATTGATTAGTCTGTTTCTTTCTTCATGCGATTCAAGAAGCAGTTCCAGCTCGCCTGCATCAAGCCAGACTCCTGCACAGTTTGTACAGTAATCAACTTCCACTTGCTCTAACTCGAGCACGATCATTGGATTATTACAAACGGGGCAGAGCATTTAGTTGGTTCACTTAATTTTTCATCAATTATTTAACTAACTTATAAAGTACGCTCTTATTGTCTATAATAGATTTTAATTCTGAATAAGGTATTGTCAGTTCAGTCGGACCAAAAGCATACGCAGTAATTTCATAATTGTTATAGTAAAATACAAGACTGCTGTCGCCAATCAAAAAATTATCATTCAGATAAAACTTATTATTTTCAAACCAGAATCCCGCCTGACCAAGATCAGCATCAGGCGAAAGCTCTTTCATTTTTCTGAATTCGGCTTCTGCAATTTTTGTTAACTCCTGCTGTTTATCTTCAGAAATAATTTCATCAAGAGAAATTTCTTCACCGTTAGTCAGAAGAAAATTTTTAAAAGTTACGTAAGTATTCGGGTGAGCCCCGCCAGTATATGAGTATTCCATATAATCAATAGAGAAAATATTTTCTTTGTTAAATTTAACTTCACCTGATCTTTCAATAAACCACGATTGAAAGGCATCCGGAAATTCCTTCATAAATGATTCATAATCGTTTATAAATATCTCCATCTGAGAATTAAAATCAATTGAAGCTGCTCCATCTTCACCGCTTGAAGAGAACAGGTTTTCAATTGATTTGTTGACTTTATTTTTTATTGTTTCATTCTCATATTCAGTTATCTCCGGAAATTCAATTTTTATTTTTGCACAATTATCCTCCCGCAGACTATCACATCCCGCAGATTGTTTTTCATACTTCACTACTTCATACTTTAATTTATTCTCTGACGGCGTATTGTCACCACAGCGATAAAATAAAAAGAATGCACAGACCGAAATGAAAACCAGAAATATTTTTCTCATTTAATTATACTTAATTAATAATTGATGATTATTCTCGAAGCAAAAATAAATAACATTAACAAGAATTACTTATTAATTCAGCTTCAAAACAATAAAACTGAATCTGTTCTTCGAATATTTATTAGATTAGCACAAATGAAGAAAAGAATTTATAAACTCAATAACAAGGAAATCCGGCTTGGTGAAAATGAAGCTCACATCTGGAATTTCGATCTGAATAAATATCTTAATCTGATTGATAAGTTCAAAAGTATTTTATCCCGTGAAGAATTAATCCGAGCCGGTAAATTTTATTTTAACAGAGATAAATACTGGTTCATTATCAACAGAGGTTTGTTAAGAAATTTTGTCAGTATTTATACATCGATTCCAGCAAAGGAAATTAAATTTGTCTTTAATAATTTCGGTAAGCCATCGTTAGCAATTGATGGGAACAGCACGCATCTTCACTTTAATCTTTCTCATTCTAAAAACTTTTTAAGTATCGGTTTTATTATCAATAGCCAAATCGGGATTGATATAGAGTTAATGAATCTATCGAAAGACCATCTCAGGATCGCAAAAAGATTTTTTTCTAATTCGGAATTTGATAACCTGTTTTCTTTTCCAGCTGATAAATTGCGTGATGGATTTTATTCCTGCTGGACAGCAAAGGAAGCTGTAATTAAATTATTCGGAATGGGACTTTCATTCTCACTAAAGGATTTTGATGTGGAATTGAAAGAATTGAAACCTGACGAATCCTATAAATACAAAGTAAATTTGAAGAAGCAGTCTGCAGATTTATTTATTGAAGTTTTCAAATTAAGTAATGCGATTTATGGTGCTTGCGCAGTGGACAATGAAAAAGCCGAATTTATTCATTGCTATTTTGAAGATGAAAATGCTATTACAGATTTATTTGCCTGAGTGAATTCAATTAAAGATTATGAATCTTTATTAGTTCTTTTATGAGTTTTTTAATATCAGGTTCATTTTGATTTGATTTACCAATTGGGTCTTCAAATTCATCAATTCCGAGAAGCCTGCGAATTGTATTAGTTACACCATAACTTAATACATCAAGGTCATATCCTCCTTCCAGAAAGAAAATTATTTTTCCACCGCAAATATTTTTTGCAAAATTAATTAATTGTTTTGATATCCAATTGAAACCAACAAGACTTAAATCAAGATTTGCAAGTGGATCTTTCCAGTGAGCATCGTAACCGGCAGATATTAAAATTAAATCAGGTTTGAATCTTTCCAAGGAAGGAATTACAACCTCTTCATAAACAATTTTCAATCCTTCATCACCAACTCCAGCTTGCAAAGGAATATTTAAAATAGTTCCTTCTGCATCGCCTGATCCAATTTCATTTATTGAACCGGTACCTGGATAAAAAGGATATTGATGAGATGAAATGAAAAGAATATTTGGATCATCACCGACAAGTGCCTGGGTTCCATTTCCGTGATGAACATCGAAATCAACTATCGCAATTTTATTTATTCCTGTTTGAGTCAAAGCAAATTTTGCAGCGATTGCAATGTTACCAAATAAACAAAATCCCATTGCACGATTTGAAAGTGCGTGGTGTCCGGGAGGACGAAGCAGTGCAAATCCATTTTTTAATTTTCCATTGATTACATTCTTAGTTAAATCAATCGAACTTCCTACGGCAGTTGCAGCAGCGAGAAAAGAATATTTGGTTGAATAGGTATCCGGATCAAGATAACCTCCGCCCTTTTCACAAAAACTTTTTACATATTGAATGTATTCTTTTGTATGACAGAGTCTTATTTCATTAAAATCAGCTTGCCGGGATTTTACCTGTGCAAGTTCCTGTAATAATCCTTTTTCTTTTAATGTTGTGATGATAGACTTTAGCCTTGCGGAGTTTTCAGGATGACCATGAAAATCGTGTTGTAAGAAAATGGGATCGTAAACTATACCGGTAATTAGATTAGTCATTTCTAAAATTTGAATTTATAATTTAGAATGTGTTACAAGGTTTAAAATATACAATCGGGAATATAAACTGATAATTAATTTCAGCAAACAACACTATTTCAAATGGATTCCTTCGGAAGAATTCGTCAATTGCCGAATCTTCGACCTACGACTCCCTGATTAATCCGGCATCTGCCGGACTCTAACCAACTGAGATTTTCTTCCTTATAAAATCTCTTCCCTGATGTGTCTTCAATTCCTTCTCCCTTTTCATAGCTGACGATCTTGTCACAAATTCTTCATAGTAAATCAATTCCCACGGTATGTAACTTTTTGTGTATCTTGATTTTCCTTCGTTGTGGTTAGCTACTCTTTTGTCTATGTCAGATGTTGAGCCAACATATATCTTATCATATTTCCGTGAATACAAAGCGTAAGTGTAATACATTTTTCTTGTTTTATTTAAAATAAAATATCCGGCAACTACCGGATATTAGCTCCGCAGGTAGGACTTGAACCTACGACTCCCTGATTAACAGTCAGGTGCTCTAACCAACTGAGCTACTGCGGAATTCTTTGAAATTGAGGGACAAATTTAACGACTCATTTAACATATGTCAAGAATTCTTTTAGGTTGATTTCTTCGTGCATTTTGAATCAATTTTAAGTTTTTATTTCGTGAAGTGCATTCACTTTATTGAAGGATTCAAGTTCCTGATTTTGTTAATAAAAATTTTGGGAGAGAAGTATAAATAGCACTTTTTGATTTCTGTTTTTTAAAAATATTCACGTCAATTTCGACGAGGTTTTTTCACAGAATTATTTTTCACCAAAATATTCTCTATCAAAAATTCTTCTTCGTAATATTTACAGGAAGGATTTATCATGACGACAATTCTATCATCTCATAATAAAACTTTTCTCAATAAATATTTTTCCTTTTCCAAATGAATTTGTGTACTCCGCCAAAACTGACTTTTTCAACTCGCTAAATGAGACAAAATTCTATTCATACCCACCGATGGCATGTCAGTTGAGATATGAAGAATAACTTTTACTTACAACTAATATTAAATGACAAATTAACTGCGGAAAAAATTTTAACTCTTCCTATCTCGACTCAACCACAACCACCATATACCGGCTTCGCTTGAAGCCGGTTTTTTTTTGATAATAATTAGTACAAAAAAATGCCCCGTTAATTTCCGGGGCAATTAGTTTTATTGAAATTCAATTCAGGAAATTATCTTCGATTCCTTCAGCCTTCTTGTCATTGCAATAAAGAAACCGATAACCATCACCACAACACCAACCCAAACGAGATTTATAAAAGGCTTTATGCTTGCTGAAACACTTAATACCTCTTCAGATTGGGTTTGCTGAATTTGGTTTGTAGTTTCATTACCATTAAGCGAAGATACTGCAATATCAATATTGCCTGCTGAAAGATTTTCTAATTCGATTTTTAAATTCATATCCTTTGATTCGAATGAAGTAAATTCGACCTGACCATTAGTTAATTTTCTGATTAATTCAGTTTCTACCTTCTTTCCATCCTTTTCTATTTCTATTACTGCACCCATTTGGAAATCTTTTCCTTCACTCATTAATTGCATTGTTTCAGCAGCCATATCGAATTTTGTAAAAGTTATTTTTGTTCCGTCAAACTCCGTCGAGCCGCCTTTTTCGAGTGAAATATGATTATGTGAGTGCTGGGTATTCATCTGGCTGCCATCATCATAACCAAGAGGAGCGAAATAAATATCTTTTGTAAGTAGAGTAAGAATTGCAGGCTCACGAACTATACTATTATTGAAATCGCTCCTATACATCACCGGAGCAATTGTATAAACTGAGTTATCTTTTCTGACATCTACGTTGAATGCATACTTTGTATTATTCTCAACGGGATAAATTTCAGTGAATGTTAATTCATAACCAAAAGCTGTCGAGGGTTTTCCTTTTACAAGTTCTACTGTAACTTCCTGGCTGTAAACTGCCGAACCAATTACTCCAAGTATAAACAAAGCAATTCCGGTATGTGCAACATAAGCACCAAGCATTTTCATATTGCCTTTTACAATTTTTATTGCGATATCAAGATTCACAAAAAGTGCAAATGAAGTTGTGAGTGAAAGTATTATTATCATTATTTCACTGACTCCACCAAATATCACAAGCATCATCGTAAATAAAACAGCACCAACTGCTGCATAAGTCGATTTCTTTATAAGTTCATTTGCATCTGATCTCTGCCATTTGATCAGTAAACTAATTCCATTTAAGAACATTATTATAATTACTAGAGGAAGATGCATTTCGTTATAAAAGGCTGTATCGACTGAAGTCCCAAAAAGAGGTGCAGAAGTGCCGGCAAGAACAATTATTGCTGAAGCAATTAATACAATCATTGCAGTGAAAAGCGCGAGTTCACGGGAAAGAATACTTTCTTCATCTTTAATATTTTCGTTTAAAGTTTTCCATCTGTAAATAATCATACCAATTCCAAGAAACAAAAATGTTCCCATAAATAATACGAGGAAGAAATAAACGATCATTCCCGGATCAACAAAAGAATGAACAGAAGCATCACCGAGTACACCGCTTCTCGTTAAAAATGTGCTGTAAAGAACCAGTACATAAGTAAGTACGCATAAGAATAAATTAGTCTTTGCGTATTTACCAATTCCACCTTTTGCCTGACTTTTCTTTTGAACAAGTAAAGTGTGAATTCCTGCAACACCAACAAGCCACGGAATCAAACTTGAATTTTCAACCGGATCCCATGCCCAATAACCACCCCAACCAAGCATTTCATAAGCCCAGTAACCACCAAGCATAATTCCTAAACCAAGTATTCCCATTCCAGCCAGCATCCATGGGAATGCCTGTCTTACCCAATCTCTGTAATCATTTTTCATCAATGCAGCAATTGCGAAAGCAAATGGAACAGTTGCCATTGAAAATCCTGCAAACAAAATGGGTGGATGAATCTGCATCCAGAAGTTTAATAGTTGAGGATTCAATCCTTTGCCATCTATGATGAATTGATTCATTGAGTATCCTGCTTGAGTTAGCAGTGAAGCAAATTGTGAATCAATTTTTATAAATCCCTGATTCGTACTTTGATCAGTAAAATAAAATTGCTGGATGAAAGGAAGATTAAAAAGGTTTGAATTGAGATGTTCAATTTTTATGAATGTCGGGTTCATCCAGATATATTCAAAAGGATTTTTAAACCATGGTGAAACCATTACAAGTAAGAATGATGTTGCCAAAGTGAAAACAGCCATTACGCGTGGTTCGAGATCACCTCTTTTAGAAGTATATGACTGAAGAATTATCCCAACTATCGAAGTCATTAATAGCCATAGCATAAAGCTTCCTTCCTGCCCTCCCCAAAATGAAGAAGCGAGCTGGAAAAGTCCAAGATTTCTCAGTGCATTATTACTGTAACTGTAAATGTATTGATATTGATACTGGTGTGTTAAAATTGAATACCATAAAAACACGGAAGCAGAAATGACCAGAACAGCCATTCCGTGAAATGCGATTCTTCCATAATTAAGTGTGTTGGTATATCCACGATAATTCAGGAAATACATTATCATTGATATAATGCTGAATGCAAGCGCAAGTGTGAGTATTATACTTCCTACCATTGATTCCTCGATCTATGTTATATGCTGATTTTTAATTTAAGTTACCTGGCAAAATTATTATTACTACAAAATCTCAACTAATTCATCAATCGAAATTCTTGCCTGTCGTAAAATTGATTTTAGCGTGGTTGGATTTAAGTCCTTGTTATGAACGGGAACAGTAACGAGTAAATTTCCTTTCTTTAGCTGAACGTGGCTGCCCATTGTCTAATCACAATAAATTCAATTTTCTTAAGCGCTTTAATCAATCTTTCCGGTTTTACAACAGGAAGTTTAGGCATACGCCTTCACTGAAAAGTTTATTTTAAGTGGAAATTTTTCAACAATTTTTTCGGGAGACTGTGATAATGGATTTCCTTCTATAGGAACAGGTCGCAGTACAGGTAAATTATTTTCAATGGCAGATTCAATATATAAAGATACAGCTTCAAACAAATTTTTCTTTGCTTCGGCTATATTCTTTCCTTCCGATGCAACATCAACCTCAATACATAGCGAACTGAATGCTGAACCATCCTTTAATACAATTCCTGTGAAAACAAATTTTGACTTTTCCATTTTAAACTTTTATAATGATGAGTTTGTAGTCTGCTCTTCATATTTGCTTGGACATTTAGTTAGAATGTCCTTTGCGTGAAAATAACCGTTTTGATATTTACCGGTTACGACAACACTTGTTGCACTTTCGAAGTTATTAGGAATTGTGCCTTCATAAACTACATTCATCTGTTTTCCATTGTGATCACTCATCACGAAAGAGAATGTTTTACTCTGATTGTTGATCTGATAATTCTTTTCTTTAACCCAGCTTCCTGTTGCTTTTACAGTTTTTTCTGTTGACATCACCTTGTTGAAATCATCAACGTACTCAATATTACTTTGAGTAAATAAATAACCCATCAACACAAGAAAAACCGCGATTATAATTCCGCCGAATACATATTTATTTTTCATTTTTTATCTCCGCTTAATTCTTTTTCAATATTTTTTAATCTTTTATCGAGTGTGAACATATAGAAAAATATTCCAACCCAAACTATAAGAACAATTATCATCACAATATAGATAGCATTGTCCTGCAAAAAATTATATAGACCGTCCAAAATATCTCCTAATTAACTTGCTGATTGACCGGTTAATTGTTTATTAAGTTTATCTTTAATGATTATTGATCTGTAACCAACTCTCCACATCCAAAAGTATAAAACTGTAAACCCAATTAATGAAAGGAAAAATATTAACTGCATATTCGAATTCATTTTAAAATCTATTACCGGGCTAACTTGTTCTTCACCTGGATTTGTTGGTATTGATCCCGGATGAAGCCCTTTCATTATCCTCGGCATAATGAATATAAAAAATGGAACTGTTACAAAAGCTATCAATGAATAGACTGAAGAAAGTGTTGCTCTTTTATCTTCAGATTCAATTGAAGAACGTAGAGCAAACAAAGCTCCATAGATTAATAAAATCGCAAAGATACTTGTTTGTCTTGGATCCCAGCTCCAGAATTGTCCCCATGCAAATTTTGCCCAAACGGCACCAGTAACAGTAGCAAGAATACAGAAAATCATACCGAGCTGAGCTGCTGAATATGCTTTTGCGTCTTCATCAAGATTTTTAGTTCTAAGATATCTGAAACTGAAGATTGTTGACATAAGAAAAGCAATCACTGTAAGCCATGCGGTCGGAACGTGAAAGAATATAATTTTTGCGTTTTCTTCAAGCCCGGGAATGAATGGAAATTCGTACCACGCACTCGGTTTCTCAACAATTGGAAATGCAATTCCTGCTATTGATACAAATGCTAAAAGTAAGAATAATAGAATTTTCCAGATCATAATTTATTTGTTCAAAAATCCTGTGAAATTGGTTAATCTTTCCATATAAAATCGAACAACATATAAGATGCGGTAAGCATAATTACATCGTAACCAACAACTATTGCTAATTCAAACTTAGATTCTTCAAAGCTTGTACCATCGATTGAGAACAAAGTTAATTGTACACAGGTAAGAATCAAAGGTAATAAAATCGGAAATGAGAGAACGGGATAAAGAGTTCCTTTTGCACCAGCTTTTGCAATAATGGCAGCAATAATAGTTGATGAAACAGCAAGTCCAATATTTCCAAGTATAAACGTTAATAAGAAAAGAGGAAAATTTTGAATAACGAACTTTTCGAACAACGCTGAATAGAGAATGGCAATTACTAAGTTCATACAAAAGACGAGAATCAGATTAAAAATCAGTTTGCCGGAAAATACTGTGGAAGGAGAAGCAATTAGTTGAAGTGTGAGAGTTGTTCCTCTTTCTTCCTCAGAAACAAAAGCTCTTGAAAGTCCGGACATTGCGGTAAAGAAAATTACGACCCAGAAAAGTCCGCCGGTTAAACTTTCAGTTATGGTTTCATTCCCGATGGAGAAAAGAATAACACTAATGGCAACAATGATAAACATCGCTAGCGAGTTTATCGCATAACGAGTTCTCATCTCTGAGTGAAAATCTTTTTTAAATAATGAGTATGGTTTCAATCTTGTATATTTTTTTAATTTTTAATAGAACGCAGATTACGCTGATTGAGCAGATCTGCGCTGATCTTTAAAATCTGCGTCACCTGCGTTCTATTGTTTTAAAATTTTCCAATAATATTTTTTCGTGGCACAATTCTAAATCCCGTTCTTCATTTGAAGCGATTACAACGATTCTTGATTTTCCTTCTTCTCGAACAATATCGTACACAACTTTTTTTCCTTCTTCATCAAGATTGGAAGTTGGTTCATCAAAAATCAGAACTTCAGGAGAATGCATTAAAGCAAAAATGAATTTCAACCTCTGTTTCATTCCCGATGAATAGGTTTTTACAAGATCATTTTTTCTTGAATCGAGCAAAAATTGTTTTAAATAAAATAATATTCGCTCCTCATTAAATGGAACTCCACGGATCTGTGAAAATATTTTCAAATTTTCCCACGCAGAAAATTCTTCGTATAAAACCAAATAGGGAGAAACAAAACCGATATGATTATGAATCTGTTCCGGAATTATTTCGCCAATTGAATTTTTATGAATCAGTTTGCCTGATGAAGCACTAATGAGTCCGGCAACAATTTTTACTAGAGTAGATTTTCCTGAACCATTTGGACCTGAGATTCCAAAGATTCCATTCTCCATCCAATTAAAATTAATGTCTTTAAAAATTAATCTTCTTCCGAAGAGTTTGGAAAGATTTTGAGATTGGATTGAGTAATTACTCATTGAAGATTACTACTTTTCCTTTTCCAACCTCATCCCCTTTTTTAATCACGTAAATGTAAACACCTGAAGCAAGCTTGTTGTTATTATCGTCCATTCCGTTCCAGCTAATTCCTTCCTGCCCGCCAGGAAGAATTTGAATAATTGTTTCCCGGCTGTAAATCAATTGCATATCGGTTGAATAAATATTTAAATCCACAGTTTCGCCAACATAAGCTTCAACCGGAATGAATACTGATGGCGAACTCAATAAATTCGATTTATAGTTAAACGGGTTTGGATATGCATACGTGAGATTACTTGCAGGAGGAATAATAAGACTATCTTCTCTTATTAATTGATTATTGAGAACTTCAGAAACTGCCCAATAACCAGGATTGCTAGCTGAAAAAGTTGAAGAGTATTCGGATGTTAATTCTCTTTGTCCGCTGTTGGGGTCATTAAATAGTGTGTACTGAAAATCAAATAATTGAGTAGGGTTTGCATTTGCTGCTGAGGCGTCTGCATTAGTTATTATCGCAACTAACGTGTCACTATTTGATGAGATATTAAATTTAACAAAGTTGTTGGCTGTCGGTGCTGACTTCATATCCGGTGGAACAGATGGGAACTGAATTGTAAAAGTTGGTATGACCAATGGATAACTATTTCCCTCTTCGAATGCTTTTTGTGGATCAGGATTCCATCTGAAACTTGTAAAGTAAGTCCATACTCCAAATTTGTTCAACTCTCTGGGAAATGATGTTTCTGCTTCATTCAGACTTTGATTGATTGCAAGAATAGCTGCCATGTTCGGAATTAATTCCCATTGTCTTTTCAATATTCCAAATCCAGTTTCCTGTCCAAACATTTGAACTAAATACAGATTCCAGATGGCAATGTTATATCCATTCTGATTTGGGAGAGCAGTAAATGGTCTGCGGAAATATGAATCCATATAAGCGTAATAATCATTCACATCATCATAAACAAATTCTTCCATCGAGGTTGAAGTAAGTTCATAAAAAAAAGTATCGGAAGATCTGTACGGATTTGTCCCATTAAATACAGAATAATTTCCCAATTGAATTGAATGATGGAACTCGTGAGCAACTGTTACTTTCATTCCATTAAGTCCAGTTGAATAATATCCTGCATAATCATCATCAATAACCATGAACGAAATCCAGTTTACGGGACCGACTTTATTTTCCCATTCAGTATAACCATAAACACTGTTGTCTTGATTAATTATATAAACATCATATTTCGAATCACCACCAGCATTGTTGTCAGCAGGAGGAGGAAGGAAACCAAGAAAATCAATTTGATATCTGTAGGCTGAATCAAGTGCGTTTGCTACTTCTGCAACATTTTGGTCAACTGTCAGTCCGCTTGAATAGTTTGGTCTGTTAGTTCCGCTTGAGTCATAATGAATTCTGAATAAACCTGATGGAGAAACAACACTTGTTTGCAGAGTTGTTGGTCTGGTTAGAAAAGTTTTTAATAGATTTTGCTGTTCAGTGGTGAAAAAATCAAAATTCGCTTTCACATCATTTACTACAATAAATCCACATTTTCTATCTTCAAGTGTTAGCTCAGAAGTTTTTTCGGTTTGAGGTAATAATTCAGGCGCTCTCAACTGTAGAAATTTACGATAAAGTGAATCAAGCTGATTACGATCCAAATTTTGTGAATAAGAATTTGATGAAAAGAGAATAATAACTAATATTCCCAATAGAATTATTTTTTGAGTGATTTTATTGATATGCAGCCTTCTTTATTATTTGAATAAACTAAAAAATAATTTTTCTTATCGAGTCTTGCGAAAAAGTAATCAGACACATTTTCAGCTTTAATGATTTGTTTTAGTGAAAATGCTTTATCAATCTGCCGATAAATCAGTTTGTAAATATAATTATCATTAGAACTATTTACTGTAAAATTAATAATCCCTTTAATTGAGATTTCACCAAAAAATGCACGTCCAAATTTAAGTTTATTATTTCCACTAAATTCTCTTATTTGTTTGGATATATCCACACTGCCTGCGGTGACTACAATTAAATACTCTTCACTTTCACTTTGAACTACGCTTACTACGGATGGATATTCATTGTCGTAAAAATCTGCTCCATACAGATCAACCTGAGTTTCACTTGTCTTTGGTACTATTAAATGCGTTTTAAATTCGTGCGGACCGGATTTGATTACAGCCGAATTAAATTCAAGCTTATCATTTTCGGATTTCCAATAGTAAACAACAGGTTCATCTGTTATGAAAAGTTCGGCGGCAATCACATTCCTGTCAATAAAAGGATATTCTTTGAAAGTTATACTTACATCACGATTTTCAAATTTTCCCAAATACATTTTTGCATTTTTCTCATACAATACAAAAATATTCACGAAAGAACTGTCAATCCGCTGGAAAGCTACATCGAGCAATTCTCCCGGTGCATAAAGCTGCTTCCTGTTTAATTTATCAGTTCTGAAATTGTATCTGAACACTTCAAGCAGCGGAGCTCCTTTTGAATAGCAATAAAAAATTTTTCTGAAGCTGAAAAATTCATCAATAAGAATTTCACTGTGATCTTCGGCTAACGGGATTGAATAATATTTTGTTGGTACTGCAGCAGAATTGTTCAGGATTAACTTTAAAAGGTTATCATATTTATCAACTACTGCTATATCGGGGATGCCATCATTTTCAAAATCAAATTTTTTTACTGTATTAGCTTCAATAGCAAAAAAAATATTCTGATCCTGCCCGTTAAAATATCCTGAACTGAAAAGGATAAGCTCTCCTTCCTGAGTTAAACAGGCAATGTGATTTTTAGATTCAGATTTAAACCTTGTGAAAGCCAGTAATGAAGTTTCCTTTAACAAATGAATCGGTTCAAAAAATTCCAAACCATTTTTACCAATAGTTACATTCAAAATACCATTTGAAACTAAATAGATAATGCCAGGATATTTATCACCGTTAAAATCACCAATTAATAGTGAAACAGGTTTATCACCAAGTTTCAGAACTTTCTTCTGGTTAAAGGCAGATTGATAATCACCATACAAAATTTCTAACTGATTATTTATTGCGTAAATAATTTCTGCAAAACCATCGTTGTTCAGATCATAACTTTCCAGCGATTTTATTTTTTCGGAGTACGGGATTGTACGCGTTGCACGAAAAACACCTTTCGTATTATTTAAAAAGAACCGAAGAGAATTATCAAGAATATCAAATGCAGCAACATCCGGATATCCATCATCATTCAAATCAATAAAGACAGCTTCACTGAAACTTGTACCGGTTACAATTTTTCTTTCACCTATTCCATCTTCAGCTCTATAAAGCAGTGAGAGCCCATCAAACCCGCTTCCATAGACGAGAATCTCTTCAATGCCATTCAAATCAATATCACCTGTAACAATATTTTCAGGATATGAATCGAACGAAATCTCTGCCAGCTTTCCTGATATGGAGTCAACATAAATATTAACCACTGAAATTTTTCTTTGCTTGCGCTCTACAACAGCAAAAAGATTATTTGAGCTTGTTTTATTCTTCAGATGTTTAAGTTGAAAGATTTCAAATTTTGTTTCCAAATCATTGAATACCGTGTCTTCAGGCATACCTGATAGTACACCAATATGTTTTTGTGCAGGTGAATACAGGATTAATTCACTTCTGCCATTTAAATTCAGATCAGCAGAAATAATTTGATTATAACCTTTGGGAATTGTGTAATCATTCCGAAAACAAAATCCATTAATCGGAACCTGGCTGAAGGATAGAGTTTGAAATAATAAAAAAAATAAAATGAAACTATTTTTCAACAGATCTGCTTTTGAGCCTATTTTCTCTCCTGATGAGCGCCTCATTAAATCGTCTTTTTTGTTCATTTGTTTCCGGTACAGCTTCTACTGCTTTAACAGGCTTACCTTGCTGATCAACATTTACAAAAGTCAGATAAGCTGAATTAGTATGTTTAACCGTACCCTCTTTGAAGTTTTGTGCAAATACTTTTACTCCGATTTCCAGCGAAGTATTAAAAACCCTGTTAACTGATGAAAGAAGTGTAACAGCATCGCCAAGTTTTACAGGATGAAGAAAATCTACTTTATCAACTGAAGCAGTAACACAAACTCGTCCGGTAATTTTTTCGGCACTAAGTGAAGCACACATATCTATCCAATACATCAATTGTCCGCCGAACAGGGTTCCTAACTGATTAGTATGATGAGGAAGAACCAGCTCGGTCATCGTAATCTGAGATTCACTAACTTTCCTGACGTTCATTAATTAGTGGAAAAGCCTCCTTTAAGTTTTGCTTCGAGTGAATTTTTTAAATCATTCACTTCTTTGAAATGTTCATCATCAGGATACATACGAACAAACTTTCTCATCTCTTTCAAAGCTTCGTCTTCTCTCTCTCTGTCCATAAGTAATTTTATTTTGCGATAAAGTGCTAAAGGTGCATATTGTGTATCGTGGTAAACTTCAACGACTGCATCAAAATATTTTAGTGAAGCAGTATAGTAATCCATCTTCTCGTAAATACTTGCAATCGTAAATTCTTTGCGTGCGAGTTTATCATTCATTTCAGAAATTTTAGTTTCAGCCTGTGCAACTTTGTCATTCAACGGGAAGAAATCCACAAAAGCCTGATACTCTTCTATTGCTTTCTTAGTATATTTTTGATCGAGTGTATAATCCGGTGAAAGTTCATAATAACTTTCAGCAAGCATAAACTGAGCATCTGCGACTAACTCACTTGCTGGCATATTTTTTATCAGCTTGCTGAACTCATACGCAGAAAGTATATATTCTTCACGAAAAAATCTGCATAAGCCAAGATAATATTGAGCATCATCAACAATACTGCTTCCCGGATATTGAAGAAGCAGAGCTTCGAGTTCAGTAGCTGCGGTTTCGAAATCTTCTTCCTGATAAAGCTGCATAGCATATTTTAATCTGTCATCTGCTGACAGATTGCTAAGATCGCGGGTCGAACTACATCCCCAAACAATTGCTAAAAGTGTTATAAATAATAATGGATATTTTCTCATAAGTGTTTTGATTTCAAAAAATAACAGACAATATTAGCTATAATTGAAGTTGCTTCAAAGGTAAAATCATTCATTCACTTCTCACAGTGAAGAACAACACAATAACCGCAGCAGCAGTCCCGATTGCAATTAATGGTTCTGCAAATCCGGATAGAAATGGTTCTGATGGAATAGTTCCTTTTGTGAATGGAAAAGATTCGTTCTCAAGATATTTCAGATCTTCAACTTTTACAGTATCGAGTTTAGTAATTTCAAATTCTGTTTTTTTGCCTCCTGAGAAAGTATTAAAATAATTTCCGAAAATTGTGGAGTAGCGTTGAATGTAATGTGTACCAAACCAGCCATCTCTGAACATTTCACCGTATTCAACTCCAGCACCTTCCAATACAATATTAATTTCAGGATTGTCCAAATCACCCGATGAAAGTTGAAGAATTTCCTTTCCGTTACTTTTAAATCTTTCTTTGATATTGTTCGAGAACAGGGAGTAGCTTTGACCAAGATTTAATCTAAGAAGCAGATTTTTTTCTGACTGTGGAAGTTCAGAGCAGATTTTATCTACAAGCGAATCAGTCAATGTGTAAAAAATTTCCAGATTAGTTTTTTTTTGGGCAATTAGATTTAAAGAAGAAATCAGGATTGATAACAGGAAGGAAAATCGCACTATGCGAAGAAAATATTTATTCACAAACTTAATTTGCATTACGCTGCAAATATCCACAGAATGGCTAAGAGTTTCAAGACGTTCTTGATGCTGAATACTCGATACTTGTTTTTTGTATGAAATACAAAAGCTGTCAATCCAGCCCCGCCTGTTCGGCAGACAGGTCGTCCGGAATCTGACAGCTTTTAATTCTAAATTTGATCCTGAAACAAGTTCAGGTCAAGATTGTTAATTATACATTACCTAACCATTGCCTGCAATCTTTTAATTCTCTCTTCAGTTGGAGGATGAGTTGAAAACAATTTTGAAATTCCACCACCAGCTAACGGATTGATAATAAACATATGTGCCGTTGCCGGGTCCGAATGATTAACAGGCTTCATTTGATTTCCTCTTGAAATTTTTGTAAGTGCAGAAGCAAGTCCTAATGGATTTCCGGTGATCTCTGCTCCACCTCTGTCTGCAGAAAATTCACGTGAACGTGAAATAGCCATTTGTAGAAGCATTGCCATAATCGGGGATAAAATCAAAAGAACTAATCCACCAAATCCTCCGCCTTCTCTGTCATCACTTCTGCCAAACATCATTGCCCATCCCGCCATTTGAGCAATGTAAGAAATCGAACCGACAAGTGTTGCTGCGATTGTACTGATCAATGTATCTCTGTTCTTCACGTGCGCAAGTTCGTGAGCCATTACTCCCTCAAGTTCATCGTTGCTTAATCCTTGTAGAATTCCAGTTGTAGCTGCGACTGCTGCTTTCTGCGGACTTCTTCCTGTTGCAAACGCATTCGGAGTTGGATCATTTATCAAATAAACTTTAGGCATCGGAAGATTAGCTTGCTGTGCTAATCTTTCAACCATATCATAAAACTTTGGTGCTGATTCACGATTGACTTCTTTTGCTCTGTACATCGCAAGAACAATTTTATCCGAAAACCAGAACGAACCGAAGTTTATAAGTAATGAAAATAATAAAGCGATGGTCATTCCCGTGTTACCGCCAAGATAATAGCCGATAAACAGGAAAAGAGCCATCATTAATGTCATTAAGAATACTGTTTTAACCGCGTTCAATTTTTCTCCTTTTTAAATGTGGAAACAAATCTAAGCTGTGAAAAGTTTCGTTTCAACATATTGTGAGATGACTATATTTATTATGGGTTTCATAATTCTTTGTGATACATTATAAATTATTACTTATCCATTCTTTCTCCCCTTGCCTTTATTTGCTATAATCCTTAAATAGACACAGCATTTTTCAAGGAGTTTAAATGAGATCCATACTTTCATCGCTTTTTATCATTTTTGTTTTAGCAGGCTCAATCGCTTTTGGGCAAGATACATACAGATTTATGAATATTGATATGAGCGCCCGAGCAGCAGCACTTGGCGGAAGCTTTTCTACAAATAACGATGATGTTGATGTTCTCTTCTACAATCCTGCTGGTATGAGCTTCCTTGAAAAAAATCCTGTTTCATTTTCCTTTGTAAAACACCTGATGGATATCAATCTTTTCAGCTTAGCTTACTCAACAGAATTTGAAAACATCGGCAGATTCGGAACTGCCGTTAAATATATCAACTATGGAACATTCGATGGTGCTGACGAATTCGGAAACAAGACTGGTGAGTTTGGCGCAGGTGAACTCGCTTTTATCCTTGGCTACACAAATGAATTCACTGAGAATTTTTATTATGGTGCAAATGCAAAAGTAATTTACTCGAGCATTGAGGATAAATCATCAAGTGCAATTGGTCTTGATTTCGGAGTTAATTATGAAATTCCAAACCAAAAAATGAATCTTGCAGCAACTGTACTCAATCTCGGAACACAGCTTTCTTCATACGTTGATACAAAAGAGGATCTTCCGCTTGATATCACAATTGGTGTTTCAAAAAGACTTGAGAATCTTCCGGTTCGTTTGTCACTTGATTTCCATCAGCTTAATAAAGACCGTGATCAACTTTACCAGCATCTGAAGGGTTTTACTGTTGGTGCGGAGTTCTACCTTAGTGAGATTTTTACTTTGAGATTTGGTTATGATAATGAAGCTCGTTCAGATTTGAAAGTTGGATCTTCTGCAGGTATTGCCGGATTCAACGGCGGACTTGGTGTTAAAATATCCGAATACATTTTTAACTACGGATACTCATCAATGGGTTCAATCGGTGCAATGCACAGGATAGGTTTGGCAACATCGATTTAATTATTCAACCAGATGTCATTCCAGCTTGTCCGGAATCTGTTCGCTGTTCCTGATCGTGTGATTGTCATTCCGGCTTGTCCCTAATCTGACACCACAATAAACCGACTTAATAAAGTTTATTTATTTCCCTGCTTCTCTGAATTTTTTATCCTATCGAGATAAGTTTCGGCAAGTGTGTGTGAGTTTTGAAACTCCCTCATATCAAGCACAGCGTTATAATATTTTTTTGCTTCATCATTTTTACCGCGTGTTTCCATAATATTTCCTGAATAAAGAGTTGCATTAATTCTGAAACCGGATGCTTTATCTTCGTCAATTTTTTTAGATTCTTCAATACATTTTTTATAATAAGAAAAAGCTTCAGTTAACTCACCTTTGTTCTTAAGAATATTACCAACATAATAATTCGCTTCTCTTCTTACCATTGGAGTGTTGTATCCAACCAGATTTTTATCGGCTTTATTAAGAACGTTTCTGAAGATTTTATCTACTGTTTCCCATTCAGCTTTTTTTACTGCTATTCTTCCCCGCCATCTCTCAAATACAGGATTATCAGGAAATAATTCAACAAGCTGTTTCGTATAAAGCTCCGCCGAGTTTGCATCGTTTTCAAAATAATAGAAGAAAGTAACGAGTATGTATTTAGCTTCATAGCTTGAATACTTTCCATAGTTTGCTGCTTCTTTTAATTGCTTAAGTCCAAGTTCCTTGTTGCCTGTTGGAAAGAACATCATCACTGGTTTTATTATTGGATATTTATCTGGGATTACGGCAGCAAGATAATTGTAAATTCCGAAACCAAGCTTTACATCAACATTATCCGGATCGAGCTTGTGTGCAAGCTCAACTAAGGGTAAAGCTTCACGTCCATCATCAGCAGCAGCGAACCAGCTTTCGCGCATAACCCGTAACCTTCCCCTGAAACCAATCGCACCACCTTTGAAGAAAAGTGCGTCAACATTATTGGGATCTTTGTCAAGAATATCATCGCAGAAATCAACCGTCTCCTCGATCTTTTCGTAGAATCTTTCATCCTGCTCTTCATTTTCTTCTGAAAGAATTATTTTCCACCAGTCAATAATGGCAAAAAAGAATTTTCCCGCCGGATGTTTCGGATATTCTTTTTGTAAAAAGAGAAATGTTTTTTCTGCTTCAGTAAATTTTATACTGTAGATTTGATTTATGCCTGCTTTAACGAGTGAATCGTAGCTGGGTTTTGATAGAATGGGGACCTGAAATATTATAAAAGTCAAAAATACAATTAAACTAATTAATTTCATCTCAAGCAGTATGTAATTTTTTCAACAAATAAATTGACAACTTATCAATCCCAACTCTTTCCTGCACCATTGTATCTCTTTCACGGACGGTTACAGTTTGATCTTCGAGAGTTTGTGTATCAACTGTAATACAAAAAGGAGTTCCGGCTTCATCCTGTCTGCGGTATCTTCTGCCGACAGCACCTTTATCATCATAAAAAACTCTGAAAGATTTTCTTAAATCGGTTTCAATCTTCCTTGCAATTTCAGGCATACCGTCTTTGTTAACAAGAGGAAATATTGCGGCTTTTATTGGTGCAAGTCTCGGATGGAATTTAAGAACGGAGCGAAGCTCTCCATTTACTTCTTCTTCATAATAAGCATCAACTAAAAATGCCATAAATGATCTGCTTGCACCTGCTGATGTTTCAATTATGAAAGGAATAAATTTTTCTTTCGTCTGCTCATCAAAATATTTTAATGATTTGCCGGAGAACTCTTCGTGTCTGCTTAAGTCATAATTTGTTCTGTTGTGAATTCCTTCAATCTCTCCCCATCCGAATGGAAATTCATATTCTATATCAACAGCTTCTTTTGCATAATGAGCAAGCTTATCAGCCGGATGATCGTGGTAACGTAATTTTGTTGGAGTCATTCCCATTCTTTTAAACCAATCAAGTCTTTCTGCTTTCCAGTAATCATAAAATTTTTTGTCTTCACCATCTTTAACAAAGTATTGCATCTCCATCTGTTCAAACTCGCGCGTACGGAAAAGAAAGTTTTTTGTATTTATCTCATTACGGAATGCTTTCCCAATCTGTGCAATTCCGAAAGGAAGTTTTTGTCGTGATGATCCTTGCACATTCAAAAAGTTTACAAAAATTCCTTGTGCAGTTTCCGGGCGGAGGTAAACAACGGCTGTACTATCTTCCATCGGTCCGATAAATGTTTTAAACATCAAATTGAATTTTCTTGCATCGGTGAATGTTCCTTTGTTTCCGCATTGAGGACAATTCAATTGTGCAAGAAGAAGTTTTGAAATCTCTGCATCTTCAAGTAAAAGAGTGAAAGGATTTTCCTGACCAGCATTACTGATTTTTTCATCAACTAATTTTAAAAGTCTTTCATCTGACTTTAAATTTTCTTTCAACTCCTGAATTGCTTTTTCTTTTTTCTTATCGGCATACGAATCGCCAAGTACATCAAGTCTGAATCGAGCTTTACATTGTTTGCAATCAATCATTGGGTCAGTAAAATTCTCAACGTGACCTGAAGCTTCCCAGACTCTCGGGTGCATTAAAATAGAAGCATCAATTCCTTCAATATCTTCGCGATAAGTCATTGCTTTCCACCACTCACTTTTAATGTTGTTCAGAAGTTCAACACCGAGCGGTCCGTAATCCCAGCAGCCGTTAAGTCCGCCGTAAATTTCACTTGATTGAAAAACAAATCCTCTTCTTTTCGACAAAGAAACGATTTTTTCTAATAAATTATCCTGGTTGTTATTCTTGTTAGAGATGATGTGATCCTTTAATAAATTGAAAAATTCGGGTTTGAATATAACAAAGAATCGTGAGAGAATTAATAAAATATTTACACTAAATTAAAAAATTCATTAGCAATTTATATGTGAATGAAAATATTTTAGTCATATCAAAAAAATGGATTTATTATGATCAAAGCCTTCCTGCCTAAAGAAGAAAAATATTATGACGATTTCAGAGAAATGATTTCACACATACAGCAAATGGCAAAATACACCGAGCAGCTTTTTGCTGATGAACTTATCGACAAAAATCACTATCTGAATATTAAACCATTAGAGCTAAGATGCGATGAAATTTCGTCAAGAATTGTTAAAAGGCTGAATAAAACTTTTATTACTCCATTCGATAGAGAAGATATCTTTGCTCTGGCAAAAAGAATGGATGATATAAGCGATATGCTGCTCGGAGTTGCCGCAAGAATTGAAACATTCAACATAACAAAAAAAATTCAGCATGCAGATATTCTCGCCGCTATTGTCCACAAACAAGTACAGGAACTTGTCACAGCAATCCAGGATTTAAAAGAAAAACGGATTAATGAGATTAAAGCTGTAAAAGATCTGGAATCCGAAGCTGATCAGGTTTACCGGAATGCAATACAAGGTCTCTTCACTAATGAGAAAGATGCTATTGAACTCATAAAGAAAAAAGAAATACTTGATCTGCTGGAAAGAACTTCCGATCGCTGCCAATCGGTGGCTAACATCATTCTTTCAATTTTTATTAAGAACTCATAGAAAGCAGAAACATTAAAATTCTATCCTCACCAATACTCATAGAAAAAATTAATGCATGAAGTTGTTATCATAATTATTTTAGTGTTAATATTCGATTTCATTAACGGATTTCACGATGCTGCTAATTCAATTGCTACTGTAGTATCAACACGGGTGCTATCACCGCAGGTTGCAGTTGTCTGGGCTGCATTTTTTAACTTCATCGCTTTTTTAGTTCTGGGATTGCACATAGCAAATACAGTTGCAAAAGGAATTGTCAGACCAGAAGTTGTTGATCTGGTAGTAATCGGAAGCGGACTAATTGCATCAATTGGCTGGAACTTGTTAACATGGTGGTGGGGAATTCCTTCAAGCTCTTCACACACGTTAGTTGGTGGTTTTGTTGGTGCAGCAATTGCAAAAGCCGGTATTGGTTCAATTTTTCTTCCGGAAGTAATAAAGATTATCGCATTTATTTTTATTGCTCCATTAGTTGGAATTGTAACTTCTGTTTTCTTTTCAATTATCACACTGCATCTCTGTAAAAATATGAATCCGTATTCGGTGGATAAATATTTCAGAAAACTTCAGCTAATATCGTCCGCTGCATATAGTCTTGGGCATGGTTCAAACGATGCACAAAAGATGATGGGAATTATTTTTGTTGCGCTTGTTTCCACCGGACATCTGAATGTTCATGATGAAATTCCGTTATGGATTGTTTTATCCTGCTATGCAGCAATTGCATTGGGAACGCTTTCGGGCGGATGGAGAATTGTAAAAACGATGGGACAAAAAATAACAAAGCTTCATCCCTTTGAAGGATTCAGCGCTGAAACAGCCGGAGCAGTTACTTTGTTTGGAACAGCATTAGCTGGCATTCCGGTAAGTACAACACATACAATTACGGGCTCTATTATCGGAGCCGGAATAACAAAAAGATTATCTGCAGTAAGATGGAAAGTAACTTATAAGTTAATCTGGGCGTGGGTACTAACGATTCCGGTATCAGCAGTTTTAGCGATGATTATTTATGAAATTGCTGTATATTTTCTTCAATAGATTAAATCCAAACTATTAAAGTTTGTTCTTCAACAGCTTTTCAATCTTCCTGTGTTTCTCACTCAACTTTCCGTATTTTACTTTTACAACCTCCAGCAAATTAAGAGACTGAACAATATAATTTTTCCGAATCACTTTAAGTTTATCCTTGTTTTTTGCTTTTCTGATTTTAGCATCGAGTGTATCCAAATGTTTTTCTATTGTGTAAATATCACCACGATCTATCGGACCAGAAAGAGCTTTTGCAGGAGATAAATTGAAAACATTATCGAGAGCAGATTGAGTAGTTTTTCTGAGAATATTTTTTGGAAAATTATTTCCAGAAGTTATCAGAGAGAACGCATTAAATAAATTTCCAACAAGAAAATTTGAACTGTGAACTGCTGCAAGGTGATGGAAAACTTTTTCATCGGAATTTATTGAATGCGGTTTCAATTTTAATTTTTTACACATCTGAAGCAAAAAAGATTTTGCCTGTCTGTTTTCTGTTTCTATTGAAGCCGGTGAATTTCTGATATCAACAATATTTTTTGATGGGAATGGTCTGATTATATGGATTGAACCAATTGCACAACCTTTCTTGCGAAGTGAGTTCAGAACGGAAATATTTTCAACACCGGAAAAGTGAATGCAGATTGACTTACTAAAATCTCGTTTCAATTTTGATAACTTTTCAGCAGCTTTTTTTATCTCTCCATCAGGAACTGTCAAAAAGAAAACATTAACTTCCGCAGAAATGTTTTTTATAGAATTTGAGCAATGTGGAATCTTAAATTTTTCCGAAAGTACTCTGGCAGATGAAAGTTTTTTACTTATTACTATCTGGATATCGTATTTTGATTTTATAAGTGCGGAAACTATTGAATAAGCAAGTTTACCGGCTCCGATAATTGCAATTTTTTGTTTAGTCAATCCTGATTAATCTCCATAAAAAACTGCCGACAAATATCCAACAACTTCTTTATTATCACCTGTAACATCACCCGAATCGCTTCTGTTCAGAACCAATGAGTGTCTGACGTTTTTTAGGTCTGCTGATTTCATTAGTGCAACTATTGGTCCGCCGCCGCAAGCCTCACAAACATGAGTGTCAAGATCGGTTTGAAGGTTGTTAAAATCAAATTCTCTTATTCGCTTTTCAACAATTGAATCAAGTCTGTCAGCATGCGATTTGGAATAAAAGTGAGATAAATCAGAACTGGCAACAATCAAGGTTTCATCATCAGAAAGCTCAGCAAGTTTCTTTGCAAGTTTATCAACATTCAGTTTCGACTGATCACCCATTACTATTGGAACAATTTTAAAATTATTGAGTACGGATTGTAAAAATGGAAGCTGAACTTCTAATGCGTGCTCTCTTCTGTGACCTTCAAAACCTTTAAATATTAATTCATCATCGGTCAGAAACAGTTCACGAAATTCTTTATCAACTTTCAGAATACCGAGTGGCGTTTCATAAGCATCACCCTCAAAAATACAAATGCCAGGGAAATATTCTGAATGGCTCGGTGAAATTATAACAACTCGTCTATAATTTTTTCCGTTCAATAAATTATAAGCATGTGCTGCTGTTTTACCTGAATAAACATATCCGGCATGAGGTGATACGATTCCAAAAATATTATTAATTTCATTTTTGGATTTAGTTACCTCAAGCATCAGCGAAATATCTTTTTTCAATTTATCTGGATTTGCAGGATAAAAATATCCGGCAACCTGGGCAGGTCTGACATAATTCATTTTTTACCTCCGATTTTTTCTTCAGAAAAAACAAGAGCAGTGAAGACTTTTATATTTAACATCCTTTCCTTCCAATAATTTCCATATAAACCAGCTTTATGACAAAGGGCTGTCAGGAATTGAGATCGATTATAATTCTGTTCGATCGCAACCTGTGGAAGAAGAACTGCACTTCCACCTTCTTCTAATAAAAGCCCATGCTTTCCTACTTCAATTTCATCATAACTTTTGATAGGTTCAAATGGTGAGAGAACTGAAATCTCTATTTTTATTTTATCAAATTCATCTCTGCTTAATTCATCAAACCTTGGATCGCCAAAGGCTGAATGTTTTGCCGCATCCACAATAGTTTCGAATAAAGGTTTTTGTGCAATGATGTAACCAATACATCCACGAAGATGATTGTCAATATGCAAAGTAACAAAAGCACCTAATTGCATCTTAAGATTTGGAAAAACTTTGTAATCAATCTTTGTCACATCACATTCACTGAATTCCTGCAGAATGGATTCTCTTGCAGCTTGCAGTAATATTTTTTTTTCATCAGTTGAAAGTTCCATAACAATACCCATCAGGATATAATATTATAAACTTCGAGCCTTGTTTTCCCGAACAATAAAAAAAGAAAATCATCTTTAACAAAGAAAGAATCAGTGAAAAACAGACTCGTATCTTTATTCAAAACTTCTTCTAAAATATACTTTCTTCCGGATAAATCAACTGCTTTGAAAATGTTATTTAATTTTCCTTTTTCATTAACTGTATGAAAGCTCATCATCAGAAGCCCGTTTTTCAGTAAATATTCAATTTGACCCGAAATCATAAAATCAGTCTTCAGTGAACTAATCAAATCGAATGTATTATTTTCAATCAATGAATCGGATGAGAAGACTTCCGGAAATAAATAGCCAGCCGGGATATTGTCAGCTATTGATTGGTCTCTGAGTTCATTAATCAATAGTGGGTTATCGCCGAGTTCATCTTCAACCGTTCCATCCTGCAGATTCAAAGCAAAGAATTTTTTACCTCCGAATTCTTCAACGTATGCATACATTTTATCACGAAACATAAATTGAAATGTCAGGTTGGAATTTTCCCAGAATATTTTTTTTGTTTTGATATCGAAGGCAAATATTCCTTTGTGTTTTGGCATATCTGGTTTTGCAAATTTATGAAAATAGATATAGTCATCTTTCACAGATTCAATTCCTACCCAGAATTTATCATCAAGTTGAAAATCCTGCAAAATCTTTTTACCTGATGTCAACTCAATACAATGGAAGTAAACTTGTTTCTGTTCAGATTCACGTTCTTCGATTATAAGTTTACCGGAGTTAGTGGGAATAATTCTCCATATCTGTCTCTTGTTATCAAACCGGTATTTTTTTTTGAGCTTCATAGTGATTATTTATCTCAGTGAAATCTCTGTGGCTCTCTGCGTAATTCTTTTTAAAGGGGTTACACAGAGTTCACAAAGAACCGCAGAGGACCACGGAGAACTCTTTTAACTTTTAATTGGTGCAAACCTTGCCGTGAAATGTCTGAGCATCGGTGCTTCGTAAACTATTTTGTAACCTTTAAGTTTATTTCTGTTTTTGAAAACTTCAATGATTATTTCAATTAAGTAGTCAACATGACTTTGTGTGTAAACTCTTCTTGGAATTGCAAGCCTTACAAGTTCCATCATTGCAGGAATAAGTTTTCCATTCTTATCATACTTACCAAACATTACACTACCAATTTCAACGCCACGAACTCCACCTTCCAGATAAAGTTCACAAACAATCGCCTGACCCGGATATTGATCAGCAGGAATATTCGGGACAAATCTTTTTGCATCAATATAAATTGCATGACCACCCGGTGGTTCAATAATCGGAACACCGGCTGCAACTAATCTTTCTCCCAAATATTCAACGCTTCTAATTCTATATTCAAGATAATGTTCATCAACAACTTCTTCTAAACCCTGAGCAACTGCTTCAAGATCTCTCCCGGCTAATCCTCCATAAGTTGGAAATCCTTCTGTTACAATAAGAAGGTTCCTTGATTGCATCGCAAGATTTTCGTCATTCAGCGCGAGAAATCCTCCTATATTTACAAGAGCATCTTTCTTTGCACTCATCGTTGCACCATCAGCATAGGAGAACATTTCCTGTGCAATTTCCAAAACAGATTTATCCTGATAACCTTTTTCTCTTTTCTTAATGAAGTAAGCATTCTCAGCAAACCTGCAGGCATCAAGAAAAAGCGGGATACCATATTTTTTACAGACATCTTTCACATCACGAATATTCTGCATAGAAACCGGTTGTCCACCACCGGAGTTATTTGTAACTGTTATCATACACAGTGGAATATTCTCTACTCCTTTTTCCCTGATGAATTTTTCAAGTTTTTCGACATCCATATTTCCTTTAAAATCAGCCCGCTGTTCCGGATGCTTTCCAATTTCATTTAGTAAGTCTTCAGCTTCAGCACCTGTAAATTCAATATTGGCTCTTGTTGTATCGAAGTGAGTGTTGTTCGGAAAATATTTTCCCGGTCCTCCAACAATCGAAAATAAAATTTTCTCTGCCGCCCTACCCTGATGAGTAGGAATAATAAATTTCATTCCAGTAATTTTTCTTACTGCATCCTCAAAACGGAAAAAACTTTTTGAACCGGCATAGGCTTCATCTCCTTCCATTATTCCTGCCCATTGCTTTGCGCTCATTGCAGATGTACCACTGTCAGTAAGCAAATCAATCAGCACATCATCGGCATGAATCATAAATGGATTGTAACCTGCTTTAGTTAGAATTTTCTCTCTTTCATCACGAGTGGTGAAACGGATTGGTTCAACTGATTTTATTTTGAATGGTTCGATGATTGTTTTTGGTTTCATATTCTTCTCAGATAAGGTTGGTAAATATTTACTCTTCAAATTTACAAAATGATAGCGGACTTTGCTCAGGCATATTTTAATTGAATTTGTGAATCAAAATGATTTTTCTAAAACAGCAAGTGTGTAAAAACCATGCAGCATTTTTAATTACCAATCAGCAAAAATTTATTGCCTTTGGCTTAAAGATAGAATATGTTTTGTTTAACAATTTTTAATAATTAGTGAGGCTCGAAATGGATCTAAACGAAACTATAAACTCACCTGAACAAAAACAGGAAACCGGAGAACTAAGTCATTCCGATAAAATGATCGGAGTATTTACTGAGCCAGCAAGAATGTTTTCAGTCACTTCAAAGTTTGCTGCGAAGCACAAAGACTGGGTAATCCCAATTCTTATTTTCTTTGTTGTAGTATCTTTAGTAAGAATCCTTGCAATGACAAACGAGGAAGTTTATTTTGAAGCTAAGAAACAAGGTATTGATCGGATTGAAAAGATGGTTGAAAACGGAACACTAACCCGTGAACAAGCTGATCAGCAGATTGATGCAATGGACACATATATGAGAGGACCGATGAGCTGGATATTTACAGTCATTCCGATACTTTTATTTGGTTTCATCTTCTTCTTTATCATTACCGGAATTTATTTTCTGCTGATTAAATTTATTCTTAAAGGAGAAGGAACCTTTACCGGTGCATTAGTTGCCAATGGGTTAACAGCTTACATAAATATTCTTCAAATAGTAATCGCAGGTATTCTCACAATGCTAATGGGTAAGATAATGATGGATACGAGTGTTGCATCCTTTATAGGAAGTGATAAGAACACAATCACAGGGTGGGTTTTATCAAAGATAGATCCGATAAGTATTTGGGCTTATGCGATTCTTGCGATTGGATTTGCAAAGATGAACAAATCCGAATCAACCGGGAAATATTATGCACTCGTTTTTGCTGTCTGGCTGATTGGTGCATTTATCTGGTTCCAGATAACACAAGCTGTTCCATTTTTACAAGGATTTAATCAGTAATTCTATTTGTTGATTATTTATGTGAGACTCACCTTAGAGGTGAGTCTCACTTGTGTTTTTATTTTTTATTCCTTTCTAATTCCAGCAAATATTTACGCAATCCTTTAACTGCTCGTTTAATGGATTTATAATTTATAACATAAGATTCATAGCTGCTTGCATTATTGAAATATTTATTCCTTAATTTCAAATCTACCAGACTTCCGTTTCTCTTTTCAATCCATTCGAGATAATTTGAGAACTTCCAGTCCTCAATTTGCTCTACTAATCCATCATCAACCCGGTTTCTGTGAATATACCTGCATAGTTCAAGCAAATAATTGGCATATTCAACTTCTATTGACTTAAATGTTCCTTCAAACAAAGTTCCGGTTCTGTTATACCTTTTATTCACAGCTTTGGTATAACCATTGAATAAAAAAGCAATTGGAATATTCAGTGGAATATCACCATCCTGTCTTAACACAAAATGATAATGGTTTGGCATTAGACAATAAGCTAAAACTGAAAATTCATATTTTTTAACATAATGTTTTAGCTTTTTCAACAAGTAAACGTAATTTTCTTCTTCAAAGAAGATTTTCCTTTTATTAGCTCCACGATTAAAAATATGGTAACATCTTCCCTTTAAAAATTTTACGTTCCTTTTAGCCATATATTTTTATTTTAATGAGAAACTCACCCCATATGAGACTCACTTTTAAGGTGAGTCTCATTTCTGCTTTAAGTTTTTACTTCAGTTAAAAACTTAACATTCCGTTTACTCAGAATCCATTAGTAACTCACCTTACGCAAAATGGAGAGATGACATCTTTTTATAGATTAAATAAGCACTTAAATTGGAATGTCAATGTTACTTTTGTTTAAATATTTAATAAAAAATAAAGATGTCATCTCTTTGCTAATTGCTTTTCTGCGTAACATCAGTTAGTAATTAATTTAATAGTGACATTTCTAATGAGTTATATCAAATTCTATGTGAGACTCACCTTAGAGGTGAGTCTCACATTTCTTTATTGTGTTTTAGTTTTCACTAAATCACGCTCTGCGGATCTATATCATAAAACAAACGCACATCTTTGAATCTTGATTTCCTGTTAAACTCGACATAAGAATTTAAAATTGAATTTCTTAAAATCTTCCCGCCTGGATCAGTTTGTCTCGATGATTTGATTAATATCTGATAACGAAATAGCCCTTTGAGTCTGGCTATTATTGCAGGTGTAGGAGAGGATATTTTTAACCACTTTTTATATTTTTTTATTTCGTGATAGAAATCATTCATTGCACCCTTTGCTTTTTCATTGGATTGATCTTTTGCTTCGATCAACGCAATTCTTGTAAAAGGTGGAAATTCCAATTTTTCCCGATCTAAAATTTCTTTTTCATAAAATCCGTTGTAGTTATTGTTAAGAACCATCTGAAGTGCAAAGTGTTTTTCATTCTGAGTTTGAATGATTACTTCACCCGGATTTTTACTTCTGCCTGCTCTTCCTGAAACCTGTGTGAGCAATTGAAAAGTTCTTTCATCAGCCCGGAAATCAGGAAGCCATAAAGTTGTTTCTGCCGAAATAACTCCAACAAGAGTTACTCTTGAAAAATCCAGACCTTTCGAGACCATCTGCGTCCCAACGAGTACATCAATATCTCCATTTCCAAAAGAAATTAACAATCTGCTTAATGCAGATTTTTTTGTAATTGAATCAGAATCAATTCTGCTCATCTTAACGTTGGGAAAATAAAACTCAAGTTCATCTTCAACTCTTTCAGTACCTGTTCCAAAATATTTTATTTGAATTGATCCGCAATGAGTACAAGCACCGGGGACATCTTTTATCAATCCACAATAATGACATTCGATAATATTTTTGTTGATATGATAAACCATCGGAACCGAACAGTTATCACAAATTTCAACTTCACCACAATCAGTACAGTAAATTTGAGTTGAAAAACCTCGCCTGTTTTGGAGAATGATAACGCCTTCACCTTTTTTTAATCTGTCTTCAATTTTATCAAGCAGAGTTTTGGAAAAAATATTTTCCATTCGTTTCTTTTTTCTTTCCTTATTAACATCAACGAGAGTAATAACCGGAAGTTTTGCGTTATCAATTCTATCAGGAAGTTCAAGCAGAGTATATTTCCCTGTTTTAGCATTGTACATACTTTCGACAGAAGGAGTTGCTGATCCCAATAAAACCGGACAGTCAAGAATGCTTCCAAGCATTATTGCTGAATCACGTGAATTATATTTTGGTATCATATCAGCTTGCTTATAGCTTGCATCGTGTTCTTCATCAATTACTATAAGTCCGATATTTTTTAACGGCGAGAACAATGCAGATCTTGCCCCAATTACCACTTTCGATTTTCCCTTGAATATTCTTTGCCACGAATCAAATCTTTCTCCGGGTGACATTCTGCTGTGAAGAACAGTAACTTCATCACCAAACACGTTGAAGAAGCGTGAAGTAATCTGCGGTGTAAGAGAAATTTCAGGAACGAGAATTAATGCTGTTTTATTTTGATCAATTACTTTTTTTGTGAGTTCGATATAAACTTGCGTTTTTCCGCTACCGGTAACACCATGAAGCAAGTATGTTTTAAATTTTGATTCAGAAAATGTTTTCGCAACTTCTGCTATAACTTCAGATTGTTTATCGGAAAGTGGAAACTTAGTTTGCTCTTCTTTATAATGCTCAACATATCTGCGGTCAACTTCCTGTTCGTAAAGCTTTACAATTCCTTTTGCTGCAAGTGAATCAATAGAAGATTTTGAGGATGAAGTTTTGTGAAGCAATTCAGCAACAGGCAAACCTTTTCCTTTCGCATTAACTAATTCTAAAAGAATCTTAATTTGTTTTGGCGAACGTCTTTCAATTTCAGGAAACAGTGAATAAACTTCGCCTGTCGTTTTATTCAACTTAACATAATTAACTGTTTTCGGTTTTACTTTTGCTTTCTGAATACTGTCAAGTAAAGTAATAACTCCATTTTCCTGAAGGGTTCTGAGAGTCGAGTATATATTTTTTTTCTTTACAATCTTCTGAAGCTGCTGAAGACTTATTTCTTCCTTCTCCGACAGGACTGTCAGAATTTTGGCTCTTGTAGAAGATTTGTTTTTTTCTTTTAAAAGAAGATGTGCTGAAGCAGTTTTATCAGAAATGATTTTTCTTTTTGATTCAATATCGGAGCCGTACGGAACTGCAAGTTTTAACGCTTCTCCTAATGAGCAGAGATAATAATCAGCCAGCCATTCGTAAAATTTAAATCCATCTTTATCAACAATTGGTTTTTCATCGAGGATATCAATTACTTGTTTTATTTCTTCTTTGATGGAAACATCTTTTGGTTTGCTTATTATAAAACCGGTCAAAGTTCTTTTTCCAAATGGAGCAACAGCCCTCACTCCGACTTTTGCCTGGTTTTGAAGTTCTTTCGGAACCCGATATGTAAAAGTTTTACGGAATGATAATGGAAATACTATTTCAGCATACATTCGTTTAGATCTTGGTTTTAAGTGAAATGGTTTTAGTTTTTCAATTTCTTGTTATTGACGACTGCAATAACCCAAAAATATTCCTGCAACCCGCTGATCAGAATTTTGCTAATAATGATTCGATATATTTTTTAAAAAAACCCGGGACTGATTAACCAGAACACATTTCCAATTCACGATAAACAAAATTCTATCATTACTCTTCAAGATACTGAGTAAGTTTAACAAGACTTCCCTTTTCAACATCAGTACTAAACATTTCAAACTTCAATGTTCTGATTGTATTATCCCACATTATTCTCTTATGACTTTCGGAAGTAATTATTTCACCATTTGTAGAAACAATACTGTCTTCAAGCGGAATTGTGATGAAGTAAAACGGTTCCTGGTAAACAATGCCTTCGACATTCGAAATATCGTCGAAAGAATAATTTAATTTACCTACAAGTTTACCATCTGAAATAAATAACTTTCGATCGGAAATAAATTTACCTTCAACATTCATCTGTTCAATAAAATCATCGCTCTTGAGAATAAAATTAAAGAGCTGATTTTTGTCTTCCTCAAGTTCAGAAGTATTCACCGCATCTGACCGGATATCAGAAATATTTAAAGTAACTGAGCCTGAATTTTCATCTTCAAGATTTATTTCATAAGAAACAGTATGAAATACAAGACATCCCTGCATTGCAAGAATTACAAAGAACAAAAGTGATATTTTTTTTATGAGCATTTTATTCTCCCATTTTAAATCATATTAAGTATTCTTGTAAAGCTATGCTACAGACAATTAAAAATAAAATTGAAACTAACAGGTTGTTGAAAAAGTAATTTTCAAATTTTTAATAAAACGATTTAAATTTTATTGAACAGCAGGTTCCAATAATTTTAGCCTTTTAGTTTCCGTATTCAATTCAGCATATCCGCCGAAAGGAAGAGTAAACTTATCAGCAACGTGTCCGAATGAAAGTCCGTAGATAACTGGAATTCCAAGATTCCCAAGCCTATCCTGTAAAACTTCCATCAAAGAAAAAGATCCCTGAAAAGCCGGATTACTTTTATTTGGCTCACACAACTTGAAAACTCCAAGTGCAATTCCTGCTGCATTTTCGAATTTACCTGACTGTATCATTTGTGTGAGCATTCTGTCAACACGGTACGGTTCTTCAATAAACTCTTCGAGAAATACTATCTTATCCGAATAATCTATGTCGAATTCTGTTCCAATAAGTGAAACGCAAATTGATAAATTTCCTCCAATTAACTTACCTTCAGATTTGCCTTCTGAGATAACAGTAATTCCGTACGGATTATAATTATTTTCAGTTGTTGAATTCATAAGATCAAACTCAAAAGTTGGATTCATCAATACACTTTCAAAATTCTTAACGCTAAAATTGCTGAAAGTTGAAATTGAAACCGGACCGTGAAATGTTAACAATCCGCTGTTTTTAAAAATTGCATATTGAAGTGCAGTAACATCGCTGAAACCAATCAGTGCTTTTGGATTATCTTCAATCAAATCATAATCAAGATAAGGTAATATTCTTGCACATCCGTAACCTCCGCGCGCACAGATTATTGCATGAACATCTTTCCGTTCAAACATATCATTCAGATCCTTCGCACGTTCTTCGTCATTCGCAGAGAAGTAACCATTTTTTTGCATCAGTCTGTCAGTGTAAACTACGTTAAACCCGAGACTTTGTAGGTTGATAATTGATTCTTGTTTTTCCTGATCAGTGATGTAACTGCCGGGAGTAACGAGTGCAATCGTATTTCCCTTCTTTAACCTTGCTGGCTTTTTAAGTTTTTTATTTGGCAGAATTCTGTCATCTTTTGCAGTAACAGGAAAGATTGAGCCAGCAATAGCTGCGGTGGAAATTGTTTTAATGAAGTTACGGCGTTTCACTTACAAAATTTTAACATTTGATTCTAATATCCACTGCAAAGATATTATTATCATCCGTAACTACAAGCGGATTAAGATCGCACTCGATTATTTCTCTATGATCGAGCATCATTTGAGCAACTGATTTTATAGTGCTTTTGATTCTATTCATATCAGCAGGAATTTCACCGCGCACACCTTGAATAATTTTTCCTATTTTCGTATTGTTTATCATTTCCTCAATATCATAATCACTCAGGTACGCAGATCGAATTGTTGTATCCTCGATAAACTCAACGTATTTACCACCGGAGCCAAACATTATCATTGGACCAAAGCTTGGATCTCGGAAACCGCCAACTAAAAGCTCAAACTTTGTATGGATGTACGGTTGTATGAGAAATGATTCTATACTTAATTTTTTTTGATTGAATGATTTAATCATTGATTCAGCAATATGTATCAACTCATTTTTATCTTTGATATTGAGCACGACACCTTTTAGTTCAGATTTGTGAATAATTTTTTCGCCGACGGCTTTAAGAACCACTGGAAATTTAAAATCTACTCTCTTCAAATCATTTAAACTCATCAGGTTTGTTTTAACGATTGGAATGTTGTAGTGCTCTGATATTTTAATTACTTCTTCCTGCGACAAAAATTTACCGGCTTCAAATTTCAATCCTTCAATATTTGTTTCGACAGGTATTAATCTGTTTTTGTTATCCTGTTTATTTTTGAACTTCAGCATATTTCCAATTACGACTGCAGGATCTTCTGATCTTTTGAAAAGTGATCGTTTTGTCTTTGATTCTTTTCTATACTGATCCCAAAATTCAGGTAAAGGCATTACAACCTGGAAAATTGGTTTAACATTTTTCCCAAAAGGATATTTCACTATTTCATTGATTCCTTCTATTACAGGAATTGCAGGAACCATAATTGGTTCAACAAAAACAGAAATAACTGCATCCACATTTTTATCTTCCACAAGAATTTCATTTACCTGTTTGAATTCTTCAGCTATACCACCGGGGAGTAAATCAACCGGATTGTTTACACTTCCCTGCGGGTGAACAATTTCTCTTAGCTTCAATTTTGTTTCTGATGATAACTCAGCAAGAGTTAAATTATTTTTTTCAAGAGTATCAACAGTGAGAATAGCCGGACCGCCAGCATTTGTTACAACAGCAATCCTGTTTCCTTTTGGCATCGGAAAATCTTCAAAACCTTTAGCAGTATTAAACATATCATTTAAATCATCAGCACGGATGATTCCAAATTGGTGAAGTACAGCATCAACAACTTTATCGCTGCTTCCCATCGCACCGGTATGAGAAGACGCTGCTTTAATTCCGCTCGATGTTCTACCTCCTTTGAGGATAATTACAGGTTTGGTAATCTTTTCATCGATAAAATATTTTATAAATTTTTCTCCTGCTTCAAAACTTTCGAGGTAATATGTAATCACACTAACATTTTTATCTTTCTCCCAATATTCAAGCAAATCATTTTCCGTAACATCAGCTTTATTCCCTACACTTATAAATTGAGAAAATTTTATATCAGTTTCTCTCAATGAATTTAAAACTGCTGCGCCGATTGCTCCGCTCTGCGAACAGAAAGCCATCTTTCCGTTTTGTGGTTCTTCAGCAACGAAAGTAGCGTTCATTTTTATTTCATGAATTGTGTTGATGATTCCCATACAATTTGGACCAACTATTCTTGCGTCTGATTTCTTTACTAATTCTAAAATTCTTTTTTCTTCTTGTTCACCCTGCTTACCTGTTTCTTTAAAACCCGCTGTAATAAGAATCATAGCTTTTGTTCCTTTGTCAGTAAGCTGTTTAATTGATTCTTCAACAAATTGTTTTGGGACCATAATTATTGCAAGATCTATTTTTTCTTTGACTGATTCAATTGTCGGATAGCATTTATATCCAAGGATTTCATCAGATTTTGGATTGATCAGAAATAATTTCCCCGTATAGCCATATTGTTTTATTGATTTAGTTAATTCATAACCGAGTGATTTTGGCTTTGAAGATGCGCCAACTACACAGATTGATTTTGGATAGAAGTAATCATTGAAAACAGCAGTCATTTTTGTCCCTGAATTTTTAGAAAGTGTACCACAAACTTACGGCTTATTGAGGAAAGAATCTTTTTAATTTATATGTTATTAAATGGAGAACTAATATTATCTGAACTAAATTTATGGTGTGAAATCTCGTCGGGCATTATCTATTTTTAAATCGAATAAAATATTTGTACACATTTTTAGGCTCCGCTGCAAGTATGGAAGATGATATTTATCCACCCGTGGTATCAGCTTTCAGCAGACGGGGCTTTTTATTTCAAAGATTTTCAACAGATTATTACTAACCTTTTTTCTAATTTTACCTCAGTGAAATAAACTTTTTAAGGTGCTCTATGAAAATGTCTGGCGGTCCCGCATCGGTTAATCTGAAAATTGTGCTTTTGATAATTGCAGTTCTGATAGCAATTGGAACTCTTTACTATACGCAGACAGTTGTGCAAAAACTGCAGGATAAAGAACGACAGATAGTAGAACTTTACGCAAAAGGAATTGAATACCTGGCTAACACAACAAATCCGGATGTTGATATAACTTTCCTTTTTGATAATATCATAAAACCTATAGACTTCCCACTCATTCAATCAGATGCTGAGAATAATGTTTATAACAGAACGGATATTAGAAATATTGACATTGATTCGAATCTTACGGCTGAACAATTTAAAATTTTTATTGCAGAACAAATCGTTGAAATGGATGCTGCTCATCCTCCCATTGAAGTTAAATATGAGGGAATAATAATAAATAAAATTCACTATGGAGATTCCGAACATATTGAACAGTTGAGATATTATCCTTACATACAACTGATAATAGCCGCTTTGTTTATCGTTATTGGTTATATCAGTTTTAGCAGCATCAAGCGATCAGAACAAAGTAATATCTGGGTTGGGATGGCAAAGGAAACGGCTCATCAATTTGGAACTCCGATATCAAGTCTTATGGGATGGTTGGAAATGCTGAAAATTAATTATAAGGATCCGGATAAAGTGAATGATATTTCAGAAGAGATTAGTAGCGATGTTGAAAAGCTTAACCGAATCACTTACAGATTTTCAAAAATCGGGGCAAAACCTGAACTCGCGAAGCAAAATGTTATTGAGGAACTTAAACAGGTTATATCCTATTTTGAAAGACGACTTCCGCAAACAGGAAAATCCGTAGAACTTAAAATTTCCGGAGATGAAGACGCGTGCGCAGAATTAAACCCGGAATTATTCGGATGGGTAATTGAAAACCTGATTAAGAATGCTCTCGATGCAATCGAAGGAGTAACCGGTAAGATCGAAATTTTAGTTCATCAAACAAAAAATCATGTTGAAGTTGAAGTTAAAGACAGTGGTAAAGGTATTGAAATGAAACGGAGAAAAGACGTCTTCCGACCAGGATATAGCACAAAAAGACGAGGCTGGGGATTGGGACTGAGTCTATCAAAAAGAATAATTGAGGGTTATCATAGTGGAAAAATTTTCGTTAAAAGTTCATTACCCGGAGAAGGAACTACATTCAAAATAATTCTTAGGCGTTGTTAGTTTCTCTATGGAATTCTTTTTATTGATATCTGCTATAAAATTAACATCTGCATATAGAATCCTATCGGCTTTTGATTACATATCTTCTCTCGCCATTTTAATAATGTCACCGACAAAAACTGCGATGCACTGTTTCCTGGATTGCTGATTCAAATGCGCTATTATCGTTTCGTTAACTTCTCTTTCTCTATACGGAATTTCTCGACCAGATCTGTCGTGGTTTCTATCTCTTAAATAACAAATCACTCCAACAAAGGTTCATTCGGAAATACGAATACCAATTTACAGGTAATTATTTCCTTGAAATCAATTTATCTACAGTTTGACGCAATAGAAGTATAAAATCAATATAAAAACCAGTGGCACTGATATTGAGAATTATAAAACGAAATAGTTTAAGCATAGCATCCCTCCAAATATGACACACAAAGCTGCCGGGTTTCGCCCTCACAATCCGGCAGTTGCCCTTTTAAACCAAATCTTTCTTTGTTTTTCTGATTGACTTTAACACTGAATTCTTATTTGCTTCCACATCAACTAATAATTCGCCAAAATTTTTAATCAAAACAAAACGATTCTTTCCGCCTTTATTCTTCTTATCATATTGCATTGACCTGTAAATATCATTTTCATCGAAATTAGTTATTTTTAACTCATCTTTGAACTTAAGTGGAAGCTCAATCATTTTATCTAACTGCTTTTGGTTAATTAATCCCACTTCGTAAGAAAGATTCAATGCATTTAATATTCCGATAATAACAGCTTTACCATGTGGAATTTTATAATCTGAAATAGCCTCATATGCATGAGCGAAGGTGTGTCCAAAGTTCAGAATTTTCCGCAATCCTGATTTTTCAAATTCATCCTGAGCCACAACTGCTGATTTAATTTTTATACACTCTAAAATTACTTCATTAAGAAAATTTTCAGTCGGATTATTTAATAAGCGTGGTGCGGAAAGAAGCTTATCGTAAAACCACTTGTCTGTCAGATATGAATATTTAATAACTTCACCAAATCCTGAAATCATTTCTTCATCAGTGAGCGTTTTAAGAAAGTTCGTATCACTGACTACAATGTCAGGCTGATAAAAAGTACCAATTAAGTTTTTTGTTGATCTGAAATTCACACCTGTTTTGCCACCAATTGAACTATCAACAATAGAAAGCAACGTAGTTGGTATATGAATTAATGAAACTCCGCGCATAAAAGTGGAAGCAATAAATCCCGCAAGATCTCCAATTGTTCCGCCTCCTATTGCAATCAAAAGTGTATCTTTTCCGAATTGTTCCCTGTAAAGTGCAGAATAAATTTTCGAAGCTTCTTCAAGAGATTTTGTTTTTTCAGAAGCTGTAAGAACGCTGAAATGAATTTTATCAGAGATAGTTTTATAAATCTTTTCTATTTCGTTTTTAAAAAGCTTGTTAACCTTTCTGTCAATTATTACAAATATCCTTCCCTTGAGAGAATATTCAATAATTAATTCAGGCAGCAAATCAAACGAATTCTTACCGATGTAAACCGGGTAATTCTTAATACTTGATTTGACAAATACTTTTTTCAAGATCGTGTGAAAATTTATTTATGATTGATTCATAACGTATTTTGCCAGGATATCAACAGTTTTACCAACCGTTTGATTATCGGTATCGATAATATAATCGGCTTGCTCATAATATTTTTTTCGTTCATCGAGCAGTTTATTAATTCGCTCAATAAATTGTTCTTTTGAAGGAACTTCTTCACCTTCAAAAATAAATGAAGGACGGTCTCTTTTAAACCTCAATCGTTGATATGCCATTTCGGGTGATGATTTCAAATAAATAATTTTTCCGGATGATTTTATGATTCTAAAGTTTTCATCGGATGAAATTGCTCCGCCGCCAAGAGAAATGATCGCTTCAGTTTTTTCAGATAATTTTTTTAAAAGCCCGGATTCCGCTTTCCTGAAATAATTTTCACCTTTTGCTTCAAATATTTCAACTACTTTCATTTTTTCCTGAGATTCAACTTCTCTATCGAGATCATAAAAATTCCATCCAAGTGTATTCGCGAGTATTGGTCCTATTGTGCTTTTACCGGCAGCCATAAATCCAGTCAGATAATACATTTTTTTATTCATAAGAATTAAACCAAAAATATATTTTATTATTTGAATAATAAAAGTATGAAGATCTGTGAAATCAAATGCTGATTACAAATCCCAGAATAAATGTGAGTCCGTCAATATCAACTTTTGTATCGAATGCATTTTCTGGAAGATCGATTACATTACCCTGGTAGATAACCTGAGGTGAAGAATATTTGCTTGCGACTGTGTATTGAGGGTCCCGAAATTTCATTTCAAATCTTGCAGAAATATTTTTATATAATACGTAATCAATTGATGCTGTTACATGCATTCCAAGTGCAAATTTTTGCTGTGTGACTTCAAGTTCGACGTCTTGAAATTTTCTAATGAATTCACCAATGTAATATCCAAGTCCACCACCCATCATAAATTTGAAATCTTCAGTCGAAAATGGAAAATGATAGTAAGCTGTAAGTTCAATTGGAATTACAGTGAAGCCATCTTCAACTTCAAAAACGAAAACCTGATTTCCTATAAATGCAGTCAGGTTAGGTAAGACCGAAGTCGTATTGATGTATTCAACATTTAAACCCAATAAAAATTCACTTGAAAATCTGTAACGAACATCCAAAGCATAGCTCCAGATATTTTCAAAAGTTGTAGATTTATTCCTTACTTCAGGATTTGATGAATTGGGATTCAAAAATACTTCAGCCGAGGTTGTATAAACAGCATTGACTGCGATTCCAATACTGGCTGAATCCAATTGAGCATACACAGGTAACACCCAATTCAATATTAATGACAGAATGAAAAATGATTTAATCATTTAAAAAAAGTTTAATGATACCTGAAAGAACATCTAAAAATTTCTTTAAAAAAGAAAACCCTCTTTTCATCCTTCTAAACAGAAAAGAGGGTTGGCTAAAGATATATTAGTTTAATAACCGAAGAACATATACCTGTTATCTACAATATCTGCATTTTCTTTAATCTTGGTTAACCACGTATTTAATGCAACAGATTTTTTCTCCTGAAAGATAGAATTTCTAAGAGTTGCACTTTGATTATTGAATGCTGTTGAATCGAAAGCTGTTTTTTCGTTCAGATGAAATGCAACATAACCTCGTAATCCCTTTATTGGCTCGGAAGTTTCACCAGGTTTCATAGACAACGCTGTGAAAATTACGGCATTGTCTTTTCCAAGAAGTGGAATTGAACTCGCTGCATTGAATTTACCAGTATTAACTACCTGGATTCTGGGATCTATCTGGTTAACATTGTCAATATTATTATTAGCTTTTTTCATCACGTTCAAAGCAAGTTCGCGGGATTTTTCAAATTGTTTTTCTACAACATAAAGCTGCCTGATTTTTGGCTGCTGATCTTCAAATTTTTCAAGACCTTCGGCAATTACTTCTGAAACCTTTGCTACTATAAAACCGTTGGGTAATTTGTAAACCTCACTAATAGAATTCAATCCATTTTCAAATGCAAAGGCAACAAGGCGTTTATTAGCTCCGATACCAGGGATTGATGGACTATTAATAGTAAAGCTTCCACTTTCCTGGATTGTATAACTCATTAATTCTGCTTCTTTTTCAAAACCATTCTTTTTTGCAAGATAAGAAAAATCCGTTGCAGCCGTAGATTTTGCATCGCGTGTAACTGCAGATTCGGTAACTGAATTTGTAATCTTCTCTACCACATATTTACTGTTTGATTCATCAGTTACAAGTATTATATGATAGCCAAAGGAACTTTTAACTGGTTTTTGAACAACTCCGACTTTGGCTCCAAAACTTGCATCTTCAAATTCTTTAACCATCATTCCTTTCCCAAACCAGCCGAGATCACCACCATTTTTAGCGGAACCAGGATCTTTTGAATTATTCATAGCCATCTGTTTAAAATCAGCACCATTAATTAATTCCTGATAGATACGATTTGCTTCAGCTAAATTTGCAGCATCATCTCCCATTTGTGAAATTAAAATATGTGAAGCTCTTACAAACTTATCTTTTGATGGAATTATATTCACGAGATGATAAAGTGCATAACCACCAGTCTTTGAAGGGACCGGTCCTACTATCGAACCAATCTTTGCATGCTTTAATTCATTTATAGCTTCATCTGATAAACCGGATGCTGTTAATGTGTCTATTGAATAAGGTGTTTCAGAATAAATATCTGCGAAATATTTGAAATCTGATGTGTCGTTCTCAGCAGTTTTTTTAACATTTTCAAGATTCTTTATTACCAACATGCTATCTGCATGCGAAGGTTCGTGGCGGAAGAGAACATAAGAGAGTTTTCTTTGCGCATTTATTTTAAACTTATCAGGGTTCTCATCATAAAACTTTCTCAAATCATTTTCAGTGGGTTTGAATGTCGAATCCGGAAATAATGCATTTGGAAATAATGCAAACTTACCTTCCATTGAAATATTCTGCTCAATGAATTTTCTTTTTACTTCATCTTCACTAACCGTAATGCCGGCTTCAAGTAAACTTTGCAGTTTTTTTCTATACTGCATTTGCCTTACAGATTCTTCAGCCTGCAATAGAACCTGTTTGTTCTGTGGATCAAATATTGCTTGTTCATATAATTCGCGATTAAACTGACCGAGTGAATCAATAAAATTCTGTTTGAGGAAAGCCGGAGGATCATCACCCAAAATGATATCTTTAATTTCTTCATCACTAACAGTAATTCCTAATCTCTTAACTTCCTGATCAATAAGTTTTTCAGTAACCAGGGATTCCCATACCTGATCTCTGAACTGATCAAATTGTTCTTCGGGAATGTCATTGCCAGTTTGTTGTTTTTGTTGTTCTCTTTGTCGCTCAACAGCTGCCTGAAACTCCTGGTAAGAAATATCAATTCCATTTACTGAGCCAACATCGTTTGTTCTGCCGCCAATAGCTTCTAGTACGTTCGAATCAGAAATCACCATAAAGAGGACAAACAATGCACCAACTGTAATTATGAAAACGGGTGCAAGGTTTCTCATTTTAGCCATCATTCCCATTACTTAAAAATCTCCGTTTTTAATTCAAAAATAAGGATACAAACATAGACACAGGCTTGTTAAAAATCAATTTAATCCTGAAGAACTTATTGGATTTTTCTACCTGTCTATTCTTCATTTTCAGCTTCGATCCAGCTTCGTATAAGTGATAGTTTATTTGATTTTCAGAGCGGCTAAACCTATTTTAGCCTGTCATCAATTAAGAAAAAGTTGAATTAAAATTGGAAAAAACTGAATTTCTAAAGAGTGTTCCTATCTTTTCTGAATTAAAAGATGAAACGCTTTTACAACTAACCCACTCGGGTTCTGTTCAAAACTTCTCAAAAGATTCTATAATATTGTCTGAAAAGGAAGCTGGTACAGCGTTATTTATTATCATCTCCGGTAAAGTTAAAATTTCCAGAATTAGTTCAGAGGATAATGACAAAGAAGTAATCCTTTCCATTCTTAATCCATCAGATTTTTTTGGTGAAATGTCTCTTCTAGACGGACTTGAAAGATCAGCCACAGCCACGGCAATGGAAGATTCCAAAATTTTTATAATCCAAAGAAATGATTTCCTGAAGCTGTTAGAAGATAATCCTGAAGTTTCAATTGCACTTTTGCAAGAATTGACACAAAGATTAAGAGTTGCGGGTATGAAAATTAAAGCACTTTCACTAAAGGATGCTGAGGGAAAAGTGGCTACGGTTCTGCTTCAACTTGCCGATGATATTGGGAAAATAAAACAAGGTGTAGTAGAAATTGAGAAACTTCCATTTCAACATGAATTAGCAAATATGGCAGGAACTTCAAGGGAAACAATATCACGGACACTTCATTCTTTTGCTAAGAAAGGATTGATTGAGCTTGAAGGTTCAAAACTAAGAATAGTGGAATATGAAAAGTTTAAAACTCTTTATGGACTCTGATAAAAATGGCTGTTGAAAAAACTGATTTACATATGCATACTTTTTATTCTGATGGTTATCATTCACCAGAACAATTAGTTGATAAAGCTAATAAGCAGGGAATAAATATTCTTAGTATTACTGACCACGATAGTGTTAACGCAATAAATGAAGCAATAAGTCACGCAAAAAAATATGGTATTGAAGTAATTCCCGGGCTCGAAATCAGCACCGATATCAGAGATACAGAGGTTCACATACTTGGTTACTTTGTTGAGCCCAAAAACAAAGATCTTGAACACTATCTTAGTTTCTTCAGAGAAGAGAGATTGAAGCGTGCAATAAGAATGGTTAAAAAGTTAAACATCCTCGGTCTTGATATCACAATTGATGACGTTCTTGTATTCGCAAAAAATTCTGCTATCGGCAGACCTCATATTGCGCAAGCATTGCTTGCCAAGGGACAGATCAAATCTTTTTTTGAAGCATTCTATAAATATATCGGTAATCATGCCCCTGCTTACGAAAAGAAAGTTCATTTGTCTCCGCAGAGTGCATTTAAAATTATTAATGATGCTGGAGGATTATCTTTTATTGCACATCCGGGAAATATGCCCGAAATCCTGATAAAAGAGTTGATAGATGCTGGAGTTGATGGTATTGAAGTTGTCCATCCATCACATTCACCTGAGCAGGTTAGATTTTACCGGGGAATTGTAAATGAATACTTTCTGCTCGAGTCAGGTGGCTCAGATTTTCATGGTGGAAAAAGAGAGGACGATGAAAATCTTGGCAGGTTTTATACTTCTGCTAAAGTGGTTGACACTATGAGAACCCGCCTTGTCGGCAATATTGAATGAAACCAGAGCTATTTTTTTTAGACTTTCAAACCTGATTTTTTTTTATAACATTTAATTACAAATACATAAATATTTTGAAGGTACGATTAGCACGTTTCTACGTTTAACTCACAATCGAGAGATAGAAAATGAAAATTTTATTTTTTTTGTTAATCGTTTATTTCTGTACTACTACTGCCCTGCCTCAGCAATTCATTAATTGGAAGAATTATACCGCACTCAAAAATGTTCAGGACGTTGCAATAAGCGGCAATCAAATCTGGAGTGCAGCAACTGGCGGAGCATTTCAATTTACACCCGAATCAAACACGTTTATAACTTTGCATAAATCAGAAGGATTGAAGGGAAATTCTCTAACATCAGTTATTGAAGATAACTCAGGCAGAATCTGGTTTGGCAGTGCTGAAGGAATAATTGATATCTACAACGAAGATACAGGTAGTCTTGATGTAATTCTGGATATCTTTAATTCAAATCAAATCAACAAAAGAATAAACGACTTTTCTATAACAGGTGATACTATAATAGTAGCTTCGGACTTTGGAGTTTCATTAATTAATTCCGGCAGCTTACTTTTCTTCGATACATTCTTCAAGTTTGGAACATTCGCTTCAAACACAAAAGTCAATTGTGCTGTAAAGAATAGTTTATTTTATGTCTGCACCGATCAGGGCGTTGCAATTCAAAAACCAGGTGCAACGAACCTTTCAGCGCCTGAATCATGGAATGTTTATTCAAGTAGTAACGGACTGCCATCAAACAAAACTTTTAAACCAGGATTATTCCAGGGAAATTTAATCGTCAGTACTGATAAAGGTTTCTCGAAGTTCGAAAATAATATCTGGAATAATTTCATTACTGAATTAGCCAATATAAATATTAATGATTTTCAAATCAGCGGCGATTCAATAATTATTCTCGCACAGAAGAATATATATCTTTACTATAATCAAACTCTTAGCGTACTTTACAACTCTGCGGTATCAATTTCTAAAATTGAATTCGGAAAAAATCTTGGATATGTATGCGCAAGTACAAACGGTACACTTTTTCTAAACACTTTAATGATCGGTGATTTTGTATCACCGAATGCACCACCGGCTAATCAATTCCCTTCAATGAGTGTTGATGATAACAGTAAACTTTGGTCTGCAAGCGGTAAAGATGTTACAGGGATTGGATATTATACTTACGAGAATGAAAACTGGAATTATTTTAATGCTTCAAACACTCCTGAGTTACCAACAAATGCTGTTTATCATGCTTTCACGTCAGGAACAACCGCATATCTTGGCGGCTGGGGTTATGGGTTTCTCGAAGTGAATGGTGATAACAAAAAACTTTTTAACAGAGCAAATACCGGTATGCAGGGAATACCAAGCAATCCGGATTTTGTTGTAGTCACCGGATTCGGGAAAGACTCGCGAAATAATTTATGGGCACTGAATTATTGGGCAGTTGACAGAAATACTTTATCAATGAGAACGCCGGATAGTGTCTGGTATCATTTTACAATTCCTGCTGCTCAGGGTAGAACATTATTAGGCATTGAGAATCTTGCAATCGATCCATACGACACAAAGTGGTATAGCTGTACTGACGGATCAAACTCAAGATTTGGAGTATTCTACTTCAATGAAAATAAAACTTACGAAGATCCAGCGGATGATAGGTCAGATTTCCTGACTACATCTGATGGATTAAATCAAAATGATATACGTGATGTTGTGGTTGACAGGAGAGGCGATGTTTGGGTTGGAACAAGTCTCGGAGTGAATATTATAACAAATACCAGTGCAATCCCGACTTCAGGTAGTTCTGCGCTTAGAATATCGAATGTGTTTGTTCTTCGACAGCAATCAATAAATGCAATTGCAGTTGATCCACTGAATCAAAAATGGATTGGTACAAATGAAGGATTGCTTTTAGTAAATTCAGATGGTTCAAGATTAATTACTACTTTCACGGCACAGAACAGTGCTTTACTCTCCAATATTATCAGAAGTATTGCAATTGATGAGAACAAAGGAATAGTTTACGTCGGTACTGATGAAGGTTTAACTTCATTTGAAACGCCATATATAAAACCATTGGAAAGCTTTAATGAACTTTTCGTTTATCCAAATCCATATAAAATAAAAAGTGGAAATAATCTTTTAACTATTGATGGGTTGATTCGTGATACAGAAATTAAAATTCTGACTATAGACGGAATTCTTGTCAGTCAATTTTTTTCTCCCGGTGGAAGAACCGCTTACTGGGATGGAAAAAACAAAAATGGTGAATTAGTAAATACTGGCGTTTATATAATTGTTGCTTTTAATGCTGATGGCAATGAAGTTGTAACTGGTAAAGTTGCTGTTCTGAGAGAATAATGGCCCCACCCTGCCCTCCCCAAAGGGGAGGGACAATTTTAAAAAATAAATTTGCGTCCATGTTTTTCAAATGATTGATCTATCGAATATCACACTTCAGTTTACAGGGGAAAATCTCTTCCAGAATGTTAACCTGAAAATCAATTCGGGCGATAAAATTTGTCTCGTCGGTTCAAACGGAACAGGTAAATCTTCTCTTCTGAAAATGCTTGTCGGAGAAATTGAACCCGAATCAGGATCAATCAATAAACAGAAAAATATTACTATCGGCTATCTCCCGCAGGATCAGGTTGTTCATCGCGGAAAAACTTTAATTGATGAAGTCTTCACTGCACTTTCGGATATCAAATCCCTTCATCAAAAAGAAAAAGAAATTATCGCACAACTTGAATCATCATCGAGCGACGAAGAAAAGGAAGATCTCGTTAATCAACTTGGTGAAGTTCATCTTCGTTTGGAAGAACTCGAATCTTACAGTATAGAATATAAAATTGAAAAAATCTTAACCGGACTTGGCTTTGAAGAAAAAGATTTTAAAAGACTTACGGATGAATTCTCGGGTGGATGGCAAATGCGAATAGCAATGGCAAAGCTTCTCATCGCTCAAAATGATCTTCTTCTATTTGATGAACCAACAAACCATCTCGATCTTGATTCGCTTCAATGGCTAATCGGTTATATTCAAAGCTTCAAAGGATCGATGATAATTGTTTCGCACGATAAAAATTTTGTGAATCTCACCACAAACCGAACATGGGAAATATTCTTAAGAAAAATAAATCCATACAACGGCAAGCTGAATGATTACCTGAAATACAAAGAAGAACGCGACCAGATGCTGATTAATCAAAGGGAAATTCAGCAGAAAAAAATTAAAGACACTCAAAAGTTTATCGAGCGCTTTCGTTATAAAGCGACAAAAGCCCGACAAGTGCAAAGCAGAATAAAGCAGCTTGAAAAGGTTGAACTGATTGAAATTCCCGATGATGAAGAAACTGTAAACATTCGGTTTCCAAATCCACCACCATGTGGAGTTTTTAACGTTGAACTGAAAGGAATTCAGAAATCTTTCGGCGAGATGAAGCTGTTTGACGGAATTGATTTCAGAGTGAATCGCGGAGATAAAATTGCATTTGTCGGGCCAAATGGTGCTGGCAAAACTACTCTCTCCAAAATCATAGCTGGAAAAATTGATTTCAATAAAGGTGAAAAAATATCTGGTCACAATAACATTATTTCCTATTATTCGCAGGATGTTGCTGATTCTCTCAATCCAGAAATTGATCTGATTGAAACTTTAGACTCCGTAGGTTCTGCGAAGACAATCGGACAGCTTCGATCACTTCTTGGTGCATTTCTTTTTTCCGGTGATGATGTTTTCAAGAAGGTTGGAGTTCTTTCCGGAGGAGAAAAAAGCAGACTGGCACTTGCAAAAATTTTGCTCTCTCCTTCCAATTTTATAATCCTCGATGAACCGACAAACCATCTCGATTATTCATCCAAAAAAGTTTTACAGCAGGCATTAGTTAATTTTTCCGGTTCGCTGATACTTGTTTCCCACGATGTGGAATTTCTAAAACCAATTGCGAACAGAGTTGTTGATATTCGTCCTGCCTACCGGCAGGCAGGGCAGAGCAATTTAAAAATTTACGAAGGTGATATTGAATATTATCTCTACAAGAGAAACGAAGAAACAGAACAAGTTTCATCTACAAAAAAAGAACATCCAACCGAAACATCTTCCCACAAAGAACAGAAACGTATTGAAGCCGAGAAACGCAATCAGAGATACAAAGCCACAAAAGATTTGAAGGAACGGCTTGCAAAGCTTGAAAAAGAGATCCACAAGCTTGAGCAGGAGCTTAAAAAAATAAACGCAGTTCTTATTAATCCCGACACATATAACAATCACTCTCAGATACGCGAGCTTAATGAAAAGCTCAAAGAATTGAAATTATCGCTTGATGAAAAAGTTAAAGAATGGGAAGAAGTGAGTTTGAGTTTGGAGGAGGTTGAGAGGGAGTTTAGCTAATGTTTCATTCCCTTAAATATCACTTCAATTGATCGAATGTGTATAAATATTTATTCCTATTTTTAATTAATTTAAGAGTATCAGAAAATTTTCCTTTTATAATCGTGTCCCCTTTTTCCGCTAAATGATCAAAAATTCTATTTTTATTTAGCTCACTCGTTCGAGGATAAAAGATAAACATCTTTGAATTTCCTTTAATTCTAAAAACAACACCATGTGATGCGAGTGCAACGTATTCTAATTCTCCAATAATATTGGTCGTATCGAAATCTATAAAGTTATTCTTAAATCTATTGCTCTCATACTTTTCACGAACAGCAAAAAATATTATTATAAATAATAAAACTACTAGAGTACTAGCAATTACTTTTACTTTTTTTGTTAGCATTTTATCAGACTTTATATAATTGTTATTTTCAAATTATTTCAAACAAACCGATTTCAACTAAACCCTCACGCCCAAAAACTCTTCAGCAAGTGCAATACCACCGTAAACTGCGGCATCATCGGCAAGTCTGCTGGCAACAATTTTCAAACCTCTGGCAGAATCATTAAGCACGTGTTCAGAAAAAGATTTTTTTATTAATGGAAGCATATAAAAATCCAGCGCTTCAATCATCCCTCCGCCGAGAACGATCATATCGAGATTCAAAAGATTTGCAATACTTGCAAGAGTATCTCCAATTACTTCGCATCCTTCTTTTATTCTTCTTCGGACAACTTTATCACCGGACTTTACTGCATTAGACAGTGACTTGCTTCTTATTCTCTCTCCCGATTTTACCAACTTCGATAGCTTACTTCGTTTACCTGATTTAATATCTTTTATAATTTTATTTACGATTGCAGTTCTGCTTGCAATCGCTTCAAAGCAGCCTTTTCTACCGCAGCCGCATTTTGGTCCGTTCTTTTCGACAAGCATATGTCCGATTTCACCCGCGACATAATTTGAGCCGCGGTACATCTTTTCGTCAATTATCAATCCTCCGCCGATCCCGGTTCCAACAAAAACTGCAAGCATATTTTTTGATTTCTTCCCAACACCAAAAGTTTTTATCCCAAGTGCACCGAGGTTAACATCATTCTCAATTAAAACAGGAAAAGGAATTTCAGCTTCCAGCATTTTTTTAATGTTGAAATTTTTCAATCCAAGATTTGGTGCTAAACCAATTATTCCTGTTAATGGATTAACAGTTCCCGGAACTCCGAGACAAACGGCTTTTATTTTTTTCTTGCTGATTTGCGTTTCTTCAATCAGCTCGTAAACTGCTTCAACGAGCTGGTAAACATATTTTTTTCTTGTAGCTGTTGGATCCGTTGGCTTTTTTACGCGGGCGATTATTCCATCTTTTGAATTTACAACACAGCCGAGAACTTTCGTTCCGCCCATATCAATGCTGATTACTGAATCTCTGTGCATTTAGAATAAATCCTATTTTGTTTTTGAAAAACTAAAGAGAAAATGATTTTTATCAAAAAGTTATGAGTTTGTCATCCTGAATTTACCTGCCTGCCGGCACGGCAGGTTTCAGGATCTACGATTATTGTTTAAGATGCTGAAACAAGTTCAGCATGACGGCTGGATAGAATTTCTTATTTTTGTCACAATGAAAATCCATAACAAACCCAAAAAACGATTCGGTCAGAACTTTCTGCTGGATGAAAACATCCTGAATAAAATTGTAAAGGAAATAAATCCACAGAATGATGAGCTGATAGTTGAGATCGGTCCTGGTTATGGTGCTTTAACTCAGAAATTACTTTCAGTAACCGAAAATATAATTGCAGTTGAAATTGATAATAAACTTGCCGGTGATTTGAAAGAAAAATTTCCACAGCTTCAACTCATCAATGAGGATTTTTTAGAAACTGATATATCTGCATTAGTTTCATCAGGGAAAAAATTTCGTGTCGTTGGAAACATTCCATACAACATAACATCGCCAATACTTTTTAAGTTGATTGAAAATAATAATTTAATACACGATGCGGTATTTATGGTTCAGCTTGAAGTTGCAAAACGAATGATTGCAAATAAAGGAACAAAAGATTACGGCATCCTGGCTGTTGTGTTAAAATTCTTTACTGAAACAAAATTATGTTTCAAAATCTCACCTAATGTTTTCTATCCGAAACCAAATGTTTATTCAGCATTAGTTCACATTAACTTCAAAGATATCAGCAATTCAGAAGAAGAGAAAAAATTATTCATCCAAATTGTAAAAGCATCGTTTGGAAACAGAAGAAAAATCCTAAAAAATTCATTTGGTAATAGTATATTTCACGAAATTGATTTTACAAATTCGGGTATTGACCTTTCACTCCGTGCTGAGAATCTGGTTGTTGATGATTTCATACAACTTGCAAAGTATGTCAAGAAAATTTCACCCGGATTTACCCGAAAGTAATCCCTGTAATATTCTGAATGGATAAATTCAAACAGTTCGTTAAACATCTTAAAGCTTTCGACGTTGTTGTTATAGTCTTCTACATCATTCTATCAGTAGTACATTTAATCTATCGTGACAGAATTGAAACCTGGGAATTTTGGATAGCAGTAAACTTGTTCATTATTTTAATTTCATTTTTATTTGCATACCTTGAATCGAAATATGATAATGAATTCTGGAACGCAGCTCATTACTGGTACATCGTTCCGGTTGTTCTGATTACTTTCAAGCAGCTTTATTTCATGATCCAGCCTATCAGAATCTACGATCATGACGAGATGTTTATTCTCATCGACAGAATATTATTTTTCGGAAATGACCCGACACAACTGCTCTGGAAAATCTCAACTCCATTGCTAACTGAAATTTTACAAATTGTGTATGGAATTTTTTATCTGCTTCCGATTTTACTTGGATTATTCCTCTTGCGCAAGAAGCGTTATGTCGCGATGGATTTTTCAGTTTTTGTTGTCATCTACGGATTTTATCTGTCATATCTCGGATATTTTATCTGGCCGGGAATCGGTCCAAGATTTACACTACACAATTTCGATACAATAAATCAGGATTTGCCAGGACTTCTATTAACAAACTTTTTACGTGAAATCGTAAATACAGGTGAATCGATTCCTGCCGGTACACCAAATCCCGCAGAAGTTGTTCAGCGTGATATTTTTCCCAGCGGACATACAATGATTACACTGATCGTGATGTATTTATCCTATCGTTTAAAAAGCAGGTCAAGATTTTTCTTTATTCCGGTTGGAGCTCTACTAATTTTTTCAACCGTTTATCTGTGGTATCATTATGTGATAGATTTAATTGGCGGATTAACATTTATGATATTCGCAGTTTGGTCAGGTAAATACATTTTCAACTGGTGGCAAAGAAAGATTGGCAAACCGGAATTTGAGTACGGAAAATACTAGCACAATGTCAGGATTATTTTAGTTGTCAATTTCATACAAATATACAGCTCGAACATTCATACAAGATTGCGTGCATGTTTGCATAGATGTATGATCAATCGGTATTAAATATTATGCAGGATAAAAAGAACAAGGTTAAAAACATATTTGATTCAATTGCTTTCAGATATGATTTTCTGAATCATCTATTAAGTTTTGGCGTTGACAAATACTGGAGAAGAAAAGCTCTGAAACTTAGCAAAGTCGGCAGTGAAAGTTTTTTGCTTGATGTTGCCTGTGGTACTGGTGATGTTGCAATTGAAGCTTACAAACAGGGTGTGAGAAAAATTATTGGTGCTGATTTCTCTCAAAATATGCTTCAGCTTTTCTCAAAAAAAAGTGATTGGATAAAGGGGAAAACAGTTCAAACGACTGCAGAGCAAATGCCATTCACTGACAATACTTTCACAAATATAACTGTTGCATTTGGAGTCAGAAACTTTTATGATATTCAGGAAGGATTTAAATCGTTCTATCGGGTTATGAAATCAAATGGTAAAGCAACTGTCATTGAATTTCAGATGCCGCAAAATATAATTTTCAAAACACTGTATAAATTTTATTTTAAAAGAATACTTCCTTTTATTGGTGGAATTATTTCCAAAAATAAAACTGCATATCAATACCTGCCGAATTCAGTTGAAGAATTTGATGAAAAAATTTACCTGGTTGATATGCTGAAACAAGCGGGATTCAAATCTGTAAAAAAATTCAGACTTACTTTTGGAATCGTTCAGGTTGTGATTGCGGAAAAGTGATTGCTTTGAGTCTTAGTGTCTTTGTGGCTATAAATATTTTTTTGCCACTAAGGCACAAAGTCACTAAGCGTAACCTTCACTCAGAAATACTGTAATCGATCAATTCTTGAGTGAGGATATTTGAAGAAGGTTCAAAAGAAATTCCACCTTCACCGATATTCACAATAAACTGATTACCTTCAAATTTTATTAAGCCAATATCTTCTACATACCACATAAATGCAGAGTAAGTCTGAGGTGGAGATCCAATCCCGGAAAATAATTCCAGAGTGTATTTTACTTTTTGAGCAGTAACATTAATAATTCCTGAAATTAAATTTAAATCAACCTGTTCAGCTTTATCAAAACTTGAGATCACATCAAGAATTTTAATTTCAACACCAGATTGAATTTCCGCAGTTATTCTGTACAAACTCCAGCTACTGCCTGTTTTAAGTGGATAAAACAATAACTGCATTTCATTCCGAAGTGTTACGTATTGTTTTAATGTGTCCGGAATTAGTTGCGAAACCTGGCTCGTATCAACTGCATAAAAAATACCAGTTTCAGATTTACGAACTAAATAAGAACTCACCGAACTTTGACTTTCAAAATCCAATGAATCTGTCTGAGTCGTATAATTTATTCCATTATAAATTGTTGAACCGGAAAAGAAAATATTTCTTGTGCCGGATTGAACAATGTTGCCGTTTGAATCTTTTTCAGTAACTGAATATTTATAAGAGGAACCAATTCCCACCGGAAAATTATCGAGATAATTTTGTTGAAGTGGTTCAGTAGAAGTGTCATTACAATAAATCAGTAACAGTAATAAAAAACTAAAGAAGAATATTTGCTTTATAATTTTCATTTTGAATTATTATTAGTCAATTACTTAACATTGAATGAAACAAGTTCTTCAGAAACCGTTGTGTTGACGGGATAAATTTCAGCTCCTGCAAAGAAATTAATTAACTTTGCATCACCTTCCCATTTAATAAATCCAATTCCTTTTGCAATCCATGCATTGACTTCAAATAATTTCGGAGTTTGATATAAGCTTGTTGTAAACCTTGCATCATATCTGATTTTAAAAACTTCCGTGGTTCGTGTTGTATTTTGAAAAATGATTGTAAGTGTGTCTAATGATATGACTTCAGCATCAACATTAAAAATTTGAATTTGAGGAATGTCCGTCCAAATTTCAAATACATGCCAAGTTTGATTTACTTCCAACGAATCATTTAGGAAAGGATATTCTAAAGCAAGCGAGAAATTGTTACGCAATGAATCAGGTAAAATATAGTAAGAACCAATTGAATCTAATGTATTACAGTTATTGACTCCCGAAGAGTGTTTTCTAAAATAAGAATTGTTTTCTGTTTGAAGACTAGTTAATTCAAATACATCAGACTTAACCTGGAAAGACGTTCCATAAAATATTGTATCACCGTTATAAACAGATTTTCGAGTGCCAGTTTGAAGAATTATCCCATTTGTATCAAATAATGAAACATTGTAGTTATAAAAATTACCATCCTTGTTGGGAAAAAAATCAATTGGATCATTGTTGAATAATGGTTCAGTGGTTAATTCACTACATGCAAAAAATAAAAGTAAAAGAATCAGAAAAAATGCTAATATCTTTTTCATAAATATTTTTTCAACTGATTAAAAGCTTTAAACCTGTGACTAATTTTATTTTTTATTTCCGATACTAATTCTGCTGATGTTTTACCATAACCATCAGGTAAAAATAATGGATCGTAACCAAATCCATTCGTACCGCGAGCTTCTTTAATTATCTGACCGTTAATTTCGCCCATTGTTATTTTAAAATCAGTCCCAAAATAATAGACCGCTGCACAAATAAATTTTGCTCTGTGAGGTTGGGGAAAAGATTTTAACTTTTCAAGAAGCTTGATATTATTTTCATTGTCTGTTGCATTCTCGCCGGCATATCTTGCAGAATAAACTCCGGGTTCATTTCCCAATTGTAACGCAACAATTCCGGAATCATCGGCAATTGTTGGAAGTTTATATTTATTATAAATGGTTTCGGCTTTTATCTTTGCATTGCCTTCGAAAGTGTCGGCTGATTCGTGAATTTCATCTGTGTAACCGACATCATTCAAAGAAAGTATTTCAACATTAATTCCATTCAGGATGTGCCGGACTTCTTTTACTTTTCCTTCATTCTTTGAAGCGAATATTATCTGTCTCATCAAATTCTTTTTAATAACATTTTTAATTCTTCTTTACCATCTGCAATTAATTTCTGCTGGTCATAAATACTTGATTTTCGATCTTTAACTAACCACTTGCCATCAACCATCACACTTTTTACATTCTCAGTTGATGATGAAAAAACTATATCCGAATAAACTGAATCATCCGAATCAGAATATGAGTTTGAATATGAATTGAGATCGATTAAAACCAAATCTGCTTTCTTACCAACCTCAATACTTCCAACTTCATTTTCGAGATGAAGAGCTTTCGCGCCATCTATCGTTGCCATTCTGAAAATTGTTTTTGCATTCATTACTTCCGCACCATGAATCGGTTTTTGGATCAGAGAAGCCAATCTCATTTCGTTAAATATGCTGAAATTATTATTACACGCTGCACCATCCGCACCAAATGAAACTGAAATTCCTTCCTTCAAATATTGTGGAATCGGTGCAACACCTGAACCAAGTTTTAAATTGGACGATGGGCAATGCGCGATTTTTGTATTTCTGTCCTTTAACATTTTTCTTTCGTTATCAGAAGTGTGAATACAATGAGCTAAAACAGTACGATCATCCAGCACATCAATTGAATTAAAGTATTCAATATTTTCTTTTTGAAGTCTTTTCCGCACTTCATTAATCTCATCAATACTTTCCGATGAATGTGTATGATAAATACTTCCCGGAAAATCTTTCATTATCTCTTTTGATTCTTTAAGAAGTTTTTCGGTACACGATAAAACAAATCTCGGTGAGAAAGAATATTTAATTCTTCCATCTGCTGAATTATGAAATTGTTTTGCAAGGCTTGTAATCTGTTTTACTTCATTGTTTGTTGAGGATTTAAAATCAGGATAAAGGTCGTTCAGATCAATCAGACATTTACCGGAAAAGCCGCGAATCCCTGAATTGATCATCTCCTGTAAAACGATTTCACCAAAACGCAAAGTTCCCATATCAAGCAGCGTTGTTGTTCCGGACATCAAAAGTTCATTGATGCTAAGTCGTGCTGTTGTTTGCAGAGAATTTTCGTCATGTGCATTTTCAAATGGAAATATTTTTAATCGAAGCCAATCGAGAAGCGGCAATTCATCAGCTAATCCTCTGAAAAGCGTTTGACTGAGATGAACGTGGGTTTGTATAAATCCCGGAATAAGAGTCAGATTCCGTGCATCATATACTTCATCAAAATTTTGCTTTTCAATTTTTTCGACCGGAATGAATGCAGAAATTTTGTTATCAATGATTTCAACAGCCTGATTTTTAATAATTAAATCTTTTTTGTCGGCTGTTACTATTTTTTTTGGAATGATTAGAATATTTTTTTTCTTCTTCATTTTCTTACTCCTGCCTGCCGGCAGGCAGGCTTATTCATACTCTTACTCTTTCTCAGATTTCTCCACGTAAATCTCTTCCATCACTTCAAAAGCATATCGAAGATGTGGAATCACAATTGAACCTCCGACAATCAGTGCAATGTTGAATGCTTCGTGTAATTCTTCCTTTGTTGCGCCTTCAGAAATTGAACGATCGATATGATAAAAAATGCAATCATTACACCGAAGTACCATAGAACCGACAAGTCCCATCAGTTCTTTCATCTTTACAGGTAATGCACCTTCGATGTAGGCTTTGTTATCAAGCGCGAAAAATTTATTAAAATCTCTGAAACCTGAGTTAAGAATTTTATCGTTCATCTCAAGTCTGTATTTTCTTGTTTCGGGTACACTCTTTTTCATTTTACTCCTCTTAATTATTGTAGAAAAAAGATGACATCTTTTTTCGTGAACAAACTATATCCTGTAAATTATTTTCATAGAAAAATTATTAGAGCTGAATTTGCTGCACAAAGATGTCATCTCTAATCTTGAATGTTAATTTATTAATCAAATTTATTTTTTTCAGGATCGTATGACACTTCAAGATCTTTAATGTTGAAATCATCCGGTTCATCTTCCCAATCATATTTCTGTTTTGGGGGATCAATTTTTCTAAAAAGATAGGCTGCTATCAGTCCAGTAATTCCTCCAAACAGGTGCGACTCCCACGATATTCCTTCCAAACCGGGAATTATTCCCCAAACTAACCCACCATATAAAAATGTTACAATAAGTGACAGTGCAATAGATATATTATCCTTCCTGAATAATCCACTGAAAAATAAGAAGCTTACAAAACCATACACAATTCCGCTTGCACCTATGTGATAAGCTGGTCGTGCAAAAATCCAAACAAGTAAACCAGTAATTAAATAAATAAATACAAAAAGCAGATAGGAAACTTTTCTGTAAAAAGTAAATATTATCCATCCAAGAATAATCAACGGAATTGTGTTCGAAATCAGATGTGCAAAATCAGCATGTATAAGTGGAGAAGTAATTATTCCTAATAAACCAGCTAAGTTTCTCGGCAATAAACCAAGTTTGCTCAGATCCTCATTAAATAATAATGAGACAAGATGAACAATCCATAATACCATCGGAAAAAATAGCGGTGTTAGTAATCTGGAAACATCTGGTTTCTGTTCGATTGAATTGTTGTCGTTCATTGATTAGATTATTTATCATTCAACAACAAATATAATTATATGTTGAAGATATCTTTGTATATAAAAAACGGGGACAATCCGCCTCAGATGGAACAGCTTGTCCCCGCAATGTTGAACAGAATAAAATTTAAATTTAATTATCAGTCAACTGACTTAAAGCGTTATTAATTCTCTGGTGCTGATTTTCAGGAGACATACCAAGCGCTTTGGTATAATACTGAATTGCCTGCTGTTTATCTCCTTTGTTCATATAACCTTCTGCAAGACTATCCCAAACATTCCAGCTTTCAGGAAATAGTTCTGTGTTTTTTTGAAAGACTTCGAGAGCGTCATTAATTTTTCCACCGTTCATAAGTTGATAACCCAGATTATTCATTTCTGCTTCTGTTGCTATACTGAAAGCTTCATTTTTAATTTCAGCAGCTTCATCCGTTTTATTCAGATCTGTTAATATCAATGATTTAGTAAAAAGATTTGTTGCGTTTTTGTTTATTCCGATTGAATGATCTGCCCATTTTAATCCTTGTTCAAGGGCTAATCCATTAATGTAACAGTAGTTAGCTGCCTGATTCCATCCTTGCCAGAAAAATCCCGGAATACCAGTAAGCTGAATTGCCATCTCATCGAGCATTTGTTTATGCAAATCAATTTCAATTTTAAAAGGAACTTTAAGTTTTTCCCAATTTAATGATACAATAGCTGAATTAGGAGCAACTTCATCAAATGTGTACATCAACCATTCCTGAAAATCAGATGATACTGGTCTTATATTAAATCTCATAAGATCATTTTCTTCTTTGTAGAAGAAACTTCCCCAAGCACGATAGTCTTTGTTAAGAATTATTGTCCAATCATTTTCAGTCGGTATTGTATGCAGCCCATAAATTCCTGCTGGAACATTTTTTCCATCGATCAATACATCTTTTGAAAATGAAATAGTAGTATTCTCATTTGCACCGGCTCTCCAAACCTGATTATAAGGAACTAATTTGCCCCAGACTTCTCGTCCTTTCACACCAGGACGATGATAGTCGATTTTAATTTCACACATACCTATTTGCTGTACAACTACTGCATGTTGACTTGCATCAGGAAGAGTTAAATCTTTTTGTGCAGATAGTGAAAGTGTGAAGAAAAAGAAAAGAAAAATTGCCCCAATTAATAACTGTACCTGATTTTTCATTTGAACCTCCGAATAATTAAAAATTGATGTTAAAGGAAATTAAGAAATGTAATCCGAAACATTATTTTTATTTGATTAGCGGTTGATAAAGTTTCTAACTGGTAAACAACAAACCCCTATCGAAAAATATTGATAGGGGTTTGATTTGAGAAGATAAGTTTTTTTACTTCATTAATATTAATTTTTTAGTTTGTGTAAAATTTCCGGCTTGCAAAGTGTAGAAATAAATTCCACTTGAGAGACCTTGCCTACCGGCAGGCAGGTTCTGACCTTCGTCAGAATGACTGTTAAACTCGACTTCATAACTTCCTGCAGGTTTTTCTTCGTTCACCAGAGTTGCAACTTCATTACCTAACACATCATAAACTTTCAGTGTTACAAAAGACCCTTCGACTCCGCTCAGGGTGACAGGAATTGTGAATTTTATTATTGTACTTGGATTGAATGGGTTGGGGTAGTTCTGTTCTAAACTGAATTCTTCCGGTAATGTTAGATATACAGTTAACTCACCAACAACCTCTTGTGTACCGTCGAAGTCAATCTGGTTTAGTCTGTAATTATAAATGCCCGACTGAAGATTTTTATCAGTAAAAGAATAATCCTGCCGTTCAGTTGTTGTTCCTTTGCCCTCAACAAACGCAATCTTATTTCCATTTCGATAGACTTCGAATCCCATATTATTTGTTTCTGTCGCCGTCTGCCAAGTAAGTTGAATGTTGTTTCCATCTATAGCAGAATTGAAACTTATTAATTCTACTGGAACCTCACAGGTTAAAGAGTCAGTAACCCATTTATAAATTAAATTATTTATTCCACCAGCCCATCCTGTATTGCAATCGAAAAATGCAGCCGGACCTAATGAAATATTGCTGATTTCTGTCCAACTCTGTCCAAAAGTATCACTATATGCAGTACCAGGTTGCATTTGATTTCCTCCAAGATCAGTTTGTGAAGTGATGACATAAGAGTTATTTGTTCGTCTGTACACAATAAAAAGTGAAGATATTGTATTTAGCCCCGAAGGGTACGGATTTATAGGTACCCATGAATCACCACCATCGGTAGTTTTTGAAATAACACTATTGGGGTAAAAATCAGCCGCCAATCCATTCAAATCATCTTTGAATGCAAACCCAAAACCAATCTGGCTGGGTCCGCCGGTAACACTATCTGCGACTGTCCACGTATAACCCTGATCAGTTGTTCTGTATAGTCTGTTTCTAAGAGTTGGAAACCAGAAATAAGTTGCCGTTGAATTAATGTTTGGACTTTCTATTCCCAATTCACCGGCTAATGGAGGAGGAATATTTGCTGAGGGAACTCGTAACCAGTTTGTGCCACCATTTGTAGTAGTATAAATTTCCCAATAACCGCCTCTTGGATTTCCAACACAAACTCCATTATTAGGATCGAAGAAATGAATTACATTTGGATGTCCACCTACTCCTGGAAAAGCTGAAATTTGTTTTAGCCACATCGAACCACCATTGTTCGTTACAAATATTCCACCGCTTGTTGCATTTGAAGGATCATTCATTGCAATCCATGCCGTATTAGCGTCAAAAGCAGAAATGCTCGAACCTTCTAATCCGGCAGCACCTGTAACTGTTGAAACAGTCCAGTTATCTCCACCATCGATTGTTCGCAGAAATTGTGAGTTGTTGCTGTTTTTTCCCCAGCAGACATTATCATTCACAGGCGAAAAAATAACCTGTGGCTGAGGAGAATTAGGCAATCCGGGTGCATTCTGCTGAATCCACACCGATTGAGCCATTACTGAATGAAACAAAAACGAAACGAACAAGAAACTGAAAAACAAAAAAAAGTTTTTCATAAGAACCTCCATAAATTATTTGTGAAAAAAAATTACGGAGGCAAATAAATGAAATTAGAGTGGGGGGTAGTTATAAGCAATGTCCCAAAAGATTGAAATTTTATCCCATTTCATACTAAATCGCTCGGTGGGTATCCAAATTCTTCTTTAAAACATTTTGAAAAATAAGACAGACTGGAAAAACCTACAGAATAAGCAATCTCTGAAATATTTCCTGTTTTTCCTTCAATCATTTTTTTAGCTCTGGATAATCGTACGGATCGTAAATATATACTGGCTGGTTTTCCTGTTATGGCTATAAATTTTCTGTGGAACTGAGATCTACTCATCCCAACTTCTTTCCCAAATTCCTCAATACTGAATTCTTCTTCAGAGATATGTTTCTCTATCACTTCATTTACTTTGATAAGAAATTTCTCATCAAGACTTTGGAGTTTCAATCCTGTAACTACAGGAAAATCATTTTCAATTTTGCTGAACTTCTCCTGTAATTTTCTTCGAATGTTTATAAGATTTTTAATTCTTATCTGAAGTTCTTTTATATCGAATGGTTTCGTAAGATAATCATCCGCACCAATCTCAAGTCCTTCAAGTTTATTTTCTTGTCCTGCTTTTGCTGTAAGTAATATTATTGGAATGTGACTTGTCTTTTCATCATTCTTCAAAATCCTGACTAATTCGTTTCCATCCATCTTCGGCATCATCATATCACTGATAATTAAATCGGGAATAATTTTTTCTGCTTTTCGAACTCCTTGTTCACCATTAACAGCTTCTTCGATCATATAATTTCCGTCAAGTGATTCTCGGATATACTGTCTCATATCATAATTGTCCTCAACAACAAGAATGATTGTTTTGTCCTCGTTTACTTCGTTGTCATTCTGAGGAGTCCGGCTACTGACGGACGATGAAGAATCTGTTTTCTTATCATTTCCAACCAATTCTAGATTCTTCGCCCCGACTTCGTTGGGACTCAGAATGACATCTATTTTTTCTTCGATAATCTCATCATCTTTCTCCGATAGGAGTCCTTCGGACAAATGTTCTCTACCAAGAGGAAATAGCAAAGTGAATTCTGTCCAGCCTGTCCCGACTTTGTCGGGAATTCCTTTTTCACTTTCAACAATTATTCTTCCGTGATGCAATTCAACTAATTCTTTTGTAAGAGCAAGTCCAATTCCTGTTCCTTCATATTCTCTTGTGTGCGAACTGTCAACCTGGTAAAATCTGTCAAAGAGTTTTGGAATTTCTTCCTGAGCTATTCCGATTCCGGTATCTCTGATTTTTATTTCTACTACGTTGTCATCCCGAACTTGTTTCGGGATCTCCAGCTTTGAATAAGATGCTGAAATATATTCAGCATTTTGTACGGCTACCGAAACTGTAATCTCTCCTTCTTCAGGTGTAAACTTAAATGCATTCGATAATATATTCGTCAATATTTTCATCATTTTCTCTTTATCGAAATACATTTCAATAAATTCTTTTTCAGAATGTATCTTTAAGCTTATGTCTTTAGATTCAGCTAATGATTCAAATGATAAAGCAACTCCTTTTACAAATGAAACTATATTTCCCTTAGAAACTTCAAGCTTTATTTTACCTGCTTCAAGCTTTGAAAGATCAAGTAGTTGATTTACTAATTGTAAAAGCCGACGAGAATTCCTTTGTATAATATTTGCATCTTTAATAACATCATCTGAAGTTTTTGAACTGATTTTTTCTGCAGGTCCAAGAATTAATGTCAAGGGTGTTCTGAATTCGTGGGAGATGTTTGCAAAGAAACTCGATTTCATTTTATCTGTTTCTTCTTTTTCTTTAAGCACAGCTTCATCAAGCTTTATCTTGTCTTTCAGTTTTAACCTGTTCATCTCATATCGTCTGATTCCATACAAAGTGAATGAAAAAATCAAAGCATACGAAGAATATGCCCACCAGGTTTTCCACCAGGGCGGAGAAATAAATATTACCAACGAAGTCCCTTCCTCATTCCAGACACCGTCGTTGTTTGATCCTTTCACTCTGAAAATGTATTCGCCAGGGTCAAGATTAGGATAGGAAGCATATCTTCTTGTTCCCGAATACACCCAATCTTTATTAACTCCTTCCATCATATAGGCATATTGGTTCCTCTCAGGGCTTATAAAATTTAAGGCAGCAAATTCAAAGGAAATAAAATTTTCATCATATGGCAATTGAATCTCTTCCCCAAATGGAAATTGTTTTTCAAATTTTTTGAATGTTGTAATAACGATAGGTGGTATAAAATTATTATTAAAAATATTATCAGGATTAATTCTGGTTATACTCTGCCTTTCGCTGGAGAAAGTAGTTGAGATAAAATATAGTTCGCCGTTTCGTACTTTATAACTCCAGGAGAGTTTAATGTCGTTATATTTAGTAACTTCTTTTGTAAATGGATTATATTTAAATGCACCGTTTGAACTGCTCATCCAAAGATTTCCCTTATTATCATCAATTAATGTCATTGCATTATCAGGAAATCCTTCTTTTCCTTTCCACCGAATCCATTTTTGATTTATCCTGTCAAATTTATTTGGACTGCTGTTTGCCAGACACCATAAAATCCCCTGACCATCTTCACAAAAATTAAATACTTGATTACCAATTAATGTCAAAGAATCCTTGGGATCAGAAATGTATCGAGTAGAAGTTTTATTAATTGGATTATAACTTATAACACCTGCATCGTAAGTACCTATCCACAACAGACCTTCTTTATCTTCATATAAACCTGTTATAGAGTTATCAAACTTTGCAATTTGTTCAATTCTTTTTTTGGATTGATTTAATTTTAAAATTTCACCGCCATCTGTAGCAATCCATATACTTCCATCTTTGCAATTAGTCATACCAGAAACTGAATTATAAAAAGGTTTTCCATCAAAATAGAAAAATTGTTTTATTTCATTTTCTTCATCATTCTTATAATAAAGGGCTCTATTAGTTGTACTGTATATCCAAAGAGTTCCTTCTTCATCCACTAATAATCCTGTTATAGTTTTTTTAAATGTTTCTTCTTTAAATATTTCTTTATCAGGATCAAAACTTATAAGCCCTATATCTGTTCCAATCCAAATCTTGCCTTGATTATCCTCAACTAAATCCCCAAAGCCGGCATTTAATATTTCAGCAGTTTCCAGATAATATTTTTTAACATACCGGTTAGGCTGAATATATTTGTTTATTCCTCTGCCATACGTTGAAATCCATATTGTTCCGGATTTTTCAACAAGAATATTTGACACACCATCGTCACTTAAACTATTAGAATCAAACTTATCATGATTATGGTGAGTAAATTTTTTTGTATGCTTGTTAAAAATGTCAACACCATTTGTAGCGAGCCATAAATTTCCATTTAAATCTTCGTTGATTGAAAAGATATAATTAACAGCTAAGCTCTGCGGATCTTTTGGATCATTCTGGTAAATAGTGAAGGAATTATTTTCTTTTTTAAATTCTACTAATCCAGCCCATGTTCCAATCCAGAGGACGCCATCACTATCCTCAAAGATTGAAAGGATAGAATAGATTCCACCATCCTGTTTTGATGAATTTATTTTTTCGTTCCAGACGTGAAGAAATTTATTTCCGGAACTATCCAATTTATCTAGTCCTCCTCCTGTACCAAACCAAACCGTTCCAGAACGATCTTCATAGATTGCATTAACATTATTATTAATTATACTATTGACTTCTGAGCTATCGTGAATTATTCTTTTAAAAGTTTGTGTGTTCTGATCGAAGAGATATAGACCATCACCAGTTCCGACCCATAATTTTCTTTCGCGGTCTTCAAGTAAGGCGAGGACATGATTACTCCAGTCAGTTACAGGTGCATTTGGATTAAGTATGAAATGTTTTACTTCATCGGTTTTTGGATCGAGTCTGTCAAGACCCTGAACATGTCCAATCCAGATATTACCTTCGCTGTCATCACAGATGGCCTGAACTTCTGCATTAGTAAGATTAGAAGTGTTTTCTTTAAAAGTCGTATAATCTTTAAAAGAATACCCATCATATCTGAATACACCATGACTGGAACCAAACCACAAATAACCGGTCCGATCCTGAAATGCACATGTAATCTTTGGATGTAATCCCAAATGCTCAAAAGATAGTTTCGATTGCTGTGCAAGCAAATATCGACTTGCTAATATCAGAGCAAATAAAATAAAAATGGCGATTAGTCTTTTCAATTCAGATTAATAAATGAATAATGAAAACTGTATCCACGCTTAGGACTGGATGATTCTATATATTTTGTGGGATAGTTTATTTAGGACTATATGCCCTTCCTAATAGTGCGGAAGATTCTTTACGGTGAACATCAAATAATTTTGAATTAAAAGCAAGTTGTTGTCTATTGACTCCAGCAAATAAAAAATCCCACCCAACTTAATTGAGTGGGATTGCAGAATAAGTGCTCGTGTTACTTCAACAACAACATCTTCTTTGTTTCAATAAAATTTCCTACTTGTAATTTATATAAATAAATTCCGCTTGAAAGACCTGGCCTACCGGCAGGCAGGTTCTGACCTCCGTCAGAATGACTGTTAAATTCAACTTCATAACTTCCAGCAGGTTTTTCTTCGTTAACAAGAGTTGCAACTTCGTTTCCCAACACGTCATAAATTTTCAATGATACGAAACCGGTTACCGGTAACTGATAACCGATTACCGTACTCGGATTGAATGGGTTAGGGAAGTTCTGTTCCAGACTGAATTCTTCCGGTAATGTTAGATACACAGTCAACTCTCCAACAACTTCTTGCGTACCATCAAAGTCAATCTGGTTAAGTCTGTAATTGTAAATACCGGACTCAAGATTTTTATCAGTGAAAGAATAATTCTGAGTTTCGGTTGTTGTACCCTTACCTTCAACAAAAGCAATCTTATTTCCATTGCGGTAAATCTCAAAACCTTGGTTATTTATTTCTGTTGCAGTAATCCAAGTTAATGTGATATCACTTCCATTTATCATAGAATTTAAACTAATCAATTCAACAGGTACAAAAAGATTTGCAACATAGTTAGCAACATCTTGTCCAATTTGAACTCCTTGCTGACAAGAAGTTCTGAAATGCATTCCACCCCATATCCGGGCATTCGTAATTTCATCTAAGTAATCATAAATGTTAGTGAATGTATGTTGAGTCCCTGTAACGGTACTTGTAAGTGTAATTGTAATATTTGGAGTAGCAAAAAAATTGTTGATTGTGTACGCAATCGCCCCACTTACAACACCGTGTGCCGCCACATATTCGGGATGACGAGGTGTGACAGCTAATGGCAGCCATAAAGTATCCTGATCTGTTGCGGGATTACCATCAATATCGGCATTACGTATTGCTGTTGATGGCCTCCAACGATTGTAATAATATTTTGAATTCCATCCACTAATCAATGCATCTCCAATGGAAACATATATCTGAACAAAGAACCGGGCATTGTCAATTAAAGATAAATTCTGAGATGCTGCAAAATCTCGGATATTTCGTGGTACGTGTATCCCAGGATTTTCAGTATGAAAGAATGCAATTTCCCTCATTTCCGGAGTTGTATTAGTAAAGTCACTCGAGCCATACATTTTTACTTCATTAAAATCAGCAGTGTATTCTGCACTCGTCAATAATGGAGGAGCTGGTGCACGATATTGTGAAGGTGAATTAAACGAAAATGGCAGAAGTTGTGCTTGCCATGGTGCAACTGGTGTATATTGTGGAGAACCAGGAGGAGTAGGTTGATAAACTCCGGGAGCTAATGGCTGCCAGACGTAAGGAATATTTGCTAGCCTACCATCACCGGTACGATATGAAAGGTACATAGTTGCAGTAGTATTTCCGATTTCAGCTCCTTTTGTTTTAGTACTATCATTCGGAATTAGAGACATTCTTGCTTGATAAACCGAATCTATAAAAACGCTATCGGCAGAATAAAATGTCATAAGTATTCTACGTGCAGCTGAATGAACAGCAGCTTGAAGGTTTGCCCAAGGAACTTTGTTTGGTGGATCAATTGCAAAAATCGGATGATTAGCATCAATAGCATTAACTGCATCATAAATTGCTATATGCAGATATGCTAAGTCAACGAGACCACCGCTTTGTGCCGGAACTCTACCCTGTACAGTAACTGCCGTTGCATTCCAATCAATTACAGGATCTGCTTTTGATGAATCAGTAAAAATTATTACTGATAGAAGTATGGTTAATAATAATTTATATGATGTAAAGCGTATGATTAAATACGACATTACATTTTGCGAGAATGATAATAATAGAGCTTTCACTTTAAACCTCCTGAAGATTTTAGTTATTGTTATTTAATTAGAATTAATTTTTTAGTTTGAGTAAAATTCCCTGCTTGCAAAGTGTAGAAATAAATCCCACTTGATAATCCTCGAGCGGAGAAATCAACTTCATAACTACCTGCAGGTTTTTCTTCATTAACAAGTGTTGCAACTTCATTTCCTAACACATCATAAACTTTCAATGATACGAAACCGGTTACTGGCAACTGATAACCGATTACCGTACTTGGATTGAATGGGTTGGGGTAGTTCTGCAGAAGTTTGAATCTCATAATCGCAGTAAAATCGTGCTCAATCCCTGTTAAAACATTAGAGTCCCATTTATAAATTATATCATTTAAACCGCCGCTCCATCCTATATCTCCTGAAGAAAATTCTGCTTCTCCGTGCGGTAAATTGTCTATAGGTATCCAGGTTGCACCATCATTATTTGAATATGAAGAACCCGGAGTAGTTTGAACGGGGTAACCAATATTTGTGCGCGAGGTAATAACATAAGATCCCGGTGTTCCCTTTGCATAAGAGATAAACATAGCTGAATGATTGGTAGGTCCATTTTGCGCCGTCCAGGTTACACCACCATCGGTAGTCTTGAATACCTCATTACTCTCAAAACAATTTACTGCTAGTCCATTCAAAGCATCTTTAAATGCCAGCGCAAGAGTAACTTTTCCCGATTGTGGAAAACGCTGCCAGGTATGACCCCGATCAGTCGATTTGTAAATTGAAAAATTATTTGGTGAGCCACCTACTGTTCCAAACCAGATATTATTACCCACACTTGCATAACCAGTTGTAATTTCATCAGAGCTAGGCGCCGGAACGTTTACAACCTGAGTCCATTGTGATCCACCATTTGAAGTTGTATAAATTTCATAACTACCTGATTTAGGTTGACCAACTACAACACCAACATTGGAATCGAAGAATTGAATATGCGCAGGATATCCACCTGAACCAGGAAAAGCAGTGGTTTGTTTCGTCCATGTTAATCCTCCATCAGTTGTCTTAAATACTCCACCGCTTGTTGCATTAGATGGATCATTCATTGCGATATAAGCTATATAGGCATCTAATGCTGAAATACTAGAACCACTCAAACCGGTCGCGCCTGGAATTGTGTCGACTGTCCAGGTTGTTCCGCCATCAATGGTCCGAACATAATTGGAATTTTCGATACTAATTCCCCAAAAAATATTATCATCTACCGCTGAAAAGTCTAATTGAGGGTTTACCGAATTGGGTAAACCATTTGCATACTGAGTAGTCCAGAATTCGGAAAACGGCAGTGCTTCAGTCTGTATTTTATAAACCATATCATTAATTCCTCCACTCCAGGAAAAACCGTTTTTAGACCAAACCGGACCATGTATAAGATCATCAATTACATGCCAGGTATTTCCGTCATCTGAAGTAAATGCAGAACCTGGAGTAACCGTCTGACCAACAGTAGCATGAGAAGTTGCTATATAAATATCTCCAGAGACATGGTTAAGAAATTTGAATGATGGTTCTCCCGGAGGAGTTGGAAGGTTTGACCATGTTATTCCACCATCTGTTGTCTTATAAACTCTATTTATAAGATCTCCAAAGTAAGTAACTGCAATACCATTCCCAGGATTTTTAAAAGCAATATCAACACCACAAAAGTCGGGTGGTTCTGCAAAAGCATTTTGTGTAACCGCCCAGGTTAAACCTCTATCAGCTGTTCTGAATAAATCGCGTCCGCAAGTGCCAAACCAAAAGCTGAATCCTGAAGCTGCTGAAGTGGTGGTAAAAGTTATATCATCCCCCACATTCGGAATATTTGATTGAGGAACGCGTGTCCAGTTTGTTCCTCCGTTAGAGGTTGTATAAATTTCCCAATAACCAGAATCCGGAGGATTACCAATGCAGAGTCCATGAACAACATCAAAAAAGTAAACATGCCGGGGATGTCTTCCTGAACCAAGAAAAGCAGAATCTTGTTTCACCCAGCTTGTTCCACTGTTAGTGGTTTTATAAATGCCACTATTTGAACCGGCAGGGTCATCTACTGCTATATAAGCTGTGGTTGCATTTATGGCGTGAATAGATTGTACATTATGTCCTGATGGGATTAGTACATCCGCTAAACTCCAGTTATTGCCTCCATTTGTTGTAAGAATGAATTTGGGATTAACTATTCCAGCATCTGTAGATTGAATGCCCCAAACAATATCAGCATCTACCGGTGAAAATATGAGAGTAGAATTTGTTGAATTTGGTAATCCAGCTATATGCATTGTATTCCACTGTTGTGCTATTACAGGAATAGATAACAAAGTAACAAAGAAGTAAACAATTAAGAAAGAAAAGGTTTTCATAAGAACCTCCTTTAATTATTAGTGAAAAAAAATTACGGAGGCAAATAAATAAAAACCAGTAGGAGGTGCATATCAATATTGTTCCGAAAAGTTATACTATTGTTCCAAATAATCACGTAAATCTGAACTCATCCTAATCCTTCTCTTAAAAAGAGAAGGATTTATTCTCATTGTTTACTTTTTCTTGAATATCTTGACATGACAAGATAATAAACTGATTTGGTTATAATAATTCCCTCTCTAATAAGAGAGGGATAAGGGTGAGTTACTTTTTAACTGAATGAAATATCTTAATTTATTTTTTCACATCACTCGGCGGGTAACCAAATTCTTCTTTGAAACATTTGGAAAAATAAGCTGGGCTGGAAAATCCCAAAGAGTAAGCAACTTCCGAGATATTTCCCGACTGATCAGCTATCAATTTCCTTGCTTTTTCTAGTTTAAACGATCTCACATAAATACTTGCTGATTTTCCTGTTAGTGCCTTGAGTTTTCTATGAAGCTGTGTTCTGCTCATTCCGATTTCACTACAAAATTGTTCTATATCAAACTCCTCCTCCGAAATATGTTTATCAATTACTTCTCCAACTCTTACCATAAATTTTTCATCAAGACTGCTTAGCTTTTGCTTATTTATTTCTGGTATCTGAGTTGCAATTTTGCTGAACTTTTCCTGAAGCTTTTTCCTGATGCTTATCAGGTTTTTAATTCTTACTTGAAGTTCTTTTATGTCGAATGGCTTTGTAAGATAATCATCCGCACCAATCTCAAGTCCTTCAAGTTTATTTTCCTGTCCTGCTTTTGCTGTTAGAAGAATAATAGGGATGTGACTTGTCTTTTCGTCGTTCTTCAATATTCTCACTAACTCGTTCCCATCCATCTTCGGCATCATCATATCACTGATAATCAGATCGGGAATAATTTTTTCTGCTTTTCTAACTCCTTGTTCTCCGTTGACTGCTTCCTCAATCAGATAATTACCGTCGAGCGATTCTCGGATGTACTGTCTCATATCATAATTGTCCTCAACAACAAGGATGATTGTTTTGTCTCCATTAGCTTCAATGTCATTCTGAGGAGTCCTGCTGCTGACCGACGACGAAGAATCTCTGGTATTAATTAGCACAGTGCTATCAAGAGAGAGATTCTTCATCCCGACTTTGTCGGGTGTCAGAATGACATCTGCTTTTTCATCAATGATCTCCTCATCATTTAGATGATCTCTGCCAAGAGGAAATTGCAAAGTAAATTCAGTAAATATTCCTTTTTCACTTTCAACAATTATTCTTCCGTGATGAAGCTCAACTAATTCTTTTGTAAGAGCTAGTCCAATTCCTGTTCCTTCATATTCTCTTGTGTGTGAGCTGTCAACCTGGTAGAATCTGTCAAAGAGTTTTGGAATTTCTTCCTGAGTTATTCCGATTCCGGTATCTCTGATTTTTATTTCTACTACGTTGTCATCCCGAACTTGTTTCGGGATCTCATTGTTAGTCGAAAGAGATTTCTCGGTCGATGACTCCCTCGAAATGACACTACTCAATTTATTCTCTTTAATCGAAACCGTAATTTTTCCTTCTTCCGAAGTAAACTTGAATGCATTCGATAAAATGTTCGTCAATATCTTCATCATTTTCTCTTTATCGAAATACATTTCAATAAATTCTTTTTCAGGAAGAAGTTTTAGAGTTATATCCTTTGATTCAGCCAGAGATTCGAATGATAAAGCAACACCTTTTACAAATGAAACGATATTTCCTTTCGAGACTTCAAGCTTTAACTTACCTGACTCCAGCTTTGATAGATCTAATAATTGATTGATCAATTGGAGTAATCGTCTTGAGTTTCTTTTAATAATGTTCGCATCTTTTACGACATCATCTGAAGTTTTTGAACTGATTTTTTCTGCTGGTCCAAGAATTAATGTAAGCGGTGTTCTAAACTCGTGGGAGATATTTGCAAAGAAACTCGATTTCATTTTATCCGTTTCTTCTTTTTCTTTAAGCACAGCTTCATCCAGCTTTATCTTATCTTTCAGTTTTAATCTATTCATCTCATAACGTCTGATTCCAAAAAGAGTAAATGCAAAAATCAAAGCATACGAAGAATAAGCCCACCAGGTTTTCCACCAAGGCGGAGAAATAATTATTAGAACCGAAGTTCCTGCTTCATTCCAAACACCATCGTTGTTGGATCCTTTCACTCTGAAAGTATATTCACCCGGATCAAGATTTGGATAAGAAGCATATCTTCTTGAACCGGAATTAATCCAATCCTTATCCACTCCTTCCATTTTATAAGAATACTGATTTTTTTCAGGATTGATAAAACTCAAAGCAGCAAATTCAAAAGAGATATAGTTTTCATTATATGGCACTTGAATTTCTTTTCCGAAGGAATGAGATTTTTCAAACAACCTGAAATCTGTAATAACTATAGGTGGTATAAAAGGATTTTCTCTTAAACTATCGGGATTGAATCGAATAATACTGCTAAAATCATTTAATAATATTTCTCCATTTTTACTTTTATATCCAATACCGATTAAATTTCTATAAGTTGTGAAGTTGTTCGAATCAATATCATATATGACAGCACCCGCGAGAGTAGTAAACCAAAGCTTTCTGTTTCCATCTTCCATAATATAGTATACATCATTAGGGAAATTATTTTTTCCAATATTATGTATAAATCTATTTTTTAATCTTTCAAATTTATTTATTGTTTGGCTAGCAATAATCCAGATATCGCCATTTTTATCTTCACAAAATTGAGTTACGTTATTACCGCTTATTGTCAATGAGTCATTAGCAATATGTGAATAATAATTGAATACCTTTGCATTAATATTATAACATATTATTCCCATCTCTCTGGTGCCAATCCATAATATTCCTTTTGAATCTTCAAAAACTGCTTCGATCCAGGTAGGATAATGAGCTATAATTTCACTTTCATCAGAAAGAGGATTAAATTGAAAAATATCCCCTACCGTATTTCCAATCCAAAAATTTCCATTTTCACTTTTACATATTGCTGTATTTGAAGTTGGAAACTTTGCTTTTCGTGCATCTAGAAATGTATTTGCTATATCATTCTTATTGATCTTATAAATACCTTCTTTCCAAATATTAGCCCATAGAGTTCCAGTCTGGTCTTCTAAAATATGATTTATCTCTTTATTGAAAAGTATTTTTTCAAAAATTTCTTTTTTGGAATTAAATTTTAAAAGTCCATCTTGTAATCCAACCCAAAGTGTTTTCTTTTCATCTTCGTAAATTATCTGAATATTTCCTGATAAGAAGTTGTTATCATTATATTGCTTTATCTGTGGATTTGGTGGTGTATATTTAGCCACACCTCCAGCTCCGTAAAGAGAAATCCAAATTGTTCCCGATTTCTCAGTAATTATTTGTCCAACATCATTGCTGCCAATACTTTGGGGATCTTTGTTGTCATGTTTATTATGATAAAATACTTTAGTTTTTTTATCAAAAATGTCAACTCCTTCTTTAGTACTAATCCAGAGGTAGCCTTCTTTGTCTTCACTAATTGAAAGCACTATATTATCAGCCAGACTCTCAGGATCTTTCTCATCATGCTGATATAAAACATGTTCATTTGTTTTCCGATTAAACTCTATTATTCCTCCACTACTACCAAGCCAAAATGTTCCGACATTATCTTCTAGAATTGATAGCAGCCAATAAGGATTATCAACATTTCCATAGTCTTTATATTTTTCTGCTGGATATAAATAATGTACAAATGAGTTCTTTTCTTTATTATAATAGTTTAGGCCTTTACCAGTTGCAAACCAAAGCTTTTTATCTTTATCTTCATAAATTGCATTAATATTATTGCTGCTTAAACTTCCTGAATCACTGTCATTGTGAGTATACCACTCAAAAGATTCTGTTTCCCGGTTAAATTTATACAGCCCACGCCCTGTACCTATCCAAAGGGTACTATCACTATCCTCCAAGAGTGAAAGCACATGATTACACCAATCCGTTAAGGGAAATTTATTATTAAGAATAAAATGAGTAAAGGATTCTGTTGAATTATTAAATTTATCTAGTCCTTGTGAGTGTCCAATCCAGATATTTCCATAACTATCATCACAAATAGCTCTGATATATGCATTTGAAATGCTAGTTGAATCTCCTTCAATCGGTGTATAAGAAACGAATAAATATCCATCATATTTAGCAATCCCATGGAAAGTTCCAAACCATAGATAACCAATGCGATCTTGAAAAAGGCAGGGAACGGTAAGTGAGGGTAAACCATCCTTTAATCCAAAATGTTCAAAAGTAATTTTTGATTGCTGAGCGATGCAAAGCGAATATCCAAATGCGAAAATGACAAACGTTATTTTGAACAAAGATTTCATTTAAAAATTTATTTCCATTCCCAGACGCATAGACATAGATGGCTGGTATCTGAATGCCTGACCGTAGGTTGGATTTGGCTCGGTTGGGTTTCCACTTCTATTAACAAAGTATTTCTGCTGATCAATATCTACAGGTTCCTGCTGACTTGCAATATGAAATAAGTCAAGAATAATTCGGGAACGGAATAAATTCATAAGAGGTAATGGATACGTAAATCTTGCACCAAGATCCCAGACAGTTGGAGTTCTGCCAGCAGATCCACGCGGAGTCAGGAAGTGTATTCCAGTACCAAAACTTCCAATGGTATATTCACTTAACGGTGTACCGGATTCTAATAAAAACGTTATTCCTGCAGTTAATCCAAATAGAAAGTTGTATGAGCCTGAAAATTTAAATACGTGAGTTCTATCGTTCGGCACAAGCCCGTTTATGTTTTCGAAGATAAATGCATTATCATAACTCATAGCCTGATTTGGAAATGGACTGTGATAAAATGCATCAAATAATCCTTCATAATTTCCATAGTCTCTTGAAAGTACATACGAAGCAAGAAAATTAAAGTGCTCATCACCACGTCGTTCAATACTGATGATTAAAGCTGCATAATCTCTTATCGCTTCAGGACGATCTTGCAACGGGTATTTCCCAGGGTTACCAACACCCCACCTAAAATCAGATAAAATAAAAGCATCATCAATCGCTTGACCAAGGGTTCTATATAATCCCTGGATACCAATCTTAAAGTTGTTCCAGATTATTCTTTCATATCCGAGGCTGAATTCATCATAGTACTGTGCCTGAAGATTTTCCACTTCTGGCGCTATAGAAAATTGATTGTACTCTGAATAAATGGGTTCTTGTTCAGGGTAATATCTTGGATCTTGATAATAGTAAATTGTAGAATTATATCCCTGATCGGAATATGCCATACCTGTGCCCAGATTAAGTTCCTGAACATACCGGCCATAAGAACCAAAAATTTTATCTGAACCATTTTCACTCGGTGAGAAGATGAGTCCAAGACGTGGCTGGAGCGGCACATCAATTGTCTGTGCAAGCTCACCGTTTGAGCCAATCACGTACTGCCCATCCCATCTTACCCCAACATTGAATCGAAGTGTTGGAAAAATTTGCCAGGCATCCTGAATATAAAAAGATGGAAGTCTCTGTTGAACGGTTTGAAATCCTTCGCCAATGTTCTCCCTGTACATAATTGTGTCGAAGAATGCCGAAAAATCATGATTAATAGAATTGTAGAAATACTTATTATCTGTTCCATTAACTTTATACTCGATTCCAGCACTCATATTATGAGTGTAAAAGGAATGAGTTCCAGATATTTTTGCAATCGTATTATAGCGGTATGAATCATACCAGCCACCGGTACCACCTGATTGAGTTTGTGTTATAAAATCATAAAAATATGCAGCATTGCCTGCCTCTGTTGCTGGCTCACCGGTATCATGCCTGATTACTCTGGCAATAGATGCATTTAATAATAAATCTGAACTGACAGTGAAAATACCTTTAGCCGAAGCACTATACATACCGCCTGTGTGATATTCAAGATACAAGTCTGGATTAGTTGTTGAATCTGTTAGATTTCCAGGCCAGACATAGTCTTCAGTAAAAGGATCTCCATTTGCAGAAAAAATAAGTTGCAATTTTGATGATGCACTCCAGGTCAGTTTTGCAGCGAAAGAATGAGTTACAATTTTGTCTGTATAGGTTCCATATACAGGAATTTCAACATCGTGGTTGTCAAAAATAGGATTGTATGCAACACTAAACCAGAGCATTTCCTGTACAATTGGTCCTCTTATACTAAAACCAAAATCGTATTTAGAAATATCTCCCTGAGTCGGGTCAAGTAAACCCAATCGCGGATTATCAGTCAGGTTGTTATTTGTGAAGAATCCAAATGCAGAACCATGAAAATCATTCGTTCCAGAATAAGTTACTGCATTAACCAGTCCACCAAGGGCACTGATATATTCAGATTCATACCCACCAGCTTTTAATTCAACCTCCTGAATAAAATTATAAGGAAGGTTCATTCCAGTAGTTCCGAATAAAGGATCTGTTACATCCACTCCATCAATAAAATATTTGTTTTCAAAACCTGTAGCACCGCCAATATTAGCTGCATCTCCAAAGAAACTTACATTCGCCTGAGGTAATAAAGTTACCATATCTTGATAACCCCGGTCAATTGGCAATTGATCAAAATACTTTGGCTGAAGATTTCCACCGTAGGTCGTTGCTGTGGGATCGATAATATTTCTTTCTTCTGAGACAGTTATCTCGGGAAGATTAATTGCTTCAGGAGATAATTTCAGATTACCCAGATAGGTCGTTTTACCAAGCCTGACTTGAACATTTTCAACAACTAAATCTCTGAAACCGATCATACTTATTTTTACTTTGTAACTGCCAACAGGAAGGTAGAAGTTTCCGAAATATCCTTTCTGGTTTGTAGCCGTACCTTTTAGACCTTGAAGATTATCACTTTGCACTGTGATATTCACTCCGGGTAAAGGATTACCAAGAGAATCTGTTAATATCCCCTCAAGATTGCCAGATATATCCTGAGCAAATGAAATTGTAGTAAGTGAGATTATCGATAACAATAAGATTAGTTGAGACAACATTCAATCCTCCAATATTTTCCAATAAATAAATTGTTTATCAATGAATTCAAAGAATTTGAAAAAACAGAACGCAAATACAGAACCGAAGCACTGCATCCACGCTTAGGACTGAATGACGCCGAGTAATTTAGGGGATAGTTTATCTAGGACTATATGACCTTCCTAAAAGTGTAGATGTTTTCTTGTCAGCTAACATCAAATATTTTTTGATTAAAAACAATAGCCTGTGAGTTGTCTGAGAGCAAAAAAAATCCCACCCGACTTAATTGAGTGGGATTGCAGAATAAGTTCTCGGGTTACTTCAACAACAACATTTTCTTTGTTTCAACAAAAGATCCAGCTTGCAGTTTATAGAAATAAATTCCGCTTGCTATGTCAGGACTGGATCCGCCTGTGGCGGACTGACCCACTGAAAATTCTACCTCATAACTTCCTGCTGGTTTTTCTTCATTAACCAGAGTTGCAACTTCATTACCTAACACATCATAAACTTTCAATGTTACGAAACCGGTTACCGGTAACTGATAACGGATTACCGTACTTGGATTAAATGGGTTGGGATAGTTTTGCTCCAACAAAAATCCAGAAAGTGTTTCATCAACCGGAATAGAAGTTGTACCTGGAATGAAAACCCAAGCGGCTCCTAAATTAATGTTATCGGCAATCCCTCCGATGATTGCTGTATTGCCATCGTATGAGATTGCAACAGCACCGCCCTGGTTTGCACTGCCAATAGCACTCGAACCAACCAGCTTATTTCCTGATTGTGACCATACCACACCATTCCGGATAAAAACCCAGGCTGCACCAGCAGTCGCATTGTCATCAATACCACCAACCAATGCAGTGTTTCCATCTGATGAAAGAGATATTGAAAATCCCTGACTTGCATTGCCTGTAGCACCGGATCCAACAAGTTTGTTGCCTTGTTGTGTCCACGTACTACCGTTTCCGGTGAAAACCCAAACGGCACCTGTAGAAGCATTGTCTTCATATCCACCAACGATAGCTGTATTCCCATCGGAGGAAATAGAAACTGAGCGACCAAACCGGGCAGTTCCTACTGCACCTGCACCAGTAAGTTTTGTTTGAACCAGCCAGGTTGTACCGGTTCGGGTTAATATCCACGCAGCTCCAGCATTAGTATTATCTGTATGACCTCCGACGATGGCAGTACTCCCATCCGATGAAAGATCGACTGAAATTCCAAATCTTGCATTGCCTATTGCATCTGAAACGGTGATCTTACTTCCTTGTTGAGACCAAACATTCCCTGTTCGCGTGAAAACCCAAATAGCACCAGCAAAGTTATTATCACGGAATCCTCCTATGATTGCCATATTACCATCTGCGGAAAGTGATAGAGCGCTGCCTTGTTGTGCGTTCCCTATTGCACCTGATCCTACAAGTTTATTCCCCTGCTGACTCCATATACTACCGGATCTGGTAAACACCCAGACAGCACCTTTATTTGTATCATCTCCGAGACCACCTACAAGTGCAGTATTGCCATCAGATGAAAGTGCGACAGCAAATCCTTGACTTGCATTTCCAACTGCACCGGAACCAATTAGTTTTGCTTCAAAAATCCAGTTACCACCAATATCTCTTTTATAAACCCATGCTGCTCCAGCATTTGCATTGTCGCCAATTCCGCCAACGATCGCTGTATTTCCATCCGCTGATAATGCAACGGAATACCCAAACCATACTGTAGATCCTATATAACTATTTGGAATAACTTTGCTTCCTTCTTGAATCCATTGTGACCAGACAGTATTCGGAAGGAAAAGACAGATCACAATAATCTGACAAGCAAAATATGAAAACACTTTCATTACTATCTCCTATATTGATGATTCGTATTATACTATTTACTCTCTACAAATACATAAGTAGAAGTTTATAAATAGTATGGATGATTTAATAAAAATATTAAGGAAAGATAATTTAATATTTGTAATAGTTAATATATGGAATGATGCTCAAATACAAATTATATAATAGTATTATTTTCGAAACAATTTTAAGTTGATTTCAATAAAATAATCGTAAGATAATACTCTCCGATATTGCATCTCAAATAAAAATGTTATTTCATTAGTATCCCCGCAAAGCGGGATTTCTGCCCTGTCTGCCGACAGGCAGGTTAAGTGACATATCACTTAAGCATCAACATCTTCTTCGTTTCGACAAAACCTTGTCCTGAACTTGTTTCAGGACCTCCAACTCTTAACTGATAAAAGTACACACCACTCGTGAGATTCTGTCCGCCGTTGGCGGATTCGTCAGAATGACCATTGAATTCTACTTCATAATTTCCTGCAGGTTTTTCTTCATTAACAGATTGAGGCCTCACCCCGTCCCTCTCCAAAGGAGAGGGTGGATGGTTTTACGAATTTCATTTTAACAAAACTAATTTTTTCGTATCAGTGAATCCACCTGCAGTTAATCTATAAATATATATTCCACTTGAAAGTTTACTGCCATCTAAATCTACTTCATAAATACCAGGATCTTTTTCCTCATTAACTAAAACTGCAACTTCATTACCTAACACATCATAAACTTTAAGAGTTACAAAAGACCCTTCGCCTCCGCTCAGGGTGACAGGAATTGTGAATTTTATTATTGTACTTGGATTGAATGGGTTGGGGTAGTTCTGATAAAGTATAAAAGATACTGGATTTGTTTTATCATCGGGAACTGAGACTACAATTTCATCAGTTAGTTTTGTTTCAAGTCCCGGAATGTAAAACGGCGGAATACCAAGCAGCGAAAGATCAACAGGATTTGAGGGAATAATATCCTGAACAATCCAGTTATCTGGAGCAATCCAAATCGTATCATTTGTTGCAATTAATTCAACTGGTGGAAATGGAGGCGGCAGCAATCTGTATGAAACCTTCCACTGCAAAAGAAATTTTTTACAATCAAAATTGCCTAAGACTGTTGAAATGGTTTCATCGTCTATTCTCATTCCAAGATATTCGAAAAGAAGAGGATAAATACCAACAGTCGTATCAACAGAAATCAATGTATATTCTGTGTTAATATTTGAAGCGAATCTATAAGTTGAATACCAATCCTGCAGCGAAGTAAAAAAATCAAGGAAACTAAAATTGGGATCTATCCCCATCGAATCGAGCTCGATTAGGAATTCTTCAATTCTGCTAATGCTGAAATATTCAAAACCATTTGTTCCTTCCATATTGTAAAACAGCGAATCAAGGAATGGCTGATATCGAATTGTTGATAGCGGACCAGTTTTAGTCGGGATTATATTTGCTAATCTCCCCTCATAATTTGCAACTGATGCAAATGAATCGATCCTGAATGCTGCCAAAGAAGGGACCGGGTTATTTAATGAATCCAATGGAGTTTGTTTGAACTTCCATTCAAATCCTGTTTGTGAAGGAAAGTAATCGCTTGCCTGTTGTGCAATTGAACTTGTAAGCAAAGCACAACTAAACAATAAAGTAAATATATTTTTCATTTTCACACCTCCGTACTAAAAAGTTCTTACTAAACTAACATACATTTTAACTTTGGTTAAATTTCAAATTTAGATTGAGAAATGCAAGCGAAAGGATTTCGGACAGAATTAAATTGCAAGGTTTATTCCAACTGAATAACTTCTTATTTTTCTCAAATTACCAATAAGTTCAACATAATTATAATTGAAAAGGTTTTTGATAGTTAAATAAATATTTATCGGAAATCTCATTGCAATAAAATTATAGCCAAAGTTCAGGTCAGTTGTATAAACAGGAACACGAATGTCGCCATCAATCACAATACCAAGATCAACAAGTTCATCATCAATTTCTTCAACTCTGCTTGTGTATCGGAAGTTAATTCCTAAATCAAAATTCCATTTTCTGAAATCCAATGCAGAATAAAAAATGTGTCTTGGACGATAACGTAGTGCAATTCCGTTTTGCAGGTCTCTTGCCCATAGATAAGTATAATTACAAGAAAAAGAAAATTCGTTCGGTATCAAATCAAAATAAATTCCTGCTTCCATCCCCTGAATTCTCGCTCTGATAAGATTACTGAAATACACCAAACCATCCGAAGGATCTACTCCGGGTTCAATCATATCATAATATTCATTCTGAAAAAATGCCACATCCAGATTTATAAAACTGAGGGGTGTGAAGTTTAGACCAAATTCAAAAGATAAATTATGCTCTGATTTAATATTTGGATTAGGCTTTACTGTTATTCCACCGGTTGAAGTTGAAGTAAAAGCTTCTGCTGTTGTTGGTGCACGAAATCCCGTTCCGAGTGAAGTTCTCAGAATAATTTCCTTTGTGAGTTTATAATTCAATCCGATCTTTGGAGAAATTGCACCTGCGCCTTCGAGAGAGTCAAGCTTGCTGTAATCATATCTCACTCCCAGACTTGCAATCAGGGGAAAACTAAACGTTATATCTCCGACAGTGTAAGCTCCGATAGTGAAAGCATCCGGGTTACCAAATAAACTGGAATTAACTTGTGAGAAAGTTCCCTCAACTCCGCTTGTTAATACTATATCATCTAAAATATTTTTATTTATCTGAACTTCACCGCGGTAAAGATGTGAAGTTGATTCGTTTGGAATCGTTTCATTATCCCTAAAATAATTTCTGTAATAACTTGTTTTGATATTCAGAATAATGTTATTCTCAATAATGCTTTTGTAGATAAGCCCGAACAGATAACGATTTGTTTCAATTCTGTCATTGAGATTCTGATCCGGTGGAACAAGAACATTTCGTGAATCTTTCCAATATAGAAACTGCCCTGCTTTTTTATTGAATGTGTTTGCTAAAAATGTAATCGAAGAAATCGGGGTAAAATTATAAACTGTTTTCAGGAAACCGATATATTTTTTAGAATCATCATCCTTCCGATAGCTTAATTCTTCAAGTCTTGTAAGTGAAACATTGAATCCAAAATTTCCCAGAGTATTTGAGTGAGAAAGTGTTAATCCGTTGAATGGTCTTCTCTCTCCCGACCAATCCCATTCATTATAATAAGGTTTATCATAAACTCCATAAAATCCGTTAAACATTGTCAGTGGTTTTTCTGAAATATCTTTTGTTATACTATTTATCACACCGCCAATTGCAGATGAACCATAAAGTGAACTTGAAGCACCTTTAATAATTTCTACTCTCTGAATTTCCAGAGTGGGAATCATCTCCCATACAATTTCTCCGGAATCGCCTGTATAAAATGGAAGACCATCAATTGCTAATAATGCTCTTGAGCCCGTACCTCTGCTATATCCGCTTGAACCTCGAATACTAATCTGATCTTCTGTCATATTTACACCGGGAACATATCTCATAGCGCTTTCCAGGTTACTGAAGTTTCTTTCAGAAAATTTACTGCCAGAAATAATTTCTGTACTTACCGTCAGGTCAGATTTTTTTTGTTCATACTTTCCTGCTGTAATCAGAACTTCATCCGTTTGAATTACTGATTCAATCAATGTTACATTAAGAATAATTAATTCATCTTTAATAACAACATTATCTTTTCTGAATTTCTGATAACCAATCGCAGAAAATTCAATTGTATAATTACCTGAGGGAAGATTTGATATTTCGTATGTTCCATCAGCATCAGTTGCAGCCCCAAACTCTGTGTTTAAAAGTACTACATTAACACCCGGAATCGGTTTTGATTTTGGATCAACTACTTTACCCCTGATTGAATATGATTGTGCAAAAATTATTTCAGTAAATAGAAAGACAATGATTGGAATAAAGATTAACCGCTGCGCCGCATAGGATAATTTTTTTTCGAACAGGAACTTCAATTCCCACCCGGCGGTTGTGATGGTGGATTGTTAAAATCAACTTTGATATTTATGTTTTCGACAAATGTGCTGTCAGGTATAATCATCTTTGCTGGCTTTGTAGTATCACTATTTGTATAATAAATACCTGATACAAACCAATCTTTACGCGCAAGTGATATTTCATCTGTTGATTGCTGTACGACTGCTACATAAGAATATGTCCCCGATGGAAATGAACCGGGAGTTGCTGGTATGTATGCTGAATCCAGAGAACTAAAATGATGATTTTGGACTCCGAGAGGAATTTCTCTGCTTAAATATTTCAAATTTAAAATTGTAAAATCAGTATCTGAAAGCAGCGGATCCTCAAATACAACGAGGAAAGATCTTTTTACACTATCTGGCCAGGGACTAATGAATGTAATAGTTCCGCTAAATCCTGAAGATTCAAGTGGTGCTGGTTCTAATCCATGGTCACAAGAAATTATTGTGAATACAAATAAAAGAATTATTAGTGATGATTTTAATTTCCCCTTTTCAAAATTTAATAATGAATGGAGAAACCTAATCATTATGCTGAGCAGGTGGAATTTTTTCTGCGCCCTTCAACTTTCCTATAAGCTGCTCAGGATGGTGGATCAGCAGCGGAAGACAATGCGAACATATATATGCTGGTTTAGTTGAATAGCTAAGTGTAACAAGCGGAATTTCATTTTCTGTTCTGTTACAGTTCAAACAATTTTTTAATACTTCTTTATTCATTATTAGTCCTACATTATTTGTTGATTCTCAAGATACTCAGTTTTGAATATTTTCCATTTGCCGTTTTCTTTTTTCATATAATGAATTCCTGTTGCCCTTGTTGGGGCAAATCCTTCACCTTTGATTGCGCGAGTGGTTTGTTCATAATAAACCTTTGCATCATCGCCAGTCACCTCGAGAACTTCTACCTTTTCAAGCTCAAATTTCATATCGAAGTTTGCAAATACAAAATCCATCCCGTTTATAGTAGATTTTCTCTGTGGTGAATCTTTGTGAATCGTTTTCAACACACGCTCCTTATCTTCTGCTTCAGTGGCAGCAATATTCTCTTTTACCGCTGCGATAATATCTTCAGCTACTTTGGGATCAATGCCTGTCTGTTTCTGAATTGGAATCTGCTTCTGTTCCTGCGTTGGTGGTAGAACATATTGCTGACCCTGCATCTGCTTTGGTTCAGGCTTTTGTTCATCAGAATTACAGCTAATGAAAATTAATAAAGGTAATAGCGAAGTGATAATTAATACTGATTTCATTTCATTACTCATTTACTGATAATATTTTATTAAGTTCTTCTTTATTCACATTTAATAATCCGATCGGGACTAATCTTGGTATTAGATTTTTCCAGTTTTGATTTTTGGAAAAAACCTCCTTAAAAAGCGGAAGCGAACCTTCAATATCTCCGTTATTGGCAAGTGTTGTTGCATGCCAGAACTTCATTTCTTCATTATCCGGAAACATTTTTTCTGCGGCTGAATACTCCTTCATCGCAAGTTCCATATCACCGTGCTCAATCGCAAGATCTCCCGCATTCATATAATTATAAGCACGATGGATTTTTATTAATCTCTCAAGTTTTTCCAGAGGATATGGATCGTCTTCAACTCTCAGATCAATTAACCTGTCCTCCCAAACTTTGCCTGTTGATTTTCCTTTAACAATTAAAATAGCTGCCGATTGTTTACCGCGAATATCTCCGCCAACTTTTTCAGCAGCAAAAAGTGCTGTCATCATTCTGTCAGCAAGCGTTCCTTTTGATTCTACAAATGCTTTTGACATTGCAGCCGGCACTTTATCATTCAGCATAAGGTTAGCCTGAACTGAATAATTATCGCCAACAATATTTCCTGCACCGGGAATACAATTTTTCCCTGTATAACTTTTTACGTTTCCGTTCACATCAATTATTGCAAGCTGACGGAAATCTCTTCCTTCATCATCTGCAATAAGTTTATCAACAACCTGTTCGGCAGTCATTCCTGATTTTAATAATGCAAGTCCATCCGGACCAAACGCAGGATTAACAAAAGACTGTGTTGCAACAACTCCAACACCTGCTTCACCCCACGATACTATTGATCCAACAGAAAACCAATGAGATTGAACTGCAACTCCCATTTCACCGGTTTCAGGATCTCGTGCAACGATTGAGTAAGTTGCAACAAGAGGATTTTCGGAATAAAATGACTGAGCATAATTAATATTCCCAAATAAAATAATTATTGCAATCTGAATTATTAAAAATTTTTTCATTTGTGTTCCATTTTTGAAGAAGAAAAAAATCATAACTGCCAGTAAAAATAGAGTAAGATAAATTACATTTCAACGTCACTGGTTGAATTCAACTTTTAGAAACTTCCCTGTAACGCTTTTTGAATTTTTAACTAGACCTTCCGGTGTTCTTTCTGCGATAATTATTCACCGCTATAAACTCTAAAACTAGTCATAAAATGATAAAAAATATTTTTTCTAAAACTTCAATTGTTTAACTATAGTTAAATAAATATATTGGTATATAAAAATTAAATAATAAATCATAATCTTATGGATACTGTAATAGTCATTGAAGATATAATTAAGGAAATTAATATCATATTAACAAAAAAATATAAAGATTTTCGAGGAAGTTATTTCTTTGGTTCGCGAAAAAAAGGCAGCCATAATATTGATTCAGATTATGATATTGTGTTTGTATTTGATAGAAAGATTGACTGGGTATTTAAAAAAGAAATAATAAAAATTATCTATGATATTGAACTGAAGTATGACATTTTCATTGACGCTAAAATTTATAACACCACTGAAATTTCTGAACCCACAACACCTTTTAGACATACAGTGCTAACAGAGGGTATTTTTTATGCCGGTTGATACAGAAGCTCTCATTAAGCATCGGATACAAAGAGCAAAAGATACAATAAAAGAAGCTGAAGATGATATTTCAAAAAACTTTTTACATAGTGCAGAAAACAGAATTTATTATGCCATTTTTTACTCTGCTTTAGCTTTGGGAGTTAAATATGGATTTTCTACTTCTAAACATAATCAGCTTTTAGGATGGTTCAATAAAAATTTTGTTAAATCCAAAAAGATTGAAAAAGAATTTGGAGATATTTACAGAAATGCTTTGGAAAACAGGATGGAGAGTGATTATGAAGACTTTAAAACCTTTTCTTTTGAAGAAGTAACCGTTGATTTCAAAAATATGCAGAGATTTGTTGATAGAATAGAGAAGCTGTTAACCGAATAAATGATTTTATGATTTCCCATCTGTTTATTGTCCTTCAATTATAATTCACGCTTCAGATATTCTCCAGTCAAGCAGTTTTTCATTTTAACTATCTGTTCAGGAGTTCCTTCGGCTACAATTTTTCCACCAAATTCACCGCCGCCGGGACCAAGATCAATTATCCAGTCAGCCATTTTTATTACGTCCATATTATGTTCAACTACAACAACTGTATTTCCTTTATCAACAAGTTTGTTCAGAACATCGAGAAGGATTCTTACATCCTCAAAATGAAGACCTGTTGTTGGTTCATCGAGTACATACAAAGTTTTTCCTGTTGAGACTTTACTCAATTCAGTTGCAAGCTTTACTCGCTGCGCTTCACCGCCGGACAGTGTTGTTGCCTGCTGACCAAGAGTTATGTAACCTAATCCAACATCATTAAGAGCTTTTATTTTTCTTTTGATTCGCGGGAGATCTTCAAAAAATTCAAGCGCTTCGGAAACACGCATGCCCAATACATCAGCTATAGATTTTGTTTTGTACAGCACTTCGAGAGTTTCCCTGTTATATCTTTTTCCTTTACAAGAATCGCAGTGAACATAAACATCAGGAAGAAAATTCATTTCAATTTTTTTCAAACCATCGCCGCCGCATTCCTCACATCTTCCGCCAGCAACATTAAAACTGAATCTTCCGGTTTTATATCCTCTCATTTTTGCTTCAGGAAGTTCTGCAAACAAATCACGTATGAAAGTGAATAGTCCGGTATAAGTTGCAGAATTCGATCTTGGTGTTCTGCCAATGGGTGATTGATCAATTTCAATAATCTTATCAATATTCTCTAATCCATCAATTTTACTGTATGGAAGAGGAACTGATTTAGAATTGTAAAGTTTGTTCATCAGAATTTTTACAAGTGTTTCATTCAACACTGATGATTTGCCTGAACCGCTCACACCTGTAATTAGTGTCAATGTACCAAGAGGAATTCTCAGATTCACATTCTGCAGATTATTTCCTTTTGCACCTTTAAGCGTGATAAATTTTCCATTTCCTTTTCTTCTTTCATCAGGTATTTTAATTTTTTGTCTGCATCGCAAATAAGAAAGAGTCATAGAATCGTAACCGTTATCAGAATTCAAAAGTTTTTTTGTATCACCTTCCATTACCACATTTCCACCATGCTCACCTGCACCGGGACCGAGATCAACCATATAATCCGAACTCTCGATTGTTTCCCTGTCGTGTTCAACAACAACGATTGTGTTTCCTAAATCGCGAAGATTTTTTAACGAATTAATAAGCTTGATGTTGTCGCTCTGATGCAGTCCGATCGAAGGTTCATCAAGAACATAAAGTACACCGGCAAGCTGAGTTCCGATTTGTGTTGCAAGTCTGATTCGTTGTGATTCTCCGCCCGATAAAGTTCTCGCTGAACGACCAAGCGTTAAATAATCTAAACCAACATTATGAAGAAATTCTAATCGTTCATTTACTTCTTTCAAAATTGGTTTGGCAATCAATGCTTCGTTGCCTTTTAGCTTGACACTTTTAAAAAATTCAATCGCTCTTAAAATTGAAAGTGAGGTTATCTCGCTTATATTCTTTCCATTGAATTTTACCGCAAGAGATTCTTTCCTCAATCTTCCACCATTACAAGTTGCACAGGGAATAGTATTCATATATGATTCAACCCATTCACGAATGCTGTTCGATGCAGTTGAATCAAAATAATGTTTTAAGTATTTGACAACTCCTGAAAAACGATGCATATATTGAACCGGTCTTCCATTGTTGTAAGTATATGTGAACGGGATTCTCTCTTTACTCCCGTTTATTATCACTTCTTTCTGAGCATCAGATAATTTTTTTAGCGGAGTATAGAAATTAAACTTGTAGGTTTTTGCAACTGCTTCAAGCTGAGTGAAAAACCAGATCTTTCGCGGTTTACCGAGTGGCGCGAGTCCTTCATCATTAATCGATTTATCCCAATCTGGAATAATCAAGTTGATGTCAAGTTCTTTCTTTTCGCCAAGTCCTTCGCAATCCGGGCAGGATCCGTATGGTGAATTGAATGAAAATGAATTCGGTGCAAGTTCACGATAACTGATTCCGCAATCGAGACAGGCTAGCTGTCTGCTGTAAATATGATCTTCTTTCCCATCATTAACGATGATACTTCCTTCGCCATAATTCAAAGCAACATCAACTGATTCTGCTATTCTTGTTCTTGCTGAATCATTAACACTGAATCTATCAACAACTATTTCGATATTATGAATTTTATAACGATCAATTTGCAATCCCTTTGTAATCTCAACAATCTCACCATCAACTCTTACTCTTAGAAATCCATCCGACGAAACTTCTTCAAATAATTCTTTGTAATGACCTTTCCTTCCTCTGATTAATGGCGAGAGAATAGAGATTTTTTTGTTCCTGAATGTTGAAATGATTGAATCAATTATCTGATTTGAGGTTTGCTTTTTTACAGGTTTGCCGCAATTATAGCAGTGAGGTATTCCAACCCGCGCAAATAAAAGCCTGAGATAATCATAAATCTCTGTAACTGTTCCAACAGTTGAACGTGGATTACCTGTTGTTGATTTTTGTTCAATTGAAATTGCAGGACTTAAACCTTCAATGAGATCTACATCCGGTTTTTCAAGCATATCGAGGAACTGACGTGCGTAAGCTGAAAGAGATTCGATATAACGGCGCTGACCTTCAGCATAAATTGTATCGAAGGCAAGCGAAGATTTTCCTGATCCAGAAAGTCCGGTGATTACAGTAAACGTATCTCTCGGAATTTCGAGATCGATATTTTTCAAATTGTGCTCTCTGGCACCTTTAATTATTATGTATTCTTTTTCCAAGGAAAGGCAAATAAAATTTTAATTATCTATATTAGCTATTGATGATTTGATAATCAATTTAAAATGTTTTGCACTGAATTACTTTTCCACTATGAATCTTCCCGATGAAATAAAAACAATAGGAAAAACTAAAGAAATAACAACTACGATAAATAAATCCCGTTTTATTGCACAAGTTTATCCTGTTGAATCCGAAGAAGCAGTAAAGGATTATCTTACAAAAACGAAAAAGAAATATCACGATGCTTCTCATCACTGTTATGCATACAAACTTGCAAACGGAAAATTTCATTACACAGATGCAGGCGAACCGAATGGAACTGCAGGAATGAGAATACTGAATGCGATTGAGCATTTCAATCTATCCAATCAACTGGTAATTGTTTCAAGAATATTTGGTGGAATAAAGTTAGGTGTTGGTCCGCTTGGAAAGGCATATTATGAATCAGCGTTTCAAATTCTGAATGAATCGAAAATTATATCGAAATATTTATACAGGAAAGTTTCTATTACAGCAAAATTCAATCAGGTCAGCTTGGTTCACCGGATTTTAACTCATTATAACTCAATAATTCTATCAACAGATTATGCAGAATCTGTAAGTTTAAACTGTCTTATTATGCCGGGAACGATTGATCAGATACAGAGAATTCTTGAAGAATCAGGGAAAAACAATATAAAATTTACCAATGAAGCTGATTTCATTTACAAATGAAAGTTTTATTTGATTAGAAACAATTGTCCAAAAAAAACTATTGTTGTTACTTGATTCAAATATCTCTATTGATGATATTTGTTATAGACAATATTTCAATTTACACAAAACATTGGGGGTACAATGAACTCGAATCAAACCGCTGAACATCTCGCCAACCTAACCTTCAATCTACTTGCAAACTGCCAGGAAAAGGAAGTTAGATTAGCTTCAATTCATAATCTTACTCAGGCTGAATTCAGATGTTTAAGATTATTCGGCACTGACGAAAGTATTAATAACAAATCAATCGCTGAGAGAATGAACTTAAGCCCAAGCCGGTTAACAAGAATTATTGACGGACTTGTTGAGAAGGAATATATTATCAGAGAAATTGACTCCAACGATAGAAGAAATATGCGGGTGATGCTTTCCAGAAGAGGTAAATATCTTGTTAACCAGCTTAACAAAGCTTACGTTCAGATTCACCAGGAAATTTTACAGGATATCGATCAAGTTCAACACGAACCATTAATAATCGCAATGCAGCATTTACTGGAAGCATTAGAAAACTGGCTGAAGAAACCCGAAAAGTAAATTCAGGTTTTCCTTTTAAGATAATTAAGATATTTTTTTACTGATTCCAAATCAGAAAAAAGATTTGACAGGTCATTGAAGCTTTCAGCAGTAAGCTTTAAATATGTCTCCCCGAAATAGCTTTTATCATTTTCATTAAATGAAGAAATTATTTGCTTTAACTGTTCAATTCCTTTTTTCAAATTTATATTGAGATCATTTTTAATATGCTCAACGCTATTTACTTCAGGAATAGTTTGAGCATTTTTCATTACACGCATCAAACCACAAATATATTTTGCTGTGAAAGTAAGTTCAGCGAAATCTTTTTCTCTGTTATCAGTTACAACTACATTAATTATTTTTTTAATGTCATCTTTTTTAAAAAGTAAACTGCCGGTATAATTTTCTATTTCAGTTAAGAAGGAATTATCAGCGAAATTTATTTTCAACGTCGTTCTTCAGCTAAATTTTTACACCGATTCCGAGTCCATCACCAATCGGGATTATTGATGATTTCAAATTAGGCTGATTCATAAATAATAAATTAAACTCACGAATGTGACGTGTTGATTCTTTGTAATCTTGTGGGACACGTACAGAAGCAGCATAACCATGCCACAACAAGTTATCTACAACCAGAACTCCTCCCTTTCTAAGTAACACAAGTGAATAATCAAAAAGTCGTTTGTAGTCTTCTTTATCTGCATCAAGAAAAACTATATCATATTTCTTTTTTAACTGCGGCATAACGTTCATTGCGTTACCTTCAAGCAATTTTATTTTATTACCCAATCCGGACTTAGCAATGAAATCTTTTGCGATGGCAATATTATCAACACTTTTTTCAATTGAATGAACAACTGACTTGCCCTGAAGCATCCGGGCAATCCTGATGGTTGAATAAGCTATAGCTGTACCGAGTTCAAGAACTCTTTTCGGTTCTTTTAAAAGAACTAATTGCTCAAGAAAATCTGCTGATTGCCAGGATAAAATCGGAACATTATGTTCCTTTGCATAAGTTTCCATTTCCTCGATAAGAGGGTCTAATTGCTTTCTGAATGAGGACAAATATTCCAATTGCGATGATAGTATAATTTTTTCCATATCTTTAAATGAAATGTGAGTAGGTGGTAGGAAAATTAAGGAAAATTTTAATAAAGTGTATTTACTATTTAATTAAGCTTGTAGAGACAGTCCGACCTTGGTGGAGCGATCTGTCTCTACTTACATTTTTAATTAAGCAAAATCCGACTAAAGTTGACTTAACGAAGAAGTATCATCTTTTTTGAACTCAAATATTTCTCAGTAATAAGTTGATAGATATACACCCCACTCGATAAGTTCGAGGCATCGAACTGAACTTCATACCTTCCTGCTTGCTGAATTTCATTAACTAACACTTTAACTCTTCTGCCAAGTATGTCATAAATTACAAGATTTACTAAAGTCCCTCCTTTGGAGGGATTTAGGGAGGCAGGCAGATCATACTTTATTGTTGTAACTGGATTGAAAGGGTTAGGAAAATTTTGAAATAGTTCATACTCTAAAGGAACTGAAAAATAAATTTCTATTTCTTCGCTATAATTATATGTACCGTCAAAGTCTGTTTGCTTTAGTCTGTAAAAATAAACTCCTGATTCAGTTAAAATATTCTTGTATGAATAGAAATTAATTTCCGTAGAGTTTCCTTTACCTTCAATAAAATCTAAATCAATCCATTCCTGCTCATTCGCTTTTTTTCTTTGTATGTAAAAACCTCTGTTATTAGTTTCGGTAGCAGTAGTCCATTGCAAATATGTTTCATTTTCATTTAACCAACCCTCAAAGTTTATTAACTCTACCGGAACAGTCTCATCATAGTATTTGAAGATTAAACCCGTGTTGCCAACCAGGAATCCCGAGTTAACAGAAAATAATGTGATTGCCATCCTCCATCCTTGATCGGCTAGTTCAGGGAATTCAGTCCAGTTAATACCCGCATTTGTTGTCCTATATACCCTATCACCAGTAATGAATATATTCTCTGAATCAAAATAACCAAATCGTCCAGATCCGCCGAAACCGGTTACTAATGAATCCAAATCCCAGGTTATACCTCCATCATTAGTCCTATAAAGCTTATTCCAGTCTAATAACCATCCGTTAAGTGTATCTTTAAAATATACATCATCCGTTTGATAAAAGTTTAAATTTGTCTGTTCAATCCAATTTTCGCCTCCATCAGTTGTTTTAAAAGGTTTTCTATTTGATATTGAAGCCCATCCAAATAACGAATCAACAAAATGAATGCCTGAAAAATTCCCGCTTCCGGGAGCATTTACTTGTACAAACCAATTCTCTCCCCCGTCATTTGTTTTCATTATGCGTTTATTGCTAATTGCCCAACCTATATCCTTTGTCAAAAAGAAAAACTTAATTATTACCCAGGATGAATCCACTAACCCTGTTATATTGGTTCTATGCCAGCCTTGCCCTCCATTTGTGGTTTTGTAAATTCTTGCAGGCAATGTTCCGATGAAGCCGTTCAGACTATCTGTAAATGTCATTCCTTCCATAGAAAAAATTTCATTATACGGAAAAGTTAAAATAGTATCTAAAGATTGTCCTCCGTCATTTGTTGTGTAAATTAGGTCGGTACTGTTTATAAACCCATTTTGTTCATCCTTAAAGTAAACATTAAATAAATCTGCATTCACTATTGTTCTTCGCCAGCTTTCACCTTCATTTGTGGTTTTTGCAAGAAGCATTTTACCTCCAGCAACAAAACCTTTTCCTTCTGCTGGGAGAGATATGTTTGTTGTAAATACTGAGGAAAATTCCTGATTAAGATCATTATTTTCATACCAACTAACACCTCCGTTAGTAGATTTATAGAAGCCGCCTGAAGATGCTAAAAATCCTTTTACTTCATCCATAAATTTTATTTTATTTATTTCTGGTGCACTTATTCCTCCTCCTCCTGCATTTAACCAGTTAATACCTCCATCCGTTGTATAAACAACCTTTCCTGCGAAGCCCCCTGCAGATGCTCTGAGTGTATCAATAGCATAAATTGTGTAAAGACTTCTTGTATCTCCTGCTATTTGTATTATCCAATTTACTCCGCCATCTGTTGTCTTCAACACAATACCTGAACTTGTGCACATATAACCAAATAATGTGTCAATGAAACTTACATCCCAGTATGGTGCAGTTGGATATGGCATAGATTGTTGCACCCAGATTAATCCGCCATCAGTTGTTTTTAAAGCAGTTCCTCTTTCTCCTACCATCCATCCAATCTCATCGGTTATCATCTGCAGATTCCAGATGTTTCTTGTCGTCGGGCTTGACAACTGGATCCACGTTTCTCCTGCATCTTCTGAGATTATAATTATTCCTCCATCGCCTGCTGCTATAACTCTTTGTCCGTTATTTACTGAAGCAACTGTTCTTAATGTATTTTCAACTCCGCTTTCATACCATATCCACTTCTGTCCTCCATTCGTTGTTTTAATTACTGCACCGCCTTCGCCTACTGCCCAGCCGGTGCCTGCCTGTCCGGTAGGCAGGTCTGCATTTGCAAAATCAATTCCCCAATAATCCACTCTTGGTATTAATGGATGAACTTCTGTCCATACCCCGGTAGATTTTAAAGGGAAAAGAGATTTATCCCGAGTTAATTGTGGTTGTATGGATCGTTCCTCTTGCTGGGTGTAGTTCATCGAAGGTAATAATAGTAAGACAAGCAGAAGTGAGAGGAGAAAATTAAATTTCAGGGATTTTTTGCGTTGCATATAAATACCCTTAATTATTTTTGTTTTAAACTTAGGAAATTAATTTGAGAAAAGGTAGAAAATTTTGTTCCATCGAAAAATTCGGGTCAACATTGTAGTATGGATTTTCTATATAATCATTCAGAGGATTATAAAAACAAGAATCACCGTAGAAATAGTCTAAAAGTGCTTCAGGATCATCTATCGTTTCGCCAACAAGACAGAGCAATCTATCAACTACTACATTTCTGCTCTCGCTGTAGCCACCAATACCTGTTCTTGAATGTATTTTAAATGGTACCCCTTTGGTTATGGCAATAAACCTGATAATATTTTTTAGTGTATCACCATTTACGACAGTATTATTTAGCCAATTGGCGATGGGGATTGCAATCCTTTTATTAAAATAAATCCAGGCGTGTTTTGTAGCGCACCAAGTGTTTACGTTGAAAGTATCTACAATTGCTTCTCCTTGCTGTCGCAACTCAATGTAATGTGAATCCTGAGTCTCAGGATCAGTTATCCATTCGTTGAAAAGACTATTTAGAGCAACTATGTTTGAACTAGGGATATTCCGGGCATCTTTATAATAATTCATCACAGATATTGAAGTTTGATCTAAAGAATTATAAACAACAAGGACATGAGATGAATCGGGAAGGTTTGGTTGTGCTTCTGCAAAACTAATGCAGAGAAAAAATGATATCGAAAAAAGTAACAATGAATTTTTCATACGGTCCTCCATTATTTAAATGAAAATATACCGCTTTTTAAAGCGGAGTTGTTTACTTTAATAAAACTAATTTTTTTACATCTGAATAGCCTTTACTTGTTGTGATTCTATAAAAATATACTCCGGTTGCTAAGTCGTTCAAATCAATTTTAATAGTGTATATGCCCTTATCTTTTTCCTCATTTACTAAATCTTTGACAACTTCACCACTAATAGAATAAATAATTATTTTTACTTTTGTTTTTTCTGGTACCGAGAATGAGATATTTGTCGATGGATTAGCGGGGTTTGGATAATTCTGAAAGAGGACAAAGTTACTTAAGGACGTTTCAATCGTAATTATTCTCGAATAATTAAAATTACCATTGTAGTCAATTTGTTTTAATCGGTAAAATTGTATCGGTCTGATTAATTGGTCCTCAAAATTATATAATGATTTCTCTGATGTAGTTCCTTTTCCGGTTAGAAAGCCAATTGTCATCCAATTGTATTCGTCGAAAGATCTTTCTAATTCAAAACCATAATTATTCAACTCAGAAGCGGTGATCCATTCCAACATTACATTATGACCCTCAATAGTTGAAGTGAATGCAACTAACTCAACTGGAATGTATAAAGAATCAATATATTTTATGATGTACCCCCCACTTCCAACACCGTAACCAACCCAATTAAAAGGAGCATTAAATTTTGCAAACATTGGAATGGGGGTGTAATATCGTTCCAATTGTTTCCTTCATCTGTAGTCTCATATAAGTTAGAGAAACCTAATGTCCACCAACGACTCGTATCCGGGAAGAAGCTAAATCTTCTTGGACCATATACACCACTTACAACTTCCCAAGTAATTCCTCCATCAGTTGTATTGAGTAGATTATTATCATATTCATTAGCAAACCAACCTTCATTGTAATCTTTAAAGAAAACATCAACTGTTCCCCAAAGCTCTAGATCTGTTTGCTCAATCCAATTAGCTCCCCCATTCGTTGTCTTGAAAGGTCTTCTACCAATAATTGATGCCCAACCTGTCAGCGAATCCGTTAAATGAATACTTGTAAAAGAACCTGTTAGTGATGTTAACTGAGTAAACCAGTTTTCACCTCTGTCTGTAGATTTATAAATTACATTACTTCGTACTGCCCAGCCAATTTCCTGGTTTACAAAAAATATTTTTCCAGCTCCGCCCTGTCCTCCGTTAGGAACGTACCACGTTACTCCACCATTTGTAGTTTTATAAATTAAATTACTGCCTATAAAACCAGCAAGACTATCAAGAAAAAGTAAATCATTTCCGCTCGGTGCATCCTGGACTTTCATCCAGGTTATTCCTCCATCATTTGTCTTATATAAAGCTTGAATTTCAGATGAAATACCACTTATAGCAAATCCATTTTCCTCATCAATAAAAAACACATCAGCAAAATTATCATTCAGAAATAATCTACTCCAGTTTTCCAATCCATTTGTTCTTTTATAAAAGTTTAGTGAGTAAATCCAACCCACCTCTTCACCGCAGGAATAACCAGTTCCATCTTCAAGTAGTTGTATGTACCATTCGCTTGTCATATTTATTGGTAATCCAAACCAGCTTTGACCACGGTTGGTTGTTTTTCTTATGTTATAAACGTCTTGCACAGTATAACCTGTATCTGCATTTATAAAATCAATACAGTTTGTTGCTGAGAATACCGGTATATCCGAATTGCTTATCCAGGTTACCCCACTATCACTGCTGTAAACATTTTTTCCATTTGCTCCTGCTGCTGCAATATGCAGACTATCTATTACATCAATTGTGTATAATGCTCTTGTGTCTCCCGCCTGTATTTGTGTCCATCCGCTTCCTCCGTCTGTAGTCTTTAAAATTTTTCCTCCACCGCAGGCAATCATTCCATATTGTTCATCAATAAAATCAAGTGACCAATAGTGTTGGTTTAAACCTGTACTTACTGATTGCCAGGTTAATCCTGCATCTGTGGTTTTTAACAGAGTCTGGTTTAATCCACATACCCAGCCAAGCGTATCATTCAGCATTTGCACACCCCAAAGATCATATCCGTTTCCAACTCCGCTTGTCACCTGAATAAAGTTTTCACCTCCATCACTTGAGCGAAGTATTATTCCATCATATCCAGTAACCAAAACTATTTGTCCATTATAACTGTGAGTTTTTAATAATAGATTAGTAACTGGTGTTGATAATATTGTCCAGGAACTTCCTCCATCCATAGTTTTTATAACAGCACCACTTTGTCCGCAAGCCCAACCGGTATCTTTGTTGACGAAGTGTAATCCAAGGTATGTAACTCTGGGTACTTTTGGATTCAGTTCAGTCCAAACACCAGTTCCCGTTGTTATTTTATTTAAATGATTTGTACCACTTGTCCCGATAAAATCGGGATAACCAAGCGGAAAAACTTCTTCTTTAGGTTGTGCATATTTCTGAACAGGCGGAAGATTGTTAGGGTCTAAACGTCGGTAATCAAATCGGTGGTGTTGTTTGTCTTTTGTACTATCAACTGCTTGGGCATAGTCCAAGGAAGCAAACAATAGTAAGACAAGCAGCAGTGAGAGGAGAAAATCAAATTTCAGGGATTTTTTGTTAAACATATAAATACCCGTGATAATTGTTGATTTAATTTTAAAAAATTAATTTTTGAAAAGCAAAAAATAAATGAATGAAGATTTCATAAAGGTTCTGAACACTAGCTCATAAATACTTTTAAAAAAGAAGAATCAATCTATCTCAATAAAACTAGATTTCTACTGTATTTTTTACCATTGAGATCAATTAGGAAATAATATGCTCCACTTGATAGTTCTTCTCCGCTGCCATTCCTGCCATACCAATCGAATCTAAATTCTTCTCCAGCAGTAACAGCATTGTAATATCCAACTTGCTGCCCAAGCGGGTTAATAATTCTTATCGTAAGATTTTCATTTCCGGATGTTTTAATTGAAACTGAATTAAAACTGTGTTGTAAAGGATTAAAGGGATTTGGATAAGGTTCACTGACGATATAATCCAGATAAGTATGAACAAGATCCGTATTCAATGTTATGTCGAGAGAGCCATAGTAAAATCTGTAATTGCCGCTAACAGGTTCTCTGAAAGTAGCACCAGTGTTATCATCATAAGTAAAATAAAAATCCACGAGATCATCGTTAAACAGATACGGAAGTTTAATAAAGTATTTCAGATTGCCGTCAAATTGCATTTGACTTTCAGTATAATCAACACCGTTTGTTGAATAGTGAATATAAACTGTCTGCGGAAAAATATTTTCTTGAGTGAGAAACATTTTGTTTATAATAAACGTTCCAGATGATGCTTTCAGATTAGGAAATTCTATTGCTCTGACTGCAGAAAGTAATCCGTAGCCTCTTTCATTATTCGGTGAAGAACTATTGTCAGCAGTTTCAATGAGAATATTTCTTACCTGACTGTTTTTTAAATGCGGATAAGCAGATAATAACAACGCCGCAATTCCGCTTGCAATCGGTGCAGCAACAGAAGTCCCGCTTGCTGTGGAATAACCTGAAAAATTTCCTGCCGCAGCACAATAAACACCAACTCCCTGGGTTACAACCTCCGGTTTTATTCTGCCATCATAGCTTGGTCCGCGGCTGCTGAATGATGCAATTACATTTTCATTGGTAACCGCCCCTATTGCAAGTGTATTTATTCCATCAGCAGGAGCAGTAATGTAATACCATGAAGTTCCTCCTTCATTTCCGGCAGAAGAAATTGTCATCACACCTTTTCTGAACGCAATTTCAACAGCTTGTGTAACTATCGTTGTCCTGCCATCCATATCACTGTACGAATAAGAAAATTCTGGCGGATCAAAAGTGCTGTAACCAAGAGAACTGCTGGTGATATCAACTCCATAACTTTCCATCCATTCGAGTGCGGCAGCATAATTATCTTCCTCAATATGCTTTTCACTTCGGATATCTTCTGTTTTTGCAAGAATAAAATCAGCACCATAAGCCGATCCAATCAATGAACTATCCTTAAATCCTCCAACGATTGAGAAGACGAGTGTTCCATGATTGTGCTGAGCAGGAACATCAAGCGAATCGTTTGCTGTTGAGTTGTCTTTGAAAATGAAATCATATTCTGCCACAACGGTAGCATCTTTTAAAGATTCATGATTCTTCCAGTTGAATCCTGTGTCAAGAAGACCGAGTAGAACTCCCTCACCGGTTATTCCTTTTGAATGAACTTCAGGAATATCAGAAAGCTGAAGTTGAGCGAATGAAGGTCCGTAATCAAAAAGAAATGAATTGTCAGTCTGCTTTAGGAAATTATTTGATTCCAAAATTTCCGGAGCTTTGAATACAAAATTTTTAACCTGTTCGATCTTTTCAACAAATGGTAACATAGATATTTTGTTTTTTTCATCTTCAGTCAGATATGCACTGATCGCATTGAACCATCTGAGTTTATTTTCGATCTTGATTCCAAGCTGCTCAAGCTGAGAAACATAATCAGGATTGATTGGAAGGTCTTCGTAAGTGATGATATCATCTTCGCCGAGAGTTTTAATTCTTCGCTCGATACTTTTTTCAGAAAGTAATGAAAGTGCTGATAAAAAAATCGGATTGTTCTTCTGAAGATTTACGTTTTCTTCAACACCTTTATCTTTGAAATAAATGAGATACTTCGTCTGTGGAAAAACAGAAAAGGACAATAATAATGTAAAAGAGAGAATATACTTCATAATAACACTCTCAAACTTTGTAGAAAATTAATTCATCCCCTTGAAAATTCTATCTGCTCTGATTGCAGAAAGAAAACCGAGCGGTCCTGGTGCAACTTTTTCAGAATCATACGACCAGTAAACGAACAATGCTTTGCCGAAAATCATATTGTCTGTAATAAATCCAAAATTTCTGCTATCCATACTTTCGTCAAAATTATCCCCAACAACAAAATAATGATCCTGGGTCAGGACGTATTCAAAGATTGCTCTGCCATCCAATGTTACGAGAGTTCCTTCAGACAATAGTGATCTTTCACCATGATCCATAACAATTACTGATTGCCATCTTTCAAAAGTTTCCGGAGAAATTTTTATTGTGTCTCCTTTAGCCGGAATAATAATAGGTCCATAACTTAATCTATTCCATTTCGCACCGGGCGGATAAATCGTTTCTGTTTTACTAAGGATTTCATCGTTTGATAAATGCGGTTTTTTAAATGTTGATGGAAGCATTACTACTTTTCCATTCACGAAAACGTTTCCCTCAGTTATTCTGAGAGTATCATGCGGACCAGCAACTACCCTTTTAACATACTTCGATCCGCTTTTTTTCGGATCAGTTTCATAACCTTCAGGAAATTGAAATATTACAACATCATTAATTTCCGGTTTTCCGATTTCAAAAAGTTTTGCATAAGGAATGGAAATATTAGTAAATGGGATTTCTTTGGGGGTAGTAATATTATATGCGAATTTATTTGCAATAATAAAATCGCCGGGCATTAATGTGTTTTCCATCGATGAGCTTGGAATCCGGAATGCATCAATAGCAAAAGCTTTAATCAGGACAGCAATAAGAATTACCCAAAAAATTATTTTAATCAGCTTTCCGAGTTTAGAAGTAAAATTCCCCATAAAATTATTCCTCAATTTGCAGAACTGCTAAAAACGCTTCCTGTGGAATTTCCACATTTCCTACTTGCTTCATTTTTTTCTTTCCTTCTTTCTGTTTCTCAAGCAGTTTTCTTTTTCTTGTTATGTCGCCTCCATAACATTTTGCAAGCACATTTTTCCTCAATGCTTTGACCACAGACTTTGAAATTACTTTTGTCCCGATTGCAGCCTGAATCGAAACTTCAAACATCTGTCTTGGAATTAAATCTTTAAGTTTGTTGCAGACTTTTCGTCCCCAATCGTAAGCTTTATCTCTGTGTACAATCATAGATAATGCATCAACGGGATCACCATTAAGTAAAATATCAAGCTTCACAAGATCAGATTCGCGGTAACCAATATATTCATAATCAAAAGAAGCGTAACCACGAGTTGTTGATTTCAGTTTATCGTAAAAATCGAAAATTATTTCTGAAAGCGGAAACTCAAATTGGAGATCAGCCCTTGTCGGATCAAGATAAGTTGTGTTTTTGTATGTACCTCTTTTATCCATCGAGAGTTTCATGATGTTTCCTACAAATTCACTCGGAGTAACAATCTGTGCTTTGATGTACGGCTCTTCAATCATTTCAATTTCTCCAATCGGAGGCATTTCAGCCGGATTATCAACAACCAATTTTTCACCACGTTTATTATAAACCTGATACTCAACATTCGGCAGAGTTGTAATTATCGTTTGATTATACTCTCTGTGTAATCTTTCCTGAACAATTTCCATATGAAGAAGTCCCAGAAATCCACAGCGAAATCCAAAACCAAGAGCCGCAGAAGTTTCAGGCTGATAAATTAAAGCAGAATCATTCAATCTGAATTTTTCAAGAGCATCACGCAGCCCTTCGTAATCATCCGAGTCTGTTGGATAAAGTCCGCTGTAAACCATCGGCTTAACTTCTTTGTAACCGGGAAGAGGTTTCTCTGCTCCATTTTTTGCGTGAGTAACTGTATCACCCACTTTCGCTAATTTAACTTCTTTGATACCTGCAATCAGATAGCCAACGTTTCCGGCAGAAAGTTCATCGACTTTAACTTTTTTTAACCCGAGTACGCCGATTTCTTCCGCTTCCATTGCTTTATCAGCAATAAAAAATTTTATTTTATCATTCGTACGAATTGTACCATTGAAAAGTCTGATGAATGCAATCGCGCCACGATATGAATCAAACTTCGAATCAAATATTAACGCCTGAAGCGGTGCATTCGGATCGCCTTTTGGCGGTGGAATCTTTTTTACAATTTCTTCAAGCAGTTCATCAATTCCGATGTTTGCTTTTGCACTAACTTTTAAAATATCTTCTTCTTTGCATCCGATTAAATCGATAACCTGATGTGAAATTCTATCAACTTCAGCGCTCGGCAGATCTATTTTATTCAGAACAGGAATTATTTCAAGTCCTGCATCGAGTGCGAGATAAAGATTGCTGATAGTTTGAGCTTCAACTCCCTGTGCAGCATCTACAACAAGCAGCGCACCTTCGCATGCAGCCAGTGAACGGGAAACTTCATAACTGAAGTCAACGTGACCGGGAGTATCAATTAAGTTAAGAATATAATTTTCACCGTCTTTAGCTTTGTAATGCATCTGGATAGCGTGAGACTTAATTGTAATTCCTCTTTCTCTTTCGAGATCCATATCATCCAGAACCTGAGCCTTCGCTTCACGTTCAGTAACAGCACCGGTTTTCTCCAGAAGTCTGTCGGCAATTGTGGATTTACCGTGATCTATATGTGCAATTATGCAGAAGTTTCTTATCTGTTCCATTGAAATAAAATAAATTAAGTGTAAATATAACGAGGGGTGTGTTCTAATTAAAGGTATGTCAAAGTTAAAAAACTAAAGACTGAAATTCTTTCATTCTTGAAATCGTGTCGATTATAATTCCTTCCCTCAGTGCATTTTCAGAGACTGTCATTTCATTAAGTTTAAATTTGTCAAAGACTTCACTGAGAATCAGCAATCCGGCTGGAATTATATCCGCTCGTTTTATTTCCATTCCTTCAATGAATAATCTGTCAACAGGTGATTCGCACTTTAAAACATCGGATGTTAAATTATAAATTTCACCTGCACTAAAAGCAAAATCATTCATACTCTTTTTGAATTTGCCGCTTCTTCTAAATGAAATTATTGATGCTGCTGCTACAATAGTTCCCGAACTTCCGATTGCAAATTCAAAATCATGATTCGGATGAAGATTTATGTTAGCATTAAGTTTATCTTTAATATACTGCCTGCACATTTCAATTCCGGATTCACTTAGATGGTAATCAGGAAAAAACATTTTGCTAAGCCGGACTGCGCCAATTTTAATGCTCTCAGAAAATTCAGAAATACCAGATTCACCTAAAAGGAATTCGGTACTTCCACCGCCAATATCAACACAAAGCACTCGTTTGTCATATACATCAAGTGCGTTCTGCACGCCAAGATAAATTAACTCAGCTTCAGTTTTACCATCAACTGCCTCAACATTAATTTCTGTTTCTTCAAACACACGATCAATAAATTCGCTTTTGTTTTTGGCTTCTCTGATTGCACTGGTTGCGATTGCTCTTACATCAGCTTTGTAAAATTGAGCGATTTTTGCAAAGTCTTTCAGCACATCGATCGCTTTTTCCATTTCGCCTTCAGAAATCCAGGTAAATTCTTTTCCCCTGTGTGATCCAAGTCGAATCACTTCCCTCTCACGGTCAATTATTTTAAATGAACCATCACTCTTCACCTGAACGATAATCAAATGGAAAGAGTTTGTGCCCATATCAATTGCGGCAATGCACTTGTTCATTTTTATTTTTCCTTATCATTTAAAATTAATTCGCACAGATGATAAACATCATTAATGGAAACATCATCAATCAACTCGGATTTTCTGACAAAATATTTATCCACTCCAATCGGAGCCCAGTTGAACGGATTTGTTGGTCCAAAAATACTAATTTGCGGAGTATTGGTTGTTCCAGCAACATGCATTATCCCAGTATCATTAGAGATGAAAAGATCAGACACCGAAATTAATGCTGCAATCTGAGGGATAGGTTTATTAATAAATTTACCAAATTTGATTTCACAGTGATTGGACAGATAATCTAATTCTTCATTCTCAGCCCAGCCTCCGGTAAGATAAAAATTTGCATGATAATTTCTATCAATTCTTGCAACGATTGCAGCATATTTATCGAGTGACCATCGGTTGACTGGTTTTCCTGCACCAACATGAAGTCCGATTAAAAATTTTTTCTCTTTATCAGCAAACTCATCAATAAATTTTTTTGCTGCTGATGCATCATCATCGTCAAAGAAAATTTCTGATTTGAAATTTTGAGTACTTATTCCAAAAGGTCTTACGATATCAAGAATTCGTTCTGACACATTTGAATCAGGGTGATTTCTCCAATCAAGATTTACTCTCCTGTCAAAAAAGAAAGAACTCCTGTTAAATTTTCCATCCAGAGATTTTGCACCGATCCGAATTTTAGAATTTGACAATCTTGCCAGTAGATCACTTGTAAATGAAATTGATACGGTTGCAGGAACAATTGCGAGGTCATATTTCTCTCTTAATAATTTGAACAACCTCACCGCATACATTGGATTAAAGAATTTTCTTTTATCGAAGATGAAGGTTCTGTCAATTAATTTATTTTTTGCAATGCCGGGATAATTGTCCGGACTTACAACAAGGGTTATATAACAATCCGGATAAGTTTCCTTCAATGCTCTTAACAGCGATACACTGGCAAGCAAATCGCCAAGTTGATTATGCTGCCTTATGATAATAATTTTTTGCGGGGAATTAATTTCCTTTGAGGAATTTTCAGTAACAGTGAAAAATATTTTAAAAAATGTATAAACTATATTTGATGCAAGGTTATTTGCAGACATTATTTCTTCGGTGATTCTGTTTCATCTTCTGAAGAAGTGATATCACGGAAGTCAGCTTCCTGCACATTTTTATATTTGTTTTTCAGGTTGGCTGCCCTCTCTTTGAGATCATCAACATTCGGTCTTGATCCGGATTTATAATTTGACATCAGCTTAAAAAATTTAAACGCGAATAAAACAAGTATTGCAATTGCACCATAAAGAATGATTCTGGTCATAAAATCCTCCTCGTCTCAGGATTAAAATATTCTGTAAACCCTCTGTCTTCTCTGAATATCTGTTTAAACAATTCATCAAAATCATTCTCGTTATGAACGAAGTCAATTTCAGATGAGTTAACTATCAGCAGCGGAGTTGAATTGTATCTGAAGAAATAGTGATTGTAAGCTTCGCTCAATTCTTCAAGATAGCTTCTTGTAATTGCTCTTTCAATTTTACGGTTTCTTGTTTTGATATTATAAAGCAGTCTTTCAGTGCTTGACTGAAGAAAGATTACCAGATCAGGTTTTCGCAGCGTTCGCGCTAATAACGGATAAATACTTTCGTATAGATTTAATTCATCTTTACTGAGGTTCAGATAAGCAAATACTCTGTCCTTTTCAAAAATGTAATCACAAACAAGATGTTCAGAGAATAAATCTTCCTGGTTCAGTTCCTGCTGCTGCTTGAATCTATTAATCAGGAAAAACATTTGTGTCTGGAAAGCAAATCGTTTCCTATCCACATAAAATTTTTCAAGGAAAGGATTATGCTCAAACTGTTCAAAGATAAGTTTTGCGTTTAGTCTCTCACCGATTTTTTTTGCAAGACTTGTTTTACCGGCACCAATAACGCCTTCAATGGCTATGTATCGCAGATCATTATTTAAATTTTGTTTATTGGTCATTATATCAAAACTTTATGAGAAATTTTCCTGATGATGTACGTTTTATTGTTTGAGACCAAAGACTGATTTTGTTCCTGCATTAAAATACTAATTTCGCAGATTTTTTTGTTTATCACCGGATGTACAAAATCAGGAGCAATTTCGGATAACGGTACTAAAACAAAATCCCGGTTGAGCATATCTTTATGAGGTATAGTAATTTCGTCATCCGAATAAATCAAATCATTAAAGAACAAAATATCGAGATCAATTTCTCTCGGTCCCCATTTAACTGTTTCTTTCCTGCCCGCTTTTTTCTCAATTGATTTTAAAAATCTGAACAGAACAATTAAATCAAGTTTTGTTTTTATTTTGAAAACTGCATTGAAAAAGTTACTTTGAATAACCTCTCCGTATGGAGTCGATTCATAAATTGATGATACTATTTCAACTTCACAATCCGGATTGGAATCAATTAGCTCGATTGCATACTCAATATTATTGATCTTAACACCAACGTTTGAACCAATACCTATGTAAACAGTATTCTTAATTTTATTTACCGGATTAATCTTTTAGTTCAGTTTTTTCTTTAATCACTTCTGCTTCGACGCAATCTACAACTCCGCCAAGCGGTGGATTGTTTTTTCTGACTCTCACAGCAACTTTTAATATTTTATCAAACTGCTTCAATAACTCATCGGCAATTTCAACGGCAAGCGATTCAATTAAATAATATTTTTGTTTGACTGTAAACTGGTTCAGGAAAGAATAAACCTTGTAATAGTCAACAGTCTTCTTCAAATCATCTTCCGAGGCTGCGGAGGAGAAATCAGTATAAATATCTATATCTGCTTCAAACTTTCCACCAACATACTGCTCTTCATTACTAACTCCGTGATAGCCGTAAAACGTCGCATTCTTTATTCTTATAATGTTTGTCATTTTCCTAAATGAAATTTTTTATACAGTCAAAATTAAATAAATGTTAATAAAGATGAATTGAAGTTTTTAATGAATTTCACTTGATTCGATTTTGATTATTGAACCTTTTCTCAGCTTGAAAATACTATCCAGATTTGCCCAGATAACACCTGTGAGAACTAAAGCCGTTCCTGTAAAATGTCTGGTTGAAAGAACTTCATCATAAAGAAAATAGCCAAGCACTAATGCAACTACAGGAGTTATGAAAGCTATTAACGAAAGTATTACCACGTTAATATGTTTAATCAACCAGTATAATGATGTGAATGTTACAACGCTTCCAAACGCAGCAAGATATAAAATTGATAAAACAGCATTCTCATTAAATTTTAATGTTGAAAGATCTTCAGAAAAAAATGAAATAATTATCATTGCGAATCCGGCAATTACCATTGGGATAAAATTCATTGATAAAGGATGAAGATGATGTCCAAACTTTTTAATGGAAATTGCAATCCATGCTTGCATTGTGCCGCTTACTACAACAGCAAACATTCCGATCAGGTAATCTGAAATATCTCCACTAAATGAATCAGAAAAGATCACGACGATTCCGATGAAACCTAAAATTGTTCCAAATATTTTATAAAACCCGATAGGCTCTTCTTTCATTCTTAAATAAGAAAATATCACAACCCAGAAAGGATAAACACCGAACAATACTGCTGCCATCCCTGATGGAACAAATTGTTCAGCCCAATAAACCAGACCGAATGGAATTACGAATGAAAAAAATCCCATCATAATGTATAACCTGATTGCAACTTTGTCAGTTTGGAGAATAATTTTCTTAATCTTCATTAGTGCAAATACAAGAACCGATGCAAGAATAAAACGAACTGCGGCAGAAAAAATCGGAGTGAGTGATTCAAGTCCAATCCTGATAGCGAGCCATGTTGATCCCCAGATGAAACAAAGAACTGTATAAGCAATCACAATTTTTATTGTCATTTTGTTCATTTCATTCTCTGATTGCGATTACACCTAATGCTCTGCCCGATCTGCTTCCGTCACGTCTGTACGAATGAAGCAGATTGGAATATTCGAAGCTGCATAGTTTGGAAACCTGAATATTTTTTTCTTTTACTCCTTCGATAATCAGCATATTAAAATTAGCACGGGCAAGGTCCAGGTAAAGTTTGTTTTCTTTTTTTAGAATAAATTTTTCATCAAACTTAGCCGCAACTTCTTTACCAACTTCGTAATTTTTTTGGGAGATGGATGGTCCGATATAGCAAAACAAATCTTTTGAGTTGCTTGAAAATTCATTCTTCAATCTCCTGATTGTTTTTTTTAGAATTTGCTTTTCAGTTCCTTTCCAGCCTGAATGAACTGCAGCTATTATTTTTTTCACAGGATCGAAAATAAATATTGCGGGACAATCAGCACTGCTTATTGCCAAACCAAGATTTTTTGTTTTGGTAATCAATGCATCGCTTTCACCACAGTCTCCGTAAGTTTCAACATAATTTATTTTATCGTCATGCACTTGCTTTTGAAAGCTGACAGTTGACGCGCTCAAACCAAGTTCATTAAAAAATAAATTTCTATTTGCATCAACGTTTACTTTTTCATCTCCAACGCTGAAGGACATATTAAAATAATAGGGTGGATTTACATTTGGACCGGGTTTGGTGGAAAAACCAAAAGTGATTTCATGAAACTGATTAAAGATAAATGGTTTGATGATTAGCATAATTAAGGTTTCAGGCTGCTAAATCAGATTGAGAGTATATCACTTTAGTATTATATTAGCACGGTTATATTTAAAACATCAATTAAGGCAAATATATTGAAAATATTAGTAACTAATGACGATGGAATTTATTCTGCAGGAATAGCAGCATTAGTTGAAGCACTGAAGGAAATAGCTGAAGTTATTGTGGTTGCACCAAGTGAAGAACAAAGTGCTGTCGGTCATGGAATCACTATGAAATATCCATTGAGAGTTTTTAAATATCACAAAAACGGAAACTTCTTCGGATATGCGGTTGAAGGAACCCCCGCCGATTGTGTTAAGATGGGAATAAGAAATATTATGGGTGAATCTCCTGACCTGGTTATATCCGGAATAAATCATGGTTCAAATACAGCAATAAATATTATTTATTCAGGAACAGTTTCAGCAGCAAGAGAAGCAGCAATAATGGATGTTCCTGCAATTGCTATTTCAGTTACAAGTCACGAAGCAAAAGATTTCAAGTATGCAGGCAAAGTAGCAAAGTATCTTTCTGAAAAAATAGTGCGGTACGACCTACCACGCGGAACTTTAATGAATGTTAACGTTCCGAATATACCCGAAGAAGAAATCGCAGGTATTCTTGTTACTAAACAAAGCAAGGCTAAATGGGACGATATTTATGAAAAGAGAACTGATCCATTCGGCAAAGATTATTACTGGCTAACAGGAAAACTGGTTGAAGTTGAAAATGAAAATCAAACAGATCAGAGCGCAATTAAAAACAAATATGTGTCTGTCACTCCAATTCATTTTGATCTTACCGATTATGATACTTATGAAAAAATGAAAAACTGGGGTATAGAAAAGAACAATAATCAAAATGCAAAATAATGTTTGGTTACGAAGACATTAATTTAACACTCACATTCCCGGTAATATATCTTTTCCTGTCTTTATTTTTAATTGCCGCTTACTCATTCTATGTTTACCGATATACAATTCCTCAGATTCAGCCATTCAAAAAAATAGTACTGGTAACTTTGCGTGTATTAGCTTTACTTATTTTATGTTTGATACTTTTTGAACCGATACTCAACCTCAGTAAAAAATTAACTCTTGAACCGTCTAATTTTGTTTTCATAGATAACTCCCGTTCAATTCGGATTGATGACGGAACGAACCGCCTTTCAACTATAAAAAAAATAGTGAATGATTTTTCGGTAAATGCATCTGAAAGCAATTTAACTTTTTATGAGTTTGGCAATTCTGTTAAACCAATTGATGTTGATAGCCTTGATAAATTAAATTTTTCAGATGGGGCTACAAACTTACAGGATGTGTTCAAGACAGTTCAAAACTCAGAAAAAAATATTGCTTCTGTTACTATAGTCAGTGATGGAGTTATAACGTCAGGAAGTAATCCATATTACGATGCAATAAACCTCGGTATCCCGGTGTTTACCATTGGGATCGGAGATACAACCCAGCACACAGATGTTGAAATAAAAAAAGTTTTGCACAACGATATTGTTTATGTCGAAACTCCGACAAACATAATCAGCACCATTTCGAACAAAGGGTTTTCAGGCGATTTGATAACAGCAGCTTTGTATGAGGATAATAAATTTATTTCACAGCAAACAGTGAAACTGAGTCCATCAGGAATACAAAATATAACTTTCGATTATAGTCCTCAAAGCAGCGGAGAAAAAAAACTTAGTATTCAATTGTCTTCGCTTAAAGGTGAATTTACAACAGCAAATAACAAGCAGGTATTTTATGTTAACGTTCTGTCAAATAAAATTAAAGTCCTGCTGCTGGCATCGAGTCCGAATGCAGATATTACTTTTATTAAAAACGCACTGAAGAGAGATGAAAACATCCAGGTAAATTCAATTGTGCAAATATCATATAATAAATTTCAAAATGAACTGAACTATAATGTTATCGACAGTGCAGACGTTTTATTTCTGATTGGATTTCCTTCCGACAAAACACCTCAGGAGTTATTGAGTCGTGTAATCACTAAAATTAAAGACAAGGAAACTCCCTTCTTCTTCACACTTTCTTCAGGAATTAGTATCAACAAGCTGCAAAGTTTCGGTAACGTATTGCCTTTTAATATCATTCAGATGATCGGTGGTTCGAAAGAAGTTCAACCTTATCTTTTGCCTGAACAAGCTGCTAATCCGATATTTCAGCAAACTGATAAAAACCCATTGAATGATTGGAATAATCTTCCACCGGTTTCGCAGCCGAATGCAGTATTCTCTCCGAGAGTGGAAAGTAAAACTCTTGCACAGATTAAAATGAATAATAACGTAGTCAACTCACCATTAATTATTTCAAGCAGTTTCAGTGGTCGGAGATCAATCGCTGTTTTGGCAAAAGATATCTGGAAATGGAAATTGCAGATTGCACCAAAGGGGCTTGATTTGTTTGACAGTTTCATAGTGAATTCTTTACGCTGGTTGAGAACCGGTGTAGATCAGAAGTTGGTTCGGGTGAACACGTCAAAGAAGAATTATTCACAGGGTGAAAGAGTTGAATTCACTGCCGAAGTTTTCGATGAATCGTTGAACCCGGTTTCGGATGCCGGAATTAAAATCAAAATCACTTCACAAAAAAATAATTATGAAACCGATATGCAGAACATTGGTTCGGGATTATATGAAGGGTCAATAATAATTAATGAGACGGGAGATTTTAAGTACTCAGCCGAAGCAGTAGTGAATAACCATTTACTGGGTAAAGATGAAGGCAGTTTCAATATTGGCGAGATTGATATTGAGATGGCAAATCCTGTAATGAACTACTCTTTATTAAATCTGATGGCAAATGAATCGGGAGGTGAATTTTTCTTTGCAAATGATTATTCATCATTGCTGAATAAGCTTAAAGAATTGAAAATTAATTCTTCAAAAGAAAAAATAGTTACTTCAGAAATTGCACTTTGGTCTGATACCTGGCTGCTCGTTATTGCTGTACTTCTGTTTTCGTTTGAATGGTTTTTACGTAAGAGAAACGGAATGTTATAACTATTTTATGTTCGAGTGAAATCAGTGTTTACATATTTCATAGATTTTTTCCTGCCAAGATTCTGTCCTGGGTGTAATAATAAATTATCACCAAAAGAAAACCCCGTCTGCGAAACGTGTCTAAGCAGTTTATTAGTTATTGACGAAGAAAAACTTTCAGACGAGTATGAAAAGAATTTTGCTCTTTCACATTTTGTTGATGACTATTACGCCGCCTATATTTTTGAAATAGGCAAGACTCTTCAGCATATTATCCACGCATTGAAATATAAGAAACAGTTCAAGCTTGGCATTTTTTTAGGTCAAATACTTGGTGAAAGAATAAAATTACGTGGCTGGCAAATTGACATTATTCTGCCAATACCTATTCATCGCCTAAAAAAAATTGAAAGAGGATTTAATCAATCTGACTATCTTGTTAAAGGAATAACAAAAGAGCTAAACATCACCAATTCAACGAACACAATTAAGCGAACGCGACATACAGAATCACAGACGCGATTAAATATGGCTGAAAGAGCAAAAAATGTTTCCGATGCATTTAAAGTTCGTAAACCTGAAAAAATTATGGATAAAAATATTTTACTTGTAGATGATGTTAGTACGACTGGTGCGACAATTCAGGAATGTGCAAAAATTTTAAAGCAATCAGGAGCGAGAAAAGTATTTGCCTGTACAGTTGGTACGACTTCATTTGAAAATGAATACGCAACATTTTCTCAGGTGCGGATACTCCGGGATTAGAGATTCTTATTTGTCACACAGATTTTAATTCGAATTTTATTTTACCTCTAACTCAAACCTTTCAATAATTTAAATTGAAGTTGAGTAAAGATTTTCTGTATTCTTTATTCTTCGTTTAAGTATTTCTAAGATATTCTCGTAATACATATTGTAAGATTCCCTGGTTTTTGTAATACTCAATTTCAATTGCAGAGTCCAATCTTGCTTCAACTTTAAATCTAATTTCATTTCCAGATGGATGAATAGCTTTAACATCCAGAATTTTATGTGGTTTCAGATCATCAACCAAACCAGTAATGCTATAAATTTCTGTTCCATCCAAACCAAGTGATTCTGCGTTTTGTCCGTTGGTGAAAACCAGCGGAGCAACACCCATTCCGACAAGATTGCTTCTGTGGATACGTTCAAAACTTTCTGCAATAACTGCTTTTATTCCCAAAAGAAAAGTTCCCTTTGCAGCCCAGTCTCGTGATGAACCCGAACCATATTCTTTTCCTGCCAATACAATTAAAGATGTATTATCTTTTTTGTACTGCATTGCCGTATCAAATACAGTTTTTATTTCATTTGTAGGAAAGTAACGGCTGTAACCTCCTTCCTTATCTGCAATTTTATTTTTAATACGAACGTTTGCAAAAGTCCCGCGCATCATTACTTCATGATTTCCTCTTCGTGAACCATAAGAATTGAAGTCTTCTTTGCGTATGCTATGATTCTTTAAATAGATTCCTGCCGATGAATCTTCTTTAAATGAACCCGCTGGAGATATGTGATCAGTTGTTATTGAATCACCTAAAAATAATAACACTCTTGCATCTTTGATATCAGTAACAGGCTCAGGTGTTGGGCTCAGGTTTTCAAAGAAAGGTGCTTCTTTGATATAAGTTGAATTTTTATTCCATTCAAAATTCTTGTGGAGATTTACTTTCAGATTTTGCCAATCGGTTGAGCCATCAAAAATCACATCATAAACTTCTTTGAAATCACCCTGCTTCATACAATTATTAATTGTTTTTTGAATTTCATCCCGTGATGGCCAAATATCTTTCAGATAAACCGGTTCTCCGTTTGGATCGTAATCGATTGGATTATTTATTAAATCAATATCTACACGCCCTGCCAAAGCATAAGCAACTACAAGCAGTGGTGACATCAGGAAATTCATTTTTACCTGAGGATGTATTCTTGCTTCAAAATTTCTATTTCCTGAAAGAACAGAAGCAACTACTAATTCACCTTTATCCACAGCAGTTGCAATAGCCGGAGGCAGCGGACCTGAGTTTCCGATACAGGAAGTACAGCCGTAACCAACAGTGTGAAAACCCAATGCTTCTAAATCAGTCATTAATCCGGAACGCTCCAGATATTTAGTTACAACTTTGGAACCGGGAGCTAAAGAAGTTTTAACCCATGATTTTGTTCTCAATCCTCTTTCAACAGCATTCCTCGCCAGAAGACCAGCGCCAACCATTACTGCAGGATTTGATGTATTAGTACAACTGGTAATTGCTGCAATAACAATGCTTCCGTCATTAACCACGAACTCCCTGTTTGTCTGCTTGATTCGTACCGAATGAATTTTGTTACCAAGAATAACTTCAGAATGAACTTCGCCGCTGATTGGTACCTTCCCGAAAGTAAACTCTGTTCCTGAACCACCTTCTACCAACCACGCAGACTCTTTCCTTTGAGATTCAGGTTGATATTCACGACTGAATTCGTCTTTTAGTATTTCAGTAAATTTTTTATCCAGGTTCTTCACTAATATTTTATCCTGTGGACGTTTTGGACCTGATACAGTTGGTTCTAATGTTGATAAATCTAATTCAACTATTTTGGAATAGTGAATTTCTTCCCTGCCAGTTCTCCAAAGAAGATTTTCCTTGCAATAATTTTCAACAATTTTAATTTGTTCCGCAGAACGATTCGTAGCGTGCATATATTCCAATGTGCGTTCATCAATCGGGAAGTAAGTAACAGTACAACCAAATTCAGGAGACATGTTTCCTATTGTTGCACGGTCGGTAACGGTTAAATTATTTAAGCCGTCTCCAAAAACTTCTACGAATTTTCCAACTACTCCTGTGTCGCGTAAAAGTTTTGTAATCGAAAGCACCAAATCAGTAGCTGTACATTGATCAGGAATTTTTCCGGTTAATTTCAATCCCACAACCTGAGGGCATGTAAAAAAAATAGGCTGACCTAACATTGCTGCTTCAGCTTCGATTCCACCAACACCCCACGCAATAACTCCTATTCCGTTTACCATCGGTGTATGTGAATCAGTGCCGACCAGAGTATCTGGAAACAACCATCCATCTCTTTCAATAATTCCTTTGGATAAATACTCCAGATTTACCTGATGACAGATTCCCATCCCAGGAGGAACAACAGTAAAATTACTTAAACCTTTCTGTGCCCATTTTAAAAGTTCATAACGTTCTTTGTTTCTTTCGAACTCAAGTTCAACATTTTTATCGTATGAGTAATCTGTTCCATAATAATCTACCTGAACAGAATGATCGATCACAAGATCCACCGGGATTGCTGGATTAATTTTCTGTCCGTCTTTTCCGTGACGAACAAATTCAGCACGAAGCGATGCAATATCTACAACTGCTGGAACTCCTGTGAAGTCCTGCATAAGAATTCTTGCAGGTTTGAAAGGGATATCTTTATCGATGGGTTCAGGAGTCCACTTTAATAAAGTTTCAATATGCTCATCTGTAATGCTGAAACCATCATAGTTACGTAAAACATTTTCAAGAAGAATACGAATACTAAAAGGTAAATGCTCAATATTGTTACTGAGATTTTTTAACGAACAAATGTGGTACTTTATTCCATTTACTGAAAGTTCTTTTACTGATTTTGCGTTTGTGTGGTTCATAAATATACCTGATTTTTGTTTTCCGGAATGAAACAATTTCATCCCAGATAAAATTATTTTAGAGTTATGACTTTGACTCTAACTTTTCTGACAAGTTACTGAAATTACAATCATATTTTCAATGCGTGCAGATATTTTTCAATATACTGCAGTTTGAATTTTGATTTGTATTGCTGTATAAAACGCGGATGCTCTAAAACCGTTAGTTTGTCGAACAGCTTTGCTTCTTTATTGAGTGTGCTGATATAATCAGCATTTTTCTTTCCGAGTATAAACACCTCTGAAGTAACCAATCCAAGTTTGATATGCTTTTTCAAAGATGATATCATAAAACTTTTTACCATTTCAAAGAGATCAGGATCGTCATAATAATTTGCATTAAGCCACTTTCCATTTTTTGTTTTTCGAATTATCGCAAGAGGAAAAGGTGAATTAATATAAAAGTCGCGATAGAATTTTTTTGTACCGCCGTATGCTTCGATCATATCATACAAAAAAACTGAAGATACCTCGTGAGAATGTGATGAATGCATTTTGATGCCACAAGCGCTTTCAAGTCTTTTTGTATCGGTAAACGGAACTCCGGTTATACCTGCACCATGACGGCTTGGATTAATGCCAATAATAAATTTCCGAAGTGTTAGATCATTATAATATTTTTGATAAAACTCCTGCATCACTTTCATTGTTTCAGGATTGTCCAGATATGGATTCAACACACGAAAATCTTTCGGTAGTTTGCCTGAATAATGCAGGCGGCGATTAAAATCTATTACTCTTTCTGCAAAATTTCTTGACATAAATCAGATGACTACTTCAATTCAATAAAAGAAGAATAAAAAGTAAGAAACAGATTCATACTCTTGAAACGGTTTCGCTTTTAATATTCCGGCTATTCAGGAATTTAGTTTTATTTCTAATCCCAACTATGTTAATATTTCGGAGTAATAAGTGTCAGAATGAATGTTGTATCTTCTAAAGCTTCAACATCATGCTGAATTGCTTTCTCTAACACAATCATTTCATTTTTCTTCAACTTTACTTCTTTTTTCTCAACAGTAAATTTTAATTTGCCTGAGAGAACAAATAAAGTTATCGGACCTGCAACTTTGTGTTCTTTTAATGCAGCACCTTTTTTTAATGATGTCAACACAACACGAAGGTTTGGATTTTTTTGCAACGTAACTGAATTACGATCTCCTTTCAACCAGAAACTTTCTTTTTTTAATTTTTTGTTCTCTTTGTCTATTGCAAATGATAATAAATTGTCCCTGAGTTTTCTTTCACTCAACTTTGGTCTGGTAAGTTTTTCCATTTCAGCCTCTTTGTTTTAAGATGATAAAATAATTTTTGAACAGAATTATAAATAGAGTATTAATAAACAGCTTGATAACTTCTTATTAAATTTTGTGTAATTATTTTAAATGAAGTTTTTTTTAGCCTGTTAAATGTAAGACTATTGATTACATTAACTCTATCATAAAAATATAAATATAAAAGAAAGCCAGCAACCCGAAAAAGAGAATAAGACAATATGACTAATGAAAAAATTATTTGATACTATTCGAATTCTTTTTTTTATATAATACAACGTGATGTAACAGGATAAAGTAAAACTTCGCTGATAGTAATCGGATTTATTTTTTTAACCGTATCCAGATTCAGGAATTATGAAAAAACTTGCTGTTTATATTTATGATAACGAAATAAATAAATGGTATAAATATGAAAACTGATAATTATTATATGGATCAATGCGAAAAGATAGGTAAAGCTGCTTCATTAAAAGGAAATCCTGCTGTTGGCGCTTTAATATTAAAAGATGATGAAATAATTTCTGAAGCTGAAGAAGCAAGTAAAAATAAAAATGATATCACTTGTCATGCGGAAATCGAGGCAATACGGATTGCGGTAAGAAAATTAAAATCAGCTGATCTTTCCGGCTGCACAATGTTTTCTACTCACGAACCTTGTATTATGTGTTCTTACGTTATCCGATTTCACAAAATAAAAAAAGTGGTATTTCAACATGCCGTAAATTATCTGGGAGGATTTTCTTCTTCGATGCCACTACTGATTTCAGAAGAAGTACCGGCTCATTGGAGTAAGCCACCAGTTATTGTTCAGTTCAGTAAAGAAAACGAGTGAAACAGGATTTCCAGATTAATGTGAGATATTCTTTTAACGTTTCAAATTATTCTACAATCAATACATTTATTTCGTTTTAACTGCTGTTAACTAATTTAAATTTACTAATCAACTTATGGTGAATAAATGAATTCTAACAAAAATATACAATCAGATAAAGAAAAACTTTTTCATCAGCTTCATCATAATAACAAATTACTCATACTACCAAATATTTGGGATCCTTTAGGTGCAGCTCTGTTAGAAAATACTGGTTATCCTGCTGTGGCAACTTCAAGTTCAGCAATGTCTTTGAGTAATGGCTTTCGTGATGGTGAAAAACTTCCGTTTGTTGAATTGTTAAATATTTTGAAAAGAATAACATCGTGCGTAAAAATACCTGTATCGGCAGATGTTGAAACTGCCTATGCTGCAAACAATTTAATTTTGAAAGAAAACATAAAAAAACTGATTGATACAGGCATCTCCGGAATCAACTTTGAAGACAGTCATCATGATGAAGCAGGAATGATTTCTGTAAAGGAACAATGTGATAAAATTACAATTATTAAAAAAACATCTGAAGAGGCGGGATCACTTCTATTCATTAATGCAAGAATTGATGTATATATTAAAAGCAGACATTTAAGTGCTGAACAAAAACTGGAAGAATCACTTCAAAGAGGCAGAGCATATAAAGATTCTGGTGCTGATGGCATATATCCTATCTTTTTGAAAGACAAAAAACAAATTGAGATCATTGTTAAAGAAATTGGACTGCCGGTAAATGTTATGATGACTCAAGGTGCACCTGATTTTGAAATATTGAAAAATATCGGAGTGGCAAGAGTCAGCCTGGCTTCAGGATTTCTGAGAAGTGCAGTTTATACAATGAAAAATATTGCCGAGAAATTATTGAGAGAAGAAGGAATGACAGAGATAATTTCTAATATGGTTTTATCAGATTATTTGAACAGTTTAATTACAGATAAGAATAGTTGGTAAAAATTTTATTTTGTAATCAGCTATTCTTTTTTGATGGTACTTTATAAATCGCCAGAAATGTTAATACTGCTATAAAAGTCATCACTAAGTAAATATATCCGGTAGAATTGCTGAATGCTTTTTCCAAGAATAATTTCTTAGCTTCGGTAATTCCATCACCTTTTATCGCATTTAAAATATTTACTGCACGTTCTGCAAATTCAGGTGGAGCCTGTTTCATCTGCATCTCAAAAGAATTATTGAAAACTGCACCGAATATAGCCGCTCCTAAACTTTGACCTAGATTTCTGCAAAAAATATTTAATCCTGTTACAACACCGCGCTGGTCCCATCCAACCATTGATTGAATACCAACCAGTGAAGGTGTACTCAATAGCCCAAACCCTGCACCAAGCAATATCTGATCCATAACTACAAGATAAACTGGCTGAGGCCAGGGAATGAATAAAAATCCTAAACAGGCAGCAATAATAAAAACAGTACCAATTAATGAGGTGTTTCTAAAACCGATTTTTAAATATAACTTTCCTGATAATGCTGAAGCAGTAGGCCAACCGATACTTTCACTCGCCAGAACAAAACCAGAAGCAATAATTCCCAGACCAAGAGCCACTTGTGAAAATGTTGGTAAAAAGGTTTCGGGTCCCATCATAACAATACCCATAAATATCATTGCCAGATTTGTGAAGCTGAGAGTACGATTCTTCCACGCCCAAGCTGGCAGTATGGCTTCTTTAGCTTTATTTTCAATTTTTAAAGTGACTAACGAAAGAACCACAATAGCTGCTAACAAAGATAAACTCTGAACGCTTAACCAGGGCCATGCTTGCCCACCTTCAAGTAAATAAATAATAAACAACCCGATCGTCACTAAAATCAAAAATGAACCTTTGAAATCAATTTCCGGTTTTCGAGGTTCAAGTTTTTCTTTAAAGAAGACGATTAAAAATACCATGCTCATTATCCCAATAGGTAAATTGATAATAAATATCCATCTCCAATTAATATATTCAGCTAATGCACCGCCCAATGCAGGACCAATGATAGCGCTGATTCCCCAGATACTGGAAAGTAATCCCTGAATTTTTGCACGCTCCTCTACTGTATAAATATCTCCAGCGATAGTATTTACTGAAGCCATTATACTGCCTGCACCGAGACCTTGTATTCCGCGGAATATGATTAAAGTGATTATATTCCATGAAGCTGCACTTGCTGCTGAGCCAATTAAAAAAATGGTAACTCCGGTAAGCAGAATTTTTTTTCGACCAAAAATATCAGCGAGTTTTCCATACAATGGTATGGTCACAGTTTGTGATAATAAGTAAATTGAAAAAACCCACGAAAATCTTTTGAACCCGCCGAGGTCCATAACTATCTGTGGAATTACAGTTGAAACTATGGTGGTATCCATTGCTGCCAGCATCATTGTCATCATAAGGGCTGACAATATATAACTTTTTTTCAGTGGAATTTCGTCTTGCATCTGGGACGTGATTTGTCTTTATAAAATATTTTTGATGATTTATGCAATTTAAAAATTGATTAAATAATGCAATAGTGAAATGGTTAGTATTGTTATCAATATTAAACGCAAAATAAATATTTAACTCAACGATAAAAAGAAAAAAAGAGATAATTCTTGACAAAAGTCAAATTCATTTTAAATGTTTGTGAACATATTGCAATAGTGATTAAAATATTTTTTACAGTGTAATAACTTTTAATCATTATGTAATTTTATTAAAAAGAAAAAGGAGAATAACATTGGATAATAATTTATTCCCAATGGCAACATTTGAGCTTACGGAAAAAAAAGCTGCACTTACTCCGAAGAATATTGATGCATGGCGGAATTTCAGTAAAACTATTTTCGAAGCAGGCGCGTTGGATGAAAAAACGAAACAACTCATTGCAGTAGCTGTTGCTCATGTTACACAATGCCCTTATTGCATTCGTTCTCATACACATCAGGCACTCAGGAAAGGTGCCGCTCAATCTGAAATTATGGAAGCTATATGGGTGGCTGCAGAGATGCGTGCAGGTGCTGCTTATGCTCATGCGAACATAGCAATGGATGAAATGGAAAAACACAATCAAAAAATAAATCGATCTGTTTAATTAAAGAAATATTTAAACTGATCGAAAGGAGAAATATTATCATGGAAAAGCAAAGATTTGATTATTCTAAAAAAACTCCCGAAGCAATTAAAGGACTTATGGAGATGGAAAAATATGTGGCTGAATCAGGATTAGACAGAACTATATATGAATTGGTGAAATATCGGGCTTCACAAATTAACGGTTGTGTTTATTGTATGGATATGCATACAAAGGATGCACGAGCTGCCGGCGAAACAGAACAACGTTTATACGTTCTTTCTGGATGGAAAGAAGCGCCGTTCTATACCGAACGTGAACGTGCGGCTTTAGCCTGGACCGAAGCGTTGACACTGATTTCTGAAAATGATATACCGGAATCACTGTATAATTTAGTTCATCAACACTTTGACGAAAAACAATTGATGGCACTTACTATAGCAATTATAGCAATTAACGGTTGGAACAGGTTATCTATTCCTTTTAAAACACCCGCTGGTTCCTATGTTCCTGGAAAATGGGATAAAAAGTAATTTTGGATATTGATTCAAAAGTAGCAATTGTTACTGGAGCGAGCAGAGGTTTAGGTGCTGCATTTTCTAAAGCGCTGATTGATGAACATGCGTTGTTCGTTTATGGTATAGCACGACATACCGCAGATTTATTTTCTTTGCAAAAAGATTTGGGAAGCCGTTTTATTCCTGTTCAATTGGATATATGTCATCAGGATGAAGTTAAGATGTGGATAGCAAATACTTTTTCGGATAAATTGCTGCCCGATATTTTAATTAATAATGCAGGAATAGGATATTTCAGACGAATTGATGAAATGTCCACAGAAGAATGGTCTGCAATGATAAACACAAATCTGAATGGTTTGTATTATATCACTTCTGAGATTGTGAAATTAATGCTAAAGAAAAAGGATAGCTCACATATTATAAATATTGGATCGATTTTAGGAACAACTGCCAGGTCTGAAGCTACAGCTTATTGTGCAACTAAGTATGGTGTTAACGGTTTCAGTGAAGCACTTTTCAAAGAATTGCGAGGCGATAATATCAAAGTAACCTGTATAAATCCAGGTTCTGTTGAAACTGATTTTTTTAAAAATTCCGGAACGGAAGCTCATAATAATATTCTGCAGCCAAAAGACATTGCAAATACTTTAATTCATGTTTTAAAAACTCCGGACAATATGCTGATTAACGAATTGACAATCCGTCCGTTAAATCCCAAAGCACCTGTTCCGGTAAAATAAAAACTATTTTAAATATTAAGTTTTGATTTTGCTTCAACTTATACTTTTAATAGTGCTGAGAAAAACTTAACAACAAATTTTTTAACAGACTTGTTATACAATCAATTACAATGTATAAAAGTTAAAATAAATTTATATCTGCTACCATACTTCATCGTAGCTTGAAAAAAACTGTATATTTTTTTAAATAAAAAATTTCGAGGATTATTGAATGAACACTGATTACTACCCCGCCGAACCCTATCGTATAAAAACTGTAGAAACTTTAAAAATGAATACGAGAACCGAGAGAGAAAAATTAATTAATGACGCCGGTTACAATACTTTTTTACTTAACTCCGAAGATGTGTACATTGATTTGCTGACAGACAGCGGTACTAATGCAATGAGCGATCGTCAATGGTCAGGTATGATGCTGGGCGACGAGGCATATGCAGGCAGTAAAAACTTTTTCCACTTAAAAGAGACAGTGAATGAAATTTTCGGATTCGATCATATTATTCCCACTCATCAGGGAAGAGGTGCTGAAAATATTCTTTCTCAAATAGCTATAAAACCTGGACAGTATGTTCCAGGGAACATGTATTTTACAACCACCCGATACCATCAGGAACGTAATGGCGGTAATTTCATTGATATCATTATTGATGAAGCACATGATGCAACGCTCAATGTTCCTTTCAAAGGTAATGTTGATCTGAACAAACTGCAAAGACTGATTAATGAAAAGGGAGCGGAAAACATTGCATACGTTTGCCTGGCAATAACCGTAAACTTAGCCGGTGGTCAGCCTGTCTCGATGAAAAATATGCGTGAAGTTCGTGAGCTTACAAATAAATATGGTATAAAAGTATTTTACGATGCTACTCGCTGTGTAGAGAATGCATACTTTATTAAAGAGCAGGAAGAGGGTTTTGCCAATAAAAGCATACAGGAAATTGTCTTTGAAACATTCAGCTATGCAGATGGATGCACAATGAGCGGAAAGAAAGACTGCCTGGTAAACATTGGTGGATTTTTATGTGTAAACGATGAACAACTTTTTAATGATGCTAAAGAATTAGTAGTGGTTTATGAAGGTATGCCTTCTTATGGCGGATTGACAGGACGGGATATGGAAGCCATGGCAATCGGTTTGCGTGAAGCGATGCAGTTTGAATATATTGAACATCGCATAAAACAAGTCCGATATCTCGGCAACCTGTTGCTCGAAGCTGGAGTTCCGATTATTGAACCGATTGGCGGGCATGCTATATTTTTAGATGCACGTCGTTTTTGTTCTCATCTTTCACAGGATCAGTTTCCGGCACAAAGTCTTGCTGCTACACTTTATCTATACTCAGGTGTACGCAGCATGGAAAGAGGTATTGTATCAGCAGGACGTAACAAAATAACAGGTGAAAATCACAAACCGAAACTCGAAACAGTGCGGTTAACCATTCCAAGACGTGTTTATTCTTATCGGCAGATGGATTATGTTGCGAATGCCGTTAAACATTTGTACAGTGAGAGGGATCAAATTAAAGGATTGAAATTTGTTTATGAACCGAAACAATTGCGATTCTTTACTGCAAGGTTCACTGAGATATAATAATACTAATAGACTTCTGAAAAATTTCTAATTTGCATATTGAACGACCTGCCTGCTGGCAAGACAGGAGTGAAATATCTTGTTATTAAATTGAAAATAGTAACACATCGATAATAATTCAGAAGTCTCACTAAATAACTTTTAAGTTATCTGAATTTTAAGGCAATTAACTTAGTTGGAATTCAATTAGCTGGAATTTTTACTTTTGACTACTTTATTCTCTTAATAATTAAAACAATCCAGGTTGAGAAAACAAATGGAGCAGTTAATGTAATTATTCCTTGAGCTGCTAAACTGATTTGAATTACAACAGATAAAAAAATAGTAAAAGAAATCCATACAAAATCACTTCGTTTTGATCCGGCTAATGCAATTGCGCAAAGAATACCATTATAACCCATCAGCCCGGAATTCAAAGTGGAAAAAGGTATTGAGAATAACCAACCGATTGGAACTCCTAATAAAGAAGCATACAACGAATAGAAGGCGTCACGACGTGAATTTACTAAAATGGCAAATAGAAATATTGCGCCAGTAATAATATTCTCCTGAAACATTACCTGACCAAAACCATTGAACAACGCATAGAAAATATTTAAATCTGCTGATGAGGCTGATGAACCTGACAGTAACTTCTGATCAAAGATAAAAAGTAATAAACTGATAATCACCCAGGTTACAATAACAAACGGTGAAGTAAAGGCAGGAATAAATTTTTTGAGTATGCTCATTAGGATGGTTGAAGCTGCGGCACCGATAATTAATGCTAATAAAGTAAATGCATTCATTTCAAAAAAGAATAATAAAGCAATTCCAACCAAAGCTCCATTAAAACCATATAGTCCGTTTTTTATGTCCTCATTAGAATACTTTAAAGCCCAGGCTGTTACAGTACTTACTATTGTTCCAGCTAAAGCAGCAATCCCTAAAAGCCAGGAGTTATAAAAGATTCCAATTAAAAATAATAATCCTGTAATTGCATTCGCTTGCAGCATTACTTGTCCCAAGCCCATCAGAATAATATTAATGAGTGGAACTCTGTTTTCTAAAAATTCATTGAGCGTGTTTAGTTTTATCAAGGACTGGTCTTTCAAATTATTTGCTAAGAGAACTGTTGAGTTTCTTGTTATAAACTTTTATAGTAATGGATATTCTTAAGTGTAGCCTAACTATTCCAGCATTGACAATGGAATTAGATTTATTATACTCTAAAAGTTATAAAAGCTCAATCTCAATTCTACATTCTTTCCGGTGCAGATACTCTAAGAATAATCAATCCGTTTTTAATTATTGTTTTAGCTGCAACTGCCAGAGCAAGGCGGGCTTCGGCTATTTTTTTTTCACTTCCCAAAATTCTCCTGAATGTATAAAACTTATGAAACGCAGAAGCAAGTTCTTCAAGATACGCGCAGATTCTCTGTGGTTCACAATTTTCAGCACTATATAGAACTTCTTCTTCAAACTTGTGAAGCTTTTTGAGCAGCGCTTGTTCCTCTTCTTCAACGAGTAAATTCAAATTATCCATAGATGATTTTATGTTTTCTGATTCAACCGTCCGTATTATTGAACAAATTCGTGCGTGTGCATATTGAAGATAGAAAACAGGATTTTCATCGCTCTGTTTCTTTGCCAGATCAATGTCAAAGTTCATATGAGAAGAAATGCTTCTCATATTAAAAAAATATCTCACAACATCTTTGCCTACTTCTTCTGTTAGTTCATCAAGTGTGATGTAGTTTGCTTTTCTTGTTGACATCTTCACAACTTCTCTATCTTTAAGTATCGTAACAAATTGATGAATCAAAACTTTCGTCTTAGTTACATCATAGCCTAAAGATTTTACCCCAGCCATAACATCAGGATAAGTTGCATTGTGATCTGACCCAAACACATCAACCATCAAATCATAACCACGTTTATACTTTACAAGGTGGTAAGCAATATCAGGAAGACGATAAGTTGGCTCGCCTGTATTTTTTACTATGACTTTATCTTCACCACCAGTCAGCAGAGAAAGTTTTAACCAAGTTGCTCCATCTTTTTCATAAGAAAGATTCAATTCATCAAATTTTTGCAGAAGGTTTGCAATTTTTCCGTCATCGTAAAGTGATTTTTCGTTGAAGAATATTTTATGATGTATATCAATATTTAATAAAGTTTTCTTAATATCATTAAAAATTTCTGACTCGGCTGCCTCTTTAAATTTACCTTCCGGCGATTCATCAATAAGCATATTGCCAAATTTATCTTTGAGTTTCTTGGCAATATCAATAATGTATTCACCTTGATAATAATCTTCAGGGAAATCTGTTTGCTGACCAACAAGATTCAGATATCTTATCCTGACTGAGTCACCAAGAACACGCATCTGTCTTCCGGCATTATTGAAATAATATTCTCTGTCAACTTCATAACCTATCCATTCAAGAAGATTTGCGACTGTATCACCAATAACTGCACCTCTTCCGTGTCCTACTGTTAAAGGTCCTGTTGGATTAGCAGAAACAAACTCCACATTTGCTTTCTTACCTGAATATTTTTTTGATTTGCCATAATCATCACCGGTATTATTAATTTCCTTAATAATATTTGAAACAAAGGAAGGAGTAAAATGAAAATTGATAAATCCAGGTTTGGCAATTTCCACATTTTTTATTACTTGCACATCGATAGATAAGTTTGACAAAATCTCGGCAGCAATATCCATGGGATTTTTCTTTAATTTTTTTGATAGAATCATCGCTGCATTTGATGATAAATCTCCGTGTGCTTCTATTTTGGGAATATCAAATGATAGTTCCAGATCTGACAGGTATGGAAGCCGTTGTACAGCATCAGTGAAAATTTTATTTAAATATTTTTTCAATGAAAATGAAAATAAGTGATTGAATTTTGATAAGTAAACTTATAAAAGAAGTTTAACGGAAAAAATCATACGCTTTAAATAATATCAACGCTTTGCTGATACAACTTTCTTTTCAGCTGTGTCCTTCATCATCTCAGAGGGTGCATCTCCCCAAAGTTTTTCGAGATTGTAGAAATCCCGTGCATCTTTTTTGAAAATATGAACGACTACATCCACATAATCCAGTAATACCCAGCTAAGCGCTTTAAGTCCTTCTCTATGCCAGCATCTGATTCCTTCATCGGAGAGTGCTTTATCTACCTGATCAGCGATAGCTTTAACCTGAACATCTGAATCAGCAGAACAAATCACAAAGTAATCTGTAAAAGTAACAAGATTCCTTAAATCAACTTTTAGAACATTAAAGCCTTTCTTTGTAAAAATAATTTCTGCGATGTGATTAGCTAATTCTGTTGAGTTCAAAGTTACCTCTGATTTATTGGTTTTAAATTTCTGTAATCTTTCCCGAGAATGAAAGTAACATCGAGCAAATAATCCGGATTGGTTTGTTGAATTATATTACTATGATCAAGTCCAACAATGGCAGCCACTTTTTCAGCATATTTAATTTTATCATTTCTGCAGATGATAATACTGTTTTCAATTTCAAACGAACGGTAGTTCCCGAGATTGACAACATCAACTTTATGTGCTCTTAAATATTCGGTTATTTTTTGTGCCACATCTGTTACTCCGCATCCGTTCAAAACTTCAGCCTGTATTTTTACTTTTGTACTGTCAATTAAAAGTTCATCATCAGAGTTAAAATACCTTGCTGAAACAGAATTAATAACCGAATAAGCTAAAACAGAATTAATTAAAATCAGGACAAGAATTGAAATATTAAGGATAAGGTTTTTAGATTGGTTTACTTTTAAAGTACTGGTTGAAATTTTATTTCTCCGGTTATCCAAGAACAATCTAAATTTTATTTCACTTCAAACGGTGATGTTGTTTGATAACCATTTATCCCCGAATTGAAATTGAACGGATCCCCATAACCATAAAACGGATGATAATAACCGTATCCAAATGGCATACTTCTGTATTGCAAATGAACTGAAAAATTATTCCACGGATGATAATTTAACGCTGCATTGCTGATATATATTCCGGAAACATCTTTCTGGAACTGATCTCCGAAAGTACTATAGGGTGAATACAAAACTGAAACATCCAGTTGAACATTGAGATTGTTCATTAACCTGTAAAACATACTGTTCGTATAACTTGTTAATGACATTGCCTGTCCTGCAAATGTAGTATAGTTTAAACTGAATGAATGGCGCATAATAAAATCATCCGAGTTCAAAAAACCAAACAGTGCATTTGAATTTTCTGATACAATTCCTTCCTTTACACTTTTTGGTTCAATGCCTGTATCCCTGAATTGTGCAAAAGCATTTGCAGCGAATAGAAGAAAACCTATAATTAAAAAACTTTTCACTTCATCACCAAAATTTTAATTCAATTTTATACAAATAAATCACAAAAAGCAACTTACTACTTGTGGTCAATTCACTAAAGTATCTTTGTTATATTATTATTCTTATCCACCAAAACGATCTTTGGCATATAGTTCTTTATGCTTTCTTCAGGAATGCTAACATAACTGACTATAATTATTTCATCACCAACTGCACCGAATCTCGCAGCAGGTCCATTTAGACAAATTGTACCACTACCAGCCGGACCTTCGATCGTATATGTATCAAGACGTGTTCCATTATTAAAATTTAAAACCTGAACTTTTTCATAGCGTACAATATTGGCAGCTTCCAATAAATTTTTATCTACAGTGATACTTCCTTCATAATACAATTCAGCCTGTGTAACAGTTACACGGTGGATTTTGGATTTTAACATTTCTCTTTGCAATAAAACTTTTTCCTTTAATTTTGTGCTGTCAAATATACCTAATGACAATTCTTAGATTCAAGGCATCAATTTAAGTTTAGAATGATTCAATTATTAAATATAAGCCAACAAATACACAGGATAACTTGAAAATACTTGTAATTGATAATTTCGACTCGTTTACTTTTAATCTTGTTCAACTGCTCGGGAAATACAGAAGTAAGTTGCTGGTTGTCATGAATGATGATAAAATAAATTCAATCAGGGCATTTCAGCCTGACAAAATCCTCATTTCACCCGGACCGGGACGACCTGAAAATTCAGCTTTAACTCTCGAAGCTATTAAAGAATTTGGTAATTCAATTCCAATACTTGGTGTTTGTCTCGGTATGCAGGCAATTTGTTATTTGTTCGGTGCTGAAATTGTTAAAGCTGAAAATATTTATCACGGGAAAACTTCTGCAATAATCCACGACAACAAAACCATTTTCAACAACCTGCCACAGCACTTCGACGCAATGAGATATCATTCTCTGATTGTAAAAGAGAATACTATCTCAGATGAAATTGAAGTATCAGCTAAAGCGGTTTCCGGTGAAGTTATGGGAATTCGTCATAAGATTTATTCGCTTGAAGGAATACAATTCCATCCTGAATCAATACTTACACCAACTGGTAAAAAGCTAATAAAAAACTGGCTGAATCTTGACTAACTTTTTACTTCGACAATCATCTCGATCTCCACTGCAGAGTTCAGAGGCAGTTCACTTACACCAACTGCGCTTCGAACGTGTTTTCCTGCTTCACCAAATATTTCACCAATAAATTCTGATGCACCGTTTGCAACTTTTGGCTGTGCAGTAAATCCTTCCGCGCTGGCTATAAAAACTGTTAACTTCAGTACTCTTTTGATTTTATCAAGATTTCCAATTACACTCTTCACAGCACTCAGACAATTGATTGCACAAAGTTTCGCCGCATCTCTTCCTTCGTCTTCTGTTAAATCTCTCCCGACTTTTCCATGGAATTTTACTGCACCGTTGGCAATAGGCACTTGTCCCGAAGTCATCACGAGATTTCCGACCTGCATTGCCGGAATATATGCAGCAAGTGGTTTAACTGGATCTGGAATAGTAATTCCAAGCTGTTTAATTTTTTCTTCGAACATAATATCCTCGATTTCTACTCAGAGAGTTTTATTTTGATTAAATTTGAATTGATTTCTAACAAGTATTTAAGAAGAAATAGTACAATAAGGAATTATCAAATGACTGGTAACAAATTTAACGAATTCGTTGAGATAGTTAAAAGATTAAGAAAAGAATGTCCGTGGGATCGCGAACAAACAAATGATTCAATCAAAGCAGCAACTATCGAAGAAGCTTATGAAGTAGTTGAAGCAATTGACAAACATAATTTTGATGAACTCAAAAAAGAACTCGGTGATTTACTGCTCCATGTTGTTTTCCATACCATTATCGCTTCAGAAAAAAATAATATATCAATAGATGATGTAATTGATTCAATCACAAAAAAATTGATTCGAAGACATCCACATGTTTTCGGCGATGTAAAGGTTTCGGGAGCTGACGAAGTTAAAAAGAATTGGGAAGAAATTAAACTTGAAGAAGGACGTGATTCAGTTTTGGAAGGTGTACCCGAAATGCTTCCTGCATTGCAGAGAGCTCACAGACTTCAGGAGAAAGCTGCAAAAGTAGGTTTTGATTGGGAGAAAAAAGAAGACGTTTGGAAAAAAGTAATTGAAGAAATTGAAGAGATGCATGAAGTAGAAAAGCTCAAAAATCAAAATTCAAATCTCAAAAGCGATGCGGAGTTTCATAATAAATTAGAAGATGAAATTGGTGATGTTTTTTTTGCTTTAGTAAATTACGCACGATTTTTAGAAATAAATCCTGAAAATGCTCTGAGAAGAACAAATTCCAAATTCATTAAAAGATTTAATTATATCGAAGAAAAAATAAAAACTTCAGGAAGAAAACTATTTGAATCAAATCTTAAAGAAATGGATTTTTATTGGGAAGAAAGTAAAAAAATAATTTAGCTGCCGTTTTTATTATTATTAAACTTCTCGTACGCATCAATAATATCCTTCACAAGTTTATGTCTAACGACATCACTCTTATCAAAATATACAAAGGCAACTCCTTCAACATTCGACAAAATTTCTTTTGCCTGGATTAATCCACTTGCCTGTTTAGCGGGAAGATCAATTTGCGTTATGTCACCAGTTATAATCGATTTTGAATTGCCTCCCAGTCGCGTTAAAAACATTTTCATCTGCATAGTTGTAGAGTTCTGAGCCTCATCAAGGATCACATACGCATTATTCAAAGTTCTTCCACGCATATATGCAAGCGGAACTATTTCGATAATTCTTTTTTCAATGTAGTTTTTTAATTTTTCTGATGGTATCATATCATCAAGTGCATCATAAAGTGGTCGAAGATATGGATCTATTTTTTCACGAAAATCACCTGGCAGAAATCCGAGGCTTTCTCCAGCTTCCACAGCCGGTCTTGCAAGAATTAATTTTTTAACCAACCCGCGTTTTAACGCAGAGACAGCAATCGCCACAGCAAGATAAGTTTTTCCTGTTCCGGCAGGACCAATCGCAAAGCAAATATCATTCTTACGAGCAAGGTTTATATAATTAATCTGTCCGGGAGTTCTCGCCTTAATGACATCCTTTTTTGTGTAAAGAACTATTGAATCAAATTCTTCTTCATTGACAATTTCTTTGCCTTCTATAGTTAGATCGAGAATAGTATTTACGTCATTAGTTCCCAAACGTCCGCTCGTATTAAGAACGTATGTCATTTCCTTCAGAACTTTTTCTATAATTTCAACTTCTTCAATAACACCTTTCAGAATTACATTATCTCCTCTTACAGTTATTGAAGTATTAAACCTATCCTCAAGTATTCTAAGATTTGAATCGTTGAACCCGAGAAAATCGAGCATATTAACATTTTCTATAATTATTTTCTTTTCGATGGCTGTCATAAAACTCTTTAAATGAAAAAACCCTCATCCGGTAAATGGACAAGGGTTTTTCCGAAATAATATAATTTGAACAACAAACTAAATTAAATTATTGAACCGGAGCTGGTTTGTAATTAGCTCTCAATTTTTCATACTTATCTTTCTCTTCCTGAGTCAGCGGTGGAATTGAAAACTGTTGATTAGGATAGATCAGATCCGGATTCTTAATTTTCTCTCTGTTGGCTTTGTAGATAACCGGCCATGCAAAACCGTTTCCGTAATGCTCTTTCTTCTTGGCAATATTCCAGAGACAGTCGCCTTTAACAACATTATAAGAAATTACCGGAGGAGCATCAATCCATTCGTCAAGAGCTTTTTGCATCTTGTTATGAACTTTATCGAAAAATTCAGGTAATGCACTTATTTTGTTCATCTTCAAAGCATTCAGATCAGCTTGTCTGTCAGCTTTTGGTGATTCTTTTCTTTTAATCTTACCATCAAGTTCATTAACAGCATTTCTGAAATTATCCACATCACTTCTTGTAGCACCAACAAGTGCATAAAGTTCGTCGATACACTGTTCTGGATCCTGAAGGCCAGCTTTTACAGTATTGAGATTCTCAATATCCTTCTGAAGGGTTGCAATCTCAGATGTTAAAGCTTGTTTCTGACCGGTAAGCCTGGTCATTTCGGCTTCCCATTCTTCTTCAGTCATCTCTGTTTCCTGCGCAAAGGAAGAAAGAGATAACAGGAAAGAAAGGGAAATGATAGCAACTAAAATTTTTGCAAGTTTCATTTTTTTCTCCATTTTAATTTTGTTATAAAATTCCTGTTAATAATTACTTAGGCAATTTTTCAAGGTTTGCCTTAGTTTCTTCCTTTTGCTTGTTGCATTCAGCCAGTTTGCGATTGATGGTCTGAATCTCTGTTTCGAGTTGGGCTTTTTGATCTCTCAGACTGTTGGCTTCTGATTCGAGTGATTTTACTTCATCACGCAATGCATTAAGTTCAGCAATCTGAGCTTCACTTAAACCACCGCAACCAGCAATCAGTGCCATACTGACAAACAGAACAGCAGCGAGGACGGGAGTCCTGAAATTTTTAAGTAGGCTCATATGAAACCTCCGATTATTTATGAATAATAAATTGATTGATTAGAAATAAGCAAAAATTAACTACAGTTAATTTACAAAGTAGTAAATATTTAGGGTAGTTATATAACCAAAGATGGTAAAATATTCAAGGATAATTTGTTTTTTATTTTAAAAAAGACGTTTTTCAACAAAACTTGTATAAGTCTCTCCTGCAATAATTACATGGTCAAACACCGGAATTTCAAGAATCTTACCTGTTTCAACAAGTTTTTTTGTTATTCTTATATCCTCATTACTTGGTTCCGGATTACCACTGGGGTGATTATGAATCAGAATTATGCTGGCTGAATTATTATCTATTGCAACTTTAAATACTTCACGCGGATGTACAACACTCGAATTCAAATTACCAACTGAAATCGTTTCGTATTTACTGACTTTGTTGGCAGAATTTAAACAAACAACTATAAATTGTTCTTTAACTTCATCCCGCAGAACAGGAATAAAAAATTCAGCAACTTCCTGCGGCGAGGTTATTTTTTTATTTATGATCAATTTTGGCTGAGTCAATATTCTTCTGCTCAATTCAAACGCAGCAGCAAGAGTTGCAGCTTTATCTTTACCAATTCCGCTTACTTTTGTAAGCGATAAAACTGAACGCGTTGCAAGAAGAGCCAAATTTCTTTCTTTATTAATAAGTTCACGCGCAATTTCAATTACTGACTTGCCTTTTTTTCCGGTTCTAAGTAAAATAGCAATCAATTCAGCATCAGAAAGATTGTGCGCACCTCTTAACAATAACTTTTCTCTTGGTCGATCATCATGAGGAAGTTCTTTTACGGTCAGCTTTTTATCATTTTCTCCCTTCATTACTGGCTCAGTTTGAATTTATCAACTAATTCAAAGACGCTATCTTTAAATCGAATAATATTAAGGAACCTGTTTACTCTTCTTTCATCAAAAGAAATATTATTCTGCATACCCCTGCTAACCATACCTGATAACATTTTTTCTGTAAGACTTTTTCTATCATGGCTGCTGTTTCTAAATGCAGTGAGCAGGAATTTTGCTGCATCGTATCCATATAATGTATTACGATTTACATCTTTCCCGGTTACAGAAATAAACTGATCGCTAAAATGCTGATAAGTTTCTGAACTATAGTCAACAAAGTAATCAGATTCAAAAATAATATTATTACTTATCTCAGGTGCAGTTTCAAAACCTTTTGCGGTGAACCAATCCTGATTACCAAATAACGGTATTTTAACATTATATTTAACCATTTCAGACAATATTAAAGGAGTTACAGAATTATCTGAAAACGGAATATATATCCCTTCAACAATCATTGAATCGCTGTAAATTTTTGAAATCGGGATGCTGAAGTCAGAAATATCACTACCGAATGATTCTTTTCGGATAATTCTTCCACCAAGTTTTTCAAATTCCCCAATGAATGATGAAGCAAGAATTGGTGCGTAGCTGTCAATGGAATTCAGTACTGAAATGTTTCTTTTATTTTCGACGTAGTAGATATATTGTGCCATAACTTTACCTCTGACGGAAAATGATGGATTTGCCTGGAAGAAATTATGGCTTATGCTGGTTAAATCATCATCTGTCGCTGTAGGTGAAATAATTGGTATATCGTAATCATCAAACTCATCAAGAGCTATTCGCACTTCATTGCTAAAGATAGGACCAATAACAGCAACAAGTGAATTTAATTCAACAAACTCATCTCGTACATTTTTGATTTGTTGAATATCTTTTTTTGTATCACGAATCAGTAATCCAATCTTTTCTTCTCTTGATTTATTGAATTCATCAACTGCGAACTTAATTCCTTCAAGAATTTCTGCTGCAGGTTGTGATTTGTATTCACCCTGCTCATTAATATCAAGTGGAAGCATCACACCTATCACAGCAGTCATTGGTAAAAAACTTTCTGTTTCATTTTCTGATAACCGTTGAGCTTCGTTGTAATCAATTGACTGAGAATAATTCTCTACTATCTCTTTCAATGTATTTTTTGCGCTATAAGCATTTCCGTTTCTGAGATAGTACTTTGCCTTTTGAAGTAAAACAAATGCTTTAATCTTATCACTGCTGTATGAAGAATTTATCCGATCTAACTGAATGTCATTCAGATATTTTGCTGCGATACCTTCTCCGGTTTTTCTTGCGTTTTGTTCATAGGAAGAAGATGTTGTGTTATCTATTATATTTAATATTTCCTTAAATGCATTGTAATAGTTAGCGATTTCCAGAAAGTACTTAGTTAACAACATCCTGAATTCATCAACATATAAACTAGTTGGATAATTTTGCAGGAATCGATCCGCAGTATATTTAAACTGATTGAATTGCTTCAGTTCAAGATGAATTTTAGCAATGAAAAATTCAGATACAGTTGTTTTTGAATTGTACTTATAATCAGATAAAATTTGATTAAATCCAACCAGGGCTTCTTCATACCTTGCTGAATCAAATAATGCTAATGAATTGTTGAATTTGATTTGGATTTGTTCCTGTTCCGATTGAGTTAAACCATTGCTATAAAAAACAAGTAGTAACAATCCTGTTAATAAAAGTATATTTGAATAATTAAATGACATCAGTTCCAATCTCTTTGATTAAAAAAATATTATTCCCATTCAATCGTTGCCGGTGGTTTAGAACTTATATCATAAACAACGCGGTTTATACCTTTTACTTTATTTATTATTTTATTCGAAACAGAAGCAAGGAATTCAGGATCGAATGCAAACCAATCGGCGGTCATTCCATCAACTGAGGTTACTGCACGCAATGAAAGAACATATTCATAAGTTCTTGCGTCACCCATAACTCCAACCGAACTTACCGGAAGTAAAACAGTGAATGCTTGCCAGATGCTGTTATATAATCCAGCTTCTTTAATTGACGTGATGAAAATATCATCTGCTTCTCTGATAATTTCAAGTTTTTCATTTGTGATTTCACCTAATATTCTGACTGCAAGACCGGGTCCGGGAAACGGATGACGATTAATTAATTCAGGTGGAATATTAAGGCTCCTGCCTACATTTCTTACTTCATCTTTAAACAATTCACGAAATGGTTCGATTAATTTCAGATGCATTTTTTCTGGTAGTCCACCAACATTATGATGGCTTTTTATTGTTGCTGATGCTCCTTTCACAGAAACAGATTCAATTACATCCGGATAAAGAGTACCCTGAACGAGATACTTTGCATCTTTAATTTTAGCTGCTTCATCTTCAAAGACATCGATAAATGTTTTTCCGATTATTTTGCGTTTCTTTTCAGGATCAGAAATACCTTTAAGATTTTTCAGGAACTTCTTCGAAGCATCTACATGTATATGATTAAGTTTAAGTTTCTCATCAAGTAATCTTCCTATCTTATCACTTTCATTTTTACGCATCAAGCCATTATCAATATGTATGCAGATTAAATTTTCGCCGATTGCTTTGCCAACTAATACTGCTGCAGTTGTAGAATCAACACCACCGCTGAGCGCACATATTGCTTTCGAGTTCCCAACCGTTGATTTAATTTTTTCCAGTTGTTCTTCAATAAAATTCTGAGGCGTCCAGTCTCCTTTGCACTTACATATATCAAAAAGGAAGTTGTTAATAATTTTTTCTCCTTTTTCAGTATGAACAACTTCCGGATGAAACTGAAGTCCGTAAAATCTTTTTGAAGGATTTGATATTGCGCAAATCGGAGAATGATCTGACTCACCTATAATTTTAAAACCTTTTGGCAGCTCGGTTAAATAATCCCCATGGCTCATCCAGACAATTGAAGCATCCTCAACTCCATGCAATATATCAGTATTATCAGTTATTCTTAAAATCGATTTACCATATTCACGATCGACAGCAGGTTCAACTTTTCCGCCAAAGTTTTTACATATTAATTGCAAACCATAACAAAGACCAAGAAATGGAACTTTCAGATTGAATATTTGAGGATCAATATCAGGTGCAGAATCATCATAAACGCTCATTGGACCGCCGGAAAGAATTATTCCCTTTGGATTAAGCTCCAGAATTTGTTGGAAGGAAATAGTATGAGGATGAATTTCTGAGTAAACTTTTACTTCTCTGACTCTGCGTGCAATAAGCTGGGTATATTGAGAGCCAAAGTCGATAATTAAAATTAAGTCTCGCTGTTTCATTAACATTAAAATAAATATTTTATTAAAAATAAAAACCCGCTATCAACGGGTTTATAAAAATATATTTTAACCACAGTTTAACCGGGTTTACTGACCTATCAAAGCTTTGTACGAAGCTGCATCAAGTAAATCATTGATCTCTGACGGATTAGCAATTTCTGCTTTAATCATCCAGCCTTCACCATACGGATCGGAATTCACGAGTTCCGGTGAATCTGATAATGTTTTATTAATCTCGATTATCTTACCACTGAAAGGAGCTAAAATATCGCTGACCGTTTTCACCGCTTCAATCGTTCCAATTGAATTGCCTTTTGTGATTTCCTTTAAATCTGAATCAATGTCTAAAAAAACTACATCACCAAGTTCGCCCTGAGCATAATCAGTTACTCCAATTATGCCAATATTTCCTTCAACGCGAACCCATTCATGATCATTAGTATATTTTACATTATCTGGTATTTTCATTTTTCCCTCTGACTAAATTTTATGAATATTAAGAATGTTAAAATTTTTCTAAAAAACTTGTATCAAAATTACCACTTATGAATCTTGGATCCTCCAGAACTTTCAAATGGAAAGGAACTGTTGTTTTTACACCTTCAACGATAAATTCACTTAGCGCTCGTTTACCGCGCATAATCGCACGCTCTCTATCCGTACCCCAAACAATTAGTTTTGCCATCAATGAATCATAATATGGCGGAATAGAGTACGATTGATAAATATGCGAGTCAACTCTTACACCGAATCCACCGGGAAAATGTAACGAAGTAATTTTTCCAGGTGAAGGTCTGAAATTATTTTCTGGATCCTCTGCGTTTATTCTGAATTCAATTGCATGTCCGTGAGGCTTTTTAGGTTTTGATGCTATCTTTTCACCAGCGGCAACGAGGATTTGCTGTCTAACAAGCTCGACATCATAAATAAGTTCTGTAACAGGGTGTTCAACCTGAATCCTGGTATTCATCTCCATGAAATAAAAGTTTTTATGTTTATCGAGCAAAAATTCTATCGTTCCAGCACCTTCGTAATTTACTGATTGTGCACCTCTTATTGCTGCTTCCCCCATTTTATTTCTAAGTTCGTCATCAACTGCAGGTGAAGGTGATTCCTCAATCAACTTTTGATGTCTTCTTTGAATTGAACAATCCCTCTCTCCATAATGGTAAACATTTCCATGCTGATCACCTAAAATCTGAATTTCTATATGCCGGGGATTTTCTATATACTTTTCAATGTAAACATCACCATTAGCAAATGCTGCTTCTGCTTCGGTTCTTGCAGTCTGAAAAGCTTTTTGAAATTCATCTTCATCCCAGACTATTCTCATTCCTTTTCCGCCACCGCCGGCTGATGCTTTGATGATAACCGGGAATCCAATTTCTTTGGCGAGAATTTTTGCCTGATCCACATTTTCAACAATTCCATCACTGCCTGGAATTACAGGAACCAAATTTTTTTTCATAGTATCTTTAGCAAAAGCTTTGTCACCCATTGCTCGAATCATTTCAGGAGCCGGACCAATAAATTTTATATTGGATTCCTGGCAAATCTCAGAGAAGTTTGCATTCTCAGCAAGAAATCCATAACCAGGATGAATCGCATCAGCACCAGTAACCTGAGCTGCAGAAATAATTGATGGGATTTTCAGGTAGCTGTCTTTTGCAAAAGGAGGACCAATACAAACAGCTTCATCAGCAAAAGTAACGTGAAGAGAATCTTTATCAGATTCAGAATAGACAGCAACTGTTTTAATCCCCATCTCTTTGCAAGTACGGATTACCCGAAGAGCAATCTCGCCCCGGTTGGCGATTAATATTTTATTAAACAAAATTTATCCTGAATTTTCAATTACTTATGCTAATTCTATTAAAAAAAGCGGCTGATTATATTCTACTGGTTTTCCGTTTTCAACCAATATCTTAACTATTTTTCCGCTCACATCCGACTCGATTTCATTCATAAGCTTCATTGCTTCAACAATGCATAATACGCTTCCGGGTGTAACAACCGATCCAACCTGAACATAAGAATCAGCATCAGGCGCTGGTGCACGGTAAAATGTACCAACAATCGGTGACCTGATTTCGTGCAAATTTTCTGACACAGTTTGTGATTCAATATTTTGTTTTTGAGCTTCAGCAGGAACTGAAGATGGTTGAATAACCGGTTGAGCAGAAGTAAATGGAACATTAGTCTGTGCAATAACCTGAGTATTCCTTTGCTTCTTTGCAATTTTTATTTTCAAATCACCTTCTTCAATTTCCAGATCGGTGATATTGCTGGTATCTACAATTTTAACCAGCTTTTTAACTAAATCAAGATCCATGTTCAGCCTCTGGTTTTAAGATTTAACTCTTTCAGAATATCCACCTGTTCGTGTATCTACTTTAAGTACATCACCTTCATTTATGAACAAGGGAACGTTAATTTGTGCGCCTGTTTCCAACTTTGCAGATTTGAGCGCACCAGTAGCCGTATCGCCTTTAAAGCCGGGTTCGGTTTCCACTACTTTAAGATTTATAAAAATTGGTATGTCAACTGAAATAATATCTGATCCATTAAGTACTACTTCTACTTCTTCGCTTTCTTTGAGGAACTTAACTCCATCACTAAAAAGAATTCTATCAATATTAATCTGCTCATAAGTTTCATTATCCATACAGACTAAAGAATCACCTTCGGAATAAAGATACTGATATTTCCTTCTTTCAACCCGTATGGTTTCAACTTTTTCTCCTGCTCTGAAAGTATTTTCCAGAACTCTTCCGGTTCTCATATTTTTTAGAGTAGAGCGTACGAATGCTCCACCTTTTCCCGGTTTAACGTGCTGGAATTCTACGATAGTGTACAGGTCGTTTTTAAATTTTATTATAAGCCCGTTTTTAAAATCTGATGTATCTGCCATATTCTTTTATGTATGTGAATCCTAAAAAGTTCTTATAATATAATTTGATGAATAGAGAAATCTGACACTTTTAAGTTAATGAAAGATAAATAATAATTCTGATTATTCTGCTAAGAGTATTAATAAATCATTGAAAGATATTTATCAACATCTCTGAACGCTAAAGAAGTTGAATAATCTTCTTTGATTTTACTGAAGACAATTTTTGCATCTTCTTTGTCACCAGCTTTAAGGTAATTAATTCCGGCATTAAGTAAGTAATCCGGATTCTGTGAATTCACATCGGATTTCTTTGATGCTTTAAGGAATAAATCTGCAGCTTTTTGAAATTCATTTTTATTTGCATAGTATCCAGCTTCACCAGCCAGAGCAGTTGCTTTAAAATAATCTATCGACCCATTATAATCAGAATAATACTTGAATGCATCCTCATAATTTCCAAGAAATGCATACGAGTTAGCAAGATATATTTTGGCTGTCTCACCATTTTCTGTCCCATCATATTCATTAACGAGATTTTTTAGACCAATGACATTGGTGCCCTGCTTTCCTTCTATCGCTTCAAGATATGAACCTTGATCATAGATTGACATGATACGGGAGAGTTCTAATCCGGCTTTTTCATTAGTCTGAGATTTTTGATTTAAATAAAAATACACAGCGGCAACAGCAACTACTAAAACTCCGGCATAAAGCATTATTTTACTTTTATACTTCTCAAAGAATTCAATTGATGATTCATAAAGTTCTAATAAGGAGTCTTTTTTTATTTCCTTCTTGGACAATTTTTTCTTTTTCTGTAACATTAATCTTTCCTTCAGTTAGCAACTAATTTGATTAAAAAACCTTGCAAAAATAATACATTTATACACAATCTACCATTGATTTTAGTACGCCCAGGAGGACTTGAACCTCCAACCTTTGGAACCGGAATCCAACGTTCTATCCAGTTGAACTATGGGCGCAATTAAATACCTATTCTGATGTGATTTGAGAATATCCAGGCTTTATTCTGATAATAAACTTCAACTCTGTAAGCTCCGGGTTTATTCACTTCAAATTCAACTTTGTTTGAACTGAAATTGGCTATTTCGCTTCCATTCCTGATCAATTTTATTTCAGAATCTTCAACAGGTAAAATTATTGACAAAGTAACATTTTCAGAAGAGTGAATGGTATCACCCATATAATATTTTTTTTTACCGGATTTTGCAAAATATTGAAATCCTTTTGAATCAGCATGATAATCATTTGCAATAAACGAACTACCATAAGCAAGAGCTTCGTAAATAGCTGTTTTAGATTTGGCGATCTTTTGCTTCGCATTTCCTTTGACGAGTGGTTCATTCAACAACAAATGAATGTGTATGGATTTGAACAACACCTTGTAAGGAAAAATTTCAACTTCAAAGAATCCAAATAAATTTTGCTTGTGGGCATGGGCATCAACACCACCGATCCCGACTACTTTTCTATTTAAGTTTAATTCATCCCAGAGTTTTAAAGTTTCTCTTGGAGGACCAACTATCGAACGTAATGGGTGAAGAAACGATGTGTATTTATTCTGTTCAGTTAGATTCTCCATCCATTCAGACATGTGATTCCAAATTTCTATTCCATTAAAATTGTCAATACTCCAATCCACCCAGGGATATGGCGGATGCTCTTTGATGTGATTTCTTTTTTCATGCGGATGAGCAAGAAAACCAATACCACCTGCCTCTTTAACTTTTTTTACATATTCCCTCGCCGACAACCGTGTTGAGTATGCCTGTTCGATTCCGAATGCCAGATAATGGTTCTTGTTTTCTTTGTCATTTATTTCACAACCGATCAGGCATAAAGATTTACCATACCACTTTTCATAACCTTCTTTTAATCCTCTCAAAGTATTATGATCAGTGATAAGGAGAAAGTCCAGATCAGATTCATCAGCAAATTTCGCGATTTCAGGAATTTCACCTGTACCATCTGAAAAAAGCGAATGAATATGCGCTACACCTACATATTCTATCATAAAGTTAAATTATTTTTCCTAAAAGGAAATTTAACAAGATTATGTTCTTGGTGAAATGATGAAAGAAGAGAATGGAAAAAAAGAAGGCATTCTAAATTGAATGCCTTCCTATAGTCAAGATTATGGAATTACGTAACCTGCAGTCATATAAACAAAAGTAGAGCCTCCACCTCCGATATTGTTGATTCCTTGACGTAAAACATCTTCATTAACTGTTGCGTCCAAAGAGAAACCTCCAAATCTAAAACCAACACCCACAGTAGCACCTCTTTGTGCCGGACCAAAGAATGTTTGGACAATTTCTGTTTTTGAATTTTGTGAATTAGGATATTCATAACTAGACGAGCCTGTATAAGCAATATAACCTAATCTTGCAACGAACCAATCAATCATATTCCATTCAGCACCAATATTCCAAATCGGAAACATTTTTTCTCCTTCTGTCAATTCAGGTGAAACATTACTGAGAGCAGGTCTTGTTAAACTTGATGTGGAGAAAATTGCACCACCTGCAAGTAAGAAATCACCGACTTGATAATTAAGTCCTACTCCGAATTGAAACCACGAAAATGATGGCATATCAACAGAACCTGTTGAAGCTCCTCCTGAGTCAATTGAACCACTTTCTGTAGAAAATAGTACAAGCGGAACAAGCTGAAGATTATCATTTAATTCCCAGAACGCTCTTCCATTAACAGTAATGATTGTCTGGCTTGCACTTGTTTCGTTTAAAGTATCTGGTTCAAAACTTGCACTCGGCATAATCACTGATGCACCGAGATCTAATTTTAAAGTGCTTGTTACATCGGAAATTAACCCGAGATTAAAACCAATTTGACTAGCTGAACCTTCTGATGAACCGCCAGTTGGTGGTGTAAATTCATTGCTGGTAGAAGCATAAGCAACACCCAATCCAACAGCGGATTGTCCGAAAGAGTAAGTTCCTATTAATTCAACGTTGTTATCCAAAGGAATAACGCCTCCTCCGGAAATAAGGTTATTCACTGTTGAAACCACGCCAGGATATGATGGGCTTATTGAACCATTTGAGCCGGGATCTAATAAGGCAATTGACATTCCGTTGAAATCACTTCTTGCCAATATTCCACCAAGCGTCCACTGATCTCCAACCTGAAAACTAGTAGAAAGGTATTGACCATATCCGCCTGCAGAAAATGGTTTACCTGCTGCAGAACCAAGATCACCTAATATAAAGTTATTGTACACAGCATTCCATGCCGGATTCACTGTATTAAAGTAAGGATCAATTACGTAAGGGTTCGCACCCATTCCATTGAGCCTTGCATATCCACCAGTTTTTTTAATTTCTTGTGAATATGAGATTGAAACTGTAAGTATTAGACAAACAGTTAGTAGTATTTTGGAAAATTTCATTTTTCCTCCTTCTGGAAATAGATTAATAATTAAACAACCACTGTCCACTACGTAGACATTGCCTGCTGACAAATCCTATTCCCAAAAAAGACTTGATAATTCGTTAAAAATGAAGATTTGACAGGTAGAATTAAATTACCCGAAGAAAAAATTTCTAAAGAGTGCTAAAATTCTTTACAAACTTTAATTGCGCATAATTAAGCAATAGATTTGAGCTGAAATCAATTTTGTTACAGTATTTCTATGAGAGTTGAATACTTTGTTGAATGCCCCATACTCATTGATTCGATCTTTGAGACAAGAATATTTATTCGCTCATCTGTATTATCTTCAAAATTTTCGAAGGCTTCTTCCGTAACAAATATATATTGTTCCTGAAAACGGTTTGTTTTACCCTTAACTTCGTAAACCGAATAACTCTCCAAACCTTCGGCTTTAATTAAAGTTTTTAATTCTCTGATAGTTTTTAAAAATTCTTCTCTTTTATTTTCCTGAATTTCATAATTGATTGTGAACAATACTTTGGACATTTACTCTCCTTAATTTAATATTTCATTTCACCGGTAAATACAATTTTTGCCGGACCGGTGAGTGATACATTTCTAACTTTAGAATTTTCTACTTCAAAATTTACTAATAATTTTTCTTTTGATTTAGGAATAATTTGAATCGGGACAGTTAATTTTCTATTAACATAGCATATTAGTGCAGCAGCCACTGCACCGGTTCCGCATGCTAAAGTTTCTGCTTCCACTCCTCTTTCGTAAGTTCTTATATGAACCACGCCATCTTTAACTTCAACAAAATTTACGTTTGTTCCGCCAGGTAGAAATTCAGGGAGATATCGTATTTCACTTCCAATTGATTCAACGGGAACAGAGTCCAACGAATCAAATAATCTTTCAATCTCATTTAAATCTATCACGATATGCGGGGAACCGGTATCAGCAAAATGGGCATTCAGAAGTTTTCCGGCAGCTTTTATTTTGAAATTGTATTTTAATTTTTTTGGTGGGTTTAGATAAAACCGAACTTCTGAATTGCTGAGCAATTCCGCATTGTATTCAATTTCGTTTGAAATAAATTTTGCAGTCAGACCATTCAACCTCCCAGTTGTGGAAGCGTAAATGACCGCGCATCTCGCACCATTTGCACATAGACTTCCAGTTGATCCATCTGCGTTGTAGTAATTCATTACAAAATTGTGATCAATTGAATCATTGATAATAATCAGCCCATCAGCTCCGACTCCATTCCTGCGATCACAAATACGCTGAACTAATTCTTCAGAAACATTAAAACTTGTATTTATCTTCCCATCAATAACAACAAAGTCGTTACCTGCACCGGTCATTTTTGCAAAATTAATCTTTTTCATTACGTCATGAAATTTAACCGATGAGCCAGTAGTAATCAACAATATAATTGCTGATATGATTTATAATCAAACAAAAAAGAGAGGAAGCCGTACTACAACAACTTCCTCATAAAATTAAGAAGTATAAGTTCTCATCATTGTTGCCACCTGCTGAGCTTGTTTAGTATTGTACTCAAAGGCAAGCTTCTTATGATTTATCAGGTCAACGATTGTTCCGATCAGACAAAGTCCACCGGTAAGTAAGTATAGAATGCCAAGTCCAATCTGACCTATAACAAATCTTTGGATTCCTGAAATACCAAGAAATCCTATCAATGTAAATATCAACATGTTGCTGGGATCTTTTCTTCTTGACATATATGACATAGCAAACTGCTGAGCCTGATTTTCGTTCATATCTTTTATCAACATCTGCACAAAAGCCATTTCATCAGCTTCCAGACTTGGCATTAATTGAAATACATTAGGCATATTTCCTCCAATTATTTTTAATGATTGTAATTATTCTGAGAGTTAAAACTATTAGTGCAAAAATTCCTAATGGATGTGACCGGAATGAAGAAATTATATCCCTTTGAACAGAAAAGAAATTGAATTTCCTAATCCGCATCCCGGACAAAATTCAAATCCAAGATTAGCAAGAGGACAAATAGTAAAATGTGTTTCACCGGGCGAATGAATAAACGCAAGGTAAAGTAAACCAATAATCCAGATTAGAGATTCGAAGCCGATTAGTAACCAGAGCTTTTTCGCTTTTACTGAAAAGCGTTTTACGAAATTCTCCGTTTGATAAATAGTATGATTTGTTATGCTCATTTTATTAGCGAACAAAATTTATTTCTGATTTAAAATTAGAGAATCAAATCAGTAATAACAATTACAGGATGATGAATGGTAGCTATTTACCGGTGAGTTATGGATTTGTTGTGGTTATTTGAATTTTCTTGTTGTAACAAATCCTATAAAATTTATCAGCCATTGGTTAAAGCAGACACTTCGTGAGTTTGGTATTGTAATCCTTTTCATAAAATTCTCTCTTGAGAAGAGAGAGAATTATTGTCATTTAAGAACCAACCATTATTTTTCTGTCAGCACATAAAGTGCAAAGTTATGTTTACCGATAAGTCCTTCTCTTAGCAAAAGAAGGATTAGGATGAGTTTTGTTTATGTAATCTTTACTGCTGTCAGGAAATGGTTCTCATACAAAACCAGAAATTATTTTCTCCACGGCTTCGTCTTTAATAGACTTCGCCGTTGCAGGCTTCATTTTTCGTCGCACTCAGAAGTGTTTTTTTGTAAACGCTCTTCCGGAATGGCTTTTTAAATACTTCTCAAATGCTAATGCTTTTTCTTTTTCTGTAAATACTACGATGGTTTGCAGATTCCAGGGTTTATATTTTGATGTGTGTGGAACCTCCCCGTTGTTATGCTTAACAATTCTTTTCTTATAATCGGATGTATATCCTGTGTAATGATTTGCGGGATACTTAATACTTTGAAGAATGTAAACGTAGTACTACATTTTGACTCCTTCATTTATGTTGTCCGGTTTACTCGGGCGTAGTTTTGAGTGACACTGTCTTAGCTCTTTGCACGGCTTCGTCTTTAATAGACTTCACCGTTGCAGGCTTCATTTTTCGTTTCACTCTCCAAAGGAGTCCTTCGGACAAAACGAAGCATGGTGGAGGTGGCGGGAGTCGAACCCGCGTCCGAAATTAAGATCCAAAGAACATCTACATACATAGTCTGTTTCATTTGGACTTTAAGCTGCCAAACAGACAAAGATCACTTAAAGTCTGTCTGCTATTAATTTCGCTTTATCTTCACAGACAAAAGACTCAGCTATTTTACCTAAACGACGTTCTTTCTAACCCCGGTAAAATGGAGAGAGGAGAACGAGCTGCGTTTTATTTACGCAGCTAAGGCGTAATTATATTCGCCAGTTATTGTTTGTTCCCAATTTTTTAACGTGTCTTCGGGGAACACGATACGCAGTTCTATGCCTCTTTAATCCCGTCGAAACCAAAATTTCACCCCCGTGAAGTATCAAAATCCAAAAATCAAATTTCAAAAAATTACAATTTTGGATTCCAGATAATATCAGGATGGTTCGAGATTTTATTTTCAAAACGTGACAGAACAAAAAACAAATCTGATAATCTGTTGAGAAATATAATGATATTATCTCCGATAGTCACTGAATTATTTAGTGCCACAACTTCTCTTTCAGCTCGTCTGCAAACAGTTCTGCAAATATGAAGTAATGCAGAACTTTTTGAACCACCAGGAAGAATAAAGTGATGAAGCACTTCAAGTTGTTCTTCATAGTGATCGATTAATTTCTCAATATCTTTATAAAATGATTCCGGTGTCCGTTGAATTTTCAGTTTGGCATTTTTTTCGGTATCAGGTGTTGCTAAATCAGATCCTATTGTAAAAAGATGATCCTGAATTATTGAAAGATTTTCTTTAACGCCGCTATCCTGAATTTCTGTAATTGCAAAACCAATAAATGAATTTAATTCATCGATGGTACCATAAGCAGAAATACGAAGTGAATCTTTACTAACTCGTTCGCCGCCGAATAAACCGGTTTCACCCTTGTCACCGGTTTTTGTGTAAATTTTCATTTTAGAAATGGCAAAGAATGAACTTCTGAATTTATAGTCTTATTATCAGAAAGTTTTATTTGTATTTGTGTCCCGGGTGTTGAGTGTGAATTACGAATATACGCTAATGCTATTGGCTGTTTCAGTCTTTGTGAATTCGCGATTGATGTAATCTTTCCTACTTCTTCTCCGTTGCTTTCAATGGATGTGTGACCATTAATAAATTCGAGTGGTTCGCCGAATTTAAGTCCAACAAGTTTTCTTTGAACTTTATTGTAAGTCTGTAACCTTGCTATAACTTCCTGACCGATGTAACAACCTTTATTAAAATCAACCAAGCCTTCCAATCCAGCTTCGAGTGGATTGGCTTCATCATTCAACTCAAACGGTGAAACAGGTATTCCATATTCGATCCTGTAAATATTGAAAACTTCTTCACCAACTAAATTAAAATTAAACACACCTCTATTTTCCTGCATATAATTGATCAGTCGTTTTGAATTTTCAAAATCTGCAAGGAACCAGAATTTGTTTTTTCCTTTTTCAGCTGGAATCTTAATCAGGAAAAAAAGAATATTTTCAGTGTGAATAATTTTAAACGAATTTGGTTGAATCTCACTTACAACATTTCCACAAACAAGTGTTGCAAATGATTCAGCTTGCGGGCCGCGTAACTCAAGTAAATTATATTTAGCATTTGCATCATTAACTTCAACATCATCACTGATAACATATTTTCTGATCCAGCTCATTACTTTTAATTTAGTTGATCTATCACAAACTACAAGCTGGTAATTATCAAAATTCATTAAAGTGCTGAGACCGATAATTCTCCCTTTTTCAGTAGTAAAAATCGTTTTTCTCACACCCTCTTTGGGTAGATCATTTATCCGATTAGTTCCAATGCGATGAACCAGATCCAGTGAATCCTTACCTTTAAGTTCAATAATACCCTGGTGAGATATGTTTCTTAATGCAACGCCGTTGTATAGTGAGTCAAACTCTTCTTCTGATTTGGTAAATCGATTAATAACCCGGTATCCATCGACTTGATAGGAAGCGAAGCCTTTTGATTCAAGATATTCTATTAACAAAGAATTTTTTTCGTCAGAAACAATCATCAATACTTAGCAGATTTGGTTTAATATTAGGATAATTTAGAAATCAAAATTTGTGCTACAAATATACAATACTAAAAACTAATAAAAAGCTTTTGAAAAATCATTAATTCATCAATCTGCAAGGAGTCAGTCAGTTGTGGTGATTAGGTCAATTTTACCATTCAAGTATTATAGCATTTGAAAATCTATAAGTGTAAGGTCGTAGTTTACCCTTTCAAAAAGAATAAAGACAGATTGGATTTTATCCTCGTGTTGAAGCAACAATTTACTTCATCGTTAAAACTTACTTTGAAAACTCATCCAGAAAAAAAGCAGAGCTCAGGATTCCTAAATGAAAATGATTCAGGTTGAAGTGTTCATTTGGTGAGTGTAGATTTTCAGTGTTGAGTCCCATTCCCAAAAGCACTGGTGATGCTTTTAATTTTTTAGCAAAGGAAACAACAATCGGAATCGACCCACCTTCACGCATAAATACAGTTTTCTTTTCAAATACCTTTGATAAAGCAATGGCTGCAGCCTTTGTTGCCTTGTCATCTAATGAAGTAGCGATTGGATATGCACCATGAAGATCGCTAACTTCTAATTTAACCGTCTTCGGTGCAATTTTTTTAAGATACGAGCTGAATAATTTTGCAATTTTTTTTGGATCCTGATTAGGAACTAACCGCATACTTATTTTTGCCGTTGCTTTGGATGGAAGTACTGTCTTAGCACCTTCACCGGTGAAACCACCAAAAATACCATTACAATCCAATGTTGGTCTTGCCCACACTCGTTCAAGCGTTGTATAACCTTTTTCACCTTTTAATTCCTTCACACCCAAAGTTTTCGCATATTGTTTTTCGGAGAATGGTAATCTCTTAAAATTTTCCCTCTCCTTTTTTGAAAGATTAACAACATCTTTATAAAAACCGGGAATTTTAATCTTTCCATTATTATCTTTTAATTTAGATATCATTTCAGCGAGAACATTTATCGGGTTATCAACACCGCCGCCAAAAGTACCTGAATGTAAATCTCTGTTTGGACCGGTTACTATAACTTCCATATAGCACAATCCTCTGAGTCCGTAAGTTAAAGTAGGAATACCCGGACCATAGAGAGAGGTATCGGAAATTAAAACCGCATCACATTGCAGCATCTTCTGGTTATCATTTACAAATTTGTCGAGATTACCGCTTCCAATTTCCTCTTCACCTTCAATAATGAATTTAACATTCAATGGAAGTTTGCCCACAGTTTTGAAATATGCCTCCACACTTTTAATGTGCATATACATCTGTCCTTTATCATCTGTTGCACCTCGGGCAAAAATTTTATCATCTTTAATTGTTGGTTCAAAGGGAGGTGAATCCCACAAATCTATTGGATCAACGGGCTGAACATCGTAATGACCATAAATAAGTACAGTTGGTTTACCTGGTGAATGAAGCCAGTCTGCATAAACTAATGGATGACCTTTGGTTTCAATTATTCTCACGTTTTCCATTCCTGCATCAGTTAGCCTGTCTGCTACAAACTTTGCTGCAGTAGTCATATCTGCTTTGTTTTCAGCAAGTGTGCTAATGCTTGGTATTTTTAAAAAGTTCTTTAGCTCTTCGACATATTTTTGTCTGTTTGAATTAATATAATCAACAACTTTTTCCATTTGTTCTTTCCTTATTTTTATTCTATGATAAACTTATAAATAATGGGTATAAAGTTTTTAAAATTATTTACTGTGTTTGAATCGAGTTTCGCGAGAATATCACCGGGAGGTATAAAGAAAGCATACCAGGGATCATCCACCATAAAAAGAAATTTTTCCGAGGTAATCGTAATTGATTCAAGCGAGCCAGTATATTCCAAACCTTTATAACCGGGTACCACAGTTATTATTTCAAAAAAATCTAAATCAACTATGTTAAAATATTCATCCAGTTTTAATTTAAAAACTTTCCTGTGATTTCTGTCAATTCCCCACAGTGAGTAATTCTTATCCGAATATAGTCCACAAATAGTAGAAATATTAAGAGAATCTGTTGAGATTTCGTTAATAATTTTCAATGACTTTTTATCTGCAATCCTGATTGCTGTCTTATTGCTAAATTCGCCATCATTGGATTGAATATTTTCCAGACCAAGATAAAAATAATTTTCGTCTGCAGTGAATCCTTCATACCCAATGTTTGGAAGCAGATTTTTGAAAAATTCAGCTTCAGGTACAAAATGAATTTTTTCAAGCGATGTAATTGTATCCCGCTGAACATCATTATTTAAAAATTTCATTTTATATATTCCATGATAACGTAAGTGGGCTTTTCCATTTCCTTCAATTGTCAGATATACTTCATCAGTGTACTTATCATAAAATATTTCTTCAAAATCCTTTTTTGGAAATTCAGCCAGATAGTTATTTAACTCATTACTGAACCTTATTTCTGTAAAACTGAAGATAGTATCATTTTTTATGACAAACCTGTGAATTTTCCCGATATCATCTGCTAAAAGAAATATTTTTTTTCCTGCATCTTCAAATAACAAGGTAATGCCGGAAGTTTGAGTTGGATTGTAATTATTAGCTTCAAGCCAGCGCGGATAATGTGCTGCCGGATGAATACTGATTTGAATTTCACTTCTATTTAAAGAAATAGAAAATAAAAGAATAATCAGAGCGGTGATCAGAACCAAAGATGGAGCAGCAATAACAACAAATGAATTTTTCATATCTGGGTAATAAATATACGCAACAAATCATTTCAGTCCACACTGATTATCTTGTTAAACTAAGCAGGCTTAATTATTTTTCTTTTGATGATTGCATACAGATATATACTGAAAGCTCATTTTATTCCATTCGTATTTTCAACAATTACTCTGATGGGGATATTCCTTCTTCAGTTTATGATGAAATTTGCTGATCGGCTTGTGGGTAAAGGGTTAGATACATGGTTATTAATAAAGCTTGTGGTTTTCAACTTATCATGGATGCTTGTTCTGGTAATTCCAATGGCAACTCTTGTTGCAACTTTAATGGCTTATGGAAATTTTTCTCAGAACAATGAAATAACAATATTGAAATCATCTGGTGTTAGTCTTTACAAAATGATGAAGGCTCCGTTTTTAGCGAGTATCTTACTTGCTTTCCTTCTGTTTTTATTTAATGATCAGGTTCTACCGGATGCAAATCACCAGGCAAGAATTTTAATGTCTGATATCTCACAGCAAAAACCAACTCTCTCATTAGAACCTGGTTTTTTTTCTCAGGAGGTTTCAAGATATGCGATTCTTGTAAGGGCAATTAATTCGAAAACAAATGAGCTTAGTGGCATCACTATTTACGATTATACAACTCCTTCTAAAATAAATGTTGTAACGGCTACTAAAGGAAAAATTTATTTTACTGCTGACCAGAAAAATCTTGTAATGGATTTATGGGAAGGTGAAATCCATGAAGCTGATGTTAAAGAAACCGGTTTATATAGGAAACTTATTTTTGAGAAACACAGAATTGTAATGGACGGATCACAGTTTACGTTTCATCAATCACAGGGTGGAATCAGAGGAGAAAGAGAACTTGGAGTTGACACAATGAACGCAATTGTGGATAATTTTAAAACGGAGAAAGAACAACAGTTAAAATTTCTAGCAGATGAAACCGACAAATATTTTTTCACTGATTCATCAATGATAACAGCATACGGCAACTCATCACCAATTGTAAATAATAAATTGTTGTATTCAAGAGTACTCGACAAAATAAGAACTGCAAAAAATAATATTACATCAAAAGCACAAAGCATTGAATTCACAAACAGAGAAATTGAAAAATATGATGTTGAGATTTATAAAAAATACTCGATTCCTGCTGCTTGTATTATTTTTATTTTAATTGGTGCGCCATTGGGAGTTATGGTCAGAAAAGGAGGCTTTGGTATTGCAGCAAGTATTAGTTTGCTCTTCTTCCTGATATATTGGGCATTTTTAATTGGCGGTGAGAAACTGGCGGAAAGAGGTTTCTTCTCTCCGTTTATTGGAATGTGGGCTGCAAATTTTCTGCTTGGTTTCCTTGGGATTGTTCTCACAATAAAAACAAATCGCGAGACAGTAACTATCAAATTTACTCTGCTTAAAAAACTAATTCCAAAACGTTTTCGATTACAGCAGGAACCAAATGAAAATCATTGACAGATATTTAATAAGACAATTTCTGCAAACCGTATTCTTTGCGCTTCTTGCATTCATTCTGATCTTTCTGGTAATTGATGCGATGGAAAACCTCGATGATTTCATCGATCAAAATGTACCCTGGATTAATATTCTTCATTACTATGTAGTATTCACACCTGAAATAATAAAACTGATAACTCCTGTTGCTGTGCTGTTCGGTGCTTTATTCACAGCGGGAAAAGCATCTCAACTTAGCGAACTTACAGCAATGCGGGCAAGTGGTGTAAGTCTCTATCGATTCATGGCTCCATTCGTTGTTACTGCTCTTCTGATTAGTTTTATATCTCTATACTTTGGTGGCTACATTGTTCCAATGGCAAACAAAACCAAAGTTTACATAGAGCAAACCTATCTGAAAAGAGGGATGACATTTACAGGCAGCAATATTTATTTTCAGGATAGTAAATCGAGAATAGTCAGCATTTCTTACTTTGATAGTAATATGAATTGGGCAAACAGAGTCAGCATACAGGATTTTAATGAAGCTGATCTCACTGAAATGACTGCACGTATTGATGCACAGAAACTTGAATATGATTCTTTGCATGGAATATGGATTGCAATAAAAGGTGTTAGAAGGTCATTCACAGACAAAACAGAAACAGCCATCTATTTCGACAGCTTAAAACTTCCAACACTGAATTTTAAACCGATTGACTTGACTAAAAAACAGCAAAAGCCAGTTGAGATGAATTTAAGCGAGCTTTCCGATTTGATAGATTCACAAAAGCGAGCAGGAACAAATCCAACAATAGCCCAGATTGAGTATCACTCACGTTTTGCATTTGCAATGACAAGTGTAATAATAGTTTTATTTGGTCTTCCAATATCCGCAAACAAAAGAAAAAGTGGAGTAGCCGTGCAAGTTGGAATTAATATTTTAATCGCTTTCATCTATCTTGTATTTATGAAAGTAAGTCAGGCATTTGGAAAAAACGGCGCTCTTGATCCTATTTTAACTGCGTGGTTTGCTAACTTAATTTTTGTTGCCGGAACGTTTATTACTCTTCCAAGAATGAAGTATTGATATAAAAAATGCCAACCCATTAAATGAGATGGCATTATCATTTCATATTCCCTCTCCTTTATAAGCAGAGGGATAAAGGGTGAGGTTAATTCACCTTCTCAGGTCCTTTCGGCGCAACGAATCCAAAATGCTGGTCAGCAGGTATCTCCATTTTTATTTCACCAAAGCGGGCTTCAAACTTTTCGATGTTATCCTTCAAAGCTTTCATTAGCATTTTTGCATGCTGCGGTGTTGTGATAATCCGGGATAGTACTTTTGCTTTCGGTACACCGGGAACAATTCGTGTAAAATCAATTATAAACTCAGCTGGTGAGTGTGTAATGATAGCAAGATTGGAATAAATTCCTTCTGCTTCTTTTTCACCAAGCTCAATATTTATCTGCTGTCCCTGAGGAGGTTTGTTCTGATTCATTTTATTCACTTTATCTCATTTCATCTGCTTTTTTGAATGCATTATTTGCATCATCTGTCATTCCCAGTACTGAATATACTTTACCGAGAAGCTCCCAAATTGCCACATTACTTGGATCTTTTTCAACTACTTTTTCCAGGTATGGCAAAGATGCCTGGTACTTCTGTTTATAATCATCGCTCATAATACCTTTCTGCTCTGCTTCTTTGTTCAGTGCAGTTCCCCATTTTACATAAGTAACTCCGAGATTATAAATTGCATTTTCATATTCAGGATCAAGTTTAATTGCTTCCAAAAGTTGTTTTTCTGCTTCTGCAAAATTTTCAGTATTAAGCAGAACAACTCCATAATTATACCTATTGAACTTATTGTTTGGATCCTTTTCAACTAAAGCTGCTGCAGAATTTAAAGCATTATCCATTTTATTAGCTCCAATATAAGCGCTGAACTTAGTGCCTATCATTTCGGCATTTTCAGGATATTTTTCAGTACCTGCCTCAAGTGTAGCTATTGCATTATTGTAATACTCCATCGCTTTTACACTGTCCTGAACATTTTTTTCAATTTTAAAATTACTCATCGAATTAAGACCGAGAGTATAGTAAACTTCACCAAGGTACTGGTAACCTTCTTCAGCTTGTTCGAGGTCCACAAGTTTCTTCAGTGGTACAATTGATTCTTCAGTTTTTCCTGTTGTCAAATAAACAAATGCAAGGTTTCTGTAAGTTTCCGCTGAGTCCGGTTCAAGTGTAATTGCTTTATTATATGCGTCAATCGCCATATTATAATACATCTTGGAGCTGTCTTCATCAACGGTTTTATTGCCTCTCTGGAAAAGACTTACTCCACGGTTGAAGTTATTAGCCCACTGGAACGCTTTATACTCTTCAATATTTTTTTGAAACTTATTACTAATAGAAAGTGATTGGTCAAACGCTTTTACCATATTATCTACATCATCTTTCTCACTATAGACAGTTCCTAAAAGATAATATCCTTCGTCACTCTTCGGATTTTTAGCTATCTCAGTATTAAGAGTTTCAATTGCTTTATCCCAATTTTTTTGTTGAATGTAAAGCTTTGCACTGGTAAGCTCGGTTGAGGAACATTGGAATCCAAGGAATATTATTCCCATAAATAACATTCCTAAAACAATTAGTTTGGAATTTTTCATATTAACTCCATTAATGGATTTTTAGTTTATTGTTTAGTTACTTTTGGATAAAATTAGTAATTCAAAAATACAATTATTCTTCTTAAAAGTCAGACTTATTTTGTATCACAGGCGAGCTATTTAAATTGATTTTGCGCACTTAAAAGGCTAATTTTTAAATTGAAAATTGAGGAAATTTTGTTAACCAAAGAGATTATAAATTCCGTTCCTAAGGTCCTGCTGCATGATCATCTGGATGGCGGTCTCCGACCACAAACAATAATTGATCTGGCTGATGATCTGCATTATAAAAAATTACCTGTGTACGATAAGGATGAACTTGGAAGTTGGTTTTTTACTAATGCTAACAAAGGTAATCTCGTAGAATTTCTGAAAGGTTTTGAACACACTACTGCTGTGATGCAAACCAAAGATGGTTTGGAGCGGGTTGCATACGAAATGATGGAAGATATGAAAGCTGACGGAGTGGCTTACGTGGAAACAAGATTCGCACCGGTTTATCATACAAATAAAGGATTATACCTTGAAGATACTGTAACGGCTGTGTTAAATGGTTTGGAAAAAGGTAAGAATGATTTTGGCGTTGGATATGGTCTCATTCTATGCGGGATGAGAAATATGACGAACACTCTTGAGATTGCAGAACTTGCAGTTAATTTTAGAAAAGATGGAGTTGTTGGATTTGATCTTGCCGGTGAAGAAGGTGGTTATCCACCCAAAAAACATCTTGATGCGTTCCAATTTATTCAGCGATCAAACTTTAATATTACTATTCACGCCGGAGAAGCTTTCGGAAAAGAATCTATCTGGCAGGCGATTCAATGGTGTGGTGCTCATCGGATTGGTCATGCAACAAGATTGATTGAAGATATAGTATTGAATGATGACAGTGACGTTGTAAGTTTTGGTGATCTTGCTCAATATGTTCTTGATAAAAGAATTCCGCTTGAAATTTGCTTACTTAGCAACTTACACACTGGTGCTGTAGATAAGCTTGAGAATCACCCTTTTGGAATTTTATTCAAAGAAAAATTCAGAGTTACAATAAATACCGATGACAGACTGATGAGCAATACAAATATGACCGAAGAATTTATGACAGCAGTAAAATATTTTAGCCTCAGTTTTGATGATATAGAAAAAATTACTATCAATGCTATGAAATCTGCTTTCATTCCCTATAAGGAAAGACTCAGATATATTTATGATATTATTAAACCTGGCTATCAAAAAATCCGGAATCAATTATACACTAAAACTCAATAGAGAATGAAAAAACTTTTTACAAATTATAATTTCGAATTCAATAAAAACGAAAAGAAACTTTTATCATCATTTTGTAAACAGGCTCTTAAACAAATGGGCAGCGACAATCAGTACTTTGGAGAGGTGAAAGCTTTTAACTCAGTTTTGGATAAGTTGAACTCAAATGAAGAATCTGTCAAACTTACAAAAGATGAAAAAATCAGACTTACAAATAACATAAAGCAGAATATTGAATATCTGAAAAAAGAAATGAATAAAAGTTGGTTCTTTAAGAAGTGGTTAATGAAATCGCTATACAAACAATACTCTGATATTTTTGAAAATCATTTTAAAGGTTGAAGATGACGTCCAATGTTATAAAAATTATTAAAGCACCAACCGGAACTAAATTAATCTGCAAAGGATGGATACAGGAAGCAGCATTACGGATGTTGATGAATAATCTGGATCCTGAGGTTGCTGAGAGACCTGAGGAGCTTATAGTTTATGGTGGAAGCGGAAAAGCCGCACGAAATTGGGATGCTTTCGATGCAATTATTGAGTCATTAAAGAATCTTGAAAATGATGAAACACTCTTAATTCAGTCCGGTAAACCAGTTGGTATTTTTAAAACTCACACAAACGCACCACGAGTTATTATTTCAAACTCAATGCTTGTTCCCGATTGGGCTACCTGGGATGAATTCCGCAGACTTGAACATCTTGGTTTAACGATGTATGGTCAGATGACTGCAGGAAGCTGGATTTATATTGGCACTCAGGGAATTCTTCAAGGTACGTATGAAACTTTTGCTGAGTGTGCGAGAAAATATTTTAATGGAACACTTAAAGGAAAATTTGTCTTAACTGCAGGTTTAGGTGGAATGGGTGGAGCTCAACCGCTTGCTGCAACATTTAACGGTGCCGCTTTCCTCGGAATCGAAGTAGATCGTGCAAGAGCACAAAAAAGAATTGATACTGGTTATCTTGATTTTCTGACTGATGATATTGATGAGGCTTTAAACAAAGTTCTTGAAGCTAAATCAAAAGGAATAGCTTTATCAGTTGGATTAATCGGAAACGCAGGTGAAATTCTTCCTGAAATATTGAACAGAAATATTATTCCTGATGTGTTAACCGATCAGACATCAGCTCATGATGTACTTAATGGTTATGTTCCAATGGGAATGAGTTTCGAAGCAGCAATTGGATTAAGAAAATCTGATCCTGACAAATACATCAAACTTTCACGAAAAACGATTGTAAAACATGTTGAAGCAATGCTTGAATTTCAAAAACGCGGTTCAATTACTTTTGATTACGGAAATAATATTCGCGGCGAAGCAAAAGAAAATGGTATAACCAATGCCTTTGATATTCCAGGTTTCGTTCCTGAATTTATTCGCCCACTTTTCTGTGATGGTAAAGGACCATTTCGATGGGCTGCATTGTCTGGTGATCCAAATGATATTTACGAGACAGATAAAGCTGTGAAAGAAACTTTTCCTAACAACATAGCACTGATGAACTGGATTGATATGGCTCAAAAGAAAGTTCACTTCCAGGGATTACCCGCACGAATTTGCTGGCTTGGTTATGGAGAGCGCGCAAAAATGGGAAAAATATTTAATCGGCTGGTCGCTGATAAAAAAGTTAAAGCCCCGATCGTTATCGGTAGGGACCATCTTGATTGCGGCTCCGTTGCTTCACCAAACAGAGAAACCGAAGGGATGATTGACGGGAGCGATGCAATTGCTGATTGGCCAATACTTAATGCTCTTCTTAATGCAATTGGTGGTGCAAGCTGGGTATCGGTTCATCATGGTGGTGGAGTTGGAATTGGTAAATCAATTCACGCTGGAATGGTTGTGGTTGCTGATGGAACTAAAGAAGCTGAAGAAAGATTGGAACGTGTTCTTACTTACGATCCTGGAATGGGAATAATACGTCACGCTGATGCCGGATACGAGCAGGCAATTGAAAATGCGAAAATGTGGAATGTTAAAATTCCGATGTTGAAATAAATTCTGTGAACCTCTGTGGTTCCCGGTGGACTCTGTGTAACTACCAGTTTCATTACACTGAGAACACAAAGAATACACAGAGAACTACGAAGGATAATTAGAAAAAATGTATTCAATATCATTAAAAGTTTTATGTGTCATTGTTGTAAGCTTATTAACTTTCAACAACAACTCATTCGCTCAATCAAAAGATGAAATAAATGAAGACGAATGCACATTCAATGGGATCAAACTCTTTGGAAAAATCCAGTTTGTAGAATCATTTCCTGATTTGACGGTTCAGGTTGTGGAATCATTTCCTGACCTGGAAGTTAAAATAGTTGATTCGTTTGCAGAAGATTGTGGTGAATGGCAGATTGTTGATTCGTTCCCTGATATTAAAGTGCAAATAGTAGAATCTTTCGGTGATATTAAAATAAAATTTGTGGATTCGTTTCCGGGTATTCCTTAATACCGAATTAATCATTCCGAACTTGCCTGGCAGGCAGGCAAGTTCAGCATTACTTAATCATAAATAGAGGAGTTAATATGAAACTTAAAGTATTGGTAGCCGACAAATTTCCAGAAAAATATATCCAGCAAATGAAGGATCTTGACCTTGATGTCATCTATCAGCCAAAGCTTGGAGAAAAAGATCTTCCAGATGCTGCCAAAGAAACTGATATTCTTGTTGTCCGATCAACCGTGGTTAATGAAGAAACCATTAACAGTTCAAAAAAGTTGAACCTCATTATTCGTGCTGGTTCAGGAGTAAATAATATCAATATCGCTGCAGCGAACAAAAAGGGTATTTATGTTACCAACTGCCCCGGAATGAATGCTGTTGCAGTTGCTGAACTTGCTATGGGATTAATGATTTCACTTGATAGATTTATCCCTGATAATGTTAGTGATTTTAACAAGAGTGTTTGGAATAAAGATAAATTTTCAAAAGGCAAAGGACTGAAAGGTAAAACTCTTGGTCTTATTGGTGTTGGAAATATTGGGAAAGAAGTTGCAAAAAGAGCTCTTGCATTTCAAATGAATGTTTACGGCAAAGATATATCCAGGATAGAAGGCGTTCAGATTAAAGACTTTAGTGAGATGGATCAATTACTTCCACTTTGTGATATTGTCAGCATTCATTTGCCTGCTACACCACAGACTAAAGGTTTGTTTAACAAACAAATGATCAGTTATATGAAGGACGGTGCATATCTTATCAACACTTCCAGACAGGATATAGTAGTTGAAGATGATCTTCTTCAGGCAATTAAAGAAAAAAACATTCGTTATGCTTGTGATGTATTCAAAGGTGAACCTGAAGGAAAATCAGGTGAGGTAACATCTAAGCTGCAAAACAATCCCAATATTTATGTAACCCATCACATTGGTGCTTCAACCGAACAAGCACAGGATGCAGTTGCTGAAGAAACAATTAACATAATCAATCACTATGTTCACAGCGGAATAATTGATCATTGGGTAAACAGAGCAAAGATAACGGATGCTCACTATCAGCTTGTTGTTAAACATTATGACAAACCTGGCGTACTGGCAAGCGTTCTTGATTTATTAAGAGAAGGTAATATAAACATTGAAGAAATCGAAAATGTAATTTTTGATGGTGGAATTGCAGCAAGTTGTACTATGAAATTAATGAATAGTGCAACACCAGATATGCTTAAAAAGATGAGTGAGAATCCGGATATAATCAGTGTTAGCCACGTAGAGATTTAGATCTTTTAACCGGGCGATTCAAATTGAGTCGCCCAATTATTATCAAACAAACTTCACATCAATAATGTCTTTAATCAAACCGTGGTAATAAGGCATTTGCAGCAATTGCGTGATGCCTTCCCTGTCCTGTTCGTCGAAATCAAAAATAAGATGCTGAATATTTACTGAAAGAAAATCAAGTGATGATTGAGGAAAAGAAGGAAATAGTTCATTAAAATTTTCTGAATGACCATTCTGAAATTGGTTTTTATAATCGGAAGAGAATTCTTTAATCGCATCTTCAGAAAACGAAGCCAGAACAAAATTAACATAAGGTGCATTTAGTAATTCAATTATCTCTTCGGAAAAACTTAATCCGTTTAAGAAAAGCTCTTTCTGATAATTTTCATCTCCTGCTATCAGAATATTATCTTTAAAATCTGCAACTTCTCTGTTCAACAAAGTTGTCCTGATCTCAACATCATAAAATTCTTTGAAAAGTATTTTGCTGAGTATTACTTCATTAGAGGATACATCACCTTTTAATAAAAGTTCGTTAATCGTTTCCTGTTCTTCTTTGAAATGAATATAAGAATTGGATAAAAGTGCATTGAATGAAATTCCAATTTCCGATGAAACGAATAAATCTCTATTTGTTATTAAGTCCATTGATGGAATTAATCCAACTGTGTTTTTTTTGCCTGAAATTTCCTTTGCTATCAGTGATGCAGGAAAAAATTCAATATCAAGAGTCGATTTATCAGAAATTTCCGAAATCAGAATTTGTGAAAAAATATTCTTCGGCACATAGAATTTGGTAATCATAAAATAAAAAAGCCGCCTGCAGGCGGCGAACTAAAATTACTGAGCTTTTTTATCTTTAATTCTTGCAGCTTTACCGGAAAGATTGCGAAGGTAGTAAAGTTTTGCTCTTCTAACATTACCTTTCTTCAAAATTTCTATCTTTGAAATTTTCGGTGATGTAATTCGGAAGATTCTTTCAACACCAACTCCGCTGGCTATCTTTCTTACAGTAAAAGATTTATTAAGTCCGGTACCTCGAACGCTAATCACATCTCCTTCAAAAGGCTGGATTCGTTCTTTGTCACCTTCAACTATACTTACAAAGACTTTGATATGATCTCCGGTTCTGAACTCCGGTAAATCGGTTCTTGGTTTTTCCTTTAATATGCTGTTTATTTTATCCATCTTTTACTCCTTTACTTTTTACCAAAGACTCTTAGTCTTTGGATGAATTAATTTCACGCCATTTTTCTGTTAAAATTTTTGATTGCTCCTCTTTCCACTTTTTAATTTCTTTCTCGTTGCCAGAAAGAAGAACTTCAGGAACTTTCAGCCCTTTATATTCAGCAGGTCTGGTAAAATAAGGCGCTTCAACTATTTCACCATCCTGAAACGAATCATCTAATGCTGCTTCACTATCGTTCAATACTCCCGGAATTAATCTTACTACTGCATCGATAATTATCAAAGCCGGAAGTTCTCCGCCAGTCAGCACATAATTCCCGATCGAAATTTCATCTGTGGCAAATTTCTGTCTTACTCTGTCATCAACTTCCTTATAGTGACCTGCAATTACGAGCAAATTTTCTGCAAGTGACAGATCATTCGCAAGTTTCTGATTGAATAATTTTCCTTTGGGTGTAGTAAAAATTATTCTGTCATAGATTCTTTCAGATTGCAGTGATTCTATACATTCAAAAAAAGGTTCGGGTTTTAAAACCATTCCCGGACCACCACCGAAAGGTTTATCATCAATCTGCTTGTGCTTGTTATATGCATAATCCCGGAGATTATGAATTTGCAACAAAAGTTTTTCTTTATCCTGAGCACGCTTGATAATACTTGTCTTCAACGGGCTTTCAAGCAAATCCGGTACAGCCGATATAACATCAATCCTGATCATCTTGCAAGAAATCTTTAGTAATATTCAGAATTAATTTTTTCTGTGCAACATCAAATTTTTCAATAAATTTAAGAACAAGAGGGAACAATATTTCTTTATTATCATCACTTTTAATTACAAGCACATCGTTTCCTTTTCCTTTCATAACATCCGTGATTACACCAAGACATTCTTTCTCTGCAATAACATCACTTCCTATTAAATCGTGTACAAAAAAATGATTTTTGGGTAAACTAACAGCATCTTTTTCATCAATATATATTTCTCTTTTTAAAAGCAGCTGAGAATCTCTTATGCTGTCAAATTTTTCAAACTTTACAATTATACTCCCTTTAACATTCTTAACATCTTCGATGAAAAAGGTTTTCTTATCTCCCCAAAAATCTAAATAAACTTTTCTCAAGCGAGTAAATCTTTCAGGAAAATCTGAAAAAGATTTTATTCGCAGGTATCCATCTTTACCATAAATTTGTTCGATACTTGCGATTAAAAGATAGTCCAAATTAAAAAACAAAAAATCTAATCTAATATTTCCAGTATTGCACGTTTTCCTTCTTTAGCTGCAACTGCTGTAAGAAGGGTTCGCATTGCAATAGCAGTTTTCCCTTTTTTCCCGATTACTTTCCCTATGTCTTCCTGTTTTACTCTCAGAGTAAAACTAATTTTATTTTCTTCAGTGAGTGTTTCTTCAACAACTACGCTTTCAGGATGATCCACAAGGAACTTCACGATAAATTCCACGAACTCTTTCATAAGAGCCTCCTCAATAAGCGCTTTGAACTTAATAGTTCAGTACTGTTTTATCAGTATATCAGAAGCAGCGCCATTATCTTCTGATGTACTTTAGCTAGTTGTCTCTTCTGTTTTATTTTCTTCTGCCGGAGCTTGCTTTTCAGATGCTTCAGCATTCGTCTGGGTTTCTTGTTTTGCTTTGGCTTTTCTGGATAATTTTTTATCACTCTTTTTATTTGAACTGGCTTCTTTCAATTTCTGCCACTTCTCAATTTCTGATTTAATTTTTTCTTCATCCAGACCTTTTGATATTAATTCTTTTTTAAGAGTAATACCTTTCTGCCTTAAAAGACTTTTTACTGTATGAGTTGGTACTGCACCAACATTCAGCCAGTACATTATTCTTTCTTCTTTAAAATCCAGCGTGTGCGGATTAGTTAAAGGATTGTAAAAACCAACAGCTTCAAGAAATTTTCCATTTCTGGGTGATCTTGAATCTGCAGCAACCAACCTATAGATTGGTTGCTTCTTTTTACCCATGCGTCTTAATCTTAACTTAACAGCCAATTTATTAGAACCTTTCCGATTTATTCATTTGTTAAAAAAAATATTTTTGAATCTATCTGCCAAACGGCAAATTGGCAAAAGATGACTTACCTGAAAATCTGCTCATCATCTTTTTCATTTCTTCAAATTGCTTAAGGAATCTATTTACATCCTGTATGGATGTTCCACTGCCTCGTGCAATTCTTTTTCTTCTGCTGCCGTTCAGTATTTTAGGATTCCCTCTCTCTGAACCAGTCATTGAACTGATAATCGCTTCAACTTTAACGAGAGCTTTATCATCAATCTGTGCATTTTTAATCTGAGCACTCACTCCCGGAATCATTCCAATCAAAGATGACAGAGAACCCATTTTCTTAATCACTTTAATTTGCTTAAGAAAATCATCAAAATCAAATTGATTTTTCTTGAACTTTTCTTCAAGTCGTTCAGCTTCTTTTTCGTCAAAATTTTGTTGAGCTTTTTCTACTAATGAGATTACATCGCCTTTCCCAAGTATTCTGGAAGCTAACCGATCGGGGTAAAAAACCTCTAAAGCTTCAGTTTTTTCACCATTACTTATGAATTTTATTGATTTTCCTACAACTGATCTGATTGATAATGCTGCACCACCACGGGCATCGCCATCGAGTTTTGTAAGCACTATTCCATCAAAATCGACCGTTTCATTAAATGCTTTGGCTGAATTTACTGCATCCTGACCTGTCATTGAATCTACAACAAAAAGAATTTCTGATGGATTCACTAATTTTTTTATATCCGCAATTTCTTCCATCATCTGATCATCTACATGCAAACGACCGGCTGTATCTATAATTAATGTATCAAAGTTATTTTCTTTGGCGAACTTTAGTGCTTCCGTTGCTGTTTTTCTTGCATCTGGCTGTTCAAGGGAAAATACTTTTACATCAATTTTTTCACCGAGCTGTTTTAACTGTTCGACTGCTGCAGGTCTGTAAACATCAGCGGCGGCTAAAAAAACTTTTCTTTTATGCTCTTTTAATCTTCGTGCAAGTTTAGCGCAAAAAGTAGTCTTTCCTGAACCTTGTAACCCAACAACCATAATTGTGGTCACACCAGACGGATTGAGTTTTATTTCTGATTGTGAGGAACCAAGTAAAGCTACAAGCTCGTCAAAAATAATTTTTGTAATTAGCTGACCGGGTGTTATTGACGTAATAACTTCCTGACCGAGTGCTTTTTCAGAAACTTTGTCAATAAACTCTTTGGCTACTTTGTAGTTAACATCGGCATCCAGTAATATGCGACGAATCTCTCTGAGTGTGTCAGAAATATTCTTCTCATTTAAACGTCCCTGACCTCGAACTTTTTTTAAAGCGTTTTCTATTTTTAATGATAAATCTTCAAACATCTTAACATTTCATAATAAACATGGCGAGATAAAAAGAGAATCTATGAGCTGGATTTAAGTGCATTGGCGCCGGAAACGATTTCCAGTATCTCTTTAGTTATTGAAGCCTGTCTTTCTTTATTGTAGGTTAAATTTAAGGAACGAATTAGTTCCTGAGCATTCGTGGTAGCATTATCCATAGCTGTCATCCTCGCACTCAGCTCCGCAGCATTTGATTCAAGCAGGCTTCTCCAAATTTGAACTTTTAAGTGTTTTGGAATTAGCGATTCAAATATTGAAAGCTGACCGGGTTCATATATATAATTTGATGAAACCTTATCATCATTATTTTCTGAAATGAATGGAACCGGCAGTAGTTGCACTCTAACTATCCTTTGTTGAATCATCGAAACGAATTCATTATACACCAAAACAATCTTGTCAATTTCACCACTCAAATATTTAGGGATCAGATCATTATAAAGTTGCAGAGTTGAGTGATATTCAAGTAAACCAAACAGACCGGTCATTTTACCCTGCAGTTTAAAATTTCTTCTGCCAAAATATTCTGTAGCTTTTTTACCTACTGTATAAACTGAGATATCACTATCATTTTTTAATTCTTCGCTGATAAGGTTTGATGCTTCTTTGTTAATATTAGTGTTGAAAGCACCACATAATCCTCTGTCTGCAGTTATTATAACAACACAAACTTTTTTTGAAGTTCTTAAAGTGAAGAATGGATTAGTTTGCAAAGAATCATCGGCAGCAAGGCGGGAAAGCATTTCACCAATTTTGTTCGCATAAGGTCTTGCACCAACAATTCGTTGTTGAGCACCGCGTAATTTTGCGGTGGCAATCATTTTCATTGCTTTTGTGATTTTTTGCGTGCTTTTAACACCGACTATCCTATTCTTTATATCACGTAAGGTTGCCATTTAAATTATCTATGCTGTCTTCTTAAAAACTTTAAGGAAGTCTTCTGCTGCAGAATTAATTTTTGCTTCGAGCTCTTTTGAAATATCTTTGTCTTTCTTCAAAGTTTCAAAAATGTCTTTATGCTTTACTTCAAAAAACTCAAGTGCTTCTTTCTCAAATCGTTTAACGTCTGAGACGGGAACGGAATCCATATAACCTCTTGTCCCTAAAAAGATACTTATAATCTGTCTTTCAACCGGGATTGGAGCGTACTGACCTTGTTTCAGTAATTCAACAAGTCTTGCACCTTTGTTTAAAGTCTTTAGTGTCGCCTGATCAAGGTCAGAACCGAATTTAGCAAATGCTTCCAGCTCGCGGTATTGAGCAAGATCAAGTTTAAGAGAACCGGCAACTTTTTTCATCGCTTTAATCTGGGCATTTCCACCAACACGAGATACAGATATTCCAACGTTAATAGCAGGTCGAACACCGGAGTTAAACAAACTTGATTCAAGATATATTTGTCCGTCAGTAATTGAAATTACGTTTGTTGGAATGTAAGCTGAAACGTCTCCCTGCTGAGTTTCAATAATTGGTAAAGCAGTTAAACTGCCGCCACCAAGTTCATCACTAAGTTTGGAAGCTCTCTCAAGTAATCTTGAATGAAGATAGAAAACATCGCCGGGGTAAGCTTCTCTTCCCGGAGGTCTTCTCAATAAAAGAGAAAGTTCACGGTAAGCTGCAGCTTGTTTTGATAAATCATCGTAAATAACGAGTGAATGCATTCCATTATCACGAAAATATTCGCCGAGTGTAGCACCTGAATATGGTGCAATGTACTGAAGCGGTGCTGGTTCCCACGCTGAAGCTACTACAACTGTTGTGAATTCCATTGCGCCGTGTTCCTGCAATTTAGCAACAACCTGGGCAACTGTTGAACTCTTCTGACCAATGGCAACATAAACACAATAAACTGGTTTTATACCGAGCGACTTGGCTTCTTCAGTATGAGTATATTTTTGGTTAATAATCGCATCTATTGCAACTGCCGTTTTACCAGTTTGTCTATCACCAATAATTAATTCCCTCTGTCCTCGTCCAATCGGAATCATCGCGTCAATTGCTGCAATACCAGTCTGCACCGGTTCCTTCACACCTTGTCTCTGAATTACACCAAGTGCTTTTCTCTCAATAGGTAAAAACTTATCAGTGTTTATTGCACCTTTTCCATCAATAGGTTTACCCAAAGGATTTACAACTCGACCTAATAGTTCTTTACCAACTGGAATTGAAGCAACCCGTTTTGTTCGTTTTACTGTATCACCTTCTTTAACCAGCGAACTTTCACCAAAAAGAACACATCCAACGCTGTCTTCATCAAGGTTCAAAACCATTCCGATTACATCGTTAGGAAATTCAACGAGTTCAGTAGCCATAACTTTGCTCAAACCATAAACACGTGCAATCCCATCACCAATTTGCAGAACGGTACCAACATCATAAATATCTACTTCGCTCTCGAAACCTGAAAGTTGTTTCCTTAATATTGCCGATATTTCGTCGGGTCTAACTTCAGCCATAACTTAATTCCTTTTAAACTTCATTGTTTAGTTGAGTGATATATCACCCGTTAAAAATTGTTTCTTCAGTAGTTCCAGTTGATGCTTTATTGAAGCATCATAGAGTGTATCATTAACTTTAGCTATGAACCCACCAACAAGGTTCAAATCAGTTTTAAAATTCAGCCGGACTTTTTTATCAAGAATCTTCTCCAGCTTTGCTTCCAGAACATTTTTTTGTTCAGTTGAAAAATCAGTCGCCGATGTTATAAATACGTTAGCAATGCCAAGATGATCGTCGCGTAATTCTAAAAATCGTTTACTTATTGGAAGCAGCAAACTTTCACGATTTTTAGCAATAACGAATTCAACGAATTCCATGGAATCTCCGGATATTTTTTCTTTAAAGATTTCTTTGAGAATATTGAGTTTTAATTCAGGTCTTACCACCGGACTATCAAGCATAGTCTGTAACTCTCTGCTTTGATCAAGAGTTTCAACAAGAAGCCGGAAATCTGTGGTTACGACATCAAGATTATTTTTCTCAATTGAAGATTCCAATAAAGAAGTTGCATATCTATGTAAAATTCTGAAATCTGCCATTACTAATTTTTCGTCACATCATTTAAATACTTGTCAATTACCTGCTTACTTTTTTGAGCGTCAAGTGATTGTCTGATAATTTTTTCAGCTGCGCTGACAGCAATTTCAGCTATCTGATTTTTTAGTTCTTCAAAAGCAGTATCTTTCTTTCTTTGAATTTCTAATGAAGCATCATCAACAATTTTCTTAGCCTGTTCTTTACTGTCCTTAATTATTTGTTCTTTGAGCGACTCAGCATAAGTACGGCTTTGCTCAATTATTTTCTTTGATTCCTCTTCCGCTTTTGAAAGGTTCGCTTGATTTTCTTCAAGAATTTTTCTTGCTTCATCCCTGGCTTTTTCAGCCTGAGCCAGTGATTCTTTGATATCATTTTCGCGTTTATCAATCGCTTGCAGAATAGGTTTCCAGGCGACTTTTTTCAAAATCAGAAGCAGAATAATAAACGTCAGTACAGTCCAGATCATTAAGCCCGGGCTAACGTCAAGTAAACCGCCTCCTCCGCCTTCAGATGCAATTACAGCAAATGTAAGTTCAGCTAACATTTTTTTCCTTATTGATTAGGTATTTATGCTTTAAGCGCCAGAAGGATACAAATAACCAGTCCGAAGAATGATATACCTTCTATAAGAGCAGCAGCAATAATCATTGAAGTTCTGATTGCGCCTGCAGCTTCCGGCTGTCTGCCGCTTGCATCCATTGCAGAACTTGCGAGCTTACCGATTCCAATTCCGCCACCGATAACAACTAATCCGGCGCCAATACCCGCTGCTAACCATGCTAAATCCATTTTAGTACTCCTTTAATATTTGTTAATAAATTAATGTTCCTGATGTACTGCCATTCCTATAAATAAGGAAGTAAGCATTGTAAAAATATATGCCTGAATTAACGCAACTAAAATTTCTAATAGATAAATAAAAACTGCGAATGCTACTGAAACGGGCGCAATAAAAATTGTTCCCATAAAAAATATTAAGCCGATAAGAGCAAGGATAACAGTATGACCTGCTATCATATTTGCGAAAAGTCGTATCGTCAATGCAAAAGGTTTCGTGAATAATCCAAGAATTTCTACAGGTATCATAAGCGGCAGCAGCCACATTGGAATACCATGTGGAACTAATCCTTTGAAGTAGCCTAAAAATCCGTGGTGTTTGATCCCTCCCAATTGAATCATAAAAAATGAAATGATTGCAAGCGCCGTAGTTGCGGCTATATTACTTGTAAAAGTTGCCGAGAATGGAATCAATCCAAGAAAATTACCAAACAAAATGAAAAAGAATAAAGTCAGAAGAAAAGGAAGAAAAGGTTTATAAGCTTTGCCCAATGTCAGTTCTGCAATTTCATCTCGAACAAAAATGATCAACACTTCGAAAAAGTTTGCCATTCTTCCGGGAATCAGAGATCTCTTATAATTCTTCGCAACGAAATAAAATGTAAATAACACTAAAAATGCTGCTATCCACATAAAAATAACATGCTTTGTTGGTGTAATATCAATTCCGAAAACTGGAGGTAGTTGAGGTATATGAACATATCCTAGCAAAGGAAGTTCGATTTCTTTACCATCAACGATGTGATGTAAAATCCAATCACTTTCAGCTTTGTCAGAAGTCATCAAACTATCTGTAACAACTCTCAGAGTATCTATGTTATCGGTTACTGCCAATCTGGCTTTTTCTCCCTAAAATCAAATAAAATATCTCTATTAATAAATAAAAAACGTAAAAAAAGAGGATTGAAAATATAAACCCATAGGTGTTTATTTCCAAAAAAAAGAGGGTTAATAATATGAGAGTAAGTCCTATCAATAGCCTGATCAGAAGTCCGCCCCACAAAGAAAGGAGGAAAATATTCTCAGATTTGTGCAGACTTAACTTAATCAGCAGAAATCCTATTAAAAAATTTAATAATGAAATCAGTGCGCCAATTAATATAGACTTAAATAGTATCGCAGAAATATTATCCATTAAATACAATACTATCAGAACCAGAAAAATAATAATTGAAATTAAAAAACACTGAAGCAGAAGTTGTTTTTCATTTTTTATCATTTCCGGCTTTCAGTACGGATTTAATGAAATTGTACATCCCTGCAAATACACCAAAAAATGCGCAAACAATTGTAAGAATTGGCTTAGTATCAAAATATCCGTCCAGCCAAATGCCAATGAAAACCATTACGGTTACGGTAACAGCCAGTTGGAGACCTAAGCCAACATAAGGTCCGACGGTTTTATATAGATTTCTGGTACCTTTAAGATTATCAGGTTCCAGTTTCATTACTAAGAATTTGTTGAAGAAGAATCAGATAATTCAGATGAATAACCACCCTGACCCATATTACTTTTACCATCAAAACGTGCACCTGCTTCGACGACAAGTATTTTGGTAAAAATATCTCCTTTTAAATCAGCTTTAGCTTCGAGCATAAGTTTTTCTTTTGCATTTATCATACCTTCAACCTTGCCGCCAATGGTGATATTCTGACCATTAACTTTTCCATATACTTCACCAGACTCACCGATTGTAACATTGCCTTGACAGACAATATCACCTTGAATAGTTCCATCAAGCCGGATGCTTCCATTACTTGAAACTTTGCCTTCGACTTTTACACCGTGACTGATAATTGTGATTTCTTCTGAATCACCGTTCATTTTGCCTTTCATATATTCTCCTTAATTATTGATTAGTAAAATTGTTTCTGGGTCAATAGGTTTACCATTATGCCATATTTCAAAGTGAAGATGAGGACCGGTAGTTGCTAATCCACTGTTTCCACTCTGTGCAATCAGTTCACCTTGTTTTACGAATTCTCTTTCTCTTTTTATTATAACAGAGCAATGTTTGTAAATACTCAGATATCCATCAGAATGATTGAGGATAATTATGTTACCATAATTATTTGTATAACCTGAAAAAACTACGAATCCTCCTGCAGAAGCATAAACCGGAGTTCCATCTTTAACAACGATATCAATACCATAATGAGCTCTCTCAGGATCAAATGCTCTGCTAATATATCCATTAGAGGGAAGAATGAAAAAAATTTTATTCTCTTGCTGTTGTATAAAATATTTATGAAGAATGCTCAAAAGAACTCCAAAAATATTTCCTTCATGCGGAGTTTGATAATATTTTTTAAGTGTATCCGCATCGATTTTTAAAGAGTCAATTAAGGACGAATCTCCTAATGCTAAAGCATACTTAAGCTTTTGGTTCGTAGATTTAAGGACTTGAAGTTCATTCGCCAGGAACAAGATTTTTTCATTTAATTGTTCTATTTGCAAATTATTCTTCGAGTCACGTGTATAACTATTTGGTAATATATAATCACCAGCTCCGGAAATATTCAACAAGTAAAATCCCAGTATTGATATTAATATTGAATAGGTCACTACAAGCAATAATATTTTTGAGAGAGTTATCTTTTTTGATTTAGCCCCACTCGAAGTATTATCAGGAACTATTATTACTGAAAAGCTTTTCAGATTTTTAATATATTTTAATATCGACATCTTCGTAAAATCATTTTAAAGTGGAGTAAATTTAAGTGAAGTTTTGTAACAATTCTACAAATTTAATTGCACCTTCTCTAATTAATTTTGGTTTATTTGTAGTGAGATCGATGATTGTTGATGATTTTCTTTCAGGTGATTCAGTATGAAACAGAATTGCATCTACCTTGTCAGAAAATTCCTCGATTATCAGATCAGTACGATATAATGGATTTTCACCGGTACGGTTTACGCTCGTTGAAATTAATGGTCGTGAAATTTCTTTAAGAAGATTTAAACAAAATTTATCAGACGGAATCCTTACAGCAACAGTTTTTTGATTTAAAAGTTCACTCGTTCTTTCATTCAATTTCAGAATCACCGATAACGGAGCGGGCCAAATTTTCTGAAGTATTTCGATGTGAGATTCAATTGCAAAATCAGTATAGTTCAACAAATTATCTATATCCGAAATCAACCAGATAAATCTTTTTTGCTCATCTCTTCCTTTGATTTCTGATATTCTGTTTACTACTTTTTGATTCAAAGGATTACCACCAATTCCGTAAATTGTATCCGTTGGGTAGATGAAAATCCTTCCTGTTTGGAACAATTCTGTTGCAAACGTCAAAGCTCTTTCGGCTTCAATATCTATATTGATTATATTTTTACTATCAGTTTGCATCAGATAATAATTTTTCAGCCTTTTTGATTATAAGATCAGGTGTTAATAGTTTTGCACAATCGAATGTCTCAATCGGACATTTGCTAAATCCATGTATTCCACAAGGTTTGCAAAGTAATTTATCATAGCTGATAAAATCACTTTTTGAGTTGTAAGGATAAAAACCGAACCGCGGTACAGTAGAACAATATATGGTTAGCACAGGAATTTGAGCGCACATTCCCAAATGAGTCGGTGCACTGTCATTACAAATCAGAAGCGAAGCACTTTTCAACAGTTCAACTGATTCAGTAAAAGAAAAATAACCAGCAGCAATAAAAACATTTTTCTCTTGTTCAGACCGCAATGATTCACATAAATTTCTATCCTGCTCACTGCCAAAGGTTACGATTTGAAATTTATTCTTTATAAAATAATCCACAATAGTTTTAAAATATTCTAAAGGATAAATTTTTGTCCCCCAAATTGAACCTGGCGCTATAGCAATGAATTTGTTTATCGAATTCGATTTTAAGAATTCTTCTGCTTTTATCCTGTTTTCAGCAGAAGATTTTAGTTCAGGAATAATTTTCCAGGCATCATCATCACTAAAGTCATCACCGAGGAAAGCTAAATTTCTTTTAACTTCGTGCGAAGATGGATCATATTTTACTGTTTGCTTAAATGCAAATTTCAAACTGCTGTTATCAAATCCGTAAGATTCTTTTGCACCAATACTCAGTGTAATAAGTGCGCTCCGAAATGATCTGTGAGGTGAGTAAACGATATCATAATTATTTAATTTCAGATTTTTTATAAATCTGTGGAAAGCGAAAAAAGATTTTTGTTTTCCTTTTTTATCTAATGTAATTGTGGAGTTAACAGAAGGTGAGGCATTAAATATTTCCGCAGTTGATGGGATACACAAAACATCAATTAAATACTGGTTTCGTCTCTTCTTCAATTCCTGGATAAATGGTAAGGTAAGGATAACATCACCGGGAAATGCTGTTTGAATAACAAGTATTTTTTTTACTTCACTCATTTAGTGTTTCCACCTGTTGTGCATCCATAACCATTGTTCTGGATTTTCCCTAATCACTTTTTCAAGATAGGAAATATATCTTTGACTAAGTTCGATCACTTTTTCATCATAATTCTCAGGAAGATTGTCCACAGAAATTTCGACCAAAGTAGTTTTATACTTGTAATTTTTATCTCTTATTGGAATACCACAAATCAACGGTGCACCAGTTTTGATTGCAAGTACAGCAGGTCCGGTATATACAGCAACTTTTCTCTTAAAAAAGTTTACTTTTACACCTTCAGCCGGTCCTCTTTGGTCAGCAACCATTGCAACAATTTTCTTTTCTTTTAAAGTTTGGTAAGTTTTTCGTATTGATATTCCAAGTTGAACGACCTCATTGCCAAACCTGGTTCGTGATTTATTCATCCATTCAAAAACCAATGGGTTACGAAGTGGTTTTACAATTACAGAAAAAGGAAGTTGTAATTGGATTGCAACAGAGATCGCAATAAACTCCCAATTACCGAAATGCGATGAAAGTAATATTACGCCTTTACCTTCTTTATATTTTTCAATAATTAATTCCGGATTGCTGCACTCAACCGCAAATGCAATATCGTTCTTACTCATATACGGCAGATACAAAATTTCAACAAGAGTAATAGCAAAGCTTAAATAAATTTTATACGCCAGTTTCTTGTTAGTTACGATATCATTTTCAGGAAACGCAATGTGAAGATTTTTCAGCACAACCTTTTTTCGAATAGGGATAAGATAAAAAAATGTGAATGCTAAAATGCTGGCAAATTTTCTGGAAAGAGTCAGCCCGAAAAACTTAAAGCAGCGACTAAAAAAAATAAAAAGAATATATTCAATCCTGTTCTTCATCATATCCAACAATAATTGATGTAAAAATAACCAAAGCTGATGAATAAAGATGAAGGATTAATAGAACATATATTCTAATGAATACAGGATCAGCAACTATTGAACTGCAATCCGTCGCTGCCAGTAATCATCGCGTAATTCACCCCTTTTTGTGGAATGAATCAGTTGATAATCATTAAACCCGGTAAGATCGCCAAATACAAAATAAACTCCGCCTTCAAGGTTTTCATATTTCCAGATTTCATAAGGTCGGGTTCCGGTTTCATTTGGGTGTCGTTCTATTTCTGAAGGCTCGCCATAAATGATAAACACTCTTCCTCTATCCGTTTTCCATCCTGGCTTACCCATTGCACTAAATTTATTATCACTTTCGCTTACTCTTTTTGTATAGTTGAGATAACTTTCGTTTCTATCATCAGAAGGATTCTCGTCACGGGATTTCCAGAAATTGTAAATGAATTCTCTTTTAGCTTCCTCCGTTGACAGTGCTTTATATTTGTCAATTTCCGGATTTGTGGCAACGTACTTAGACTTATTAAAAAGATCATCAATTTCTTCTTCTGACATAGCTCCAAATGTAGTGCTAAGCACTGGCGAAACCGTGAGTGAAAGTGAATCCATTGCTACAACAGATGGATTGTAAACAAAAAATCTTTTTGTTGATGATACGCCGTAATTAGCAACACTATCAATTAAATTGAGCCGAAGTGTATAAGTATCAGTCGGAAGTTTATGAGCTTTAACTAATCCAACCTCAACTCTTGTATCTACTAACTTATTTATTTTTTTCGATTTGAAGTTTACAAGTTGACCTTTACTATTTAAAATTATCTCATCCAGCCTTAATTCTGTTCCGGCTGCCTCGGACTGCAGATTATATAGCTCGAGATAATAAAATACAACTGGCTGCATTTCCCCTCCAACGCTGGCTGGCAATGGCATTACCTCATAAGTATTCTTGTAAAATATTGAAGATGTATTTTGTGAATTAGGAACAATATTGGAAGCAAGCTGAACGTCACTTAATGATGTTTCATTATTAAGAAAAGGCTTTACAATAATATTTTCTGAAAAATTTTTTTTATTTAAGCTATTGTTAAAATCACTCCCAATTACATTTACTATGTATGAGCCACGATCAATTATAAAACCAACCAGACCAATAAGGCTCTTATTATAACTTGTTGAATCAGTGATTTCATTTGATACCATCCAGCGTCGGCTTACAATTACATTTCCCGTTGTCGAGTCAGCTATTTCAATATCTAAAAGTCCATTTACATAATTACCAGTATCTGTATTTGTGACAGTCAATCCAACCTGATTAAATGAATAATAAAATTCGACATAATTTGATAGTGAATCATAACCAAACTGAGCGTAATCAAACTCAAAATTGATATTCTGGGAATAAAGATTTACTACAAATGTCAGTACGAATATTGGAAGAAGTAACCTGTTCATTTCAATTTTTCTAATTGTTATTAACAAAATAAAAAAGCGCCCGTTGAAAAATCAACAGACGCTTTAATCAAGGCAATCAAATTACTATTGAAAACTAAGTTTTATCGTAAATACATGATTTGCGGCTGGGAATTCTTTCACATCTCTGAATGCATAATCAAATACAAATCCGACTTCACCACCGATTTTATAATCCAAACCGGCACCAAAAGTAAGACCATAGATGTATTCATCAGCATTTTCAAACAAGAAATTATATCCGCCTCTCAGGAAGAAGTTATTCATAAAACTGTATTCAAGTCCGAGATTACCGATATCCTCGAAGTTGTTGTTAGCTGTATATGCACCACCAACTGACAGATTATTCTGTTCGTTAAACTGAAATGCATAAGTTAAGCTAAGCTGGAAGAAGCTGGGAATCTGGAAAGATTCGGTTATGATTTCATAACTTCCTGTAGAAGCTCCGGGTATAGTCCCCGGTATGACCGTTCTGGAAGAAAGTTCCTGACCAGAGTAACTCATATCACTACCAATATTTTTAACAGCCGCACCAATCATCAAAGCTTCAGAGAAACGATATTGCACACCTGCATCAATTGCAAAACCTGTTGCATTCGTGTTTTGAATATTCTCAGAGATGAGTTTCAGATTTGTTCCAATTGATATTCTATCTGTTAATAATTTTGAGTAAGTGAATCCCAAAGTTATAAACGATGGTGAGTAAGTTTCACCCGTTCCATCAGGAAAGTTTTCACTAGTTATCGGGATATCACCAAAGTCTAAAGTCTTTAAATCAAATCCAATAGATCCGATATCGCCGAGGCTGGTACCAATTGCAAAGTAGGAAATATTTATGTCAGCAAGATAGCTAACATAACTGAACATTGCTTCTGTTTGCGGATTGATATCCAAACCTGCAGGGTTGTAATAAATAGATTCTAACCCTGTAATATTAGCCAGGAATGCACCTCCTGTAGCTATTCCACGAGCACCTACGGGTATCAATAATTGCTCAGCACCCGTTGTACCTTTTCTTGCAACGTCACCTGCATAGATTGAAGTTGCAATTAAGATTAGTATAAGTATTATTTTTTTCATTTTTTAAACTCCACTATTTTAACTAAAAATAGCTGGCAGGCAACAATTTTATACCTGCCAATCTTAATTTTGTTAGAACCTTTGTATTTGTTTCTGAGGCATAATTATAGCAAACTTCAATACTTTATCACCATATTTTGGTGATGATACAATTGCAAGATACATGCCTGAAGCCACTCGTAATCCGGATTCATTCTGCAAATTCCATCGTAAGAACGGCGAAGTTGGTGAATCTTTATCTTCAGTACCTATTGTTCTCAAAAGTGAACCTGATAAAGAATAAATCTTTACTGTGACTTCTTCAGGTAAGTTCGTAAAAGTCACAAAAGGTTCATCAGGCGTATTGGAATAGTAATTTGATAAAGTGTTGTATCCATATAGAGGATTAGGGAACACATTTACCTTCTCCCACAAGTTCTTTTCTTCATCTGTTGTTAAAGCACCAGATTTTTTTGTTGAGAATTGGAATACATCATTTATCGTATATGGATAAGTACCTACCGGGATAACTAACTTATCACCCGGTTGATAGAATATCGCATTATCCCTTTTTTGTACACCAAGAACATACATTACATTGAAGTAAGGTGATTTGGCTATCGTCCTTTCATCTTCGGTTGCAGAAGCATCTGTTGGGATATTGTAACCACGTAATTTTGCCCATACAGTCTGATTTGCAGGGTAATTACCTTTATATACCTGTTGATTTCCAGTTGGATCATAGTCTGCATCAAAGATAAAAATAAATTCTCCGGAGATAGTAACGTTTGTGCCTGGGTCCCAGATGCCATCTGGAGTACCATTATTTGGTGAGCCAGATTTGCGTTCAAGAAATCCAACCGCAAGTTGTTTTTCGATGTTATATCTTGTATCTACCATCCAAGCTGTAAATGGCACATCTACAAATCCTTCACCAAGCTTACCAATATCACTCAAGTCAACGACAACATCCGGATTCGCAGTTGTAACCCCTTCGGCATAGACATACGAAGAATTTCTTGCCGGAGGATTTGCTCCAACATAGCCATGCAAGTATCTATATGCCTTACCGTTATCACCGAACCTGATTTCAACTCTACGCATTTTATCAGCTGTTGTAATCTTGGTTGTATCTTTCGCAAGAGAATTACCTCCAAGAGCATCACCCATAGGTCCACCATTCTTAACATCAACGTTTAAATAGTAACGTTTTGTTCCGGCAGTGTCGTACCAAAGGTTTGAAGTCTGATATTCAAGGGTACCAAGTGTTGGGGTTGCATCTGATACTTTTGTAATAAAGCCATCGGTACTTGGATAGCTGATTTGCGTACTGCCATATAAAAATTGATTCATAGAATCCAGAAGCATAGTTGAAGTTGATACATTCTCAAGATTCCAGAACATCTTATAAAGAGTTGAAGAATTGTCTTTTGTGAACGTTACTTCATACGTATCACCAGTTAGGGCTTCATTGTTAATAGGATCAACCTGAACCTTACCATCGCTGAATCCAGACAATTTACTGCTTTCCAAAACAAGCTGGGGCGGTGTATAATTATTTTCGCCAGCAACTATAGAAACGATTGATCTAACATTCTCAGCTTCCTGAGCGAAAGCAAAAGCATCCAAATAATAATCTCCAACTGTACCAACTGCCAGAGTATCATTATCTTTGTAAACCAATGCATCATAGTTAAGAGCATAACTGGTTACAGCAAAGTAATAAGGTCTTCCTTTATAAATTTTTATATTAGGTTCAAATGGATCGTTGAATACTCTGAGCCTAATTCTGCCAGTATTAGGGTCAGCATATATTGAATAATTCAATTGATTACCTGAAGGAGAGACTTCATATAATAATTCTATTCCACCAGTTTCAGCATTTTCTTTATATACATTTTGAATGAAGTCATTCAAATCATATCTTGCTAATAATACAGAATTATCCTGCCCGGATACTTCATCTTCAGCAATATTAGTTTTGAAAGCCCAAACCTGATAACCTTCAAATTTTAAATCCCAAGTAGGTGTTTGACTTAAATAATTAACCTGTTTGCTTGTGGACCACGTAATATCTATAAAATCATCGCTCGAAGTCAGATTAACTTGGGGAGCCGGTGGTGGTGTTGGAGCCAAAAAGTTCAGATCAAATATATTCTGAGCTCCATCATCTATTGCACGGGTCGTTGTAATGCCATCCAATGGCTGCGCACCTCTTCCTACAACATAAGCGATAACAATTTCATTTTCTTGATTTTTGTCAAGAACAAAAGGACCAGTATTTGTCATTTGACGAACATCTCGATTTTGATTACAAATCCATCCCACATCAGTAACCGGATCACCCGAATACCAGAATCTAGGATCGACAGTTGCACAATCTACTCCGCCTCTAACTTCTCCATAAGCGAAGTTACAAGGATCTACTGGAACACCAAATCTATCAAAACCAAGTGCATAACTACGTGCTTCATTTATATCATTTGGATCGCCTAATGCTGCAACTCCATTGAAGTAAACGACGAATGAAGATATTGGGAGGTTTTTAAATCCAGGATATATTTTTTTCCCCTTTAACTGACCTTGAATGGAAAATGCGGTATCAGTCGAAGTTCCAGGGACACGCGGACCTGAGAAAAAATCAATGAAGAAAGCAGGGACCTGATTTCCATATTCAGTATCAGATTTGTTACCATAAGTGTATCCTGCGTTTCTTGGAACATCTACACCCACAACATCATCAGTCGCATCACCAAGATCTGGATCAGCCCAGGCACCGAAATAGACATCTGTAAGTTGTTCGGGGTCGCCCGGAGTTAATCCAACATATTTCATCCTGTATCTGACAAAGATGATATTTCCAATAGCACCGGCTGAAGCAAAAGCGAAAACAGATTGTCTTACTTCAAGTCCAACTTCGATAGTTGTATTCCATCTTCGTTGAGCAACTGGTAAACCGTCATGATAAACACACCATGCAAGCTCATCACCAATTAAATCAGGCATATCTTCACCATCACCAGCTCCAGGCTGAGATTCAGGATCGTATAAACCGTTATTATTATTATCAGTCGGGTTATAAACTCCATTACCATCGCCATCAACGAAATCGGCACCGAGATTAACCGCGTCAATCCAATCTTGCCAACTCTGACCGAATGGTTCATCCTGAGAGTTTATTACATAGACGACTGCATTTGGATCATTCTCACCATCAACAACACCTTGTATATAATCTTCTACAAGACTGGCAGAAGCTGCGGCGTTAGCCCAAAGAACACCATTCTTATAACCGCTTAAGAAGAAGCCGCCGGAAAAGAGGAATCCTGAGCCAGCGAAACGTCCAAGTGAGCCGATGGGTGGTACGTTTACGTCTGCGATTATACCCTTTCGGTTCAAGGGCATATAAACATTGTTAACATTCAATGCGTAGGCATCTCCATTTTTACCTGAGGCTTGTTCATTGTTAATTTTATAAATTGGTCTGGGAGATTTAACACCGTTTATATCATCTCCTAAAAAACCAAATGTGATAAATGCTGCGGTTGTTATCAGCAGCAGCAATTTATAACTGTATTTAATATATATTTTCATTTTAATTATCCTGTTTGTAATTAAATCAAATTTTTGTTAGAAAGTTATTCTACCAAAATTTAACTTGAGACCGAGTTTAATAAGTCTTGGTATTCCAAAATTACTCGGATCTCTTTCTAAGAATTCATAATCTTTAACATAACCTTCACCTTGCTGTTGAATGGTACCCTGAGCATCCGGGTCACTTAACCAGCCAGTTGTATAGGGATCTCCTGTTGATCTCCATACGTTGACAATATTATCTGCGTCAAGAAGATTTTCAATCCATACATAAGGTGTAATGTATAAGTTTCCAATCGGGAAACCTTTTTCAATTTTCAAATCAATTCTGAAACTGCCCGGAGCGTAGGCTGAATTTATATAACCTGTATTATCAGCTACTAGTCCATTATCTCCTAAAATATCCCATTGATCAACCGGAGTATATGGTCTGCCGCTATTGTATGAGAAAATGGTATTTACATTAAGGAGTTCCCACATCCCTGCTTCACCTTCGGGCACAAAGAAATCCAATATTGCTATTGCAGTATGTCTTTGATCAAATGATAATGGTGCAATAACCTTTGGAGGCAGGTTGTCAAGGTTTCTGAATACTGCTGTTTGACTCGAACTAGTTGAGGAACCTGTTCCATCAGCAAAGGAGAGTGTATACTGTAGTGACACACTGAAGTAACTTAGCCGTGTAACATCAAATGAAAATGCGAATCCTTTGATAGTTCCAAAATCAGCATTCTGCGGTCCAATGGCATTAATAACTTCACCACCTTCTGTGCGTCGGTACTGACTCATCTCAACATTTACAAGAGATTTTGTATTCTTGTAGAAGGCAGTCAGGTTTAATGCAGAATTAAGACCAAGCAACTGTCTAAAACCAACTTCATACTGAGTGGTTTCCTCGCTAATCAAGCCTCCATTAAATCCATTCTGTGGTGACATTGTGATGTACTGGTTGTAATCAAACGGACCAGCATACATATCATTAAGCTCTGGTGTCTGGAAGAATGTTCCGTATTGAGCATGAAATACTGTAGCTTCAGTTACTGGAAATCCTATACCTATTCTTGGAGAGAATTTAACTTCTACGTCTTTAATTCTAAAGTCCCCAATATCAAATTTATTAGGATCTACTCCACCAGCATAAGGTAATTCTGGATCAATGAGTTCATGAGATTTGATGTCAAAATAGTCCATTCTAACACCAAGATTTAATACTAAATCCTGTAACTCGAATCGATCCTGCAAATACAGATAGCCGAGTATTGGTTGTCTTGGTTTTAAAAACTCAGCCATTGTTGGATGTGACTGAATGCTGGGGTCAGCAAACCAATCTAAAGAGGAAGGATAATCCGAGCCTGTTTTCTCAATCCCTGTAACATCATAACCAAAGACGAATGGTTGATTCTGAGCGAATCTTATATAGTCAGGCTGACTAGGATCCAATCCTGCAACTACATAAGCAAAGTTTCCGTAACCTCTGACTGTATGCTGCTCAATTCCAAATCCAAATTCAAGCAGATGATTATCTAGCTGAGAAGTAAGATCGAAATCTGCACCAATTCTGTCATCCTCTCTTTGCTGGAATAAGCCGGTAGAATAACCATAAGGTCTGAAAACTCCATTGATGTCTTCAGTTCTTGTTCTTCTTCCATTTCCAAGAAGAGTAACATTCATTCCAGATTCATTAGCCCACCACAAGCTATCACCATAAAGTATCTGATTTTCAACACCTTTTAAGAAGGGGTTGTAACGCTGCAATTCAAATTGTCTGTAACCCAAATTTAAATTCCAGAAAGTAGTACTGCTTACTGTTTGAGAAATTCTCATACTGTAAGAAGCATTCTCTTCTTCAATTTCTTCAATAAACTGAGAAGAGTTTTTGTATTGCCTCATTGGACCAGTACCCTTGGAGTTTTTGTAAATTCTGTCATTAAGCAAAGCACTTAATTGAACATTCCAATCGCCAAAACGAGAGTTTAACTTACCACTGAATCTCCAAACACTGGCAGGGTTATTGGGAATCGTTTCCATTATTAATGGTTCATTCATTACAGAGCCGTCTGCAGCAGTCCAGAGTTCCATCGGAACAGCAGGAGGATCTGCATCTTGGTACCATCCTCTTTCACCCGACAAGAAAATCGTATGTTCAGGAATACCTGGTATGATAGGACCGCTTAAAGAACCTGAATATAAGTTGGATCCAAAATCATCTGTGTTTAATAAGTCAGAGGATTGAACATCGACAAACAAGTCATAATCCGGTTGACCGGATTTAGTTGTTACGTTCACAATACCTGACTGCGCTTGTCCGTATTTAGCTTCGTAGCCGCCAACCTGAAATGAAATCTGGTCTATAGCAACGTTACTGACCTGGGCAACTGTTCCTCTGTTGTATAAGTTATTCTGAGGAACACCATCAACTATATAAAGTACTTCACTCCCTCTTCCGCCTCGTACGTTTATACTTGCGTTACCATCCTGTCCACCGCTTCCTTCCTGAGTTACGACACCAGACTGCAGAGAAGCTAAGCCTTGAACACCACGAACAGGTAATCTGGAAATCTGTTCTGAATCAATTACTTTAACCGTATTAGTGGACTTTGCCTCAAAGAATTTTTTATCAACAACAACAATGTCTGGCAAAGTAAAGTCAGTTGACAGTTCAACATCCAATTCATATGTAATGTTTGCAACAATTCTTACTTCCTGAATTGTTTTGGGTGCATAACCTACGTAGCTGACTTTGACCTCGTAGGTTCCGGGAGTAATATTTAATATAAAATAATTTCCATCGATGTCTGTGGCAGCACCAAGATTAGTGTTCAATAATATTATATTGGCACCAATCAAAGGTTCTTTAGTATCTGCGTCTAAAACCTTACCACTCATTTTGCCAACTCCCGTTTGAGCAAACATTGAGGCTGATAAGAGCAGAAAGACTAAAGTTGCCAGAAGATTTGTAGATAATTTTTTCATCTCTTCTCCACGAAATGTTTGAAATAATCTTCTGAGTTAATCTCTATTTAAGAATTAAAAGAACAAAAGTACGTTAAAAAAAACGGGCGAATTTACCAATCGTTAAATTGGAAAACCCACCCGTGTCATATAACCTTCACACGCAAATTACTTGAGCAACATCATCTTTTTGGATGAAGTGAAGTTACCTGCATTTAGTGTATAAATATAAAGACCGGATGCAAGTTTTCCAGCATCAAATGTAACATCATATTTTCCGGCTTCTTGTGTTGTGTTATTTACCAAGCTGGCAACTTCTTTACCAAGAACGTCATAAACTTTTAATGAGACATCACTTCTTTCTGCAAGTGAGTAAGTTATTTTTGTGCTTGGATTGAACGGATTCGGATAGTTCTGCTCTAATGTGAAATTATTTGCTAAAATTTCATCGTCATTGCTAAGAACCTGGAATTCGAAAGAATCATATAACCATCTTGTATTATTTGATAAACTATTTTGACCTGCTACCTGACCGATAAATATACCACCACCGGGGATGGCATCTTCCATATACATATAGTGAACTTTTGCCATATCACCATTAAATTCAATTCTTCTGGCTAAATATGGAAACTGTTCCATTACACTTGCATCACCTTTAAGTATTGCAGCATCTGAAAATGTTTGACCATAATCGGTTGAAACTGCATAATATAAATCTGTGAAATAGATAGGACCGGTATCCGGGCTGCCATCACCAGGATAAACGTTCCAAGCACTGCTGCCAATTGCACCGGTATATTCAAATCCTTGCCATACTACAAAAACTACTCGACCGTCATCAGATGTAGATACGTTTGGATAAGCCTGACCGATGCCATTTCCAGAATAAAGTCTGGTTGTTGTACCACCTGTAACCTGATTTCCAAATCCATCTGTTGGAGCATCTGTAAGAGGGTTAGAAACTGAAATCCAATCCTGATGATTGCTGTTCCAATATAGAATTGGGAATACGTTGGTTGTGTCTGTAGCACCCTGCAGAACACCTTCGCCGTATCCATTTAATACGATATGAGTTACACCATCATTACTGACATTTGCATTGACTTGTGCAAAGTTTGTGAAATATGCAGCGTAGGTTCTATTGATAACCTGACCATATTCTGGATTTGCTCCGGAACCTTTACCAGCCTGTAAACCGCTCCAGGAAGCTCCACTATCAGTAGAACGGTACAAATATATTCCATCAGGATTACCTGATGTGAAAACAGCATCAAAACCACCAACTGAAGATATATATGTTCCATCATCTGATTTAAATATTGGAAGTTCTGAAGGAGTATTTGTAGTGGAAAACAGGAATCCAGAATCTCCATCACCAACACGGAACAGTGAGTCGAAGGTGACACCATAATCCGACGAAGAAAAATACACAAAGTTAGTATTATTGACTAAAATGGTTCCATCAGTCAAATAAACAAACATCGGAAAGTTACCTGCAATTGATGTTGTTGGGTATGGTGTAACTGGTGCAAGATTTGTTAAATCAATTACAGAATGCCATGAACTGCTATTACTATGAGCAAACATCAAAGCATTTCCATCAAATGTACCACCATTACAAACCTGCACAGTTCCCCAACCGTAAGCTGCACTACCGCTTGTTCCGGCTGTTTCATCAAAGGCTGAAAAATTATCCGCTGGTGCACCAAAAGCAATGTATGAAAAACGCACTTGTCTTGTTCCAGCATTTTGTCTGGCCATAGCCGTCATTATTGGGTCCAGAGCACCGTCGCCATCAAGGTCAACGAGAGCAATCATAGGACCAACCGAATTGTTTGTCATGTAATCGTAGTCAGTTTGGAATAATTCCTGACCTGGAGTTAATGCAGGGGAATTGTAACCATTCTGTGAAAAGCCAACCTGGCTTTGATCAGAGGGCTTAATCCATCTTTCTTTTACAATATTTTTGTTTTGAGCAAAAGCAGTTGAAAATACTAATGCTAAAACGAAGATTGAGATAGTCATTTTTCTGACCATAGTTTACTCCTTCTAAGTTGTTGTACGAATAATGTTATTTAAAGTTGTTATTCTTTTTTATTATGAACCGATAATAAAAAGATAAAAAATGTTAATTTTTATTACCTGTGCAAAATAATACCGTCAATTATTACAGTCAAGCATTGAAACACAATTTATTTACTCTTTCCGAAATAAGCTTTTTTACTAAAAATGTCAAGAGATTGATTTATCCGATGAAACTAAATGAGTACCGAAAATATATCTTTGATGCCTTCTATCTCTGAAATTGTATTTTTAATTTCTTCGCTTAACGGACTGTCAATATTTATAATAGTCAAAGCGTAGTCACCTTCTGTATTTCTTCCGAGTGATAAGCCTGCAATGTTAATATTTGATGCTGCCAGTTTACTGCTAACAGATGAAAGCATTCCAGGTTTATCCAAATTCCGGTAAATTAAAATGCTTCCATCTGGTTTGAATTCTACAGGATAATTATTGAACTCCACTATTCTGAGTCCATCGTTACCGAATACAGTTCCTGAAATTTTCCACTCCGTAGTGGTTGTTATCATTTTTATCTCGATAAGATTTAAATAATCGTGCTGTTCAGTCGAAATCGTTTCTTCAAGTACAATTCCAAGATCATCAGCTAATACAGGTGCATTAATAAAATTAACATTCGTATCTAATTGTTCGCTGAGGAATCCTTTTAAAAAAGCATTCGAAATAATTTTTTCATTGCTGTTAAAAATATCTCCATAAAAATCGATTGATAGTCTTACCAGAGAATCATTCCTGATTTGTGAGAGAAGCTTTCCCATTTTTTCAGACAGTTTGATGAATGCTTTAAGATTTTCATTTGTTATTTCTTTCAATCCCGATGCGTTAACAGATCCAAGTGAAGAACCGTTTTTGAAATAATCAATTACCTGTTCTGCAATTTGAACTGCAACTTTTTGTTGCGCTTCTTCAGTAGATGCACCAAGATGTGGCGTTGAAACGACAGATGGATGCTGGAGTAATCCGGTACTGAAATCAGGTGGTTCACTTTCAAAAACATCCAAACCTGCTGCTGATACTTTACCTTCCTTCAATGCTTTTAAAAGATCACTTTCGTTTATAATACCGCCACGAGCGCAATTTATCAGGATAACTCCTGTTTTGCATTTTGAAATCTGTTCATACGAAATCAGATTTTTTGTTTTTTCGTTCAGAGGAGTATGAACAGAAATAAAATCAGCATTACTCCAGATTTTATCCAGTGATACAAGTTGAATATCGAAATCAATAATCGATTCAGATGTTACTAATGGATCGTATGAAATTACTTTCATCCCAAATGCTTTTGACCTTATCGCCACCTCTTTTCCTATCTTACCTAAACCAATTAAGCCAAGTGTTTTTCCAAACAGCTCTGTTCCCTGAAATCTTTTCCTGTCCCATTTTTTTAACTGAAGAGAAATATTTGCCTGCGGAATTTTTCTTGCAGCAGCAAGCATCAAAGCAATAGTATGTTCTGCTGCTGAGATCGTATTTCCACCGGGAGTATTCATAACCAGAATACCTTTTCTGGTTGCAGCTTTAACATCAATATTGTCAACACCGGCACCAGCTCTTCCGATTAATTCCATATTCTGCATCTGCTCAATTAAATCTGGTTTTACCTGAGTTGAGCTCCGCACAATCAGTGCATTGTAATCTGATATTGTATTTGCTAATTCTTCTTTAGATAAATCAGTTTTATAATCAACTTCAAAACCGGCTGATTTCAAAATTGAAATACATTTATCATCAACGGAATCGCTGATAAGGATTTTTTTCATCTAAACATATTTAAAGTTTATTAACAGCTTAAAGCGCAGCGTTTAATTTTTCAACTATCTTGCTCTTTGGAACTGCACCAATAATTGTGTCTTTTAAATTTCCATTTTTAAAAAGAAGAAGTGTTGGGATACTACGTACACCAAATTTTATTGAGGTTTGCTGATTTGAATCAACATCAAGCTTACCAATTTTAACTTTGCCATCGTATTCTGCAGCTAATTCTTCAACGATTGGTGCAATAAGTTTACATGGTCCGCACCATACAGCCCAAAAATCGATTAGAACTGGTTTATCTGATTTGATTACTTCTGTTTCAAAATTTTCATCTGTGATTTCAACTGGTTTCATTCTTAAATCCTTTTATAAAAAAATTAATTGATGGTTTTCCCTGTGTAACTGACAATATCTTCACCACCATCGGCATTTATCATTCCACCGCTTATCCATTCGCCTCCGTCTCTGCTTAACAGCGAAATAACTTTTGCTACATCTTCTGGAGTCGTTAATCTTCCTCTGGGATTTTTAACTTCAGCAACTTTAATCATTGCATCATTTCCAGGAATTTTTCGTAATGCCGGAGTATCGGTTACACCTGCCATTATTGCTGTCACACCTGTTTCCATATGCCCAAGTTCGATTGCAAGCTGTCGTACGTGTGACTCTAAAGCGGCTTTAGCAGCAGAGACAGCACCATAATAAGGAATCGCGGTGTGACTTCCTGAACTTGTCATCGCAAAAATTCTTCCTTTTTTTGCCAGAAGATTTGCCATATAGACTTCCTGCACCCAATAAACCAGAGAATGTGCCATTACATCGAGTGTCATTTCCATCTGGGAGTGTGTTATTGGCTGCTCATCATTTCGCGGGACGAAACTTTTCAAAGTACCGAATGCTAATGAATGCATAATAATTTTTATTGCGCCTTCACCGCCAAGCTGCGATTTTAATTCAGAAATTATTTCTGTTCGTTTAAACTGATCTGCTGCATTTACATTATAAAACCGTGCTTCTCTTTCATTAGATTTGATATGACTAATGATCTTTTCGACATTCGGCATTGTAGCTTGTCGATCGAGATGAATGCCAATAATATTATATCCATCCTCAGCAAGTTTCATTGCAGTAGCGCCGCCAAATCCAGAGGATGCACCTAAAATAAGCGCCCAGAATTTTTTGTTTGCTTCTTTATCCATAGACGATGAAATATTGATTTATTAGTGGGTGTAATAATACAAAATAGGTTAAAGTCACACAAATAAATTATAATTTCAAAAGTTTTGATATTACTTTTTATTTTGTGTTTAAGAAAATTGAATCTTCTCCGAACAATTTATTTAGCTCACCAAAGAATTCATTTGATAATTCAACTCTGTGGTTCTTAAGTCCGTATGCAGAACTTTTGCTTCCATTTGAAAACAGCTGAAGATACACAGGAATTTTTCCCGGATATTTTTCCATTATCCTTCGAAGTTCAGGCAGGGATTCGGGTGGGGTTTTATCTTTATTAATATTAATTCTGATACTTCCTGCTAATTCATTCCTTGCAACATCGATTGGTAATAATTTGTTGATGTGCATTTTAACTGTATCGCCGCTGCTTTCAAGATTACCGACAACAAAAACAGCTTCTTCTTTTTGAACATACTTCCCGTACTCAGCATAAACTTTTGAAAACATCAGGCATTCGCATGAGCCAGTGAAATCATCAATTGTAAAGAAAGCCATTTGTTTATTTGATTTGTCAATTTTTGTTCTAACGTCAGTAATAATTCCGCAGGCTCTCACATTTTCAATTTCTTCATTCTCCTCAACTTCCCCAATGTGAAAGTTGGCAAATGATTTATATTCAATTTCATATTTACGAAGTGGATGACCGGTTACATAAAATCCTACAACTTCTCTTTCTTTAGCCAGCATTTCTTTTTCTGACCATGGTTCGGCTTTTTTTAATGAAGGTTCGGGAATTATTATGTCGTCCGTACCACCAAAAAGACTATCACCGGAAGCAAGTTTTGAATTTTGTACTTTGTGAGAATGTTCAAGTGCAGTTTCAACCGATTCAAACAGAGATGACCGGTTTTTATGAACAGAATCAAAAGCCCCGGCTGTAATTAATCCTTCAAGTGATCTTTTGTTGACGATTCTTGTATCGACGTTTAAGCAAAAATCAAATAAGCTCGCAAAGTTTCTTCCTATTTTCTTTCTCGATTTAATTATTTCTTCAACTGCGTTTTTACCAACATTCTTTATTGCGGAAAGTCCGAATAATATTTTCCCGCCAACAACATCAAAATTCACCGAGGGGTTATTAATATCCGGTGGAAGAATTTCAATTTTTAATTTCCTGCAATCCTCAAGAAACTTTGTTACTTTATCTGTATTCTCAAATTCATTTGTCAGGTTTGCTGCGAGAAACTCTGCAGTATAGTGAGCCTTTAGAAATGCAGTTTGATACGCAATATAGCTGTATGCAACAGCATGGCTTTTATTAAAACCATAATTCGCAAATTTATCTATCGCATTAAATATTTCTTCAGCAACTTTTTTATTGATTCCGTTTTCAACCGCACCTTTTATGAATTTTGCTTTCTGTTCTTGCATTGCAATGAGATCTTTTTTACCCATTGCTCTTCTGAGAATATCTGCTTCAGCAAGACTTATCCCGCCAACTTTGTTTGCAATCTGAATTACCTGTTCCTGATAAACAATTACGCCATAAGTTTCTTTCAGAATATCTTCCAGAACCGGATGCAGATATTCAACTTTTTTTCTTCCGAATTTTCTTTCAATGAAGTCATCAATAAACTCCATCGGTCCGGGACGATATAGAGCATTCATCGCGGCAAGATCACTCAGACTTGATGGCTGCAGTTTTTTCAGATATTCACGCATTGGCGGAGATTCAAACTGAAATATGCCTGTCGTCTGTCCCTTTGTAAAAAGCTGATATGTTTTCTGATCTTCAGAAGGAATTTCATCAATGTTTATTTCAACATTATAATTTTTCTTAACAAGATCGATTGTGTCTCTGATAATTGTGAGTGTCCTCAATCCAAGAAAATCCATCTTCAGCAAACCAACGTTTTCAATATCTTTCATATTGTATTGAGTAACGATTTCCTGCTGAGAGACAGCACTTGCAAGCGGAACATATTCGCTTACTTCACCGGGAGTAATAACAACACCAGCAGCATGCTTTGATGCATTCCTGTTCATTCCCTCTAAAACACGTGCATGCATAAATAACTCTTTTATCTGCGGTTCTTCTGAAGTTTTCACCCATTTCAACTCAGGAACTTCTGCAAGTGATTGATCAATTGAATATACCTTCCCAAATTTTGAAGGAATATGCTTTGTGATATTATTGACAGTTGGAATAGGTATCTTCAAAACTCTTGCAACGTCTCTGATAACGGCTTTTGAGGAAAGTCTGTTGAATGTTACGATTTGACTAACACTGTTATCACCATATTTTTTCCGAACGTATTCAATTACTTCTCCACGCTGATCATCGGCAAAATCAACATCAATATCAGGCATTGATTTTCTTTCCGGGTTCAGAAATCTTTCAAAGAGAAGATTATAATCGAGCGGATTAATACTCGTAATTCCCAAAGCGTATGCTACTAAACTTCCTGCAGCACTTCCTCTTCCCGGTCCTACCGGAATATTTTTTTCTTTTGCTGAATTAATAAAATCCTGAACAACCAGAAAATAACCTGAGAAACCCATTTTTTTAATTGTTTCAATTTCGTATTTGAAGCGCTCTTCAATTTCTTCTGTTACTTCAAGTTTCTTTTTTTCTAATCCCAACCAGGCAAGCTGTTCAAAATATTCATCAAGATTTTTTGCCTTTGAATCTTTTGGTATTGGAAAATTCGGAAAGTGATATTCATTAAAGTCGAGTTTCAAATCTATTTTGGAATCAATCTCCAATGTGCTTTCAATTGACTGCTTGTGATTCTTGAAAAGTTTTACCATTTCTTCTGCAGATTTAAAATAAATCTGATCGGTACCGTACCTGAGATTTGAATGAATCTCGTCACCCATTTTATCGCCAAGAAGCAAAAGTATATTGTGCGCAACAGCGTGATCTTTTTCGATGTAGTGACAATCATTTGTTGCAACTAAACTGATATTAAGTTCTTTCGCAATCCTCGGCATATTTTCCAGTATCGGTTTCTCAACATCCATATTATGATTCTGGATTTCGAGATAGAAATCATCGCCAAAAATTTCTTTGTAAGTTCTTGCTACCTGCTTTGCTTTATCATAATCGTTGTGAACGAGATGAGTTGATACAACTCCGCCAGCACAGGCAGAAGTGCAGACTAATCCTTCACGATATTTCCTCAGCAGTTCAAGATCGATTCTTGGTCGGTAGTAAAATCCTTCCGTGTGTCCGAGTGTTGAAAGCTTTGTTAAATTTTTATATCCTTCTTTGTTCTTTGCAAGAAGAATTAAGTGGCTGTAGTTCTTTCTTCGTTTTCCGGTTCCATTTGATTGTGAACTTTTTCTTTCAAATCTGTCACCTTCATTTACAACATAAGCTTCCATTCCAAGAATTGGTTTGATGCCTGCTTTTACTGCTTTTTTATAGAATTCAATCACACCGTACAGAACACCGTGATCTGTAAGTGCAACAGATTTCATATTGAATTTAATCGCGGCTGCAATTAATCCATCAACGGTGCAGGCACCATCCTGAAGACTGTAATGACTATGATTATGGAGATGAATGAATTCTGCCATTGGTTAATAATTTTTTAGAATTTGTATTGCAGTGAGAAGAAAAATTTCTGAACTCAACTTCAGAAAAATAAAATTAAAATGCAATGTAATGAGATAAAATTATTTACTCATCGCCCAGTATGTCCAAATCCTCCTTTGCCTCGAGAAGTATTATTCAGTTCATCTGTTTCAATAAATTTTGCCGTGTAAACTTTCGACACAATAAGCTGTGCAATTCTTTCCGCAGGTTGAATTACAAAATCTTCTTTACCCAAGTTAATAATTATAATTTTTATTTCTCCACGATAATCTGAATCAATCGTACCAGGCGAATTTAATATTCCGATTCCGTGTTTTGCTGCAAGTCCGCTTCTCGGTCTAACCTGGATTTCAAATCCTTCAGGAATTTCAACAGAAATATTTGTTGGAACCATTTCAATTGAGCCTTTAGTGATATTCATCGGTTTTTCCAATGCTGCATAAATATCAAGTCCGGCACTTCCCCTTGTTGCATACGATGGCAACGGAATATGGATTAATTCTTTTCTCAATCGTTTAAACTTAATTTCAATTTCCTGCGGCATCAGCTATTCTTTCTTCTGCTCTCTGCAAATTTATTTTTTATCAGATTGATTTCATTTCTATTTACTGCCACAAAATAAATATACAGTGAGAATATTATGAGGATTAAAATTTTATACACGAACAATAAATTTCCTGATGAATGAAGATAATAGAACAGAGTTCCCGTTATCAGTACTGCAAACAGAATATGCCCAATCCTTTTCAGTTCATATTTTATCTGGTAAAATTTTTGCGTTACAAAATAATAACCCAATGCCATCACCAAATAACTTGCAAATGTTGCAAGTGCGGCTCCTGTCAAACTAAGAACCGGAATTAATAGAAAATTCACAATTATGTTTACAACTGCACCGGCTCCCGTAATAAAAGGAACATAAATACTTTTCTCTTCGATATAAATTCCTGCAGAAAATACTGAATACATTCCATTGATAAGATAAGCTAATAACACTATTGGCACTATATGCAATCCCGACCAGTATTCAGAACCAATTATAGAAAAGCCGGCAATTCTGATTTGTGCAATATCTGATATAAAAAGTGAAACGACAACAAGCATAACACTTCCAGCCAGGGTAAAGTAAGTTAACACCTTGGAAAACATTTCTTTCGCATTTGGTTCTTTTGCGTTCTGAAGAAAGAAGGGCTGCCAGGCAAACTGAAACATATTTACATAAAGCATCATAAAAATTCCAAGCTTGTAATTTGCTTTGTAAATTCCGACGGTTTGTAAGTCAGTTAATTTTTCGAGAATCGGAACATCAATAACCTGAACAAGCATAACCGCAAAACCTGCTGGAAGAAAAGGAAGTCCAAATTTCAACATTCTTTTAAAAAGAACTGAATGAAATTTGAATCGAAAGTTTTTAATGATAGTTGGTAACAATAACAGCAGTGAAACAGCAGATGCAATCAGGTTGCTTAATAATATTGCCTTAATTCCCCATTTGAGTATTATTATTAAATAAACATTCAGCAGAATATTTACGAGAATATTTATAATTCTGTATAATGAAAAAATTTTAGCATTTCTTTCCAGCCGAAGTTTCAGGAAAGGAATTACTACATTCGCATCAAGAAATAAAATTGCAGCACCAAAATAAATCAGATATTGATATTCAGATGGAATTCCCAGAGAATTTCCGATTGCACTGATATTCATTATTATTAAAAAAACAAACAGAAGAGAAGTCATCAAAATTGAAACATACGGAGTTGAAAAATTATCTTTATCATCTCCGACATCTTTAAAGGATGCAAATTTGAGATATGCTGAATCAAGACCGTAAATGAAAACAATATTAAGTATTGCCATATACGCGTAAATCAGTTGGATGATTCCGTAATCTGCCGGAGAAAAAATATTTGTATAAAGCGGAACAAGAATGAAATTTAAGAACCTGCCAATCATTGTGCTGATTCCATAAATGGCAGTATCTTTTGTCAGTTCTTTTAGCTTATCGAACATCAGGTTATTTTTTTAAAATCAATTTATTATTTATTCCGAAAAAATTTTTCAATAGCGCTTGTAAAAAATTCAGGCGCTCTTGTAATTTTTTTTGTACCCGATTTTATAAATGCAAGCTCGATGTAACCTTCGGCAATAATGATATTTCTATCAAGACTTCGGATTGTATGATCGATATGCACTTTAGCCTGCGGTATTTTTTCAACACGTGTTTCTATTTCAAGTTGTTCATCATAAAAAGCCGGGTTTTTAAATTGGAGGAATGCTTCATACACCGGCATGTGAAAACCACTCTCTTCAATTTTTTTATAAGTCAATCCGTGTTCACGCATCATTTCGGTTCGTCCGACTTCAAAGTATTCAAAATATTTTCCGTTATATGCATATTGCATTTGATCTGTATCCGCGTATCGAACCCGTAAAGTAGTTTTATGAATTAGCATTTAATAAATCTTTCTTTTTCGCATTAGCAAATTAAAAAATCCCGAAGATATCGGGATTAAAATTTTATAACCAAAGCTACAAATTCTGCAATTTTAGTTACGAACTGATAAGTTCAGAATCTGTTTGTGCTATTTATGATTTAAAATTCCTGACGAGCAGGAATGATATAATTAGAACTATAAAATTATTCAGTATAAGGACCCATACTTCCAAACTTGTCAATTCTATTTTGCACAAGCTTATCTTTTTTAATTTTCACAAGCTCCGATAATTCCTCAAGCAGCGCTTTTTTCAAATTGTCAGCAGCTTTCTGATGATTTTTATGCGCACCACCTAATGGTTCGGGAATAATGCGATCAATAATTCCTTGCTCGAGCAGATCAGTTGCAGTGAGTTTTAATGCTTCAGCAGCTTGCTCTTTATAATCCCAGCTTCTCCACAAAATACTTGAACAGGATTCAGGACTGATAACAGAGTACCAGCAATTTTCAAACATCAGAATTCTATCGCCGACTCCAATTCCCAACGCACCACCGCTTGCACCTTCACCAATTATACAAACAATTACCGGAACCCGTAATCTGCTCATCTCAAATAAATTTCTTGCGATCGCTTCCGCCTGCCCACGTTCTTCAGCTTCAAGACCGGGATAAGCACCGGGAGTATCAAGCATAGTAATAACGGGTTTATCAAATTTCTCGGCAAGTTTCATCAAACGAAGAGCTTTTCTGTAACCTTCCGGATTTGCCATTCCAAAATTTCTGTAAACATTTGACTTGGTATCTCTTCCCTTCTGGTGACCAAGAATCATAACTTTGTAATCATCAAGCTGAGCAAACCCACCAACGATTGCTTTATCATCGCCGTAATGCCTGTCACCATGAAGTTCAATAAAATTTGTTGTCATTAAATTTATATAATCGAGGGAGTATGGTCTGTCGGGATGACGCGCCAGTTGAACCCGCTGCCAGCGGGACAAATCTTTATAAAGTTCTTCTTTAAGCTGAGAAACTTTTATTTCAATGCGCGCAATTTCTTTTTCAATTCCAAGCCTGTCGGATGATTTTTTCATTTCCTCGAGCTTCTGCTCAAGTTCATAAACCGGTTTTTCAAAATCTAATATTGTTTTGCCCATATTTTAATCTCCTTTACTCAGCATTTTATTCAGTGTTTTTCCGAGTATCTCAAGATCAAGCCAGATATTCTGGTTCTTTACATAATAAAAGTCGAGTTTTTCAGAATCTGTAAATGTTCCTTCATCAATATACCATAAACCTGTTAAACCTGTTTTCCCCAAATTATTACTTTCAAGCAAGACAGGTTTTTTTGGACCTACTAAACTACATTTTCCTGAAATAACAGAAGGGATTGAAAGTATAAATTTTCTGAATTCTGTTTTTTTACCGGTGAGTTTTGAAATTAGGATTATCACCGGGTAAAGAGTAAATAATACCGGAATAGAAATCGCATAATCAAATATTATTTTTAATGTTCTTACAGTAGGGTTGGAAATATTGTAGTTGACTTCAACCAGTGGAATATCGTCGAGCATCGAAACTGAACCTTTACCAACTACAAAGTTCATATCTGAACCAACTATTTTGAAATCTACATTATGGTCTTTACTCGCAGAAACAATCGACATCATATCCGAATACGATATTTCTTCCGAAGAAAAAATTACTTCATTTATTTTGTTTCCCGAAAAAACATTTTTGATGTTTCCTATGCTTCCTACAACCTTGAATCCGGCAACCTCCAGCCCGATAACGGAATGAGTTTTTCCGATTAATCCGATAAAACTATGAAATTCAGATTTTTGAGATTTTATTTTTTGTGCGAGTTTTATCGCTTCATCATCGGTGCCAATAATAACTGTTCTCCTGTTCAAAGTGCCATCAATCTTAATTCCCACTTTAAAAAATAATTTAAGAAAGATACGATAAAGTGTAGTTCCTAAAAGAAGAAAAATAAACGTGATGAGAACAACAGCTCTGCTGAATGCATATTGTTTGAAAAAAAATGTTGCTGATGTAATGATTAAAAAACTGATGAACATTGCACCAATATTTCGCAGTACCGATACTTCATCTTTTTTGTAAACTCCTGAAAGAAACGCTACCAAAACGTGAATGAAGACTGGAATGGTATAAACAATCCAGTAAGCTCCCGGGTCAAACCCAACCCACTCGGTAATATTCTTGTAAAATTTTTCAGCAGCAAAAAGTGAGATGTTAAACAAAAGTACATCGGCGATTGCGGAGTAGAGTGACAACTTTCTTTTGCCTATAAATGCAAATAGTTTTCTAAAACCAATTGCCGATCGAAGAATTATTTCAACAAGCGGAAAGCTGGAAAGATGTTTCTTTACGAAGAGATGCATTGCATCGTAAAATAATTTTGTCTCGTCGAGGTTGCTGCGTTTGGTACTTTCACCTTTGTAATGTATCACCTGTGTTGAATGAACGTAGAAAACTTTGTGCCCGGCTTTCTGAATGCGGTAACATAAATCCAGATCTTCACCGTACATAAAAAACTGTTCGTCAAATCCGCCCACATTATCATATACAGTTTTTCTCATCATCATAAATGAACCGGAGACAGCATCAACTTCGTAAGTTTTATTTTCATCAAGATATGTAAGATTGTAACGGGCAAATATTCTGCTTTTGGGAAAAAGGTTGCTGAGTCCTGTAACTTTTGTGAATGAAGTCCAGGGTCCGGGGAAACTTCTTCTGCAGGCTAACTGAAGAGTTCCATCTGAATTGAGAATTTTACAGCCTGCTAATGCGCAATCAGAGTGTCCTCCAAAGAATGAGATCATTTTGTCGAGAGTGTCTTCGCTAACAATACAATCAGGATTGATAAAAAGAATGTACTTCCCTTTTGCAATGGCAAGTCCCTGATTATTAGCTTTTCCAAAACCAACGTTAATTTTATTTTCGATGAGATTGACATAAGGAAATTTTTCCCTGATGACTTCAACACTCCCATCATCGGATGCATTATCAACAACAATAATTTCTTTGGAAAGATTTGCAGATGCTTTTTCAATTGAATGAAGGAGATTCTGCAGGAATTCTTTTACATTGTAATTAACTATGATAACGGAAAGGTCCAATTGAAACCCTATTTAAGCATTCCAAAAATACTTTTTAATCTTAATTTCCATACCATTGTAACAGCTTCACGAACAATTTTCTTTGACATTTTTGATTTTCCTTTTACACGATCCATAAAAATGATTGGTATTTCTTTTATCCGGAAACCTTTTTTCCATGCTTTGAAAGTCATTTCAATCTGAAATGCATAACCGTTAGATGTTACTTTATCGAGATCAATTGCTTGAAGTACTTCCTTCCTGAAACATTTGAATCCGCCTGTTGCATCGTGAACTGACATTCCGGTAATTACTCTTGTATAAAAATTCGCAAACCAACTAAGTAATAATCTTCTCATTGGCCAGTTGATTACATTCACGCCGGTTATGTAGCGGCTGCCAAGAACAACGTCTGATTTTTTTATCTCTTCCAGAAATTTTGGTATTTCATTCGGATCATGTGAGAAATCAGCATCCATTTCGAAAATGAGATCGAATTGATTTTGAAGTGCAAATTTAAATCCGGCAATATATGCTGTCCCAAGTCCTTGCTTTGATGGTCGTTTAATAATATGAATACGATTATCTTTCTTCATTTCACCTTCAACGAACGAAGCTGTACCATCGGGTGAATTATCATCAACAATGAGGATATTAATCGTGCTATCCTTTGAAAGAACAACAGGCAACAATCTGGGTAAATTTTCCAGCTCGTTATATGTTGGGATGATAATTAATGTTTTCATACCTGAATTTAATAATTAACTGACACAAACCTTACTGCAGCGGACAAATTTCTTAAATAAAACCCTCAACTGTAATGTCCTTTACCGAATATTACCACCAGAACTGTTCTGGCAAGGATCTTAAGATCCATTCTTATTGACATATTTTCAATATAAAAAAGATCGTAACGCAATTTAACTTTTACATCTTCAATACTTTCATCGTATTTATGTTTTACCTGTGCCCAGCCCGTTATTCCTGGTCTTACTTTTAATCTACGTTTGTAATACGGCAATTGTTCGGCAAGCATTTCAACGAAGTAAGGTCTTTCGGGTCTGGGACCAACCAGGCTCATTTCACCTTTTAAGACGTTGAAGAATTGTGGTATTTCATCAATCCTGAGTTTCCTGATAATTTTTCCAATTCGTGTTACACGAGGATCATCCTTGCTTGACCAAACCGGTCCGGTATTTTTTTCAGCGTCCTTGTGCATCGAACGGAATTTATAAATTTTAAATTCCTTACCATTCATTCCAATTCTATCTTGTTTAAAAAGTACGCGACCTCTGCTGTCCAATTTTATCGCCACAGCAACAAGAAAATTTAGAGGTAATGTTATTAAAAGAACCAGCAATGAAATAATAACATCAGAAATTCTCTTTAATTTTTTCTCCCATTCAGGCATCAGCTCGGGCATGATGTCGATCAAAGGAATTCCATAAAGCTGCGATGTTCTAGCCTGACCGCTCAATATTTCATAAAGATCAGGTACAATCTTTAATCCAATTTCTCTGTTCTCAACTCTTGATATGATTTCAACCAGCAGATCGTGATTTTCTTTTTCAAGTGCAATAATTATTTCCGCTGCGTGAGTCATTTCAACTATGTTTAACAGATTTTCATAATTATCAACAACTTTAACATCTTTATAAATCTTTCCAACATTTTCAGAATGAACAGCAACGTAAGCACCAACATCAAGACCTAAAGCAGGATGTTGAAGAATCTGGTCGTGAACTTCCTGCCCTCTTGAATTGAAACCGACAATCACCGCAGTTCTTCTGCCGATACCTTTGATAAGCAATGCTCGCTGGAAACTTCTGATCGCTAATCTTCCGATTAAGACGAATACAAAAAGAAAACTCCAATAAATGAATATCAGAATCCGGTAGCTCGATTCTGTGCCTTCTAAGTAATCACTTATGAATATCGGGAAGAATAAAATGAAAATACCAATGAATGTCGTTTTAAATAAAGTTGAAATTTCATCGAAGCGGGAAGCAGCAAACCACGTACGATACATACCGAAAAAAGTAAAGATAATCAGCCAGTAGAAGTACATAACAAGCATTGTGATGTACATTTCCGGCATTATCAATACTTTGAACCAGCCGGTTTCAATCCTGATGTAATAGTAAACGAACCAAGCTATGTTTATAAAAACAAAATCGGATAGTAAGATTAATATTTTCTGTGTTCTGGTTTTCAAAATACTTTTTATTATTAAATGTGAATTATTTTACCACCTTTTTGATCTGGGCAGAAGTAATCCAACTAAAAAACCCAATCCCCATGAAAAATGTAATGCGAATATCAAACTGGATATTAATGGAATAAATTTAAAATTTTCTTTTGTTGATTTGATTGAAACACTCAGCAGGTTTACAAAAAAATAAAATCCAAGAACAATAATCAGGAACAAAGGCGATAAAATTGAAAGCATCGTCAATATCGAAAGTATAATAAGTGTAAATACAAAAGCTGGTGGGATCAGATGAGTTATTTTTGCAGCCGATTTATGTTTCTTGAACATGTGCACTCTTAATATTCCGTATCTGAACATTTGTTGTATAAACTTTTTAACAGTTTTTCTCGGGTGATAATAACTTTTAATATCAGGTGAAAAAAATATTTTGTGTCCGGCTTTTCTTATACGCCAGTTTAATTCGGCATCCTCCGCTATAGAAAAGTTTTCTTCAAAATATCCTATTTCATCAAATAATTCTCTTCTGTATGCCGCGTAAACAACAGTATCTACAAACTGTTCTTTCCTGCTCCAACGATAAGGCGCGCTTCCCATTCCAAACGGATTTTCCATTGCCCACCCAATTGCTTTTTGAGTGAGATTGAATCCAAGATTTATTTGTGTGCCACCGGTAACTTTCAAATTTCTTTCAGTTAGATACTTATTATTATAATAGATGAAATCCGGATCGAGGGATGCATGCGCTCCAAGTATAACAATTATTTCACCCTTTGATTCTTTTATTCCAATGTTCAATGAGGTAGGTGTTTTTCTTACAGGATTATCCAGTAGTGTAATCTTAGGAAATTTTTCCTGATAACTTTTTACTTTGTCAATCGTTCCGTCAGATGAATGTCCATCAACGATAACTATATCAATTAAATCATGATCGTAGTTTTGATTTATAATTGAGTCCAAACAATTTCCGATATTATCCCGTTCATTGTAACAAGGTATCACAATCGAGAAACTGTATTTCCTGGAGGATGTTTCTATCATAATTATTTAGTTGGACGACACAGTACCAATGTTTGTTGACATGCAGATTTAGTGTTATTTCTACTGCTGTAATTGAACTTCAAAAATATGAATTCTAAAACAGAAAAAATTACGATTTTCATTACCTCAACCTGAAAATTTTTTCGCATAGAGACTAATTAATACCTTTGAATCCGTTTTCCAATTATATTTTTCTTTTACGGCTTTTAATCCATTTTGACCGAAAAGATTATCTGAAGATAAAATTTCAGTTGCCGCAGCAGCAAAATTTTCAGAATCACCTGTTTTATAAGTTAATCCGCACTTACTTTCATCGACGATTCGTTTAATGGCTTTTGAATCAGCGGCTAAAACCGGTTTTGATTTGGACATATATTCAAACAGTTTGTGCGGAATAGTGGTATTCCAAAATTCACATTCAGGCTGTGGGCTTATAAATATTTTCGTTACCTTGAAATATGAAGCGAGTTTATCGTGACCGGGCCAGTCTATGAACTCGATTACATTTTTTAGTGACAGTTCATCAGAATTTTTTTTTAATACTGGAACAGTAATTCCATTACCGATGATCAGGAGTTTCACATTAGTAAATTTCTCTTTCAAACGGCTCATACCTTTTACAACAACATCCAAACCTCTTTCAGGTGTAACGTAGCCGGCATAAAGCAAAACAATAAAATTATTATACTTCGCAATGATTTTTTCATCGATCGGTTCCATAGCAAAAGTATCAAGATCAACAGTGTTTGAAACAAGATAAATTTTTTCCGGATTAACATCTTGCTTCAACAGTCTCTCTGTATTTTCCTCAACTACTGTAATAATTGCATCTGAATATTTAATACAAAACTTTTCAAGAAGTCTGGCTGCTTTGTAATTCTTAAATATTAAATTTATCAAACCGGTTTTACCAAAAGCTTTCAAAGCTTCAGGATAGTTTTCATGCATGTCAAAAATTACCGGAAGTCTGAACAACTTTCCGAACAACAAAGCAATTGGAACCATTGGTAAATCGTGAGCATGAATAAATCCTGGTTTAAATCTTACTATACAAATAAAAACTTTAACCAGATATCTTGGATTAAAAAAGATCGGAAAATTAATTATGCGGTTGAGTTTTATGGATTTAAACAGTGCGTTAACTCTTTTGATTTCGCAATATTTAAAAGCGGGGTTTTGTGTTTTGTCATACTGATTGCAAACCACAAGAATTTTATATCCGGCTTCATTAAGGCTTTTAATTTCTTTTTCTAACCTGATATCAGGAGGAAAAAGTGCCTGCGAAATCATCAATATATTTTTGTCGATTAGCATGATTAAATTGTTCAGCTTTTAAACTCATTAGCCGGATAAATAAAAAATAATCGGGTATAGTACAAACTTCTTTTCACTAAATCTCTTTTCATCATTAAGATTCCACCGATCAGAAAAACCGGAATGCGGATAATCAGACCTGCATAATGAAAAATTATCGCGAAGAAAAATTTCATTCCTTTAAAATGCTTCTGAAAAAATTTAATGGTGGAGATTGATTGATATTTATTTTTGAACCAGGATTCTCCTCCGGCTGATTTCCCTTTCAAATGAATAAGCGAAGTTTCAGGAAAGTAAACTACATTCTCATTCATCTGCTTATAACGATAGCATAAATCCGTTTCATCCATATAGAAAAAAAATCTCTCATCAAATCCACCAAGCTTTTTGAAGATTTGCTTTGGAGTGAAAAGAAATGCACCTGTAACTACATCAACTTCTGTAATTGAATTTATCTCGCTATTCATCAGATGATATTTGTTGAAGTATTTTGATTTAGGAAACAGTAAATAAAGAAAAAAGTTTGATGTAAATACATTAGCTAAAGTCGGAAAATCAAAAACAGATTTTTGAATCGATCTATCCTCATTAAGAAGTCTGCAACCTATAATATTCTCACCTGAGATTGAATCAGCATAATCAAAAACTTTCTTAATTGAATTCTCCTGAAGAATTGTATCATTATTAAGAAACAATAAATATTTTCCTTCAGCCAGTTCCGTTCCCTGATTATTTGCCGCTCCGAATCCCTTATTCAGTTCATTCTTAACGAGTTTTATCCCGGCGAATTTCTTCGTGACGTCTTCAAGTTCACCTGGAATTGATTCATTATCCACTACTATAATTTCAAATGAAATATCTTTTGTAAAAGTATAAATCGAATTAAGACAGTTTCTCAATAATTCTGTTGATTTATAATTAACTATAATTATCGAAACGTCAATCCCTAACTTTTGAATTTGCTCTTCCATGACTCATAATTAATTGCTCGGAGAAGAAGATTTACTTCTTCATCTGAAAAATATTTTAATTTTATTGTGAGTGTAATCGTAAGTAAAACAGCCATGGGTAAATAAACAAAGAAAGGAAGAAAAGACAGAAGAACAGAACCTGTAATAAACGGGATCAGCCATTTGGCAACTCTCATCGAAAAGAAATTAAACTGGATACCAATTCCTTTTAAAATAAATATGAAAAAAATTGTACCTGCAGCACCAGCGGCGACTCTTGCCACAGCAACACCGCTGTACGAATAAAGTGGAGTAAGGATTATAACTGATGCGACCTGAAATAAAACTATTAATAAAGTACCAAAAAAATTATATTTCTGTTTGTTATAAACTGTAAGAAGATTTAAAGTAAAAGTATTGAAATAGGTAAATAATATCGACCAGAATAAAATGGTCATCGGCAGATAGGCATCTGAATATTCACCGCCGAAAATAAGTTTGATAATGTGTTCAGCTTTGAAGGTTATTATAAACGAAATCGAGAATGAAAAAAGAAATAAAATTTTGTAAACGAGTCTTGTCGCCGGCATTGTGCTTGCACTTCCGGTTTCCCTTCCCCGAACAATCAAAGGGAAGATTGTAGTAATTAATGCCTGAGGAATTATTCCAAGCGGAACCGTAAGCCGGAGCGCCGCAGAATACAATCCAACCGAATACTCAGAATCCATACTTCGTAATAGTAAAACATCAAGCTGTTGAAATGCTGTGGTCAGGACAACTGTTCCAAATAGAGGAATAGATTCTTTGATTAACCAGATTCCCTCTTTAAAAGAAAAATTAAATTTATACTTATACTTTTTATGAAGATAGATAATCAGAAGTAAAAATCCGGGAATATTTGCGGCAACATAAGCTATAACCAAATATTCAAGTCCTCCTCCTGTATAAGACATCAAAAAAACAAGAATGAGCAACACGATACTATCAATCGTATTAAACAGCATAACGCTGAACATATTCAGATTAACCTTGAACAAAACTTCCAGAAGTTCACGGAAGTTCATGTATTTTGATGAAAATATAATGTTCAGAAAAAGGATGTTGGAAAGGATCAGTTCCTTCTGGTTCAGATTTGTTATCAAAGAAAAAGTGTTGAAGACAAGAAACAAACCAAACAACAAAATTATCCGCAGACTAAATGCTGTGTTAAGCAGATCGTAGCTTGAATCTTTCTTTGACGACTCTCTGAAGACAATCGGACCAAAACCAATATCAATAAATTTAGAAACCAGTACAGTCAAAGCAACAATAGAAGAGAACAAACCATACTGCTCGACACCGAGATTACGTGCAATGAGTGTAACCGAAACAAGAGTGATGAGCATTTCCGCGCCCCTGCCAAAAAATATTGCAGAAACATTACTCGAGACTTTTGTAGTTGGCTGCATGGGTTAGGTTAAATGGTTGCAGATGGAATTAAATAGGGATTTTATCATATTCTATCTTGGGGTTGAGTTCCAAATATATACCTGCTTCCTCATCAGAAATTTATATAGTCCAATAAGCAATGCCAGGTTAGTGAATACATAATAGTAGATGATACTAAATATTGAAATATTAATTTTCAATTTATTAAGAATAAATCCCACTAGAGCGGATACATAAAATCCGATTTGAAAATAGAAAATGATTTTATAAAAATATTGATGATCGATTAACAATGCATTTGTAATCAGCAATAATATCAGAAGCAGAGGTACGAACCAGCGTATCACTTTGTGTGAAAAAAAAGCATACGATAAAAGTATCTTTTTAGGGATGAGAAGACCCCCGAAAAATTTCAGAGTTTGAAAATTTGTCGTTGCGAACCGGACTTTTCTTCTGAATTCGGTTATAATTTCTTTCGATACCTCCTCAACTGCTATAGCATCATATTTGTATAAAAACTGAAAACCCTGTTGAAGTACAGCTAATGTCTGAAACAAATCATCAGTTATAGCAACTTGAACCGGAAATTTAGTGAACAGTTTTTTCCTTATCGCATAAATACCACCGTTTGCTGCGATGAGCGTACCCAGATTACCTTCAAGTTTTTTTAGCTGCGTTTCATACTGCCAATACAATCTTTCCCGGTTGGTTTTATCGAAATCATCTGCGGGCTCTTCCAAAACCAAACGGCCGCACACACCACCCACTTTTTGATCATCAAATTCAGATACTAACTTAACAAGCGCATCTTTGTTAAACTTAGTATTGGCGTCACTAAAAACAAGTATATCATTCTTAGCTGTTTTAAACAGATCATTTAGCACGGTAGCTTTTCCTCTTCGCTGCTCAAAATTTACACATTTCAACCAGTTATAGTCTTTGCTCTTACTCTGTACTATCTCACTTGTTCGATCTGAAGAACAATCTGATCCTATGATCAATTCCAGCTTGCCAAAATCAAAGTTGAGGTTCTTGATATTCTCAATCCTTTCAGCAATAACCTTTTCTTCATTGTATGCTGCAATTAAAATTGAAATCGATGGGAAATAGTCTTGATCCGCAGTAAATGGTCTGGATTTAAAAAGTTTGAATATCCTAAGCGAAAAAGGATAAATCAGATATGCATGAAGAAGGAGTAAGACAGCAAACCAGAAAATAGCTGCAATGTAAAGTTCCACTTGTATCAATAAATATTATAAATAGTAAGGCTAAATATATAAATCAATTTTGTATTTTGATTGGCATCGCATTTTTAAACGAAAAGAGAGAAGAAAGTCATATAGTTCTATTATGATTAATCAAAGACTTACTTAATAGAATCAGAATAAATATTTATAGTAATCTATACTACTGTTTCTTTCTGAATTACTGTTGCCTCAGAAGATTTTTTAACAACATTATTCAAACCTTTTTCCCCATTTATTTCAGTTGTTACATCTTTGTCGTGTGATAATCGAGTCTTGAACTTATCTGTGTTAGCTTTGGACTCTTTACTAAAAAGGTGCTTGTAAAAAGTGAGAAAAGCTTTTAATGTTCTTTTAAGTTCTGATGGATGTCTGATAATGTTCTTTGCTTTCATAGAGAAATATGCAGCCCTTAAGTAATATTCTCTTCTTGCATAATTACAAAAGTCGACAATCTCTTGAGCTGAAAGATCATGCGTACCGACAACCGTATTGTGCAGACCTTCAGGAGTAAGCCAGTCATCCCAGGTTTTTGCTGTTATCAGTCCTTCCTTTTTTGCCCAGTCGTAAGCTTCGGTTCCGGGATACAACATCAGCGGAAAGAATTGCGCAGTATCAGTATTAAGTCTCTTTGCTAAAGTAAGAGTTTCGTTCATCGTTTGTAAAGTTTCGCCTCTATTTCCCATCATATAGCAGGCGTGGATTAGCAATCCAGCTTTACGAGCATTTTCAGCCGCTGTAAACTGTTCAACTCGCACACCTTTTTTCATCAACTTTAAGATTTCATTCGAGCCACTTTCAAATCCAACGATGACTAAACGACATCCTGCCTTTTTCATCCAGTGCATTGTTTCTTCGTCCAGATCAGCTCTTACATTGCAAGTCCAAGTTAGTTTGTTATTTTGTTCAATAAGAAGCTTACAAATTTCAATAGTATGTTTTTTAAATACTGTATAAGTATCATCTTCAATTGTTACTTCCACAACTTCAGGAAAATTTTCTTCAATGTACTTAAACTCAGCAGCAATGCTTTGTGGAGAACGATGTCTATATGTATGTCCATAAAAATTTTGAGGATAAACACACCAGGTACACAGATATGGACAACCTCTGCCAGTATAAACCATCATTTGCGGGAAACGGCCAGCTGCAAAAAAATAATCTCTAGAATTACAAAATCTTTTAAAAATTTCACTTGCAAATGGCATAGCATCAAGATCTTCCTGCGTTAAAGCAGGGCGATGACCGTTCGCAACAATTTCAATTCCATTTCTCCAAGTAAGTGAGAGAACATTTTCCAGTGATTCTTTCTTTTCAAGTCGTTCTGCTAATTCGACGATGGTGGCTTCGTATTCATTTCTGGCAATTGCATCTATCAAATTTGAACTTTTTAGGGTGTCTTTATCAACGGCAGTTACGTGGTTTCCAACCAAACAGACTAATACGTTATCAAATTTCTTTTTTACTTCTTCAGCAAACTTTATATCACTGCTGATGCTTCCAGTGCTTGTTTCAATTACAGCAATTCGAGGATTAAAGTTGGCTAACCTGTTCATCGTTTCTTCAACTGAAATAGCTTCCGCAGGTGCATCAATTAGTGTGATTTGATGACCATTTTTTTCTGCAACTCCTGCTGCAAGTGCTAACCAAATAGGATAGTAAACTGTTCCGCTTTTGGTGACAGCTGGACTTCTCGATCCCCTTGAATACTTTGGGAAAAACGGGGGATTTATGAAGGCAATATTCATTAACTAGTACTCCAATTGAATAGTTGAAATTTTTGCATTTAAGGGTCGAAAATAATGTAAATATGCTAAAACCAAAACACTGAAATTAAAGTCCTCATATCTTGACTGCAATTGTTACGAATTCTTTCTCCAATCAAAATCCGTTTTAAAGATAAGAGATAAAATCTTCCGCATGCTGGCTCTTTCAATCTTTTTTAATCGATTTCTCTCGTTTGAGATAAAAAATGAGCTTATAAAAGAGAATAATATTCGAAGAGTGAATCCTTCGAATACTAATATTCGTAATAAAAATAAATTGATAACTCCATAATGCTTTTGAAAGAAATAGAACATTCCTCTGTACCGTTCTACTAAAAGATTATTTACCGCTTGTTTTTGCACACGCTGTCCGGTTGAATGTCCAAACAGATGAATGATATTAGAAGTCGGTAGAAAAACAGATTTGTAACCTGCTTGTTTAAATCTGTAACTCCATTCTACTTCTTCGTTGTAAAGAAAAAAAGCTTCATCTAAAATACCGATTTTATCAATTGCTTCTTTCTTCACCATCATACAAGCCCCTGTTACATGATCAACTTCCCTGCTACTGTTATGATCCCAATAACTCTCCAATGATTTTGACTTTAAAAATTTCTTCAACAAAGCCGCAGTCTTACTTTCATAACCAATCATATTTTTTATAAACTCATTTGCATGAACAAACTCTTTAAGCAAAGATGGGAAAGAATGAGTTGATCTCTCTATTTCTCCATTTGTATTAAAAATTTTACAACCAACTATTGCAACATCGTCGTGGTTCTCTAGATAATCAATCATCGGTTGAAATGAATTTTCATTTACTCTTGTATCGGGATTCAAGAGTAGGATATATTTTCCTTTAGATCTTTTTATACCTATGTTGTTTGCAGCAGCGAAACCAATATTTTTTTCATTATAAATAAATTTAATGGTGGGGAATTCTGGTTCTATACCTTTTATACTATCAGAAGAGGCATTATCAATTACAAACATTTCAGTTGAAGTTGAACTAGTACTTTGCACTAAAGAGTTTAGACAGTTGAAAAGTACTTGTTTACTGTTATAGTTAATAATAATTACTGACAGTTCCATATTGGGATCTTTTTGCTCTGCTTTTTCTAAGTTCCAGATAATATTTTCTACCTAGACAAACTATCGGATTAAACTTACCATAATTTGAATGCTTCTCATTCAAATATTTTGCATTCTGATACATCTTACTCCAATCTTTAGTTAAGGAGCCGGTATCAGAAGTTCTTCTTACTGAACAAGTAACTTTTTTAATGTGTTTGAAATCATAAATGCGACTCATCCTTATCCACATATCCATATCTTCATCAGTACTAAGCTTTTCGTCAAAGTAACCTACGACTTCAAAACATCTACGATGATGCATAACACAAGGTGTAAAAATATAATCCTTAATTAATAACAAATTTCTATTAAAATCTTTAGAATACTCCACGAACTTCTTCGTTGTAAAATAAGTATTATCTTTTTTATCCTGTAACTCAACAAGGGCATCAGTGTACGCAAACATAATCTCAGAATTTTCCAGAAAATCGTACAGAGTTTGTAAATGCTCAGGATGATACCAATCATCGTCATCTAAATAAGCTACATATTTACCGGAAGCGGCTTTTAATCCAATGTTTTTAGCGTGAGAAACATTCCCTTTAATCTCTGAGTCATAAAGCCTAATACTAATTCTTCCAGAGAATCTTTCAATTAAATCTGATATTTTCACCTCGCCATTATTTATAACAATTACTTCAAAATCTTTAAAGGATTGATTTGTCAGACTTTCAAGTGCATCATCCAAAAAATTTGGACGGTCGAAGGTAGGTATTATTACACTTACTGAAACCTTATACATTAATTCACTAGTTAGTGAATACCTTAAACTCGATATATCAAATGAGGAATATTTACTTAAATAATTGTCGCACAGAGCCATTGCATTTTTGTTCAACCCTAAATGGCTATTCAATTTAACTGCAAAAAATGTAACGAACTCTCTTGTTTCCAGTCTTCGTGCTGGAGATATGATTTTGAACAATAATTTCCAAAAGTAGAAGAGTAATTTTCCTGCCTGACTCCATTTATTATAATAATGAATTTTAATTTCTAATTCTTGAAAGCTTAAATAGCGAATATATTGCTCGCAATATTTATTTCGGATATGATATGATTCTGTAATTCCCTTTTTCTGTTCTTTATATTCCTTGTTCTCCCTGCTTGTTGAAAGGTAATAGGAACCTAAAACTTTCGGTATGTGATAAAGCTTATACTTAAGTGCAACTTTACAAGCAAAATCATAATCGCCTGCGACTTCCAAATTTTCATCAAACCATATTTCATCCTCTAAATGAAGTGAAGCTCTCCACATAGGTTGCGGTCCTGTTAAACTTGCTTCTAACAATCTTGTAATAGAAAAATCATTCCACCTTCGAATTTTGTTTCTTTTTATCTCATCAAATTTCTCGTTTGATGTATACGAATATTTCTGATCAGCGGACACGATTGCAACTTTGGGATTTTTTTCCAGATGTGAAGCTAAAATTTCTAAGGCATCTTTCTTAAGTCTGTCATCTGTGTTAGCATTCGTAATGTATTTACCATTCGCAACCTTAATTCCCCTATTCCAGGCTTTGTAAATAGACTCCCGTTGTTCAGTTCTTAAATAGTGAACATTAGTGTAGTTTCTTAAATAAGGCTGAATTATTTTTCCCTCATTTTCTGCGGAACCACTATTTACAATTATTATTTCTATTCTATCAGCTATAGTTTGTTCGAGTAGATCGACAATTCTACCTTCAATAAATTTCTCGGAATTATAAGTTGAGATTATAGCGGAGACAACTGGATTTGGATTAGTCATATACTATGTAATAATGTTAAACTAACGTTACAAAATCAAAAATACCAATTTAATTAATCAAGTCTTAAATCATATTTAATGGTATGATCAATCATTTTTTCACAAAAATTTTATCGGCGACTTTCAACAAAGTGCTTTCGCTGACTGCAAATTTATTAATTTCTTCTCTTGAAAATATTTTCAGCACACGAAACATGTATACAGATACCGTTATCAAAACCAGAGGGATAATTATAATCTTAAGAATATCCTTCTCTATAATTTCAGATAAAGCTAGTCCTATTAAAATATTAATGCTTAGAATCAGAAAGGACTTCCAAAGTTGTTTAAAATTATCAAGTATTAGACTATTTAAATATTTTTTCTGATAATACAGTGTTAATGTGAATGAGCTTAAAATTGACCCAACACTGCTAATTACTGCTGCATTGTAGCCAATCCAAGGTAATGTAAGAAAGAAAAGACAGGTGTTCACAATGACGTTCAAAATCTGTATGATAATTGTTTTTCCCGGGTAACCTTTTGCCATTAAGTATTGATACACCGGAACTACTATAACAGCAAGCAAATATGCAACAGTGATCGAAATCATACTTACTGAAATAACTTCAACATCATTCCCAATCCAGATTTCAACAAATGGCTTAGAAACATATATAACAATGCATACAATGGGAATAATTAGAAAAGCTGTTTTTTGTTCAACAGTATGAATTAATTTTCTAATTTTTTCCTTATCGCTAAGCTGTGAAATAAATGGAAAGAGTGGATAAAATACACGGCTTGTAAGATTCCAAAGTTGATTTTTTAACCTTATTGCTATATCAAAAAAAGCGACTTCAGTCAGTCCAACAAAATGACTGATAAGCAGTTTTGTGAGGGGTTCATGAAAAAAGCTAATTGAGCCGCTTAAATAAAGTTTAACACCATATGAAAGTTGCTTTTTTGCGGTGATTAAGAAATTCTTTCTAACACCTCGTAATTTAAAACTGCCCCAGGTTTTCTTAAATAAGATGTATACTACAACAAACCACACTATTGTCGCTGTCAGAATGCTAATGCTAATTGCAGTGAACCCGGGAAATTTAAGCAGTGACAGAAGAATTAGTCCCCAATAAAGAAAGTTATAAAGTATGAGAGCGGCATTATTCAGGTAAACTTTCTGCTGAGCATCTAAAACGGCACTAAATATTTGTCCGAGTAACAAAAAACAGTTTGAAATAATAATCGCATTAAAAAGTAAGGTTGTTCCGGATGTAATATATACTTGGCTTATGTTAAAAACGTTGCTTAAAAAAAACTCAGTAAAGAAAATAGCAGCTGTTGAGATTGGAATGAGAACAATAAAAAGCAATGAGAAACTAACTGCTATATCATAATTTGATTGTTGAGACCTTCCTTGTTCTGCAACATACTTAATTAGGGAAGTATTTAATCCCAAATTCATAAATACATTCAGGTTGTTGAATAATAATAACAACGAGAAAATACTATAAGAATGTAAACCAAGTGTGCTTATAAAAACTGGGATTACAATAAAAATTAGAACTGTGTTAAGGATTACCTGAAAAGTTCCTGTAATTGAGCTCCAGAGGAGTTTCTTCTTCATCAGGATTTAAGGTTAAGATTGTACTTGGGGAGATGGCAGTCTTTTATACAGATAAGCTCATTAGCTGCTGTATTTGCTAAATCAATTTCAACAAGTTTTCTTTCTTTTATTGTAAAAAATCTATAAGACAACTCTTTCATAAAAAAAACAAACTCATCCTGTGAAGATTTTATACCATTGGTTATACTTCTATTAAATTCGCAAATAATTATAGGGGAATGGTCTGATCTTAAGATATTCTTGGCTCCTTTCAGAACTAAGAAATCAGCACCTTCAACATCAATCTTTAAAATATCTATATCCTTAATATTATTTTTCAGACAGAAATCATCAAGACGAATTGAATTAATTTTGATTACTTTCTGTACCTGCTTCATTGGGGTACTGATCAGTGAATTATACGCATCATCCTCACAAACATAAAATTGATTTGAACCTGTAAAATCAGAAACGGCAAGTTTCAATGTTTCAATATTCTTTACAGCATTAATTCTTATGTTTTCAGTTAAACGGTTATATGCCCAATCTGCTGGCTCAAAGGCAAAAATTTTTCCGCCAGCTAAGATATTTTTACTCGCTAGAAGAGAATAGATTCCGATATTAGCACCAATATCAAAAAAAACTGAACTCCTTTTTAGTAATGTCCTCAAGAATTCAATTATTTCAATTTCGAACTCTCCCCAGTAAAAATGTTTGTCAACGTCTCTGGAAACATCTAATTTAATTTTGAATCCATATTTAGTTTTTTTTACAAATTCTTTATTTAGAATGTATTCACGAATTAACTTTTTTGTTTTTCTCTGTATTCTATAAAAAATATTCATGTCATGTACTCGCTATGCCTGTTCTACGCCCTAAAATTTTCCTGTTAGCAATTGATAAACCTAAAAGTACTCCCCACAGCACAATTCCGTGTCCCCACAACCAGGCGTCTGTAACAATCATCGAAAGCAGAGTATAAATAGTTAACCACAGAATTAGCTCAGAATAAAAAAGTTCGTCTTGGGATCTACTTAGCTTGTAGTTTTTTATTGCATAAAGTATAGTTGAGATTAAAAAAAACATGAAGCCTAAAAATCCTAGTATACCACCTTCAGTAAGGATTGCTAAGAATGTTTCATGAGGTGTAAGTTTTTCAATAAACGATTTGTAAAGAAACGGATCTACGTCAGAATATTCTTTGGAAACAAATGGGAATCCATAAATTCCAACACCAATAACAGGGTTATTAATAAAAGCCTCCCATGCAGCTGACCAAATGAAATATCTTGTTACCAAAGAATTTATTTGGAGAGTTAGTCGCATCGGATCGTCTGTTTGCTCAATCTTTTTTATTTCTACTCGTTCAAAATAATCTTTGTTTACATCCTTTAAAGTCAGAGTAAAAATGCTTATAGCAAAAATGATTGAAATAAAACCTACAGATAATTTTAGTCGGCTCAATTGATACTTTTGGCTGCTAAAAAATAAGTGCAAAAAACTTAAGAATAGAGTAGCTCCGGTCACTAACCAGATACTTCGGGTTTGAGTAAAGATAAGAGCAAGCGAAAGAATACACAAAACAATCAGACTTATCAGCTTTCCTCTTTTCTTAAGCATTAAGAAAATGAATGAAATCACAATTGAATATCCAACATAGTCGACGTACATAATACCTGAAAAACCGAATACTCTTTGGCCAGTTAGTAATGCCAATGCTACAACAAAAAGTCCATTAATTAATGAAACAGCTAAAAATAAAATAATTAAATCTCTAATTTGAAAATGATTTTGTATAGATGCGGAGATTATGGTAAACGTCAAGACAAAAAAGATAAGATGTAATGACAATGGCAGAGCTTCTGTAACATTCGATATTAAGTTATAATAGGATGGAATTAATGAAAGAATGAAAATTCCAAAATAATTTAATATTTTGTTTTTAAATTCTTGGAACTCATACTTATGAGTTAAAAGAAACGATAACACTACGAACAACACGAGTAATTCAGAAATTGAGAAATAAAAAAAATTGAGGTTAACAAAGATGGAAATAATCAGAATTGAATATGTCAATCTGTAATTTAGAATTATAAAAAGGCATAAGGGGACTGATATTATTATTACATAATAGCGGGCTTTAATATCTAAAGTTGTAATAAGCAGAACAATAGCCGCTGCGAGTATAAATGCTATTAGTAATTGGAGGAGTAAGTTTTTCTGATTATTCTCAGTATTAATATTTGTAGTGAGAATTTGCAAAAAGTTTATCTTCGTTTGAAAAAATTTATGTTTGACAGGATGAATTCAACTTTAGGATTTTTTGAATTCCTAAATACTTCTCTGAAGATAAGGAAAGAAGCAAAGAGTAAGAATATTATCAATGTAGTTATCGCTGACATTAATAGCCTCGGTGGATAAGCTTTTTTCTCAGGAACAACTCCATAATCAATTACTTGTAAAACCGGAATATTTTTTTGCTCTTCGAGCTTAGCCTGTTCATATATAGGGACTATAAATTCCAGGATGGCAGTATATATTTCAATATCCCGGTACAATCTTAAAAACTTTTTCATATTTTCAGGTAATGAATTAAGCGCCAATAAAAAGCTTTCTTCATTTTTATTTCGCTTTAAACCATTAAATTCCGATTCCATCAAACTCACTTCCCTTCTTAACAAATCTACCTGGGGAGATTCCTTTTCATACATATTTTCTAATATTTCTAATTCAATCTTTTTCATTGTGATTTTAGTCTCTAATTCAGTATAAGTACCTGCAATCAATTTAAGTTGCTCTTTTGCTTCATACAATCCTGTACTTTCTTGAAAATGTTGCAGAGAATCTTCAACAATTCTCAAATTTTCTTTTAGTTCAGCGTAACGATTCTCCAAAAAGATCCTATTATCCCTTGATTTGGCAATATTTAATTCAATCACTTTCTGATTTAGAACCTCCAGAAGATAGTTTACTATCTCGGCAGATTTTTCTCTGGTTTTTGCTCGCACCGATATCTCAAAAGCATCTTCATCGGTCACTTCTGCTTCTATTTTCTTTGATACTAGCTTGACAGCTTTTTCCATGCTGTTTAGGTTGTAATCATTTAAGAGATCAAATTTCTTAATTACATTTTCCAGATTTGATCGACTATAAATAATAGTTATATATAGATCGGTACTAGCTGATTTTGAACTTCCACCAAGTCCTAAAGGGAGGTCTTTAAGATTTTTCATAATACCTGATATGCTGCCTGTTGGTGAGGAATCGTCTGAAGGTATGATTAAAGCTTTTGATTCAAATTCTTCATCAATAACAAAGTAGATAACGAGATAGGATATTACAAAAGTGGAAACTATTAAAATCAATAAAAAAATCTTCCATTTTGTAAGAACTACTAAAAGATCCAGAAAATCCAGTCCTTTATATTCTGCCATGAATTAAATATTTCCCTTATGATTATCTATGAAAAAGTTGTTTTTTCATCTGAAATGAAAATGTCAAGATTAAAGAATATTCCTTTGAAAAATAACTATATTTTACTTTATTGCTCATACGAAATTTGTTTATGAAGCTGGTCAAAGACGTTTGATATTAACGAAAGATTATTTATTTTTGAAACGAATTTTAATAATTAAGTAAAAATCAATACAATTATAGATAATTTGCTACTTTAATAAAAAACGTTTATCAGGAACTTTTATTACCAGAGTAGCAGATTTACGCCGATTTTAGGGAATAGCTCTGGTCGGTTTTTTAGTTTTAAACATAATGGAACAAAATACGGAGGAATTATTCTAAATCTTCGATACTGTAATAATACACAGACATTCATTAACAAAAAGGAAGGAAAGCTGAGATGAACCAAATAAAAGCAAAAATAGACAATCCTCTGTCTGAATTAATTAGTGACGAAATCTTTGAGTTGTTAGAAGTTCATGGATTGATTGATGAAAAAGCGGTTCGCGATTATCAGATTCGTAAAAAGTTCAAAAGCCTGAGGGCTGGTAAGGTAAGTGCAGGTGATGCAATTGATGCAATCAGGGAAGAATATCCTTATTTGCAATTCGATACAATCAGAAAGATTGTTTATCAGATTAGTAAATAATAAAACTTGACAAATAGCGCTTATCAATTTATATTTCTAATGACTCTTTCAAAGGGTTCTCCCCTGCCCTTTGATGTAACAGAGTCGAGCCCAGTGGTCCCCCATCGCTGGGCTTTTTAATTTTTTTTTTAGGAGTAATTATGGCAACCAAAATCAAAAAAAGAACAATCAAACAGACAAAAAAAATATCTGTTTCCCCTTTCAATATTTATTGGGATAAAAGGAACTATTACCTGCTTGCGCTCGGTCTGATTGTAACAATTATTGGATTTTATTTTATGACCATCGGTCCCTGGGATAGTTTTTCTTCTCTGGTAATCTCACCAATACTACTCTTTATAGCTTATGTCATCATTTTTCCATTATCAATTTTTTTAAGAAAGAAATCAGATAAAGAACAAGTTTCCCAAATGGGCAGGCAGGATAGCGAAAGTGATCCTGGCAAGAGTTAAAGGAAACCTGGTTTCGACTCAGAAAAATTCTAATCTTGTCGGGCAAAAATTGTTGCTCGTTCATCCGATTGATTTAAATGATAATTACATTGGTAGTAATGATGTTCTTGCTATTGATGTTGCAAATGCAGGAATTGGTGACACTGTTTTGCTTGTTCAGGAAGGAAAAGCTGTTCAGCAAATTCTTGGACATAAAAAAGCTCCAGTTCATTCAATAGTTGTAGCTGTTGTTGATTCAATCGATGTGAACGAGAAATACACTTCTAAAAAATAAAAATTCTTTAATGTGAGCAAATTAAATTTTGAACAGTTAACCGATCTGTTTCTGCTTTTATCGATTGATGGGATTGGTCCCGGCAAATTCAGAAATCTGCTGGCAAAATTCAGAAGTACGAAAAATATTCTTTTAGCTGACTCCCAATCTTTGATGAATGTTGAAGGCATCAGTACAAACCTTGCAAAACGAATCAGAAAAGCTTCACACGAAAGAGCAGAGACAGAAAAATTCACTGAGAAAGAATTAAAAAAATTAGAAAAACTTGGCGGGAAATTAATTACAATCTGGGATAAGGAATATCCTGCAATCCTGAAAAAGATTTACGACCCACCAATTCTTTTTTATCTGCTTGGAGAGATGACTGACAGTGACCAATATTCAATTGCGATTGTCGGAACACGGCAGCCAACAAATTATGGTAAAGTTCATGCAGAAAAAATTTCAATGGACCTTGCTAAACAGGGAATTACAATCGTAAGCGGAATGGCAAGAGGAATTGATTCGGTGGCGCATAATGCTGCAATCAAATCAGCAGGAAGAACAATAGCAGTTATCGGAAGTGGATTAGATGTTATTTATCCTGCTGAAAATAAAAAATTATTTGAGAAAATTACCGAATGTGGTGCTGTGATAAGTGAATTTTCTCTCGGCACACAACCCGATGCACAAAATTTTCCAAGAAGGAACAGAATTATTTCCGGACTAAGTCTTGGTGTTATTGTAATTGAAACAGGACTCCAGGGTGGTGCAATGCAAACAGCAGCATTTGCTCTTGATCAGGATAGAGAAGTTTTTGCATTACCGGGAAATGTTGGAGTTAAACAATCAGAGGGAACAAATCTACTAATTCAAAAATCAGAAGCTGAATTGATTACTTCAGCAGAGGATGTTATTACCGAACTTGAACTTAAACTTAAACCAGTGCTTGGTAAAAATATTCCGAAACAGCAAGTTGATTTGAGTTTATTTGAAGAAAAAATTATTAACGTAATGAATTCTGAACCGCTGCACATTGACAAAATTGCTACGCTTGCAAATCTTTCGACATCAGATTGTTTAGTTAATTTGCTTTCGCTTGAGTTTAAAGGATTGATTAAGCAGCTGCCAGGGAAGATGTTCGCGCTGCTCTAAAATCCAAATCACAAAACACAAAACCCAAATAAATCACAAATATCAAACAAAATTTCCAGACAATTTTTGAACTTTAGATTTTCTAAATTTAATATTATTTGTGATTTGTAATTTGAACATTGCGATTTGATCAATTGTATTTCTTCTTCTCTTTCCATAAAAACTTAAGTCGGTCTTTCAGATTTTTTTCCTGCCCATTTTCTGTTGGGAAATAAAATTGCTTCCCGTCCATCTCATCAGGAAAATATTTTTCAATTAAAAAATTATTTTCAAAGTCGTGAGGATATTTGTATTTCTCACCGTAGCCAAGTTCTTCCATCAACTTTGTTGGCGCATTTCGTAAATGAACAGGAACCTGATAAAGTGGTTGGTTTTTTACTTCATGTTCCGCTTTCGAAATTCCGATATAAGATGCATTACTTTTCGGACTGGATGCGAGATATGTTGTACACTGTGCTAAAATAATTCTCGCTTCCGGCATTCCTATTTTTTCAACTGCACCAAAAGCAGCTTCAGCCAGAACAAGTCCGTTTGGCGCTGCATTTCCAATATCCTCAGAAGCCAGAACAATTAATCTTCTTGCAATGAATAATGGGTCTTCACCACCTTCAAGCATCCTTGCAAGCCAGTAAAGTGCTGCATCAGGATCACTTCCGCGAACACTTTTGATGAAAGCTGAAATTAAATTGTAATGTTCTTCTCCACCTTTATCGTAAACAACATTTTTTCTTTGAATAATATTATCGAGAAGTTCTTTTGTTACAATGATTTTTTCCTTTTCAATCTCCTGAATGATTGCTGATTCAAATATGCTCAGCATTATTCTTGCATCGCCGCCAGACAGATATAGCAAATAATCTTCAGCCGGTACTTCAATATTATATTTCAACAGGTATTCATCTTTTGAAATTGCATTGTGCAAAATTTTGTGAAGATCATTTTTTGAAAGTTCATTCAGCACATAAATTCTTGCACGCGAACGAAGAGCAGGAATTACTTCGAACGAAGGATTTTCAGTAGTTGCACCGATTAAAATTATTAAACCAGTTTCAACTGAATGAAGCAATGCATCCTGCTGAGCTTTGTTGAAGCGATGAATTTCATCAATGAAAAGAATTGACCGAAGTCCGAGACTTTTATTATGTTCGGCAATCTGAATAATATTTCTGACATCCTTCACTCCAGCAGAAACAGCACTGATCTGATAAAATTTTGAGTCAGTTTCATTTGCGATAATTTGTGCGAGAGTTGTTTTACCAGTTCCCGGTGGTCCCCAAAGAATAAATGAAGTGACCGTTTGATTTTCAATCATCAACCGGATTGGTTTGCCTTCACCAACGAGATGTTCCTGTCCGTAAAATTCTGTAAGAGATTTTGGTCTTACTCTGTCAGCAAGCGGAGTGTTCGGTAATCCGGTTTTGTCATCACTTTTCTTCGATTTCAATTACTGTCTCATCTTTTCTTTTCATATTATATTTTTCGCGGGCGATTTGTTCCATCTTTGCAGGAATCTTTTTTTGCAATGAATCAATTTCATTTTTTAGTTGTTCGTTTTCGAGTTTTATTTTCTCAAGTTCGACCTGCATCGAGTCAACCTGGTTTTTCAATCCGGTATATTTAATCAAACCACGTTCGTTAAAAAAAATATAAAGTAAGCCAAGAACAATAATGGCTATAAATAAATACAGAACAAGTTTCTTTTTATTCTTTGCCATTACAAAGCCTGTTTAATTATTTTATCAACCAATTCATCGAATGAAATTCCAACTGCCTTTGCTGCTTTTGGAACCAGACTTGTCGGTGTCATTCCTGGCAATGTATTTACTTCAAGACAAAATAATTCATTCTGATTATTCATTCTGAAATCAACTCTTGCATAACCTTCGCAGCCGAGAGAATGAAATGCAGTTATTGCCTGCTGCTGTGCTTTCTTTGCAACATCGTCAGGAATGTTTGCAGGAACAATGTATTCACTCATACCGGAAGTGTATTTATGTTTGTAATCATAGAAACCACTTTTCGGAACGATCTCAAGAACTGGTAACGCTTCATTTAAAAGTACCGTGACAGTTAATTCTCTCCCGGGAATATATTTTTCAATCAATGCTTTGGAAGAATATTGCTGAGCAAGTGCAATTCCTTCTTCAACTTCGGATTCATCTTTAACAAATTTTAATCCGACTGTTGAACCCTGATCATTCGCTTTTATGATACATGGAAATCCGAATCGCCGCTTAATTTCATCAGCAATAAGAACAGGTTCGAAACTTTTGTAATTAATAGTAAACCAATCAGCGGTTTGAACTCCGGTCTGTCTGAAAATTACTTTCGACATATCCTTATCCATTGCAAGAGCACTTGCAAGAACTTTTGATCCGATATATTTTAATCCGCGGAGTTCAAGTAGTGATTGAATTGTACCATCTTCAGCCCACTTTCCGTGCATTGCAGAAAAAACAATATCGACATTATCAAACATCGTAGAATTAATTGCATCAATACAATTCCGGTTAGATATTTCAGAATAATCTTTTTCAGAAAAGAATTGCATTTCTTCTTTTGGCTGATGCAATCCATAAGCCGGATCAATAACAACTGCAGGATATTGAAGATTCTTTAAAGCCTGCAAAATTCCTTTGCCTGATTTTTTTGAAACATCTCTTTCGGGAGAAGTTCCACCGACTAATAATGCTATTTTGGGTTTTACTTTAATCATTTACCTTTTACTATTTTTACTAACCCAATTTCTTATAGAAATTGGGTTAGTCTGTTAGTTAAAAAACATTTCTCGGATCCTGTGTAATTCCGTAAGTCTCTTCGGATAATTCAACTAATCTTTTCACATCTTCGGGAGATAACTCATTTGGTTTTCCAAGCAATCGCGCTTTGAATAAAGTTTCTGCTGCGTGTTCAAGTTTTTCCATTTTGTAATAAGCATCATCAACATTTTTTCCGAGTGTCATTGCACCGTGATTTTGTAATAGAAATGCCCAGCCGTATTCAATAAAAGGGTCGAGACTCAACGGGAGATCATTTGTTGATGGTGCTGCATACTTGCAAAGGTGAACTTTCCCGAGTGTTAAAATCACTTCAGGGAAATAATGATTAACAAGTCCTTCACCCAAAAGTGAAAAAGCGGTTGAATGAATTGGATGACAATGCACAACTGCATTTACATCTTTTCTTTTTGAATATGCATAAAGATGTAATTTAAATTCAGTTGTGATTTTTCCTTCGCCTTTTAAATGTTTTCCGTTGAAATCAAATTCAAGAATATCTTTTTCTGTTATTTCTCCTTTGCAGATTCCTGAACGAGTAATGAGAATTGTATTATCATCAGTGATCAGTGAAACATTTCCATCACTGGCTGCAACAAACCCTTTCTGATAAACTTTGTGACAAACAGAAATGAGCTTATCTATCTCTGACATTTTCTTTCAAGCTCTTCCATTAATTTCATATTGATCAATCCGTCTTCGCCAGTAACAGGTGGTGTCTGATTTTTCAAAAATGATTTTTGAATAGCCCGCATCATAAACAAAAATTTATTACCACGCTTGCGGAAACTTTTTTTTGCTTCACCATCAAGCTGAATAGTAAGTTTTGAAGGAACTCCTTTTACTCCAATAAAATTTTCGATGCTTATTGCACCAGTGTGTCCAAGTATTTCAATCCTGTTGAATGCTTTTTTAGTGTTGTAAGAAACATTGAACGAACCATAGTTTCCATTCTCGTACTTTACAATTGCTGATACATAATCTTCAACTTCATAATTATAAATGATGTTATCCATATAACCATTTATCTCTGAAATTTCTCCGCCAAAAAATCTTAACAAATCAATTAAATGAGTTCCGAGATCACGCAAGGCACCACCGCCACTTAAATCTTTTTTAAATCTGAAATTATTGCCCGGTGGAAAATCAAGATTGAATGAGAGATTTATACTTACAAGTTTTCCAATAGTCTGATTTTTTATTAATTCTTTTGCTTTTATTACATGAGGATGGAGACGATGAACATAATTTACTGCAAACAAAACATTATTTTTTTTGCAGACCTGAACCATTTCTTCTGCTTGCTTGCTGGTAATCGATAATGGCTTTTCACAAAGAATATTTTTTCCGGCTTCCGCAGCTTTGATGACCTGTTCATAATGATGTGCATTTACACTTCCGATAAAAACGCAATCAATATCTGATTTCAGAAATTCATCATAGCTGTCAAAATATCCTGAAGCGCCGGATAATTCAGCAAGTTCTTTTGCCCTGTTAAGATTATGACTATAAAATGATTGAACAAAACTTCTTCTTAAAAATTTTATTGTGGGAATAAAAGTGTGCTCGCTAAATCTTCCACAGCCTGCAACTCCCCATTTTAATTTTTTTACGACAGGTTTTCTTACATTAACCATTTAAGCCGAACTGACTTTCTAAAAAACTTTATTAAATAATTTCAGACGTTCCATAACCATATTAGTCGGTCTGGCATTCAGCATAACATAAAAATGAACGCTTGGAACATTCTTATCAAGAAGTTCAAGAACCTGGTTTGCAGCCCATTCAACTCCGATATTCATAACTTCTTCCGGTTTTGCTTTTTCAATTTCGTCTGATAAAGCGGAAGGAATTGTAACGTGAAAATCTTTTGGAATAGAATGAAGCTGAGCTTTTGAAGTTAAAATTTTTAATCCCGGAATAATCGGAACATTTATTCCTGCTTCACGGCATTTATCAACATATTCAAAATAAAATTTATTATCATAATACATTTGAGTAACAATGTATTCTGCGCCGGCATCAACTTTTTCTTTTGCGAATTTAATATCAGCTTTTAAATTCGGAGCTTCAAAATGTTTTTCAGGATAACCACCGACACCAACACAAAAATTTGTTGGCTTTGCATCGAGCAGAGATTCCTCGAGATAAATTCCTTTGTTCATTCTCATAATTTGTTCAACAAGTTCAACTGAATTTCTGTTTGCACTTCTTCCAACAGGAATTGGTTTTTCATATCCGCTGTCGTCTCCGCGGATTGCAAGAATATTATCAATACCAAGATAATTCAACTCGATCATAAAGTCTTCTGTTTCTTCACGGGTAAATCCTTTTACAAGAATATGAGGAACAGCATCAACATTATATTTATTCTGAATGAGGGCACAGATTCCGAGAGTTCCGGGACGTTTTCTTTTTACTTTCTTTTTAATTCCTTCAGAGGTTTCCTCGTAGATAACTTCTGCGGAATGACTGGTAATATCAATAAACGGTGGTCTGAATTTTATTATTCCATCGAGAACGTGTAAAACATCCGTGATATCTCCGCCTCGTTTTGGAGGTATCAATTCAAAACTTATAAGAGGTTCTTTCGCCTTCTCTAAATGATCAATTACTTTCATTTAATCTCTTTTTGTTGGACAAATTATCTGTGTAAATATAGACAAAGTTAATAATAATTATGGTTTGATTAGAAGTGAATTATTTAAGGTAAAACTTTAAATATTTCTTTAACATTTTCAATAGGACTTTTTTCTTCACTATTTTTCAATAATTGTTTTATCTAAAAAGAATACTCATCTATTCTTTGATTATTTTCAAATAAAATTATGATCAAAAAATTAAAAATTCTTCTTTCATTCATCGGTTCTAATGATGCAGGTAAATTAGCCGGAAAACCTGATGGTGCTATCCTGACAGCTCTTGACAATGAAAAGTTTGATCAAGTTAAGCTTCTTTGGAATCGAGGGAAGACAACCGAAATCACTTATAAAAAAATTGCTGAATATCTTAAAAAAGAGATTAGTAAAAGAAAATTATCTAATTTAGTTTCAATTACAGAGTTGGCTATTACTGATATTACAAATCACAATAAGATTTATACACAATTAAAAGATTTTACAGATAAACTGGATAAAACTGACTCTTTTATTTACACAGCAGCAATATCATCTGGAACACCTGCGATGTCTGTCTGCTGGATACTATTGGCTGAATCGGGTGATTTTTCGGAATCAAATCCATTAAGGTTAATCCAAGTGAAAGATCCAAAGTTTGGTAAATCTGAAAACATTTCTGTTAAAATTGATACATCTTTACCAAGGATAGTAAGATTAAAAGAAGAGGTGAAAGGATTAAAGGATTTACTTCCATCGGCAACATTAAGCATTTCAAAACCAGGATTAATTATTGAGGATAAAGTAATTAGTTTGGCACCGGTGGAACTTTCTTATTACAGATATTTTGCAGAAAGGATCATCAACGATAAAGGTCTTGAAAAGTTTTCAGGGATAAATACATCCAATGCGTTCCTGAAACGAATTATCGAAATACACACCGAGCTCTTCCCCGATTTGGATTTAAACAGAATGGAATTGGAAGAAATGGAAAGAAATAAATTTGGTCTTTCGCTTTATACTTTCCGCGGAAATGTCTCAAAAATTAATAAGAAAATTAAAAAAGTAATTGAGAAGGAAGCAGTGTTAGAAGCATTTAAGATTAGCATTGAAGGACAGAGGGGGGCAAAATTTTATGGTCTAAAAGCAAATAAAAATAAGTTGAAAATAATTTATTAAGATTTGAATGATTAATGATTCAAAAATAAGCAAGCCAAATAAATACACTTCGCTAATCAGTGGAATTGCAGAACTACTCGAATCCGCCAGAAGCAAAACTACAAGGGTCATCAATGCAATCCTGACAGCTACCTATTGGGAAATTGGGAGAAGAATTGTAGAGTATGAACAATCCGGTGTGGTAAAAGCCAAATATGGGAAAAAATTATTGCAAAATATTTCAAATGATTTAACAAAAAATATTGGGAGAGGATTTTCTGTTGATAATCTGGAATTAATGAGATTGTTTTACCTGGCTTATCCAAAAGATAAGATTTCCGAGACGCTGTTTCGGAAATCCGACTCAAACAAATCCGATACATTGTCTCGGATTTTTAAATCTGAAAAACTTTATGATATTTTTCCACTTTCCTGGTCTCACTATGTTATATTGATTCGAAGGGCGAAGAAAAAAGAAGCTCGCAATTTTTATGAAACAGAAGCACTTAGAAATGGTTGGTCTGTAAGATTACTTGACAGGCAAATTTCATCTCAGTTTTATGAGAGAACATTGCTTTCAAAAAACAAAGCAGCAATGCTTAAGAAAGGCGAAAAACTTTTGCCTGAAGATATAGTTACGCCTGAAGAAGAAATTAAAGATCCTTTCATTTTGGAATTTCTTGGATTGAAAGATGAATACTCAGAAAATGAACTCGAAGAAGCATTGATAATTCATCTCGAGAAATTCCTTCTTGAGCTTGGTGGAGAATTTGCTTTCATTGGTCGCCAGAAACGATTGCGAATTGGAAATGAGTGGTATAGAATTGATTTGCTGTTTTTCCACAGGAAATTAAAATGTCTTGTAGTAATTGATTTAAAAGTTGGAAGATTCACTCACGCAGATGCCGGGCAGATGCATCTTTATCTTAACTTTGCAAAGGATAATTGGACTAATAAAGGTGAAAATCCGCCGGTTGGATTAATACTCTGTGCTGAAAAAGACAGTGCAGTAGCAAAGTATGCTCTTGCCGGGTTACCTAATAAAGTTCTCGCTTCAGAATATAAATTAACGCTTCCCGATGAGGAACTACTTGCAGGTGAAATCGAAAAGACAAGAAAGACAATTGAAAAAAGAAGGTTACTAAAATCTAAAAAGCTGAAGTAGATTGCCACAACATTGCCAAAATTCTTCCGATCTGAATTATTTTTATTTTGTATAATAAATTTTTATATGATCTCAATAATCGATGAAATTTCAATATGAGTTTTAATTCCTCCGAACAAGACGCAAGAATAGTTATTAACGATCTGTTAAAAGATTCTGGCTGGGATTTGAAAGATAGTTTCCAGGTGCGGACAGAAGTGCCTATTAATATAGTTAAAGAGAATCAGGATAAATATTCGGATAGAGATTATTCAGAAGATAAAACTCTTGGCAGAGCTGATTATGTTCTTTATGATCGAGATGGGAAACCACTTGCTGTAGTTGAAGCAAAGAAATCCGCACTTCATCCGTATCGAGCTAAGCAACAAACACTTCCTTATGCAAAAGCAATAGGTGCTCCGTTCATCTTTTTAACAAATGGAGAATTAATTTATTTCTGGGATTACACTAACGACGATGCAAGAATTGTAAACTCTTTTTATTCTCAGAAGGATCTAGAGAGAATAGTAAAGCAAAGAGCTAACAGAGAACCAATGGCTCATATGCCAATTCCTGATAATTACATCAGGCAAGGTGAAGTAAGAAATGTGAGAGATTACCAGAAGGAAGCAATGAAAGCTTTAGACCATTCCTTGGAATTAGGCAAAAGAAGATTCTTGATTGAACTTCCAACAGGTACAGGAAAGACCGACCTAATTGCTTTATATCTTAAAAGATTAATTGAAGCAGGAAGAGCAGAAAAAATTCTTTTTTTGGTTGATCGTGAACAACTCGCTAAGCAAGCTCTTGAAGCTATACAGGACATACTCAGGCAATACAGCAGTTATTGGTTAAGACCTGGAGTTATTAGAGAAGAAAAACAAATCACGGTTTGTTTATTACAGACAATGATTTCACGATATACCGATTATACGAGCGGATATTTTGATGTTGTTATTGCTGATGAATGTCATCGTTCAATTTATGGTGCCTGGCAGACAGCTTTAACACATTTTGATGCTTTTCACATTGGATTAACTGCCACGCCTTCAATATATATTGAAAGAAATACTTTTGATTTCTATCAATGTAAGAATGAAGCACCTGATTTCTCTTTACCAATTAGAAAAGCATTTGAAGGTGAATATTTAGTGCCCTATAAATTTGCAGAGAGAATTACAAAACTGATGACTGAAGGTGTAGAGGTTGATGAAGAATATTATGATCCAGCTGAGTTTGAAAGAATATGGACAAACGAAAAGACGAATCGTTTGATGATGGAAGAGTTTGACAAACTTGCTTGGGAAAATTATAAAGAACTTGCACCAGGACAATCAAAAGGTCCCGGCAAAACAATAGTTTTTGCAATTACGAAAAATCATGCAACAAGATTAGCAAAATTCCTCAATGAGTTACATCCTGAATCACGTGGACAATATGCAGAAGTAATTACTAGTGATGTGACAAATGCTGATGAACTGATAAGAAAATTTAAGAGAGAAGATTACCCGATGGTTGCTGTGAGTGTAGGAATGCTTGATACTGGTTTTGACTGTCGTGAAGTTTTACATCTTGTTATGTGTCGAAGAGTTCGATCTCCAATTCTCTATCAGCAGATGCGAGGCAGAGGAACAAGAACGTGTCCAAAGATTGATAAGAGGAAATTTATGATCTATGACTTCTTTGGTAATCACGAATACTTTAATGATAGCGAGGTGGATATTTTCTCTGGGTCTGGTTTTGGCAACGCTTATGAGACTAAACCAGATAAACCGAAAACTGCAAAAGAACTTATTGAACTTGGATTAGACGATGAATGGATGTATAGTGTAAAATATGTTGAAGTTGGTCCACAGGGCGAAAGAGTGGATAAAAAGGAATATGTTACTAATTGGGAACAGACCATAAAGCGGCAATTAGAAAATGATCCACTCATTGAAAAGATAAAAAATCAATCGGCTGCACAAGAAGAAGAAAGAGAAAAATATGGACTAACCCCAGAAGAAGAACAAAGTCTTGCGGAATCACTTAACTCTCCAGAAATGTATTTCAACGAAGACAATTTAAGAAAAGCATATCAGCAGCCTGGTGGTAACCTTATAGACTTTATTAAATATGCCTTAGGAACTGAAAAACAGAAGTCAAAAGAAGAAATTGTAACGGAAAATTTTCACGCCTGGCTCATAACAAAATCACTCTCACCTGAACAGGCTCAGTATCTTTCTATGCTGAAGAACAGAGGAATTGTGAAAGGTAAAATTGAGATGGAGGAATTATTTAAACCACCTTTATCAATATTGAATGCTGCTGGTTTGGGTGTAGAATTATTTGGCGAAGATGGGTTAAAAGATGTTATTAAAGAAATGAATGAATCACTATTTACGCTTAAAGCTGGATAACTATGAACCAGGAAATACGAAGAAAACTTGACCGAATAACAAATATTTTATTTGCTGGTGGAGTAAATAATCCGATCACCTATATCGAACAGATTTCATATCTGATCTATCTTAAATTATTGGATGAAAGAGAAAGTGAAATCGCAATCCAACAAAGACTAGCTGCGACACGGGCAAAATCACTTTATCCAGAACAAGCAAAAAGATTCAGATGGTTCGAGTGGAAAGGTCTTAGCGGTGAAAAGCTTGTAAAGTTTGTTCGTGACGAAGTCTTTCCCTATATGTCTTCAATAAATAGTGAAAATCAGCATATAGCTTCTTATTTCCGCGATGCTGTATTAGAAATAAACGACCCTGCAGTATTGAAACAAGTTGTTGATGAAATAGATGAAATCAATTTTTCCAAACTTGGTTCCGATGTTAAGGGTGATATTTATGAATATATGCTCACTTATCTTAACACGATGGAAGGTGCTTTGCTGGGTCAGTTCAGAACTCCAAGGCAAATTAGAAAGATGATGGTTGAAATTGTAGACCCCGATTGGCGTGATACGATTTACGATCCTGCTTGCGGAACAGCGGGTTTCTTAATTGATGCACTTGAATTTATTATGGCAAAGCATTCTGAGAAGACTATTGATGTACCAATTTATGGAGAAGAATGGCTGTTAAAGCAATATTTCAATAAGCAGGAAGCTGAAGTTCAATTAAAATTTAAAGAAGAAGATTTTTCTTTTGATGATGATCCTAAGCTCAGAGAGAATTTTATTACTGAATTGAAAAAAGAAGTTCCCAATTTAATGACTTATAGAAAAGGAAATGGCGACTTGATACCTGACTGGGGAATTCTTGAAGCTTCTATCTATGGAGTGGATGTAAGCAGACAGATAATGCGTATTGCTACAATGAATATGGTTTTGCACGGACTGATGAAAGCAAATGTTAAAAGAGGAAATACTCTATCTGAAATGGGTGGATTGACTGAAGAAGATCTTTACCGTCAATACAAAGTCATTCTTTCAAATCCGCCATTTGCAGGTGTTCTACCTAAAGAGTCTATCAGAGAAAACTTGCCAAAGAATACAAAGAAAAGTGAGCTGCTCTTTCTGGCAGTAATGATGGATTCGCTTGTTGAAGGAGGGATATGTGCAGTAGTTGTTCCTGAAGGTCTGTTGTTTGGTTCTACTAATGCACACCTGGAGTTGCGAGTTAAGCTGGTTGAACAATTCCAATTGCTATCTGTTATTTCCTTACCAGCAGGAGTGTTTAAACCTTATGCGGGAGTAAAAACTTCTATTCTTGTCTTTAAGAAACCTTTTAAAGAAGGATTGTTTGAAGATAAACCTGCAACAGAAAAAGTTTGGTTTTATGAAATACAAAATGATGGCTATGATCCCGATAAAATTACGGGAGGCGGAAGACCTGAAACCCCAGATAAAAATGATATTCCCGATTTGATTATGCAATGGAACAGTTATAAAAAATCCAACTTTAAAAATCCTCCCGGAGTTGAAGCTTTATCAATTCTTGAACACGGAAGTGAAGAACCCAAATGCTGGTGGGCTCTGGTTGATAAGATTGCTGAGAACGATTACAACCTTTCTGCTGGAAGATACAAACCGCAGATTACACAAAAGGTTAATGATGAAAAACCTGTTGATTTGATAAAAAATGTTATTGAAATTGAAAAGAAGATTACCGAACAATTATATAAACTACTAAACGAAATTAAGTAAAAATAATGAATTGGATTGAAGCAAATCTGGGTTCTGTAAATTCTTTAATAAGAAATGGACTGAATGTCAACCAGTTGTCAACGGAATCTAGAGGATTACCAATTACAAGAATCGAAACTATTTCTGATGAAATTATTGATCCTAATAAAGTTGGATATGCTAATCTAAATGAAGATAATTATTCTAATTGGTTACTGTTAGAAGGTGATATATTATTAAGTCATATAAACAGTGAAAAGCATTTAGGTAAAGTTGCAATATATGAAGGCCAACCAGAAAAAATAATACACGGAATGAATCTGTTATGTTTACGACCCAATAGAAAAATCGTTTATCCAAAACATCTCTATTATTTTCTTAGAAACTATCGATTTAAAAATCTGTTTATTCGTATTTCAAAAAGAGCCGTTAATCAAGCCAGTATATCAACCGGCGATCTAAAGAAAATAAAATTAGATCTCCCTCCGCTTTCCGAGCAGCGCCGAATAGTAGAAATATTAGACCAAGCAGATGAGATACGCAAACTCCGCAAACAAGCAGATGAAAAAGCAGAGAAAATAATTCCCGCTTTGTTTTATGAGATGTTTGGGGATCCGTTTACTTACAATGGAAAGTTAAAGATTAAAGATATTGTAAAAAAAGTTGAACAGAAGGATTTAAGAAAATTACCCGAGTATGAATTTAAGTATATTGATATATCAAGTGTGGACGGAAATAAAGGGAAGATAATGTCTTTCGCTAATTATGTAGGATCAGATGCTCCAAGTAGAGCGAAACAAATTATAAAAAACAATGATGTTCTCGTTTCAACAGTCAGACCTTACCTCAAAGCAACAGCATTAGTGCCTCAAAGTTTAGATAACCAAGTTTGCAGCACAGGGTTTTGTGTTTTGAGAACCAAAGAGCCTTATGGTTTTGGTTTTCTGTATGCATTATCGAGATTGAATTGGTTTTCAAATATATTAATGAGTATGGCCAAAGGTGCATCATATCCAGCAGTATCTGAAAATGACATATTAAATCTAAAAATTCCGTATCCGAATGAGAATGAAATTTTGAATAAAAAGTTTGATGATATGATTATCAATCTTGAGCAGAAAAGAGAGTATCGAGAGAAATCATCTGAACGAATTAATAATTTGTTTGAATTAGTACTTTCAAAAGCTTTCGATGGAAGTTTAACATCATCCTGGCGAGAAGCACATATGAAAGAACTGCTTCAAGAAATGGAAGAACAGAAAAAATATTTAGAGAAGGTTAATTAAAGGAAATTAAAATGACACTGCACGAAGAGATTGTTGCAATACTCAAAGAAGTTGGTCACGGACTGATGACAAAAGAGATTGCTGAGAAGGTAAATGAAAGGGGAAATTATCATAAGCGGGATGGTTCATCTGTAACACCATTTCAAATACATGGCAGAACAAAAAATTATCCTAAGCTCTTTACACGTGAGGGTAACTATGTTGGTCTTGTTGAATGGGAAGGGAAAAAGGAAACGTTTTATGTTGAGCCAGATTCAATCGTTGGAAGTGTTGAATTTTCACTGTCAGATGCAATTACCCTGGTATTAAAAGATAACAAGGATGAACTCACAACAAAAGTAATTGCGGATGAAATTAACCGTAGATATAAGGGGGAATTTGAAGGAGTTCTTCCTACAAGTGCTGGCAAAATATTTTTAGAAGCAAAAAATAATCCGAAAATATTTGAAATTAATGGCGACAAAGTTGGATTGATGGAATGGAATGATTTTGATGCCTCCGTATCAGATGATTATCGCTATTATACTGAAGGACTGCTTGAAAAAGCTCAACAAGAACAGAGTGTTACGGAAATATCAATTAAACATATTGGAATTGCCAATTTTAAAAGTTATAACTCCATACAAGAATTGAAAATCAAACCGATAACATTACTTTTTGGACCTAACAGTTCAGGCAAATCAAGTCTTATACATTCACTGCTGTATCTACAAAATGCTTTTAGTAGTAAAGAACTTGATACTCATTATATGAAAATAAGTGGTGATTCTGTGGACCTGGGTGGATTCAGACAGTTGGTTCATAAACGGGATTTCCAAAGATCGATTAATTTTTACATTGACATAGATGCTGAGAAAGGAAATGAAACTTTAAGGAAAAACTTTCCAGAAACAAATATTGTTTCAGCGAGGTTTGAAGTTAGGCAACCACTTGAACAAAGGAAGAAAAAGAAAGTAATTCGGGTTGAAGATCATCAAATTTATTATGATGAACTGCCAACCGATGAATTTATCGCCACTGGCAAGCCCAAAGTGCAAAAGTTTGAAATCTTAACCGATGGCGAACCCTTATTGAATATTGGTTTAACGAAAAATCTTGCTTTTAGGATTGATTACCTGAATTTAGAAAATTCTCTCCTTAAAAGATTAATTGAGGCTCTAATAATTTCAAATACAACGACACCAGAAATAAAGCAAAGTGATTGGAATATTATTCAGGAAGCAATGGATTCGATTATAAACGAATTATATTCCAACGACACATTATTTATTCCCAGACATCTGAAAAAAGTTCGTGAATCATTTTATGATGCATCCAAGACTGTTTTACCGATTAGTCGTGATTCAAGAGAAAGCGATTTAGTTAGTTCGCTAAAATTGTACTTACCATTTGCGCTAACTGAAATTATAGAATCAGTTTATAATGAACTTGATTCCCAACTAAGTAATCTAATTTACCTTGGACCAGTAAGATCATTCCCAGCCAGACATCTTGCATTCACAAACAATAATGATCCGAACTGGATTGCCGGCGGAGCAAATGCCTGGGAGACTCTAAGAGACTTTAAAGATATAAGAGATAAAGTTAATAATTGGTTGAGCTCGACTGCTAAGCTTAATACAAAATATAAGCTGGAAGTCCGAAAGCATATTGATCCAAAGTCTAAGGATTTTGAAGATCAAATATGGGCTGCAGCACAGGATATCGATTTTGAATTATCTGAATTCAAGGAATGGAGTGGGGATAGTGGAGTTTTTGACAAAGTATTGGAAAAAGTGAATCAAGATGATGCGATTGAAGGAATTAATGACCTAGTTCTTGTAGATCAGAATTCTAATACGGTTGTAACACATCGTGATGTTGGTTTTGGGATTAGTCAAGTTATACCAGTATTAGTTTCTGCATACGCAAATAAAGGTAAAACGATTTTGATTGAACAACCAGAGATACATTTACACCCCGCACTACAAGCAGAATTAGGAAGTTTAATAGTCAGTTCTGCGTTGGGTGAGAATAAGAATACTTTCATTCTGGAAAATCATAGCGAAACCATGATGTTGAGGATACTTAAATTGATTAGAGAATCGACTCTAAATAAGGATAATGGATTACCAAAATTAACTCCCGATGATGTTGCTTTAATTTTTGTTGAGAACACAAAAAACGGAACGATTCTCAGAAATTTACGAATTGATAGAATGGGTAAAATTCTTGATCCAATACCTGGCGGATTCTTTGAAGAAGATTTTGAGGAGATGTTCAGTTGATTTTCTATATATATTTTGATCCAGCTGTTATAAAGGATGCAAATGAACAAGGAAATTATGCAATAAAACATTTACAAGAGATCTTAAAAGGTATTTCAATAAATTGTTCAATTCTCACTTTTGAGGACTATCATCAAATAACAGAGATAGGCGAACTTGTTAATCAATTACCTGAGTCGTTCGATAGACGTGAATTAACGTCTTTATTCACTTATTTAAAGAAGAATAATAGATTCAATGCTTATTTAATACCTGACTATGTTGGAGGAAAATCTGATTTGCGTTGTTTAAATGAACAATATATTGATAAAGAATTAGATATTATTTTATTAAGCCAAAATGAATCCGAATCATACGAATGGGAAGTTGAAACAGCTACGATAGATACTTATAATGAGAGCATTTTCGAAAAAGAAAGATATTCCTATTGCAGATCAGGTAGAACTATATCCGATGATGAATATGACGAGTTAATATACTTAAATAAATTCTTAAGAAAATTGTTACTTAATGCCAACCATATAGAAATTTGTGATTATTCATTTGGTAAAAATGTCAGAGATGATTACATCTATAGTTGGAAGGTTTTGATTCACTGGTTTGCTGGCCTCAATAATCCAAATCGAAATATTAAAATTACTATCCATTCCGATAAAGGAGATCAAGGGACATCAAATTTTATAATGAGCGAATTATCCAGCCATTTACCTATCAATATTAGTAATATTGAAATATTTATGAAGTATTATGTACCACTTAATACTAATACTGCTTTACCGCATGAACGATTTATCTATACTGAACAGTTCGCATTTAATATTGGCAGAGGGCTTGATCTCTTTAAGCATTCTAATGGAAAGACTCGAAAAACAGCTCTCTCATATATGAATGTTAAAGATGTGAGGAAAGATGTGGAAGCTTGCAAACATCTCTTAGATTCTCCTTCAGAAATTCAAATCTGTTAACTATTGCCACAACATTGCCAAAATCTTAACGCCTCTTTCTCTACTTATTTTTGGAGTAGAAATTTTGAAAGAGAAAAAGATGGCAGAACAATTAAATCAAGAATTAGAATCACCCCAAGTAATAGTTCATAAACTGGACTTTCTTAAAAGCTCTGGATTTATAAGTATCGGAACCATCCTTAGTTTACAACAAAATGGTTTCCCAGATATTGAAACATTAAATGCCTGCGGAGTATATTCAATGGTTAAACCAGTCAATTATAACCCCGAATATTTTTCTCCAAGTGAAGCAAAGGATAATGGAAATGTAATAGCTCCCTGGGATATCGAAAGGCTTACACGAAAATGGGTTGATGATGCAGATATTCTATATTACGGGTTAGCAGGGGCAAACTCACCTAGATCACTTAAATCAAGATTAAAGGATTTAGTTAATCACTCAATGGGATTTGTAACTGATAGAGGACCACATAAAGGTGGGGAAATAATTTGGCAGCTAAGTGGATATGAAAACTTTGAGATCTGGGTATTAGCAACTGGCAATCCACCAGCGCCAAGAATATTAGAGGAAAAATTAATTAGACAGTTTTATCAATCTACAGGGAAATTACCATTTGCAAACAGGCAATTCTGAAATGAATTTATTTAAGGAAGTAAATAATGTTGAAATATTAGGTTCGTTGATTGATCGAGTAACAAAGGAGAATGGTTATAGATTGATTAAAGGAGATAAAAAATGGGTGCTGTTCAAAAGAGGTGAACAGGTTGTCCGGGTCGTTATAAATCAGAATGGGAACACAGAAGAGGTTCAGTTATCAGTAACATTGTTTAGTGATATAGGAGTAGGAATGGAAATATTTATTAGAAATGTTCTTCTGGACAGAAAAATTAGACTAATGACCAAACAAGATCAGTTTAGAAAAAGAAACTGCAATATAGAATTGCTAAGAATCTTAAAGCTGAAGACAAACTCACTAAAAAAAGAAAAAATTTCTAAGCAAATAAAGATGATTACCAATAAAGCAAAAAGAATAAAAAAAGAAGCGGATGATCTTCTCGATTATACAATGTTTATTAAACTTAATTAAGAAAGATTAGAAAATGCAAATAAGGCCAATCACATTTCAAACTAACAGTAATATTTCTATTGTGCAATTTTCAACTAGCGAGAAAAACACTCTTGAGCATATCTCCGGACCTAAAGCATTGGAAGAAAATTATATTATTCTCAAAGAAGTTAGTGAACAAGCAAGTGTCAATAAGATTTTTTTGGAAAACAACTCTGACAATTTTGTATTCTTTATGGATGGTGATATTCTCACTGGTGCAAAGCAAAATCGAGTATTGAATACTTCAGTGTTTTTAGCACCTAATTCAAAGATAATTTTACCAGTCAGTTGTGTGGAACAAGGGAGATGGAATTATTCTAAACCAGTATTTGATAAATCACCAGATATTGGAACAAGTATCTTGAGAGCCAAAAAGGCTAAAAGCGTCAGTGAGAACTTAAAGAGAAATAAATCATTCAGTGCCGATCAGGGCGAAGTTTGGGAGGAAGTTCATCTATACTGCATGAGTGCCGAAGAAGATTCTTGCACTTCCGATTACAATGTAATATATGAAAGAAAGTTTGAGGAATTTGATAAAATTCTAAAGAGTTTCAAAGTCGAAAATGACGTAAACGGAATTACTGTATTTGTAAAAAATAAATTATTACATATTGAAATCTTTAACCGCACTGATATATACAATGAATATTTCTCCAAGATAATCCGAAGCGCATCTCTTGAAAATTATAGACTAAAATCTTCTGATAAAATAATGACAGAAGCTGAAGCTTTATACAAAACTCATACATTATTAGATGATGTTGAAAGATTAGAATGTTTCGATACACCTGGTGTAGGTGTTGGAATTGAGAAAAGATTTGAGTCAGAAGAATTAACGGGCTTTGAATTAAGCTATCTAAATAAACTTATACATAGTACAATATTAAAATTAAATTAATAATTGGAGTTTGTAATGAAAGGGTTAATATTAATTCTATGGCTGGGCCGTCACGGTCGCACCGGTTCCGCTTTGATCTATTTCGGCAGCAATCTTAGCAAACTATTTCCTTGATTAGTTATTGATTTTTCATCAGTTCTTATCTTCATATACTTACCATTAAGAAAAAGTTCTGTCTGATCTTTATAATGATCACTGAAAATATTTCCTGACTGTCCTGTGGTAAGAATCAAATAAAACTCATCAGGCTTGGCAAAATCATAAATGAATCTCATCGAAGGACCAAGCTCGCAATCAAAAGGTTCGTGACGAAACAAAGGATACTTCTCAATGCTTTCAGAGAAAGAATATTCTGTGTTGAAGATAGTTGTTCCATCTCCGCTAATTTCATAAGGACCAATATTTATTACTTCATCAAGTATCCACGAAACACCGGCAAATGCGTGCTTGAAAGTAACTGTGTGCAGGTTCCCCCACTGCCAGAATTTTACCTCTTTACCAAGTTTATTTTCAAGTTCATCGAGTGCATCATTCATACTTTCTCTGATAACATCATCTCTTGTTTTTCTTTCATTCTTTTTCACATCATTAAACCAATCAGAAAAAGGATTCTGCAAAAGTTCAGGAATATTTCTGTAAGGAACATTCGCAAGAAAAACATACTGGTTAAAAAGATCTTCCCCCATTTCATCCATATAAATATTTTTCATCAGCTTGTCAAAAAAAGTTAAAAAGATAGCCGGTGCCTGCTGATATTTATCCATTTCATAATTCCATTCTTCCAATAACTGAAGTGCTCGTGATAAATTTTTATCCTTCACTTCAACATCCTGAAAAGCAAAAAGTATATAAGGAACAATCTGCTTTGCGTACGGAGATAAAATATCTTCCTGATATTTCATATAATCTTCCACCGAGTGTTTTTGTTTTGATTGTAGAAGTTCCGTTATTCTTTCAATTCTTGAAGAAGGTTCCCAGAGATTTGTGATGTGATACTTGAAATCTTTCATCACTTTATTATTTGCAGTTGCAATAAAACCTGCCTGTCCGGCAGGCAGGTTCTGAGTTGGATTGAACAAATATGGAAGTTCATTTCTCGGGACAAATCCTTTCCAATCATTTTTAGCTGTTGAACCATCAAACACAAAAGTAGTTGCATTATTTGGTCGGATAGGAAGTGCACCACCAAAAATATATCCGATATTTCCTTCACGATCAGCATAAACAAAATTTTGTCCGGGAGTATTAAACTTTTCAACTGCTGATTTGAACTCGTTCCAGTTTTTGGCTTTATTTATTTTCAGAAAAGCATCCATCTCATCGCTGAATTCATTACCAAGCCATCGCATACTAATTGGTGGATATGTTGATTCATCCTTGTTAAAAACAAAAGTGTAAGGATGAATGTTCGAGATTATCGGTCCTCGATGAGTGTATTTTATTTCAATCGGTTCTCTGATTCCATCTCTTGTTTCAATTGTGTCCTGAATAATATTTAAATCAATCCATTTGCCATCTAATAAATATTTTGTTCGTGATGAATCGAGAGTTTCAAAATAAAAATCTGTTTCATCTGTCATTATGTTTGTTAACGTCCACGAAATATTCTCATTCTTTCCGATAACAATTCCCGGGACTCCCGGCAGAGTAACTCCAGCAGCATTCCATCCTGCCTTGCCGTCAGGCAGGTTCGGTGATTTGATAACAGCAGCGTACCAGATTCCCGGAGCTCTGTACGCAAGATGAGGATCATTTGCAATAATCGGTTTTCCGGAAGCAGACATTTGAGAATTTACAACCCAGTTGTTTGAGCCTAGATGTGTTCCAGTCATTCCAATAAATTTTCTGAAAGCTTTATCCGTCTCAATGAAATTAGAATTGATCTGAGAAAATTTTTTTATATCCGATGGAATTATTGTAGGTGCATTTTCAGGATAACCGGGAAGAATTTCTTTTACTTTTTCTTCACCAAGTTTTTGCACCAGTTCAGTGAAAGTCAAATCCGTCCACCATCCAAGATTAAGTTCCCACGCCATCATTCTAATAACGATTATGCTATGTTCCGGTTTCCACTCTTCCGGTTGATAACCAAGTACATCAAACTCAACAGGATAATCATTTTTCTTTTCTTCAATATAAAAATTCACTCCGCGTGAATAAGCTTCAAGCAGTTTCAATCCTTCGGGATTCATTTTCTCTTTTATCATCTTTGCTGTTCTGCCCAAGCCAACTGTTCTGAACATTTTATCAAATGGTAAAGTTTCAACTCCAAATATTTCACTCAGTCTTCCTTCACCAGCACGACGCATCATATCCATAGAAAATATTCTTTCACTTGCATGCAAATAACCAAGTGTGAATGAAACATCTTCATCAGTGTTCGCAACGATATATGGAACAGCAAGACTATCAAAATAAATTTTTACTTCTGATTTGAGTGAAGGAGCTTTTAATTCACCTTGATAAATCGGGAGAGATTCAAGAAGCGAATTGTATAATATATATCCACCAACAATGAAGATAATTATGAGTGAAACAATGATTCCGATTGTAACTTTTAGCCAGGTACGCATTTATTGAATGAAAATTTTATAAACACAAATATAACCAATTACAATAATGAATGAGTAAATAAATGCATGAATGCATGGATGAATGATTGCATGTTTGTATGATTGTAAGGACAGGTCTCAGCCTGCCCCTACAGTTATATTGAGACTTCTGAAAATTTTTAGTTTGTCATATTAAACGACCTGCCTGCCGGCAAGGCAGGAGTGAAATATCTTGTTTTTAAATTGAAAAGAGTGATACATCGATAATCATTCAGAAGTCTTATACTAATTATTTGAGCAATAACATTTGTTTGGTTTCTATAAATGATCCTGCCTTCAACTGATAGAAATAAACACCACTTGGTAAGTTTTCTGCAAACCAAGTTATCTCGTATGTGCCAGCAGATTTTTCTTCGTTAACCAATGTTGCAATCTCGTTTCCTAAAATATCGTAAACTTGTAATTGCGCTAAATTCTCTCCTTTGGATGGATTTAAGGATGCCGGTATTGTAAATTTTATTTTTGTCGATGGATTAAATGGATTTGGATAATTCTGTGAAAGAGAAAAAGATGATGCTATCATATCTTCATAAGGAACATCGGTAATTAAAGAATTAATAACCTGATAAACATCTATTCTACCCCAGCCATAATATTTATCCCAACCAGGAACATCTTCAGCAGGATTACCAATCTGGTCGTGTGCATAAAGTTTTATCAGGTTGTAAATCTGTGTTAAGTTCAGAGATGGATTAATTCCCAGCATAAGTGAAATTAAACCAGTCACCATTGGAGTTGCTTGTGAAGTTCCGCACCAATAAGTCATTTGCGTTGGATTAAGAAAATAAAGTCCGATAATCATCTCACCAGGTGCAACGAAATCAATATGATTTCCAAAACAGCTTCCTCCACCCCAACAAAAAGGAACAGCTCTGTTATCAGTATTATTTAATGCTCCAACAGATATTACGTTGTCAAAACCCGCTGGATAATAAGGAACTTCATTGTTTTCATTCATCATACATGCAACAACAATAGATCCCGAATTAAGCGCATAGTTTACAGCATCTAATAATGGCTGGCTGAAAGAACTTCCACCGACACTCATACTAAGTACTTGCGCGCCACTATCCACAGCCATTGTAATCCCTGAAATCCACCATGAATAATATCCACTATTATTAGCATTGAGTATTTTAATCGGAATTATCTTGCAATTCCAGTTTATACCAGCAACTCCCAAAGAATTATTTCCAGATGCAGCAACAATACTTGTAACATTCGTTCCATGACCTTGATCATCTGTTGGATCATTATCATTATTTGCAAAATCATAACCGGGTAAAATGCGTCCGCTAAACTCTGCTGCAGTTAGAGGAATACCAGTATCCAAAACTGAAACAATGGTATTTGAATTTCCGACTGTAAGATCCCAGGCAGGAGTAATATTAATATCAGCACCAGGTGTACCCGTAACACCGTTGATATTTTGTCCGGTATTTCTCAATCCCCATTGGTTATTGAATCCCGGGTCATTTGGTATTATCATACTTTGGTAACCACTACCCGTGCCTCTCCAATCATATTCGACTAATTCAATATCAGGTGAATCGTTCAGATTTTTATAAGCTGATTCAAGATCATCATTATTCAAAAAATCTAAAAAATAAATTCTTGAAATCTCATTTGCTGTCGGATTGTTCCAATCAGAAAGTTTTGCCGGGGTTATTGAGATGATTTTATTTTGAGTGAAAAATGAGAATACTTCTACATTATTTACAATTTCATCCGCTTCAATTTTATCACCGGATTCTTCTACACGAATTCCCCGAATGTTTGTAAATAATTCAGATGATTCTGAAAATTTAACAATTAACCGCGTAGGATTGTATAACAATTCTGCCGGTTGAGCTATTGTCAGTGAACAATAGAACAAAAATAAAACAGTAATTATACTTTTCATTAGCACTCCTTACGTTTTTAAAATAAATTATTAATCAATCAATATTAATTTATGTAAACCTAAACATTATTTTAATAAAGTCATTTTTCTTATTTGAGTATATGAACCAACCTGAAGTTTGTAGAAATATATTCCGGAAGACGGTTGATGTTTAATGGATGATGTATTAAACTCAACTTCATAAGTGCCTGCTGGTTTTTCTTCATTTACCAAAGTTGCAACTTCGTTACCGAGAATATCGTAAATTTTCAAAGTAACTAACTGAGATTGCTTCGCTTCACTCGCAATGACAGAAGGTATTGTGAATTTTATTTTTGTAGATGGATTAAACGGATTAGGATAGTTTTGTTCAAGAGAGAATTCAGCAGGAGAATAAATTTCAACTTCAACAATTTCAGAGTATCTGCTGGTTCCATCGAAATCAATTTGCTTTAATCGATAACGAAGAGTATGAGTAAGACCTTGCCTATCAGAAGGCAGTTTAGGAGTAAGAGAAAGATCATCAATAAATGAATAAGATTTAGGCTCAGTAGTAGTTCCAAAACCCGGGACAAAACCAATCTCCTCCCAATCCCCCCAAAGGGTTTGGGAAGTGATTAGGGATGGGCTTCTTTCTATTTCAAATCCACGATTATTCGTTTCAGTTGCAGTACTCCAATTTAGCCGAACTTCATTTACATTTATTGATGCGGTGAAAGAAACTAACTCAACCGGAATTGTCAATTGATTAATAAAAACAACCACCGGAGTTCGCGCAGTTCCTACTGCTAAATCCAATGCACCATCACCATTCACATCTCCGAATGAAATAGAAGTTGCAGAAGATCCTGCAATATAAAGCCAGGTTGGTGTTGTATCTAAAACTCCGGAACGATTTTTAAATATTTCTGTTCTGCCACCACCAAAATGAATGACTGCAAGTTCAGGATAACCATCTCGATCGAGATCACCAGTTATCAACTCTTGTGCAGAAGTGTTAACAGAATTTGATGTCCAAACTGGACCCGTTAAAGTTCCGTTCACATTTTTGTAAATAACTGTCTGAACTCCACTTCCTGAGATAGCCAGATCCTGGTAACCATCATTATCAAAATCAGCCCACGCAATTCCTTTTTGACTTGTGGTATTTCCAACTGTCCAGCCCGGCAAATTATTTATCACGCCGTTGTTATTAAAATAAACTCCGCTTTCATAATTCACCCACTTTGATGCAGCAAGATCACCTTTAGTAACATATCGGTATGAAATTTTTACTGTCATCCCGGATTGTGGTCTGGTTCCCAATGAAATCCAGCCACCAATCGGATCATAACAAAATTCATAATAAGGTTGATCATCGACCAGTACAGTATCAATAGAATATATTGGATACAAAGGAAGAGGAAATGTATATCTGATTTCATCTCCATAATATTCCAAATATTTATATTTTATTTGCTGATTATCGAGATCACCAAAAGCCACTGAATTTGTTATCATCTGATCCGCTGATAACCAATTTGGTACTACAGGAAATGTTCCTCCATTATTATAAAAAATACAGATTGGTTTCATAGGATTTACGCTGTTCCCTTGATTTCCAAATGTAAGATCAAGATCTCCGTCATCATCAATATCACAAAGAGCTTCTCCTACTGTCCAGTTATTATCCTGTGAAATCCATCCGGGTGAATTATTCAGTCCGCTTTCTCCATTAAAATAAATTACGGATGGCACGAAAGAGTTATCACCATTAGCAGCAATCAATTCAGGTTTATCATCGCCGTTAAGATCAGCAAACTTTACATCAGTGGTCGATCTCATATCAGTTGAAACCCACGCTGGTGTTGTAGTAAGAATTCCATTATCATTTCTATAAATCAAAACCTCATATTCCGGAATTGGCGGATATGAGTTACTGAAATAACAACCGGTTGCAAGATCAAGATCGCCATCATTATCATAATCTCCCCATGCCATTCCACCAATTTGTCGTTCCAATGTTGAACTCCAATCTGGAGTTAAGCTAAAAGGAATATCATCCGAATTGGCAATAACAACACCTTCAATATTTTTTTCATCAGAATTATAAGTTGAGATTTCTCTGCCATCAGGTGACACATCCGTATAAGTTATATTATTCTGTTGAGAATAGATAATGAGCGGAAAAAACGAGACAATTATTAATAGAAAAATTTTTTTCATTTCAACACCAAAATAATTTAACACACATAAACTTAAGTCAATTTAAAAAATAATAAAAGGAAGATTTGATGAATGATGTATGAATGTATTATTGAATGATTGAATATTGTAATTTATTAAATTCTTTAGCTTCACCTCAGCCTTTGCCTGGTTTACTTCATTGGCATTCCATCTCTGAAGAAACTTCAGTTTGAGTAAAAATTTTTGGGCTGAGTATTGGGATTCTCACATTCATTTCTCTCAAAACACAAATGATTCCGAGAATGATTACCATATTCTTTTAATTGGATATTTTGATAGAACCTTGTCCTTGCTCAGTACGTGAATTTTTTCGACAATTGCCTGAGAAATGATTAATCTGTCAAAAGGATCGCGATGATGAAATTCAAGATATTCCAGTTCTGCCAGATGCTCAACCTTAATATCCATCAAGCGAATTTTATTACCGACGATATGTCTTATATAAAATTCATTTAATGTCTGTCCAAGATTCAACCTTTTCAAACTTACTTTGATAGCAATCTCCCACAAGCTGGCAACACTTATGAAAATTTCATTCTCCTCATCTAAAAATATTTTTCTTGCTTTTTTACTGAGTTGAACATCATCAGTAACAATCCACAGAAGTGCATTAGTATCAAGTAAGCATTCCATTTAAATATATTCCTTAAATTCGTTTACAGGTGCATCAAAATCTTCTGATATCTTAATCGATTCTTTTGCAGTACCAAGGCTACGTTTATTTTTCATTTCATCAACCAGAACTAGTTTAACCACCGGCTTATTACTTTTCGAAATAATTACGCTCTCGCCTTTTAACACCTTATCAATTAATTTTGAAAGGTTCGTTTTTGCTTCGTGAATGTTAACTTGTGTCATTTTTAAACTCCGATAACTTAGTCATTTTACTTAGCTAAGTTAAGAAAAATTACTAATATTCCAAGTGTAGAGTATTAATTTCGCTTTAGAATACTTCAGATTTGCTAATTCTCAGCCGTCGCCTCCGCCTTAGCTTCTTAAATCAATAACATTCCATCACCGAAGAAACTTCAGTTTGAGTAAAAAATTTTGGACTGAGTATTGGGATTCTCACATTCATTTCTCTCAAAACAAAAATGATTCCGAGGATAATTGTCAGAACCGGAACTGCTTTCCTGATTTTAGCTCTTATTCCGATATTGATCAATTTACTAAACACGCAAACATTAAAACTCCCAACTAATCCGACAAAAACTGCTGTTAATATTTCAATGGGTTGTTAGTTAATAGAACGCAGATGAGACTGATTAAGCAGATTTTCGCTGATTTAAATTTTTGTTAATCAAACCAAACTTTGTAATTGACTATTGTCAGAAAGAAATGTATTCTATCAAATTTTATTTAACAGTGAAAGTCTTAATCAGAATTGAATCAATAGAGAAAAATATTGTTGTTCAATGAACACTTCCGGACTAATCTCATATTATACATTTTTGAACTGTGAAAATTCATAACTCAAAATTCATCAATAATAATTGATAAATTACTTTCCTTTCCAGATTTCGCCTTCAGGTGGTTTTGGATTAGCAGGTTTTGTTCCTTGCAGACTTAAAACAAAGCTGGCTGCTTCCTGAATTTGTTTGTCATTGAGCACAGATTGCCAGCTAATCATTCCTTTATCCGGAACACCATACTTGATTGTATGAAAAACATTTTTTATCCCACCGCCTTTGAGCCAATATTCATCAGTAAGATTCGGACCAACAATTCCACCGCCGTCCGCGGCATGGCAAGCAATACAATTTGTTTCAAAAATTTGTTTTCCAAGTTTGAGATCTGCAGCGTCTGTTAATTGAGTTACATTTTCTTCATTTACTGTTGTGTTAGAATTTTTTGAAGTCCCATTTTCAGCCGAAGTGTTATTTATATCTACAGTAGAAACATTTTGATTTGAATGCCCGGATACAAACAGATGATATTGAATCAGATAATAAGCACCGAAAAGAATTGTGCAGATGAAAATCAAGCTGAACCAGGCTGGAATTTTAGTGTCAGATTCTCTTACTGTATCGCCGCTATGTTCAACAGTCATTTCTGTATGCTTTGATAAAAGCGAAAATTGTTTATCAATTAAAGCTTTTGTCTTTCCTTCAAAGTAAATGATACTGAGAAGTGATAGTACGATTAAAATTAAAAATATTACGGCAACCACATCATAATAATGCAATGGGAAATCCGTTTCACCTGCTGCAAAAATCTGTGATTGAAGGAAGAAACCTAAAAATGATAGAGAAATAATTTTAGAAAACATTTAAGCCACTTTAGTTTTATCAGATAAAAGATGATTTATAATTTAATTCAAATTTCAGGTTTAAGCACCATTAAAATAACAGCAATCCACGGAGAAAGAGTTGCAATCGAACCCCAAATGTCCCACTGTTTTGAAAGTTTATTGTAGCCATCCCAGTTAAACCTTGATTCATCAGTTAAATACGCAACAATATTCTTTTGAATAGGAACCACTCTTACCATAAATGCTGCGCCAGAAATTGCAAGCATAATTATTGACCAGAAAATCCATCCGGTTTCAATAAAATTATATTTAAAATGTGCAGCAGCACCTATTCCAAACAAAGTTAAAATTGAAACACCCGGCATAGTAAAATATTTATCGGCACGAATTATTCCTTCCCAGGTTTTAATCAGATATAACCTGTCTTTTGTTTTTTCAGCGCGCATTTTCCAGAAAGGAGCTATTGTAATATTACCAAGAAAAATAATTACAGTAATAACATGAATCAAAACTAATATTAAATAAACCATTAAACCTCCAAAATATGCTTTCGATTATATCAAAGATAAGCTGAATGAGTTAAGACAAAAAGTCATAAACGCAAATCAAGAGAATTAAAAAATTAAATCTTACAATTAAATAGCTATAAATAAATAAAAGTTATATTTTTATATACAATTATGAATGAAATCTATGAGTGAAATTAATCGTACAGAAGAATTTGATCTCGCCGATCGTTTTGTAACCGAAACAAACAAGAATATTTTTCTCACTGGTAAAGCGGGAACAGGAAAAACAACTTTCCTCAAATATCTTCGCAATAACTCAATTAAAAGAATGGTTGTTGCTGCACCAACAGGTGTTGCAGCGGTAAACGCTCAGGGTGTTACACTTCATTCATTATTCCAACTTCCACTTGGAATTATTCTTCCCTCCTCTGATACTTTTCATCTCAGCAGAGATTATTTTAAAAATCATCCTCTTCTTTCAAGAATTCATTACAGCAAGGAAAAATTGAATTTATTGAGCAGCATTGATCTACTTGTTATTGATGAAGCAAGCATGCTCGCTTCGTATATAGTGGATGCGATTGATATTATCCTACGTTATATAAAAAGAATACCTGAACAGCCTTTTGGCGGAGTACAAATTTTATTCATTGGTGATCTGAATCAGCTTCCCCCTGTTATTAAAAATGAAGAATGGAAAATTCTGCAGGATTACTACTCATCAATTTTTTTCTTTGACAGTCTCGTCTTGCGAGAGAATTTTCCGGTTATTATCGAGTTGAAAAATATCTATCGTCAGAAAGATGATAAGTTTATTGAGATACTTAATGGCATCCGTGATAACAATATATCAGAGGAAAATTTTAATCTGCTAAGTTCACGACTTAAAAGAAATTTCACACCTAAAGATGATGAAGGATACATTACACTAACTACACACAACTACCAGGCAGATGAAATAAACAAAAGAAAGATAGATAACCTTACTTCACGAGAATATATCTTTAATGCCGATATAACCGGTGAATTTCCTGAAAACATTTTACCGGCAGAAAAGGAATTAGTACTTAAACATGGTGCGCAGGTAATGTTTCTTAAAAATGATACTGAAGGAAAACAATATTTTAATGGTAAAATCGGCACTGTAACAGAGCTCGATTGGGACAGTATTAAAGTTTTTTGTAAAGATGATAAAAAAGTAATTATTGTAAAGAAATCTGAATGGCGAAACATCAGATTTAAATTCGATCCTGAGACCAGACAAATAACTGAAGAAGTTTTAGGGAATTTTTTGCAATATCCATTAAGGCTTGCCTGGGCAATTACGATTCATAAAAGTCAGGGTTTGACATTTGATAAAGTTATTATTGATGCAGGCAGAGCATTTGCATCCGGGCAGGTTTATGTTGCATTAAGCAGGTGCACAACTTTAGAAGGACTCATTCTTATAAGTGCAATAAATAGCAATTCACTAAGTTCGCAAAAAGAACCAAATGAATGGCGAAGTAAAATTATAGATAGCGATATTAATCAACAGTTTCTTAAGGCACGAGAACAATTTATTTTACATGAGCTTCAAAATATTTTCACCTGGAAAAACTGGTATTATAAGCTGAAAGATTTTAGTGATCTGTTAAATGAGAATCAATCAAATTTTCCTTCTGATACAATAGTCTGGCTAAATAACCTGATGACAAAACAGATTGAATTATCCGAAACTTCTGAGAAATTTAAAGATGCAATATTTCGGATCAGCAAAGAAAAAGCATTAGTAGAAAATAATCATCTCTTGCAAAATAGAATTAAGGATGGAGCGATTTATTTTTATAATGAAATAAATGCCTGGAGGAATTTATTCATTAACCATCCATTACAAGTTCAAACAAAAAAACTGGCAAAGCCGATAGACAAGATAGTAGCTGACATAAATAATCTGTTATCAGAACAACTGATTAACATCAATTATTGTAAAAGCGGATTCATTCTCAAAGATTATTTGAAGAATAAAAAATCTTTCAACAAGGAAGCTGTGTTAAATACTCTGCCTATTCTTCGAAGTACTTACGCAAAGAACAAAATCGAAAAAACGGATACAGTTACAGAAACAGTAAGATTATTTAGACAAGGAAAGAATCTCAATCAGATAGCAAATGAAAGAAATCTCGTCATCAGCACAATTGAAGGACATTTAGCGCGAGCAATCAAGCAGAATTTAATTCAAATAGATGAAGTTATGTCAATCAGTGAAGCAAGAAAAATTGCTGAATATTTCCCGTTGAATTTGGAAGGTATCAGGTTAAGCGAAATTAAAGAATGTACACCTTCTGATATTACTTACGGAAAATTGAGAATTGTTTTGGCCTGGCTGGGAAAGACAAATGACAAATAATGAGTTCCGTGATTTAAAATAAAAAATGGCGACTACCGGATTTTCCACCAAAGGCGGACAGGTATCCCGATGAAAATCGGGACTCCCACACACCATTAAAAAAATAAACCCCAACCATATAATGGTCAGGGTTAAAAATAAAATTGGCGACTACCGGATTTTATCCCGATGAAAATCGGGACTCCCACACACTATTAAAAAAATAAACCCCAACCATATAATGGTCAGGGTTAAAAATAAAATTGGCGACTACCTACTCTCCCACACACCTGCGCATGCAGTACCATTGGCGTACTGGGTCTTAACTTCTCTGTTCGGAATGGGAAGAGGTGTATCACCCAGGCTATAGTCACCAAAATCTAAAAATTTATGCTGTACTTGTTTCAGCATCTCAGAGATTCCGATCCCGATAAAGTCGGGACGGAATGACATATCAAAATAACGAAGATTGAAAGAGCAGAGCTTGTATGAGAATTTGAAACGTAACCTGTTTATAAAAATAAATGGTTAAGTCTCACGACTTATTAGTACTGCTTGGCTAAATATATTACTACACTTACACCTGCAGCCTATCAACCTCGTAATCTCCGAGGAGTCTTAAGTCAGGCTAAGCCTGAGGGATACCCAATCTTGAAGCGTGCTTCGCGCTTAGATGCTTTCAGCGCTTATCACAACCGTATATAGCTACCCAACTATGCCACTGGCGTGACAATTGGTGCACTAGAGATACGTTCGCTTCGGTCCTCTCGTACTAGAAGCGACCCTTCTCAAGTATCCTGCGCCCGCATAGGATAGGGACCGAACTGTCTCACGACGTTCTGAACCCAGCTCACGTACCGCTTTAATTGGCGAACAGCCAAACCCTTGGGACCTTCTTCAGCCCCAGGATGCGATGAGCCGACATCGAGGTGCCAAACCTTACCGTCGATATGAACTCTTGGGTAAGATCAGCCTGTTATCCCCGGCGTACCTTTTATCCTTTGAGCGACGGCACTTCCACTCGCAGCCGTCGGATCACTAAGTCCTGCTTTCGCACCTGCTCGACCTGTATGTCTCGCAGTCAAGCTCCCTTGTGCCTTTACACTCGACGCATGATTACCAACCATGCTGAGGGAACCATTGAGAGCCTCCGTTACATTTTTGGAGGCGACCGCCCCAGTCAAACTACCCGCCTAACACTGTTCCTAATCCTGATTCAAGGATCGAGGTTAGAATCCAAATAAAACAAGGGTGGTATTTCACCTTTGGCTCCACCGAAACTAGCGTCCCGGCTTCAAAGCCTCCCACCTATGCTACACATGCCCTATCCGAACCCAATATTAGGGTGCAGTAAAGGTGCACGGGGTCTTTCCGTCCATATGCGGGTAACCGGCGTCTTCACCGGTACCACAATTTCACCGAGCCCGTGGTTGAGACAGTGCCCAAATCGTTACACCATTCGTGCAGGTCGGAACTTACCCGACAAGGAATTTCGCTACCTTAGGACCGTTATAGTTACGGCCGCCGTTTACTGGGGCTTCGATTCAAGGCTTCGCCTTGCGGCTAACCTCTCCTCTTAACCTTCCAGCACCGGGCAGGTGTCAGTCCCTATACATCGTCTTGATTGACTTCGCAGAGACATGTGTTTTTGTTAAACAGTCGCTTGGGCCATTTCACTGCGGCCTCTTTCAGCTATGCCCGCGAAGGACATCACTTACAAGAGGCACCCCTTCTCCCGAAGTTACGGGGTTAATTTGCCGAGTTCCTTAACCACGGCTCACTCGAGCGCCTTAGAATACTCATCCCATCTACCTGTGTCGGTTTGCGGTACGGACTGATAAATTTCTCCCGTACGAAGATTTTCTCGGCAGTATGATTACGATCAGTTTGCGTCCAAAGGACTCCCGTTCGCATCTCAGCCTTAAGAAAGCGCGGATTTGCCAACGCTTTCAGCCTACATGCTTAGACCATCTAATCCAACAGATGGCTGATCTTCACTCCTGCGTCTCTCCTTACGGTCAAACGAAATTCACCAGGTACAGGAATATTAACCTGTTTGCCATCACCTACGCCTTTCAGCCTCAGCTTAGGATCCGACTAACCCTGAGATGACTAACATTGCTCAGGAAACCTTAGATTTTCGGCGTCTCGGTTTTGCACCGAGATTATCGTTACTAATGCCAACATTTGCTTTTCTATACGCTCCAGTTAACCTCGCAGTTAACCTTCGATGCATATAGAATGTTCCTCTACCACCCGGCTAATGCCGGATCCACAACTTCGGTAAATAGTTTAAGTCCCGTGTATTGTCGACGCTAAGTCGCTTGACTAGTGAGCTATTACGCACTCTTTAAATGAATGGCTGCTTCTAAGCCAACATCCTAGTTGTCTAAGCAACTTAACATCCTTTCTCTGTTAACTATTATTTAGGGACCTTAGTTGGTGGTCTGGGTTGTTCCCCTCTTGGCCGTGAAGCTTATCCCTCACAGCCTGACTCCCGAAAAACATATGACGGGCATTCGGAGTTTGTCTGGGTTTGGTACCGTTGTGACAGCCCTAGCCCAATCAGTGCTCTACCTCCCGCATACTATTAATCGAGGCTAGCCCTAAAGCTATTTCGAGGAATACGAGCTATTTCCGAGTTTGATTGGCCTTTCACCCCTACCCTCATCTCATCCAAGCAGTTTTCAACCCGCAATAGTTCGGACCTCCATGAGGTTTTACCCTCACTTCATCCTGGACAAGGGTAGATCACCCGGTTTCGCGTCTACCGCATGTTACTTCAATCGCCCGATTAGGACTCGCTTTCGCTGTGGCTGCTTCCCTTAGGGAATTAACCTTGCAACATACGAGTAACTCGTTGGCTCATTATCCAAAAGGCACGCTGTCATCCCGATAA